>CAWHHZ010000013.1:0-455584 GCA_963829355.1 uncultured Acidobacteriota bacterium
CAACGATCACGGTCCTCGAGGTCTAGCCCGTATTTCTCACCAGATATCGTAGCGAGGCGGCGGAGAGTGGTGCGGATGCAAGGCGCGCGAAGGTTCGGCCCCGCAGGCATAGTCGACACTATGTCGAGGAGCCGAATCGAGCGCAACGCAGCAGCCGCGCCGCTATCCGTCGCCGCAGTAGAAAGCTGGTGAGAAATGCGGGCTAGCCCCAATGATCCGAACTTAAGCCGTCAGCGGTGACTCTATCCGTGGATTCAAAAGCGGATATGCTGCGCAGAGATGTCGGAGTCTCTCAAAATCGTGCATGTGGCTGCCACGACGAACGGCGCGCCGTGGCTCCTCGAGCTGATGCGTCGTCAGCGAAGAAGAGGTCACCTGGTCGAGGCGATCATTCCTCCCGGCGAGGGGACGATTCCGGTCGTGCTGCAGCACGAGGGTTTCACCTACCACACCGCGGCACTCGATCTGATGGCGAGGACTCACATCCTGACCGGCACGCTGATGGTTCATCGACTGGCGAGGCTGCTGGAGCAGGTGCGGCCCGACATCGTGCAGTTCCACCTTTTTCCTTCGATCATCATCGGGCGTCTGGCATCGTGGATCGCCGACGTCCCGCTTCGATTCTCGATGATTCCAGGCACTTACTATCTCGAGGCGCCCGTGCTACGGGATATCGATTTCGGCACGGCCCGTTTCGATACGCGTGTGATCGCGACGTGTGAACGTACGCGAGAGCTCTATCGCGAAGCCGGCATCCCCGAGGACCGGCTCGAGCTGATGTACTACGGTGCCGACGAGAAGCGATTCGACCCTTCCCTCTACTCACGGCAGAGCTTTCGAGACGACATCGGGATCTCGAGCGAGACTCCCCTGATCGGTCTCGTGGCATTCTTCTATCCCCCGGCGACCGAAAGCCCGTTCAGTCCTCCGCACCTGGTCGGCCGCTCCATCAAGGGGCACGATATCGTCCTTCGCTCGATCCCGCGCGTTCTGAAGACATGGCCGGACGCAACATTCGCCTTCATCGGCGGGGGCTGGGGAGAGGCCGGAGAGGAGCATCGGGAGGAGATGCGGGAGCTCGCACTTCCCTTTCACGGAAAGCTCCTCGAAGAGGATCTCGACCACGTCGTGTCCTCGCTCCGGGAAGCGATCCCGCGGTGTCGTTTTTCCGCACCACGAACCAAGCTCGGCAGACTCGCATAGGCGCCGCGCCTGTTGTACTCGCGCCTACCCTCCTCACGAAGGAGCTGGGACTGGTCGAGCTCTCGATTCGACGAGATCGTCCCGGACTGATTTGAAACACGCCGCTCAAGAGGCTCTGCGCGCGGCAGCGAACAGTGGCTCGTCGTAGTCGATGAGCCAACGGTCCTCCTCGAAGGAGTCGAAGGAGTGCACCGTTCGCCGTCCCGGCCACAGAAACGTCGCCCTCCCGACGCCGGGATCGTACCGGGCTGTGTAGAGCGTACCAAAGCCGCGACTGTATTCATCGCTGAACAGTGGCGGATCGAGGAACGACTCGACCAGGTCATCGGGGCCCGCACTGCGGTCGGTCAGCAGCCGTTCGAGGGATCGTTCGCGCTCTCTGCTCCTGCTGTACGACTCGTGATGGATCCATTCATCAGCGTCCTGATGATTGGTGGCCACTGCCGTCTGTGAGATCTGCGGCGGGCGGTCCGGAGCAAGAGAGACGACCACGTATTCGCCGAGGCGGTCGAGCACCGAAATGTTGTACGCCATGTTGCAGGGAATCCTGGACAAATGTGCAACGGCCTCGCGCGTGTTGCGACTGACCTCGAGGATGTACCGGACGATGAGGGGAATGCCGAACCCCTCCCCGACGATCGTGCGGCCACCGAAGGACAACGATGCGCACACCCCGTGCTCATTCAGACCGTCCAGAGCACCCCAGAGGCAGTCGCTCGACGCGATCACCCGGGTACCGGTCCACGCGCTCATCAGAAACATTCCTTCGCACATGAGCGGGTGGTAATCGTAGTTGCGGATGAGAAACGGCGTCTCACCGGTCCAGACGGCCTGGGAACAACCGGAGATGTAGGGTGTGGGATTGACCAGACTCAACATGCGGGCGACTTGCTCATCTCCGCCTGAGAGTGCCGTCAACTCATCCCATAAGGGTTCGAGCTCCGGCATGTAAGACCGCAACATCTGGCGCGAAGCCTCCACGCCGGGTCTTGCCTCGTTCCCCTCCCGGAGGAACCATTCACGATACGCCGGCCAGCTCCGATCGAACAGAGCCCTCCAGCGATCTCCGGGGCGAGGCTCGAATACGGTACGGAATTGCAGTCTCATCGCTGTGGGATTATCAGGATCCGCGCCACTCTCGGATTACCGTTCAGCGAGGCGAGCCCACGGTCCGAAGTTCCGGGTCTCCGATCGAGCCTGGAGCCCCGAAACTCGAAACCGCAGCTCAAAGCAGCTTGAAGCCCTGGCCGCTCGCGATGGCTGCGGCTTCTTCCTTCTCCTTGCCACGAGGCGGGCGCGCACTGTACTGATCACGCATTCCTCGGATCCAGGCCTTCGCGCGGCTCGTGAGATTGAAGCTGTCCGTCATCTGTCGCCCCGGCATCACCAGAATTCCGAGATCGGCCCCCTCGTAGAAGTAGTCACCTTCCTTCGCAATTCGCAGAAAGAACGCGCGATCCGACCGCTGCACGGTTCGGCGGTGGGTCTGACTCCTGACGAACGTGACGGAACCGTCGCTCTCGAGTTGCCATACGCCCGATTTCGGCGCCTGTCTGATCAGCTCTACATTCTCCTCGGTATGCTTGATCACGAGCTGGCTCCAGGAGTCGATGTTCTCCGAGCTCGCCCAGCGCCGGTTGAGCTCCTCGACGTCGAGCTCGTACGGGACCTTCATGTACTCGAGAAGGTGGAACAGGAAGAGCGGAGCATCGGCGTGGGCAAACGACGCGAGATTCGTCATCGAGCTCGCCCCGGTGATCCGTGGATTGATCTCTCCAAGATAGACCTCGCCGTTGTCGAGATCGGTCAGAAAGTCGATCTCGAAGTATCCCCGGTACCGATGCCGTTTGAGAGCTTCACCGATCTTGAACGCCGAGTCCCGTGCGTAATCTCGTACTTTCTGCGGGAACGCGTCGGCGAAGACCTCGTTGCCGCACCAGCCTCCCTTGTAAGGGGTCAGTTCCTTGAATCCCACGAGCTCGGTCATGAGAGGACCGACGATCGTTCCGTGCTTGGTGACACAAGCCTCGAGCGCCGAGCCTCGAACACGAACACGTTTCATGACCTTCACTTCCTGCTCTGCTTCGATCTCCTCCGCGTACTGCCGATAGTCGCGTTCATTCGAAATGAAGAACGTCGTGTGACCCGAGTCTCCGAAGGGAGTCTGCACCACGAGCTTCTTTCCCAGATCGTGCTCATCAGCGATGTTCCGGAGATCGTCGTAGCTCTTGACGGGAGCCATCGCATTCGGCACGCTCTGGACCCCGGCCTCGTTTCCAATGCGGGTCGTCATCATCTTGTTGTCGATCTTCGTGCGCAGCTGGGCTGAGGGGAACACGACGTCGAGACCCAGTTCCTTACACAGCCCCTCGGTATTCTCGTCGAAGAAAAGAAACGCGCCCTTCCCTCGTTCCTGACTTCCCGCGGGTGCATTGTCCCGGATGAACTTCGCGACCTCCGGATGATCGAGAAGGTAGTTCGTGATGTCCTCGATGCTCTGGAATTGCTCGTGAGGTCGCTCCGACGGGATGAAGACGTGCGGGTGCGCACCATCGAAGCAATCGATGTAGTTGATGAATGTGAAACGCCGTACCCATTCGTCCATCCCGAGGAGGTTGAACGGTGTGGCACTGACGAAATAGATTGGCGTGTCGTTGCGGTGAAAAAACCGACGGATGTCGGAGATGCCTTTGAGTTTTTTCATTGGTGAAGCTCCTTAACTGAAGTCGCTGTTGCTCGAACGGAAGAGCCCGTCGAGCACCTCGGGCTTGAATACCCGCAGCCCATGAGCGGCGGAGTATCCATGAATCTCCTTGACGTCGACAGCTTTGAGATATTCGAGGATTTCGCTGTTGACGATCTGTCCCGGAACGAGAATCGGAAATCCGGGCGGGTAAGGGGTGACGAACGCTGCGCTGACGATCTCGCGCCCTTCGTCCATCAGGGTCGCGACCGTGCCATCGAGCGGCAGATGCTCATACGACTGGTCGTCGTACGTCAGAAAGAACGCCGAGCGGATGTCTCCCTCAGGCGTATTGCCTCGAGGATCTGAGACGAACGCGGCATGGAAGCGGCTGAAGTGAGGCAGGGGCGGAAGATCGAGCGTCAGAGCGTCGACGCGTTGCTGCGCGATCGAACGATCGAGGTCGCTCTGATTCTCCCTCTCGTCCTCGATCTCCATCGCAACCTGGAGAAGAACGTCGAGAAGATACGTGACCGTCCCTCGCGTCGATCCGATGTTCAGCAGAAAGAGAACCGTATTGCGGGAGGTCTTGTTGATCTGGATGTCGAAGCGATCCATCAGGAGCTTTCGGAACGTGTCTCCATCCATTCCGGTGGCTCCGACATGGACGGTGACGCGAGTCGGATCGAGCGCGAATTCGTCCTGCCGCCAGTGATCCTCGATTCTGGAAAATCCTGAATCCGCGGAGTAGAACTTCTCCAGCCCCGACGGCCGGTACTCCGGCGGTATCAGATCGCCCGCCTTCAACACCCGAAAGTACTTGTTCAGAATCGGATGATCGGAAATCTGCTTGCGCAACATCATGGAGAGCCCGATCGTGTTCCGCACGAACTCGTAGCCCTCGAGCTCGAACTGCCGTCGCCCGACATCGAGGGAGGCCAGAATCTGATAATTCGGCGAGGTCGAGGTATGCGTCATGTACGCTTCGTGGAATGGTTCACGTGCCTTCTGTTCGAACTCCTGATCGTAAACGTGGATCATCGAGCCCTGCCGGAGAGACGTGAGAGTCTTGTGTGTCGAATGAGTCGCGTAGACTCGAATGCGAGCCTCGTCCGGATCGGGAAGAAGCTCGGAGTCGAGCCAGGTCGAATCGTCATCCTGATTCTGCTCGTCGAAGGTCTTGCGCCACGATTCGTATGAGCGGCGATACGCCTCGTCACGAAACTGCGTGCGAAGACGGGCTGCGGCGGCCATGGCGGTCCTTCGCCGATACGTCGGGGTCGCGGCCGCAAAGGCGAACCACGCTTCGTCCCATAGAAAGATCATGTCGGGCTTGATCGCGAGGACCTCCCGCATGACACGTTCGGGGTCGGAGCTGATTCCGTCGAACGTACAGTTGGTCAGGAGCAGCATCCGGACCTTGTCGAGCTTCCCGGCCCTCTTCAGGGCCAGGAGCTTCCCTTTGATTTCACGAAGCGACACCGCGCCGAACATCGTGAACTCCTGGAGCGGATATGGATCGAGGTAGAGTGGCAGCGCACCCGCCAGGACCATCGCGTACGGATGCGACTTGTGGCAGTCGTGAGAGAGCATCACGATGTCGCCGGGGCGCACCAGCGCCTGTGTGACGATCTTGTTCGCGGTGGACGTTCCGTTGGTCACGAAGAAACTGAGGCGGCTTCCAAATGCTCTCGCCATCTTCTCCTGCGCCCGCTTGATCGGGCCTACGGGCTGGAGAAGGGAGTCGAGCCCACCCGTTGTCGAAGAGGTCTCCGCGAGGAACACGTTCGGTCCGTAAAACTCGCCCATGTCCCGGATCCAATGCGATTTGGTGATCGATTTTCCACGCGAGATGGGAAGAGCATGGAAAACACCCGTCGGTTTATGGGAGTAGTCCCGGAGCGCGTTGAAGAAAGGAGCCTCGTAACGATCGCCGACTCCCTTGAGAATGCTGAGATGAAGCTCGAGATAATCTTCCTGCCGGAAAAAGACACGGCGGAAGCAACGCGAGTTGTTCACTGCCACGCTGCCGAGCGAGTCGTCCGTGACCTGAAACAGATCGAGCTCCGGGCGCAACTGCCTGATCGCTTCGCCGAGAGTCGTGCAAGGTTCGGATTCGGCCCGCCTGGAGAAATCGTCGTAGTCGATCATCCGCAGATAGTGCTGGAGCTCGGGGATCGGAATCCGCGTCTCTACCGGAAACCGGTAGCGAAGCACGCAGCTCTGGATGTTGTGGTTGAACAGCACGGCGATGATCGCGTCGTCGAAGGTCGGAACCACGACGATGTCATAGATCAGGTCGTCCTGATCACGGCGCATCTTCAGGAGATTTCGTCGGAGCTCCTGCTCTTCCGCCGGGGTCAGATCGTCGACAATGAGGACTTCGAAATGGGGCCGGTTGTCCCGCTCGCCCGGCATCGCCTCCTCTTCGTCGAGCTCGGCGTCCCCGTCCGCGCTTTCGCTCCAGATGCAGGAGACGTCGACACTGCGGTATCGGTCGCTCACCAGCAGGCGGACGATGCGGGCGGTCTGACGGGCGAGCGCCCGATACCAGCCGCGATCGAGAATACGACTCAGCTCGGCACATGCGTTGCGGCCGGGGAAAACCCAGTAGTGCTCGATCCTGTCGAGCAGCGCCAGGATCCGGAGGATCTCGTCGCGCTCTGTTTCGATGTCCCGTCCTCGTTCCGAGTCGCGATGCAGCCGTTCGGTCCTGTGCTTCAGATCATTCCAGGTCTCCGTGCGGAACTGGGACGCAGCGTAATGATCGCGAAACGATTGATCGTTCTCTCTCGGTTTCTTCTCGACGGGAGCTTCGATGTGATGTCCTTTCTGCTCTGTTCAGTTCAGCTGGTCAGGTCCTTGATATTCGACAGACCCGCCTGCGATCCTCGTTCTGGCTTGCGTAGAGGGCCGAGACTCTGGAGGTATGGCCAGTTGCGGGCTTCGGGGCCATAGACGGCAAATTCGATCTTCCGATCCCGAAAGCTCTTGAGCTGCTGGCCCAGCCCTCGGAGCCCGACCTCGCGACTTCGGCGGACCCGATCGAGGTCAATCTCCATCGGGATCATCTCCGGAGCACTCTGGCCCTGATACATCACCTCTCCGGCAGGACCGGCGATGATCGAGCGCCCGTTTCCGCAATCACCGAACCCGTTGATGCCGAAGACGAAACATTGATTCTGCGCAGCGGTTGCGCGCACGATCGAAAGCTCGACGTCACGATCGATCGTCCCGGTGAGCGTCGGATGAAGAATGACCTCCGCCCCCATCGCTGCGAGGGTACGCGCCGTCTCCGGAAACCACAGGTCGTAGCAGATCGACAGACCGAATCGTCCTACGTCCGGAACGTCGAAGACCATGAACTCGGTTCCTCCCTCGACCACTTCCTCATACGGCCGGAACGGGAACATCTTGCGGTAGTACCCGACGAGCTCCCCCTCGGGATTGATGACCATTGCCGTGTTGTAGATCTTCTCGCCGAGCGTCTCGAACATCGAGCCGGGCAGCAACCAGATGCCGTACTTTTTCGCCCAGGATTTGAAGATGTCCTCTGCCGGCGCAGGAAACTGCACGGTGTTGGACAACAGCGGTCCATATGGCGCAAGCTCGCTGAACACGACCATCTGGACCCACGGGTAGACGTTCATCAGAACGGCGAGCCGCTCGCCCATGGTCGTCACGTTCTCCCGCAATGCGGAGAGCTCGAGTTGCATACCGGCGATGGAAAACGGTTTCAATGAGCACGCTCCTCTGCCGTCGCCTCGAGAATGGCGGCTTCCATGACGTCGAGTCCCCGCTCCAGCGTCGAGTCGTCGATCGCGAGGGGTGACAGTACGCGCAGAACGTTTCCATACGAAGACGCCGGCAGCACGAGCACTCCCTTCTCGCGGCAGATCGCGGTGATCCGTTTGACCAGATCCCCGGCAGGTCTGCGCGGATCGCCGTCGTGACAGAACTCGATGCCGATCATCGCCCCCAGCCCGCGCACGTCGGCGATCAGGTCGCAGCGTTCACGGAGTTTCTCCATCCGGGCTCGAACCGTGTCACCGATCTCCATCGCCCGTTCGTTGAGGCCGAGCTCTTCCATCGCTTCGATCGTGGCGAGCGAGGCCGCGCAGGCGACCGGGTTTCCACCGTATGTTCCCCCGAGCGTCCCCGGACGTGCCGCATCCATCACCGCCGCCCTGCCGAGTACCGCACCGATCGGCAGACCACCACCCATCGACTTCGCCCAGGTCGAAAGATCAGGAACAACGCCGGCGTGATCGTACGACGCCCAGCGCCCGGTGCGACCGAATCCCGACTGCACTTCGTCGAAAATCAGAATGATCCCATGACGGTCGCAGATCGCGCGGAGACCACGAAGATACTCCGCCGGAGCGGGTACGAACCCTCCCTCTCCGAGCACGGGTTCGATAATCACCGCGGCGACGTGCTCCACGGGAACCTGATTGATCAGCGCCTCCTCGAAACGACTCAGCTCCCGGGCGATGAAGTCCTCCATCGAAAGACCATCTCCGTACCGGAAGTGATTCGGATAGGGCAGCCGGTAAACTTCCGGAGCGAAGGGTCCGCAGCCGATCTTGTATCCGGTCTTCGAGGTGAGTGTCATACACATCATCGTCCGACCGTGAAAAGCTTCCGAATAGCAGATGATGGCAGGACGTCCGGTCGCCTGACGCGCAATCTTGATCGCGTTCTCCACTGCCTCGGCACCAGTGTTGACGAGCATCGCCCTCGTCTCGTCCCCGTGAGGCAGTAGATCGACGAGTTTCTCGCACAGAGCGACATAAGGCTCGTAGGTCGCGACGTGAATGCAGGTGTGGACCAGCTTGCCCGCCTGCTCCCGAATCGCCGCCACGACCTTTTCATTCGCGTGCCCGACGTTCATGACCCCGATGCCGCCGGCGAAATCGATCAACTCACGATCGTCCAGATCCGTGATCAGCGCGCCGGACGCCGAGGCAGCCGTCGTGTCTCCGGCAAATTGGCCGACGCCCCTGGCAACGACTTTCCGGCGTCGCTCGACCAGATCGAGTGCACGACTCATGAGTGCTCTCCGTAAGCAGAGCGATGCAATTCAAATGTGTTTTTCGTCATATGTCGGACCATCGTATCAGGTCGAAAGGCGGCCCAAAAAATCAGACCGATGGTGAGTGATACTCTCTGGCTCAACCATCAATAGGCTGAGCCCGGGGAGCATGAGGCTCCTGCTGCGCCGCTCTTCCACAGTGTGGTTGGTGACTCCAGACCGTTCAACGAAAGGTGCAGATGAAGATGAACCGTACCCCCATGCGTATCGGTGGCGAGCTCCGGCAGAGCGAGGAATTCGAGCTGATTACGAGCCCCTGGGACGGGTCTCCGGTGGGTGAGGTATCGATCGCCGGACCCTCCGATGTGGATGACGCGATCGCGGCGGCAAGCGATGCGTTCCGTGAGATGCGAAACCTCCCCACCCACGTGCGCGTGACGATCCTGGAGAAGATGGCAGGTCTGCTCACTGCCCACGAGGACGAGATCGCGACGCTGATGACGCGAGAGAGCGGCAAGCCGATCCGGTTCTGCCGTGGGGAGGTCCGCCGGGCGGCGATCACATTCTCGCTCGGAGCGAGTGAGGCGAGATCCTTCGGAGGAGAAGTCATGCCGATCGATCTGGAGCAGCGCGCCGAGGGCAGGATCTGTCTGTTCACGCGGGTTCCCCGGGGCCCGGTGGCCGCGATCTCTCCGTTCAATTTCCCGCTCAATCTCATCGCACACAAGTTGAGCCCTGCGATTGCGGTCGGAACGACGACTGTTCTCAAACCTCCCCCGCAGTGTCCGTTGACCGGATTTCGCACGGCCGAGCTGCTGGCCGAGGCGGGACTCCCCGCGGGAGCGCTCAGCGTGGTCCATTGCCGTCCGGAGAGTGCCCAGCGAATGGTCGAGGATGACCGGATCAGCGTCCTCTCCTTCACGGGAAGCGATGTCGTCGGATGGAAACTGAAGGCGCTGGCCGGCAGGAAACAGGTCCTTCTGGAGCTGGGAGGCAATGCTCCGTGCATCATCGATGAGGGAGTGGATCTCGACGAGATCATGGACCCGGTCGTGATGGGCTCGTGGGCGAACGCCGGCCAGGTCTGCATCAAGGTGCAGCGGATCTTCGTCCACACCTCGCTCTACGATACGTTTCTCGACAAGTTCGTCACGGAAACCAGAAAGGTCGCGGTGGGCGATCCGATGAACGAAGAGACTGTGGTCGGTCCGATGATCGAGCAGCAGCACGTCGAACGTGTCCTCTCCTGGATTGAGGACGCTGTAGCGGGAGGGGCGAAAATGCACTGTGGTGGGAAAGCGGAAGGGCAGGTGCTGGAACCGACGGTGCTGACGAACGCCAGGCGTGATGCAAAAGTCTGCCGCGATGAGATCTTCGGTCCGGTCACCGTCATCGAACGATTCGACCGCTTCGACGACGCGATCGCAGCTTGTAACGAATCCCGGTTCGGGCTGCAGGCCGGCGTCTTCACCCCAAACATTGCTCATGCGCTATCCGCCTACCGGAATCTCGAGTATGGCGGCGTGCTCATCAATGATGTCCCGACCTTTCGCGTCGACAATTTTCCCTATGGAGGGATCAAGGATTCCGGGTTCGGACGGGAGGGCGTTCGCTTCGCAATGGAAGAGATGACCGAGCCCAAGGTGCTCATCATGCGACAGTAGTCTGCGGGAAGCGCGTGGGCGGGTGGGGCCAAAGCGCACGATCCACACTGGAGCCGGTCGAGAGACGAATACGAACCGGGGGTCGTCCCTCCAGGGGCGACTCGCGACTTCACAGAACTATTGACCGCTTTGCGGAGGGCTGGAGCCCTCCGCGAGTCGGGGTTGGAGCCCCGACCCCCCGTGCGCTCTCGTCTCAGAACCTGAACGTGGTGTTGATGCGGATGGTGCGGGGCTGCTGACGGAAGCGCGGAGACCCGAAGAGAGTCGTCGGATCAGACGGATCCTGCCCGTTGACGAATGATCTGACTGAGGTGATTGCGTCCTCGTTGAAGACGTTGAAGACATCGATGCCGACGATGAACTCGTTACCACCAGTCACGAAGAGCCGGTCGAAATAGAGATCGAGGCGGCTGAAGTCTTCGTATTCACGATTGCCACGATTCTCGAGGAAGATGTCCTCTCCCGAGACTCCGTTGAGCAGCCGGTAGTTGATCCAGTCTCCGTCCGCCGTGTAGTAGTCGTGATTCCTGTTGTCGATCGAATAGTAGGGGGTGAAGTGATCGCCGTCAGTCCAGGTGTAGAAGAACCCGCCCCGGAATCCGAAGCCGATGTCGCCCGACATTCGAAGCTTGAGCTCCAGGTCGCTGTAGTTCTGGAGGTCACCGTCGAACCCGGTCTGTTCGTTGAGCTGGACAAAAGAACCGGCGCCGGTCCCGAAAGCGCTCTCATAACCGCTGACGCTGTAGAAGTTTCCTTCGAGATTCGTCCAGACCGCTGATGCGGACATCGTCCAGCGCGTTGCGCGATGGTCGAAGGTCAACTGAATCTGATCCATCGATCGCTTCGCCTCATCGACGTTGGTCAGAACGTAGTCGGGGTTGTATGTCAGTGCCGCGACCTGTGCGTCGGTCAGACCGGGCGCGCTACCCCGGCGGATGATGTCGTCGTTCCGCAGGTAGATCGTGTCGAGAATGAGCGGGTTTCCGTTCTGGTCGAGCACGGGATCCCCCGTGTTGAAATCGATGACCTCGACGTTCCGGAACGGCGTGTAGTTCGACATCAGATTACGGTCGTACAGTGCAACGATATTCTCGTTCTCACGATTGATGTAGGTCACGCCGACCTTTGAGCGATCCGTGAGCATGTACTCCGTCCCGAGAACGATCTGATCCACATAGGGTTGCTCGTAGTCTGCAACGGGCCCGACCTGCTCTCCCAGTGGCTCGTCATCGAAGAACTCGAACAGATCGTTTCGCTCCGCTTCGGTGTAGGTACGATTCAAGTCCGGGAGACCGTCGCCGACCCAGTCCCAGTACTGCAGATTCCTGAACACGTTGCCGCCCGCCACGCGATCGAACAGGAGCGCAAACATGTTCTGGAAGTAGCGCCCGGCATGCGCCTTTCCGACCAGCCGGCCGTTGCCGAGAAAGTCATAGATCACTCCGAGTCGTGGCGCAATCGCGCTGTCGTCCATCGCCGTAAAGGAGCTTCCCCCTCCGAATCCTGGGGTGATCGTTCCTTCCCAGTCGCCGAAACGGATTCCTGCACTGAGGTTCAGATGTTCGCTGACGCTGATGTAGTCCTGGAGATAGATCGCACCATTGGTGGTCTCGGCATCGAGCCTGATGTCCCCGCCCCAGTCGCTGGAGATGAAACCCCAGGTCGACGGATCACTCGCATCGAACGGGCCATCTCCCTCTTCCGGCCGCCAGGTCATGTTGCCATTCCTGAACCGCGTCTCGAGCCAGTCGCCCCGGTCGTACTCGATTCCCGCCTTCAACTGATGCGTCATCGTTCCGAGATCGAGGAACGAGTCCCAGCCGAAGGTGGCCGCATTGCTCGTGAGATCCCGCTCTCTGGTGTAGACGGCATTCGCATACAGATCACGGTTGCCTCCGAGAATCTGAATCGCCGGTACCGCACCACCTTGAAGAGGGAGCCGGTCATCTGACGCATCGAAGCCCGTGAACTTCAGCTCCCATGCGTTTGTTCTGCCGAGAAGCCCCTGCCAGCTTCCGCTGTAGAAAAATCCGGGAGACTCCTGTGTCTGTGCTGCTTCCGGGGCCGTGAAACTGTCGAGGCCGCGATTGTCGGTCTGGACATCATCCCACCCGAGAACGGCCGACAGCCTGCTGGAAGGGGACAGATCCCAGTTCAGCTTTCCGAAGAGCTTTGTCTCTTCGCGCTGCTCGAGGACCGGCAGGAACTCGACCTGCCCCGCGCTCGATGCCGATCCGTCGACGATCCGGGTGTCGATCCCGGAACGCTGCGCGGAGACGAAGTAATAGAGCTCGTCGCGGATCAGCGGACCACCCGCGTCGATGCTCGCCTCCCAGCGACCCTCGTCTTCGGCGCCTGCTTCGAAAGCATTGATGTTCGTCGAGTTAAGCGACTCATCCTCGTAGTACAGCCGGACGCCGAGATCGAGATCATTGCTTCCCGACTTGGTCACCATGTTGATCAGTCCGCCCTGGAAGTTTCCATACTCTGCACCCGAACCGAGACCCACGACCTCGATCTGCTCGATCCAGTCGACGTTCGGCAGCAGGAAATCGCCTCCGAATCCCGGATGGTTCACGGCCACACCATCGAGCTTGTAAGAATTGGCCTGCGAGGTCGAACCGCCCCATACCTGGTCCGATCGGACACCCGGAGCGAACTCAATCAGTTCGGTGGCAGTACGCGAGGTCGGCAGCAACTCGAGCTCCTCTCCTGTGAGGACCGAGCCCTGTTCGGTTGTGGTCCGGTCGAGAAGGGGAGCTGCCGCGCTCACGGTGATCTGCTCGGACAGCGCGCTGGCTGGAGGGAGCTCGACGACGACTTCTCTGACCCGCGAGGCGCTCACCTTGATCTCCGTGAGCTGTCTCGGCGCATGTCCAGCCGCTTCGACAGTCAACTGATAGACGCCCGGCGGAAGGAAGCGAAGACGGAAACGCCCCTGCGCATCGGTCTCTGCCCATCGCAACTGCGATCCGTCCATCCAGGATGCGGTCGCCACCGCCGCGGCGATCGGCTCGCCGCCCGCATCGACCACAGTCCCGGCCAGCACACCGGTCTCATCTGTCTGAGCGACAGCAGAAGTTGTCCAGACAAGGAACAGGATCGCGATGGCAATCACGTGTCGCAGGCGCATGAGAGAGCTCCTTCTTCTTGATGTATCGCACGCATGAATTTCTTCTGTGCGTCTAAATGAAACTTTACTTTCACATCATCTCTCCAAGGAATGTGGCTGTCAAGGAACGATATGGAGGGCACGAAGTCGTTGAATCAAGTTGTATGAAAGTCGAGTTTCATCTATCTTATAAGCTGGATGAAAGACCACGACCGGCCAGCGGGCTCAGGTAGAGTCATCCCGGGTTTCGATGACGATTCCACGTTGCGCGAGTTGATCCACGAGCACTTCGACGATCTTCCGCCCCAGCAGCAGGCGATCGCGAATTATCTTCTCGACCATGCCCGCGAGATCCCTTTCCTCTCGATTCCGGAGCTGGCGCAGCGGACCGGAGCTTCCGAGGCGACGGTCGTACGTTTTTCGCAGCGGATAGGATTCGAGGGATTTGCCGAACTGAAGATGGTGCTGCTGGAGCGGCTGAGATCAGAGATGCGCGGCTCCACCAGAAGTGAGCCGGACTCGATCGCCGAGGATGACATTCTCGACAGCGTATCGAAGCTGGAGCAGACCAACCTCCAGCGCACTCTCGAAGCGGTCGATCGCAAGGAGTTCCGTTCGGCCGCCGCGCTCCTTTTCAAGGCCGACCACATCTACACCTTCGGGATGGGGATCTCCGCTTATCTGGCCGAACTGGCGTGCTATCTCCTCACGCAGATCGGGCTTCGCACGACGCCGATATCAACCCGCTTCTCCTCGCCGCGCGAGCAGGTCGTGACGTTGCGACCGACCGATCTGGTTCTCGCGTTCTCGTTTCCGCCTTACTCGAGGCAGACACTCGCCCTTCTTGAGGAAGCGAACGACCGCGGGCTTCCGACGATCGTCATCACCGACCGGTACGCAGCGCCGGCGACACGCGTGAGCAGGCACTCCTTCATCGTTCCCAGCCACAACATGATGTTCACCAACTCCGTCTCCAGTGTCGTGATTCTGCTCAACGCCCTCGTGACCGAGATTGCGGTGCGCCATCAAGGGGAGGCGGTCGAGGCTCTTTCGCGCATCAACCGGATTCTCGCTGCCGACGAAGACCTGATCCACGATCAGAGTTAAGCGCCTTCGCCGCAGTCTTCCGGTCAATACGGTTTGTCGAGGATCACACCATCGACGACGCTCAACGTGCGCTGCGATCGGGCAGGGCGTTCGTCGAGATTGAAACTGTCCCCGGACGGGATCACCCACAGCTCGATGTCCCGCCATGTGAGTGGCTCGCCCGAATTGACCGTCTCGGCGGGCTTCGCGCCGCGCAGAAAGTAAACGGGCCCAGCTCCCATGACCCTTGCCATTCCGTCGCGGGCGATCACGAGAGAAGTTTTCGCATCGATCCCGATCCCGAGAACCGGGCTTCTGCCGGGCTCCTCCTCGAGTTGCCGCGCCATGAAAACGATGAGACGCCCGAGCCGGTCCCGCTCAATGAAATGTGTATCTGTGATCGTCCCCCTCAGATGCTGCCATCGGAAAAAATCACGCGACAGGCTGATGTCTCCGTGAAACGGATCTGCAAGAGCATCGATCGACTTCGATGAGCCCACGTCACAGGCGTCGTAGATGACCTCGCCCTGAATCGCCAGGCCTGCAGACGTACCTCCGACTCCCCCTCCACGGGCCACCACTGCCTCGACTGCATGCTGTACCGGCGTTCCCTTGAAGAACCGCACGTAGTTGCACTGATCTCCGCCCGCGAAGAAGACGATCTCCGCGCTGCGCACAGCCGCGACGACATCGTCGCGGTGAGACGACTCTCGATCGGTAATGACAAAAGTCTCGACCGAGTCGATTCCGTCGAGCAGCTCGAACCAGACGTTGTATCCATCCGATCCCGAGGAGCGGAGCACCACGACATCGAGCTCGATTGCGCAATCCGAACAGCCCCTGACCTCGTCGATCACCCATTGCATCGCTTCATCCACATCGCTC
Organism: uncultured Acidobacteriota bacterium; assembly: GCA_963829355.1. Lineage (GTDB taxonomy): Bacteria > Acidobacteriota > Thermoanaerobaculia > Gp7-AA8 > JAHWKK01 > CAWHHZ01. The sequence goes on from CAWHHZ010000013.1 coordinate 15,669, forward strand.
CCCCCACCCCCCAGATCGAAGGCCGGTCCATGAAGCGCGGGATCAACGTCGTTCGCGTCACCGATGACGTAGCGCGTGAGCTCCGCCCGCGCCTGAAGAGGCACTGACACGATGACGAGAACCGTGAGAAGAAGGAAGGCGGGCGGTCTGGCAATGCACATGGCCCGATTCTATTGCACGAGCGTTTTTCCGGCCTCTCCACGGCCGATGAGCAAGCCGCGTACGGGCAATTCGCTTCGCCCCGCCGCTCTAACGGGTGTTCGACTCACCTTCCACAGCACTGACGGCACCATCGAGCCGAGCCTCCGGAGCCCTCCGGGGCTTTTGCCTTCCCGGTGAACGAACAATCAGGTCCATTGAAGCTGAGCTTCGGAGCTGATTCGCCTCTTTTGAGAAAAGCTGCCGGGCCTGACACGACGATTCCCCAACGCCATCTGCTTCGTTCCTGTCGTATGATCCGCAGACGATGACCAGCCCGGGAACGAGTGTTTCGCCACACGATTCATCTTTCTTTGGTCATCCTCGCGGTCTGGCCACGCTCTTTTTCACGGAGATGTGGGAGCGGTTCAGCTTCTACGGGATGCGTGCGCTGCTCATCCTCTACATGACGGCGGCGGTCGCGCAGGGCGGGCTGGCCTACAACGCTGCGAAGGCCGGCGCGATCTATGCCCTCTACACCTCGTCGGTTTATCTGCTCGGGCTTCCCGGCGGATGGCTCGCCGACCGGCTGCTCGGTCAGCGCCGCGCCATTCTCTGGGGCGGCATCATCATCGCCGCCGGCCATTTCAGCATGGCGGTCCCGTCATCTTCGACTTTTTTCGCAGGACTCGTCCTCATTGTGCTGGGGACGGGGCTTCTGAAACCGAACATCAGCTCCGTCGTCGGCCAGTTGTACGCAACGGATGACGAGAGACGCGACGCCGGATTCTCGATCTTCTACATGGGGATCAACATCGGAGCGTTCGCCGCACCAATCATCTGCGGCTGGCTCGGTGAGCGCGTCGACTGGCACCTCGGATTTGGCATGGCCGGACTCGGCATGGTCTTCGGTCTCGTCCAGTACGTCCGCGGCTACAAGTATCTAGGCGACGCCGGACTCCCGCCACCGCGCTCCGCCGAGACCGCGAAGGCCAGCCGCGGCCTCGCCATCGGCCTCGCGGGCGCTCTCTTCGTCATCGCCGCGGTCGTAGGACTCAACAGAGCGGGCGTCATTGTCATCACCGCGACCGGTTTCTCGAATTTCTTCGGCGTCCTTCTCCTCGGGCTGACCGTGGTCTTCTTCGCCTGGCTTCTCAGTCGTCCGTACTGGAGCGTGGTCGAGCGCAAACGTCTTCTCGCCATCGTCATCCTTTTCGTCGCAGCTTCCTTCTTCTGGGGCGCCTACGAGCAGGCGGGGTCCTCGCTGAACCTCTTCGCACGCGATGAGACAAATCGCGTCGTGATGGACTCGGAGTTTCCTGCATCCTGGTTCCAGTGGGTGCCAGCTCTGTTCGTCATCATTCAGGCACCGATCTTCGCGTGGTTGTGGGTCCGACTCGGCAGACGACAGCCGTCGAGCCCGGCCAAGTTCTCACTGGGGCTGCTGTTCGTCGGTCTCGGGTTCATCGTGATGATGGTCGCCGCGACGCTGTCCCGCGGAGGAGCCCTGGTGAGTCCCGTGTGGCTGCTGGCAACGTACTTTCTCCACGTCATCGGTGAGATGTGTCTGAGTCCGGTCGGTCTCAGCACCGTCACGAAACTCGCCCCGGCGCGTGTGACGAGTCTCATGATGGGGGTATGGTTTCTGGCCAGCGCCGTCGGGAACTATCTCGGCGGCCGCACCGCGGGACTCTACGAGACCCTCGAGCTCTGGCAGCTCTTCGGCCTCGTGGCCGCCACGGCAATCGGCGGCGGCGTCGTGCTTGCCCTCCTGATCCGGCCAATCCGCAGGCTCATGAGCGGCGTGCACTGACTGGCGATCGACGTGCGTGATGCGCTGGAAAAACCCTGCCTCCCTCGGCAGTGTGCAGAACGGGCTTCGCGAGACCTTCCGCGCTCACCTCACCGCGCGCTGAACCCCACAGAACCGCATGATGGTCAGCGCCAGGACCCTGGCAGCAGTCTCGAGCTCTGCGATCGGGACTGATTCGTCCCGGGTATGCGCCCGTCTCACATCACCCGGACCGAAGATCACCGATGGGGTACCACCACGATTGACCAGGAGGTGCATGTCGGCGCCATACGGCATCCCACGAACCGACGTCGGGCTGCCGGTGACCGTCGCAAACGAATCATTCATCGACGTGACCAGTGGATGATCTGCCGGGATGTCCGCTGGCTCGTAGCGCGCACCCCACCACTCCACAACAGGTGGATGCTCGCGCAGCCAGGAGTCCCGAAGCGCCGCAGCCGTGATCGCACCCTCCAGTTCACCCCTCGCCTGATCGCAGCGTTCTCCGACCCCGACTCCGTAACGTCCTTCGATGGTCACGGACTCGGGCACGGTCGAAGCCCAGACGCCACCATGGATCCTCCCGACGCTGATCGGATAAGCCAACTCGTAATCGGAAAAGAGCGGATGCTTCAGACGCTCGTTACGTTCCCTCTCCAGCGCCTGCAGCGCTTCGTAAATCAGCACGAATTTCTCCAGAGGATCTACGCCCTCGGTGCGCAGAGCTCCATGCGCCGCACGACCGGGAATCGTGATCCGGAAGCTCAGTGCTCCGGCCTGCGCAGGCGCGATGGCGAGCTCGGTCGGCTCGAGCACGATCGCCGCATCCCCGATGTACCCGCGCCGGATCGCCGCAAGCGTGCCGAGGCCGCCGTCCTCCTCGCCAGCCACACTCTGGATCACGACGGAACCAGTCAACTCCACTCCGGCCTCGCGCAGAGCCTTGATTGCGGACAGTGCGCAGCACAGGCCGCCCTTCGTATCGACCGCACCGCGTCCGAACACGCGTTGATCCCGCACCGAGGCCTTGAATGGAGGCGTCGTCCAACGCCCCGGATCTCCGGCAGGAACGACGTCAACATGACCGTTGAGAATGAGCCGCGGACCTCGATCTCCTCCCCACACCCCAACCAGCCCGAGCGCCCGCTCGCGCTCGATCTCGGCGCCGTAGGAAGGATCGTGCTCGAGCTCGGGAATGTCGATCTCCCACAGATCCGCTTCCATTCCGAGCTCTTCGAGAAGCCGCGCCATGTGCTCCTGTACTTCAATCTCACGCCCGTCACAGCTTTCGAACGCGATCAAATCGCTGAGAGTCTCAACGAGTCCGCTCATATCGAGCGAATCCATGGCAGCAGTCTCGAGATCGGTCATCGTTCCTTACATCCCCTTCACTGTGTCCCGCAGGTCCCATCCATTTTCCTCTCGAGAGTCCTCATCGACAATGGCTCGCAACGAAACCTGTTCGAGCAGTGCAACGTTCTGGATGTTTTATCGCGGGGCTCTCAGCGCGTGACGTTTCCGCGCAACGTGCCGGAGATCAGCGTCGCAATGTTCGCGAGAACGATTGGAAGGGCGGCGTTGCGGGGGCTGGCGACGAATTTCGGGGACCAGACGGGGTGGAACTTTTCCTTGTACTGACGGAGTCCCTTGAAGTTGTAGAACGCCTCACCCCGCTGGAATGCGAGTGAGCCGATACGGTTCCAGAGCGGAGCGGTGGGAGGAGCTTCCAGTCCGGCCAGCGGTGCCATTCCCAGATTGAACCACTGGTAGCTCTCCGTCCCTCCCCACTGCATCAGATTGATGAAAAGGTAGTCCATCACTCCGTGTGGAGCATCGTGGGTATGCCGCATGAGATCGACCGACATCTCCTCTTTCCCATCGGCGACCCACATATTGGCGAAAGCCACGAGCTTCTCTCCGTACCAGACCAGCCCCATCGGCATCCGCCGCAGGTAGTCCGGCTCGAAGAATCCGAGGGAAAAGCGCTTTTCGCGCGTCATTCGTTCGTCGAGCCACTGATCTGAGATCTGGCGAAGCTCGTGGAATGAGCTCATCGACGCTCCCGGCCGGCACCACCTCGAATCTTGCCCCTTCCGATTCCAGTCTCCGGACCGTCTTCCGCAGCGTCTTCCACTCTCCACCCTCGAGAGCAAATCCGTCGAGTGGCACCCGCGCTTCCTCTCCGATCTTCACGAACGAGAGCCCGAGGTCGATGTACAGAGGCAGCGACTCGAGCCTCACCTCGTAGAACACCGGCCATCCGGAGTACCGGTCGCACTCCTCGGCGAAGTTCCAGGCAAGCCGCGCCGCCTCGTCTTCAGGACCGACCGGATCGCCCATCGAGACCCAGCTGCGGCCCTCGATCCCGTACATCAGAAAGGCCGTGCGGTCCTCGTTGAACATCAATCCCTTGTCGCCGAGAAGAGCGAGGTACGCATACGTATGCGACGAGCGCCGGGCGATCACCTCGGTGTGTTCCAGATCAGCAGCGGAAGGCTGCTCCGCAAGCGGCGGGACCGGACGAAGCAGCTTGCGCAGTGCAAAGCCGATCGCAAACACCGTCGCCACGACCATTGCCCGCAGAAAACGCGGCGCATCGCGACCGAATCCGAACTGCCACCAGAGCTCATGGCTGTAGTCGACGTGTTTGTAGGAAAACAGACCGAGCCACAATGCTGACGCCAGGATGAGGATGACCCCGGTCGCCCAACCTGCACTCAACGGCTCGTCGAGCAGCGTGGTGCGGCGGTAGAAGTGGCGACGGGAGGGAAGCAGGCTGACCAGCACGACGAACAGAATGGCTGCTTCTTCCCAGTCCAGTCCCTTCAGCAGCGAGAACACGATTCCTCCCGAGAGCATGATCACCGAGAGCAGGTAGGCGCCATTCAATCGCCTCTGAACGCCGTAAGCGAGAATGAGCAGAGCCACTCCGGCCACACTGTTGAGCAGATGCGAGATCTCGAGGATCGGGGAGCGGGAGAAGTGTCCGCAGCAGGTCGAGGCGGATCGACTTCGAGGGAGTGACGGACGAGAAGAGGAGAATGGCTCCCGCAATGAACACCAGCGCCGCAAACACCTGCGGCACGACAACCGGCACCGACTGTCTGACATCTCGCGCCATCCGGGTGATCGCTTCCCGCCGCTCGTGACTCTCCCGAATCGCCACGAGGATTGCGGCGACCAGAAGCGGCAGCAGGTAGTAGATCGCGCGGAATGCCAGCAGCGCGGCCAGCAGACTACTGGCCGGAACCGTCGGGGTGAGCAGGACCACGATGGTGGCCTCGAACACGCCCACTCCTCCCGGAAGACTGGAAAACAGTCCCAGGAACTGGGCGAGCATGTAGGCTCCGAGGAAGCCACTGACGGGAAGCCCGGCCTCCGGAGGAAGCAGGGTGTACAGCACCAGACCAGCGATGAACCAGTCGACTGTAGAGACCACGATCTGAGCGAAGGCCAGCGGCACGCCGGGGAGTGGGAGCTCGTGCGAGCGGAACACGATCGGTCGCTCACGGAAGAAGTTGGCGGCAAGGTAGGCCAGCGGGGGGATTACGAGGATGGCTCCGATGATCTGCACGGAGCCGATTGGCAGATGGACGGTCTCAGGAAGCTCGAGGGGGAGAAACAGGAGTGCGAGCCCGCCGAGGCTCATGAAGCCGAGCCAGAAGGTGACGACCGCGAAGCCGAGAACCTTCGCCACCTCCGCGGTTCCGAGCCCCCACATCGTGTACAGCCTGTACCTGAAACCCGTTCCGACCAGTCCATACAGGCCAACGCTGTTGTTGAGGGCGTAGCCGACGAACGAGGCGAACGAGATCCGCCTGTACGGCAGATCCTTCCCGACGTAGTGGAGACCGAAGACGTCGTAGAGCGTCAGCAGAAGATAACTCGCGGCCGTCAGACCGATCGCCATTGCGATCTTCCGGGCGTGGAGCGTCTCGAGGTAGGCGACGACCTCGCGGTAGTGAAACGCGCGGAGCTCCTTGTACAGCACTGCCAGAGCAACGAGAAAGAGTGCTCCGGCAATGAGCGGTGCAAGTCGTTTCAGCCTGTGCATCCCGGGGCTCGGACGAAGGCGCCAACAGACGTCTTCGACGGCCCGTCAGCATACCGCATCTGCCCTTCGGGCACCGGCCCCTGACCAAACGGTGTCAGGGGCCGATGTCCGGGACCGTCACATCAGTCGATCGGAATGGTGTCTCGATTGTTCTCGACCCATTGCCTGAAGGACTGAAGGTCCGGATTCAAATCGCGTGATGCGTCGATCTTCCTCGGCGCTCGAAAGTCATCGGCGAAGTCGTGGTTGAACTGGAACATGTTCCCCAGATCGTCAGCGCCTGGAAAGCCGAAGCCGCGGTACGCTTCGAACGAAGGGGAGAAGTGGTAGACGTCCTTTCCGACCACCTCACCGAGAGTCTTCGCCATCTCCCGGCCGTCGACGTGCTCTCCGGCAATCCCGATCGTCTTTCCGATGAGCTCATCTCCACGCAGGAAAATGCCGTAGGCACAGCGGCCAATGTCCTCGGCGGCGATCCCCGGCAGCTTCCGTTCGCCCATCGGGAGCACCAGCGGATAGCGGCCACTTTCATCCCGCTTCGGCGCCATTCCGAAGTTGATCAGGTTGTCCCAGTAGAAGGACGTCAGCAGATTCGTCACGGGCAGGTCGGCGAAGTATTCGTTCGCTTCCGCCTTAGCGTCGAAGTGAGGCACCTTGTAATGATCCATCAGCGTCGGCATCCGGTCGTCATCGAGGGGAATCCAGTTCCGCGAATCCTCGAGTGTCGACCAGATCACGTGCTTCACACCCGTCGCGCGCGCGGCATCCGCCATGTTCTTCGCCTGAGACTTCTCGCGCTCCGGAGACATGTGATCCCAGAAAAAGGTCACGCAGTACGCGCCGTGCGCTCCGGCGAAGGCTCGTTCCAGACTCGCCCGATCGTCGATATCAGCCGCGACGACCTCGGCTCCGAGATCAGCCAGCGCCCTGGCGGCCTCTGAATCGGGATTTCTCGTGAGCGCGCGGGCCTTGAAGGGACCATCCGGGTCACGTTGAATCGCTCGAACGAGCCCGCCACCCTGAGAACCGGTTGCACCTGTCACAGCGATCATCTTCTTATCCGACACCTGAACCTCCTCGAACCGCTTCTGAAGACGAGGATCATCTCATGAAACAAAGAGGCGTGTTTTGAGAAGCGGGAGCGAAGTCGTCTGCCGCCTCGAGATCTGTCTTCAATCCCCGAGAAATCCTCCTCCGCAGCATCCGGTTAGCGATTGGCAATGCTTCTCGACAAGATCGACCGACTCCACGCGATTGTCGACCGGAGCCGCTCCCTGGTGGTCCTCACCGGTGCGGGATGCAGCACGGAATCGGGCATCCCGGACTACCGCAGCCCGGATGGGGCGTGGCGTCGCCACAAACCGGTGCTGTTCGAACAGTTCCGGCGCAGTGCCAGGGTGAGGCAGCGCTACTGGGCGCGAAACTATGTCGGCTGGCCGAAGATGCACGCCGCTGTTCCGAACGACGGGCACGAAGCGCTCGCCCTGATGGAAGCTCTCGGTCGTACGCGTTCACTGATCACACAGAACGTGGACGGCCTCCATCAGGCGGCAGGGAGCAGGGACGTGACGGAGCTGCACGGCTCGACCTCCAGAGTGATCTGCCTCGATTGCCGCGAACGGATGCCGCGTCTCGAACTTCAGTCGCTGATCACGACACTCAATCAGGAATGGAGTCCCGGCGAGACCAGACAGGCGCCCGACGCCGACGCGAGTGTCGACGACGACCTGGTCGCGAGTTTTCTCGTTCCCGACTGCCCGCACTGCGGAGGGACTCTCAAGCCGGATGTCGTGTTCTTCGGCGAGAACGTACCGCGGGAGACCGTCGACGCGTGCTTCGCGATGATCGACGAGGCCGACGCGTTGCTCGTGGTCGGCTCCTCCCTCACGGTCTGGTCGGGGTACCGGTTCGTGCGAGCCGCGGCGGAGCGGCAGATTCCGATCGCGATCGTGAATATCGGTGTGACCCGAGGCGACGAGCACGCAACTCTGAAGATCGAGCAGAAGTGCGGCGCGGTGCTTGCGGAGCTCGGTCAGCGTCTGATGGTTGTGTCCGAGTCACTCCAGAATCGAAACCTGTCATCCTGAGCGAAGCGAAGGATCGGGTACGTTCCGACTGTCGCGTATTTCGGTCCTGAGAGTCCGGCCGTACGCGATCCTTCGCTGTCGCTAATCACTTTCGCTCCGGCGAATCAGCGGCCTGTTTCGTAGCGATGGCGTGCGAGCTCGACTCTGGGACTCGAGGAACTCGGTCATCGAGAGTCCGGCTTCCCGCAGTTCCTGAGGTAGAAGTGAGCTTTTCGTGAGACCGGGGAGCGTGTTGGTCTCGAGATAATAGGGGGTGCCGTCCTCGACGATCAGATCGCTTCGCGAGTAACCGAAGCATCCCAGCGTCTCATGGGCCACCTTTGCGGCACGCCGCGTTGCCATCTCGACCTCCTCGGAGACCTCGGCCGGGCAGATCTCACGAACTCCCTCTCCGAGGTATTTGCCTCGATAATCGAAGCTGCGACCCTCCTCGGCGCGGATCTCGACGGTCGGGAGGGCTATGGTCTCCCCGTCGTGTGCGATCACGCCGCCCGTCAGCTCGACTCCTCGCAGAAACCGTTCCGCGAGATAGCGTTCGTACTCTCCGCCGCGGATCTTCTCGGCGAATCGCTCGGCGTCCGATGCGGAGACGAGGATCTCCATGCCGTAGCTCGAGCCTTCCTCCACCGGTTTGACGACGACCTTTTCGGAGCGGCGTACGAGATCGACGAGTCTCTGAAGCGAGTCGTCATCCTCGCCGCGCAGAATCTCAGCTTCCGCGACCGCAATCCCCTGAGCCGCGACGCGTTCCTTCGCCGCGACCTTGTCGAACGCGAGCCGGCTCGCCACGGAGCCGGAACCAGTGAACGGGATTCTGCGCTCTTCGAGCCACGCTGCGACCGTTCCATTCTCACCCTCGCCGCCGTGAAGACCGACGACGACGACGCTGTCCGTACCACGCAGCTCGTCGAGGGACTTCGCCAGGGTTGACTCGAGATCGCGCCCGGAGGGATCGAACGGTTTCTGGAACGGATCCTGATGCTCGATCAGCCGGGACGGGTCGACCTCGACGACGCTCCCATCGGATCTCCAGAACCAGCATGTGGGTCCGGAGAGAAGACCGGCGAGCGTCTGGGCAGTTGCGACGGAGACCATTCTCTCGCGAGAGAGGCCGCCGAAAAGAAGGACTGTTCCTGTGGTCATTCTGATTCCTCGAGGGTTACCATCGTTTGAAGCCGACATTGCAGGGATCAACACCGCAATCAGTGCAGCAAGCAACATAGCAAGCAACCTGCCGCAACGGCGAACGCCGGACCCGGCACGAACGGGAGAGCACAATGTCAACGACTCCATCGATTCCCGAGGGAGACCTGAAGTTCACCACTTCGAGGAGCTCTGGTCCTGGAGGCCAGAACGTGAACAAGGTGGAGACCAGGGTGACCGTGGAGCTCGACCTCACTGCAACCGCAGCTCTGTCGGAAGAAGAAAAGGAGCTGGTCCGATCGAAGCTCGGCGCCCGGGTCTCGAGCGACGATGTTCTGCAGGTCTCCTCGCAGCGCTACCGGCACCAGAGCCGGAATCGGAAGGACGCACTGGAGAAGCTGCTCGTTCTCATCGGCGACGCGCTGGAGAAGGATCCCGAGCGTCGCAACACGAAACCCTCCCGCCGTGCGAAGGAAAAGAGAGTCGAAGAGAAGAAGAAGCGAGCCGACGTCAAGAAGCTTCGACAGAACCCGAAGGGGGACGTGTAGAATCCGCTGAGGGAGACCCCGTCGATGACACTCGAGACCCTCACGCTTCTCAGCACGACCTTCATCGTATTGAGTGGCGTGAGCCTGCTGATCGGCTGGTGGCTGATCCGGCGGAAGAAGATCGAGCTGCATCGCAACATGATGCTGTCGGCCTCCGGGTTCGCTGGACTCTTTCTCGTCGCGTACGTGACGCGGTGGTCGATGTTCGGTTCGAAGAGCTTCGAGGGAACCGGAATCTGGAAGACGATCTATATCTCGATTCTGATTCCTCACATCATCCTCGCCATGGCAGTGGCTCCGCTCGCGATCATGCTGATCGACCTCGCCCTCAGAAGACGTGAGTACCCGAAGCACAAGAAGCTCGCACGATGGGTTCTGCCGATCTGGCTCTTCGTCGCCGCGAGTGGCTGGGCGGTGTACTACATGCTCTACGAGATGTCGTTCTGAGCGCACTTCGATTTCGAGAGCGTAAGAATTCGTCGTCATCCTGAGAGGCTGTGAGGATTCGCCTGAGAGAGAGAAACAACAGAAAAGCTGAGCTCGTCCTTCGGCGAGCTCAGCACTCCAAAGAAATCGGTTGCGAATGGACACAGTCTCTCAGGATGACTCGCCGGCACTTGCCTCACGCGCCGGGAGAGGCGACACTTTCACCATGGGACAGAAAGTGGAGTTCTCGTCGAACGGTCATCAGTGCCAGGGGTATCTCTCGTTTCAGGACGATCGGAAGGGACCGGCAGTCGTCGTCATTCAGGAGTGGTGGGGGCTGGTTCCCCACATCGAGGATGTTTGTGACCGTCTCGCGGCCTCCGGCTTCGTCGCACTGGCCCCCGATCTCTACCACGGCGAGAAGGCCCGCTCACCGAATGATGCACAGAAACTGATGATGGAGCTCGATGTCGACCGGGCCAATGCCGAGATCATCGGTGCCGGACAGTACCTGCTTTCACGACCCGAGTGCTCCTCCGGGACGTTCGGGATCGTCGGCTTCTGCATGGGAGGCGCGCTCGCGCAGTATGCGGCGACGACCAGCGACAAGGTCGGTGCAGTGTCGAGCTTCTACGGCGGCTTCAGGAAGGTGCAACCGCAGTGGGAAAACCTGCAGGCTCCGATTCTCCTGATCTACGGGTCGAGCGACTCGGGCGTCCCGCCGAGCGCCGGAATCGAGCTGCAGAAGAAGCTTCGTGCGATGGGGAAGCGGGTCGAGGTGAAAATCTACGACGATGCCGGTCACGCCTTCTTCAACGATACGCGCATCGAGGTGTACAACGAGCAGGCCGCGGACGCCGCGTGGCGGGAGACGATCGAGCTCTTCAGGCAGAACCTCGAGGGCGCTCGCGTCGGGTAGCGAAACGTCCTGCGGTCGCGCAGCGAGCGGGGGATCCTTCACGCGCCTCCGATTCCAGTCTTCGGCCTCGGACTGGCTACAGGATCATCAGGCGGGCAACGAGCGGAGTCCTTCGATCAGAATCAGCGTGCCCGAGACGAGGAAGAGGACCGCGGCCGCCCAGCGGATCACGCGCTCCGGAAGACGCTTTCCCGCAATTCTTCCGACCGTGATCCCCACGAGATTCGCCAGAATCATTCCTCCGGAGGCTCCTGCCCACACCGCCAGGTACGCCCGAGTTTCCGCGGCCAGCCCGATGGTCGCAACCATGCTCTTGTCGCCGATCTCGACGATGAAAAACGTGACGGCGACGGTCAGCACCGGACCGAGCGCGGCGAGCCGGCCCGGGGCCTCGTCATCCTCCTCTTCCGGAGAGCCGAACGCCATGAAGAGGGCGAAGACGATCAGAAGGATTCCAGTCCCGATCGTGAGCCACTGCTCCGGCACGATCTGCCCGATCGTCGCACCGATTCCGACGGATACCGCCGTGACCGAGAGCGTCCCGATGATCGCACCCGCCAACACCGAGCGCATGCGGAACCGTGTGGCGAACGCGAGTGCGATGAGCTGAGTCTTGTCTCCCAGCTCGGCCACGAACATCAGGACGAGCGACAGGAGAAGTGGGTTTGTCGGCAGATGCTCCATCGGCGATCGGGAGTCTAACCGAAACCGGGATCATCCCTGAGCCGGTCCTCTTTCATCGTTCCCTGCCACGAACGGCAAGAAATCGCTTTCCAACTGTGTTCCGCCCCACGGAAGTTTGACTCGAACCTCATTCCCCCTTCAGCATTCAGCATTCGCTTCATCTTTCATCGTTCATCGTTCATCGTTCATCGTTCATCCTTTCATCGTTCATCGTTCATCGTTCATCGTTCATCGTTCATCGTTCATCGTTCCAACAATGTCCGACTCCATCTTCACGGTCTCCGAGCTCCTCAGGATCGTCAATCTCGATCTCGGCAGCCGCTATGGCAACGTCGCGGTCGAGGGAGAGGTGACGAATTTCACGCGCTCCGGGGCGGGCCACTGCTACTTCACGATCAAGGACGAGGACGGACAGATCTCGGTCGTGTTGTTCGCGCAGTACTCGAGAGGACTGAAGTTCGAGATCGATCAGGGGCTCTCGGTGGTCGTCCGCGGGAAGCTCAATATCTACGGCAAGCGCGGCACGTTTCAGTTGAATGCCGTCGCCGTGGAGCCGAAAGGTGTCGGCGCTTTGCAGCTCGCGTTCGAGCAACTCAAAGAACGGCTCGAGAAGGAAGGACTTTTCGCGGCCGCGCGCAAGCGTCCGATCCCGATGCTGCCGCAGCGGATCGCGATCGTCACATCCCCGACCGGCGCCGCGATCCGCGACATGCTTCACGTACTCGGCCGTCGTTTCGAGGGGCTCGAAGTCCAGATCTTCGCCGTGCGTGTCCAGGGAGACGAGTCTGCCGGAGAGATCGCGAGCGCTCTCGAGCACCTCTCGCGGTGGAACATGCATGACGTGGTCATCGTCAGCCGGGGCGGAGGATCGATCGAGGATCTCTGGCCGTTCAACGAAGAGATCGTTGCTCGCGCCATCGCTGACTGTCCGATGCCGGTGATCTCCGGGGTCGGACACGAGACCGACTTCACGATCGCCGATTTCGTCGCCGACCTGCGCGCACCCACTCCATCCGCGGCCGCGGAAATCGTCGTGAAGGCGAAGGACGAGATCTGTCTTCGGATCGACCACTCGGTCGAGAAAATCCGACGGACGATCGAGTCGAAGCTCGGCCTGATCCGGCACGATCTGCGCGATCTCTCCTCGGCTGACCGGCTCAGAGCTCTTCCTCACCGGATGGCTGCGCGGCGGCGGTCGCTCGAGCACTACCGCGTCACGCTCTACCGTCGACTCGAGCAACTTTCGCGGCAGATGCGCGAACGGCTTCAGCGGGTTCGCGAGCCTCTGGCCGCGTTCCCCTCGCGGCTCGCGCTCGACTCACGCGTGAAGGAAGTCGCGCGGCTCGAGGAAACGATGCACCGTCTTCTTCACCACAGGATCGACCGCGATCGTCATCGCCTGAGTAATCTCGCACACACACTCGAAGCGGTCTCCCCCCTCTCGGTTCTCTCCCGTGGCTATGCGATCGCATTCACGGACGGAAAGAAACGGACGGTTCTTCAGGACCCGGCGAGGGTCGAGATCGGCGATGCGATTCACGTCCAGTTGAGCGGGGGAAGCCTCCAATGTACGGTTGACGGGAAGACGCTGGGACTCGAAACTGTGCTTCCGCCACTCGAGGAGACGCCTCGTCCGCAGAAATCGAAAAGGCGGCAGAAGGACGCCACCGAGTCGCCGCAGACGGCTCTCGAGCTCGGAGACAAATCATGACCGAAAAACTGGAACAGAATTTCGAGGACTCATTCAAGGAACTGGAATCGATCGTGCGCCGTCTCGAAGGAGAGCAGCTGACGCTCGACGATTCCCTGGCACTCTTCGAGAAGGGAATCCATCTCAGCCGCTTCTGTCACCAGAAGCTCTCCGAAGTGGAGAAGAAGATCGAGCTGATCCTGGCCGACGCCAAGGGAGATCCGGCGACCAGGCCCTTTGAGGAGAGCGACGAGGACGAGCGTTGAATCAACCGGCAGCATCTCTCGATCTCACACCGTGGCTCATGTCGCGGCGGGAGCAGGTCGATCTGACGCTCGATCGTCATCTTCCCGCTCCCGACACGCTCCCTGCCGTCATTCACGACGCGATGCGGTACTCGGTTCTCGCCGGAGGGAAGCGGGTCAGACCGATCCTCGCGATCGCAGCCGCCGAAGCATGCGGGGCGGACATCGAGTCGTTGCTCAAGTCCTTCTGCGCACTGGAGCTGATCCATACCTACTCGCTGGTTCACGATGACCTCCCGGCCCTCGACAATGACGATCTCCGCCGCGGTAGAAAAACCTCGCACGTCGTCTACGGTGAGGCGACCGCGATCCTGACGGGGGACGCGCTGCTGACAGAGGCCTTCTCCTGGCTGTCGGAGCCGGTCGAGGGGGTAAATCCCGCTCGCCAGCTCGACGCCGTGCGTCTCGTTGCGCGAGCAGTCGACTCGAAAGGGATGATCGGGGGGCAGGTCGCGGATCTCGAGGCGGAGAATCTCGACGACTCCAGATTGTCGCCGGAAGAGCTGCTCGAGCGGCTCGAGTTCATCCATCGGAACAAGACCGGACAGCTTCTGACCGCATCGGTTCTCCTCGGAGGCACCCTCGCCGGAGCCGATCAACGCACGCTCGACGCGCTCCGTAACTATGGGGAGGCCATCGGGCTCGCGTTCCAGATCGTCGACGATCTACTCGACATGGAGGGGACATCCGAGTCACTCGGCAAGACGGCAGGAAAGGACCAGGAACAGGGAAAACTGACCTATCCCGCGATTATGGGAACGGAGTCCGCACGGGCACGGGCAGGAGAGCTCCTCGAGATCGCCGAGCGGTCCGCGGAGCTCGTCGGCGACCCGGGTACGAACTATCTTGGCCCGATCGCCCGTTACATATGCTCACGCTCCTCGTAAACGACAGAGCCGCCCCAGCCTTTGCGCTGCAAAGGAGACGGGCGTCAGGAACTGACTATGGCAAGATTTCTCGATACGATCGACTCACCCGCAGACATCCGAAAGCTGAATCTCCAGCAGCTCGAAGCACTCGCTGAGGAGATCCGTGAACGGATCATCGACGTCGTCTCCGAAAAGGGAGGCCACTTCGGTGGCAATCTCGGAGTCGTCGAGCTCACGCTCGCGCTTCACTACGTCTTCGACACTCCGCGCGACCAGCTCGTGTGGGACACGGGACACCAGACCTACCCCCACAAGCTGATCACCGGTCGCCGGGAGAGATTCCACACGATCCGCCAGCACGACGGAATCTCCGGGTTCTGCAAGCGCGAGGAGTCGATCTACGACGTCTTCAACGCGGGTCATGCCTCGACGTCGATCTCCTCGGCGCTCGGCATCGCGGTCGCCCGAGATTTCCGGGGCGAGGACTACCGTGTGGCGGCGGTCGTTGGCGACGGTGCGCTCTCCGGAGGTCTCGCATTCGAAGGTCTCAACCAGGCGGGGCATCTCAAGCGCAAGCTTTTCCTCGTGCTCAACGACAACGACATGTCGATCTCGACGAACGTCGGCGCGATCAGTGGATACCTCAACCAGATCATCAAGGGCCAGAAGTACAACAAGGTCAAAGATCTGGCGAAGGGCGTCATGGAGCGCATCCCGGTCGTGGGCGATCGCATTCATGACGTTGCGTCCGACGTCGAGGATCTCGTCAAGCACCTGATCGTCCCCGGGCTGTTGTTCGAAGAGCTCGGATTCAAGTACCTCGGACCGTATGACGGGCACGACCTGCGGTTTCTCATCGACACGTTCGAGAAGTACAAGGACTTCGACGGTCCGATCCTCTTCCACGTGATCACCAAGAAGGGGAAAGGCTACAAGCCTGCAGAGGCGAAGCCGATCTGGTCCCATGGAGTCACTCCTTTCGACAAGGCGAGCGGAAAAGTGCACAAGGCGACGAAGCCCGGCGCACCGAAGTACACGGGGGTGTTTGCGGATGCCCTGACGGAGCTCGCGAAACAGGACGAGAAGATCGTCGGCATCACCGCCGCCATGCCGGAGGGAACCGGGATGGACAAGTTCGGTCAGGCGTTCCCGGACCGCATGTTCGATGTCGGTATCGCCGAAGAGCATGCGGTGACGTTTGCCGGAGGACTTGCGACGCAGGGGATGAAGCCGGTCGCCGCGATCTACTCGACGTTCCTCCAGCGCGCCTTTGATCAGACCTTCCACGACGTCGCGATCATGGATCTGCCGGTCGTTTTCTGTATGGACCGCGCCGGAATCGTCGGCGCTGACGGCCCGACGCACCACGGCATCTACGATATGGCGTTCCTCCGGATTCTGCCGAACATGATCTGCATGGCACCGAAGGACGAGAACGAGCTGCGTCACATGCTGAAGACCGCCATCGACTCCGGCAAGCCGTGCTCGCTGCGCTACCCCCGCGGAGAGGGTGAGGGCGTCGAGCTCGATGCGGAGATCCGGGCCCTGCCAATCGGGAAGGGCGAAGTGATGCGCGAAGGGTCCGCGGCGACGATTTTCGCTATCGGCGCTGAAGTATGGCCTTCGGTACAGGCGGCAGAGCTGCTGGAGAAGGAAGGCATTTCGGTCGCGGTCGTCAACGCCAGATTCATCAAACCGGTCGACGAAGAGCTGGTCCGTCGATTCTGCAAACCGGGATCGCGTGTGATGACGGTCGAGGAGGGTTCGCTCGCGGGAGGGTTCGGCTCGGCAGTGATGGAGAAGACCCAGGAGCTCGGTATCTCCGGGGTTGAATTCGAAAGGGTCGGCGTGCCGGACGAGATCGTCCACCACGGGTCACAATCAGTGCTCCGGGCACAATTCGACCTCCATCCCGAAGGGATCGCCGCGAGAATGAAGGCGCTATTGCATCGCGAGAGAAGCGATCGCCGCCCGCGCGCTGCCAACGACTGACGAATCGCTCCGCCGGCACCCTGCCGGCGGAGCGCAGGCTCCCAGCCTGCGCGTCTGTCTCGTGGCGGCAGGGGTGCCGCCACTCCGCCGGCTGGGAGCCGGCGCTCCGGGGGTCGTCCCTCCTGTTCTACAATGTGGGACAGCGCGAGGGAGCTCATCAGCAAGCGGAGGGTGCGATGGACAAGGAACGAAGCGAATCGAGATTCAAGGCCAGCTTTCCGGTCGAGGTCGAGTCGAAGGGTGGCGTGCTCGTCGACATGAGCAGCTCCGGAATCGCATTCGAAACCGATCAGCCGTACGAAGTGGGAGATACGATCGATCTGACCGTGCGGGTTGGACGGAATCCGGAGAAGGGAATGGAGCTCGCCTGTACGGGACGCGTCGTGCGGGTCGAAAAGCGTGATGGCTCGAACATCGTTGCCGCTACCGTGGAGTGGAAAGAAGACGACGTCACTCCGGCGACGCAGAGCTGAGCGGATCGACGCGTCCCGATGGCTAAGAAAGTGCGGCTCGATGCTGCTCTGGTTTCGCGGCAACTCGTACCATCCCGCGCGCGCGGACAGGCGTTGATCATGGCGCGGCGCATTCGGGTCAATGGAGAGATCATCGACAAGGCGGGTGCTCCGGTTCTTCCGGAGGACGAGATCGAGATCGTGGCGCTCGATCATCCATGGGTCGGCCGCGGCGGGATGAAGCTCGACAAGGCTCTCACGCATTTCGAGATCGACGTGACCGGGCTGATCTGTGCCGATATCGGCTCATCCACCGGCGGCTTTACCGATGTTCTGCTCTCCCGGGGAGCGCGGCGTGTCCACGCGATCGACGTCGGGTACGGGCAGCTCGACCAGAAGCTTCGTGATGACCCTCGCGTGGTGGTGATGGAGCGCACCAATGCTCGCTATCTCGAGCCGGAGGACGTCGAACCATTCGACTTCGTCTGTGTCGATGTCTCGTTCATTTCGCTCGAGATGATCATTCCGGTTGCCGTACGACTCTCATCTCCGCTGTTCCATCTCGTCACGTTGATCAAACCGCAGTTCGAAGCCGGCCGCGGCAACGTCGGAAAGGGCGGAATTGTGCGGGAGCAAGCAGTCCGGGATGAGGTGGTGGAACGGATCGTGAGTTTCGCGGAACTGCAGGGGCTGCGGGTAATCGGAGTGATCGAGAGCCCGATTCGCGGCGCCGAGGGGAATGTCGAGTACCTGATGTACGCGAAGCGGGATACCGAGATCTGGTCATCCTGAGCGCAGCGAAGGATCGCGTACGGGATGCCTCGACGTGAATTGGGGAGGGGACTGCGGCGAGTATGACTCCACGAACCGTAACCACCGCCAACGCAGGGCACGCTGGATTTTTTCACAGCCTCTCAGGATGACAGCTTGTTCTTACATTCCGCCGCGCGATCACTTCGTCGCTGGTTGGGAGATGGGGACCTCGTAGAGACGGAACGGTGTCTTCTTTCCGTTCTGCTTCGCCATCAGTGGCATCGCGACGTTGTAGACCGGAATGCCACTCTTGGTCCGCCCCTCGGGAGAACCGTAGTGGGCATGTCCGTGGAAGACCACATCAGCCCGGAATCGGTCGATCGGCTCCTCGAGCCGAGTGGATCCGAGAAATGGCGCGATCTGATCCGGCTCTCCGACGATCGTTTCGTGGACGGGAGAGTAATGCAGCAGGACGACTTTGGCTTCCGTTCTGAGCTCGGCGAGTGCACGCTCGAGCTTCATGGCCTCATCGGCGCTCTCCTGAACGAACGCCTTGATCGCGGGCTCGCCCCACGGAGTGAGAGCGCGACGGCCGAATCCTCCGCCAAAACCCTTCGCCCCCGCGAACCCGACCGGGCCGACAGTGGTCGATGTGCCATCGAGAACCTTGATTCCGGCATTGCAGAATACTGATGCGACCTCGTCCTGCTTCCCGCTCTCGAAGTCGTGGTTGCCGAGCACCGCGATCACCGGTATCGAAAGCGCCGGCCGCAGCTCCTCGAGCAGGAGCTCCGCCTCTTCCCGCGTCCCGTACTTGGTCAGATCTCCCAGGAGAAGCAGTACGTCGGCACTCTCCGCAGCCGCTTCGAACATCGGCTGCAGCGTACCGCGGCAATCTGCGCCGCAGTGAATGTCTCCAACCGCGGCAATCGTGAAGCCTCCTTCAGTCAAGAATCCCTTCCTCCTTCATCGCATTCGTCCAGTGCTCGACGTCTTCAGGGGTCATCGCGCCGGGCGGCTCGAGCCGGGCATCGAGGTAGCCCCATTCCTCGACATCGACCAGGTACTGAGCACGTGAAAGGAGCGTGCCGTTGACCACTTTCCGCTCTGGCGGAGGCTCGATCAGGTTGGTTCGAAGTTTTCTGATCAGGAGCTGTGTCACTCCGAGCGGCATCTTGTGTCGATCGAACGGATAAATGAAATGAAAGAGCACCAGATGGCTCAGAAGAACAGACCAGTGCTCGCCGAACCGTGCCAGCAATCGGGGCCAGTCGAGGGTCTCGGCGCAGGAGTGGAGAAGATGGGCGATTTCCCCTCCGTCATATCGTTCGCGCTCCATGATGAACGACTTCGACCAGATCAGCTCTTCGACCGGGCAGAAGAGAACCTCGTAACCCCAGAGCTCACCCGGTTCGGCGTGGGCGAACCATTCGTCATCGACGGGGGCAATGCCATTCCCCGAACCGTAGATGAAATCGACAGTGCTTCCATCGCTGTGGGCCTTTCCGAGCCAGTGGGGAAAGGAGAGCTCTGTCGAATAGCCCTCTTCACGCATGATCTCGAGCGCGCGCGAGCATGACTCCTGGCGGACGAAGACATCGAAGTCCTTCGACGCGCGATTCATCTTCGTGTGCGCATTGAACGCGTGGCCGCCGCCGATCATGAACTCGACGCCGTGCCGCTGGAGGATCTCGATGGTGTGCGTATAGAACGGTCTTCTCGCGTCGTCGCCGATCTCCTCTGACGACACTCGTTCTGCTGGGACAGGTGAATTCATTCAGGGACAGTTCTCCTCGCTCATCGCACTTGTAACCATTCTCCAAAGTGCACCATCCATGCCTCGAACCGGTTGCGGTGGCACGCCGCGTGATTGGGTCAAACAGAATGATGGGATGGCCATTCATCATCAGCCTGGTCGTGATTCTTCTCGCATTCGGCGCGCTGCTCGCCGTGCTTGGCGTCATGAGACGAAAAACCGGCGGAGGACTCGGCCCAACCGAGTTCAGTGACGGGAGCATCTCGGCCGGTCCTACGGGATATCCGGAGGATTCGAGCGGATCGGGGCACAAGATCGATCCGATCTCGAACGACGCCGCAGACTACAAGTAAGTCTCGAAATGGCAGCAGCTTCGCTCAGGCGGTTCATCTTGGCAAAGCGCTCCTTTTCCACGTATAGTCGACGCCGAGGTGGACAGGAAGCCGACGCGTCTCGTAGGTCCAATCCTCACCGGTGCGTTCGCACTGCTGAGCACGCTGATGGTGTGGCCAGCGGAGCTGCCGTTCCGTCATTTTCTGCCTAACTACGAATCACATCTACTCTCATCGGCCAGCGTCCAGAAACTTCATCAGGACTCGGCCGGGTACATATGGATCGGCTTCTACTCGACCGGGCTGTCCCGATACAACGGTAACTCCGCGGTCGACTACGACCTCTCCGATGGGCTGCTCGACCGAACGATCCGCGAGATCGTCGAGGACGGGCAGGGACATCTATGGGTAGGATCCGACACCGGCATCGTCGTGTCGGACCGGCCTCTCGACGAATACGAGCGAGGGGAACGGGTGCGGTTTGTCGATGCGATCCGCGGAACGTCCATCATGCAGACCCGGGCTCGAAGGAACACGATGCACGCGGGAGCAGATGGATCGGTCTGGATCGGATCGACGGGTGAAGGAATCGCCCGCTATCACTGGGATGGGAGAAAGCTGCTGGAGTCCAGGTTCCCCACCGACATGGACGGTGACGGGCAAAGCGAACCGATCCAGTCGATCAGCTCCCTCCCAAACGGTGATGCGATCATATCTGCTGGCGATCGGATCGCCAGCGTCTCGGTCGCCACTGGCGTGGTCAACCTGATACCCCGCGACGATGCGCCCGGTTCCGCGATCAGTGCCTGGCTCGTCGATCCAACGGGCACCATCTGGGCTGGCGGTGCGGAGGGGCGGCTGTGGCGATCCCCCGGAGCCGGGGCTCCCTTCCAGGAGCTCGACTCACCCCTCGGCGGAGGGAGAATCGTCGACATCGTCACCACGGCGGCCACCGACGTATGGGTTGCTTCTCTGGGCTCGGGAGTCGCGCGAATCTCGAGCCATGATCTGCACCCGGTCAACCACTACACCCGTAAAGAGGGTCTGATCAGCGATACGGTGTGGTCGCTGCTTCTCGACCATGAGGGGAACCTGTGGTTTGCGCAGAATGGTGGCCTGTCCCGGCTGATGTCGGACTTCGAGGCGTTCTCGGTCTACAGTCGCTCTCTGCCGGACCAGAGCTGCTTCGCGGCACTTCCATCCGACCCAGCGGACGATGATCCGAGACTATGGATCGGTACCGGGGGAGGGCTGACTTCGGTCAAGCCCGATGGCCGTATCGCCACATTGACTGTGGAGGACGGTCTGCTGCACAACGCCGTTTACGCGCTCACCCGCGATCGCCTCTCGCGGCTGTGGGCAGGAACAGTCGGCGGCTTCACCATCGTCGACTTCAACGGAAAGGTAGCACCACCGGGGGCGAGCGTCACCGAAAATCACCTCCTCCAGGGCGACGCCGTACAAATTCACAGCTATCCATTCCAGATCGTGTACTCGATTCGCGAGCTTCCCGTTCGTCACGGCCGCGACTCCACTGAAAGAGACAGCCTCATCTGGATCGCGGGGCAGTCCGGAATCCGGCTGATCGGCGACGGTGTCTCTCTCGCGTTCCGGCAGGCGAGCGGGCTTCCCGCCACCGGAGCGATCGACATGGTTCTCGACCAGGATGACTTCCTGTGGGTCGGCACGTCGAACCGTGGCTTGTTCAGGAGCATTCATCCCGTGAGTCTCGACAGGCTCCGCGAGCTTCCATCGGCCAGCGACATCGACTTCGGCAGCGAAATCTCGGAAGTCTTCTTCGCGCCTGTCTGGAACATGAGCAACGGAGCTCCGACGAACGGGGTGCGCAATCTTCTTGCGGTTGATGATCGGATATGGGTTGGCACAGTCGAGGGACTCGCCGTGTTCCGGCGCGGCGCTTCGACTCCCGACGCAATTCTCGATGCTGAAAGCGGTCTGGGCGGGGAATCGATCGTCGGGATTGACGTCGATCCGTCGGGTGACTCGCTCTGGGTCAGCCAGAATGCGGGGCTCGCCAGAGTGGATGTGCAGTCGTTGGAAGTTACACGGACCGTAACCGTGGGTGACGGACTCCTCGACAACGAGGCCTGGGCGTATCACGCGGTCCACGTCGGACCGGACGGAACCGTTTATCTTTCCACACCGAAGGGTCTTTCGCTGTACCGGCCATGGCTCGACTCTCCGAGTCTCTCCAGGCCGCTGCTGAAGATCGATCGTGCCGACGTGCGACAGGGCCTGTGGGGGCACCGCGAATCTCTCTTCGAGTTCGCCCCGCTGACCTACGTGAATGAATCGGATGTCGTCTATCGTACGCGGCTGCTCGGTTACGACGAGGGCTGGTCCGATGCGACTTCCGAGGCCAGAATCCGCTACACCAACCTGCCGGCCTTCGGTTTCCCTCGACTCTACACCTTTGAGGTGATGGCAAAGAGCGGTGATGGTGTCTGGACCGAGCCCGCCGCCTTCGCATTTCACGCGGTTCCTCCGTGGTGGGCCCGCTGGTGGTCTCTGCTCGTCTGGATCCTGGTGTTCGTCGGAACTCTGGTTCTCTACAACCGCTTCCGAACCGTATCACTCGCCCGGCAGAACGCTCATCTAGAGGAAACGGTCAACCAGCGTACCGCCGAGATAGCCACTCAGGCGATGGAGATCGACACGCTCGACCGGATCGTGCAGATCATCAATCAGGAAGTGGAGTTCGAGAAGGTGCTCCACGCGCTGCTCGAGCAGGGAATGGTCCTGTTCCCGGAAGCGGAGCGAGGCGGAGCCCTGATCTACGATCACGAGCGGGGAACGATGACGATTCCCACAGCGATCGGGTATGCACCGGAGGTGCTCTCGAAGATCAGACTCTCCGCGGCAGACGCACGACGCCGCTACGAGACCGGCGGAACGGAGATCGACGACGGAGTACACCTTCTCCGAAGTCTCGGAGACCTTCCGGGGGTCACCGACATCGAAGGTGTCCCTGCGCCACAGTCGATGCTCGCGATGACGATCACGATCGATGACCGCGTCGAGGCGTTCCTCGTCTTCGAGAACTTCGAGCGGCAGAACGCTTTCCAGAACGTCAGCCTTCGAACGGTAAGACGTTATCGCGAGCACGCCCGGACGGCCGTGGCGAAAGCCCTCATTCTACGGGAGCTCGAGGTGCGGAATCGCGAAGCGCAACGGGCGAATGAAGCGAAGAGTACCTTCCTCGCCAACATGAGCCACGAGCTACGGACTCCATTGAATTCGATCATCGGCTTTTCTGAGCTGCTGGTCGAAAAGCTGGAGGGGGAAATAGAAGAGCGACACCGGCACTTCCTGCGACTCATCCTTACGTCGGGTCAGCATCTGCTCGCCATCATCAACGACATACTCGATCTGTCCAAAGTCGAAGCCGGCAAGATGCAGGTCTTTCCCGAGGTCTTCAGTCCCCGCCTGGCGATCGAGGGGGTGCAGCAGGTCATGAAACCAGTGGCCGCCAAAAAGGACGTCGCCATTGAGGTCATCGTGGATTCCGACACTCCTGATCTCGAGAGCGACACCGGTAAGTTCAAGCAGGTGCTCTACAATCTGGTGAGCAACGCCGTGAAGTTCTCCTCCCCGGGATCCAGCGTCACGATCCACTGCTGGCGCGACGAAGACATGATCAGCGTCGCCGTTTCCGATCGGGGCATCGGAATCGCCCAGGATCAACTCGACACGATCTTCGACGAGTTCAAACAGGTCGAGAGCAGCATGTCACGGCGGTTTGAAGGAACTGGCCTGGGACTCTCGCTTGTTCGCCGGTTCGTCGAGTTCCTCGGAGGAGACGTGCGAGTCGAGAGCCGGCTCGGAATCGGAAGCACATTCACCTTCCGCATTCCGCTGGTCCTCCCGGAAAAACTCCGGAAAGACGAGAGGAAGCCGCAGCCCCAGGATCTGCCGGCGCAAACGCGAGGGCGTGTGCTCGTCGTCGAGGATGACGATCCTTCATGGGAAATGATCCGCAGCGCACTCGCCGAGTCCGAGTTGAATGCGGTTCGTGCGGAAACGGGCGAAGAAGCGCTGCGGCTCGTGAGAACCGTCCGGCCCGCCGCAATCACTCTCGACATCTCTCTGCCGGGAGAGATGAGCGGATGGGACGTACTGAAGGATCTCAAGTCGGACCGCCTGACACTCGACATCCCCGTCATCATCGTTTCGCATTCCGAGGACCACGAGCTCGGCATCGCTCTCGGTGCCGACGACTATCTCGTGAAACCGATCGCCGCGGAGCGATTGAACGAACGGCTGAAAGAGCTCGTCAGTGCACGGCGAAGCGAGCGCGCCCATCGGCTCCTGCTCGTTGACGACGACAAGATGGTTCATCACATCCTCGGCGGCTTTCTGAAGGACGCCGGGTACGAGGTGATATCGGCGCTCACGGGACGCGAAGGAATCAAAATGGCGATCGACTCGTCTCCCGATGCGATCATCCTCGATCTGATCCTTCCCGATCTCAGCGGTTTCCAGGTTGCGGAAACCCTCAGACAACTCGCCGAGACCAGAAGGATCCCGGTCATCGTCCTGACCTCAAAGGATCTCAACACGACAGAGCAATCGAATCTGGAGAACCATCTCGAGAAAATCGTACGGAAAGGAACGGGGACACGGCCCGCGCTCCTCGATGCGATCGACCGCGTACTACCACGGTCACCTGCCGAGACTTCTGATTCAGTATGATCGATGACATGAAGGCCACTTCTCTCTGCGCGCTCCTGCTCTGCATCTCCACGATCGGCTGCGGAGGCGAGGCCGCCAGCGCTCCCTCCCCTGGAGAGTTGACGATCGCGGCCGCTTCCAGCCTTCGACCCGTCGTCGATACCCTGGTCGCGACCTGGAGTGAAAAGAATCCTGGCGTGCCCGTGCGCGCCAGTTACGGCTCATCCGGGGTGCTTTACGCGCAGATCGATTCGTCTGCCCCCTTCGACATATTTCTTTCCGCGGACGACGTTTATCCCCGCCGTCTGCGAAGCCGGGGGGTGACTGAGGAGCCGTTCCGTTACGCGAGAGGATCCCTGGTTCTGTGGGTGCCGGGGAAGAATGACCCGATCAGCAAACTCGATGATCTGTCGGATCCCAGATTCCAGAAGATCGCCGTCGCCAGCCCGAACCTTGCTCCCTACGGCGAAGCTGCGCTCGAGGCCCTGGAGAAGACAGGGATCTATGACTCGCTCAAAGGCCGGTTGCTCTTCGCGAGCAACGTGAGTGAAGCCGCGCACTTCGCCGACAGCGGCGGGGCGGATGCTGCCATTCTCCCCCTTTCGCTGGTCCTCGGAACCGAGCTCGGTAAACGGGGGTCGCATCTCGCGATCGACGAAAGTCTGCACGAAACGATCATCCACGACGGAGCGATCATCAGCACGACGCCCGATCACGATGCCGCGGCGTCTTTCGTCGAGCTCCTCCTGAGTGAGGAGGGGCAGGCTATCCTGAAACGCTATGGCTTTGGCTCTCCATCGGATCCCGCATCGCCCTCGAACGCACCATGAGCATGATCGACGGTGAGGCGCTCCTGCTCAGCTTCAGGCTCGCTGCTCTGACCTCCTTCATTCTCCTGCTCGCGGGGATCCCTCTCGCTTCGTGGATCGCGTTTTCAAGGGCGCGATGGAAGCCTCTCGTGGAAGCAGTCATCGCTCTGCCGCTCGTTCTTCCTCCGACGGTGCTCGGTTTCTATCTCCTGCTCGCCGTTGGCGCGAGAAGTCCTCTCGGACGGCTGTTGAGCTCATTCGACGTGCGGCTCGCGTTCACCTTCGAAGGCCTGCTGCTCGGATCCATCCTGTTCAGCATGCCGTTCGCCGTGCAACCGCTCGCTGCCGGTTTCGCCGCAGTCGACCGGGGACTGATCGAGACGTCGTGGTGTCTCGGCGCATCACGATTTCGCACATTCATCCGCGTCGTCCTCCCTCTATCGCTGAGATCCGTCGTCGTGGCAGTCGTCCTCTCCTTCGCACACACCGTCGGAGAGTTCGGAGTGGCACTGATGATCGGCGGCAACATTCCGGGAGTCACGCGAGTCGCCTCGATCGCAATCTACGAGGATGTTCAGGCCCTCGAGTACAGTCGCGCCGCCGCGACGTCGGTGGTTCTCCTTTTGACATCTTTCTTCGTGCTCGCTGCGATGTATGCACTGCAGGGCAGCCGAGTCTTCCGGGCATGGCCGACAAACTCCTGATGAACTTCTCGAGGATCGTCGGTTCTCTGACGATCCGGGCGTCGGCCGAGCTGCAGCTGGGCGAGAATCGGGTGACGGTCCTGTTCGGCCCCTCCGGCTCGGGCAAGACGACGATACTGCGCGCCATCGCCGGGCTCGACAGACCGGACCAGGGGCGAATCGAGTTCGGAGATACGATCTGGTTCGATCGGGACATGCGCATCGATCTTCCGCCCCAGGAACGCATGGTCGGCTATCTCTCGCAGAGCTACGATCTGTTCCCCCACATGACGGTGCGGGAAAACGTCCGATATGGCGCTCCTGACGATTCGAATATTTCTTCGCTGCTCGATCAGTTTCGCATCACGCAGCTTGCGGCACGCCTTCCGGGAGCGCTCTCGGGAGGAGAAAAGCAGCGTGTGGCGCTCGCACGAGCGGTGGCTCGGCGGCCCGGAATTCTCCTTCTCGACGAACCGCTCTCGGCGCTCGACACACCAACGCGCGAAATTCTTCGGGGCGAGCTTCGCACTGCCTTGCGACAGGCGAACGTACCGGCGATTGTCGTCACGCACGACCGCACGGAAGCACTCACGCTCGGCGATCGAATGGCCGTGGTCGTCGGCGGAGAGATCGCACAGGTCGGGGGTGTGGAGACGGTCTTCAATCGCCCCTCCTCGCTCGCCGTCGCCCGCGCTACCGGCATCGAGACCGTGATCGCAGTCGAGGTGGTGCGCTCGGATGGGGAGATTGTCATCGTGCGTCATGGAAAGCAGGAGCTCGAAGCAACAGCAGGCCAGCTGATGCAAGCGACGTCCGCTTTTGCTCTGATCCGCGCACAAGACGTGACGATCGAGACCTTACGGCACTCCGGCATCTCCGCCCGCAACCACATCAGCGGGATGATCAGCTCTGTTGCTCTGGAGGACCCGCTCGTGCGGCTTCGCATCGATTGCGGTTTCGAGCTGACGGCCCTGATCACGCGACGCTCGTTCGAGGAGCTCCGACTCGCGCAGGGATCGCCAGTCATTGCGACATTCAAGGCCAGCAGCGTGCGACTTCTCGCGCGTTGACCTCCGGCGGTGATACTCGACCACCGCTCGTCCTTTCGTCGACGCACCGATGAGTCTCCGTCATCCTGAGCCGCCGGAGCGCAGCGCAGGACGGTCGAAGGATCGGTTATGTTTGCGGCTGGTTCCGAGCCGCGCGAGAATCCCCGCGCCGCCAACCTCTCGCGCATCGCCTCGCTGCGAACGATCTCGATGAATCGTTGGACGGGCGCCCTCTCGATTCGCGATCGCGGGATGATGAAGTCGTAGCGCTCCTCTTTGACCGGGATGAATGCGAGACCGGCCTCGCGCGCGACTGTTTCGATGCAGACGCCCCAGTCAGCCCGCCCCTGCGCAACGGATGCAGCGACGGCATGATGGGACTTCGATTCGACCGGATATCCGTCGGGTCTGGCGTCACCGAGTAGCTCGTCGATCACCGCTCTCGTTCCGCTTCCCCGGTTGCGATTCACCATCACGCAACTGGGATCTTCGAGCGCTGCGCCCATCGCCTCCTCGACGCTCCGTCCGGCGAAGCGCCGGTCGTCAGGACGATGTGCGATCCCCTGAACCCGGTCGTAGCCCCGGATGAGAACGAGCTCATCGGTCAGAAATGGCTCGTTGTACGTCCCGCTCCGACGGTCGAAGAGGTGAACGCCCGCGACGTCGCATTCTCCACGTTTTGCTGCCGACAGTCCTGCGCTGCTTCCCACATTGAGAATCTTCGAACGGAACCCGTCGCGGCGCAACGCGGAGAGGATCTCATCGAGCCCGACACAGTGACTGCCGATCGCGACGAGATCGGCGGCGATCACGCCTCGGCCGAGCAGTCTGACTTCCACGACGTCACCTTCGTCCACGTACTCCTGCTGCCGGCCGATCGTCAGAAAGCCGTCTGCTCGCGAGAACGTCGTCACCGAACCCGATCCCTTGCCCATCGGATACGCTGTGGGGAGCTCTCGCTCAACCGCGCCGCTGACGAGCCCGACGAGCAGATACTCGGTGCGCCCCTTCTCGGACGTCACCCGGAAGGGCATCTTCGCCTCGACGATCACTTCTGGGGATTCTGGAAGCCCACCGAGCTCCCGGATCAGAGGCGCGACGAACTCGTGGAACGTGAAGATCGCGGAGGTCGGAAACCCGGGAAGAATGATGATCGGCTTGCCCGCCGCGACGGCGAGGCAGATCGGCTTTCCCGGCTTGAGGGCGACGCCATGGACGACGATCCCAGGCTCACCCCTCTGCTCGACGACCCGGTACGACAGGTCTCCAGCCCCCTTCGAGGTGCCACCGGAAAAGAGAATCACGTCTGCCGACATCGCTTCGTCCAGCATCGCGGAGAGCTCCTTCTCGTCATCTCTCGCGATACCGAGGTTCCGTGGCTCTCCGCCCAGTTCCCGCACCGTGTCGGCCAGGATGCGGGAGTTGCTGTCGTAGATTTCACCCGATCGGATCGGTCCACCCGGTGGGACCAGCTCGTCGCCTGTAGAGAGAATGGCCACCACTGGTTTCGCCGCCACGATCACACGCCCGGTTCCGATCGCAGCCAGCACCCCCGTTTCCCGCGCGGTCAGGAGCTCTCCCGCCCGGACGACCGTCTCCCCCCGAGTGATGTCGGTTCCTGCGAAGGTGAGATTGCCTCCAGGTGTCACGGGACGCCGCACGAGAATCGCGGTTCCTTCACGATCCGTGTACTCGACCATGACGACCGCGTCCGCGCCACGCGGAATCGGCGCTCCAGTTGCGATCGCGATCGTCTCCCCCGGAGAAATGCGGAGCTCCGGAATGGCGCCCGGTGTGATGACATCATCAGCGATGAGCTCGAGCTTCACGGGCGCTTCCTCGTCGGCGCCCCAGGTATCTGCCGCACGCACGGCGAAACCATCCACGTTCGAGCGGTCGAAGTTCGGTACGTCGATCTCTGCCACGACGTCCTCGAGAAGAACTCGACCGAGTGCGTCGGCGAGATCGATCTCCTCGCGCCGCTGCGTCACGTTTCCAAGCGCCTCGCGAAATCTGCGGTGAGCTTCGTCCCGGTCGATCACTTCGAGGAACTGCTTCTGATCCGACCTGTCACTCATAGAGGAGCACCTCGACCTCATCTCCCGGTGCACGTCCTTCACTATCCCGATCGATGATCACGAAGCCGTCTGCACGCGTCGTCGACGAGAGAATCGATGCGCCGGACGTCGCGATCGGAACAACCTGGTCGTCGTCAAATACGACGCGCACGTAATCGACCCGTCCCACGGCGGAAGCGATCTTTCTCTGCAACGGCGCACGCCGAACCCGATGCGGCCATCCCCGAGGAAGCCCCCCCATCGCACGGATCGCCCGGCCGGCGAAGAACTCGTAGCCGCAGAGACACGACACGGGATTTCCGGGAAGGAGGAAAACCGGCCGAGCTCCGAGGAATCCGATTCCGGTCGGGGAGGAAGGGCGCATGGCGATCCCATGAACCGCGAGCTCCCCGAGCTCTGCGACGATTGTCGGTGCGTGATCCTCCGCGCCTACGGAGGAGCCGCCGGTGACCACAACGGCGTCGGCTGTGGATGACATCAGCACCTCTCGTATCAGTTTCCGATCGTCACGTACGACCTCGTGACGCTGTCCGAGACCGCCGTCCCGCGCCACGAGAGCATCGATCATCAGCGAGTTGCTGTCGACGATACTGGTTCCTGAAGGCTTCGATCCGGCGGGGAGGAGCTCGTTGCCCGTCGTAAAAATATCGACCACCGGCCGTCGGTACACCTCAATGTCCGGCAGGCCGATCGACGAGAGCAGAGCAACATCCTGTGCACGCAATCTGCGACCAGTGCGCAGAACGAGCGTGCCAGACGCGATGTCCTCCCCGACGCGCCCGATGTGCCGTCCCGGCGCAACCGAGTCCCGCACCAGAACCACCCCGTCACGCTCCTCCGCGGACTCGGCGACGAGAATCGCGTCCGCGCCCTCCGGGATCGGAGCGCCCGTCATGATGCGGATCGCCTCTCCACTCCCCACAGTCCGATCCGACGGAGCCGCCGGAAGAGACTGCCCCACCACACGCAACTGGAGCGGGTTGTAATCGGTAGCTCCGAACGTTTCCTCGGCACGCACGGCGAACCCGTCCATCGCTGAACGGGAGAAGTGGGGCACGTCGACACTGGAGACGACATCGGACGAGAGGACCCGGCCCGCCGCTTCGAGGATAGATATCGCCTCCGTTCCAAGTCGTCGGATACGAGCGTCGAGAAGTGTGAGAACGTCGTCGACGTCCATCCGCTCACGAAACCCCTTCATGCGTACGTCGTGGTCCACTGCCATACGGCAGAGTCTACCGGAAACCCTTCGAGTGCCCCTCGATCTGTGGATGACATCTTGCAGCTTTTCCCTCGAGGAGGATTCGATGCTTTTTAAACGGAACAAGCAGCATGAGCTCGCGAGATTCATGGCCTCGCCCCTCGGCCGGGGGATTCGCGTCGCGGCGGGATTGGCTTTGATTACTTCCGGTATGGCGCGGCGCGACAGGAGTGGTCTCGCACTCGCCGCTCTCGGTCTGGTACCGCTGATGGCGGGCGCGCTCAACCTCTGCATGCTTGCGCCGCTGCTCGATGAGCCTTTCGACGGCTCCGAGCTGCGATAAAGGGGTCTCCGCCGCCAGCACCCAGGCGGAATGACAGACGGGCGAGTCATTTCACTCCACTGGCGACAGCGCCACGACCGAATCAGGACCGGCGGAGTATGATGGTTCCGGCGAGTGGGTACGATGGGACTTCGTGGCAGCCTCAGGACGATGCCGGTTTACGAACTGCTGATGTGGATCAGCCAGTTCCAGAAGAGCGGTCTGCTGAGAATCTACGTACAGGACGATTCGATGGAGCTAGGGTTCGAGAATGGCTTCGCCACCTACTCCTCATCTTCCCGGGAGAATGGCACCCTGGGGCGTCTGCTGATGAACAAGGGCGTGATCACCGAAGAGATGCACGAGCGGGCGCGAAAGCTCCGGACCGACGGCTCTGTGGCCGTCGCCAAGGGACTGCTCGATCTGGGGCTGATGCCGGAGGAGGAACTCCGTCGCTATCTTCGAAAGAAGATCGAGATGGAACTGTTCGATCTGTTTCGGGAAACCGAGGGCGAGTTCAGATTCAATCCGGACGAGCGGCCCGCAATCGATCTCCTGCCTCTTCGCGTCAACGTCTCGAATCTTCTTCTTCGCGTGATGCAGCAGATGGACGAGAACGAGGCCTACGATTTCGATGCGTCCGGGATCCATCTGCAGATCCCACCCGAGCAGTAAGCGCCGTTGGCGCCGCTCACCGGTTCGTGTTTCTCTTTCGTATTTGCCAGAGAAGGTGGCTCAGGTAGGGCCGGCGCGTCTCTCCCGTCGTCACCATCAGAAGCTTCGTGATCTTGAGCTCGAGCGGATCGGTGTAGAGCAGGATCAGCATTTCGCGGATGTAGTCCGTGTTGAGCGTCACGTAGTTGTCGGTGCCGACTCCGAGGCGCAGACCCTTCTTTTCCCACCACGAGAACGGATGGTCCTTCTCATTCTCGACCGCGCCGGTGAGTTTCCGGTTCGATGACGGAAGGGCGATCAGGCCGACTCCCTTGTTGATCATCCTGTTGATCACGTCGTGCTGGTAGTGCTCGAGCTCGCGCGCCTGGTGGAACTTTGCCTTCGTGAACAGGAGCTCTTCGACGGCGTCCAGCCGGACTCCCCTCATCAGCTTCTCACCGATCTCGTCACGTCCGTTCCACGAGAGGTCCGCGAGCTCGCTCGCGTCGGTACTGCCGAGCGGAACGGGAGTCTCCTGGCGGTTCAGCCGCAACACCCTCTGCATCATCCGGTGGAAGTAGTGGTTCGGGTTGATCCCGAGACTGAGCCCGTGCTCGATCGCGTCGACATGCCAGATGTTCATCGCGTTGTCGACCGCCTGGATCCCCTGACGGAGTGTGTCCCACGTTTCACCATGATGGCTGCGCGCACTGAAACCATACGCCTGCAGCTTCCGGATGCCGATTCTCATCTCCTGGAAGTGAACTTTTCTGTAGAAGCCTCGCTCGTTCCCGACCGTGTCGATCTCGGTGACGACATCGCTCAGCTCTGGATGCCGCCTGAGCAGATCGACGATCTCACTCACCTGCGCGTCGAAGTGCGCGCGTTTGGAGGAGAAATTCACCGCATCATAGAACCCGGACTCCTTCCGGAAGCTCGGCGCGAGGATGAACGTGAACTCCTTTGCTTCGCGCTGAAAGTCGGTGAAACCTTCGTAGAGGCCGAGAACGACGTCGTCGGGAGTCAGATCGTCGATTCCGGGGATCTGCTCAGCAGAGTCTGTGGTCGAGCGGAACAGCGTGAACTTCAGACGGATGGAGCCGACGTTGAAACGCCGGTAGAGCGTCTCCGCCATGTGATACGCAGCGGCTCGGTGAGCTTCCCGGGTAGTGAGGACGAGCTTGGCGAGATAGAGAATCCTGAGATACGTGTCGAAACGCTCTCCTTCCCTGAGCCTGATCAGCCGGTCGACGTCCGCGATGCTCGAGATCGGAAGGCTCTCGGGACCGTACACCTCGGCGATCTTCTTCTCATACACCTTGCGGTCCGGTCCGGTGAGAAGCTCGATCAGACGGGGCGCGATGAATCCGGCATCGAGAGAGCCGGTCAGGTGAGTATGCTCGTCGCGATACGGAAGCGGGAAGGATCGGAGAAACGCGTAGAGCGCCTTCGAGAAGGGGTGAGCGAACAGCTCCTCGATCTTTGCCTGGTCGGTTCGGAACCGCCGGAGGAGATCGTGAAAGTCGCGAATCGCCGCGCCCATCTCCCCGTCGTCTTCCGCACGTGGCGACAGCTCGGCCAGCTCGAGCGTGTTCTCCAGAGTGAGGCCGTTGGTTTCGCTGACGAGCTCCGCAATGAAGCGCTCCAGCCGGTCCACGAGCGCCGTCTGCGCCGGAGAGGCTTCTGGTTCGTGTGATTCACTCTCGTTCATCGTAGCCACATTGCGAAGACTGCTGCGAAGCGTTCGGGTGAGGCTGGATCCATGTTGAAGTACAGCGACGGCTCGATCAGTTCGAGCTCCATCAGCAGCCAGCGATCTTCGTGCCGCACCAGGTCGACACGAGCGTACAGCAGATCCTGACCAATGGCATCCATGACTTTTCTGCCGGCCTGTCGGATAGGCTCGTCGGCCGAGATCGACTCGAGAATGCCGCCGTGCTCCTCCTGCACCCGGTAATCGCCCGCTTTCGGTGTCTTCCTGATCGCGTGACTGAGCTCGCCGCCGAAATAGAAGAGCGACACCTCACCCTCGGCGATCACCGACTCGATGAACGGCTGAACGAGCCAGTTCCCCGTCCGGCAGATCTGTTCGAGCGCTTCGTGGTCGTTGCGCGGACGGCGATGCGTGTTGGTGGCGTTCGCGCTGATCGCCGGCTTCAGGATGATTTCGGTTTCATCCCACGATTCGATCCGCTGTAGGCCGGCCTCGACGATGCCGTTGTTGATGAGCGCTGTCGGCACGATCGGGACTCCGCGGCTCTGGAGGTCCAGGAGATAGCGCTTGTCGATGTTCCACCGGACGACATCGAGCGGGTTCTCGAGTCGGCTCGTGCCCGAGATCGTCTCGAGAACGGCTAGAAACTCCGCAGCGTGATGGTAATAGTCCCACGGAGTACGGATGAGAACGACGGCGTATTCGGACCAGTCGGAACCGGAACGCCAGGGAACGAACGACACCGCCCATCCGCGTCGGGCGAGAGGCTCGACGAGCAGCTCGTCATAGCTGAAGAATCCTTCGAGACTCTCCATCGACAGAAATGCGCACCGCCTCATGGGAGCGAATCATAGCCGGGCTCGCGTATTTCCCGTCCGTCACGAGTTGCGTCGATTGACGAACAAGCGTCATCCTGAGCCGCCGGAGGACGGTCGAAGGATCGCGTCGAGTCATACTCATCAGAAGTCAGGACGTACGCGATCCTTCGCTTCGCTCAGGATGACAATCCTGCTTCTGTCTCAGCGCTTCGAACAGGGCGACGGCGGCGGCGGTCGAGAGGTTGAGGCTGCGCACCTCGGAGGTGTCGATCGGGATGCGGGCGAGGTTGGGCTCGTAGCGCCGCAGGATCGCGTCGGGAAGTCCTCTTGTCTCGGGGCCGAAGATGAGAACTTCGACCTCCGTGAGATCAACTTCCCATAGCGAACGCTCTGCTTTCGTCGAGAGGAAGCATGCTTTGCCGAGCGCCGGGAGCGCCTCCTCGAACGCGGGCCAGTCGGGCCAGAGCTTCACGGAGACCCTTTCCCAGTAATCGAGCCCGGCGCGGCGCACTTCCCGGTCACTCAGCGAAAAGCCGAGCGGCTCGATCAGATGGAGCTTCGATCCGGTGGCGAGACAGGTGCGGCCGATGTTGCCGGTGTTCCAGTGGATCTCCGGCTCGTAGAGCACGACGTGCATTCAGTTGGTCTTCTGCAGCGGTACCCAGCGGCCCTCTTCGTAGCGGTCGAACAGGCGGGGAAAGAGCGGATGGTCGATCGCCTCGTCATCCTCGTCCGAGGGCTCGAGGTTCTTCTCGGCCACGTAAGTGGTGTGCGACTCGCCGTCGACGAGCACGTGGTACCACGGACGGTCTTTCGGTGGACGGCTCTGCGCGACTTCCTCGTACCACTCCTCGGTTCCGGAAAAGTCCGGATCCACGTCGTAGATGATGCCGCGGTAATCGAAGAGCAGGTGGTGGACGACCTGCCCCACCGCAAAGCGCGCGTATTTCTCTTCCATGTCGTGATCGTATCCCATCAGCTCCCCATCCATTCACGTACCGTGCGCAGATCCTCGACGAAAGCCGCCCGCTCGTCTCTCCTGGCCCGATCGTCGGGCGCCCTCAGAATGGCGGAAGGGTGAATGGTCGCCCCGGCTCTCGGCGCAAACGGGTGGTCGATCATCCTGCCGCGATCGACGGTCACGCGGAACGATGATCCGAACATCGCCTTCGCTGCCGTTGCGCCGAGACAGAGGAGCACCTCGGGGCGCACAACCGCGATCTCCGCCTCCAGCCACGGAAGACAAGCCAGGATCTCGACCGCGTTCGGCTTCTTGTGGATTCTCCGTTTGCCGCGCGGCTCCCACTTGAAGTGTTTGACCACGTTCGTGACGAAGACCTCGCTCCGATCGATCCCCGCCTCCTTCAGTCCTCGATCGAGCTCGCGCCCCGCCGGGCCGACGAACGGCCGCCCCTCGAGATCCTCTTCGTTCCCCGGCTGCTCACCGATCATGATCACCCGCGCCCGCTTGAGCCCTTCTCCAAAGACGGTCTGGGTCGCGTGTTTCCAGAGGTCACATCCGCGACAGGTCTCGGAGGTGCGGCGAAGATTTGTGAGGTTCAGCTTTTCGGGAAGAAACGCCGCAGCGGTAAGGGGCGGACCGGCCATTGAACAAAGGGCGAGCGAGTATCGGGCCAGCGGAACGGCACCTGGTCATCTTGAGCCGCCGGATCCCGCGAAGCGGGAGAAGGACGGTCGAAGGATCGCGTGGAGCCTACCGGCCCGAAGTTCGGCTAGAGTCAGGACGTACCCGATCCTTCCCCCGCGGAGCGGGGTCAGGATGACTGGTTTCGATCGAGCTCGCTGGCCGCTCTTCTCCCGCCAGTTCGACCACCGTTCTGTGCTCAAATCCGTTTTCACAATTCTACTCCTCGTGGAATCCGTTCCGAATTTAGACGTTAAATACACCAATAACGTAATTTTCTTGACTCGCTCCGAGACCCGACCGTAAACTCGCTCCCGGTCACACAGCCGACGGATTCAATTCGTTATCGTCCGGCAGAACACACCTCCTCGGACGGACCGACAAAGGACAATTTTCCGAAGGAGTCACTAATTATGGCAAGCCCAACATCAGAAAAACTCAAAGCAGCCGAAGCCGCCCTCTCCCAGATCGAACGCCAGTTCGGCAAGGGTTCGATCATGCGGCTCGGTCAACAGG
This sequence comes from uncultured Acidobacteriota bacterium, assembly GCA_963829355.1. GTDB lineage: Bacteria > Acidobacteriota > Thermoanaerobaculia > Gp7-AA8 > JAHWKK01 > CAWHHZ01. The sequence continues at coordinate 51,790 of CAWHHZ010000013.1, forward strand.
AAACACTTTCGATCAGCGCGATCTCCACCGGTTCGATCGGTGTTGACGCCGCTCTCGGAATCGGCGGAATGCCCCGCGGTCGCATCGTCGAGATCTACGGGCCGGAGTCGTCGGGTAAGACGACGCTCTCCCTTCAGGTCGTCGGACAGGCGCAGAAGGCAGGTGGTCTCGCCGCATTCATCGACGCGGAGCATGCGCTCGACGCCGAGTACGCCACCAAGCTCGGCGTCGATGTCGACAATCTCCTTGTCTCGCAGCCAGACAGTGGTGAGCAGGCACTCGAGATTGCAGAGATGCTCGTCCGCTCCGGAGCGATCGACATCATCGTGATCGACTCGGTCGCCGCGCTCGTGCCGCGCGCCGAGCTCGAGGGTGAGATGGGCGACAGTCACGTCGGACTTCAGGCCCGCCTGATGTCGCAGGCGCTGCGTAAGCTGACCGCGATCGTCGCGAAGTCACACACGTCGCTGATCTTCATCAACCAGATCCGAGAGAAGATCGGTGTCATGTTCGGCAGCCCGGAAACGACCTCGGGTGGACGAGCGCTGAAGTTCTACAGCTCGGTCCGGGTCGACATCCGCCGCATCGCGTCGATCAAGGAAGGTGACGTCGTCACCGGATCGCGGGTCAAGGTCAAGATCGTCAAGAACAAGTGCGCGGCGCCGTTCCGGCAGGCCGAGTTCGACATCAACTACGGCGAAGGCATCTCCCGCGAGGGCGAGATCCTCGACCTGGCGCTCGAGCACAAGATCGCCGACAAGTCCGGCTCCTGGTTCTCCTACGGCGACGTCCGTCTCGGACAGGGCCGCGAGAACTCGAAGAACTTCATCAAGGAGAACCCGGACCTCAGCGCAGAGATGGAAGCGAAAGTCCGCGTGGCTCTCGGAATCGGGCCTCGCGAGCTGAAGGTCATCGAAGGCGGCGACGGCGCTGCCGACGACAAGGACAAGAAGAAGAGCGCAAGCAAGTAGAGAATCCGGCCGTCACACCGGAGGTGGGACGGGTGCCGCACGGCGCCCGTCCCATTTTTTTGTCATCCTGAGCCGCCGGATCGCAGCGAAGGACGGTCGAAGGATCGCGCGGAGTTATCCTCGCCTGAAGTTCGGTCGAGTCAGGACGTACGCGATCCTTCGCTGGAGCTCAGGATGACTGTGCTCGGCGAAATGTCAGCGTTCCTCGAGGAACAGTTCTTCCGCCGGCGCTCTCCTGTTGTACTCGGACGACATGACGCGGCCGTAGGCGCCGGCGGTTGCGATCAGCATCACGTCTCCCTCGAAAGTCTCCGGCAGCGCTCGACCGTGGCCGAGAACGTCGCCCGTCTCGCAGATCGGCCCGACGACCTCGGCGACCATCTCTGACGGCTCCTCGAGCCGGGACAGATTCACGATCTCGTGATGCGCTCCGTACAGCGCGGGCCGGAGCAGCGAGTTGAATCCTGTATCGACACCGACGTACCGCACGTTTGCTTTGCGCTTGAGCTGCGTCACTGTCGTCAGAAGCGCGCCCGACTCCGCAACTAGAAATCGCCCCGGCTCCAGCCACAACTCGAGACTCGGATGCGACTGCTTGAACCCCTCGAGTGTCTCCTGCATCTCAGCGAGATCGAGCGGGCTCTCTCCCGGCCGTTCCACCACGCCCAGTCCACCACCCACATTCAGCACCCGGACATTCGGAAAACTCTCGGCGAATGAGTCGAGGGTCCGTGCGGTCGCGATCCACGCATCCGATGCGCGCACTCCGCTGCCGACGTGCGCGTGAAGACCGACGACATCGACATTCAGCTTCTCGACCAGTCGCGCGACCTTCTGCACTTCCTCGGGGGAGATGCCGAACTTCGACTGGGCACCCGCGGTTCTGACGTGCTTGTGATGTCCGTGACCGCGTCCCGGATCGAGCCGCAGCAGAACCTTGCGATCGCGGAACACCTCGGGCCACGCCTCCAGAGGATGAACGTTGTCGAGGGTGACCCACGTCCGCTGATCGAATGCCACTTCGTAGTCGGCCCGGGGCGCGAAATTCGGCGTGAAGAGAATCCTCGACGGATCGAGCTTCGGAAGCACCCGGCGGACATGCTCGATCTCTCCTGGAGAGACGCACTCGAACCCGATGCCCATCTCTTCGAACGTCCGCAGGACGTCTTCGTTCCAGTTCGCCTTGGTCGCGTAGAAGATTCGATCGAATACGTTCATCTCCGACAGCCGCCGGACCTGTCGGCGCAGCGTCTCTTCGTCGTACACGTAGAGTGGCGACCTCTTCTTCGCGATCTCGAGCAGCTCGTCACGTCGGCGGGCCCACCAGACATCAGGAATCGCGGCCGCCGCAGATCGAGGCCGGCTCATCGCGGTCCAGCTCGGACCGAACACCTCGTCGATCGCCTGATGATCGAAGAATGCGGCGTGCAGCCGCTGGACGATCCGGTTCGCGTGCGGTTCGTCGACGACGAAACTGAAATCGAGATCGGTCGCGGACTGTGAGACGAGACGCACCGGCTGCTCGTCCATGACACCGAGGGCGGGCGCAAGCTCCGGTAGGATCGACCGGAGGCCACGCCCGATCAGACTGACGACTGCACAGGGGGCGATCACCTCGGCATTGCAGAAACTACGCAGCGACTCGGCCGCCCTGGCAATCGCGGTCTCATCGATCTCGTGAACCGGATCGATCGAGGCGGTGACGTTCGTCTCGGACGTCGCGACAAGGTTGACCGAGAGATCGTGTCTCGCGATGACATTGAAGACGCGGGCGAGGAATCCCACCTCGTGCCACATTCTCGGATTCGCAATCGAAAGCAGAGAGACGCCGCGGCGGATGGCGATCGCCTTGACCTGGGCCCCCCGAGACGGCTCCACGCTGACCGTGGTGTGTTGCGACGTGGGATCGAGGATTGAATGAATCTCGAGCGGGATCCCGGCGTTCCGCAGAGGGCCGATTGCCCGCGGATGAACGATCTCGGCACCCGCACGTGAGATCTCCTCCGCCTCGTCGTAGTCGAGTCTCGAGAGCAGTCTCGCCGACGGGGCGAGTCCGGGATCAGTCGTGAAGAAACCCGGAACATTCTTCCAGAGCTCGACGGCACTCGCTCCGAGCATCACAGCGAAAAATGAGGCGGACGTGTCCGACCCGCCCCATCCGAGAAGCACAGTGTCGCCATACCCGTTCGATCCGATGAATCCCTGGGTCACGACTACGTCGGCGTTCAGTCGATCCAGCGTCTTGTGAAGCGACGGATCGAAAGCGGGTTCGAGATCCGCGCGGAGGTAGCGCCTCGCGATCGATGCCTCCGGCGGATCGGGGACGTGAAGAAGCTCACGCGCATCCAGGAGCTCCGTCGTGAGCCCGTTCGACTCGAGAACCCTGACGGCAAGCAGGGTGATCAGATCTTCACCAGTCGAGAGAATCTGTGCACGCTGTCTCGGGTGGACCTGTCCTCGCTCGCCGATCCGCGCAAGAATCGAGCGGACGTCGGCAATCTCTTTCTCGAGAAAGTCGTCTTCAACATCGAGATCGAGGCTGCGTGCGAGGGCGACGTGCTCCCCGCGAATCTCCTCGAGGAGCGTTTCGGTCGGTCGCCCTTCGATCGCAGCACTGATCGCGGAACTGAGCCGGCGGGTGACGGTCTGCAGCGCTGCGAAGACGACGAAAGGGCGATGATTCGCCTCGATCCGGGCTCTGACGACAGACATCATCGCGCGCCATTCCTGCGCGGTCGCCGTACTTCGTCCGCCGAATTTGAGAATGCGCCACGATTTCGCGTTTTCGACCATCTCCACCTTTGTATCAGATGTTGACGCAAAAGCGTGACGACTTGCCGCAAGAGCTCGCCGACCCTGCGCCCAGAGCGAAGGATCGCGTACGGGTTGACTCGAAGTGAATTGCGGGGAACCGAGGGCGAGTATGACGCGACACGATCCTTCGACCGTCCTACGCTGCGCTCCGGCGGCTCAGGATCAGGATGACGTATAAATTCTGAGGGACCAGCCGACACAGTATGGTCCGGGTGGTACGATTCAGCCGATGAGTGATCAGTCAATTCATGCAACCACCGTCCTCTGTGTCCGCCGCAACGGAATGGTCGCGATCGCCGGCGACGGGCAGGTGACGGTGGGCAACACCGTAATGAAACACGGCGCGACGAAGGTCCGCCGCCTTTACCGTGACCAGGTGGTCGCCGGATTCGCCGGATCGGCAGCCGACGCCTTCGCGCTCTTCACGCGGTTCGAGACGAAGCTCGAAGAATACGGCGGCAACATCGAGCGCGCGGTCGTGGAGCTCGCGAAGGACTGGCGGCTCGACAAATACCTCCGGCAGCTCCAGGCGTTTCTCATCGTGGCGAATCGGGACCGGTCCTTTCTCATCTCCGGCACCGGAGATCTCATTCAGCCCGATGATGACGGCATCCTCGCCATCGGGTCCGGCGGCCCGTTTGCGCATGCGGCGGCGCGGGCATTGATCACGCACACTGATATGCCTGCGGACGAGATCGTTCGCGAAGGCCTTCTGATCGCCTCGAAGATCTGCATCTACACCAACGACAACATCACAGTGGAAGTGCTCTGACATGGTCATTGAATTGCCGGGAGAAATCTCTCAGACGGAAAAGGAGTCGCTGACTCCGAAGAAGACGGTCGAAGAGCTCGACCGCTACATCGTCGGTCAGAAGGACGCGAAGCGCGCCGTCTCGATCGCACTTCGCAATCGATGGCGCCGGCAGCAGCTCGCGCCGGAGCTGCGGGAAGAGATCGCGCCGAAGAACATCATCATGATCGGCCCGACCGGCGTCGGAAAAACCGAGATCGCGCGCCGTCTCGCAAAACTCACCGGATCGCCCTTCCTGAAGATCGAGGCATCGAAGTTTACGGAAGTCGGCTACGTGGGCCGCGATGTGGAATCGATCGTCCGTGATCTGACTGAGCTCGGCATCCAGATGGTCCGGGAAGAGAAGGAAAAGCAGGTTCGCAAGCAGGCGGAACGCGCAGCCAGAGAACGCCTTCTCGATCTGCTTCTGCCGACACCGATTGCGACGCGCCGGCCCGCGTTCGTCGGCTCTACCGAACCGGAGTCGGGTGAGACGGAGAACCGTTCCGACACGCGGGACAAGCTTGCAAGACTGCTCGATGACGGCCGGCTCGAAGACCGCGAAGTCGAGGTCGAGGTCAAGCAGCAGAACTTCCCCTCGTTCGAGATTTTCACGAACCAGGGCGTCGAAGAGATGGGTGTCAATCTCAAGGACATGCTCCCCGGCATGTTCGGTGGCGGGAAAACACAGCGCCAGAAGATGAAGGTTTCAGATGCCCGCGAGGTACTGGTCGCCGAGGAGGCCCGGAAGCTCGTCGATCAGAACGCGGTGACACGGGAGGCGATCGAACGGGTCGAGCAGAGCGGGATCGTTTTTCTCGACGAGATCGACAAAATCGCGGGCGGCGGTGGAAGCGCTCAGGGACCCGATGTCTCTCGCGAAGGCGTACAGCGCGACCTGCTTCCCATCATCGAGGGCACGACCGTCAATACGAAGTACGGGATGGTGCGCACGGACCACGTGCTGTTCATCGCCGCCGGAGCGTTTCACGTCTCGAAGCCATCCGACCTGATCCCGGAGCTCCAGGGACGCTTCCCGATCCGGGTGGAGCTGAGTGCACTGACCGAGGAAGACTTCGTACGCATCCTGCGCGAACCTCAGAATTCGCTCACGCGCCAGTACCGCGAGCTACTATCGACCGAAGGTGTCACTCTCGGCTTCAGCGACGACGCCATCGACCAGATCGCGAAGCTCGCCGTCTCAGTCAACGACCGCACCGAAAACATCGGGGCACGCCGTCTTCAGACGATTCTGGAGCGAGTCCTCGAGGACCTTTCCTTCGAAGCGGACGAACGATCGGGCGAGGAGATCACCATCGACGCCGCCTACGTCAACGAGCACGTCGGCGAGATCGTGAAAGACGACGATCTGAGCCGATACATTCTGTAGGGACAGTCGACAGTCGACGGTCATCAGACGTCAGAAGAGACGAGCAATGCCGGGAGGGCGAGGCGCCTGCCGGGCCGTAGAACGAACGTGGAAGCGTGAAAGCGTTCATGAAAGCTGCCGCCGGAGTGCGGCCATTACTTCTGGAGCTCGTTCTTCGCCCGCTGAAGAAGATCCGCTACACCGGCCAGTTCCGCGGCAGCTTCCAGATAGACGTCATCCAGGATCTGCCGGGACGTCTTTACGATTCCGAGAATGTCTCTCCACTGCCTCTCCGACTGATCGCCGCCGCTCCTGAACCACATCATCTTGCGAACGATGAGATCTTCCGGCGCGTAGAAATGGATCATAGATCCGGCGATCTCGAGAGCTCTTCGCCTGTCGAGCTGGTTGCTGGCGATCTCGTTTCGCTCAGCCATAAAGAAGTCGACCTTCATTGAGCTCTCGAAGTGAATGGCGTTGAACGATCCTCCTCGCGCATGTGCATCGAGAGCCGATTCGCGGTCGACATAGAAGGATTCCTCGAGCTCATTCACCAGATTGCCCACGGCTTCGGCGCTTCCTTCAATCATCAGGTCGACGTCAACAGTTGTCCTTGGCTCTCCCCAGACGGAAGAGGCGACCGAACCACCGACGACGTACCGAATCCCGAGGCGGGCGAGAATCGCGGCGATCACACGCGCAACCGACAGGGGATCGCCAGGGCTCATGTCGGATCGACCTCGCGGCCGTACACCGCACGCATCTGTTCGGGTGAGAGGCGTCGCGCCGCAAGTTTGAGCCAGATCTCGTCGTCAGGAAGATCAGGATGACGCTGCCTGATTTCTGCGAACGCGAGCTCCTGTATGGCGAGGGTCATGTCACGCATCAGCTCGAGCTTCCGCTGCGGCGTCATCCGCCGCCAAATGCCCACCTGGACCTCGTCCGCATCCGCACTGGTGTCGCGTCGATTCATCCAGACAGATGCTACCCCACTGGTGCCAGAGGGTGTTAACCCGCATCTTTCGCCAGCTTTCTACTGCGGCAACGGATAGCGGCGCGGCTGCTGCATTCCGCTGGACCGGGCGCGATCTCCGAATGAATGGACGCCGGGTCCGGTTATACTAATGGTATGAAAACTGCGATCTCCCTTCCTGATGAGCTGTATGGCGAAGTAGAGGATCTGGCGAGAAAAATGAGGAAGTCGAGAAGCCAGCTCTACCGCGACGCGCTCGAGGAGTACGTTGCCCGTCACCAACCGGACGAGATTCGTGACTCGCTCGACTCCCTCGTCGACGATCTCGATGGAGCTGATGCTGAGCTCACTGATGCGGCGGCCCGAAAAGTTCTGGAGACGATCGAGTGGTAGTCTCGCGAGGGGAGATCTGGTGGGCCGAACTTGCTCTGCCGACTGGATCGGCTCCCGGTCTGCGACGGCCTGTGGTCATCATTCAGAGCGACAGTTTCAACCGCAGCCGAATTTCGACTGTGGTTTGTATACCCCTGACCAGCAATCTCCGGTGGGCCGAAGCGCCCGGCAACGTACTTTTGACGGCGCGCAGCACCGGACTGCCAAAGGACTCCGTGGCAAACGTGTCGCAGATCATCACACTCGACCGGGAGACGCTGACCGAACAGGCAGGGCGGATATCTCAACGGCAGCTCGAGCTGATATTCAGAGGAATCGATATCCTCCTCGGCCGAGACTGAGTTTCGCCTCTCCGCATGTGCAAGCCGATCTATCCACTACGGCAGGATCCGGTCGAGTGCCTTGATCTCGTCCAGAACTGATCTCGCCGCGACGACGGCCGTCTCCGACGATTGGGTTTGTGCCGGCTTTCGCTCGTCAGGATCACCGAGACCAGTGTCCCGATGTTTCCTCATGCCGTCGCGGATCAGCAGCCGGATCTCCTCGGCGTTGTCGACACCTCGGAACTTCGCGATGTGCATCGACTCGCCCGTCTGCTTCTGCTGCTGGTGTTGGGAGCCACCACCCCCGGCAGTCTGCACCTCGAGATCCTGGATGCCCAGAAGCCGTTGCAGCGGTCCCTGACGGACACCGAGGTTCTGGATGTTTGCGAACGTCATCGTCTTTTCTTTGATCCGGATGATCCCTTCCCGAATGCGAAGGCTGCGATCAGTCACCATGTACCACCGCATCTCATATTCGAGACGGACGAGATACAGGGTGAACGGGACGTTGAGGACGTAACCGACCCACGCCAGAATCTCGATCCAATACAGGATCGTGTGCAGACCCGTTTCTGGGGGAATGTTCCGGATGATCGTCAGACCGAAGAGAAGTCCCACCAGTCCGCTGATCTGGCCGAGCAGCCAGAGAAATACCTGATACATGAAGAAAGGTCGGGCCGCCCGGAAGATTTGCATCGAACCGGGGGCGCCGGGGGGCGGTTCGGGACGCGAGGGGACTCGGAAGATCCGCAGCACGAGCTCTTTCACGGACGCTGCTCCATCCGCTCCCGCAGCTTGCGGACCTCAGCCGCGACCTCTCGAAGAACCATGGCAAGCTCGTCGGCCGGGGCCTCCGAGTCCTTGACGCTGGCGACCCGGTCATCAGTCGCGCCGCGCATTTTCGAGTACAGGAAGTCACGCACCTGTTCGAACTCCAGGATCCCCTCGATCGTCATTTCGGCGGACGCGCTTCCGCTGGCGGTCTGCACCTCGATCCGTGCCAGATCGAGCCAACGCTCGACGAAGTTACTCGAGAGATGGATATCCTGAATCCGTGTGTAGTTCAGACTGATCTCGCGGCGAAAGAGAATTCCCCACCGCATCGAGACGCCCTCGTCGTCGAACCGGTAGCGCAGTGTGTGATAGCGGAAGTATCGCGGGATCAGAATGATGAAGAATAAAGGCCCGAGAAGAAACGACTGCAGAAAGTAGTACTTGAAGAGATTCGGGTGGGGCCGGTCGATGTCGCGGACCGAAACGGTCGGAGCGGTGGTCGTCGTCATGTGCTACATAGTGTAGCGGGAAATGCGAGGAGGAGCGCCGGCTCCCGGCCGGCGGAGAGGCGGCACCCTGCCGCCGCGAAACCGTCGCAGGCTGGGAGCCTGCGTTCCTCCGGCAAGGTGCCGGCGCTCCTCGGCACTACGTTCGCTTGCAGAAACACTGGAGGTCCAGATGGCTATCGAAAGTATGAATCCCACCACAGGAGAAACAATCGAGCGTTACGACGAACTGTCGGACGACGAAATCGAAAGGAAGATTGCCGCGGCGGATCAGGCGTTTGCCAGGTGGCGCCTGACGTCGTTCGAGGAACGATCGTCGCTGATGGCCCGCGCCGCCGATCTGCTCGACGAGCGGAAGGAACAGCTCGCGCGGCTGATGACGACCGAGATGGGTAAGCCGATCGGACAGGCGCGGTCGGAGGTCGAGAAGTGCGCGTGGGTCTGCCGGCACTATGCGGAGAACGCCGAGAAGTTTCTTCAGGACGAGCTCGTCGATACGAAGGCCAGGAAGAGCTTCGTCAGCTACCAGCCGCTCGGCCCCGTGCTCGCGATCATGCCGTGGAACTTCCCCTTCTGGCAGGTCTTTCGTTTCGTGGCACCGGGACTGATGGCCGGCAATGTCGGTCTGCTCAAGCATGCTTCAAACGTTCCGGGATGCGCTCTCGCGATCGAGTCGGTTCTCACCGATGCCGGCTTTCCGGAGGGCGTCTTTCAGACCCTGCTGATCGGCTCGAAGAAGATTCCAATGATTCTCGAGGACCATCGCATCCGCGCTGCCACGCTCACCGGAAGTGATGCCGCTGGCCGCGACGTCGCAAAACGCGCGGGGGAACAGCTCAAGAAAGTCGTGCTCGAGCTCGGTGGAAGTGACCCGTTCGTCGTGATGCCGAGCGCCGATCTGGACGATGCGGTCTCCACGGCCGTCAAGGCTCGCACGATCAACAACGGCCAGTCGTGCATCGCTGCCAAGCGATTCATCGTGCACGAATCGATCTACGATCAGTTCCGCGAAAAGTTCATCGATGCGATGTCATCGCTCACTCTCGGAGATCCGCTCGACGAATCGACGGACCTCGGGCCTCTGGCGACCGAGGCCATCCGTGACGAGCTGGCAGACCAGGTGCGCCGTTCTGCATCCTCGGGGGCCACGATCGCGACCGGAGGAGAGGTGCCCGAACGGCAGGGGTGGTTCTATCCGGCGACCGTGATCGAGAACATCCCGGACGGTTCTCCCGCTGCGTGCGAAGAGACCTTCGGTCCCGTTGCATCGTTGTTCCGCGTCTCGAATATCGACGAGGCCATCGCCCGGGGAAACGACACGCCTTTCGGCCTCGGCGCGAGCGCCTGGACGCAGGACGAGTCAGAGCGCAAGAGATTCATCCGCGATCTCGACGCCGGGCTCGTCTTCATCAACGCGATGGTTGCTTCGAATCCGAACCTGCCGTTCGGTGGCATCAAGGATTCCGGCTTCGGCCGCGAGCTCGGCGTGCACGGTATCCACGAATTTGTGAACGTCAAAACGGTCTGGGTGGACTGATGGAGTGGGCGGGAGGGTGGACGTCCGGCGTGCACCCTCCCGCTCTCCGGTCATGCTCTACTGCGGCGTGTACAGTGCCACGTGCTGCGTGGCGTTGTCGGTGATCGATAGAAAAGCCCAGTACTCCATGCCCTCAGTCAGGGGCGTCAAGCGAACATGTACGGTCTCGTATGACGCGAGTTGGGGAAATGTTCCAACCAGATTGAAGATGGCGTCATAACCTGGATAGTCCTCGCTCAAAGCCATCGCCTCGAAATTGCCAGGCGCGAGGGTCGTGCTGGCTAGGACTTCCGTGGTCGGAGAGAGGATCTCGACCAGCACGCTGCTTCCCTCCATACGTCGCGGGTCGTAGATGCGAAGCGTCATTCGATTGAGCGGGTCGACCGGAATCCCGACGAACTCGGTGGTCGTCGTCAGGAACTCCTTCTCCCGAACGATCGGAATCTCAACGCCGAGTGGCTGTGCGCCACCAGCGCTCTCATAAATGCGGTTCGCGAAATGGATCTTGTTCTCAGAGTCCGAAGGGACGATGATGAGAGCGCCAGAATCCACCGAACGACTTCTGATTCCGTCGAGCACACCCACGAGTCCCGAACCGACGCCCGGGCACGGTTCTACTTCGCACGGTCCCTGCAATCCAAAGCCGACTTCCGCGGTCGAGTGTACCCAGAATTCCCCTCGCCACTCACTGCCGTGGGCGCCCTCCAGAACCTCACCAGGATTCATGACAATCGGCAGGAGGGCGAGTGACCAGTCGTGCGAATCTGCCTCAGCCATTGAAGCATGGAAGGTAAGTACCGCGAACACTAAAAGCAACTGCACTGCTGTTCTCATAGATTTGACTCCTATTCGCAGAGACCCTCGTCCCAATTTAGCATTTTGGCATCGGTCGATGAATTCGCCGGGTAGTGATACATACTCAGTGTGCCACCCGTGCAGGACGGCTCTTGATCGTAGAACGCAAATATTCCGTTCGTATCATTTACACATACCCATTGCTCAACTGTTCCTGAATCTTGTACCGACGATGACGCTTCGTTCAGGAGGAAGTTGTAAGAGCCGTACCACAATGGTTTCGCGGGTTGTGTTTCTATCCAACTCACTAGGCTGTTCTGTTCAACAAATTTGACTCGAGGATCGGCTGACATCGCGATGGCCTGAGCTTCCGATCCTGAGATCAAGAAACCCCGCAGCGCGTACGGCCACACCTCCAGAACGTCTGCGTTATAGGCCGCTGCAATACTGTGCGCAAGGCCTTGGACCGCTGAGGTCGACGTTTGCTCCGGCAACACGACGATGTATTCACCTGGTACAGCGGCGCTCCTCCGTACGAACGCTGGGTTTGCATGGGCAGCGAGTGCGGGAGCGAACGCGAGAAGGAAGTAAAGTAGCCTCGGAACGAGGGTGTAAAAATTGAAGTTTGTTGGCATTCTGAATCCTGACTGTGACATATGGCGGATGGATTGAAGTGAGGGTTGTTGAAGCGATCTTGTTGATTTGTCAGATAAAGACCATACCCGAAGTTTCCGATTTTGTACAGTCGCGACCGCGCGGCACCACGAGCTGTCACATCGTTCGCAGATCGGTCGGTGCCCATGTCGCGGGCGGCTGATCTTCTCGACGAGCGAAAGGAACTGGGCGCAAGCGCGTGGACCCAGGACGAGTCGGAGCGCAAGCGGTTCATCCGTGATCTCGACGCCGGCCTCGTCTTTATCAACGCGATGGTCGCGTCGAATCCGAACCTGCCATTCGGTGGCGTCAAGGACTCAGGCTTCGGACGCGAGCTCGGTGTTCACGGAATCCACGAATTCGTGAACATCAAGACGGTGTGGTTCGACTGATTCTGGTGGGACGCGCCAATCTTCAGTTGACCACGACATCGCCAGTTCCATCAGGCAGCGGCCATTGATCCCGTGTCAGAATCGTTGAGCCGTCCGCGGGAGGAGCCAGTTCGGCAAGCGCAGCCTTGAGCTCTCCATGCCGGGCGACGAGATCGGGGCTCTGCTGCATCATGTCGCGGTAGCGCTGCGCGAACTCGGGGCCGGCGCTGACACCGTTGAGGAGAGACTCGACTTCGAGGCGGACTCCGTGTGCAAGGCCCTCCGTGATCTCCTCTTCACGCGCCACCATCTCGTCGATCTCCGCGATCAGTCTCGAGACCGGCCGCAGCCAGGCGAAAAACGGATCGTTCATCGCCGCGCGCCACGCGTCCTGCGGGGAGATCGAACGGCCTTCGCGCTGTCCGTACTCGCGGAGGGTTTCGTCGAGGAGGACCTTGTGGACCTGGGTGAGTTTGCGGGAGATGTTCTTGAGGGCGTTCTTCATATCGTTTCCTCCAGGGGTTGTCGATGCCCATTCTGCGCCAGCGTCTGTCGCCCGCTTCGCGGGCTCACGAGGGTGAAGGGGTCTTCATCGTACCCCCGGCTGAAGCCGGGGGCTATTACCTTTTGCCCGCTTCGCGGGCTCGCGAGAAGTGGCGATACCGGCGTCGTCACCCTGAGCGGGCGGGAGGGCGGGTATGCGAAGGGCCTCGCCAAAGCGAACGCCACAGCCAAGATACGAGCTACGAGCCTTCGCATCAGCTTCCGCTCGGCCGTCACATCCCAGCGAGTGGCGAGGCCCCTCGCTTTCCCACCCGACCACCCGCTCGGGGTGACTTCTGCCCGGCACATGCTCATCTTTGTCTGCGGACACAAAAAAGGGCCACGTCGTTTGGACGTGGCCCTGGATTGATTTCAGTTGGCTCCGGCACTCGGATTTGAACCGAGGACCCACGGATTAACAGTCCGTTGCTCTACCGCTGAGCTATGCCGGAAGACTGAACGACAGACGCGGTTCGCGCTGCGTCGGGTGCTTTCAACCGGGGGCAACTCTAATTTATTCGCGAAGCTCGAGAAAGTCCGGAGACTTCCGACTCCCGCTGCGCGACTCCGATACAATGCCGCCCAATGTCTCTCGAAATTGTCATCAACGCGGGAAAACACGAATCGCGGATCGCACTTCTGGATGAAGCGCGAACCGTCGAGCTCTGGGTCGAGCGGAAGCGTCACCGCACCATCGTCGGAAACATCTACAAGGGGCGCGTCACCAAGGTGCTGCCCGGGATGCAGTCCGCGTTCGTCGACATCGGGCTGGAGCGTGACGCCTTTCTCTACGTCTCGGACGTCCAGGAGGATCTGGACGCTTACGAAGAAGGCGCCGACGAAGAGCTCGACATCGAGGACGTTCCGCGGGAGCGGGTCGCGGCTTCGATCGCCGATCTGCTGCGTGAGGGCCAGGAGATTCTCGTCCAGGTGATGAAGGACACGATTGCCGGCAAGGGCGCGAGAATCACCACGCACATCACCCTGCCTGGCCGGTTCCTCGTCCTGATGCCGACCGTACACCACGTCGGCGTCTCGCGGCGGATCGAGGACGAGGAGGAGCGGGCCCGGCTCAAGGAGGTCCTCGACAGCGATCAGCGAGCATCCGGTCGGCTTCATCGCCCGTACAGCGGCTGAAGGGAAAAGGCGAGGAGGAGTTTCGATCGGACCAGGAGTATCTCTGGACCCTCTGGCGCAAGATTCAGAAGCGCTCGGACAAGACCTCGGCACCGGCGGTCATTCACCGCGATCTCGACCTGATTCTCCGGATCATCCGGGACGTCTTCTCCCCCGAGGTGCGGACGGTGTGGGTCGACTCGGTGGAGGAATATCAGCGAATCGTCGAGTTCCTCGATCAGATCCAGCCGATGCTCGCGAGTCGTGTAAGACTCTACCGGCGCGAGACACCGATCTTCGACGAGTTCAATATTGAACCTGAGATCGAGAAGGCGCTCAAGAGCAAGGTGTGGCTCAAATCGGGCGGCTACATCGTGATCAACCAGACCGAAGCGCTCGTCGCCATCGACGTCAATACGGGAAAGTTCGTAGGGAAGAAGAATCTCGAGGAGACGGTGTACCGGACCAACCTCGACGCGGTCAAGGAAATCGTCCGGCAGGTTCGCCTCCGCGACCTCGGTGGCATCATCGTGGTCGACTTCATCGACATGGAAGAAGAAGAGCATCGCACGGCGCTCTTCGATGCGCTCGAGAAGGAAATACGGAAGGACCGCTCCAAAACCAAGATTCTTCAAATTTCCGAATTTGGCCTCATTGAAATGACCCGCAAGCGTGTTCGGCAGAGCCTCGAGCGCTCACTCACGCAGGCATGTCCATACTGTGGCGGGGGCGGGCGCATCTCTTCGAACCTGACGATCATGCTCGAGATCTGGCGGCAACTGATGAAGCTACCGATCGGAACCGGAGGTGAGCAGGAGATCATCGTTCGCGTGAACCCTTCGGTGTACGATGCACTGCAGACAGACGAGGATCAGATCTTCCAGGAGATCGAAGAGAACCTCGGCGTGCATCTCGTATTCAAGCCCGATGCGGAACTTCACCACGAGCAGTTCGACGTGATGATGGTCTGATTCCCGCACGGCACCCGGTCAAGGCAGTGAGTGAGCCGGGCGTTCACAGGCGTGGCACACGCTGTGCAGTTTTCGCCCATGCTCAGGAGCAGGTTGGATGTCCCTACAAGACGCTTTCGAAAGCCTTTCAGAATTCTTAAACAGCCTTGACGAGGAGGCCGAGCAACAGCTCGAGCTGTCTCACTCCCTCGTCATCGTCTGTCCCGACTGCGGAAAGAACGTGGCATTCCGCAACCGCTGCCCGAAATGTGGTGGCGACAGTTGGATCCCCGCAGGTCACGCCGGAGGAATCTTCGAGCGGATGAAGGTCCACCGCTGGCGCGAGCAGATCGGCGTCGAGGACATGGACGGCGACGGCGAGCCTCACGGCAACGGTGATGAGACGAGCGAGCCGATCATGCGCACGGATGCGGATGAGAGACCACCCTCGGGTACCGCCAAGCCACAAGAGACACCACCTCCCGCGGATGCTGACGTGGTCGAAGCAGATGCTGACGTGGTCGAGATTGAAGAAGACGTCGAAGACGACATCGAAGACGAGAAGCCTCCAGCCAAGTAAGCTCCCTCTCCAGCAGTACGAGGCCTTCGAAAAACTGTAGTAATTATGACGAGGCGAAAGCTCCCTCTCCCTCTGGGAGAGGGCTGGGGTGAGGGCCGATCAACGTACCGCCTGGGGCCCCTTTGGCCCTGGACGAAACTCGTTCCAACGCGTGATATCGAATTCAACCGGGCTCGAGGCGTCACGTTCGCGCGAGGCAATTCGGTGCAAGTCGGCGACAGCGGTCGAATCGGTAGAGGCTCTCACCCCCGATCCTCTCCCAGTGGGTCAGGGAAGCGCGAATCACACCCTCACTTTGTGTTTGTGGGAGGCAATTCGATGCGACATTGGCGACAGAGGCGGAGATATGGTGGAGCGCCCTCACCCCGGCCCTCTCCCAGCGGGAGAGGGGGGTTCAGGCCGCCATCCCACCGCGTCCTAGTGAACCGTTTCGTCGTCGTTGACTGACGGATCGAGTGGTGACTCTTCGCCCTCACCCAACTCGTCTTCGCCGAGCTCTTCGTCTTCGTCGCGCTCGACGATCTTGACGCAGCCGACGATTTGGTCGTCCTTGTCGAGATCGAGAACCTTCACGCCCTGGCTGGCGCGTCCGGTTGCACGGATGTCGCTCGAGTCGGTGCGGATGAGCTTGCCGTTCTGCGAGATCAGCAGGATCTCGTCGCCATCCTCGACATAGACGATTCCCGCGACCTTCCCGTTCTTGTCGGTCGTGCGGACGTTGATGACGCCGCTTCCGCCACGGCCCTGCAGGCGATACTCGTCCACGGCCGTTCGCTTGCCGTAACCTCGCTCGGTCACCGTGAGGATCTTTCCGGGCGCTTCCTTGCCGAGGACCGCCATGGCCACGACGTAGTCTTTCTTGCCGAGGCGGATGGCGCGGACTCCGGCGGCGGTACGTCCCATCGGGCGCGCGTCGCTTTCGTCGAACCGGATCGCCTTCCCTTCGTAGCTTCCGATGAACACCTGCGAGTTGCCGTCGGAGAGCTTGACGTCGTGAAGGTCGTCATCGTCGTTGAGATTGATCGCGATGATGCCGCTGGTGCGGACGTTCGAATACGCGGAGAGCGCGGTCTTCTTGATCCGGCCCTTCTGCGTGACCATGATGATGTACTCGGCTTCGGCGAAATCGCGGACCGTGAGCAGCGCCCGGACGTTCTCTTCCTTCTCGAGCTCGAGAAGGTTGACGATCGCCTTGCCTCGCGCATTCGGTCCCACCTCCGGAAGCATGTGGACCTTCACCCAGTAGACGCGCCCCTTGTCGGTGAAGACCATAATGTACGAGTGCGTCGACGCGATGAACAGATGCTCGACGATGTCTTCCTCTTTGGTCGCCATCCCGGTGCGGCCTTTGCCGCCTCGGCGCTGGGCGCGGTAGAGAGAAAGTGGTGAGCGCTTGATGTAGCCGCCGCGAGAGACGGTGATCACCATGTCTTCCTCGGCGATCATGTCCTCGATCGTGATCTCGTGCGTCTCCGCAATGATCTCGGTGCGGCGGTCGTCGCCATACTGCTCCCGGACCTGGCGCAGCTCCTCGACGATGATCTCGAGGACCAGTTGCTCCGAGTTGAGAATCTCCTTGAGACGAGCGATGAGAGCCATCGTCTCCTCGTACTCCTGGACGATCTTGTCGCGCTCCAGGCCGGTGAGGCGCTGCAGGCGCATGTCCAGAATCGCCTGCGCCTGAACCTGCGAGAATGCGAAATTTTCGATCAGCCCACTCCGAGCCTCTTCCGGTGTCGCGCTTCCCCTGATGATCCGGATCACCTCGTCGAGATTGTCGAGAGCCTTGACCAGTCCTTCCAGGATGTGTGCACGCTCTTCCGCCTTCCGCAACTCGAAGCGCGTGCGGCGGATGATGACTTCCTTGCGGTGCTCGATAAAGACCTGCAGCAGCGTCTTGAGATCGAGGACCTTCGGCTGATTGTCGACGATGGCCACGACGTTGATGCCGAAGCTCGTCTGCATCTGCGTGTTCTTGTAGAGAAGATTGAGAATGACCTCTGGGACCTCGCCGCGCTTGACCTCGACGACGATCCGGATGCCATCGCGATCCGATTCGTCGCGGATGTCGGCGATCCCTTCGATCTTCTTGTCGTTGACGAGCTCGGCGATTTTCTCGATCAGCCGTGCCTTGTTCTGCTGGTAGGGGATCTCGGTGACCACGATCGCAGAACGCTTCGCTTCCGAATCGGCGCGTTCGATGTGCGCGCGGGCGCGAATCTGGATCGATCCTCGTCCCGTCTCGTACGCCTGCCGGATTCCATCGCGACCGTGAATGAAGCCAGCGGTCGGGAAATCGGGGCCCGGGATCACCTCGAGGAGGTCGTTGATCGTCGCGTCAGGATTTCTGATCAGGAGATTACAGCCGTCGATGATCTCGCGCAGATTGTGCGGCGGGATGTTGGTCGCCATGCCGACCGCAATACCGGATGAGCCATTGACCAGAAGGTTCGGATACTTCGCCGGCAGAACGACCGGCTCGACCAGCGAACCGTCGTAGGTCGGAGCCCAGTCGATCGTCTCCTTGTCGATGTCGTCGCGGAGAAGCTCCTCGGCTAGGCGGGTGAGCCGCACTTCGGTGTAACGCATCGCGGCGGCGTTGTCACCGTCGAGCGAACCGAAGTTCCCCTGGCCATCGACGAGCGGATAACGCATCGAGAAGTTCTGCGCCATGCGGACGACCGAGTCGTAGATCGCGCTGTCGCCATGGGGATGGTACTTACCCATGACGTCACCGACGATACGCGCCGATTTCTTGTACGGCTTGCCGGCAGTGTTTCCCTGCTCGTACATGCCGTAGATGATCCGGCGGTGAACGGGCTTGAGTCCATCGCGGGCATCGGGAAGCGCGCGTCCAATGATGACGCTCATCGCGTAGTCGAGATACGACTCGCGCATCTCGTGCTCGATGCTTACGCGCTGCGAGACTTCTTTCGGTTTTTCGTTATCGGGAGGTAGATTCGAATCGGCCATGAATGATCAGATGTCGAGGTTCTTGACGTTGAGGGCGTTCGTTTCGATGAAGTTGCGGCGCGGCTCGACCTGGTCACCCATGAGAATGGTGAAGAGCTCTTCGGCGTCAACCGCGTCCTCGATCCGCACCTGAAGCAGGCTGCGGCTCTCGGGATTCATCGTCGTGTCCCAGAGCTGGTCAGGGTTCATCTCGCCGAGCCCCTTGTAACGCGAGATGGAAAGTCCCTTTTTTGCCCTGTCGTAAATTTCGTTGGTCAGCTCTTCGATCGACGCGACTGTTCGAGTGTCCTCACCCTGACGGATCGTGTACGGGGGAAGACCGAATGCAGCGATGTGGCGGAACGCCTTGTCCATCTGCCTGAGCTCGAATTGCTGGAGAAAGTTGAGGTCGAACGTCACCGGACGCGAGGCGCCGTTGTGGCGACTGAGAAACCGGATCCGTCCCACGCCGTGCTGCTCGTCATCCTCGCGCTCGACCTCGGCGAAGCCCGCCTGCTCGAGTGCGCTGACGAGCGCGCTGAGCTTCTCGGCGTTGCCGAGATCCTCTTCCGTGGTCACGCTCTCACTGAGAAGAGCTTCGAGTGCGGCGCGTGGAGCTCCTCGTTTTTCGAGGGTTCTCGCGTGCCGGAGGTAGGTCTCCATCTGGTGCACCAGCTCGATCAGCTCCGACCCGCTCGCTTCCGAGCCCGCCTGTGGCTCGACGACGACTTTTTCGGCGACGCGCTGGAGCAGGAACTTCGACAGATCCCTCTCTTCCTTGAGGTACGTATCGCTCTTCCCTTTGCTGACCTTGAACAGCGGAGGCTGTGCGATGTAGAGATGACCGCGCTCGATGATCTCCTTCATGTAGCGGAAGAAGAACGTCAGAATCAGCGTGCGGATATGCGATCCATCGACGTCGGCGTCCGTCATGATGATGATGCGGTGATAGCGGAGCTTCTCGACGTTGAACTCGTCGACGCCGATCCCGGTCCCGAGGGCCGTGATCAGGTAGCGGATTTCATCGTGCGAGAGCATCTTGTCGAGGCGTGCCTTCTCGACGTTCAGAATCTTTCCCTTGAGGGGGAGGATCGCCTGGAAGCGCCGATCGCGACCCTGTTTCGCCGAGCCGCCTGCCGAGTCTCCCTCGACGAGATAGATCTCGGCTTTCTCCGGATCGCGTTCCTGGCAATCCGCCAGTTTTCCCGGAAGCGAGTGCGAGTCGAGCGCACCTTTACGCCGCGTCAGGTCGCGGGCCTTGCGGGCCGCCTCGCGAGCTCGCGCGGCTTCGACGACCTTTTCGAGCAGCTTTCTCGCCTCGCGAGGATTCTCCTCGAGATACGTCGACAGCAGCTCGTAGACGACCTGATCGACCCAGGTACGTACGTGAGCGGAAACGAGTTTGTCCTTGGTCTGAGACGAGAAGCGCGGCTCGCGGATGCGGACCGAGATGACTGCCGTCAGACCCTCGCGGATGTCGTCGCCGTCTAGTGTGACCTTGAGGTTCTTGAGAAGGTTGTTGTCGGTCGCGTACTTGTTGATCGTTCGCGTGAGCGCGCCCTTGAACCCGCTCAGATGGGTGCCACCGTCGGTGTTCTTGATGGTGTTGGTGAAGGCGTAGAGATTCTCAGCGTATCCCTCGTTCCACTGAAGAGCGACCTCGACGGCTTCTCCGTCTCGCTCCTGACGGACCATGATCGGGTCGTGGATCGGCGTCTTCGTACGGTTGAGATGCTCGACGAATGAGACGATGCCTCCGTCATAGAGAAACTCGTTCGACTTCTCCGTGCGCTCGTCGTAGATCGAGACCTTGACGCCCGAGTTGAGAAACGAAAGCTCTCGAAGCCTCTGCGAGAGCATCTCGAAATTCATCTCCGAGACACTGAAGATCTCCGAGTCCGGCTTGAACGTGATTCGTGATCCCGAATCCTGCGTCGTTCCCACCTGCTTGATCGATCCCTGCGGGACACCCTGGAGAAAACGGATGCGCCACACACCGTTGTCGCGCTTGATCTCGAGATCGAGCCACTCGGAGAGGAAGTTCACGACCGAGACGCCGACACCGTGAAGACCGCCGGAGACCTTGTAGGAGTTGTTGTCGAACTTTCCGCCGGCGTGAAGCTCGGTCATGATGACCTCTGCCGCGGAACGCCCCTCTTCCTTGTGCATGTCGACCGGAATGCCGCGGCCGTTGTCCTCGACCGTGACGGAGTTGTCAGCGTGCAGCGTGACCTTGACGAACGTGGCATAGCCGGCCATCGCTTCGTCGATGGCGTTGTCGACGACTTCGTACACCATGTGGTGGAGACCCTGGAGATCGTCGGTGTCGCCGATGTACATGCCGGGGCGCTTCCGCACCGCGTCGAGGCCCTTGAGAACCTTGATGTCTTCTGCTGTGTACTTCTTCGTTTCCATCTCTCTCGCAATCGGGCGCACGTCCCGGAAGGGCGACGGTGGACGCTCGTGGTCGTGAATCACTGTTTTTGAAACGTTGGATATTGAGGCACGGGATGAACTCCGAGCGTGTCACAGGCTCTCTTCATCGTCTGAAGGGGAGCCGGACGGCGTGTCCATCGGTAGCCGTTCCTGTACCGTTGAGAACGCCCTATTTTAGCAGAAAATTCTATTATTAGAGAGGGGTTGGAACGATGAACGATGAACGATGAACGATGAACGATGAACGATGAACGATGAACAAATGCGGAATGACGAATGCTGAATGCTGAAAAGAGGGCCGCTGGTGAGGCCTCGGCTGTCATTCCGATGGAGCGCCTCCGCCGCGACGGAGGAATCCGGCGGTGGAAGGTGCTCAGAATGGCCCCCCCAGGTTCCTCCCTTCGCTTCGGAATGAGAAGGGATGAACGATGAACGATGAACGATGAACAAATGCGGAATGACGAATGCTGAATGCTGAAAAGAGGGCCGCTGGTGAGGCCTCGGCTGTCATTCCGAAGGAGCGCCTCCGCCGCGACGGAGGAATCCGGGCGGCGGAAGGTGCTCAGAATGGCCCCCCCAAGATTCCTCCCTTCGCTTCGGAATGACAGAAGGGATGAACGATGAACGATGAACGATGAACAAATGCGGAATGACGAATGCTGAATGCTGAAAAGAGGGCCGCTGGTGAGGCCTCGGCTGTCATTCCGATGGAGCGCCTCCGCCGCGACGGAGGAATCCGGGCGGTGGAAGGTGCTCAGAATAGCCCCCCCAAGATTCCTCCCTTCGCTTCGGAATGACAGAAGGATCATCTTTCATCGTTCATCGTTCATCGTTCATCGTTCATCTTTCATCGTTCATCGTTCATCGTTCATCGTCGCCTCCCTCACTCCTCCCGCTTCCAGCGTAATCCTCAGGTGGGGGCCGACGTCGATGGTGTCGAAAATGGTCGATTTCGCGGAGGTGGTGAAAATCTGGGTTCTTCCGCGCAGGTAGGCGAGGAGTCGCTCGATGATGCCGAGATCGAGCTCGGCATCGACATCGTCGAGGAGGAACAGCGGCGGGCGGCCCCAGTGCTCCTCGAAGAGCTCGATCTTTGCGAACTTCAGAAACAGCACCGTCATCTTTGTTTCGCCGCTGGAGAGTACCTCCGATGCGATCCGACCCTCTCGTCTCAGATCGAGATCATCGCGGTGCGGTCCGAACGTCGTGTACCCCAGCCGGATATGCCGGTCGCGCTCGTCAGCAAACAGATCGTCGAGCGGCTGCCCGGACCGGTCGAACCCGCTCGGCCGGTAGTGGATCGTCAAATCGTTGACGTGATAGCGGTGCTTTCCGACGATCCGCGCGTGAGCTTCGGCCAGTCTTGAGGCGTAGTCCGCTCGTTCCTTCACGATCACGGATGCCGCCTCGGCGAGCTCTCGATCCCATGGATCGAGCATAGCCGGGCGCGACTGGCCCTCCCTGATCGACTGCAGCAGAGCATTTCTCTGTTTCAGGACCCGCTGATATCGACCGAGCGACTCGAGATAACCGGGCCGGATATTGACGATGCCGCGGTCGAGAAATCTGCGACGCTCATCCGGCCCTCCCCGCACGATCTCGAGCTGCGCCGAGGAGTAGGCGATGACCGGAAGCTGCCGGACGTACTCGGAAACGCTGACGGGTTCTTCCTGGATCCGGATCTCCCGCCGCCGGGCGCCTCCCGATTCGACTCCGATCGACATCACGCCCTCGATTCCCGCTTCGCGCCTCACGGCCGTGACGTAGAGCGTGTCCGCCTCGAAGCGGAAGAGGCTCTGCGTGCGATGAGTCCGGAACGATTTGGTGGTCGCCAGGAAGTACACCGCTTCGAGAAGATTCGTCTTTCCCTGACCATTTTCCCCCACGATGACGTTGAGCCCGTCGTGGAACTCGAACGGCACCTGCTGGAGGTTGCGGAAGTTTCTGGCTGTGAGGGAAACGAGAATCATGAGCTGGGCTCGACTGAGGTCAGACGGACAAAATTGTCATCCTGAGCCGCCGGAGCGCAGCGAAGGACGGTAGAAGGTCGCGTGCAGTCATACTCACCCTTGGTCCCGTCGGCAATTCACTTCGAGTCATTCCTGACGCGATCCTTCGCTTCGCTCAGGATGACAACCCTCTCCACCGCACCAGTTCCCGATTCTTCCTCAGATGCGCATCGGCATCACGACGTACAGGTAGTCGTACGGCAGCGAATCCTTTGCCAGCGGTTTTCCGATGCACTGGCTCCCTTCATCCTTGAGCTCGAGAGAGACGCTGTCGACGTCGATCGCGTTGAGGAAGTCGCTGATGTAGCCGGCATTCAGGCCGATGAAGAACGACTCGCCCGAGTAGTCGATCGGAACGGTTTCCCGCGCGTCGCCGAGATCGGCATTCGTCGACGATACGATCAGCTTCCCCGGCTCAAAGTCGAAACGGATCGCCTTCGTCCGCTCGTTCGCGAGGAGTGAGACGCGTTTGATCGTCGCGGAGAGACGCTGACGGTCGATGACGATCGTCTTGTCGTTGTCGCGGGAGATCACGTCCATGTAGTTCGGGAAGTTGACGTCGATCATCCGCCCCAGCATGCGTCGGGGACCCGCTTCGAAGAAGAGGTGGTTCTCGGAGATGCCGAAACGGACGCGGGCGCCGTCAGCCGAATCGAGACGTGCAAGCTCCTGAAGAGCCTTCCGCGGAATCAGCATCGAGACCGGATTGTCGGCGTCCGCTTCCAGACCCTCCTGGGGGAAGGTGACGAGCGCCATGCGATGCCCGTCGGTCGCGACCATCTCGAGCCTGTCGTCCACGACCTTCAGCAGAGCGCCGTTCAACTGGAAACGCGTCTCCTCGTGCGTGATCGCGAAGATGACCTTTTCGATCATCGTCTTCAGATCGTCGAGATCGACCTCGTAGCCGCCGGACACGTCCACTTCCGGGAGCGACGGGAAATCGTCGGCCGGAAGTCCGAGCAGCTTGAACCTGGCATTTCCCGATTCAATCCGCAACGACTCGTTCTCTTCCAGCGTGAGCCGTACTTCGTCATCGCTGAGGGACCGGACGATGTCGAACAGCCTGCGGGCTTCGACGGTGACCGCGCCTTCGGACTTCACTGTTGCGGCACACGAGGCCTGGATCGTCACGTCGAGATCCGTCGCGGCGATTTCCAGACGGTCGCCCGACGCCTTCAGCAGGACGTTCGAAAGGATGGGGATGGTCGATCGTTTTTCGACGACTCCCTGGCAAAGTTGAAGCTCTTTCTGTAGATCCGCTCTCGGAACGGTGAGTTCCATTACAAATCCTCTACCTAATCTCTCTCTATTTAGTAGGAGTAGTAGCAGTTGCTGTGGATATCTGCCAGCAGACTGCGCAAGTGCCTGATGAGTATAGCAGTGACTGCGTTGGAATCCTGTTGGGAAGCCTGCGGAAAAGCCGCGTGGTTCCAGCGACCTTTTCCACAGGCTCGGTCGCGCTGATCAGAATGAGCCGTTTTTTCCGCAGGTGGTCCGCAGCGAATCCGCGTGTCCCTGCGGAAAACCTCGCAACATTCATCATCTGAACTGTTTGAGGAGCATTTCGATCGTGTTGTCGACCGATGGGTCCTCCCCCCGCAATTTCTCGATTTTCTCGACCGAATAGATGACTGTCGAGTGGTGCTTGTTGTTGAACAGCTTCCCGATCTCCGGGTACGACAGATCCGTGAGCTGCTTCAAGATGTACATCGCGACCTGCCGGGGATACGCGATCGGTCGTGAGTTCGACTTCGACTTCAGGTCCGAGAGCTTCAGACCATAGTGAGTCGAGACATTCTTGAGGATCTCCTGAGGAGTGATCGGCTTGTTCTCTTTCGAGAGCAGATCACGGAGCGCTTCCTTGGTGAGATCCATGTCGATCGGATGCCCGGTCAGAGAGGCAAATGCGGCGACGCGGTTGAGATGCCCCTCGAGCTCCCGGACGTTTGAGCGGACCCGCTCGGCGATGAAGATCGATACGTCGTTCGGAAGATCGATCGAACGCTCCTCGGCCTTTTTCCTGATGATCGCGACCTTCGTCTCGATGTCGGGGGGCTGGATGTCCGCGATCAGTCCCCATTCGAAGCGGGATCGCAGTCGTTCCTCGAGGTTCGGCATCTCGCGGGGAGGCGCATCGGAGGTAAAGACGATCTGCTTCTGCGACTCGTACAGGGCGTTGAACGTGTGGAAGAACTCCTGCTGGGTTCGTTCCTTCCCGGCCAGGAACTGGATGTCGTCGAGAAGGAGAGCGTCGACGGACCGGTACCGGTCGCGGAACGAAGCCATGCGGTCGTAGCGGATCGATGTGATCAGATCGGTCACGAAGTTGTCGGCCGACATGTAAACGACCCGCGCATCCGGACGGCTGGTCCTGATTTTCTGGCCGACGGCCTGGATCAGGTGCGTCTTTCCGAGCCCGGCGCCGCCGTAGATGAAGAGCGGATTGAAGGAACCGCTGGGATTCTCGGCGATCGACTGCGAGGCGGCGTAGGCGAGCTGGTTGGAGCTGCCGACGACGAAGGTGTCGAAGGTGTAGCGCGCGTTGAAGGTCGAGACTGGAAGATCGGCCCCGGAGGATGCGACCGGTCGCGCCTCGACGTTTGCGGTCGAGTCGGAGGTCGAGCCGAGCGTAGCCGAGTCGGCAACGAAATGCACTCGCGTGGCTTCTGCCCCGAGTGAATCGAGCGCATCGCGAATTGCTCCCCCGAATCGTTCCGCCAGGGTATCCACGAACCGGCCGTCCGGTACGCGGACGTCGATCTGTTCTCCCTTTTCACCCAGATAGGAGGTGGGAGAGAACCATTGCTCGTACTCGGCGGAGTCGAGTGAGTCTTGCAGTCGCTCGAGAACTTGACTCCAGAGATCCATCAGCTAAGTGTTGGTATTCCACAACTTTTCCACAATTGTGGAAAACAATGAGGGGAGAAGGGTCGGTGAGAATAGCACAGCGCCGGAGGGTCCGCAACCAGCATATGGGGGAGAAAAAATGTATTCTGTCGAAGCCGGGCAGAATTTTAGGCTGGAATAGCTGAGAACTGCAAGGGCGTTTCTGGCCCGTGGACGAAGTCGTCTCTCTGGGGCGGCGTGTCGATATACGTTTGATAAATCGAGTTAGGACAATAAGATGAAGAGGACTTTTCAGCCAAACAACCGGCGCCGGAGCAAAAAGCACGGTTTCCGTGTCCGTATGAGCACCAAAGCAGGACGCGCCGTCATCAACGCTCGTCGCCGCAAGGGCCGCAAGCGCCTGTCCGCCTGACCGCGGAAGGAAGCCGAGCTGCGGCGTCCGACATGACTGCCGCGAATCGAGAATCCGCATCCCTCTCCAGGGAAGATCGGATTCGTAAACGTCGCGAATATCTCGAAACGTACCGGACCGGGAGGAAGACCTTCGGCCGGTACGTCGTCGTTTTCGGGAAGCCGAACGGCGGAAGGGGTCCGAGGTTGGGGATCACCGCTACCAGAAAAGTCGGAAAAGCGAACCAGCGAAATCTTCGAAAGCGCTGGACCCGGGAGATCTTCAGACAGAACCGTGAAGAAGCCGGACTCCGTGCGCTGCCCGTCGATCTGGTCGTCAACATCCGGCCCGAAGCTGCCGCAGCAGACTTCGCGAGTTTCCGCACTGACCTTCTCCGCACGCTCGAACGCGCTGCGCGGGAGGCAAAACGTGGAGAGAGAGGGGCGGGAACTGGACGATGATGCGGAGAATCGTGATCGTGCTTCTGCGCGGATACAAGCGATTCCTGTCCCCACTGCTCCCGCCGATGTGCCGATTTGAACCGACCTGTTCCGTATATGCGAGCGAAGCGGTGAGCCGGTACGGTGTCGTTCGTGGCGGCTGGCTCGCCACACGACGACTCCTCCGCTGTCATCCCTTCCATCCCGGCGGGTGGGATCCCGTCCCCTAGATTATGGAAAAAAGACTATTCATAGCCATCCTCATCTCGATCGGGTTTCTCTGGGCCTGGGGCATGGTGGCCCCGAAGCTCTTTCCTGAGCTCGCAAAGAAGAAGCCCGCCGAGAGCTCGACCGAAACAGTCGAAACCACCAGCACCGCTGGTGACCCCGACGGCGACACGGTGGAAGATGCGCAGGCAACGGAGCCGGTGATCGAGGATCGCGCGCAGCCGGAACCTGCCCGCGCCACCGGCAGCGTCACCCCAATCCGAGCCTCCCGGGAGGAGACCGTCGTGGTCGAGAATGATCACGTTCGCGCTTCCTTCTCGAATCGAGGCGCAGTACTGAGATCTCTGCACCTGAAAGGGTACGCCGGCGAGGCGAGCGACGGGAAGGTCGAGCTGATTCGAGAACGCCCGGAGGATCTGCCTTATCCCTTCGCCATTCGCAGCGGCAGCAACTCTTTCAACGACTTCGCTTCCAACTCGCTCTATGAGGTCAACCGCTCGCAGGGCGCCGCGGGCGAAACGATACGCTTCACGGCGCGGGATGAGGCGGGCCGTGCAGTTACGAAGAGCTTCGTATTTAACAAGGAAGAGGCGTTCGGCTACGAGATCACGACAGAGGGGCTGAATGAACCGTATCGGATGGTGATCGGCCCCGGCATTGGGCGTACCGGCGCCGTCATGGATGACCGGTTCGCCATGAGCGGCAACGTCGTCGTGGAAGCTGATGGCGACTACGAGATGATCAAGCGGAAGAAGGTCGACTCATTCATGACGATCGACCAGCCGAAGTTCATCGGTCTGTCCGATCACTACTTCGTCACCGCACTCCTGCCGGAGCGCAGCGGCGCGGCGACAGTACGCCCCGTGGAGATCGCCACCGGCAAAGAAGGAGAGGCCGCGATCAAAGAGCTCTACGTCGGGGTCAATGCGGTCGATGGAGAGGTGTCGGGTCGAGCCTTCTTCGGACCGAAGGAGGCGAAGGTACTGGAGCGGTACGGGCTGAGCGAGACGCTGCAGATCGGGATCTTCGGCGTGATCGCAAAGTTCCTCCTCAAGGCACTGGTCTGGATCAACTCGTTCACGCACAATTTTGGCTGGTCCATCGTCCTGCTCACCATCATGATCAAGCTGGTTCTCTATCCGCTGCAGCACAAGAGCATCGTCTCGATGAAGCGGATGCAGAAGGTGCAGCCGAAAATGAATGCCATCCGGGACAAGTACCGGAAGGCAAAGACAGACCCGCAACAGAAGCAGAAGATGAACATGGACATGATGGAGCTGTACAAGCGGGAGGGGATCAACCCGATGAGCGGGTGTCTCCCGATCCTGCTTCAGCTCCCGATTCTATGGGCCTTCTACACGCTTCTTTCGCACGCAATCGAGCTCCGCGGAGAGCCCTGGATTCTCTGGATCACGGACCTCTCGGCGAAAGATCCGTACTACATCACACCGATTCTGATGACCATCACGATGTTCGTCCAGCAATACATCACCCCCACGGCGGCCGATCCGATGCAACGAAAGATCTTTTTGGCGATGCCGATCGTGTTCGGCTGGATCTTCAAGGAGTTTCCTTCCGGGCTGGTGCTCTACTGGCTGGTGCAGAATCTCCTGACGATCACCCAGCAGAGTCTGATGAACAAGTGGTGGAAAGAGCATCCGGAGTCTCTGGAAAGGGGAACGGCTACATGAGTTCAAAGAGGTTCGAAGGAAAGAATCTCGAGGAGGCGATCGACAGTGCGGCAAAGGCTTTTGGTGTCGAGAGTTTCAGAGTTTCGTACCACGTGGTCCTCGAGAAGCGCGGCTTTCTCGGGGGAACCAAGCGCGTCGTGATCGAGGCGGAGGTCTCGGGAGCGGCTGACAGAAAGCAGAGTGGCGATCGTGCCGCGAAGCCGGAACGTCCTGCGAAGAGTGAACGATCGGATGCGCGGCCCGAGAAGGGCGACCGTCCGAAGAAGGCAGAGCGTCCCGAGTCGGCGCAGGAGAGCGGATCTCGTCCGAAGAAGCAGGAGGGTAAGCCGCGCCGACAGCGCCCGGACCGGCCGAAGCCGGGGCGATCCAAGGAGAGAACGAGCGAGGCTCCCCAGTTCGTCTACGATGACGAACCCGTGAAGGACACGGTCGAGCAGCCCGACGACAAGCCCGGTTCTCCGAAGTCCGACAAGGGACCGGACGAGCAGGAACATGGCTCGCGACCGAGCCGCCGGCGAGGCCGGCGCGGACGCGGAGGCCGAGGTCGCGGGCGGGGCCGGGAGGGTGAGCGGCAGAACGACACCGACACCTCGGAGGTCTCAGCGACATCGGATCAGGAATCGGTCACCCCGGCCGCGGAGCCTCGGGAGCCGGTCGAGATCCCGGATCAAGGGGAGCAGTCCGAGGAAGCCGCTCGTGTGGTGAGCTGGTGCGAGGAGATTTTCAAGGCCTCGGGACTCGAGCTCGTGGCCCGCACAGCAGACACGGAAGAGGAGATCTCCGTCGAGCTCTTTGGCCGAGACGTCGAACTGCTGATTGAGTCTTCGGATTATCTCGACTCTCTTCAGGTGCTCGCGAACAAAGCGTTCACGGGCCGCACCATCGAACGTCCCATCGAATTCGATGCGGGCGGTTTCAAGCGTCGTCGTGAAGAAGATCTTGCACAGCGGGCCCGCGAGACGGCGGATCGTGTGCGCGACGAGGGGCGCGAGCGGACGATGCGTGCCATGAGTCCGATCGAGCGGCGGATCGTGCATCTCGCGCTCGAGGATGACCGGAGCGTGACGACCGAGTCGCGGGGTCGTGGTTTCCACAAGCGGGTAGTGATTCAGCCCGCTGGCGAGGAGCGCGCAGTCGCAGAGGAGTCGTGACCCGGGACGAGCACGATACGATCGTCGCGCCTGCCACCCCCGTGGGCCGCAGTGCGCTGGCGGTCGTTCGTATCGACGGTCCCGCCGCCCGCACGACTCTGGCGGGCATCACGGGCATCGACGACTGGCAGCCACGGCGGGCGACGCTGGTTGCGTTGCGAGATGGAAAAGGGGCGATCGACGAGTCGGTCGCTCTTTTTTTTGAGGGGCCTCATAGCTTCACGGGAAACGATCTGGCCGAGCTTAGCCTTCACGGGAGTCCGGTCGTGGTGCAACGTGTGCTCGATGAGGTCATGCGTCGAGGTGCACGGATGGCCGAGCCGGGAGAGTTCAGTGAGCGTGCGGTCCTGAACGGGAAGATCGATCTGGTCCAGGCGGAGGCGATCGCAGACCTGATCCATGCCAGGACCGATCTCCAGGCCCGGGTGTCACTGTCAAATCTGAAGGGTCAGTTGAGTGAACGCGCGGAGAAGATTCGCGCCGCTCTCCTCGACGTGATCTCCAGTCTGGAGGCAGCTCTCGACTTCGCCGACGAGGGGTACGAGTTCGTCTCCCGCAGCGAGGCGCTCGGTACCGTAAACGACGCGATTAGTCTCGCCGCGGCCCTTCTGGATACGGCAGCGCGGGGGATCGCGTCGAACGAAGGCTTGACCGCCGTCCTTCTCGGCAAGCCGAACGCCGGCAAGTCGACTCTTCTCAACGCGCTCTGCGGGAGCGAGCGAGCCATCGTCACCTCGGTCGCGGGCACGACGCGCGACCTTCTTCGTGAGACGATCGAGATTGGGAAACTTCCTGTCACGATCATCGACACCGCCGGTTTGCGGGAGACCTCCGAGGAAGTGGAGGAGATCGGAATCAGGCGGACGCGCGAGGCTGCATCGGCCGCCGACATTGTTCTCTACCTGGTCGACGCGGCGCAGGGGATGACTCCGGAGGACGGGGCGGAGCTGCGGTCGCTGCCGCACGCGCTGGTGCTCTGGACGAAGCGAGACCTGGGATCAGCCCCGGAGGACGCCCTCGCGGTGTCCGCTCAGTCGGGAGAGGGGATGGCAGAACTGCTCGAGGTTCTCGATCGACTGGTGGAGGAGCGGTGGACGGTGCCAGAGGGGCGTTCAGCTCTGGTGAACCAGAGACAGCGAGATGCGATGGCGCGGTGTCATGATTCGCTGCAGCTCTCCGCCGCGGCGCTCGGGAGCGAGGCGACCGAAGAGGTGATCCTGGTCGACCTGTATGCGGCTGCGCGGGCGGTTGGCGAGCTGACGGGAGCGATTACAAACGACGAGATCGTCGAGGCAATCTTCAGCCGGTTCTGTATCGGGAAGTGATGTTTCACGTGGAACGTAGATAGCGGGGTGTTTCACGTGGAACATGTCCCGGAATCCGTTCCACGTGAAACAGTCATCCTGAGCCACCAGAGCGCAGCGGAGGACGGCGAAGGATCGCGTACGGCCCATCCTCGCCCTGAATTCATTTCACTCCACTGGCGAAGCGAAGCGGCGCCATCCCCCCGCTCAGGATGACAATCTGCGATGCTCTCTTCTCGCTGCCAGGATGAAATGCGACCACTCGCGTGTTTCGTGACCCGTTATGAACCGGTTTGATTTGATCGTAATCGGCGGGGGACACGCCGGAGCGGAAGCTGCGCGGATCGCCGCGCGCGGCGGGCTCTCGGTCGGCCTCGTCACGATGACCGCCGACTCCATCGGCAGAATGTCGTGCAATCCCGCAATCGGCGGTCTCGCAAAGGGTCACCTCGTCAAGGAAATCGACGCCCTCGGGGGTCTGATGGCCGAGGCGACCGATCGCGCCGGAATCCAATTCAAGATCCTCAATCGCTCCAAAGGGCCGGCCGTGCAGGGTCCGCGCGCGCAGTGTGACCGTGATCTCTACGCCGCTGCCGTCAGGCAAGTGCTGGAAGCCGAACCCCTGATCACGATCGTCGAAGGTCTCGCCGCCACCCTCGAAGTGCAGGCCGGCCGGACAAGGGGTGTCACCCTCCAGGACGGTACTGCGCTTCATGCCCCGCGCGTCGTCGTCACCACCGGTACGTTTCTGCGCGGCCTGATGCATTCCGGCGAATCGCGCGTGGAAGGAGGCCGTTGGGGAGAGCCTTCCGCAAAAGGCCTCTCAGGAGCTCTGGAGGCGCTCGGGCTCACTCTTGGCCGGCTCAAAACCGGAACTCCACCGCGTGTACTCCGTGACACCGTCGATTTCTCGAAAATGGAGCGAGACCAGGGAGACGCAATCCCCCGGCCGTTCTCGATCACAACCAGCTCTCTCGATCTTCCCCAGGTGGACTGCTACCTCACCCAGACCTCCGAATATGCGCACGACCTGATCCGCGCCAACCTCCATCGGGCACCGATGTACAGTGGGCAGATCTCGGGTACCGGCCCCCGCTACTGTCCCTCAATCGAGGACAAGGTCGTACGATTCGCCGAGAAGAACCACCACCACGTCTTCGTCGAGCCTGAAGGGCTGGAGCACCCGTGGCTCTATTTGAATGGCATCTCTACATCCCTTCCTCAGGACGTGCAGGAGGCCGTGGTGCATTCGATTCCGGGGCTCGAGCACGCGACGATCGCGCAGTGGGGCTACGCCGTCGAGTACGATTTCGTCAATCCACAGCAGCTCGAACCCTCCCTCCAGGTCAAGGGCGTCAGCGGTCTGTACCTCGCCGGGCAGATCAACGGGACGTCCGGGTATGAGGAGGCCGCGGCGCAGGGGTTGCTCGCCGGAATGAACGCCGTTCTCGCCGCCCGAGAGCATGACCCGGTGGTACTGGGGCGTGACGAGGCGTACGCCGGCGTATTGATCGACGATCTGGTCACTCTCGGCACCGAAGAGCCGTACCGGATGTTCACCTCGCGCGCCGAGCACCGCCTCCTTCTCGGTTGCGATTCCGTCTACGAACGTCTGAGTCCGATCGCCGAACGGTATGGACTCCTTGATGAGCCACGCAGAGAGCTGGTATTTTCTCGGATCAACCGTCTGAAAAAGGCAACTCAAGCAGTTCTGGAGACAGAGCTGACGCCCGACCAGGACACGCTGCAGTGGCTCGGTGGGATCGGGATCAGTCTCAACGGGAAGACCAGCATCACGAGCTTGTTCCAGCGTCGTGATCTCGATCTCGAGCGCTTTCTCCGGCACGCCGAGGAGGAGGGCAGACTTTCCGAGCTCACGAGCAGCCTTCGGACGCTCGACGACGAGGAGCTCGCAGGCGTGGTGAGTCGAGCCCGCTATGCAGGTTACCTCGAGCGTCAGCAGCGCGAGGCTGGTCGATCGAGGCAGGATGAGCACGTTCGGATTCCAGACGATTTTGCGTACTCGAAGCCGGGACTGTCACGGGAGGTGGTCGAGAAGCTTTCCAGAATCCGGCCGCGTTCGCTGGGTCAGGCGTCCAGGGTTCCGGGCGTCACGCCCGCGGCCATTTCAATCCTCCGAATGCATCTTCGCGCAAGGCGCGTCCGAACGATGAGTCCGCAAGAGCAGCACGAGCGGTATGAGGCGGCGCTTGCGTTCCTGGTCCGAGCGAATCAATCTCATCGGACCGGAGGCGAAACGCCATCTTCGCGCTCACATCGATGAGGCCCGCGAGGCAGGAGATCGTCTCCAGCCCACAGGAGGGTGTCTCGACTTCGGGAGTGGCGGCGGCCTGCCGGCGGTTCCGATCGCGATTGACCACCCGGAGTCGCACTTCACTCTCGTTGAAGCGGACCAGAAAAAATGGGCGTTTCTGAAACACGTCGCGAGGGAGTGCGCGTTGAACCTCCGGGTTCACGGTGATAGATTGGAGGACCTGCTCGAACAGGGCGAGCTCAACGGGCCGTTTCGGTATGTCACTTCACGGGCCGTCGGGTACCCGGAGCGCTGGCTCCCCTTGATTTCGTCGTCCCTCGAACCGGACGCCCGCGTGGCTCTGTTCGAGCACGCGGCGAAGCCACCGGAAGTCGGAGGATTCGAGACGGAGGAAGTCATGCCCCTGTCTCGCGGCAGCGAGAACTACCTGATCATCCTGCGAAAATCGACTGTGACGAGGTAACGTGACTATGGCTCGTATCGTGTCTCTGGCAAACCAGAAGGGTGGCGTCGGCAAGACGACGACCTCGATCAACCTCGGGGCCTCGCTCGCGGCGTGTGAGACCCGGGTGCTGCTGGTCGATCTCGATCCCCAGGCGAATGCGACCTCGGGTCTCGGATTCTCCAAGAACGGTGAATCGGGATCGATCTATTCGGTGCTGGTAGACGGCTTGGATATCTCACAAGTCATTGCAAACACTGAACTTAGCGGCTTTGATCTGGTGCCGTCGTCGGTCGATCTGGTCGGAGTCGAGATCGATCTGGCCGAGCACGAGGCGCCCCAGTTCCGCCTCAAGGAAGCGCTCGAGCCGCTCCGCGATCGCTACGACTACATTCTCATCGATTCGCCGCCGTCTCTCTCGTTGCTCACCGTCAACGGACTCGCGGCGGCGGATTCGGTACTGGTGCCGATTCAGTGCGAGTACTTTGCTCTCGAGGGAGTGTCGCAGTTGATCGAAACGATCAGACGGATTCAAGGCTCGTTGAACCCGGGGCTCGAGATCGAGGGCATCCTTCTGACCATGCATGATGATCGGATGAATCTTTCGAGACAGGTCACCGAGGAGATCCGAGAATACTTCGGCGGTCAGGTCTATCAGACCGTCATTCCACGGAACGTGCGGCTGGGCGAGGCACCATCGTTTGGCAAGCCGGTCCTCCTGTACGACATAAAATCCCGGGGAAGCGAGTCGTATCTGCAGCTTGCGCGGGAGTTCATCACGCGAAGGAGATCAGCCGTTGGCGCAGAAGCAGGCTAAGAAGAAGGTATTGGGGCGAGGCCTCGGGGCGTTGATCCCGGAGGCTCCGGCCCGTGAGGAAAAGGAGCTTTCACAGGAGGTCGCGATCGGCAAGATCGACGTGAATCCGTGGCAGCCCCGCAAGCAATTTCAGGACGAGAGTCTCGCTGAGCTGGCCGACAGCATCCGCAAGCACGGGATCATCCAGCCTCTCGTCGTGAATCGCGGTGATGACGGCCGCTACCGGTTGGTCGCCGGAGAGCGACGGCTGAGAGCGGCTCGCCTGGCCGGTCTATCCAGGGTCCCGATCGTAGTACGCGATCAGGCGGACAACGAGCAGACCCTCGCCCTCGCGCTGATCGAGAACATCCAGCGGGAGGATCTGAATGCCATTGACGAAGCGCTCGCGTACGAGCAACTCCACGAGGAGTTCGGCCTGACTCAGGAGGAGATCTCGGCGCAGGTCGGGAAGAGCCGTTCGACCGTCGCGAACTCGTTGCGTCTTCTCAAGCTCCCCTCGTCGGTGCAGAGCATGGTTTCTGACGGTGAGCTTTCGATGGGTCACGCCCGCGCGATTCTCGCCGTGGAAGGCGCGGCGAAACAGGAGGAGCTCGCTCGAAAGATCGTCAAGTCGGGAATGAGTGTCCGGCAGGCCGAGGCTCTCGCATCGGAACCGGAAGAGAAGCCGGTAAAGAAAGAAGAAAAGCCGAAGGACGTGTTCACTCGGGAGGCGGAGGAGAAGCTGACACGGGCCCTCCATTCACGGGTCGAGATTGATCGCAGGCGCCGTGGTGGCGCCATTAAAATCACGTTTTCAAACGAGGACGAGTTGATCCGGCTATTCGAGATCCTGTCCGACCAGCGGAGGAAGTCATGAAGGGAAAAAGTGGTGACCTGAACGGGTTCCTGGACAAGGGTTCCGCGTTTCGAGGAGAGCTGGAGTTCGAGGATACGCTCCGGGTGGATGGTCGCTTCAACGGCAAGATCACTTCGAAGAATGAGCTGATCGTCGGGGAGACGGCCCACGTCGAGGGTGAGGTTCACGTCGGCAGAATCGCGATCAGCGGGACGATCGAGGGTACTCTCGTCGCCGATGAAAAGATCGAGATTCATCGCACGGGAAAGGTGTACGGCAAGGTGCAGACGCCGACGCTGATCGTCGAGGAGGGCGCAATCCTCCAGGGGGAGATCTCCATGGGTACGAAGCGTGAGAACCGGCCGGTGCCCGTCGACGAAACGGATCTCGATTCCCGGGAGCAGGTTCGCAAGTAGTTCCGAGCCCTCCGAACGGGAAATTGTCTGACAGACGAATGAGTTAAGGAGATCGCCCGCGCCAGCCGGGGACGTGCCGAGCATGCACGTCGTCTGGTTGAATGGCGCAGTGGGCTGTGTTATACACCGCCTTCCGGGTTGGCTTACCCCCAGGCCTCGCACAGGTGTGTTTGCGGGGATCTCACGACCAACTGAAACGAAAGAAATGATCAAACTTACGCCGGATCTCTCTCTGCTCGCCATCGTCGCGATCTTCATCATCAATTATCTGATCGTGAAGAAGTGGCTCGTCGCACCTGTCAATGGAGTTCTCGAATGGCGTGAGGAGCGCGTTCGTGACGCCGATCAGAAGTACGAGCAGGCGCTGACGCGGCTGAGCGCCGCAACGACCGACATCGAAAATCGCATGATGGAAGCGAAGCGCGAAGCAGGTGAGGTTCGTGAGACGTACCGCCGGCAAGCTGGCGAAAAGCGTGACGCGAAGATCAGGCAGACGCGGGCTACGGCCGAGACGATGATCACCGAGGCGACCACGAGTCTCGACGCGGACGTGACCGAAGCGCGGCAATCGATTCAGGAGCAGTCGGAGCAGCTCGCCCGGCTGGCTGCCGAACGGATTCTCGGAAGAAAACTCGCATGAAGAAACTGCTGCTGATCAGCCTGCTCGCGGTGGCCGGCGCCATGCCCGTCGCTGCGCAGGAACACCAGGAAGAGGTCCCCGCCGGAACGGTTGCTCACGGCTCGATCGAGGAAGCGCACGAAGAAGCGTATCCGCCGGCAGAGCACGAGGCACCGCACGAGGAGCGTACCTACTTCGGCGTACCGGGCTGGATCCTCAAGCTCGCGAACATGATTCTTTTCCTCGGCGTTCTCGGCTGGCTTCTCAAGGGGCCGATCTCGAATGCCTTCCGGGATCGCAGGAAAGCGATCACTACGCGTCTTTCGGAAGCAGACATCCGCCGCGAGCGATCGGAGCGGATGAGCGAAGAGATTCAGGAGCGGCTGGCAAAGGTCGAGGGGGAGCTCGACGCGATCCGCGCACGCGCTGAAGAAGAGGGACGTCGGCAGGGACAGCAGATCGTCGAGAACTCGGAGCGGGAAGCCGAGAAGATTCTCGCTGCAGCCCGCAGCGAGATCGACCAGCGTCTCAGCCAGGCGCGCCGGGAGCTGAAAGCGTATGCCGCTGAGCTCGCCACCGATCGGGCACACGACCTGGTCGCGACCTCGATCGACGAGCGAGACAGGAACGCGCTGTTTCAGCAGAGCGTCGATCGCATCCGGGAGGCGAAATGATCCGCAGTTACGCGCGCCCCTACGCGAAGGCAATCTTCGAGGTGGTGGAGTCGCCCGCGCAGGCCCGCTCGATTCACGAGGAGCTGAGCCGCTTCGAGACCGTCAGGCGGGATTCGCAGCAGCTCAGGGATGCGATGGAGAACCCGGCGGTCGGGATGGATTCCCGGATCGGCATCATCGGCCAGATTTCGGCTCGCCTGGAGATCTCGCCGCTTGCGATCCGGATCCTGGAGGTGCTGGCCCGCAACCATCGGATCAACCAGCTCGGTGCGGTTCTCGAGGCGCTCGGCCAGATGATCAACGACGAGGCAGGGATCGCTGTGGCGAAGGTGCGCGCAGCGCACCAGTTGAGCGACGCGCAGCGAAGCGAGCTCCGCGCCGCGCTCGAAGCGCGATTCGGCAAGAAGATAGACCTTGATGTGTCGACCGATCCCGCGCTGCTCGGCGGCTTCGTCGCACAGATCGACAGTGAAATTTACGATGCATCGGTTCGGGGACGGATCGAGAACCTGCGCGAGTCGCTGGTTTAGCAACGCTTAGGAGCGAATATGGCAGTCGACCTGAAAGCAGAAGAAATCACAGAGATCATCCGCCAGCAGATCGCGGGGTTCGACGAAGGCATCGATGTCGCCGAAGTCGGAACAGTGATCTCGGTCGGAGATGGAATCGCGCGTATCTACGGGCTCGATCGCATCATGGCGAACGAGATGATCGAGTTCCCGAACGGAGTCGTCGGCCTTGCGCTCAACCTCGAGGAAGACAACGTCGGTGCGGTTCTTCTTGGAGAGACCAGCGGCATCAAGGAAGGCGATGAAGTCAGGCGGACCCGGAAGATCATCTCGGTTCCGGTCGGACCGAATGTCGTCGGCCGTGTCGTCGATCCTCTCGGCAACCCGATCGACGGCAAGGGTCCGATCGAGGCAGTCGAGATGTATCCGATCGAGCGCATCGCTCCGGGCGTCATCGATCGCGAGCCCGTGAAGCAGCCGATGCAGACGGGACTCAAGGCGATCGACGCAATGATTCCGATCGGCCGCGGACAGCGCGAGCTGATCATCGGCGACCGCCAGACCGGAAAGACTGCCGTCGCGGTCGATGCGATCATCAACCAGAAGGGCAAGGGCGTCATCTGTGTCTACGTCGCCATCGGTCAGAAGAAGTCGACGGTCGCGCAGACAGTCAAGACCCTCGAGAGCTTCGGAGCGATGGAACACACCATCATCGTCTCCGCCTCCGCTTCCGAACCGGCACCGCTTCAGTACCTCGCGCCTTACGGCGGGTGCTCGATGGCGGAGTACTTCATGTACAACGGACAGCATGCTCTGGTGATCTACGACGATCTCTCCAAGCACGCTCAGGCGTACCGCGAGATCTCGCTCCTTCTCCGCCGTCCGCCCGGTCGTGAGGCGTACCCGGGAGACGTGTTCTACCTTCACTCCCGCCTCCTGGAACGCGCGGCGAAACTGAGTGAAGCGAATGGCGGCGGATCGCTGACCGCGCTTCCCGTCATCGAAACCCAGGCGGGTGACGTCTCGGCCTACATCCCGACCAACGTCATCTCGATCACCGACGGACAGATCTACCTTGAAACGGATCTCTTCTTCTCCGGTGTGCGTCCCGCCGTCAACGTCGGACTGTCGGTCTCCCGCGTCGGCGGATCAGCGCAGATCCGCGCAATGCGCGCCGTCTCCGGAACGCTGCGACTCGATCTGGCGCAGTACCGCGACGTCGCGGCCTTTGCGCAGTTCGGATCCGATCTGGACAAGGCCACGCAGTCACAGCTCAGCCGTGGTGAGCGACTGGTCGAGATCCTCAAGCAGGGTCAGTACGAGCCGCTTCCGGTCGAGCTGCAGGCGATGTCGATCTTTGCGGGAACGCAGGGACACCTCGACTCGCTGAAAGTCAGTGCAGTCCGTCCCTTCGAGAAGGTGATGCACGCATTCCTCAAGGACGAGAAGAACGATCTGCTCGAGCGGATCGTCTCGGCGAAGAAGCTCGATGACGAGCTGCGCGCCGACATGGCGAACGCCATCGAAGAGATCAAGAAGCGCTACGTGGCGGATCATCCGGATGCTGCGGCCGACGCTGACGTTCAGAAGATTGAAGCAGAAGACGAAGGAGCGTTGGCGGCCAGTGCCTAGTACGATCGATATCCGACGCCGGATCCGCAGCGTGAAGAACACGCAGCAGATCACCAAGGCGATGAAGATGGTTGCGGCGGCGAAGTTGCGTCGCGCGCAGGACCGGATCATGGCAGCACGTCCGTACTCGGCGGCCATGATGGAGGTTCTCAGCTCGGTCGCGTCCCGCGTCGAGGTTGCTGATCACCCGCTCCTCACCGAACGTGAGGAAAACCGCGTTCTTCTTCTCGTCGTCACCGGAGACAAGGGACTCGCGGGAGCGTTCAACGCGAGTGTCATCAAGATGGCGCAGCGGGCGATGGACGAGCACCAGTGGTCGAGCGTGCAGCTCGTGCTGCTCGGCAAGAAGGGAGCAGACTTCTTCCGGAGACGCTCCATCCCCATCCGCCACACTGAGTCCGATATTTTTCAGGCCCTGTCGATCGAGCGCGCCAATGTGGTGAGCGACCTCCTTATCCAGGACTACGTTACGGAGAAGATCGACGCGGTTTATGTGGTGTACAACGAGTTCAAATCGGTGATCCAGCAGAACCTCCGCGTCGAGCGGATTCTGCCGTTCAACCGGCTGAAGGATGACGCTCCGACGGTCGAGTATCTGTACGAGCCCGGGCCGGTCGAGATTCTTCAGGAGCTTCTGCCGAAGCACGTCGAGTTTCAGCTCTACCGGATTCTGCTCGAGTCGGCAGCGGCGGAGCACGGAGCGCGCATGACGGCCATGGATGCAGCGTCGAAGAACGCCGCGGACATGATCGAAAGTCTGACGCTCAAGTACAACCGGATGCGTCAGGCATCCATCACGACAGAAATCATCGAGATTGTCTCGGGCGCGGCAGCACTCGGCTGAGCCGGCGCCTCGGAATCAATGGAGAAAGCAATGGCTGAAGAGCACAACATCGGAAGAGTGGTTCAGATCGTCGGACCCGCCATCGACGTGGAGTTCGAGGAAGGGCATCTTCCCGCAATCCACAACGCGATCCTCGTCAAGGATGACGGCGAATTCGGAGAGATCCCGATCAATGTCGTCGCGGAGGTCGCCCAGCATCTCGGCGAGAACCAGGTTCGCTGCATCTCGATGGAGCCGACCGAGGGTATGGTTCGCGGCATGAAGGCGATCGACAAGGGAGAGCCGATCACGGTCCCCGTCGGACGCGAGACGCTCGGCCGCATCATGAACGTCATCGGGGAACCGGTCGACGGACAGGGTCCGATCAATTCCGAGGAGCGCTGGTCGATCCATCGCGAACCGCCGAAGTTCGATGAGCAGTCGACCGAGATCGAGATGTTCGAGACCGGCATCAAGGTCATCGATCTGCTCGAGCCGTACACCAAGGGCGGTAAGACCGGACTGTTCGGTGGAGCCGGCGTCGGCAAGACCGTTCTGATCATGGAGCTGATCAACAACGTCGCCAAGCAGCACGGTGGTTTCTCCGTGTTTACCGGCGTCGGCGAGCGTACCCGCGAAGGAAACGACCTCTATCTCGAGTTCACCGAGTCGAACGTCGTCGTCCCGGGCGACTCGTCGAAGTCGAAGGCAGCGCTGATTTACGGTCAGATGACCGAGCCGCCCGGAGCACGTCTTCGCGTGGGTCTGACCGGTCTGACTGTCGCCGAGTATTTCCGCGACGTCGAGAAGCAGGATGTGCTTCTGTTCATCGACAACATCTTCCGCTTCACGCAGGCGGGATCTGAGGTTTCGGCGCTTCTGGGACGTATGCCGTCGGCCGTCGGTTACCAGCCGAACCTCGCGACCGAGATGGGTGAGCTCCAGGAGCGAATCACCTCCACCAAGCATGGATCGATCACGTCGGTTCAGGCGATCTACGTGCCCGCGGACGATCTCACGGATCCGGCGCCGGCTGCCGCGTTTGCTCACCTCGACGCGACCACGGTTCTTTCGCGCCAGATCGCGGAGCTCGGAATCTACCCGGCCGTCGATCCGCTGGCGTCGACCTCGAAGATTCTCGACCCCCGGATCCTGGGCGACGAGCACTACAACGCCGCGCGGTCGGTCCAGGCGGTTCTTCAGAAGTACAAGGATCTCCAGGACATCATCGCGATTCTCGGAATCGATGAGCTGTCCGAAGAGGACAAGGTCATCGTGTCGCGCGCGCGAAAGATCCAGCGTTTCCTCTCGCAGCCGTTTCACGTTGCCGAGCAGTTCACCGGCATCCCCGGCAAGTACGTCAAGATTGACGAGACGATCTCAGGATTCATGGAGATCGTCGACGGCAAGCACGACGAAGTGCCGGAACAGGCCTTCTTCCTCAAGGGCACGATCGATGAGGTCCTCGAGGATGCGGAGCGGAGAAAGAACGAGGCTGCCTGATCCATGGCGGACACCATCTCATTGACGGTCGTGACGCGTGAGCGTCGGATGCTCGAGGAGGAAGTCGACGAAGTCGTTCTTCCCGCGGCGAACGGCTATCTCGGAGTCCTTCCCGGTCACACGCCGACCCTCACGACCCTGCGGGTGGGTGAGTTGATGTATCGGCAGGGAAGCACCGAATATCACATGGTGCTCCGCTGGGGATTCGCCGAGATTCTTCCGAATCGGGTCATCGTGCTCGCCGAGGGTGCCGTGAGGAGCGACGAGATCGATCTGGCCAGGGCTGAGCGCGCGCGCAAGGAGGCAGAGAAGGAGCTCGAATCCCTCGCCTCGCACGACGAAGGATTCGCCTGCGCTCAGGCGAAGCTCGAAGAGTCGATCAGCATGATTGCGATTGCGGGGCGGAGGGGCTGATCAGTCCCTTCGCCACGTAAGAGGCCCTACCGACGTGGCCGACACATTCGAGAAGCTCGCCAGGGCGATCCTGCAGCGAAGTCCTGATGTCGCGCACGACATCAAGACGCCGCTGAACATCGTCGTGCTTCACGTGGAGCTTCTGAAAATGCAGTTGCGCCGTCTCGGTGCCGAGGTCGAGAGCGACGAGAAGGTTCAGGAGCACTGTCGATCGATCGACCGGGAGACGAGAAGAATCTCGGCGATCGCGGACGCATATCTCTCGGTGGCACAACTCCCCGCGGACGACGCACCTGCAAGGCGTGACGCGACGGCGGCGTTCGGAGAAGAGCTGCGGGAGGCGGGGTTCTCCGTGAAGCATTCGGAGCTGTGCGAGCTCATGGTTTACTCTTCCAGGCTCGACAAGGCGGCGAAACAGTTTGCGATAGGGCTGGCTGGCGTGATCGAGCCTTCGAAATCGATTGCTGACTGCACAGTCGAGGAAGGGCTGCTGACCCTCGAGATAGAAGGCCCGTTGCGCGATGAAACAGCAGAGATCGGTAAGTTGTTCAAATTCTATTACACTGATCCATCCGGTGAGCCGAATCTCCAGATGGCCTCGGCGCGGCTGCTGATCGAGTCGATGGGTGGGTTGGTCGAAATGCAGGTCTCGGAAGAGATCGTCCGTTTCCGTATCGAACTTCAGGGTGATGAATGACCAGAATTCTAATTGTCGATGATGATCGTGCGACCAGCGCCGGTATGGCCGATGTCGTGGAGGATTGGGGATACGAGGCCGAGATCTCCGATGACCTGGCGGGTGCGTGGAAGTCGATTCAGAAGCTCGTGCCGGACATCGCACTCCTCGATCTGAAACTTCCCGATGGGTCGGGTCTCGATCTGCTCAAGCAGATCAAGGAGGACTACCCCGACATTCCGGTCATCATCCTCACCGGACACGCGACGGTCGACTCCGCCGTCGACGCTCTCAAGCAGGGAGCAGAGGACTACCTCACCAAGCCGGTCGATCTTTCGCGGCTCGAGGTCATGCTCCGCAATCTTCAGGACAAGACTGAGCTGCGCCAGGAAGTTCTCGAGCTGAGACGCCAGCTTCAGAAGATGGGAGCGCTCGGCCACCTCGTCGGAAAGTCTCCCGCGATGCAGAAGCTGTTTCAGGAGATCGAGATGGTCTCGAGCACCGATGCGAACGTCTTCATCGTCGGTGAATCCGGGTCCGGAAAAGAAGTCGTCTCCAACACGATCCACAGCCTCTCGCGCCGGAAGAACAAACCGTTCGTCGCCTTCAACTGCGGAGCGATCTCGCCGACGCTGATCGAGTCCGAGATCTTCGGACACGAGAAGGGAGCGTTCACGAACGCCGTCAAGCGACGCGAAGGCTACTTTGAGCTCGCCAAGGGCGGAACCGTGTTTCTCGACGAGATCACCGAGATGCCGCTCGACCTGCAGGTCAAGCTGCTTCGTGTTCTCGAGGAAGGAAAGTTCCGGCGGGTCGGCGGCAATCAGGAGATTGACATCGATGCCCGCATCGTCGCCGCCTCGAACCGGGATCCTCTGGCCGCCATCGAGCAGGGAAAGCTGCGTGAGGATCTGTACTACCGACTGAACGTGTTCCCGATCGAGGTACCCCCGCTCAGGGAGCGCAAGGAAGACATCCCGCTGTTCGCGTTCCATTTCCTCGAGATGCTCAAGGAACAGGAAGACAAGGAAGTCGAGAAGCTCTCTCCGGAGTTCCAGGAAGCGCTCGAGCGCTACGACTGGCCGGGGAACGTCCGTGAGCTCCGCAACATCATCAACCGCGCGTTCATCATGGCGCGCGGCGATACATTGACGGTCGACTCTCTTCCGGACAAGTTCCTTCGAGGCGCTCGTCGCAGAAAAACGTCGCTGACGCTTCCGATCGGAAAGTCGCTCGAGGAGATCGAGAGACTGGTTGCGCGGGAGACACTCGTCTGGGCAGAAGGCGACAAGGATCGGGCCGCGGAGACTCTGGGAGTGTCGGAGAAGGATTACGAGGAGTTGCTCGAGCTCGCCTCGGAAGATGTAGAGGAAGTCTCGGACGATGACGGGGACAGCAAAGCGAAGCCCTCGTCCACGAAAAAGAAGACCTCGGCAAAGAAGAAGACGAAGGCACCCACGAAAAGCACGAAGAAGTCCTCTTCCACCAAGGGAAGCAAGAGAAAGAAGAAGACAGCGAAGAGCTGAAGTCGGTCCCTGTCACCGACCGGTGCTCGGAATAACTGTCCGAGACCCGCTGGTTGAGCCAAACCGCCCAACCCCAAGCAGTGAGGAGTGGTCAATTTGGCTAAGGATCTCGTCATCGTCGAGTCGCCTGCAAAGGCGAAAACAATCAATAAGTTCATCGGCAACAACTACACCGTGAAGGCGTCGGTGGGTCACATTCGTGATCTTCCGAAAAGCTCTCTCGGCGTGGATGAGGAGACATTTCTCCCGACCTACGAGATTCTCGAAGGAAAGGAGAAGGTCGTTCGCGAGCTGAAGAAGGCCGCAAAGACAGCCGGCCAGATCTACATCGCATCGGACCCTGATCGCGAGGGAGAAGCGATCGGCTGGCACGTCGTGAACATTCTCGGCAAGGATGCAGAGAAGGTTCGCCGCGTCCGCTTCCACGAGATCACGAAGAACGCCGTCCAGAAGGCACTCGCCTCACCGGTCGTTCTCGACATGAATAAGGTCAACGCCCAGCAGGCGAGGCGTGTCCTCGATCGTCTGGTCGGCTACAAGCTCTCACCGCTCCTCTGGGACAAGGTCCGTCGCGGTTTGTCGGCCGGCCGGGTCCAGTCGGTCGCGCTGAAGATGATCGTCGACCGTGAGGCCGAGATCAAGGCATTCATCCCGGTCGAGTACTGGACGATCGCCGCGAATCTCGAAGGTAACAATCCTCCTCCTTTCATCGCCAAACTGACGAAGATCGACGGCAAGAAAGCCGAAGTCAATAATGAGGAAACCGCCCGTGAGATCGAGCGGGCCCTCAATGCCGGATCGTTCGTCG
Source organism: uncultured Acidobacteriota bacterium (assembly GCA_963829355.1). GTDB lineage: Bacteria > Acidobacteriota > Thermoanaerobaculia > Gp7-AA8 > JAHWKK01 > CAWHHZ01. Next base: position 96,667 of record CAWHHZ010000013.1, read on the forward strand.
TCGAGAAGGTCGCGCGGAAAGAGCGTCAGAAGAAACCCCAGGCTCCGTTCACCACCTCGAAGCTCCAGCAGGAAGCTCACCGTCGCTATCGGTTTCCTGTAAGGCGGACCATGTCGGTGGCGCAGAAGCTCTACGAGGGTAAGGAAGTCGGCGCGGAAGGTCAGGTCGGTCTCATTACCTATATGAGAACCGACTCAGTCCGGGTATCCGACGAGGCGATCGACGAGGTACGCAAGGCGATTCAGGAAAAGTACGGCGAGCAGAATCTGCCGGACAAGCCGAATGTCTATCGGACGAAAAAGGGCGCCCAGGAAGGTCACGAGGCGATTCGCCCGACTTCGATGGAGCTCGACCCGGAGTCGATCAGGAAGCATCTGACCAAGGAAGAGTTCAATCTCTACAAGCTGATCTGGGATCGTTTCGTCGCATCGCAGATGAAGCCGGCAGTTTTCGACGTCACCGATGTGGAGATCGCCAACGGACCGTATCTCTTCAAGGTCTCGGGCGAGGTGATGAAGTTCCAGGGCTTCCTCTCGGTCTATCAGGATACGCGGGACCGGGACGACGCGCCGGAAGACGACAACTCGAAGGACTTGCCGCCGTTGAACGAGAACGATGCGCTGAAACTGCTCGGCACGCTCGACACGAGGCAGAACTTCACGCAGCCGCCTCCGCGGTATACCGAGGCGACGCTCGTCAAGGCGCTGGAGGAGAACGGAATCGGCCGTCCCTCGACGTACGGCTCGATTCTTCAGACGATTCAGTCGCGCGACTACAGCTACAAGGAAGACGCGCGTTTCGTACCCACCCAGCTCGGCGTTCTCGTGACGGGGCTCCTTCAGGAATCATTCGCCGGTCTGATCAACGAGAAGTACACCGCGCAACTCGAGGAAGAGCTCGACGAGATCGAGGAAGGGAAGGTCGACTGGCAGGACGCGCTCAAGCGCTTCGCGAAGCAGTTCGAGAAGGACCTCACCCGCGCCGGCAAGGAGATGCGCCAGATCAAGGGAGAGGGCGTTCCCACTGACGAGAAGTGCGAGAACTGCGGCTCTCCGATGGCCATCAAGTTCGGCCGCTTCGGTGAATTCATCGCCTGCACGAACTATCCGGACTGCAAGACCACCAAGGAAGTTGCGCGGGGCGACGAAGAGCAGAGCGACGAGGAGAAGGAAGAGGTCATCTGCGACAAGTGCAACAAGCCGATGCAGCTCAAGCGCTCGCGGTTCGGACAGTTCTACGCATGCACCGGTTATCCGGACTGCAAGAACACGAAGGACCCGCGTCTCCTCAAGACCGATCTGCCCGAGACGGCGGAGGAAGCGTGCGAGAAGTGTGGCGGCGAGATGGTGCTCAAGAGCGGGCGCTACGGTCCGTTCTACAGTTGCTCGGCGTACCCGGAGTGCAAGAACATCCGTAAGATCGGCGGCGGAAAAGGCGGCGCGGCGGCAGAGCCGACGGGCGTGACATGCCCGGAGTGTGGCGAGGGTGAGATCGTGCAGAGGATGTCTCGTCGCGGTCCGTTCTACGCGTGCAATCGCTACCCGAAGTGCAAGTTCTCGCTCTCGTACAAGCCGATCGGCCGTCCCTGTCCGCAGTGCGACAAGAAGTACCTGATCGAGAAGGAGCTCAAGCGGGAAGGGCACATCGAGCAGTGCGTCGACAAGGACTGCGGCTACCGCGCCCCCTTCGGCTCCAGCGACAAAGGCGAATCAGCAAGCTAGGGCTTCAACGAGCGCAGCACCCGAAACTGTCATTCCGAACGAGCGAAGCGAGGAGGAATCTCAACTCGGAGGCACTACGTCAGCGTTCCGAGGAACTTCCGTACTGGCGGGCCGATCAGGTCGAAGTCGATCAGGAAGGCGTCGTGACCTTTCGGTGTGTCGATCTCGAGATGGGTCGAGCGGATCCCGAGCTGCTCGAAGGCCTCCTGGACTTTCGCGACCTCGCGCGGCGGAAAGAGCCAGTCGGTCGTGAACGAGATCAGGAGCGCGGGCGCTTCTAGATCCGAGAACGCTTCGATGAGCGATCCGAACTGCTCGTCGAGATCCATCTCGTCCATCGCTGCCTGGACACGGATGTACGAGTTCGCATCGTAGCTTCCGGCGAACTTCTTTCCCTGATATTCGAAGTACGAGTCGATCTCGAACTGTCTGGTCCCATGACGACGCTGGCGACCGAACTTCGACTCGAGTGATTCGAGTGAGAGATAGGTCATGTGGCCGACCATGCGCGCCACTTCGAGCCCTCTCAATGGCCGGCCGTGCTGGTAGTAGTCGCCCCCCTGGAAGTCGTCGTCGGCTTCGATGATCTTCCGGCCGATGATGTGCCAGCCGACTCCCTCCACCGGGACCGCCGATGATGCGGCCATCGCAATGAGCGACCGCATTCGTTTCGGATGGAGCGCACCCCACAGGAACACCTGCATGCCGCCGAGCGATCCGCCGACGACGGCGCGCAACGTGTCGATCCCGAGGTGATCGATGACGAGCCGCTCGGACTCCACCATGTCCTCGATCGTCACCCAGGGGTAGCTCGAACCGTATGGTTGCCCGCTCTCGGGACTGATCGAGGCCGGTCCCGTCGTACCCCAGCAGGAGCCGGGAAAATTGACGCAGATGACGAAGGAGTCGTGGAGATCGATCGGTTTGCCATACCCGATGACTCCGTCCCACCAACCCGGCCGATCATCATCGGGAGAGAACTTTCCAGCGGCATGAGCGCTCGCGGAGAGAGCGTGACAGACGAGGATCGCGTTGGAGCGGTCTTCGTTCAGCTCGCCATAGGTCTCGTACAGAATCTCGAAAGGAGCGATGGTTCCGCCGTGCGTGAACGAAAATCCCTCTGGAAGCATCAGCTTCTTGGGAGGATCCGCGAGGAAGGTGTCTTCGATGATCGGGTGGGGCGCCATGCAGTAGGAGGCGAAGGATATCAGCGACGCAATCCGAATGCGATGTCCGGACCTGGTCCCGAGGCGCAATGACACCATTTCGTCATCCTGAGCGAAGCGAAGGATCGCGTGGAGTCATACTCGCCCTCGATTCCCCCCGCAATTCACGTCCAGTCAACCCGTACGCGATCCTTCGCTTCGCTCAGGATGACTGCATCGACGGTCACATGATGATGTGACGCCGGGAATGGTGGAACCTCTCCTCCCCCGGCTACGCTTCACTCGTTTGTCCGCCCACGGAGGGAGTGAGTCATGGACGTCGTCTTTCTGTCGCGCCTGCAGTTTGCGCTGACAATCATGTTCCACTACATCTTTCCGCCCCTCACGATCGGTCTCTCGCTCGTGCTGGTCTACCTGCTGGCGATGCACGTCCGGACGAAGGAAGCGATCTACGATCGCGCCGCCCGGTTCTGGACGAAGATCTTCGGGCTCAACTTCGCCATCGGCGTCGCGACCGGAATCGTGATGGAGTTCCAGTTCGGGACGAACTGGGCCATCTATTCGCGATATGTCGGAGATGTCTTCGGTTCCGCTCTCGCCGCGGAAGGGATTTTCGCGTTCTTCCTCGAGTCGGGATTTCTGGCAGTGCTGCTGTTCGGATGGGACCGGGTTTCTTCAAAGTTCCATCTGTTCTCGGCGCTCATGGTCTCCCTGGGCTCGATGTTCTCGGCGGTCTGGATCACGGTTGCGAACTCGTGGCAGCAGACACCGGCGGGCTTCGTCCTCCGGGAGCATGTCGTCAACGGCCGGACGATGATGCGTGCGGAGATCACGGACTTCTGGGCGATGGTGTTCAATCCCTCGTCGGTCCACCGTCTTCTTCACGTGTGGTTCGGCGCCTTCATTCTCGGCGCCTTCTTCGTGATGAGTATCTCTGCCTGGTATCTCCTCAAGAAGAAGCACGAGGAGTTTGCGAAGCGCTCCTTTACGGGAGCACTCATCATGGCCACCGTCTTCTCGGTGGCTCAGCTCATCTCCGGCGATCTTCAGGCGGTCAATGTCGCCGAGCACCAGCCGGCGAAGCTCGCCGCGTTCGAAGGACTTTACGAGACCGAGAATGGCGCGCGCCTCTTCCTGTTCGGCTGGCCGGATGACGCCGCGGGCCGGACTCGGTATGGTGTCGCCGTTCCGGGGCTTCTCTCATTCCTGATCCACCGCGACTTCAATGCGAGCGTCCCGGGGCTCAACGAGCTCGAAGCGGAATGGGGCAAGCCGCCGGTCTGGATCTCGTTTCAGAGCTATCACCTGATGGTGATGATCGGCACGCTGTTCATCGCCTCCTGCGCGATCACGTTGTGGTTCCTCTGGCGGAAGACGCTCTTCGAAAGGCGATGGCTTCTCTGGTACTACGTATTCGCCGTCCTGCTCGCGTTCGCCGGAAACCAGCTCGGATGGGTCGCGGCAGAGGTAGGCCGGCAACCGTGGATCGTCTATCCGGTCGCCGTCGACGGCGTCGTGACGGGCGGGTTGCGCACCAGCGAGGCGATCTCGGAGGTCGTATCGGGTGGAGAGGTTCTCGGCTCCATCATCATGTTCGGGGTGATGTACGCGCTGTTGTTCATCATCTGGGTCTGGGTGCTCAACAACAAAATTCAGCACGGACCCGACCCCATGATTCCGGAGCCTCGATCATACGAGTGGCGAGGACTTCCTGGACGCTGCGTCGAGACGACCCGGACACGATGGATCGATGACCGAAGCGAAGACGCATCCGGCGGGAGCTTGAGGAGAGCATGATGGACCTGAACACGCTATGGTTTCTCCTTCTCGGTGTTTTGCTCGCCGGCTATGCGATCCTCGATGGATTCGACTTCGGTGTCGGAATCCTCGTCCCGATCGCGGAGACCGATCGCGAGAGAAGAATCTTCATCAATTCGATCGGGCCGATCTGGGACGGTAACGAAGTCTGGCTGGTGACGTTCGGCGGGGCGATGTTCGCCGCGTTTCCCGAGCTGTACGCGACAGCCTTCTCCGGCTTTTACATCGCATTCATGCTCGTGCTGTTCGTGCTGATTCTCCGCGCGGTGTCGCTGGAGTTTCGAAGCAAGGCGAGCAGTGGCAAGTGGAGGAAGTTCTGGGACGGCGGCTTCTTTCTGGCGAGTCTGCTTGCCCCCGTGCTTTTCGGTGTTGCGATCGGGGCCATCATGGTCGGCGTTCCCGTCGATGCCCGTGGCGTCTATGCCGGCAACTTCTTCGACCTTCTGTTCCCGAGCCAGCTTCCGTTCTTTCCGGTCCTCGTCGGAGCCCTCTCCACAGCCCTGTTCACGATGCACGGCGCGATCTATCTCTATCTCAAGACTGAAGGAGATCTGCAGCAGAGAGTTCGCCGATGGATGTGGCACGGGTTCGGGACGTTTCTCGTCCTCTATCTGGCGACGACGATCGTCACGCTCGTCGCGATCCCCCACACCCTCGACAACTTCAAGTCATTCCCGTGGGCATGGGTCGTCGTCATCTTGTCGATTCTCGCAATCGGCAACATCCCGCGCTCGATCTTCCAACGGCAGGCTGGGCTCGCGTTCGCGTCATCGGCCCTGCTGATCATCTGCCTCGTCGGGCTGGTCGGTATCGCGCTGTACCCCGATCTTCTGATCTCGAGCATCGCACCGCAAAACAGCCTCACGATCTACAACGCGGCGTCCTCGCAAAAGACTCTCGGGATCATGGCTCTCATCGCGGGACTCGGGATGCCATTCGTCGTGACCTACACGGTCATCATCTACTGGACGTTCCGCGGGAAAGTGCAACTGGGCGATCACAGCTACTGAGTCAGTCGACAGTCCACAGTCGTCAGTCAGTCACAGGTCCCAGACTTCTGCGTCGTTTCACCTGAGAAAGGGAAGTTACTTCAGTCGCTCCAGCAACCGACATCAATCATCCAACTCGTCTCCTGAGCCAGAAGGTCCCCGGAGCCGCTCCCGACGAGGATTGCGAGGCACCAGATGTGCCGGACGAGTCCTCTACTCAATCGTCATTTTTTCCCGGCGTCGAGACTGGTCGCTCCCGGCGGGACTGCCCCTCGTAAATTCGGCGAACCTCGTCGACGGTGGAGATCTCGCTGATCTCCTTGTCGTCACGGATTCGCACGATTCTCGGGAAGCGCAAAGCATAACCGGACTTATGCCGCTTCGACTCCTGAATTCTGTCGAACGCGATCTCAACCACCAGGAAGGGCTCGACGAGGTGGACAGGTCCGTGGCGCTCTCTCGTTCTCCCGCGGAAGAGCTCAGTAGTCTCGGCGATCTCCCGGTCGGTGAGGCCTGAGTACGCCTTGCCAATGTTGACGAGCTCGTCATCACGCCGGACGGCAAAGGTGAGGTCGGAGAGAAGATCGCGCCGCTTTCCGTGACCTCTCTCCGCAGCCGTGACGACACAATCGAGAGTGGCGAGCGCCTTCTTGTACTTCAACCAGGCTTTGCCGCGACGTCCTGGAGTGTAGAGCGATTTCGGGTCCTTCACGACCAGACCTTCATTGGCGCGCGCTCTCGCCTCCTCGAATGCCTGTTCGACTTCCTCCGCGCTCCTCACCGCGATCTGGCGGCTGAACAGGATCTTGTCACTGGCGCCGTCGAGAACCGCGCGAAGCCGATCGAGGCGCCGCGTGAGCGGTTCGTCGATCAGGGGCTCATCGGCGTAAAGCAGGTCGAATGCGAAGAACCTCACCGGAGAAGAGCTCAGAATTTCGTCGCTGAGGCGCTTACGGCCGAGACGCTTCTGCAGGGTTGCGAACGGCAGGACGTGGTCGTCGAACGCCACGATCTCGCCGTCGATGATGACTGGCGTGTCGAGTGTCATGGCCGCATCGACGAGCTCCGGAAATCTCTCCCCTACCGGATCCATCGTCCGGGAGAAGATGCTCACTCGCTTTCCGTCCGTGTGAATCTGCGCGCGGATGCCGTCGTACTTGTCGTCGGCGAGTGCGCCAGCCCCCAGGTGATCAACGATCGACTGCGGGTCCTCGTCGGGCTGGGCCAGCATCAGTCCGATCGGGTGGAAGAGCCGGATCGAAGCTTCGTCGAGAGAGTCTGCCCGAGCGAGCAGGGCGACGGTACCGAGATCGTTGGTGAGCATCATGGCCCGTCGGACGCTGGAGAGCTTCTGCCCGAACGCACGTCGTATCGCTCCTTCGACCAGACCGCTCGCCAGTCCGATCCGGAGCTCGCCAAGCAGGATCTTTGCAACATACTTCCCCTCGGATGGGGAGCAGCGCGACAGAAGCCGGGAAAGTGCTGTCGTCTTCGCGGTCTTGCCGGCTGTTTCGGCGAGACGATCAAACGCGTCGGCAACTTCGAGAACAGTCAGAGGCTGACCGTCCGTGTGTATCAGAGCTTCTTCGACGGCATCGCCGACGTCTCCGAGCCTGCGGGCGCGGGTGGCGATGGCGGAGCGGTCAGAGCCTGTGACAGCGGCAACCGCGTCGATGATCGACGACCAGCCAACACCCGTGACGCGCTCGTCTCGCAACGCAAACGCGTTCCCGGTAAAGAACAGTGTCGCTCTCTCGAGAGACGGGTCGTCGAGAGGCGCGAGATAGTCGGCGAGAATCTGTTCCTTCTCCGTCTTGCCTGTGGTGGCGCCGATGGCGTCGGCGGTGGCAGCAAAGTCGGAGAACATGGCGGGATGACGAGCGAAAAGGTTGCCAGCAGGCGTTGTACAGACAGGTGTGACGAGTCGCCCTGAACACGATGTTCGGGAACGTATATGATCCTCAATCGAACCGTAAACTGAAATGGAGTCAGAAAAATGAGAAAAGTCACAGTCGTCGGCGCCGGAAATGTCGGAGCCACCCTCGCGCAGAGAATTGCGGAGAAAGAGCTCGCAAACGTAGTCCTCGTCGACATCGTTGAAGGAACACCGCAGGGCAAGGCGCTCGACATGCTCGAATCCGCGCCGGTCGAAAAGTTCGACGCACGGATTACCGGCGCGAACGGATATGACGATACGGCCGGGTCCGATGTCGTCATCATTACAGCGGGTCTGCCGAGGAAGCCGGGGATGAGCCGCGATGATCTCCTGTGGAAGAACGAGGAGATCGTGGCGAGCGTGACGAAGGAGATCGTCAGCCGCTCTCCCGATACGATCCTGATCATCGTTTCGAACCCGCTCGACGCAATGTGCGAAGTCGCCCGGCGCGTTTCCGGTTTCCCGCGTGAACGAGTTCTCGGCATGGCCGGAGTTCTCGACTCCGCGAGAATGCGCGCGTTCATCTCGATGGAGCTCGACGTTTCGGTCGAGAATACACATGCATTCGTGCTCGGTGGCCACGGCGACACCATGGTGCCGCTGCCGCGTTACTCGACCGTCGCCGGAATCCCGATCACCGAGCTCATCTCCGCAGAGCGGATTGAGGAGATTGTCGACCGTACCCGGAAAGGTGGCGCGGAGATCGTCAACCTGCTCGGAACCTCCGCGTGGTACGCACCGTCGTCGGCAGCATGGGAGATGGTCGACGCCATCCTCAAGGACAAGAAGAAGATCCTTCCCTGCGCCGCTCTGCTTCAGGGCGAGTACGGGTATCAGGATATCTTCGTCGGAGTTCCGGTGAAGCTCGGTGCAAAGGGCATGGAAAAGATCATCGAGATCGAGCTCAACGACGACGAGAAGAAGGCTCTCGACCACTCGGCGAGTGCAGTGAAAGAGCTCGTCGAGCTGCTCAAGACCGCGAAGTAGTAACTCGAGCTGTCCCCGGGCGGATCGCCCGGGGACGCTTGGCTCGGCGCAGGTGGGTGTCAGCCTGAGCCTTTGACGACGCGGCGAGTCGATGGTGGTGAAAGAAGCGGGTCGTCATCCTAATCCTGAGCGCAGCGAAGGATCGCGTACGTCCTGACTCGACTGTCAACTGCGCAGGAACGCCGGGCGAGTATGACTCCACGCGATCCTTCGACCGTCCTTCGCTGCGCTCCGGCGGCTCAGGATGACACTCTGTCGGCGCTTTATCGCTCCCCGGAACTTCATGCGCCTTCCCGCTGTTATCATTCACCGGTCCGATGAAACGACTCGTCATTGATATCGAAACCGTGGGAACTCCCTGGGAGGAGCACGACCCGTACGTCCGCGAGTACCTGATCAAGGGGATGAACGAGGCGGAAGCCGAGGAAGAGAAGCGGCGCGGTGCCCTCTCTCCATTCGTTGGCCGCATCGTCGTGATCGGTGTGATGAATGTCGACGACGGAAGGACCGCAGCGTTCTACGAGGTCCCCGGGAAGCCGCACCTCGAGACGCGCCGTGAAGGCGACCGCACCTATATCTCCGGAAGCGAAAAAGTCATCCTCGAGAAGTTCTGGGAGCTGTTCGATCCGGACGATCGATTCATCACGTTTAACGGGCGGCAGTTCGATGGCCCGTTTCTGATGATCCGTTCGGCGGTTCATCAGGTTGCGCCGAGACGCGATCTGGTCGGAAAGCGTTACGACTTCCATCCGAACTGCGATCTGCGTGAGGCTCTCAACTTCATGGGGACGATGTATTCGCGGCAGATGAGATTCAACCTGGATCTGGCGTGCAAGTCTTTCGGAATCGAGAGCTCGAAGAGCGACTCGATCGACGGCCGGGCGGTCGAAACGATGTATCGCGCCGGCAAGTATCGTGAGATCGCCGACTACTGCCTCGAGGACGTCAGGGCGACCGCGGAGTTGTACGAAAAATTGCGCGGCACTCTTCTCTGCTGGAACGGCGCATTCGAACGCTCCGAGAATCTCGACATGGCTCGGCGTCGAAGCTCCGAGAGATCGCGCGATCGACGCAACCTCCCTTCAGAGGAGGCCTTCATTCGATCGGTCGAAGAGACCTCGGCGGGGCTTGCGGAGTCGATGGAATCGTCCGATCACGATGATGGGCGTGAAGATCGGTCGATCCAGGAGCGCCAGCAGGCGAAAGTCTTCTCCAAGCTCGTTCGTGAAGAGGACGACGAAGATTCGATTCCCGAGGTCGAGACCCCGTAGAGGGGCGCAGGGATGAGACTCGTACGTGGTCGTATCTTCACGCCCGTCAATGATCCGTTCACGACCGATCTGTCGAGCAGCTATCGCTATATCGAGGACGGCTATCTGGCGATCGAGGATTCGAAGATCGCAGCGATCGGCGCGTGGGAGGATCGGCCTGAAGCAGACGACTTCGTCGATCTCTCGGGCGACTACCTGATCACGCCCGGCTTCGTCGATACGCATTTGCATGCCCCCCAGCTCGAGATGATCGGATCGTATGGAGGGCATCTGCTCGAGTGGCTGAACCGGTACACGTTTCCGACCGAAATGCGGTTCTCCGACCCCGCACATGCGCGGCGGGTGGCGAAGCTCCTGTACGACCAGCTTCTGCGGAACGGAACCACGACCGCAATGATCTTCTCAACCATTCATGAGCACGCGACGCATGCATTCTTCGAAGCGGCAGCGGAGATCGGGTTCCGGGCGATCATCGGCAAGACGATGATGGATCGGAACGCTCCGGAGGCGCTTCTGGAGACGCCTCGCGATTCATACGACGCAAGCCGGCGGCTCCTGGTCCGATGGCACGGAGCCGGAGACGGTCTGCTTGGCTACGCGGTGACCCCGCGCTTCGGTCCGACCTCCACCAACGAGCTCCTCGAGATGGCAGGTCAGCTCGTCGGGGAGTTTCCCGATGTCTGGGTACAGTCACACGTCTCCGAGAACAAGGCGGAACTGAAGTGGGTCGCAGAGCTGTTTCCCGAGGCTGCGAACTACGTTGATGTGTACAACCGCGCCGGACTCCTGACCCGGCGGACTGTTCTCGCGCACGGCGTTCATCTCACGGCTGACGAGCGGACGGTTCTCGGCCAGCGAGGGACGTCGATCTCCCATTGCCCGAACTCGAATCTGTTTCTCGGAAGTGGGCTCTTCCCCATGAGCGAAATCGTCGAGGCTGGCATCACCTTCGGCCTCGGCAGCGACATCGGTGCGGGGACGAGCCCGTCGATCGTCAGCGGTATGGCGGATGCGTACAAGGTTCAACAGGTTCTCAACGTCTCGCTCTCCCCATTTCATCTCTGGTACCTCGCGACACTCGGCGGGGCGAAGGCTCTCTCTCTCGATGGTCTGACCGGGAGTCTGGAGCCAGGAAAGGAAGCTGATTTCGTCGCACTCGATACCCACTCGACCCCGCTACTCTCGCTCCGCACACGGAATGCGGAGAGCCTCGAGGACCTGCTTTCCGGGTGCATATTCATCGGCGACGATCGCCTCGTCGCGAGGGTGTGGATCCGTGGCCGCGAGGTCTGGTCACGTTCGGCGTGAGCGCGGTTATTCAAAATAATTTTGGAATGAAACCACCCCGAATCCAGTTCTCGTAAGTACTTACAATAACCATTTGCTCGAGAACGGAAAGGTGGTCGGATGTCTGGAAGAGAGCCCGCTAACGTGGAACTTGTCCCTGGTGCAGGTGGCCCGGAGACTGCCCCTCCTTCCGTCCGGATCAACGCCGGCAACGTCATCCGCAGCGCCCGTCTGCGTGCGGACCTGTCCGACCTCTTCGACCTTTCGATCCTGCTCGCCATCAACCTGATGTTCATGGCGTGGGATACGGCCCACATCCCCTTTGTGTCACGCGACGCGTCGATGGCGATTCTGCTTTCGGCGAATGCTCTCTACGTGGTCGACTGGCTCGTGACGCGATACGTGCCGCAGTGGCGCGCCCGCAGGGTCGCCTCGACCTGGAGCCAGGACGAACGCTCCCGCGCCCGTCTCTGAAGACTTCCGCCACCTGTCATCCTGAGCGCCTAGCGAAGGATCGCGTACGGCATGACTCGACCGAACTTCAGGCGAGCATAACTCCACGAGCTCTTTCGACCGCTGCGCTCCGGCGGCCTCCAGGAAACTCGCTGAGACTGTGCGGTTCGGCGATCCCTGTCATTCCGAAGGAGCGGCCTCATCGCGACTGCGGAATCCCGTGGGCGGACCTGCGTCACACCGCCCAGATTCCTCCTCGCTTCGCTCGTCGGAATGACAGACCCGTTTCTGTCTCTCAGGCGCGTTGCACCGCGACGTCCCACGGCTCAGGATCCCATGGAGCCCCCAACGGTGTCGTATGATCCCTTTCATGGCGGACGACATACGCGGCTACCTCACCCATGCTCTGCGAATCGTCGACGAAACGGGAGACTGGATCCGGGAGAGGACCAGATCGAGCTTTACCGTCAATCGCAAGGCCGATGACTCGTTCGTCACCGAGATCGACCTCGAGGTCGAGCGGAGAATCCGGCAAGCGATCACAGACCGCTGGCCCGACCACGCGGTCCTCGGCGAAGAGGACGGCATCACCGCCGGCGCCGGTGAATTTCGATGGATCATCGACCCGATCGACGGCACCATGAGCCTTCGCTCCGGCATCCCGCTGTACGGAACAATTGTTTCGCTTTACCACCGCGATGCCCCCCTCATCGGAATCATTCAGCTTCCCGCTCTGAATCGCTGTTACTGGGCCGGTGCGGGAATCGGCACGTTCTGCAATGGTGAGCAGCTCCGGATAACCGATTCCCCCGATCCACTCGCTGAGGTCATTGCGGTCGGTGATCGATCGCAGTTCGTCCGCGCGGATCTGGAGAGAGAGCTCGATTTGCTCATGACCTCTCATCCGTGGGTACGTACTTATCCCGATTGTTTCGGTCATGCTCTCGCGGCGGAAGGATCCGCAGGCGCCATGTTCGACGTTGATCTGAAGGAATGGGACGTCTCCGCCACCCGGCTGCTCATCGAGGAAGCAGGCGGACGATTCGAGCGACTGAAGAGCAAGCGCCCGGACCGCTGGAACGTCGTGTTCGGGAAGCCCGCCGTGGTCGACTGGATCAGGCAGAAGATCGACTGAAAGGAGTCGTGAATACGAACCTGATCTATGAGCGACATGGGGATGAGCTGTGGGTCATCCTGGAGAAATTCGTTGACGGGGAGTGGGAGCGAACGCCTTTCGCATACCGGCGCGCGAAGCCTGCAGAGTGAAATGAGCCCTTCCGGGGCTCAGCCCTCGATCTCGATCGAGGAAACGGTTTTGAGCGGCATCTCCGCCAGATACCGACCCGTGATCGAGTGCTCGTCCTGAGCCACCTCCCGAGGCGTGCCGGCCGCGATCAGCTCGCCCCCGCCATCGCCCCCCTCCGGGCCGAGGTCGATGACCCAGTCGGCAGCCGCGATCATGTCGAGATTGTGCTCGATCACCACGACCGAGTGTCCGCGCTGGATAAGATCGCGGAAGGTTGCGAGCAGAACTCGCACGTCGCTGGCATGCAGACCAGTCGTAGGCTCGTCGAAGAGAAAGAGTCGCGCTGATTCCGTCTTCGGATTCGACGTCAGGAATGACGCGAGCTTCAACCGCTGCGCTTCGCCCCCTGATAGCGTCGCCGTGGACTGGCCAAGCCGGAGGTAGCCGAGACCAACTGCACGAAGTGCGTTCAGCTTACGAACGATCGACCGGCGGTCGATGAAGAACTTCACAGCATCATCGACACTCATATCGAGGATGGCATCGACGTTCTTCCGATTGTAGGTCACCTTCAGCACGTGATCCTTGAAACGCTTTCCCTCGCACTGATCGCACATGATCTCGACGTCGGCGAGGAATTGCATGTCGATGGTGACGGTCCCGGTCCCCTGACAGGTTTCGCAGCGACCGCCATCCGTATTGAAGGAGAACATCCCTGCCGTGACGCCCTGAAGTTTTGCACTGGTCGTCGACGACAGGATCTTCCGGATGTCGTCCCACGCCTTCACGTAGGTCGCCGGGTTCGAACGGGATGACCGACCGATGGGACTCTGATCGATGAACTCGATTTCTTCGATGAAATCGAGACCCTCCAGAGAATCGAAATCGCCAACGTCCACATTGGCGACGCCCCGATGTCGCCGTTGAAAGCCGTTGTACAGGCAGTCACGTATCAGCGTCGACTTGCCCGATCCCGATACGCCGGTGATCGCGACCAGCGCCTGAAGAGGAATCTCGACGTCGATGTTCTTCAGATTGTGCTCACGTGCACCCCGTATCACGACAGAGCCGGCCTTGATGTCGCGCGGCAGCACCTGCACCGGTTCGGTTGCGCGCTCCGGCCCCTCGGCGATCCGCTCTGCCTCCTCGGGTGTCGCCTTTCCCGAGAACATCAGACGGCCGCCCCTCGTGCCTGCACCCGGTCCGAGCTCGACGAGGTAGTCGGCACCGCGAATGATCGTCGGGTCGTGCTCGACGACGATCACGGTGTTTCCCGAGTCGCGAAGACGCCTGAGCACCGACAGGAGCCGCTCGCTGTCGCGCGCATGAAGACCGACAGTCGGCTCGTCGATGATGTAAGAGGTTTCGGTCAAGCCGCTTCCGAGGGCCGCAGCCAGGTTGATCCGCTGCGCTTCACCGCCCGACAGTGTGCGTGTTTGACGGTCGATCGTCAGGTACGACAGCCCCACTTCATCGAGGTAGACAAGACGGTTGAGGATCTCCCGGCGCAGGTGACCCGCGATCGCCTCTTCCTTCTTGGAGAGGGCGAGAAACTCCCACCACTGCCTCGCCTCGCCGATGTTCATCGCAAACAGATCCGCGATGTGCCGGTCCCGGAACAGGACGTTGAGCGCAGCCGGCTTCAGACGTGTCCCGCCGCAATGGTCGCACGGATCGTACGCCCGGTATTTGGCAAGCTTTACCCGAACGTGGACCTTGTACTTTTTCGTCTCGAGCCACTCGAAGAATCCCTTGATCCCGTACCACTTGCCCTTCCCCTTGTAGAGAACATCAAGCTCGCGCTGCGTCAGCTCGTCGACCGGCACGTCGAGCCGCAGGTCGTACTTATCTGCAGCGAGATAGAGATCGTCGTAGCAATCCTCGTAACCGGGTGAGTTCCACGGCTCGACCGGCCGATCATCGAGACTGACACTCCGGTCCGGAATCACCTTGTCGTAATCGACCCCGATCACGCGCCCGTAGCCCTGGCAGTGCTCGCACGCGCCCAGGGGCGAATTGAACGAGAAGAGGTGTGGCCGCGGCTCGGGTATCTCCTGGCCACAACGGTTGCACCTGAAGCTCGTGTAGAACGTACGCGGGCCCCACTCCCCCTCCGTCTGTTGCCAGACCAGGACTTTGCCGCCGCCGAGTGAGAACCCGTGCTCGAGCGCTTCGGTGATTCGTTTTCGCGCATCGTCATCGACCTTGACCCGGTCGATGACGACCTCGATGGAATCGAGGGACGCGGTGTCGAACTGCTCGAGCTCCTCCACGCGGCCGTCGACCCAGATCCTGAAGTAACCACCCTTGAGGAGCTGTCGGATGACCGCTGAGCGGTCACTTTGCGCTTCCGGCAGTGATGCCGGCGCGGTGATGACGAGTCGCTCTCCTTCGAGGCTCAGCAGCTGTTCCGCGACACTTCCCGGAGTCTCACGTGTAACCTTCGTTCCGCAGTCGTCGCAGAAGCTCTCGCCCGCGTACGTCATGAAGAGACGCATATAGTCGGCGAGCTCTGTCGCGGTTGCGACCGTCGAACGCGCATTCTTGACGGTGTTCTTCTGCTCGATGGCGAGAGCGGGAAGGATTCCCTCGATCTGATCGACATCGGGCCGCTCCATCCGCTCGAGAAACTGGCGCACGTAGGTCGACATCGACTCGACGAAGCGCCTCTGACCCTCGGCGTAGATCGTGTCGAACGCGAGCGAGGACTTTCCGGATCCCGATGGTCCGGTAATGACGGTCAGCTCCCGGTGAGGAATCTCGACCGACAGGTTCCGCAGGTTGTGTGTCCGCGCATTCTCGACGGAGATGGAGCGCCGGACTGTAGCTGGTAATGTCGACATGACAGGGTGACCGCCGCCGTGGACGGTGCAAGAGAGATAAAACGTTTGATCGTTGCAGGATGTTCCGGATTCAAGCGGCGGGCCGGGCTGGTGAATCAGATGAGAATCGAGTGACGCTCGTAGAAATTGTAGTTTCCAAGGCGCTCCCGAAGCTTTTGCACGACATCGGAAGGAAGCGGTTCGCCGGAGGCGGCTGCATTCTGCTCCACCTGGTGCGTGTTTCTCGCCCCTGGAATCACAGTCGATACCGCATCCCAGGCGAGGATGAAGCGCAGCGCCGCCTCGATGAGCGTTTCGCTCGAAGGCCCGACGATGCTCTTGACCTCGTCAACGCGAGGGAGGGCTTCGGCGAGGCGCCGGGGAGTCAGGAAGTTCTGCCGCACGTCGGTCGGCGGGAATGTCGTGCTCGTCTTGAATCGGCCCGACAGAAGGCCGGACGCCAGCGGAACGCGGATGATGATGCCGTACTTGTTCTTCATGCGCGAGAGGAAGCAGCTCGTCAGCGGCATGCTGGTTCAGAATGTTGAAAAGAATCTGAAGCGTATAGCCCCAGCCGCGCCTCATGATCTCGATCCCGTCCTCGACCGACATGGCAGAGACGCCCCAGTACCGGATCTTGCCGGAGGTCTGAAGCATTTCCATCGCCTCCTGCGCCTCCCCCTTCTCGAGAACCGACAGCGAAGGGTTGTGAAGCTGGTAGAGGTCGACGTAGTCGGTCCGCAATCTGTGCAGCGACCCATCGATGGCGTGGAGAATGTGTCGTTTCGTGAAGTTCTTCTCGATTCGCTCGCTCGCGCCCCGGATCAGTCCGACTTTTGTGGCGATGATCACCTTGTCGCGATCGCGCCGAGTGGTCAGGCCGATCAGAGATTCGCTGCGTCCGTGACCGTAGATATCGGCCGTATCGTAGAAGTTGACTCCCTCGGTACGTGAGCGTCGAAGCGCTGACAGAACCTCGTCGTCCGACACACCGGCGAAGCCTATCGGCACACCCCCGCTCACCTGCATCGCGCCGCCCGCGGTCCATCCGCCGAAGCCGATCTCGCTGACTCTGATACCCGTTGATCCGAGCTGACGATATTTCACGTCGCGAAGTGTAGCGGAATGCAGCGGATTGCGTCGATCCACACGTCAGAAAACCGCTGTCATCCTGAGCGCCAGCGAGTGATCTCGTGGCGTCCGACTGTTGCGTACTTTCTATCCTGACAGTCGGACCGTACGCGATCCTTCGGCCGTCCTCCGCTGCGCTCCGGCGGCTCAGGATGACAGCGCGTCACAGCTTCACCATGCGGATGTCCTCGACCTCCTTGAGCGATCGAAGAAACTCGATCGTTCCGCGGTCGAGCCCTTCGTCGATGGAAATGATCGCCATGGCTCGCCCTCCTTCGGGAGATCTCGCCAGATTGTATTCGGCGATATTGATCTCGCGGTCTCCGAGAATCGTCCCCACCTTTCCGACGACACCGGGCACATCGGCGTTGACGAGATAGATCACCCATCCTTCCGGCTCGAACTCCACGAGGAACTCATCCACCATCACAACCCGCGGAACGCTGGCGTGAAAGAGTGTTCCGGAGATCGAGCTGTGGTGTTCGCCCGACCGGGCCGTCAGGGTGACGAGGTTGAGGTAGTCCTCTCGCTGCTGATGAACCGTCGAGCTCCACTCGATTCCACGACGCTGTGCCACTGCCTCGGCATTGACGAAGTTCACCGTCTCGGTCAGATGGGGGAGAAGAATGCCGCGAAGCGCCGCGACCATCATCAGGTGAACGTTCTTCTCCTCGACTCCACGTACGGAGAGATTCACTTCCTCACAAGGTCCATCGAGCACCTGGCTGGCGAAAAGACCGAGTTTCTCGGCGAGTCGGGCAAACGCCACCGCTTCATTGTCCGCCTCACCTTCGAATGGCAGATTCACGGCTGAAACGAGCAGGGATCCGCCCAGCGCCTCGATCGCCATTCGCGCTGTCTGTGTTGCAACGCGCTCCTGTGCTTCGGTGGTGTTCGCTCCCAGGTGCGGTGTGACGTAAACATTTGGCGCCGTGAGAAGAGGATGGTCGGCCGCGGGCGGCTCGTCGACAAAAACATCGATCGCCGCGCCGGCGACATGCCCGCTGTTCAGCGCCTCTGCCAGAGCGGTTTCGTCGTAGATTCCTCCCCGCGCGATGTTGAGAACGATGACCCCAGGTTTCATCCGGGCGATCTCTTCTCTGCCCAGCAGACCGCTCGTCTCGTCCGTGAGGGGAGTGTGTACGGTGATGATGTCCGACTGTGCAAGCAACTGGTCGAGCTCGACACACTCCGCGCCATGCCGCTTTGCGACACTCGAGGGGATGTAGGGATCGTAGGCGAGGATGGTCGCCCCGAACGATTTCGCCCTGATGGCGACGCGTGTGCCGATCCGTCCGAAGCCGATGATGCCGAGAGTCTTGCCGCTCAGCTCACGACCCATGAACGCGCTGCGCTTCCACTCGCCACGGCGCAACGACGCGTCGGCTGCCGGAATGTCGCGAAGCAGCGAGAGCATCATCGCCATCGTGTGCTCGGTGGCCGAGATGATGTTGGCCGTCGGTGTGTTGATGACCAGAACGCCGCGGTCCGTGGCAGCGCTGACATCGACGTTGTCGAGCCCGACACCGGCTCTCGCCACGACCCGGAGTATCTTTGCGCGATCGAGCAGCTCCTCTGTGACGGGGGTGCCGCTGCGAGTCACGAGAGCGTGAGCCGTCTCCACTGCGAGCAGGAGATCCTCACCTTTCACTCCCGGCCGGTAGTCGAGCTCGACGCGGGGATCGTTGCGGAAGATGTCAAGACCTGCATCGCCGAGCGTGTCGGTGACGAGTACTTTGGATGTTTCACTCATGAGGCCACCGTCGCCAGCGTGTCGAGCATGGTCCGGAGATCGTCTATTGTCATATCGCCCATGTGTCCGATCCTGAAGGTATTGTCTTTCCACGCTCCGTAGCCGCCGCCGAGCACGAATCCGCGCTCTCTCATGGCCGCGATGATCTCCGTCGCGGTCATGTCACCTTTCGGTTCGAACGTCGAAACGCTGGGAGACGCAAAACGCGGCTCGACCATCAGTCTCGCAAATGGCGAGCACTTCTCGATCGTGAGATCACGCATCTCCACGTGACGCTGCCACCGTGTCTCCAGCGTCTCCACATCGAGGATGTGGTCGAGCTGCGCATCGAGCGCGTAGATCAGCGGGACTGCTGGAGTGAACGGCGTGCTCTGGCGCTCCTTCGCATTCTTTTCGTATTCGAGAAAATCGAAGTAGGTTCCGCGATATGTCTGCGCACGGGCTCGTTCCATCGCGCGCTCGGAGACCGCGAAGAGGGTGAGCCCGGGCGGCAGCCCCATGCCTTTCTGCGTGCTCGCGAGGCAGACGTCGAGCCCCCAGTCGTCGAAGTGAATCGGCGCGCTGCCGAGAGAGGAGACTGCATCGACAAGGACGAGCGAGTCGCTCGAGCCCTCGCGAACGATTCTGCTGAGCGTCTCGAGATCATTCATGAGCCCCGTCGACGTTTCGTTGTGCGTGATCGTGACCGCGTCATAGTGATGGCGGCGGCCTGCGAAACGATCAGCGAGATCGACGGGCAGAACCGGCCGCCCCCATTCGTAATGAAGATGATCGACTTCAAGCCCCAGGTGCGAGGCGATCGATTCCCAGCGCTCGGAGAATGCTCCGACGGTCGTGACGAGAACGGAGCGCGGTACCGTGTTGAGGAGGGCACCCTCCATCAATCCCGTGCCGGAGCAGGTTGCGACGAACACATGCTGCTCGGTATCGAACAGACGGCGCAGTTTCCCTTCGATCTGGGAAAACAGATCACGGAACTCGCGCGTTCGATGACCGATCATCGGACCCTTCATACGATCGAGAATCTCCGGTCTGACCCATACGGGTCCCGGTACGAAATGCCGGCACTCTTCAGTCATTTGTTTTCCTCATACAGTATTGGCAGTAGCTCTTCGAACGACTCGACGAAGTGTCTCGCCACTTCCCGGACCCGTGGCCGGGATACGACGCCGCCGAAGCCAATGAACAGATCGACGACTGGGTCGGTCTCCAGATCGGTGACGCCGTCGCCGATGAATGCGATACGACCCTTGTTCCGGGAGCGGATATTGCGGATGACGATCTCCTTTCCTCCCTGCCTCGAGGTTGAGGCCGAGTCATCGTAGCCGGCGTAGTTCCCCGCGTCGTCGAACTGGAGTGGCACAGCGTGGACGAAGTGATGCGGGATTCCGAGGGCGGTCGCGAGAGGAAGAATCGCCTGCTCGATTCCGGCGGTCACGAGCCGGACTGCCACACGGTCCTCGATCAGGCGACGGATCAGAGTTTCAGCGCCGGGAGTGATCGACTCGACGTACTGACGGCCGAGAGCTTCGACCGATCCGCGATCTGGCTTGACGATTTCCAGCCGGCGCTTGTACACCTCGTCGAGAGGAATCTCGCCACTCATCGCCGCGCCGGTGAGTCGGACGATTTCCTCGTTGTTCGCGGCGAGGACATCGATCCCCTCGATCGTCACGACGGTCGAATCGACGTCGAAGCAGACTGTTGAGAACGCCGGTTTCACGGATTCTTCTCCCCCGTGACGATTGCGACCAGATCGCGGAAACGTTCGAGCATGTAGTCAGGCTGCGAGGCGCGAAGAGAGTCGCGGTCGGCCGAGCCTGTGGCGATTGCCGCGACGTGCAGTCCCCCCGCACGACCCGCCTGCACGTCGATCGGCATGTCGCCGACGAAGAGCGCCGTCGATGGTGAATGTCCGGTCGAAGAGAGTGCATGCAGAACGTGCCGCGGATCCGGCTTCCGGGCCTCCGCCAGATCGGGACCCACGATCGACCGAAAAAACCGGGCCGTACCCAGCGCCTCGAGAATCTTCCGCGAGAACGATGTCGTCTTGTTCGTGCAGACTGCCATCGCAACATTTCTCTCGTGCAGCTCCGCGAGTGTCTCCTCCACATCGTCGAGCAGAGAGCTCTTCTCGGCGCACACCTCGTCGTAGATCGACATGAAGTGGTCGTGGGCGCTCGCAGGGACTTCCCCACGGAAGCAGCGGCTCAGCAGCGGCTCGATTCCCTCCCCGACGAATCCGCGCAGTTGCTCGAGGTCGATCGCCGGCCTTCCGTGATGCCGCAGGGCGGAGTTCACGGCGATCAGAAGTGCGTCGTAGGAATCGACGAGTGTCCCGTCGAGGTCGAAGATGACTGCCTGATAACGAAGGCTCACGACGTGATTCTAATCACGAATCGTGCAACCCCCTCCAGATCGTCCCGATCGAAATGCTGAAAGCGGTCCAGAATCGGCTGTTTTCCAGCCGCAACGATGCCCTTCAGAAGTGGAGGAAGAGGATCGGGCAAACCACGCACGGGCGAATGGACCAGCAATCTCGGCCACTGTCCGTCATGCATTGCACTCTCGATGATGACCAGATCTGACTGCTCCCTGGCCTCGGAGACGACATCTTCGATCGGCACGAGCGGTGACTCACGGTGCGAATTTGCGGAGAAGTGATGAATCGCGAGGGGGGTGACGAGGATCGATTCCGCTGCTCCTGCCTCGAGGTAGCGATCGGTGTCCTTGCCGCCAAGAAAGCCCGGTCGCTCGTGATGGGTGCGCTTGACGACGGCGATCCGGCGGTCCTGCAGGCAGCGGATCAGTCCCTCGATGAGCGTGGTCTTGCCCGAGCCGCTGAAACCCACGATTCCGATCACGCCGTCCATGAGCGCGCGAGTATGACATGGGGGAGGGTCAGTCGTCGGTCGTCGGTCGTCAGTCGACAGCGCGGTGGCGTCGTGCCGCCAGACGCACCGGCCCAAAGGGTTACGGGCGGGGCGTCGCCGATCGCGTTGCCTGCCCTGAGCGAGCGTCAGCGAGTCGAAGGGTCGCAGCTCCTTTCCGATGAACCACATCGCTGCGTCGCTGCTCCGCGCGCTCGAGACTCGCCGCGCCGGTAACGCAGGGTATGCTGGATTCTTTCACAGCCTCTGAGCCGCCGGATCCCGCGAAGCGGGAGGAGGACGGTCGAAGGTTCCTGGAATTACCCTCCAGTCAGGACGTACGCGATCCTTCGCTTCGCTCAGGATGACAGGTTCGGTGAACCACCGATCTCTTTGCCCATTACCGAACGGTATCGATTTACGGAAGCGCGAAATCCGCAGGCTTCTAAAGATCGTTGTGGCGGACATGCCCCGAGTCCGCCTGCTTGCAGTGCTGCTGATCGCATGTCTCGCATTCGCACCGTCTGCCGTTGCGCAGGAGGTGGAGTCAGACAATTCACTGCTTCAGATCGAGACGGAAATGCTAGGCGATACCCCGGATGGTGTTGCCACACGTGTCATCTTCCGCTACCACGTGACAGCGGAGGGTTTGAAGGGTGTTCCGTATCTCCTCGGATCGGCGCTGCGGAAGAATGAGCGAATACGATCATTCCGGCTGTCTCTTCGTCCCGGCGAGACCGACGAGCTCTCTACGGTCCTGGTTCTGCCTGAGGGGGAGCTCGCGATCGAGGCGCGTCTTCTCCTGGAGCAGCGGGATGGCGCGCCGCAGCTCATCGCAAAGGCGACTCAACCAGTGACGATCAGCCTCACCGGCAATGAGTACGTCGCCTCAGGAGATGACGGCGCAGAAGCGATCCTGGCGGAGGGCTATCTTCCGGATTCCGCGGATGCCGTGCGTCTCCTCCCCCCGAGACGCGACGTCGCGCCCAACCTCTTCATCATCGAGGCGGAGGTCGAGGATCCAGTCAGGCGGCTGGAGTTCTGGGTCGACGGCAAAAAGATCATGACCAGGAATGCGCCACCGTACAGAGCCGAGCTCGATCTCGGGACACTGCCCAGAGGCGTGGAGGTCAAGGTCGTCGGCTACGACAGGGCAGGACGATTCGTCGATACCGACGCGTGGGTGGTCAGCGAGCGGGACAATCCCCTCGAGGCCCGCATCACCCGCGCGGAGAACCGCGACGGGACTGTGCATCTGGAGGTGAGTGTCCAGGGCAGCCGTCCCGCATCCCGCGTGGAGCTCTGGATCGATGACCGGAAGATCGGGGAGTGGAAGAGCGCGCCATACGCGATGGTCGTCGAGCCGGCGGTCCTCGAAGCGGGCGAGTATCTGCGGGCGACGGCCTATGGAGCAGATGGGCTGGAAGCGACCGACCTGCTGTATCTGTCGGGCGATCGGTTCTTTGAGCGGGTGGAGGTCAATCTCATCGAGTTTCCTGTGACCGTCCTCGGAGCTCAGGGTGCTCCTCTGACGGGTCTGGAGAAAAAGGACTTCGTCGTGCGTGAAGACGGAAAGCCCGTGGAGCTCAGCCAGTTCTCGTACTCCGCGGATCTTCCGCTGTCGATCGGGATCCTGGTCGATCAATCAGGCAGCATGGTCGAGAGAATCGACGATGCGAAGCAGGCGGCTCTCGGTTTTCTGAGCAGCGTGATGAGGGACGGCGATCGCGGTTTCATCGGCGGTTTCGCGTGGGAGACACAGAATCTCTCTCCTCTTGTTTCGGACCTGTCCTCGCTGAGACTTCAAGTCGACGACATCGAAGGGGCCGAAGGAGCGACGGCGCTCTATGACGCGATCGTGTCGGGGCTTTACCGTTTCCGCAACACTGAGGGACGGAAGGCGCTGGTGATCGTGACGGACGGCGACGACACGGCGTCCAGAATCTCTCATGAGGAGATGATCAGGTATGTCAGAGCGGCGCGTGTCCCGCTCTATTTCATCGGGATCGGCATGTCGCGGATCGATTTCTCGACGACTGGCAAGTTGAAGAAACTGGCCGCAGATACGGGAGGCGTATCGCACTTTATAGGCAACGTCAGCGAGCTGGCGGCCACATACGACGCGATCGAGGCCGAGCTCCGGTCCCAGTATCTCCTCGGCTATTACGTCGAATCGAAGAAGAACGATCAGTCGTACCGGAAGATCGAGGTCGAGGTGCCCGGCCGCGACGTGACCGTGCGTGCAATCCGCGGCTACATTCAGTGAGCGCATGTCATCCTGAGCGCCAGCGAAGGATCGCGTACGGGCTGACTCGACCGAAGTTCAGGCGAGGATAACGCGACGCGATCCTTCGAACGTCCTGCTCCCGCTTCTCGGGATCCGGCGGCTTCTAATGACGCCACTTCTAAACCTCTGAAAACACAGGGCTGTCATTCCGAAGCGAAGCGAAGAATCTGGGTGGAGGACCGAGCGAAGCCACCTTCCCCCGCCCAGATTCCTCAGTCGCGATGAAGCCGCTCCTTCGGAATGACAGGGAGGTGGTCATTTCACTCCATTGTCGCCAGCGAAGCGGCGTCATTCCTCCGCTCAGGATGACAGCCTGATTCTCGCGTGGCAGCGGCTCAGCAGGAGCTTCGAGCTCCGAGCTCCGACTCTACTTCTTCTTCTGCTCTTCCCGCCGGCGCGTTGCCCATCCCTCGTGGATCTTCTGTGGGCTGCGCGAGAGCGCGAGCGAATCGGGAGGGACGTCCTTCGTGATCGTCGAGCCGGCTCCCACGTACGCGCCTGCCCCGACCTTCACGGGAGCGACGAGCTGTGTATCGGAGCCGATGAACACCCCCTCCTCGAGGATGGTGCGGTGCTTGTTGACGCCATCGTAATTGCAGGTGATCGTCCCGGCTCCGATGTTGACGTCAGCACCGATCTCGGCGTCACCGATGTACGACAGGTGCGACGCCTTGGCTCCCTTGCCGAATGTGGCCTTCTTGGTTTCGACGAAGTTGCCGATCTTCACGTTCTCGGACAGCACGGTCTCCGGTCGAAGATGAGCATTCGGACCGATCTGCGAGTCCGAGCCGATCGTCGCTCTGTCGGCCACCGTCCCGCTCTTGAGGTGAACCCTGTCGCCGACGACGCAATGGCGGAGCACGACGCCCGTCTCGATGACGCACCCCTTTCCGATAGAGGTCGCTCCTTCGATGCAGACACCGTTGTAGACGACCGAGTCGGCACCGATCTCGACCAGCGAATCGATGACGGCGGTCGAGGGGTTGCGGAAGGTCACACCGGCCGTCATGAGCCGCTCGATCGTGCGGCGTCGCAACTCGTCCTCGACACGCGCCAGATCGGCACGTGAGTTGACGCCGAAGGTCTCGATCGGATCGGGGGCGATGACGGCTCCGGCGCCGCGCCCGTTCTTCGCGGCCATCTCGACCACGTCGGTGAGGTAATACTCCCCCTGAGCGTTGTCCGTACCCACTGAGTGAAGGGATTCGTACAGAAACTCCTCGTCGAACAGATAGATCCCGGCGTTCACCTCTTTGATGAGGAGTTGTTCGGCCGATGCATCCTTCGCCTCCACGATCTGGCGCACTCCCCCGTCCTCGCCACGAATGATTCTGCCGTATGAAGCGGGCTCGTCGAGTTTCATCGTCAGAAGAGTGACGGCGTTCCCGCTGGCACGATGTTCATCGACGAGGCTCGAGAGCGTCTCGGGACGCGTGAGCGGGACATCGCCGGAAAGCACGAGAACGTGGCTGCCGTCCAGGCCACGCTGACGCAGAGTCTCCTCGGCCTGGAGCACGGCGTGTCCGGTGCCGAGCTGCTCATCCTGAATGCAGTAGTCGACCTTGTCGCCACATGCGGCGCGGACGTCCTCCTTCTGATGTCCGATCACGAGAACGGGTCTGGTGTCACTGACCCCGCGGGCGAGGTCGAGAACGTACGAGATGAGCGTACGACCTCCCGCTCGGTGGAGGATCTTGATCGTGTCGCTCTTCATCCTCGTGCCGAGACCGGCGGCGAGGATCACAATGTCGAGTCGATTCATTCGAGCTCCGTTTCGGGTGTTGTCGTTTTCAGGAAAGATCGTCTTCGCTCGAGCGCCGGATTTCCTGCAATCGCCGTCCATAGCGTTCGTAGAGTTTGAAGACGGTCTTCGCGAGTGCGTGCGAGTCGTGACGCAGGTAATTACCTTCTGCAATCACATCGCCAAAGAAGGGGGCACAGCCGAGCTTTCGAATCTCATCCAGGTCGTGCTCGACGAGGATCTGGCCTTTCCGGGCGTACGTCTCGAGGATGGAAGGGGAAGGCCTGGTACCGTTGAGGAGGATGGCGTCGGCCACCAGGCCGGCATGGTCGACGATCGCTCCGAGGTGGTCCTGGGCGGTGTAGCCGTCGGTTTCTCCTGGTTGCGTCATGACATTGCACACATAGATCTTGAGGGCTCGGGCAGAGGTCACAGCCTCGCGCAGCCCCCGGATCAGAAGATTCGGAATGACGGAGGTGTAGAGCGAGCCTGGTCCGATGAGGATCAGATCCGCCTGCTCGATCTCTTCGACGGCCTCGTCGAGAGGTGCCACGTCCTCCGGATCGAGCCGCAGCTCCCGGATCCTGGCGTGCTGCGGCGGAGCATGACCGCTCAGCTTGTCGCCACTGATCTCTCGCTCTCCGACCAGCTCACGACCATTGTCGAGAATGGCGCGGATGCGGACGTCCGACAGAGTAGATGGATAGATTCTTCCGCGGATCGCGAGGACTTCCGAAGCGTCACGGATCGCGTTGAAGAAGCCGCCGCGCAGATCGGTCAGAGCCGTGAGCAGCAGGTTTCCGAGCGAGTGGCCGTGAAGCGTCGATTGCGAGTCGAACCGGTAGCTGAACAACTGCGAGAGGATCTGTTCCTCCTCTGCCAGAGCGACGATGCAGTTCCTGATGTCGCCGGGAGGGAGGACGCCGAACTCGCGTCGGAGGATACCGGAGCTTCCTCCTTCATCCGTGACCGTGACGATGGCTCCGAGATCGGTGATCGTCCATGGACCCGCGGCGTGGACGTAGCGTTTGAGGCCCCGGAGGAGCGTGGCGAGTCCGGTTCCTCCACCGATCGCCACGACTCTCAGCGTCGATTGAGGCATGGCGGACAGTCTACTTCTTCTTCAGCTCTGTCAGGACGAGCTTCGCGACGGCCTTCAGCGTGTCGAATACGCCGGTGCCGTTTGTGGCGATCGCCTCAAACGTCGGCTCGCCCTTGAAGTTGAGCTGCTGATACATCTCGTCCACGGAGACGGCTGTGGGAAGGTCTCTCTTGTTGAACTGCAGCGCGTACGGGATCGTTTTCAGTTCGTATCCCTGTTCCTGGAGGTTCTTGTCGAGGTTCTGCAGTGATTCGACGTTCGCGTCCATTCGCGCGTCCTGCGAATCGGCGACGAATACAACGCCGTCGACGCCCTTGAGGATCAACTTACGCGACGCATCGTAGAAGACCTGTCCGGGGACGGTGTAGAGGTGGAATCTGGTCTTGAATCCGCGGACGGTACCGAGATCGAGCGGGAGGAAGTCGAAAAACAGAGTCCGGTCCGTCTCCGTCGCGAGAGAGATCAGCTTCCCCTTCGCCTGCGGATTGGTCTTGTCGTAGATCCACTGCAGATTCGTCGTCTTCCCGCAGAGTCCGGGACCGTAATAGACGATCTTGCAGTTGATCTCCCGTGCAGCGTAATTGATGAAAGTCACTGTTTATGCGATCCGTATCGCACCCGCTGAACGGGGCGCTTATTCACTGAAAAGGCTGTCGATATCTTCGTCGGTAATCTCGGCGAAGGGAGAGTCGAAGCTCGGTTGCCCCGCTTCCCTGGCCGTCTTCTCGACGAGTGCCTCGAACGTGCGCTCGAGCTCCTGGGAACCCTTCTTCACCCGCAGGCGAACCAGACCGAGGGACGAGCGTTCGTCGAAGATCACGACGAGAATGACTCGTTTCGCCACGAGTGAGATGTGGATGTTGTCCTTCTCACCTTCATGGAAAAGGATCGAGAACTCCTTCTCGCCGATCAGCTTCGCGAGCCCATCGGTGGCGGCGACATTGCCGGCGGTCAGCGACGCCAGAGACGTCGCGTCGACGCCCTGCATGTCACCGCTGGACGCGATCTGCTGGCCGTTTTTGTCGACCAGAAAGACGAATTTCGAGTTGGAGTCGCTCTGCAGGCGGGCCAGAATGTCCCGGATCTGCTGATACTCCTCCTCGTACATTACGAGATCAGGAGAGCTCATTCATTCACACCATTCACGGCAAACTTCAGTCCATTCTATAGCACATTTGCAAGTCCGTCGCGTTCCACCGCCGATCGTTGTGCCGACGGCTACAGATCCCGGCGTCCCTGCAGTGCCTTGGTCATTGTTACATGGTCGGCATATTCGAGGTCTCCGCCGACCGGAAGACCGAAGGCCAGCCTCGTCACTCTCACGTTCATGGGACGAACCTGTTCGGCGATGTAGTGCGCGGTGGCCTCACCTTCGACATTCGGATTCGTTGCCAGAATCATCTCAGTGACCTCCCCGGCTCGGAGTCGTCCAAGCAGCCCGCGGATGTCAATGTCGTCCGGTCCGATTCCCTTGAGGGGTGAGAGTGCCCCGAGGAGAACGTGGTAGGAGCCACGATATTCGCGGGTCCCTTCGATCGTGTCGATGTTGAAGGCCTCTTCGACCACGCAGAGTGTGGATCTGTCCCGTCGCTCGTCGCTGCAGATGGCGCACGGGTCAGTGTCGGTCATGTTGTTGCAGATCGAGCAGCGGAACATCTTGGTCTTCAGCTCGATGATCGAAGTCGCCAGAGCCTCGACCTCCGCGGCGGGACGCTTCATGAGGTGATACGCGAGACGCGTGGCGGACTTGCTTCCGACTCCGGGAAGCCGGCTCAGCTCGTTGACGAGTCTGGCGAGAGGAGGAGCGGCCATGGAGTCAGATCAGGCCCGGGGGAAGGCCCATGCCGCCGGCAAGTCCTCCGAGCTCGTCCTGCATCGCCTCTTCCACTTTCCGTCCTGCGTCGTTGATCGCCGCGATGATCAGGTCCTGAAGCATCTCGACGTCGTCCGGATCGACGGCCTCTTTCTCGATCTTGAGCGAGATCAATTCACGGTGTCCCGAAAGCTCGGCCGTGACCATGCCGCCGCCGGCGGTTCCTTCGACGCGCAGCTCGCCGAGCTTCTTCTGCATCTGCTCCTGCATCTGCTGCGCCTGCTTCATCATCTTCTTGATGTTCATGCTTTCAGCTCTCCTGCCGGTCAGCGACCGGATTTGATCACTTCGCCTCCGAGATGCTTCGCGAATGACTTGAGGACCGGATCGTCGTCGATGACCTGCTCGCGAGGCGTGCGGGTCTGAGCCGGAACATCCATCATCTCGAGCGAGATCTTCATCTCACGGCCGTATACGCTTGCAGCCGCCGAACGCAGGGCTTCGATCATCCCCTCGCTCTCGAGCTGCTCTTTCATGAAGCGGTTCTCTTCACTGAACGCAAATCGCAGAACCCCTTCCAGCTCCTCGGCTTTGGCTGCGCTGCGGAGATAGTTCCCCGCCAGCTTCTTCGAGGCTGCGAATTCCTCGATCACCCTTCTGACCGATCCTCCGGCTGCCGGCGCCGCGGCGCCTCGCTCGTCCGATTGTGCCGAAGAGGGAGCAGAGTTTCTTCGGGCTGGCCTCGATTCCCTGGTCTGCGTGAGCGTGGCGGAGCGTCCTGCGGGCGCCGAGGTCTCTCCACTTCGCAACAGGTCCTCGACGGCGCGGAGGCGCGGCAGGAGCGCGCAACGGATCAGCGAGATTTCGACGACGAGTCTCTGCTGCTCGGAACGATTCACGAGCTCGTCATCGCGCAACAGGAGGTTCATGATCCGCATCAACTCGCTCAGATCGAAGCGCGCTGCCACGTCCCGAGCGCGCTCGAGCGCGTCGTCCTCGAGCCCGATCAGCGTTTCGCTCGCTCCGCTCGACATCAGAAGCAGCACGCGCAGATACGACAGAAGATCGCGATAGAGCAGCTTGAAGTCGCGTCCGCTCACGGCGGCTTCATCGAGAAGAGCGATGATGGCCGCGGTATCACCTTCTTCGAGCTTCTCGACCAGATCGGCGAGAAAGAGTGTGTCGGACAAGCCGAGAGCCGTCGCGACTTCCGCCGCGGTGAGGTGCTTTCCGGTGAATGCGATCGTCTGATCGAGCAGTGAGAGTGCGTCACGGACGCTGCCGTCGCCACGGCGGGCTAGGATCTCGAGCGCCTGATCTTCCGCCTCGATCCCTTCGGACTCGCAGATCTCCCGCAGCCTGACCTTCAGCTCCTCGGTCGTGATCCGGCGGAAGACGAACTGCTGGACCCGCGAAAGGATCGTCTGCGGGACCTTGTGCATCTCGGTCGTCGCCATGATGAAGACGACGTGGGGGGGCGGCTCCTCGATCAGCTTGAGAAGCGCGTTCCAGGCTCCGGACGAGAGCATATGAGCCTCGTCGATGATGAAGATCCGGTTGCGATCGCGCGCCGGCTGGAACTGAGTGACCTCGCGCAGCTCACGGATGTTCTCGACCTGCGTGTAGGTCGCCGCGTCGATCTCACGGACGTCGAGGTCGATTCCCTCGGTGATCTCGCGACAGATCGAGCAGGTGTTGCACGGGGTGATGGTGGGTCCGGTCTGGCAGTTGAGCGCCTTGGCGAAGATGCGTGCCGCGGTGGTCTTGCCGACTCCGCGAACTCCCGAAAACAGGTAGGCCTGATGGATCCGGTCCTGCTGGAGCGAGTTCTGGAGCGTCCGCACGATCGAGTCCTGTCCGAGGACGTCTTCGAATGTCTGCGGGCGATACTTTCGGGCGAGTGCCTGGTAGCTCATCAGAGGTCAGCGTTTGGATCGTACCGCAGTCGGTTCGGAGAATCAGCTGCTTGAAACGCCCGTTCGCTCGAAAGAGCCCAGGTTTACCTGCGGCACGCTGGAGCTCCACCTTATCGCTGCTTCCTTCCGGACCTGACGAGGTTCGGTGGTTCCTGCTGCACAGGGCCCGGGCTCATCCCAGCGAACGCACCGGGAGAAGGGCTGGCGGAGAGAGTGGGATTCGAACCCACGGTACGGGGGTTGCCCGCACACGCGCTTTCCAAGCGCGCTCCTTAAGCCACTCGGACATCTCTCCGGAACTTCGACTGCGATTTCACAGAACAGAAAAAGAGAATCTGGCGGAGAGAGAGGGATTCGAACCCTCGGTACCGGGGTCACCGGTACAACGGTTTTCGAGACCGCCGCATTCAACCGCTCTGCCATCTCTCCGGGCGTGGACAACGAAAAGGTATGGGGAGTGATTCCAGCGTACCTATCGCCTCAGTTTTCGGAAGAACGACTGCAGCATCTCTCGAGACTCGTCTTCGGCGACTCCGCTCGTGATCTCCACCCTGTGGTTCAGGCGGGGGTCCTGGACCAGATTGCCGAGCGAGCCGCAGAAGCCGGCTTTCGGATCGGCAGCAGCAAAGACGAGGCGGGGGATGCGAGCGTTGACGATCGCGCCGGCGCACATCGCACACGGCTCGAGAGTGACGTAGATCGTGGTGTCCTCGAGTCGCCAGTCTCCGATTGCCCGGGCTGCCTGGCCGATCGCCTCGACCTCCGCATGACCGAGAGGATCGCCTTCCTCACGCCGGTTTCGACCGCGGCCAATGATCGATCCGGAGCGATCGATGATGACCGCGCCGATCGGTACTTCGCCGTGGAGCTCAGCCTCGCGGGCTAGAAGCAGAGCCTCTTCCATCAGATGAAGATCGCTCAACAAGACAAACCTGTGGCAGCAGTTGGGTCGTGATGGGAGGAGGGAACGCTGCGGGGGCCGAGAGCTGCTTCAGCATTCAGCATTCAGCATTCCTCATTCGAAGAAGTGGTGCACCCTCCAGGACTCGAACCTGGAACCTCCTGATCCGTAGTCAGGTGCTCTATCCAATTAAGCTAAGGGTGCTCGTTCGCAGCGAGGACATCTAACGATGCGAGTGGCGGATACATTCCTCGATTTCGGTCGCCATGGAAAAGACTCACTCAGCGGATCGCAGCAGAAAAACCGGGGAGACCATTCCCAATTCGAGATTCTCCTCTATAATGGTTCCATCGGCGTCTCGTGACGAACGGTTGGCTTGTGGAGGTGGAATGGGTTGGAAAAAAGTCTGCGTGTTCTTCCCCTCGGTGAGCTGGTGCGCAAATTGCCCACACTGAATTGAATCCAAGTTTCACGGCCTCCACGGCTGGCCACTGCCTGCTCGACCCTTCCCCGGCCAGCCGTGGAGGCGTGATTTAGAGGCGCCTCCTCCTTCATCTCGAAGATCCCCCTCTCACTGTCATTTCGAAGGAGCGGCTTGATCGCGGCTGACGAAGCCTGGGGGCGGAAGGGCGTCCGCCGCGCTGGCCGGCGGCCTTCTTCAGCAGCTCTCTACTTCAGGCTTTGCGAAGGTGTCGCGCTCTTTTCGCTCGAGGGAATCCCACAACTGGTGAGCTCGCTCGAGTACGCGCCTCTCGGACTCGAAACTGGTCATCGAGATCGCATCGCGGAGATCTACCCACTTCACATCATCGACTTCCGTCAATTGTGGGCAGAGCGCCCCGTCGACGTAGCGCATCAGGTAGAAGTCCACCTGCTTCTGAACGAGATCGCCTCCGGCTCGAAAGAAGTACTCGATCTTGTCGAGGTGGCAGAGGATCTCGGCTCGAAGCCCCGTCTCCTCGAGCACTTCGCGTTCGGCGGTCTGTTCCGGAGTCTCACCGGGGTCGACCGTGCCCTTCGGCAGCCCCCACCTGGCACCTCGCCGCGTTGCGATCAGTGCGACGTATGCGCGGTTGCCGCGGCGCGAGAGGACAGCACCTCCCGCGGAGTAGTGCCGTCTCGTTGCGCTCGTCCTCCCGCCCACCATACCGATCATTGTAACTCTTCCCTGACCTGAACGGCTCATCGACCGTTTCTTGGGTTATAGTTGAGGGTACAAAAAGAGGAGGGAAGCCATGAATCTCGAGGCCATTATCGTTGCAGTGGTCGTGTCCGTCATCGTCATCGCGGCGATCATCTGGCTGATCCAGCGCCAGCGGGCAAGCAGCTCCATCGATAAATTCATGCAGAAGAGGAAGGGCGAGTCGATCCTGAGTCACCGGGCGGTCTTCATGGAGGGACGTGAAAAGCTGGCCGTCGCCCTTACGCTGACCGATAAAACCGTGTTTTACGAAAACCAGGACTTCGAAGCCCGTCTCGACATCACGCAGATCGACGAGGTCGAATACGACGACGAAACGATGACCGGACTCTCACAGGACGGGCATCGAATCCTGCGACTGCGGAGTCACAGCCACACCTTCGAATTCATTCTCCCGAATGCGCAGATCAAGCAGTGGGAGGAACATCTCTCGCCGCACCATCTCGATGAGCCGGGGGCGGTCGAAGCCGTCTGAACAATACTCGACTTCTGGAGAGGAATGACCAACCCCCACTCGATGTTGACGGTGGGGCCTCGGGGCGTAGCGCAGTCTGGTAGCGCACCTGCTTTGGGAGCAGGGGGTCGGAGGTTCGAATCCTCTCGCCCCGACCAGCGCCCCTCTCAGAGGGCGTATTGAAAACAGACGTGGAAGTCGAAGGCTGAATGAGGTCGCCGCGCCGCAGCCACGATGTGATGACACATCATTTCGACTTCCCACATCATTCGTGGTGGATATAGTTCAGCAGGTTAGAACGTCGGATTGTGGCTCCGAAGGTCGAGGGTTCGAATCCCTCTATCCACCCCAATTTGAAATTGAAAACTGAGAATGGGGAATTGAAAATGCCGCCCACCCTCCCCGCTTCCTGATTGTGCCTTTCGTTTCCAATTTTCAATTTTCAATTTCAAATCTGCCCGTAGCTCAGCCGGATAGAGCAACGGCCTTCTAAGCCGTAGGTCGCTGGTTCGAATCCAGCCGGGCAGGCCATTTTCCTCTCGCCACGGACCACCTTTCACGACGACCTCGTCATCCTGAGCCGCCGGAGCGCAGCGAAGGACGGTCGAAGGATTGCGTGGAGTCATACTCACCCTCGCTCCCGCCGGAAATTCACTTCGAGGCATGCCGAAGGCGATCCTTCGCTGCGCTCTCAGGATGACGGAGGCGCTGTCAGCGTCAGCGTTTCCGGGGCTTTCTCTTCTTCCGGTTCGACTTCCACGTCGGGTCTCCTTCTCCCAGCTCATCGACCGAACGATCCGAGACGACCGAGAGCGGAGCGACCTCGGTGACGTCGACGTCCGGATTCGCCCACTCGTCCTTGTGCTTGAGTAGAAGCCACTCGTTCCCCTTTCCCGAATCCCTGCCGCGGATCTTCACGAGCGCCCACTCACCGAACATTTTCTTTCCGTTCAGGCGGAAGGTCAGCTTTCCCTTCTTCAAGCCTTCCCGCGGATCTTTGCCAGGCTCGATGTACTCCCACTGGCCGTGATCCCAGATGATGACGTTTCCGGCACCGTAGTTTCCGGCCGGAATCACGCCTTCGAACGAGCCGTACTCCATCGGATGATCCTCGGTCATCATGGCGAGCCGCTTCGTACCGGGATCGTACGACGGACCTTTCGGCACCGCCCACGACTTGAGAACGCCATCGATCTCGAGGCGAAAGTCGTAGTGAAGGTGTGAGGCGTCGTGCTTCTGGATGACGAAGAACGGGAGCTCGTCTTTCTTCTCACTCTTTGACTTTCCAGAGGGCTCCGGGGTCTTCGTAAAGTCCCTCATGTTCTGGTAACGCTTCAGATGCTCGCTCATCGCAGAAGGCCTCATGGAGTGCGTCGACGGTCAACGACATGCAGCCGTGTTCGCGCAACACCCGTGATGACACACAACTTGCATCGGGCGTTCCAGACGCCGCAGCCTGAACGGGTGTGGTTGAAGGCTCCTGGCTGGGCGTTGTGGAGAGGCGGCAGGACCAGAAAAGCTATGAACAGCTCGATACGACGAACGCTGTGGACCGTTTTCGGCGCGATCTTCGTGTTCGTCGTTCTCGCCACGACTCTGAACATCTACGTGCTCCAGAGCGAGCGACGCCAACAGCAGAGAGTGGGGCAGGTCTACGAGCCCCTGCTCGAGTCGATCATGCAGATGGATAGCTCCGTCAGCTCCATGCTGGCGGCTGCGCGTGCGTTTACCGTCACAGCGAGAACCGAGTTCATCGCCGAGTACGAGCAGGCGATCAAGAATTTCAACACGACCGCATCGGCGGCACTCGAGCTTGCCAAACAGGATAGGGATCAGGCGCTGGTCCGGCAGATGATGGATCACTTCCAGGAGCTCAAGCAGCTCTCGGACGAGCAGATCGGCTATTCGAAAACCGCGCAGAGCTACCTTGCCTCAGAGAAGATGCTCGAGGCCGCACAGAAACGACGCTCCGCATACGACTTCGCCGGAGTATTCATCGAGAGGGAAAGCCTCGACCGGCGGGAGCAGCGCCAGGAGTTGGACAACCTGAGGGTCTTTCAGACGATTCTGCTCATCGTGCTCAGTCTGGCGATCCTCTTCATGGCAGGCTTTCTCATTCTGCGCATCGAGCGAAGCCTGCAACAGGGGATCGACCGTCAGATACGGAGAACGCAGGCGATGGTCGCCGGCATGGCTGACGGCGTCATGCTCGTCGAGGAGGATGGGCGTACAGCCTTCATCAATCCGGCCGGTGAGCGTCTGCTCGGGACCCAGGATGTCGGGATCACGATCGAAAAACAACCGAGTCACTACGGGATGTACGACTCGAACGGAAAGATGCTCGACCCGGGGGACATTCCGGCCGCGAGGGCACTCGGCGCCGGTCGCGAGGTCCATGATCAGGAAGTCAGACTCGAACGTGGAAATCTGACGCCGATCACAGTGCAGATGAGCGCCGTACCGGTGAAGGAGGATGGAAAGGTCACCGGCGCCATCGTTACCTTCCGCGACATCACTGAACGCCTCCGTCTGCAGGAAGAGATGCAGCTTCAGGCCGAGCGGGCGCAGACTCTCGCCGACGCTGGAGCATTCTTCGCCTCGAACATCGATCTCGAGTGGGTGACCAAGGCGATCGCAGAACGCGTCGCAGACGTTCTCGGCGACTGGGCTGCCGTCGTTCTGCTCGAGGAAGATGGAAAGCGACTCAAGGTTGCAGGGATTCACCATCGGGACATCGCTTCACTCGGTCTGGCCTGGGCCTTCGTCTACCGCCAGCCTCTCGTTGCAGGAGAGGGAGTCTTCGGACAGGTGGTGTCGACCGGCTTCCCTTCGCTGGTGACCAACTTCGACTCGGCAACTCAGGCCGAAACGCCCGCCAGCTTCGGCTCAGGTCAGAATCTGACGTCGCTGCTGGTTCTTCCCCTCCGTATCCGCGGGAAGGTCGGCGGCGCACTGGCGATCGCGGCGAACTCGCCCGAACGGCAGATGAACGAGCAGAAACTGCCGCTCGCGGAGTTGCTCGCAGAGCGCGCCGCACTCGCAATCGATAACGCCCAGCTCTATATCGAACAGGTCGATGCCCGGAAGAAGGTGGAAGATCTGTCGCGACTCAAGGACGAGTTCCTCTCGATTGCTTCTCACGAGCTGAGGACTCCGGTGACGTCGATCAAGGGCTATACACAGCTCGCCAAGACGATGATTCAGGAGGGCGATCAGCCGACCTCCCAGGAGTACCTCGACGTCGCGCTCGATCAGATCGACCGCATGTCGAGGCTGATCCTGGAACTGCTCGACGTGTCGAGAATCGAGACCGGTCGTCTCGAAATCCGCCCTGAGGAGATCATCTGGAACAGCTTCGTGGAGGGAGTGGTCGAGCGCTACGAGATGGCGATCGACGAGCGCCAGTTCATCTTTATGCGCGACCCAACGGATCTGGTCGTCTCGGGTGATCGGGATCGACTCGAGCAGGTGCTCGGGAATCTGATCGAGAACGCCTGCAAGTATTCCGAGGAGGGGGAGCCGGTCGAGGTGTCGGTCAAGGTCGAGAGCGGATCGGTACTGACGTCCGTACGGGATCATGGAATCGGCATTCCGCAGGATGAGATCAGTCAGGTATTCGAGCGTTTTCACCGGGGCCGTCAGGTGTCATCACGAAACTACGGAGGTCTCGGTCTCGGTCTCTACATCACGCGCCAGATCGTCGAGAGGCATCAGGGCGCGATCTGGGTCGAGTCGACCGAGGGAATCGGAACGAGCTTCCACGTAAGGCTGCCGGCCTCCGAGGCCATCGCTTCAGATGATCAGGAGACCTCGGCTGCCGTCTGAGGGAGCCCACGCCCGTCGGCAAACGCGGCAACGGTCGACAGAGCGAGCTCGACCTGCTTGTCTCTCCGTAACTTCTTCCGCTTCTCCTCAATCTTGTTCTCGATCAGCGCCCAGGTGACGTTCGACGGTTGATAGTGCTCCGGTGACGACATTGAAACGTGTCTGCCGAGCGCGCCGAGCGCCGTGTAGAACGGGAAGGGTTCCGGTTCCACACCTCTCGAGAGGGCATCCAGGTAGCGAGCGACGAGAAGGCCGGTGGCGGCGGACTCCACATACCCCTCGACTCCGGTGATCTGCCCGGCGAAAAAGATCGACTTGTCCGAGAGCAGCCGGAACGTGGCATCGAGATGTGTCGGGCCGTTGATGAAGGTGTTCCGGTGAAGCGATCCCCATCGCGCCACGACGCAGTTCTCCAGCCCGGGGATCATCGACAGAATCCGCTTCTGTTCAGGGATCTTCATCTTCGTCTGAAAGCCGACGAGGTTGAAGTACTCATCCGAGAGATCCTCTTTCCGGAGCTGCACGACCGCCCACGGTCTCTCGCCAGTTTCCGGATGCTCGAGACCAACCGGTTTCATCGGACCGTAGCGGAGCGTCTCCGGACCGCGGGAAGCGATCTCCTCGATCGGCAGGCACCCTTCGAAATGAACGGCGTTCTCGAAATCGTGAACCGGAAACTGCTCGGCACCGAGCAGTGCTTCGATGAAGCCTTCGTACTGCTCCTTCGACATCGGCGCGTTGAGATAGTCCCGGGTCTCGCCTTTGTCGTATCGCGACTTCCAGTAGAGCTTCGAATAATCGAGTGAGTCTGCCGCGAGAATGGGTGCGATGGCGTCATAGAAGTAGAGGCCGTCGTTGCCGAGGGCGGACGAGATCGCCTGGTGCAGGGGAGAGCTCGTGAGAGGGCCTGTCGCGACGACGAGAAAATCGGCATCGCCGGCGTCGAGATCGACCGCTTCGCTCCGGACGATCCGGATGTTTTCGGAGGCTTCGATTGCCGCATTGATCCCGGCAGAGAATCGGTCGCGATCGACGGCAAATGCGCCGCCTGCCGGCACCCGTGCTTCGCTCCCTACGCGCATGACGAGCGAGTCGAGGATCCGCATCTCCTCCTTGAGGAGTCCCACTGCATTGTGGACGGCGTCAGCCCGGAAGGAGTTGGAGCAGACGAGCTCGGCGAGATTACCGCTCTTGTGAGCCGCGGTCGTTGTGGAGGGTCTCATCTCGACGAGCTCGACCTCGTGACCGCGCAGCGCGAGCTGCCAGGCGCATTCCGAGCCGGCAAGTCCCCCGCCGATGATCCGCACCTTCATCGTCAGTTCGAGGGCTCGTTCGGGTCGAAGGTCTGGGCCGCCCCGGCAGGGCCGAAATCCATCCGGATCTCGCCGAACTTCTGCTCGTAGAGTCCGATGTTCTGCGCGAGAGCCTGAAGGAGCTGCTTCGCGTGGAGTGGCGTCATGATGATCCGTTCGTGGATCCGCACGTCAGTCTTCCCCGGAACGATCCGGCCGAGATCGAGGACGAACTCACTCGGCGAGTGGATGATGTTCGCGAAATTGATGTACTTCCCCTGGGAGACCGAGTCGTCGATCGTCACCTGTAGCTGCTGCTTCTTCTGCTGATT
The DNA here is from genome assembly GCA_963829355.1 of uncultured Acidobacteriota bacterium. GTDB lineage: Bacteria > Acidobacteriota > Thermoanaerobaculia > Gp7-AA8 > JAHWKK01 > CAWHHZ01. The sequence goes on from CAWHHZ010000013.1 coordinate 134,981, forward strand.
CAAGAGAACCTCCAGGTGCCTTCCAAGCCGAGAGGCCGAGGAGTTATTTCGCTCGTATGTCAGCGCGGGGCGTGACTGGTCGAGCCAGGTGAAGAGATGTGGGGAGGGAAAGTTGGTCGGGCAGGGGGGATTTGAACCCCCGACCACCTGAACCCCATTCAGGTACGCTACCAGGCTGCGCTACTGCCCGAACCGAGACGGCGGATCGTATCACGCCTGCGCGACCCGTCGTCGTTCGAACTACTTGCGCGCAGAAGAGATCGTGAGCGTTGGGGACCCGCTTCACCTGCGACGCGTCCGATACGAACACTCTCTGCGCCCGATTCGTTCCCGATTGCTGATCGCAGGCCGCCGGACTCCTCGCTCCTCTGAAAACCCGGCTGTCATCCTGAGCCGCCGGATCCGCGAAGCGGGGGAGGACGGTCGAAGGATCGCGTACGGCCCGACTGTGGGGCCGGAAAGACCGCGGAAGTCAGGACGCACCCGATCCTTCGCTGGCGCCATCAGGATGACAGCCGTCTCTTGCACTCCCACGGCCCGGTAGCGACCTAAGCTACCGGCGGGAACGATTCGAGACTTCGCGCCCAGACGATGAGCCGGCGGTCGATCGAGACGTCAGAGGGCTCCGGATCGACGTGAATCGTCTCGACGTCCCGGGAGGCTTCCCTGATCCGCTCTTCCAGCTCTTCGAGGTCCCGCAGCCAGTGCTTTCGGTGCTGTCTGATTTTTTCGATGAGATCCGATTCCATCGGGTTCGAGGCCACTGGTGGCGTGGGCTCACGTCCGCTGAGGATGTCGTGGACCATCTGGCCCCAGGGGAATGCCGGTGCCTCTTCCGAGCCGCTCGTTCCCGCATTCGGGTCGTCGTCGAGAGACGCCTTGTGCTCACGCTCGTAACGTTCTCTCACCTGCTCCATCTTCAGCCGGAATGTCGCTTCGAGCCGATCGTACTCGACGGATGACTGCTCCCGAACGGTCAGCGTGCAACGTTCGATGAAGGATTCCCGCGACTCGCCCGGCTCGGAGAGAAGGCCCAGGCTCGGATTCTGGAACAACGTGAGTCGCTCGCTGTTCAGCGATCTGCTGTCGGATCTCGCTCATCGCCTCATCCGCGACTCTGATTGCAGACTCGACGTTGCGGGCATCCGGAGAGATGAGCGGAGATGTGGGGATCAGCTCGAGATCCTCGTCGACGAATCGCCGCAGAAGGCCCCATTCAACACGCTCGGATTCGGTTTTGATCGGTACGATGAACAGGCGGCTGGCCGTGTGGACGGCTCCCCGGCGGCTCGCATCGAAGGTCACGGAGGCCTCAGCCATCAGATACGGCTTTCGTGCGTTGGCGCCGTCAGCCGCGACCCACAGCTCCTCGATCGTTTCATCGGAGACGCGAGTGCGGATCCGCCAGCTCGCCTGTTTGCGCGAGGTCAGCGAATCGTCGGGGCTCATGGTTTCCAGCCCATAGGGGACCGGGACGACCGGAACAGTCACGCCGGGAGCATCCGAAAGAGTCTCGATGACCTCGTCACGACGCTCCGGATCGACGATCATCACGACACAGCCGCCGCCGCCCGCGCCGCACACCTTGGCTCCGATTGCGCCGGAGCTCATGGCGAGCTCGATGATCCGGTCGATCTCCGGTGTGCTCACCTCATCGATCAGCGCCTTCCGGTTCTCCCACTCTTCTGCGAGAAGCTCCCCGACGAGAACGAGATCGTGAGATTCGAACGCCTGCTCCATTTTGTTTGCAGTCGACGCGATGCGGGCGAGACCATCGCGGACTCTGGTATCGCCGTCGAGAAAGCGCTTGTAGATTTCCCAGTTGTTCGTGCCGGAGAAGTGGGAGATGCCGCTGTAGTGGATCACCAGGTGCCGCGCAAGCTCCTGGAGAGGGAGCGAGAGCTGCTGGCGTACGATCCGCCCGGGCTCGAGACGGAGCGATGCGAGACCTCCGAAGATGGGGGGGTAGTAGTCCTGGATACCGGCCGGGATGCCGATCAGCCTCGTTTCGAGGTCTCTCACGAGCGGCACCAGATCTTCCCCCTCGATCGGCTGGCCCACAATCTCGGAAACCGCTCGTCAGAAGCGCCACCGAGAGCGCCGATGAGGCTCCGAGTCCCGATCCTCTCGGGGCATCGGACCGTGTCGCGACACGAACACCGCTGAGGCGGAAATGATCGAGTACCTGATAGACCAGCGCTGCCTTCGGATCGTTCGCAAGCTCCTGGAACGAGTGGTATCTCTGCCGGTAGTCGAGATCGAGGAGAGCGACTTCGATCAGGTTGTCGTCCTCGAGCTTCGTAATCTCACACTCTGCGTGGTACGAGATCGCGACGTTGACGGTACAAGCGCGGCTCTGGAACAGATGGAGAGGCCACAGATCGAGAGTTCCGCCGGCAAGATCTGCCCGCATCGGAACCCGTACGAGTACTTTTCTCATGGGGTATGGTTGCTGGCGATCAGCGTGCTCTCAGTGCCGTCTGTTGCCGGAAACTCTTCGAGCTGGGCCGTGAGGCTCTGCACTCTCTCGAGGAATTGAGCGAGCTCGACCTTGCCCAGCGGGTCAGGCGTGACGGACCGAAGCTCGAGAGGATTGATGAATTTTCCGTCTTCCTTGACACGGTAGTCGAGATGGGGAGCGGTGGACATGCCGGTCGAGCCAACATAACCGATCATCTGGCCCTGCTCGACCTTCGCTCCCTTCTTGAGTCCATCCGCGAACTTCGACAGGTGCAGATACCACGTCTCGAGATTTCGCGTGTGCCGGACCCGGACGTAGTTGCCCTCGCCGCGGCTGCGGGACGCGTGCACGATGACGCCATCAGCAGTGGTCATGACTGGCGTTCCGGTGGGTGCGCCGTAATCGATTGCCAGATGGGGACGATACGTCTTGAGAATCGGATGAAATCTCTTGTGAGTGAAACCGGAAGTGACGCGCGGGAACTTGAGAGGGGCCTTGAGAAACTGCTTCTTCACGGGCCGGCCGTCCCGCGTGAAGTATCCGGAAATGCCATCCTGAGAGAGGTTGTAGAAGCCTTCGTACGAGTTTCCCTGGTGCTCGAAGCGTGCCGCGATCACCGGCCCGTATCCGACGAAGTCGTCACCGCGGAACCGCTTCTCCACGATCGCGCGGAACCGGTCGCCCTTCTGAAGACGGAAAAAGTCGATATCCCACTGAAAGACGTCATGCATCCCGTCGATCAGCAGCGGGCTCTCGCCTGCGGCGATCAGGGTGTCGTAGAGCGTCGTCTCGATCACGCCACTCACCGCGATCTCCTCCGAGCGCTCCTCGGCCTGTCTCGACCTGACGCTGAATCCGTCCTGGCGTCGCACTCCGGTGATCTCGCCCCATCCCCTGACCTTGAGGCCGACTCGGTCGATCTCTGCGTTCGAACCGTACCGGAACTGGAAGAGCTCGCCGATACGGAGCTGGGTGGGATCGATTGCCTTGGAGAATTCGCGGGCGAGCTCGAGTGCATCGCCACGACTGCATCCGCCTTCGACGAATATCGTCTCGAGCGTATCGCCAGGTCGCACTTCGCGATAGAAGGTGTGCGCCTGAAGAGGTTCCCCGGGCTGCTCGAGCATCTCGTATCTGATCTCGGGGGTTCCGGCCCAGTCTGTGGAGGCCACCGTACCCGAGGATGGACTGATCATGACGAGGAGCAGGATCCCGACAATGCCGACCGGCGCGAAAGCAAACCAGTTCGGGCCCTTACGCTGCGTCCTCACACCCATTCCACCCTCCCGCAGTCGTCTCATCTTCAACTCCTATTTGTTTCCGAAATGAACTTCAGCAAGATTCTACCAGAGTGCTCAGTGCGGAGTCAGTCTCTGGAGAGAGGCTTTGAAAGCTTCCCCGGTTCGCGAGCGCGGCCGACTGATCGATCGGCGTGTAGCCGGACGGGATCATGAACTGCTCAGGATCGGGCTCAGCCCTGCCGACCTTCGTCACCACCAGCTCGGTCGTCACCCGTCTCGACTGCTGCACCTGGAGTTTCGAGTTTTTTGGCAGATGCTGGTCGCTCACCGTGGTCGTAATGGTGGATACCTGCCGGAGTGGAAATCCCGAGGCTTCTGTCGTCTCAGCCTCGATCAGCCGGTCGATCCCGGATCTCCCGAGCGGGGTGCATTCCCTGCGAAGTAGAGAGCACTGACATCGCCGAACGCGTCGGTGGTCCATTTGTCGATCACGGTCTCGACGTGCTGCACGAGGGGAACGGGTCCCAGAGAGATCGAGACCTCATATTTGGCCGTCACGCGGAAATGATCGGTCGGGTAGCCCGCGACCACCGGACCTGGTCCCAGATTCTTCGTGTCCAGGGAGAGGTTGGTGATCTGGAAGTCGACGCCGCGGAGACTTTCCGAGAGCTCGGGGTTTGCATGGACGAGATACGTCTTCGACTCCGGGTCCACGTAGATCATGTCGCGGCCACCGTGGCGCGCGATTACCCAGGTGCCCGCTCCCGATGTCGATTCTTTTGAGTAATTGACGCGGCTCCTGCCCTCGTCGAGATAGACACTGCCGACCACGACCTTCGGCTGCTGCGTGGGCGGATCCATCTTCGTGATCTGCTGGAACTCGTAGCGGATCGGTCCAGAGGCACCGATCGCAGGAATGGCGAGAATGGCAGCGACTGCTGCAAGTAAGATCTTTCGCATCGTTCCGGAATGACCTCCGGCAATCCAGTATAGCCTTATTTGGAATTTAGCCAAATCGGCGCATTGTTGCCGCACCCGATGCAGAAGCCGATCATTCATCTCTTCCTCCTTCTCGCGATCGTGAGCGCCTTCCCTCTGTCGGCAGACAGCAGGATCAAGGGAACGAAGATCGAGGAGGTCCTCGCCGAGGTGGACGCCCGCCAGAAGAGTGTCGAGTCGCTGAAGGCGACCTTCCGGCAGACCAAGGAAGTCGGTCTGCTGGCAGAGCCGGAAGTGTCGACGGGCGTCTTCCTCTACCAGAAGCCGAACCGGGTTCTATGGAAGTACCTCGAGCCCCGCGCCGTCACCATGGTGATTGCAGACGGCTCGATGACCACCTGGTATCCCGAGCTGCAGAAAGCGGAAAAGATGGAGGTCAAGAGCTTCGAGGACCGGATCTTCCGCTACATGGGTGCCGGAACCGGAGCGATCCGCGAGCTCGGCAAGTATTTCGATTTCCGCTTCATCGAGGACCACAAGAGCAATCAGTTCATTCTCGAGCTCGAGCCGAAGACGCGCGCTCTGGAGAAGAGAATCAAATCGATCACCATCTGGATCGACGGGAAGAGCTATCTCACCACGGGCTTCGAGTATGTGGAGGGAGACGGCGATCTCACGAGATTCGAGTTTTCCGACGTCCAGATGAACCCGAAGCTCACCGCTGGCTCCTTTCAGCTCGACATCCCGAAGAACGTAAAGATCGAGACCGTCCGTCTGGACCGGTGATCGGGTGATCGGGTTTTCCGTCGAGCAGCGCGACGGAGATGCCCGGCTCGGGCGTCTTCGAACTTCCCACGGTGAGCTCCGGACGCCGTTCTTCATGCCTGTCGCCACGGCGGCCTCGGTGAAGAGTCTGACGACCGAGCACTTCCGCCAGCTCGGTTCGGGAATCGTTCTGTGCAACACGTATCATTTGATGCTGCGGCCCGGAATCGAGATTCTCGAGTCGGTCGGAGGGCTCCACTCATTCATGTCCTGGGACGGTCCGATCCTCACGGACTCGGGCGGCTTCCAGGTCTTCTCCCTCGGGGAGATCCGCAAGATTCGCGAAGAAGGCGTCGAGTTCAGGAGCCATCTGGACGGGAGCCCGATCTTTCTCTCTCCCGAGGTGTCGATCGAGATTCAGGAGCGGATGGGTGTCGACATCGCGATGGCATTCGATGAGTGTCCGGCCCCCGGTCTTTCCCCGGCGGAGGTGCGTCAATCGATGGACCTCACTCATCGATGGGCCGAACGCTCCCTGGCAGCCCGGCGCGGCATCTCGGCGCTGTTCGGTATCGTTCAGGGGGGCATCGACCTCGATCTCCGTGCGGAGTCGATCGCTGCGATCTCTTCAATGGATTTCGACGGCGTTGCAATCGGCGGCCTTTCTGTAGGAGAGCAGAAAGAGGACATGATGCGCACGATCCGGTTCACCGCTCCGCGGCTGCCGGAGGAGAAACCGCGCTATCTGATGGGTGTCGGAACTCCCGAAGATATCGTCAACGCGGTGGAGGCCGGAGTCGACATGTTCGACTGCGTGATGCCGACGCGGAATGCCCGAAACGGAACCCTCTTTACCCGCGACGGGAAGATATCGATAAAAAACGCACGTTATCGAGACGACACTGAGCCCGTTGACCGCGAATGCGGGTGTCTCACCTGCACGACTGTCAGTCGTGCCTATCTCAGGCACCTCTACACGAGCAGCGAGATTGCGGCTTCGGTTTACAACACCATTCACAACCTACGCTTCTACCTTGACTTGATGGAGGGAATCCGACAGGCTATCGCGTCCCGCACATTCTCCCGGTTCCGGGAAAATTTCCTGTCGAGAGCAGACCAGACGTCATGAATATCATTGCAGCAGCATCGAGTCCCGGTGGCCTCATGGCGCTCATCATCAATCTCGCGCCAATTCTGGTGGTCATCCTCATTTTCTATTTCCTGGTGATCGCGCCTGCAAACCGGCAGCGCAAACAGACCCAGGAGATGATCGCGGCTCTCAAGAAGGGTGACAAGGTCATCACGAGCGGCGGTATCCACGGTCAGGTGCAGAGTGTCGAGGACGATGTCGTCCACCTCCGCATCGCTGACAACGTAAAAATCAAACTCTCGCGTTCGGCGGTTGCTGCCGTTGTAGACGGTACGCCGGCGAAGTGAGGAGGAACTCGTGAACAAGTATCTCTGGAAAGTAATTGTGGTTCTGGCAGTGGCGGCGATGTTCATCTTCGCGCTGATACCGACGGAGAGTGATCCCGAGCCGATCAATCTCGGTCTCGATCTCAAGGGCGGTACCGAACTGGTCATGGAGGTTCAGACGGCCGAGGCCGTCAAGACCGAAGTCGACCAGTCGATGGAGCGCTTCCGGACCATCGCAGCAGATCAGGGCCTCCCGCGGCCGGACGTCAGAAGAATTCAGGACGCGAACGCCTTCGTGGTGATTCCTCCGCAGGATGTCCCGGCGGGGAACTACGAGCAGATCGCCGATGACTGGTTTCCGATCTTCAGCGTTGGCAGCACGAATGAAGGGTCTGAGGCTGGAGCTCACCAGCGCAGCGGTCAGCGATTTGTCGGATCAGTCGGTCCGGCAGGCGATCGAGACCATCAGGAACCGAATTGACGCGCTCGGTGTGGCAGAACCGGTCATCGCTCGTCAGGGCGGCACCAATGCGAACCGCATCTACATCCAGCTTCCCGGCGTCGATGATCCGGCGCGCGTGAAGGACATCATCAAGACGACCGCGCAGCTCCAGTTCCGCATCGTCGAGGCGCAGGGGCAGACCGCGGAGGAGGCGCGCGCCGCGGCTCCGAATCCTTCGCTGGTCGATGTTCTCCCGGCTGACGCGCGTGACCAGTTCGGAAGAGTTACGGGCCGCACCTACTACGCCGTGCAGAAAGAGGTTCCTGTCACCGGTACGGATCTCAAGACTGCACGTGTGCAGAAGGGGCGGCTCGGCGAGCCGGTCGTCGGGTTCTCGATGACTCCCGAGGGCGCGGAGAAGTTCGGCACTTTGACGGGCAACAACATCAATCGTCAGCTCGCGATCGTTCTCGACGACAGAATCCAGTCCGCTCCCAACATCAACAGCCAGATCAAGAGCGACGGGATCATTGAAGGCAGCTTTTCTCAGCAGGAGGCGGCCGATCTTTCGCTGATCCTGCGCAGCGGCTCGCTCCCGGCCTCTCTGACGACGCTCGAAGAGCGCACCGTCGGACCCTCGCTCGGACTCGACTCGATCCGAGCGGGTGTTACCGCCGCGGTTGCGGGTTTCATCGCCGTGCTCCTCATCATGCTGATCTACTACAAGGGGGCAGGGATCAACGCGGCGATCGCGCTGACGATGAATCTGATCATCCTCCTGGGAATGATGTCGTACTTCGGAGCCTCACTGACGCTTCCCGGCATCGCCGGCATCATCCTGACTCTCGCCATGGCCGTCGATTCGAATGTGCTGATCTTCGAGCGAATCCGAGAGGAACTGGCTGATGGGAAGTCGGTTCGAGCTTCGATCGATCAGGGATTCGCTCTCGCATTGAGCACGATCATCGACGCCAACGTCACGACCATGATCGCCGCACTGTTCCTCTTCCAGTTCGGAAGCGGTCCGGTCCGCGGCTTCGCCGTCACGCTTCTGATCGGTCTCAGCGCGTCACTTTTCACGGCGCTCTTCGTGTCGCGCGTGATCTTCGATCTCATGTACAACAGAGGAAAAAGGCCGGAAAGCATCAGCATCTGAGCGCCGGAGACAATCATGTATATCTTCAAAGACATCCACTTCGACTTTCTCAAGTGGCGGATTCCGGTGGTGATCGCGTCGACGATCTTCATTCTGATCGGACTCGCGCTCATCATGACCCGCGGTCTCGGCCTCGGAATCGACTTCGCCGGCGGTGCCAACGTCGTGCTCCGCTTTCAGGAAACGCCGCCTCTCAACGAGCTCCGCACCGTCGTTGCCGACGCCACGATCCAGCAGTACGGATCAGAGGATGAGCACACGCTCCTGCTCAGACTTCCGCAGCAGGAGATCGAAGGAGACTATGCGGGTGAGGTGGTCCGCAAGCTTCACGAGCAATTCAATCCTGCGGGAGCCGGCAAGCATGACCTGAACTATCAGGGCAGCGCTTCGCTCGCCGAGCTTCTCTCTGCTCAGGGAAATCTCTCCGCTGAACGGGCTGCAGTCATCGCCGAGGCGGTGATCGATCATCGCTCCGAAGTGGGCATCTACCATGACTTCGCTGAAGTCCGCGAAGTGGAAGGCGTCTCGCCTGCCATCGCGCAAACGCTCGAGCAGAACACCTATCTCGGCTCTTTCAACGTCCTGAGTCAGGAAACTGTCGGACCGCAGATTGGTCGTGAGCTTCAGAAGAAGGCTGCACTCGCCATCATCCTGTCGACCCTGGCCATGGGAATCTACATCGCGATCCGCTTCGACATCCGGTTCGGTGTGGCGGCGCTCCTCTGCCTGTTCCACGACGTCATGGTTGCACTGGCGTTCCTGGCCATCATCGGCGGTGAGCTGGAGATCATCACCATCGCTGCCTTTCTCATGATCGTCGGTTACTCGGTCAACGATACCGTCGTGATCTACGACCGTGTCCGTGAGAATGTCCGGAAGTACCGCGGCAAGATGGATTTCAACGATCTGACGAACCTCTCGATGAATCAGACGATCGCCCGCACCATTTTGACGACCGGGACGACGATCGCCGCCATCATCTGCCTTCTCGTGCTCGGTGGAGAAGTCATCCACACCTTCGCATGGATCCTTTTGATCGGAATGATCGCGGGAACATACTCCACGCTGTTCGTCGTCCCGACGATCGTTCTCGCGTGGAACAATGTCGCCGACCGAAAGTCCGCCAAGGAGCTCGGAGGGCGGCGGAAGGCCTCCTCGTCGATTCCGAAAGCTGAGAATCACGCGAACGGATAGACTCCGATCGTTTCGATTTTCAATGAAAACCCCGCCGACCCGGCGGGGTTTTTGTTTATGGCTGATACAGTACCCGGGTGAGACGGTCCGCACACGCTGATGTCACGGCTGACACATCCGACGGACCCCTTTCCGATACACTCGCGACCGGAGAAGACCCTATATGAGCAATCCCAGATATGAAAAAGCCGACCTCACTCGCGACGCTCTCGAGTATCACTCGAAGCCACGACCCGGTAAAACGGAAGTCGTACCGACCAAACCGACGAGCAGCCAACGCGATCTGTCACTCGCGTATACCCCGGGAGTCGCTGCCCCATGCCTCGAGATCGAGCGCGACCCCTCCCTGGTCTACAAATACACGAACAAGGGGAACCTGGTCGCCGTCATCAGCAACGGTACGGCCGTTCTCGGACTCGGAGATATCGGCGCAGCCGCAGGCAAGCCGGTGATGGAGGGGAAGGGCGTTCTGTTCAAGCGATTCGCCGGGATCGATGTGTTCGACCTCGAGCTCAACACACACGACACCGAAGAGTTCATCACTGCGGTGAAGGTGCTCGAGCCTACCTTTGGCGGAATCAATCTCGAGGACATCGCAGCTCCCGCCTGCTTCGAGATCGAAAAGCGACTCCAGAAGCTCATGAACATCCCGGTGTTTCACGATGACCAGCACGGCACGGCGATCATCTCGGCCGCTGCACTCGTGAACGCACTCGAGGTCGCAGGAAAGAAGATCGATGAAGTGACGCTCGTCTCGACGGGCGCCGGAGCCGCTGCACTCGCGTGCGTGCGCCTCTACATCGACCTTGGCGTGAAGAAGGAAAACGTCATCCTCGTCGACTCGAAAGGCGTGATCTACGAAGGTCGCACCGATGGGATGAACGACTACAAACTCGAGTTCGCAGCAAAGACCGATGCGCGAACTCTCGCGGACGCCATGAAGGGGGCCGACGTCTTCGTCGGGCTTTCAAAGGCCGGTCTCGTCACCAAGGAGATGGTGAAGTCGATGGCGCCCAATCCCATCGTATTCGCGATGGCGAACCCGGACCCTGAGATCACTCCTGAGGATGCCTTCGAGGCCCGCAGCGACGTGATCATGGCCACAGGCCGCTCCGACTACCCGAACCAGGTCAACAACGTCCTCGGCTTCCCGTTCATCTTCCGCGGAGCGCTCGACTGCCGCGCGACTGCGGTCAACGAGCAGATGAAGCAGGCAGCGGCGAAAGCGCTGGCCGATCTGGCAAAGGAAGACGTCCCTGATTCGGTTCTCAAGGCGTACTCGATCGACAAGCTCGAGTTCGGCCGCGAGTACCTGATCCCGAAACCGTTCGACTGGCGCGTTCTGCTGCGCGTCCCGCCGGCCGTTGCGCGTGCCGCCGCGGAGACCGGTGTCGCCCAGGAGCCGATTCAGGATTACGACGAGTACGTGCGAGAGCTCGAGCGCTTCCTCGGACGCTCCCGCCGGATCATGAGCACCGTCTTTGATCGGATCCGCGGAACGAACAAGAGCATCGTGTTCCCCGAGGGGGACGACGAGAAGATCATCAAGGCGGCGAAGGTCGTTCTCGAGGAAGACATCGGGAGACCGATCCTCCTCGGCTCGAAAGAGAAGATCACACAGATCCTCGAGAGCATGGACGTCGATGCCTCCCGGATCGTCATCATCGACCCTGCGACGGCCGAACAGACTGAACGCTACATCGCAAGACTTCACGAGCTGCGGAGACGCGAAGGCGTCACGCTCGCCGACGCCGCGAAACTGATCAAGCAGCGGAACTACTTCGCGATGATGATGCTCGACCAGAACGAGGCAGACGGTGTGATCTCCGGCCTCCGGTCGTACTATCCGGCCACGATCCGACCGGCACTCGAGATCCTTAAGACGAAGCCGGGAGTGAGGCGCGTGTCCGGTGCGTATCTTCTGATGTTCGAGGGACGTGAGCTGTTCCTCGCGGATACGACTGTGAACATCGACCCGACCGCTGAAGAGTTGGCCGAGATCGCGCGCCTGACGGCCGAAACGGCATCCCAGTTCGGTATGGAGCCGCGTGTCGCGATGCTGTCGTTCTCGAACTTCGGCTCGACCGACCATCCGCTGCAGAAGAAGGTGAAGCGAGCGGTGGAGATCCTCCAGGAGACCGATCCCGATCTGGTGGTCGATGGCGAGATGCAGGCCGATACGGCCGTCGTTCCCGAGATCGCCGAGGATTACCCGTGGAGTGCAATCCATGGGGATGCGAATGTCCTCGTCATGCCGGATCTGCAGTCGGCGAACATCGCCTACAAGCTGCTCTGGCGTCTCGCCGGTGCCGAAGCGATCGGCCCGATTCTCCAGGGAACGGCCAAGCCGGTGCACGTTCTCCAGAGGGGCGTGGGTGTGTCCGACATCGTCAACATGGCTGCCATCTGCGTCCTCGAAGCCAACGAATGGGGATGATTCGCAACTGCTGACCTGGCCTGTCATCCTGAGCGCGAGACTGTGTGAAAACGCCTCGTGAATCGAGGCTGTGACTTTGGAGTGCGGTGCTCGCCGGAGGACGAGCCCCGCTTTGGATCCCGTGGCAACCACCATCGAGGCCGCAATCGGGACCAGTCAGGAAATTTCCACTGCAGCTTGCAACCCGCCGCAGCCCGTAAGGCGGCGTGATGTAAAGCTGAGCTCGTCCTTCGGCGAGCTCAGCACTCCAAAAAAGACGGTCGCGAAGCCGATCGGTTTTTCACACAGTCTGGCGCAGCGAAGGATCGGGTGCGTCCTGACTGTCGCGTTCTTTCCGTCCCGTCAGTCGGGCCGTACGCGATCCTTCGACCGTCCTCCGCTGCGCTCCGGCGGCTCAGGATGACAGTCCGGGCGAGCCCCGGCCCCCCGAATAACCCCCGCCCGCCCTCTGTTTTCCTCACTCCATGGATGCTACAGGCCGCATTGCCGTCGCCATGTCTGGCGGCGTCGATTCATCGACGACAGCGTATCTGCTCAAGAAGCAGGGATACGAAGTCGTCGGCATCTCGATGCAGATGTACAACTCTCTCGACCGCGCCGAGACTGAGTTCGGGGGGTGCTGTACGCTCGATGATCTCGCCGACGCCCGCCGGGTCGCCTGGAAGCTCGATATCCCGCATTTCGTCGTCAACATGGAGAGTGGATTTCACGAGAAGGTGATTCTCCCGTTCGTCCGTGACTACCTGAAGGGCTCCACACCGAGCCCCTGCGTGCTGTGCAACACGCACGTCAAGTTCGACTCGTTTCACCGGAAGGCGATCACGGCCGGGGCGAAGAAGGTGGCGACCGGGCACTATGCCCGCGTGACACAGGCGGCAGACGGAACCTGGGAGCTCCGCAAGGCGCGTGATCTCGCGAAGGATCAGAGCTACTTTCTCTTCGAGCTCACTCAGGATCAGCTCTCTCACGCACTGTTTCCCCTGGGGGAGCTGACCAAGCCGGAAGTCCGCGCACTCGCCGGGGAAGCGGGATTGTCAGTGGCGACGAAGAAGGAGTCGTACGAGATCTGTTTTGTTCCGCAGAAGGACAGCTACGCCGCAATCGTGGCCGACGAGGCGAAAGCACTCATCGAGGAGGATGATCCTCTCGCACGATCGGTCGCCGCGGGTGAGGCGGGCGGAGAGATCGTCGATGCGGACGGAAATGTTCTGGGACATCATGACGGCTACTATCACTTCACGATCGGACAACGCCGCGGGATCGGTGTTGGTGGAGGGGCGGAGCGCTCCTACGTCATCGACATCAATCCGTACACGCGTCGGGTCGTCGTGGGCCCGGAGTCAGCCCTGGAGGAGATGGTGATCGAGTGCGAGCGGACCCATTGGATCTCGGGCAAGTCTTCAGACGGTCCGATCGAGATCGCCGCGCGCATCCGCTCCCGCGCCCCGGAAGTCGCCGCAACCGTCGAGCCGCTCGAGGATGGCCGCAGCCGCATCCGTTTCAGGTCACCCGTGCGCGCCGCCGCACCAGGTCAGGCAGTCGTGTTCTACCAGGACGATCTCTGCCTCGGTGGAGGATGGATCACCAGACCTGAGCCTGTCTCGCAGAGAGTTTGACTGAAGGAGCCAAGCGCGCCGTCTGACAAGTCACGACGGCTGGTGCGGCAGGGTAACCGTGAATGTCGAGCCCCTTCCAGGATGAGATTCGACACGGATCATCCCGCCATGAGCTTCGATGAGCTGTTTGACGATAGTGAGTCCCAGACCGGTGCTTTTCTCGTTTTCGGTCGCCTTCGACTTTGTACGGGCAAAAGGCTGAAAGAGGTTCTCGAGGTCCTCCTTTTCCATCCCCACTCCCTCATCAGCGACCGAGATCAGAAGCCTGTCGCCATCTCGCCTCGCCGAGATTCTCACAACCGATCCCCGATGGGAGAACTTCAGGGCATTTGATACCAGATTTTGCAGGATCTGGCTCAGTTTTACGGGATCCGCCTGCACGAGGGGAAGATCAGCTTCACATTGGACTTCCAGCGCGATTTCCTTCTGCCGGGCGGCGGGTTCCAGGAGAGCGACTATCTCGTCGATCACGACTGCAGGCGCGAGCTCGTGCAGCTCCAGACGAATCCCGCTCTCGATGCTCGACAGATCGAGAACATCGTCGATGAGCCGGAGCATAGATGAAGAGCTCGATCGGATCTGTTCGAGAAGGACCCGCTGGTCGTCAGACATGCTTCTCTCCCTCGCCGATGAAGTTCGCGAGCATGATGATGGCGCCGATCGGGTTGCGCAGGTCGTGGGCCGCCATGCCGAGAAGTTGGTTCTTCCGCTCGTTCAGCCAGCGAAGCTCCGCATTCTGCTTGGCGACCTGCCGATGGAGAGTCGTGAGGTCGTTGTTGAGCCGCGACACCTCATCCCACAACTCGAGGGTGGCCCGGTCGGGTGTGGCAGCAGCGATGATCGCGGCCGCGGCACCTGCTGCTTCCGGCGCGATCGTAGCGACGCGTTCCGCTGCGTCGCGAACGGCGGAGGGACGGTCTGCCGAGACGATCAGTACGTTCTCACTCACGGCTGCTCCGTAGACATGAGTGGAATTGCCACCTTCGAGTTGCAGCACCGTACAGGTGGCGGCTTTCCGTGCGTCATGGAGGAGCTGGAGGAGTTTCGCCTGCGATTCCGCGACAAAGAGAAGCTGGAGCGTGTTGACGGTCTCGTCCTGCAGGCCGGGCTCGATCCATCTCCTGATCCGGCCGTTCAGGGCACAGATCAGGCTGAAGCTCTCATCTCCGTCCCGGTCGAGAAGCTGATCAGGCATCCGCAAACCGCGCCGCAGCCTCGACGGCTCCGCGCGCGTCCGAGGCACTGGCGTCAGCGCCGATCAGCCGGGTCAGCCGCTGACTGATTCTGAAAGGATATCCACCGATCAGAATGGGCAGGCTCTCGAGCGCGGGCTCACCTCTGATCCCTTCGATCAAAGTTCGGGCAGCGCCGAGATTTCCAGCAATCGTTGCAGACACGGCCAGGGCCGCTGGAGGTTCCTTCCGGAGCATCGTGAGTATGCTCTCGAGTGGAATGTTCGATCCGAGGTACTGTGTATCCCAGCCGTCGATCTCGAGCAGGTCAGTAACCATCCTGAGGCCGATCTCGTGGAGCTCCTGTCCGGCGCAGGTTGCGACGAGACGTCGGCGCCCCGGATCTCCGGTCAAAAATCGCGGATAGAGTTGCGCCATCGCCGATTGTGTCGCCGCGGTGCAGAAATGCTCTTGTGCAACACTGATCCGGTTGAGCTGCCAGAGGCGCCCAACCTCCTGCTGAACCGGCTCGAACACACGTAGGTACAGGTCAGGCAGCTCCAGGCCCGAGTCCGCTGCAGCTTCCACGAGTATCCGTGAGTCCCGATGACGGCCCGCCAGCAGAGCGTCCAGATAGTCCTGGGCAAGCGGAAGAGCCCCCTCGAGGAATGAGGACGGCTCCTCACCGAGCGATGAAAATCGTCCGAGTGCATCATCGAGAACACGTACGGCGGGTTCCGCAAGATCGAGCTCGGACGATTCAATGAGACTCTTCATCATCCGGAGATTGTCCTCGAGATCATCCGCGTCGATCCCGCGGCTCTCGAGCATCGTTCTCGCCCAGTCGACGTAATGGACGAAGATCGACGATTCCCCGAGCGAGGCGGATTCGGCGAGGAAAGAGAGATGGAACCGATTATCTTCGATACAGCGGACTCTTCCGATCACACCATATCTCTGGGCGAGCTCCGGCATGCGCGCGAGCTGCGCATCGGCGATCGGCTCGGCGAGTGTGAGAAAACCAGGAAGTGGTGAGCTCATGTGCTGAGATGCCTGAAGGTCCGGATCTCGGTTACGGAGGAATCGAGCTTCAGTCCATGCGGGATTTGCTTGTGTGAGTCGCGATAGGTGTGCCCCTTGTGCCAGGTGACGTAGCTCTGCTCATCGGTCCAGATCGTGAGAAGCCAGAACTCGGCTTCGTCCTCGGTAGGTGTGAAGACCTCCATGCGGACGAAGCCCGGAGCCCCGTCCACAAGGTGAGGACGGTTCCGGAACGCCTCGGCGACCTCGCCGTCCATTCCGTTCGCAACGCGAAATCGGCTGATGACGACAAAACCCGCTTCTGATGGAGTCATGGAGCCTCCTTTCGAGTACTCAACCGGGTACTCGTTCGCTGCGTGAGAGGACTTCAGTCACCCACTCACCCAGCCCGGACAGTGCACTCTTGTCGAACACGCGGATTCGATGCGACCACGCTTTCGCGACAATCGGGAAGCCGGTGACGAGCGCCGTTCTGGAAATGAACCGCTCTCCCAGTGCCTCGATCGATTCGAGAAGCTGCGGACCTCCGTGATCGGGAAGATGGAGATCGGTGACGATCAGATCCGGATCTGTCTCCTCAATGAACACGATCGCGTCAGTGGCGTCTCTTCCGCCATGTCACTTCCAGGCCCCGCGCCTCGAGATAGCGTGAGAGGATATTTCCCCAGACGTCGTCGTCCTCGATGAGCAGGGCTCGCGGACGTGAAAGGTGCGAGGCGTCACTGATTTTTCTTCCTGCGGATCCACGGGTACGATCATACGCCCTTGCTGGGGCCAGGGAAGTCTACGACCTTTTCGATCGCCACACACGTTCGTTCGCCCGACCACCGAACCGTCGCAAAACTCAGCTGCTCCCGAGCCTCTGAACCCCTGAACTCCTGAACCTCTAACCCCTGAACCCCTGAACCTCTGAACCTCTAAACCGTCTTTCTTCCTACTCCACCGTCACGCTCTTTGCGAGGTTGCGTGGCTGGTCGACATCTTTCCCGAGTCTCAGCGCAATGTGGTACGAGAGAAGCTGCATCGGGATGACGGCGAGGATCGGCTGTAGTGGCTCGATCGTCCACGGGATCTCGAACACGTTGTCGGCCCACTCCCGAACCTCGAGATCATTCTCGTCGCAGATGATGATCAGCTTGCCGTCGCGCGCCTTCGCTTCCTGCAGGTTCGACACGATCTTGTCGTAGATCGGCGTGTGTGTCGCGATCCCGACGATGGGAAGCTTCTCGTCGATCAGTGCGATCGGACCGTGCTTCATCTCGCCCGCCGGATAGCCTTCGGCGTGGATGTAAGAGATTTCCTTGAGCTTGAGTGCGCCTTCGAGAGCGATCGGATAGTGGACGCCGCGACCGAGGAAGAGAAAGTCGCGGGCCTGGTAGTACTGATGCGCGATCTCTTCGATCTCCGCTTCCTTTCGAAGGATCATCTCGATCTTTTGAGGGATGACCGACAGCTCGTGCATCGCGTAACTGAGGTCTTCGCGGCTCTCTCCCTTGAACTCCCGGAAATAGAGTGAGAGCAGGTAGAACGCCGTGAGCTGCGTGGTAAAGGCCTTGGTAGAGGCCACTCCGATCTCAGGACCAGCATGGGTGTAGATCACGCCGTCGGAGATGCGGGTGGCGGCCGAGCCGATCACATTGCAGATCGTGATCAGCTTTGCGCCGAGACGTTTCGCTTCCTGCATCCCTGCGATGGTATCGGCTGTCTCACCCGACTGGGTGACGCCGATGATGAGGGTGTTCTCGTCGACGACGGGATGCCGGTATCGGTACTCCGAGCCGTAGTCGACCTCGACCGGAATCTCCGCGGCCTTCTCGAGCAGAAACTTGCCCGTCAGCCCCGCGTGCCACGAAGTGCCGCAGGCGACGATGTGGATCTTCTTGATCTTCGCGAGATCATCATGAGTGAGATTGAGATCGATGAGGTTGATCTCGCCGGACCGCTCGAACATTCTCCCGGTGAACGTGTCTTTTACCGCGCGGGGCTGCTCGTGAATCTCCTTGAGCATGAAGTGCTTATAGCCTTCCTTCTCGGCCATGACCGCATCCCAGGTGATCCGCTTCGGCTCGCGCTCGACTTCGTTGAGGTCGGCGTCGAAGATCTGAACCGAGTCCTTCTTCACGATTACATGCTCGCCATCTTCCAGATAGAGGATGTCTCGCGTATGGGCGAGGAGGGGTGTGACGTCCGACGCGACGAGATTCTCGCCTTCCCCGAGACCGACCACGAGCGGCGGACCCTGTCTCGCGGAGATGATCGTTCCAGGATCGTCGGCCGAGATCATGACGAGGGCGTAGTGCCCCTCGATCTCGGCCAGCGAAGCGCGTACGGCGTCGATGAAGGACTTGCCGGACTTCTTGTGCTCCTCGATCAGGTGAGCGACGATCTCGGTATCGGTCTCGGTCTTGAACTCGTGACCGGCCTTCCCGAGCTTCTGCCGCAGCGCGATGAAGTTCTCGATGATGCCGTTGTGGACGACGATGATCTTTCCATCGCATGACCGGTGAGGATGGGCATTGTTCTCATTCGGCTTTCCGTGGGTCGCCCATCGTGTGTGGCCGATCCCGAACGAGGTCTCCGGCAGGCCGTTGTTCTGGAGCTTTTCCTCCAGGTTCGACAGCTTTCCCTGTGCCCGGACGACCTCGAACTCGCCGTCCCTGCTGACGACCGCGATTCCGGCGCTGTCATAGCCTCTGTACTCGAGCTTACGAAGCCCGTCCAGGAGAATGGGCACCACACTCTGCTGTCCCGCGTATCCGATGATTCCACACATATTCTCTCGATCTTCCTTCCCTGATGCGCCGAGTATCGAGCAGGTTTTCGCGACTCGCGTTAGAATGACCCGCCGCGAAGGCTCGACTGGACTCTCTCTCGATGAAGCGCATTCTCATTTTATTCATTGTTCTCGGCGTCGCCTCCTGCGGCAAGCAGGGGCCGCCCAGGCCGCCGGTGCCGATACGGCCAGCGGCTGCCACCGATCTGGTTGTAGCACAGCGGGGGCCAACGCTCGTGCTGTCGTGGAGTTTTCCAGCCCTTGCCGCGTCCGGTGTCTCACTCGATCGACTCGACCAGTTGAATGTCTATCGCTATCGAGAATCGTTGCCAGCGGATCTGCAGGGAGTGACGGCCGTCGAGGTGGACCGGAAGAGCGGAGCGGACGTTCCTCAACCGATGGAGTTGTTTGCACGCGTTCCGCCGCTGTCGCCGGAGAGGTTCCGTCTGCTGGCCGAAAAGATCGGCGAGCTCTCCCGCGAGCAGATCCCGTCGTTCACCACAGGTGCACTGGTCGTGGTGGAGGACAGGCCGGAGCTCGAGAATGAGACCGCCCAGTCCTATCGCTACACGTATGGAGTGACTGCCAGCCGAGGACGCCAGGAAAGCGATCTGTCGAATCTGGTCTCCGTCGTCACGATGGATGTCCCACTTCCGCCCGAGCAGATCGCCGTGGAGACCGTCGCGGACGCCGTCGTCCTTCGCTGGACGCCGCCCATCCGAACGGTTCTCGGTTCTGACGATCCTTCGATCGAAGGCTACAACGTCTACCGTATTCCTCCTGCCGGTGGGGGAGTGACCACCGCCTCACCCGTCAACGATGTTCCGATCACCGCCACTGAATTCCGCGACGTGCCACCGTACGGGTCGTGGAGGTACGCTGTGAGTGCCGTTCGACACGCCGGACCTCCGGTTCACGAGAGCCAGTTCACACTTCTCAGGGCGGTGGAGTTTGCCGACACACAACCGCCTCCCCCTCCCGTCGAACTGTCCCCCCTTGTCGAAGAGAAGGTGATCCGTCTGATATGGACGGGGATCGAGGCGCCCGATCTGCGCGGATACAAGGTGTACCGGCAGAGAGCTGATCAGCCGCATGAGGAGCTGACCTCCGAGCCGATCACCCGTACCCTCTTCGTCGACGAGCATCCGGAGCCCGGTGTCGAATACCGGTACGGTGTCACGAGTATAGACACGAGCGGGAACGAGAGCACTCCGGCCGTTACCGACCGGGTGATCATCCCACGCGTGGCGCAGTGACTTCTACTCGGTTTCCTGGTCGGTAATCGTCTCCATCAGGTCTTCCGTGGGAGCAGTCTCATCTGCCTGTGCCGCGGCGGCGACGTCGGTGAGCCAGAACTCCGTTCCGTCCACATTCACAGTCGCGGTGACCGGGTCACCGACCTCAGGCAGAGACTGAACATCCGCTCCACGGACTGGAAAACTCATCGTCATTGCTCCCATCCAGTCGCCGATCGCCTCGTGCTTGATCTTCAGAGTGTTCGCCATCGGGTCGCGTTCGACAATGACACCACGAAGTTCGTACTGCGTGGCCGACTCGGTCTCGGTGACGACGTCGGTGTTGTCGTCGGCTGTCCCGGCGACTGGCTCGGTATTGCAGCCGAGAATATTGAGGGAGAGAAGGAGGATGATGAGAACGAGGGGATATGATTTCATCTTCTGTATGCCCTTTCGCTTGGCGGTTGCAGAGAGGCCGATGATATAAGAACCGTGGCGATCCTGCCGTGAGAGACGAGGAGACGTGATGCTTCCAGACAATACATTCGAAGGAAAGGTCGCCGTCGTGACCGGTGGCGGTACAGGGATCGGCCTGGCAATCGCGACGAGGATCGCAGCGCTTGGCGGACGTGTGGTGATCGCGAGCAGAAGCCGTGAGCATCTCGAACCATCGGCGCAGATGATTCGCGAACAGACCGGTCGCGCGGATGCCGCAACCATTCACGAGGTCGACGTCAGGAATCCCGAATCCGTCGAGGCACTGGCGGCCTTTGTTGCCGAAGAGCTTGGAAGGGTCGACCTGCTGGTCAACAACGCTGCGGGAAACTTCATCGCTCGGGCCGAGGAGCTCTCGCCGAATGGGTGGAATGCCGTGATCGGAATCGTGCTCAACGGTACCTTCTATTGCTCGTCGGCCTTCGGAAAAAGGATGATCGCGCAGGGAGATGGCGGCGCCATCCTCAACGTAATCGCGAACTACGCCTGGACGGGGGCACCGGGTGTGGTCCACTCCGCGTCCGCCAAGGCGGGGGTGATGGCGATGACACAGACCCTCGCCGTCGAGTGGGCACGGTACAAGATCAGAGTCAACGCGATTGCACCGGGACCGGTTCATACCGAGGGAGCGTCGGAAAAGCTCTTCCCGAACGAGCAGATCAAGGAAGGAATCCGTCAGACCATTCCGCTCCGTCGTTTCGCCAATCTCGAGGAAGTGGCGAATGCGGCTTCATATCTCCTCTCCGACTTCTCTTCCTACGTGACAGGGGAAAAGCTGGTGATCGACGGAGGACAGTGGCTGTCTGGTGCCGACTACTGGGGGAGGATCAGACAGATGATGAAAGGAGCGGGAGGTGAGTGAACCGGGTGGTAACGAAGCGCCGGCAGAGAACCCGGTCTCGGCGCAGTCGCGGCTGGCGTGGTTTTTCGCGATCTCGACCCTCCTCTTCCTTGCTCTATGGGCCTGGACTGAACTTCGCCTTCAGGCCGAACGCGAAATCACGCGGTCGGTCGAGGCTGAAAAGAACGTGCTGGAAGGCGAAACGCAACGCCTGTCTGTTCGGGAGCAGCTACGCGGACGACGTACCGGAATTGCCCTGAGCAAACCCCTGAAGGTGAGTATGACGTCCGCGGACGAGGGCGCAACCACCCGGGGGCGAGTCTACCTCGACGCCGGCAGCGGGCGGGTGTTCGGATTCTTCGAGGGGATGGACGCCTCTCGCCCCGGAATGACGTACCAGCTCTGGTTCCAGCCAGTCGGCGGAGCCCCCGGGAGCGTCGGTACCGTCGAATTCGATGAGGAAGGCGACGGAGTCGTGGCCGCGAGCGGTTTTCCTCCCAACCAGTCAGCCGGACAGTTCGTCCTCACGCTCGAGCAGTCGGGAGGAGCTCTGGTTCCCACGGGTCCCGATGTCCTGCGTGGCGAGCTGGCGCCCGCCGATCGGAAAGCCGCAATCCTCAGAATCCGAAGCAGCGGACTGACGCAGGGGAAGAACCGAAGTCTGGGAGGATCAATGGCTCCTCGGTCGAAGACGGAGCGGCGGAATCGAATCCCTGCTGCCTTCCACTCGCGCCGGAGTGCATGAGAAGGCGTCCGTGGCTCGGATCCCGGGCCCCGCACAAAGCCTCACCTCCTGATGCGCACTGACATGACGAGGCTCCATCTGATACATCGTCGGGAGCGGCTCAGGACCCGCCGGCCTTGCACTCGCTTTGAAATTAGAACAAGTCTAGAAGTGTTATGGTTCGTGATTGAACGCACCAACGACGAAAGGAGCTCATGAAATGGCTACCAGAATGACTGAGGCACGCGAAGTCAGCTCGATGCCCGTGAACATAGGGATCTCGGAGGCACATCGCCGCGCAATCGCGGAAGGTCTGTCGCGGATGCTCGCCGACACCTACACCCTCTACCTCAAGACGCACGGCTTTCACTGGAATGTGACGGGGCCGATGTTCCAGACTCTCCACGTGATGTTCGAGGAGCACTACCGGGAAATGTGGGCGGCCGTCGACGAGATCGCCGAAAGAATGCGCGCGCTGGGCTTTACCGCACCGGGCTCATACTCGCAGTTTGCCGAAAAGACTTCGATCAAGGAAGCGGAAGGTGTTCCGACTGCTGACGAGATGATTCGTCAGCTCGTCGAGGGACATGAAACCGTCATCCGGACTGCGCGCGAGGTGCTCGAGCCAGTGGAGGATGGGAACGATCAGACTTCAGCGGATCTGCTCGCGACACGGATGAACGTGCACGAGAAGACTGCATGGATGCTTCGGTCGCTTCTCCCGCGCGACTGAACTTTGTGGAGGCCTTGCTTGCGGAGGGCTGGAGCCCTCCGCGAGTCGGGGCTGGAGCCCCAACCCCCTACGGATCAGCGCGTCTGGCCGCGGCGATTGACGATCGACATGAACTCCTGTCTGGTCCGCTTGTCCGACAGAAAAGAGCCGCGCAGAACATTCGTTTCCATGAACGACGATTCCTGCTCGACGCCTCTCATGACCATACAGAGGTGGGTACCGCCCATCCAGACGGCCAGTCCCTTCGGTTCGAGAATGTTCTCGATCGTGTCGGCGACCTGATGGGCGAGATGCTCCTGTGACTGAAGCTTCCGCATGTGGACCTCCACGATGCGGGGGATCTTGGAGGCGCCGATGATCATCGTCTCAGGAATGTAGCCGACGATGAAATGACCAAAAAACGGCAGGATGTGGTGCGCGCAGAGTGTCTTGTAGGTGCCACCGATCACGACGAGATTCTGGCAACTGTCGTCGGTGAGCTGACACGCCTGGCGGAACAGAGTGGTGAGCGTGGCAGTGTCGGTGAAGTCGTAGCCGCTGGTCATCGTCACGAGTGACGAAGCCCAGCGCCGCGGAGTCTCGCGAAGATTCTCGTCCTCGAGGTCGACGTGGAGGATCCTGAGCACCTCTTCGAGATGTCTCTCGAGGGCGGCGACGTCGACCGAGGGTCGAGGTCCGAGCATCAGACCGCGGTCGTGGAGCAGTGCATCGGCCTGACGGGCTCGAGCGAGGCTCGGATCATCCGCCTGCTTCTCGAGCTTCTCCCGCACCTGATCAGCCTTCTTTTTCATCGGAAGAGTATATATGGGGATCGTTCGTGGGGAGCGGAAGGCTCTTGCGGAATGCCAGTTGCAACGGCATGGATTGATTGACACTGAATGAGCGTTCATTCAGAATCGAAGAAATCACCGGGCAAGACCCAGGAAATACACGCCGGTCGTGAGACCGTGTGAAGGAGTGTCGACCATGAGCAAGAAGACCAGCGCAGCCGATGAAGCAATGGAAGTCGCCGAGGCGAGTCGGGAGACAGAGTGGGAAAAGCCCTCATTCGTCGGTGAGCTTTTCCTGGGCAAACTCAGGGTCGATCTGATCCACCCGTTCCCCGAGCAGGATCCGGACGACGAGAAAGAGGGAGATGAATTTCTCGACAAGCTCGAGCGATTCCTGATCGAAAATGTCGACGCCGACAAAATCGACGAGGAGGGGGAGTATCCGCTCGAGATTCTCGAGGGACTCAAAAAGCTCGGCGCGTTTGGAATGAAGATTCCGAAGGAGTACGGGGGGCTCGGACTGAGCCAGGTGAACTACAACCGCGCCGTCTCTCTCGTCGCGACGCACTGTGGGTCCACGGTTGCCTGGCTCTCTGCGCATCAGTCGATCGGTGTTCCGCAACCCCTGAAACTCTTCGGCACTGACGAACAGAAGGAGAAGTGGCTTCCCCGCCTGGCGAAAGGCGCGATCTCGGCTTTTGCGCTGACTGAGCCGGGGGTCGGTTCCGATCCGGCGAAGATGACCACGACTGCGGAACGCAGCGAAGACGGGAAGGGATGGATCCTCAACGGCGAGAAGCTGTGGTGTACGAACGGACTGCACGCAGAACTGCTGGTCGTGATGGCCCAGACTCCACCGAAGGTCGTCAAGGGTCGTGAGAAGAAGCAGATCAGCGCCTTCGTCGTCGAGACGAACTCGCCCGGATGCGAGGTTCTGCATCGCTGTCAGTTCATGGGGCTGCGAGGGATCGGCAACGTCCTGATGAAGTTCGACAACGTATTCGTCCCGGACGAGAATCTGCTCTGGGGTGAGGGACTGGGACTGAAGCTCGCGCTCATCACGCTCAACACGGGCCGCCTCACCATTCCCGCCGGCTGTTCGGCGGGAAATCGACGGGCGCTCGAGATCGCACGCGACTGGGCGAATGAGCGCGTACAATGGGGTCTTCCAATCGGAAAGCATGAAGCCGTCGCGGAGAAGATCGCCTGGATGACCGGCCAGACGTTCGCAACCGAGGCGATTTCATGGCTCACCTCGGCGCTCGCAGATCGTGGCGACGTGGACCTGCGGCTCGAGGCGGCAATGGCAAAGCTCTTCAACACCGAAGTGCTGTGGGACGTTGCGGATCACCTCGTTCAGATTCGTGGCGGCCGCGGGTACGAGACGGCACGATCACTCAAGGAACGTGGCGAGAAACCGTGGCCGGTCGAACGGATGCTTCGTGATGCGCGCATCAACAGAATCTTCGAAGGGACGAGTGAAATTCAGCACCTGTTCATCGCTCGCGAAGCGGTCGATCCGCACATGAAAGTTGCGGGAATCCTTCTGCAGAAGGACGCAAAGCCGGCCGAGATCGCGAGCGGTCTGGCGAAGGCAGGACTTCACTACGCGAAGTGGTATCCGAAGCTGTACGCGGGATGGAGCCGGTATCCGAGCCACTCCGAGTTCGGTTCGCTCTCGGGGCACATGGGCTATGTCGAGCGCACGTCGCGACGACTCGCGCGGCAGATCTTCCACGCGATGACCGTGTACCAGGCGAAGCTCGAGAAGAAGCAGAGAACACTTTTCCGGATCGTCGACATCGGGACCGATCTGTTCGCCATGGCCGCCGCCATCTCGTACGCGACGATGCTCTCCCGCAAGAAAGACTCCCACAATGCAGTCGAGGTCGCCGATGTCTTCTGCAGACAGGCGAAGGTGCGGATCGAGCAGAACTTCGACCGTCTCTTCTTCAACGACGACAAGCGCGAATACAAGCTCGTCGAGAAGTTCCTCCGCGGCGAATACGAATGGCTGGAAGGACGTCTCGTCGAGCAGGGATTCGGCGTGCCGACACAGGAAGAAGTCGACCGGACGGTCGCCGAGATGGCTGAGAACTGACCAGGAGTGTGGGAGCTCTCTCTCTCTCTGGCTCCATCAATTCGCAGCTCGCAGCGCCGGGTACAGTGCGCGGTATGACGATTTGAGAATCGCCACCCGCTTGACGTAGTTCCGCGTCTCCGACAGCGGCATCCCCTCGATGAACTCGTCGCGCGGTGCGTCGCTTTCGCGTCGCCATTTGCGGATCCGGTAAGGTCCTCCGTTGTAGCCCGCCGCGGCCAGTTCCTGATCGCCGTTCATCATGTCGAGAACCTGATCGATGTAGTAGGTACCGAGCTCGATGTTGAACTTCGGATCGAAAAGCCTCTCCTCCTGATAGACGGTATAAAGTCGCTCGCCGATCTCACGCGCCGTCCCCGGCATCAACTGCATCAGTCCTTTCGCGCCGACGGGCGAGACTGCTTTCGGGTTGAAGGTCGTCTCCTGGTGCACGAGCGCCGCTACGAAGGCCGGATCGATCTCTCGTTCCGCCGATTGCTCCACGATCTCCTCCTCGAACGGAAGGACGTAGTACATCTTGAGAAAATGCAGGGGGACGTCGTTCTGCTCTGACGTGCCGATCGAAGGATAAGCGCGCTTGAGATACCGGTTGGCGATCTGCCACGCACCGTCCGAATGAAATGATTCGGCGAGCAGAGCATCGGCAAACATTTCGTTCGACGCGTCCCGTCGTCTTCTGATCTCTGACCGGGTCTCAGAGTACTCGCCCAGCAGCGTCAACTCCCATGCGAGACGGAGCTCCGGCGGCATCTCCCTTTCGGCGATTTCCGACCAGTCGTGTTCCGCCGCGAGCATGAATGGTATGCGGTCCCGGCGCGGAACCCGCGAGCCCAGCCGCTCCTCCGCAAATTGCGCAGTACAGATCCTCGTACGGCACGTCCGCAATTGCGAGGTAGATCTCCTCGGCGCGTTCCTTACGGCCGGCGCGCTCCAGGCTGCGCCCCAGCCAGTAGCGAGCCTGCCGCCTGATCGCCGGATTCGTGTAGG
The DNA here is from genome assembly GCA_963829355.1 of uncultured Acidobacteriota bacterium. Lineage (GTDB taxonomy): Bacteria > Acidobacteriota > Thermoanaerobaculia > Gp7-AA8 > JAHWKK01 > CAWHHZ01. The sequence continues at coordinate 161,520 of CAWHHZ010000013.1, forward strand.
TCTCATAGATGAAGTCGAACCGATCGATCGCGACCGGGTCATTCCCCTTTTTCCAGGCGAGCCAACCTTGATCCCACATGAGCTGAAGACCGCGGTCGCTCGACCGATCGACACGGACGAGCGCGCGAATCAGCTTCTTCATCCGCTCGAGGTCACCCTCTTCCTCTGCAGCATCCACCAGACGCTCGAGAACGATGGTGCGAAGGGCCGGCTCGATCGGAAGAGAAAGAAGATCTCGCAGCCGCTCGTGATATGAGTCGAGGTGACGATTCTTCTCGTCGCTCTTTCTCGATGCGGCAGCCATCAGCCGCTGATTTCTCGCCGATGCTTCCAGTGCCGGAATGGCGATCTTGTAGGTGCTGGAGAAAAGATTCTGCAGCACCTCTTCCGACTCCTTGTGGCGTCCGAGCCTTCCCAGCGCGGTGCCGCGTGCGAGGCGGAGCCGCTCGCTCTGCGAATCGGAAAGCGGGCCGGAGTCGATCCGATTGGCGAGATCGAGGGCCTGAGGATAGTACCTGGTCTCGAGAAGCCGTTCCGCGCGCGAAAGCCGCTCGCCCGCATCGAGAGCGTCACCATCGGCTCGCCCGCGGAACCCGGCGACCAGATCGACGGCTCCGCCAGCGGGATCAGACTCGGGAAACGTTATGGCGAGATCGAGGGCGCTGCGGAAGACCCCCCCCGCATCGCCGCCGTAGAAATCCGCGAGCAACTCCTCGCGGCGGGCGGATGCAGCGAGAAGATTGTCCTCACTGGAGTCACCGAGTGTCCGGGCCACGGCTGCGACGCGTGACCATCGGTTCTCGCGTGAGTGAAGGCCGATCAGGTGATAGGCGACGTCGGTCGATACCACCATGCCCGAGTCACGTCTCCACGAGCGTTCCAGCGCCCGGAGCGTCCGGCTGAAATCCCCTGCCAGCGAGTAGGCATTCGCCAGAAGATAGAGACGGTACGGCTCCACCGCCCGCTCACCGAATGAGAAGGACTCGAGAATCGAGATCGCTTCGGCTGAGTCATTGCGAGCCAACGCATCGATGGCCGCTCGAAACGACTCCCTGTGGCCAACGACCACCTCCGGTCCTTCGACCACAATGGGAACGACCTCCGTGAGCTGCAGCGAGCGCTCCTTCATCATCAGCCCGAGTACGAGTCCGAGCAGACCGAGAGCCGCGATCAAAGGAAGAATGACACCAAATCTGCGCGCAGATCTCACTGATCCGGTAGACCGCTGCATCGGCCGCGCCATTCCCTGACCGCTCTGCTATCATTCGCTGCCGTAGTCGATGTTCCCCTGCAACCCTGCTCAGGAGCCTGACCCCATCATGTCGATTGTCGTCGTAGGAAGTGTCGCGTTTGATTCTCTCAAGACCCCCTTTGGTAAAGCCGAGAAGGCGATCGGAGGAGCTGCCACGTACTTTTCGGTCGCTGCGTCGTATTTTTCGCCCGTCCGTCTCGTCGCGGTGGTCGGCGACGACTTCGGCCAGAAGGAGATGAGTATTTTCGAAGGGAGGGACATCGACATTTCGGGACTCCAGGTCGTCCAGGGAGGAAAGACCTTCCACTGGAGCGGTGAGTACGGGTACGACCTGAACGTCGCTCACACCCTCGACACTCAGCTCAACGTTTTTGCGGACTTCAATCCGACCCTTCCTTCGGATTTCCGCGACTCCGAATTCGTATTTCTCGCGAACATTCACCCCGGGCTCCAGGAAACCGTTCTGACCCAGGTCGAGAAGCCGACGCTCGTGGCGCTCGACACGATGAACTTCTGGATCGAGCAGTCCCCCGAGGAGCTGAAGAATGTCATCCGGAAGGTGGATCTCGTCGTCATCAACGAAGGCGAGGTCCGTCAGCTGACGGGTGAGGCGAACCTGGTCGTCGGTGGACGTAAGATCATGGCGATGGGTCCGAAGTGGATCGTGATCAAGCGTGGCGAGTACGGCGTCATCATGATGGCGCACGATCACATCTTCGCCGCTCCCGCCTATCCTCTCGAGTCAGTGTTTGATCCGACCGGAGCTGGCGATTCGTTCGCCGGTGGAATGATGGGATACCTGGCCTCCAAAGGGAAAGTCGATCACAAAACTCTGCGACAGGCGATCGTCTTCGGAAGTGTCGTGGCCTCCTTCACCGTCGAGAAGTTCTCTCTCGATCGTCTTCGAGAGATCTCGCCCGCGGAGATCAACGAGCGCTTCCGAGCCCTCCGGAAACTGACCGAATTCGACGACCTCGCCTGATCTCATGGATTTCGCTGGCGCTGAAAATAGCCCCGGCAGACTGTCATCCTGAGCCGCCGGAGGACGGCGAAGGATCGCGTGGAGTCATCCTCGCGTGAAGTTCGCTCGAGTCATGCCGTACGCGATCCTTCGCTGGCGCTCAGCGATGACATCAACGCTTACTGTCCGGGGTTCTCGTAGACGATCTCGCCGCCGCTGACCGTGTACAGCACCTTTGTACCGGGAATCTCCGACGGCTTCACCTCGAGCAGGTTCCGGTCGATGACCACGAGATCGGCCTGCATCCCAGGCTCGATTCTTCCCCGCCGGTCCTCGGCAAACGCGGCATACGCCGCACCCTGAGTGAATCCGCGGATGGCCTCACGAATATCGACCTTTTCGCGCGGAGTCCAGCCTCCTGGAGGATGTCCTTCGAGATCCTGTCGCGTCACCGCCGAGTACAGACCGAGGAACGGACTCACCTCTTCAACCGGAAAATCCGAGCCGAATGCGAGAGGGATCCCCATGTCGAGCACGGACTTCCATACATATCCTCCCTCGAGCCGCTCGGGACCGAGCCTCTCCTCGGCCCACGGCATGTCCGATGTCGCATGGGTCGGTTGCATCGAAGCGATCACACCCATCCGCTTCACCCGTTGGAGATCGGAAAGGCGCACGATCTGAAGGTGCTCGATCCGGAAACGATCCGCCGGCGTCGCTCCCGCCTTTTCGTAGGCGTCGATGACGATCGTGGAGCCGCGATCACCGATTGCGTGGACGCCGACCTGAAAGCCGTGGCGGCGCGCTGCGGTCGAGACCTCCTCGATGTGAGCCGGCGCCGTCACGAGAAGTCCTCGCTGGTCCGGTGCGTCCGTATACGGCTCGTGCAGCGCCGCACCCCGGCTTCCGAGCGCCCCGTCTGCATACATCTTGACCGCTCTGATCGTGACACGATCGTCCGCCGCACCCACCAGAGGACCTCGTTCGAACCAGTGCGACAGGAGCTCCGCATCGTCGGTGAGCATGCCGTAAACGCGGATCGGGAGTTGGCCCTCCTCGGCAAGTTCCAGCAGTAGATCGATCGTCTCCTGCGAAACACCCGCATCGTGGACGCCGGTCAGTCCGTCAGAGGCGGCTTTCTGCACCGCACGAGCGAGCTGGCGCTTGTGGTCCTCACGCGTTCCGGGAGGAATGATCCTGTCGATCAGTCCCGTCGCATTGTCGACGAAGACACCGGTCGGTTCTCCGCTCTCATCCCGCAGAATCGAGCCGCCGGACGGGTCGGGAGTCGAACCATCGACTCCGGCGAGCTCGAGAGCGCGGCTGTTTACGAGGATTGCGTGACCGTCGATCCTTCCCACCGCCACCGGATGGCTCGGGATCGCGCGGTCGAGCTCGGCACGGGTCGGAAAGGACTGATCGTCCCAGTCATTCTGGTCCCAACCTCGTCCTCTCACCCACTCCCCCTCGGGAAGCGTCGCCGCCATGTCCGCCAGGAGCCCGACCACTTCTCCGTAGCTCTTCGTCCCGACGAGATCCACCGTCTCGAGAGACTGCCCGAGACCTCCGAGATGTGCGTGGGCGTCGACGAGTCCGGGCAGGATCATCGCACCGCCGACGTCGATGACACGGGCGTTCGTCAGATCCGCCTCCTCAGATGGCCCGACCCATACGACCGCTCCATCTTCGAGGAGAAGAGTCGCGTCGTGCATCGGTTCGGCTTCCGACGAAGTCAGGATCGTGGCATTCGCAAAAGCTAGTCGTTGTTCGGTCATCGCCTGTTGATTCATGGGTCTCACACAGCCTGCCGATGCAAGCAGCATCAGCGCAATCGGCAGAGAGCGAAGAGGACGTAACGTTTCCATTTACCCTCCCAAAGGCGGGGAGTTTAGCAGTTGAAGGCGGCTAGGCGTACAATATGAGGTCCGACATGAAGAGTTTCGTCATCATGATTCTGTGTGCGATTGCCGGACTGCCGCTCTATGGCTCTGGCCGCAAGCTCGTTGCAGACGAGATTCCCGGGGTCGGAATCCGGACCAGCGGACGTGTCGTCATCCGCGGCGATGGCCGGACCATCCACGCTTACCAGATCGACGGAAATCTCACGCGGCAACTCGTGCGGATCCACTCGACGCGCCGGTCATTCTCACCTCGCCCCTTCGGCCCCGAAGTGTACGACTCACGCGCTGGCGTTCCGAAAGTCGTGCCGGAGGAGATTCGGCTGGTGATCGAAGAAGCCTCGCGCAAGCACGGCGTCGATCCGCGACTGGTCTCTGCGATCGCCTATCGAGAGTCGGGGTACGATCCGAACATCGTGTCAAAGGCTGGTGCCTGCGGCGTCATGCAGTTGATGCCGAAGACGGCCGAGATTCTCGGAGTCGAGAAGATCTTCGACATCCGGCAGAACGTCTTTGGCGGAACTCAGTATCTGAAAATGCTCCTCGATACATTCTCCGGTGATCTCGACCTCGCACTGGCTGCGTACAACGCGGGTCCCGGAGCGGTCGAGCGCCATCGTGGCGTCCCGCCGTATCGGGAGACGATCGAGTACATCCGAAGAGTCCGCGGCGACTACGAACGCGCTCTCGGAAGAAACCCACGAAGCTGACGGGAACCGTCATCCTGAGCCGCCGGAGCGCAGCGGAGGACGGTCGAAGGATCGCGAACGGCCCGACTCTCAGGACGGAAAGAACGCGACAGTCAGGACGTACCCGATCCTTCGCTGGCGCTCAGAGGCTGTGAAAGAATCCAGCGTACCCTGCGTTACGGGCGCGGCGAGTCTCGAGCGCGCGGAGCAGCGACGCAGCGATGTGGTTCATCGGAAAGGAGCTGCGACAACGCGATCGGCGACGCCCCGCCCGTAACCCTTTGGGCTGGTGGTGGTTACGGCTCGATCTCCGCGTCACTCGTCGTCACCGAGGAACCACCGCGACTCCTCCTCGTTCCTTGAGCTCGAACCGTAAGCACCACCAGCGCAGGGCACGCTGGATTTTTTCACAGCCTCTCAGGATGACAGCTTCGACGTAGGGCCCTTCTACTTCAGCATGCTGAAGATCTCTTTCCCCGCGTACAGAGCTGCGTCCGACAGCTCCTCCTCGATCCGAAGCAACTGGTTGTACTTTGCAATGCGGTCGCTGCGTGAGGCCGATCCGGTTTTGATCTGTCCGGCATTCGTGGCCACCGCCAAATCCGCAATCGTGGAATCCTCGGTCTCTCCCGACCTGTGCGAGATCACCGAGCGGTAGCCGGCGCGTTTCGCCATCTCGATCGCTTCGAGTGTCTCGGTCAGTGTGCCGATCTGGTTGACCTTGATCAGGATCGAGTTCGCGATTCCCTTCGCAATCCCCTCTGAAAAGATTGAGGGGTTGGTCACGAACAGATCGTCGCCCACGAGTTGCGTGGTCTTTCCCATCGCATCGGTCAGGCTCTTCCATCCGTCCCAGTCTCCCTCAGCCATTCCGTCCTCGATCGAGATGATCGGGTACTTCTTGACGAGAGCCTGGTAGTAGGAGATGAGCTGGCCTGCGTCGTAGACTTCACCTTCTCCTTCGAGCTTGTACTTTTTCTTCGAGAAGAACTCGGAGGAGGCGACGTCGAGAGCGAGATAGATCTCCTCTCCGGCACGGTACCCGGCTTTCTCGATCGCCTTGAGGATCAGATCGAGAGCTCCCGCGTTCGTCTTGAGACTCGGTGCGAATCCTCCCTCGTCACCGACGGCGGTCGTCAGCCCCTGGTCATTCAGGATCTTCTTGAGATGGTGAAACGTCTCGACTCCCGCACGGAGCGCATCGGAGAACGTCTCGAAGCCGGCGGGAACGATCATGAACTCCTGGATGTCGAGATTGTTGTTCGCGTGCGCGCCACCATTGATGACGTTCATCATCGGCACCGGAAGGGTTCGCGCTCCGACACCACCCAGATAGAGGAAAAGCGGGAGTCCTGCAGCCTCGGCAGCCGCCCGCGCCACCGACATCGAAACCCCGAGCGTGGCATTGGCGCCGAGCGCTTCCTTGTTCTCGGTGCCGTCGAGCTGCAGCATCAGGAGATCGATCATCGCCTGCTCGCGTGCATCCATCCCCTCGACCTCGGGAGCAATCTTCTCGTTGACGTTCTTGACCGCCTTCTGAACGCCTTTGCCGAGATAGCGCTTTTTGTCACCGTCGCGAAGCTCGAGTGCTTCGCGAACTCCGGTCGAGGCGCCGGAAGGAACTGCAGCGCGGCCAATGGCGCCGGAATCGAGAATTGTATCGACCTCCAGAGTAGGATTTCCGCGGGAGTCGAGGATTTCACGAGCGTAGATTTCACTGATTCTGAACATGGGACGATTGTATGTTGAGAGGAGTCATTAGTCATTAGTCGTTGGTCATCGGTGGGGGTTGATGGTCGTCAAACGTTTGAGAGTCTGTCATCCTGAGCGAAGCGAAGGATCGGGTGCAATTGACCTCGAGGATGATTCACGCGATCCTTCGCCGTCCTTCGGCGGCTCAGGATGACAGCGGCTGAGAGGTGGTTCTGCTAGCTCCGCCCAGCGCGGCTCCAATGACTCAACGACTCAATGACTCAATGACCCGTAAGATTCTCCACGTCGACATGGACGCCTTCTACGCATCAGTCGAGCAGCGCGACAATCCGGAGTGGCGCGGGAAGCCGGTCATTGTTGGCGGTTCGGGGCAGCGTGGGGTCGTGGCGGCGGCCTCGTACGAAGCCAGAGCGTTCGGGGTTCACTCCGCGATGCCGAGTGCGTGGGCGAGACGTCGCTGCCCCGAAGCGATCTGGGTGCGCGCCAATTTCACGCGTTACCGTGAAGTATCGGCGCAGATCCGCGAAATCTTCCTGCGACACACGCCGCTCGTCGAACCGTTGAGCCTCGACGAAGCGTATCTCGACGTGACCGAAGAACTGACCGGACTCCCCACCGCCACCGAAACCGCGAAGGTCATTAGAAACGAGATCCTTGCAGAGACCCGCCTGACCGCGTCCGCCGGCGTTGCGCCGAACAAGTTCCTGGCCAAGATCGCCTCCGACTGGCGGAAGCCGAACGGCATCTTCGTGATCAAACCGCACCACGTCGAGACGTTCCTTCCGCCGCTGGATGTGCGCAAGCTGCCGGGAGTCGGTTCGGCAACCGAAGAGAACCTGCATGAGATCGGCGTCTTCAAGGTCGCCGATCTGCGCAAGATCGAGCTCGCGGAGCTGGAAACAAGATTCGGCAAGTTCGGCCTTCGACTCTGGCAGCTCGCACGTGGTATCGATGACCGCCCGGTCGTTCCATCGAGGCCGCGCAAATCGCTCTCTTCGGAGAACACCTTCGCGACCGACATCACCATGGCGGAGGTCGCCGTCTGGATCAGCGAGCAGGGACCGCGCGTCTGGGAGTCACTCGAAAAACGATCACTCCGAGGGCGAACGATCACGGTCAAGCTCAGAGCGGGTGACTTCACGACATTGACCCGCCAGCTCAGTCTGCCCGAGCCGGTAGAGAGCCCCGAACAGCTCGTCGCCGTCGCCCACTCGCTGCTGGACAGGTTCTCCTTCGAACCGGACACGAAATACCGTCTCGCAGGAGTCGGCGTCTCCGGTTTCGACTCCCCCGACGAACCCCGCGTCCCCCTGTTCGAGTGATTGTTTCCCCCTCTCCCCGCCAGAAATCTACGCCAGGGCGAACAGCCGAAATTCGGGGTGAGCGCCGGGGTGAGGGGAAACGATTACGGCACGTGCTACGAAGTTGAATTCCGGGAGCAGACTCACCGCTCCCGTTGCGTTCCGCTTCTCGTCATCGCTTCGAGCTCACTCGAAATCACGGCATCAGCTTCGATCTCGACGAGCATCGACGGATCGATCAGTCGCTGGACCTCGATCATCGACGTGGCTGGTCTGATATCGCCGAATACCTGAGCGTGAGCCTCCCCGATCTTCTCCCATAGGTCGATATTCGTGACGTAGATCCTCGTGCGTACGATATCGCTGAGTCTCGCCCCGGCCTCCGTGAGCGCCTTTTCTATGTTGACGAGCACCTGGGCGGTCTGCTTTGCGGGATCACCGAGACCCACAAGGCGCCCCTTCTCGTCAGTCGCCGTCGTGCCGGAGACGTATACGAACGGGCCGACCCGCACGGCACGCGAGTAGCCTATGATCGGTTCCCACTTGGTGTGGCTGGAGACGTTGTGCCGCTGGGACATGTGGATCCTCCGGATGGTGTTGAGTCATTGAGTCGTTGAGTCGTTGAGTCATTGGATTGTTGGTGTCGTCAGATGTGAAAGCTTGAATCTACCAGAACGTCACCCTGAGCGGGTGGGAGGGCGGGAAAGCGAAGGGCCTCGCCACCGGCGACCGAGGTGAACCACAACAGGGAGAGATGTTCCGTTCGGCGGGATCTCGCTTCGTGGGCTACTTGCAAGAGAATGGCGAGGCCCCTCGCTTTCCCACCCTCCCTCCCGCTCGGGGTGACATCGCTGCCGCGAAGGGCCGCCAACCTAACAACCCAACAAGCCAACGGCCCAACGGCCCAACGACCCAACAACTCAATGACTCAATAACCCAATGACCCAATGACCCAACGACCAACGATCCAATGACCCAACGACTCAACTCATCAACCCAGCAACGACCGCAGCTTCGCGAGATTCTCGATATCCGACTCGACGGGCTCCGTCTTCGGTGTCTCGAGAACCTTTGGAATCCCTCGAAATCTCTCGTCATTGAGGATGTGTCCAAATGGCTCGAGTCCGATCTCTCCTTCGCCGATGTGCTGATGCCGGTCGACCCGAGAGCCGAGCTCGCGCTTCGAATCGTTGATATGAAATGCCGCCACGCGATCGATTCCGACTTCGCGCTCGAGCTCCTCGACCGCGCCGTCCCAGCCGTCTCGCGTCCGGATGTCGTAGCCGGCTGCGAAGATGTGGCAGGTATCGATGCAGATTCCAACGCGATCGGGCTCATCGATCAACCGGATCATCTCGCCGAGCTCCTCGAAGGTGCATCCGAGACATGATCCCTGACCCGCGGATGTCTCGAAGAGAGTGACGACTTCCGAGCCGGGCAGCGCTTCGTGCACACGGTTCATCGATCTCGCCACGCGGTCGATGCCGTCGCGAGGTCCGGCTCCCATATGCGCGCCCGGGTGCAGCACGACGCTCGTCACGCCGAGCTTCGATGCGCGTTCCAGCTCGTCGATCATGCCGTTGATCGAGCGCTCCAGGATCTGCTCGCTGCTGGCCGCGAGGTTGATCAGATACGAGGTGTGAATCATCAGAGGAGCGCCGTCACTTTGACGTCTCAGCTCCTCGAACTCCGAGATGATCTCCGGGGTCAGCTCCTTCCCCTTCCAACGGTTGTTGTTCTTCGAGAAGAAGGCGAGGGCATTGGCGCCGATGGAGCGTCCACGCTCGAAAATCGTCGAGACACCACCGCTCGTGGAGACGTGCGCTCCGAGGAGGTCGGTTTCGCTCTGATATCGAAATCGGCTCAATGGTTTTGCGCGGATGGGTCCGCCGAGATCAGTCGAGAGTGAAGTCGAAGGAGACGGTGTAGTAGACGTCGATCGGCCGGCCCTGATACGTCGCGGGGCGGAAGCGCCAGTTCTGAACCGCCTGCCTCGCCGCCTCACCGAGCCCGAAAGGCTGATCCTTCAGGATCTCGGCGCGGTCGACCGAGCCATTGCTCCGGACCACCGCCCGGATCAGTACCTGCCCTTCGACACCCGCACGTTTCGCAGGGGCGGGATAGACAGGCCGGCTCCTCCGCTCGAGAACGGGAGGGGTACCTCCGGGGGGAACCGATGGATAGACCCCATCCGACAGAGGTTGTGCGGTCGTTGCGGGCGCTGGCGCCGGAGCGTTGTTGGACGCTCGAGCCTCCGCTTCGCGAGCTTCGCGTTCGGCCATGATCCGCTCGAGCTCGTCTGCAAAATCTTCGAATGGCTTGTCGAACTCGGTCTCGTCCTCGACGATCGCGCCTTCCTTCTCGTCACCGGCCGCAACCTGAAGGGCCGGAATCTCGCCCGCGGTCAGATCGACATCGTCAACCTCGACCCACGCGATGTCGTTGCCGATCGCGACGGCGTAGAAGTCCTGTTCGCGCGTGTAGACTCGCACCTTGTCGTTCTTCTGCAGCGTGCCGATCTTCGGATAGTAGAGCCCGGCACCGGCGTACAGCTCGGTGTTTGCGTTGACGACGCCGTCGAGGAACGGCAGCTCCCGTATCCGTTCCATTTTCGCGAGCCGCGCCTGACGTTCGGGGGGCGTTTCGAGAGACTGGCGATCGGCCCATCCCGTGAGACCATCAGCGGTCCTCACCTCGGCCCACGCCCCCTCTTTGCGGAGAAGCTCGAGCTCGGTTCCCTGCGAGACGGTCGTCAGGACGGGCGCCTGACGACCTGGCTCGGTGCGGATCTTCAACTCGGCCGGAACCACGAGAAGGATCTCCTGTGCTTCGGTTTTCTGATCATCGCGTGGCCAGTAAAGAAACAGCAGAGCCAGCAGCGTGAAGAACACCAGCGCCAGAAGAATGATGATGAAGGCGCCTTTCCGGCGCTCCTTCCCGCGTCCGTCCTCGGCCATCAGTGCTTCCGATCCTTCATCAGGACAAACATGATCGCTTTCTGAACATGGAGCCGGTTCTCGGCTTCATCGAAGATCACCGACTGTGCTCCGTCCGCAACCTCGGCTGAGACTTCCTCGCCGCGGTGGGCCGGAAGACAGTGCATGAAGATCGCGTCGCTCTTGGCCATCTGCATCACCCTGCTGTCGACTGTCCATCCATGAAAAGCATTCTGTCGCTGCGAGCCTTCTTCTTCCTGTCCCATCGACACCCAGACGTCAGTCTCGACGATATCGGCGCCTGTCGTGGCCTCTTCGATCGAGTTCGTGATGATGATCTCGGTACCAGCGGCCTTTGCGTCGGCACGCGCCTGTTCGACCACTTCCGGTTTCGGCTCGAAGCCTTTCGGAGTTGCAATGGCGATATTCATGCCGACTTTCGGCGCCCCGTACATCAGTGAGTGCGCCATGTTGTTGCCGTCGCCGAGATAGGCGATCTTGCGTCCCTTCAACTCGCCGCCGAATTTTCCCACGCGGTGAAGTAGTCGGTCATGCCCTGACACGGGTGGAGCAGATCCGTCAGCCCGTTGATGATCGGGACACTCGCGTGCTCGGCGAGCTCCGTGACGGTCGAATGGGCGAACGTCCGCGCCATGATGCCGTCCACGTAGCGCGAGAGAACCTTCGCCGTATCGTGAATGGTCTCTCCTCGGCCGATCTGGATGTCGCGCGAAGAGAGAAACAGAGCGTGTCCGCCGAGCTGATACATCCCGACCTCGAACGACACGCGGGTGCGGGTGGAGCTCTTCTCGAACACCATCGCCAGGGTCTGTCCGGCGAGTGCGGTGCGATAGTCTGCGGGCTTTGCCTTCATCTCGGCAGCCAGCTCGAAAATCTCCGCGACTTCAGCCGCAGAGTAGTCATGAATCGAAACAAAGTCTTTCTGTCTCAATGGAGGTTCCTTTGAAGTGGAAGTGAACGCAGAATTGCGCCCACCCGAATTGTATCAGGGGGAACGCCGACCTGAGGGTGAGAAACCATGTTGTCATCCTGAGCGAAGCGAAGGATCGCGTACGTCCTGACTAAAGGTGAATTGCACAGGACTCAGGGCGAGTATGACGCCGCGCGATCGGCGCCGCCCCGCCCGTAACGCAGGGTACGCTGGATTCTTCACAGCCTCTGAGCGAAGTGAAGGATCGTACGTCCGACTAAAGGTGGAAATTCAGAGCGAGTATGACGCCACGCGATCCTTCGCTGCGCTCAGGATGACTGCTGGGGCTATTTTCAACCTCGCCATTTACCGCAGCGCGTAGCGCCCGTCCGTCTCCTCCACCACACTCTTTCTGACAGCAGATCCAGGTGCGCCCGCATCTGCAGCTCCGCCGCCTGGTAAAGCGCCGGATGCAGATCCGGATAGATCCTCTTCCGCAGCTCCAGCGGCGACGCCGGACCCGAGTCGAGAGCCTCGACGATCTGCTTCTCGCGCAGCTCGCGATGTGCGATGTACTCCTCGATCAGTGCCACCGCATCGTCACGCACCGGACCGTGCCCGGGATAGATCCTCGACGGATTGCGGTCACGCAGTTTCCGGAGCGAATCGAGATAGTCACCCATGTCACCATCGGGAGGAAAGATCGTCGTCGTGCCCTCGCCGAGAATCGTGTCGCCGGTGAACAGCGCACCATCCTCCGACAGGTAGCAGACGTGTTCCGCCGTGTGTCCGGGCGTCGCGATCACCTCGAGAGAGCCATCGGCCACAGGGAACGACTCGCCGCTCTCCACGAGATGATCGACGCCTGTGGCGCCGAGGCATCCCGCGGGTGCGTAGACGCGGGCGCCGGTTCGCTCGCGCAGGGCGGCCACCGCGCCGGCGTGATCGTCGTGCCGGTGCGTCACGAAGATCGCCTCGAGCTGCGGCAGAGCGTCGAGAATTGTCTCCAGGTGATCCTCGAGTGCCGGACCCGGATCGAGAACGGCTGTGTCATTGAGCAGGTATGTGCGTGTGCCGTCGAGCGTGTAGGGGCCGGGATTGCCGGCGATCAGGGTGCGTACCCTCATGACTCGTCCGGGAGAATGATGCGTTTTTTGCCGTTCTCCACGATCAGGAGCGGTTGTGTCGGGGTGATCTCGGCGGACCGTCGCTCGTCGAGCAGAGACTCGGTGCTCTCGGCGTGCGTGATCGCCTCCAGGTTCTTGATTGTCGGAAACACCATGGAGAACGAGCGCTCGCCATGAAGCCGCAGTGCCTCGGCCGGCGTCAGCCACCGGACCTCCACGCCCTCACGATGTTCCGGGGTCGCTTCGTGGGAGTCATCGATCTCGAGCAGAAAGAAGTACGTATCGAAACGCTTCGGAACGCCGATCGGAGTGATCCACCGTGAGGTCCAGACGAAGCGCTCGAGATGACCGGCGCAGCTCTCGAAGAGATCCGCGAATGCATTTGGATCGTCGAGGACTCGTCGCCTCGTGAGCTCCGGCTCATCGAGGGGCGATCCGAGCCAGATCCCGGTCTCCTCGAAAAGCTCTCGGAGAGCGGCGATGCGCATCTGGTCGAGCTCGCTGCCGCTCGTGAACCGCTCCGCCAGTTCGCGATCAACGCGATCGACTGAACCGCCCGGGAACACCCATGCATCAGGGACAAACGTGCTGGTCGCGGTGCGCTTCATGAAGAGAACCTCGAACGGGTTGCCGCGGATCACGATGACGCTGGCCGCAGGCACCGGCGGAACTTCCTCTGCACCGCCCGCGCCGCGCGGCAGTTGATCGTCGCGTACGCCCGTCACTCCGAACCTCCGTCTCCGTCCATCGGTACCGGATCCATTCGCGTTCCCTGCCAGCCGACCCAGTGCGATCCGTCCGGGCCGAACTCCTTCTTCCAGATCGGGACGGTGTCTTTCACTCGGTCGATGATCTTGCGGCAAGCTTCGAACGCGTCGGCTCGGTGGGACGATGCACAGGCGATCGCGATCGATGTTTCGCCGACGCGAAGCCTGCCGAGTCGGTGAACGATGCCGATGACTACGTCCGGGTGCTCGGCTTCCACGGAGCGGACGACCTTGTCGATCTCCTTCTCCGCCATCGCTTCGTAGGCGTGGTACTCGATCGCCTCGACCGGCTTTCCTTCGTGATGGTTCCGCACCACACCCGCAAATGTCACGACTGCGCCATCCGAGGATCGGACGATGTCTTCGGCGACATCGCGAATGCTGATTGGCTCATCCGTGAGATAGCTCATGAGATTGATCATCCTCCGGACACAGGTGGGATGAAGGCGAGCTCATCGCCATCGTGCAGCACCTGATCCGCATCCGCATACTCCTCATTCACCGCCACCATCGGAATCCGATGCACCGAGAGGGCCGGATTCTCCGCCACCAGCTCTTGCCAAACCGCCGCCGGAGTCGTCCCGTCGCTCACCGTAAACTCGCGGGTACTCTCCCCCACAATGTCGCGCACAGCAGCAAACAATTTCAACGTCACCTTCACCCCGCGAGTGTATCGCAGAGATCCACCCGACTCCGATCGCACCACGTCATCCCGAGCGGGCGGGAGGGCGGGAAAGCGAGGGACCTCCTCCCCAGCCCTGGTATGTAGCCCATCGAGAGGTGAGGGTGCGCTCCGTAAAGCGAAATGCCTCGCCATCTCGACCTGATGCATCTACACCATCTCTCTCTCCGGCTCTCTCTCCGGCGCTAGCCCGCATTTCTCACCAGCTTTCTACTGCGTCGGCGGATAGCGGCGCGTCTGCTGCGTTGCGCTTGATCCGGCTCCTCGACATAGTGTCGACTATGCCTGCGGGGCCGAACCTTCGCGCGCCTTGCATCCACACCACTCTCCGCCGACTCGCCACGACATCTGGTGAGAAATGCGGGCTAGCTACACGCGAATGGCGAGGCCCCTTGCTTTCCCGCCCGCCCGCCCGCTCGGGGTGACGTGGCCCGGCCGTTCCTCGGCTCGTAACTACCCGTCACACGCAATAACTCTGGCTCGGGTTGTGCACTACCAAAAACAGGATGAGATGGCACAGAGGACATTCTCCATGCCACAGCGCGAACGTAACGCGCTCGCGCACCCCAGACCGCTGCGGTCCCTTCTGAGATTTGGACCGATTTGGACGATTCATTCTGCAACTTGACCCGCCTCGCTCACACGCCGCAGCGGTCGTCCTCATCCCTTCCCCCTCCGGGGAGCTCCCGCTGGCTCCCCCATGTCACCCTGAGCGGGTGGGCGGCCGGGAAAGCGAAGGGCCTCGCCACTGACGACCACCGAAGCCACCACGCTCCGACACGTCATCCTGAGAGGCAATCCGCGTCCAGTCAATCCATACGCGATCCCTCGCTGGCGCCATGAAAATGCCCCCCGGGATGTCGTCCTGAGCCGCCGGATCCCGCGGAGCGGGAGCAGGACGGTCGAGGGATCTCGTGGAGAATGCTCGCCGAAAGTTGAGTCAACCCTTACGCGATCCTTCGCTGGCGCTCAGGATGACTGAACCTGCGGAAGCGCACCCCCCCGGATTCCTCGCTTCGCGTCGGAATGACAATTGCCCCCATGTCATACTTCGAGGAGACACTACGCGATTCTTCGACCGTCCTCCTCCCGCTTCGCGGGATCCGGCGGCTCAGAATGACACCTGTCGCGCGAACGGAGACCGATCAACTCGATGGCTACAAAGAAACCGACTCTCTACCTGATCGACGGATCGAACAACCTCTACCGCTCCTACTACGCGATCCGCGGTCTGACGAACTCCAAAGGGCTCGCGACCAACGCCGTCTACGGATTCATCCAGATGCTGCGGAAGCTCCTCAAGGAGCACAAGCCGGACGCCGTGGCGGTGGCGTTCGACGTCAAGGGCAAGAATCTGCGCCACGAGCAGTTCGAGGACTACAAGAAGGACCGGAAACCGATGCCGGACGACCTCGCCGTGCAGGTTCCGTTCGTCCGCGAGGTATGCGAGGGATTCCGGATTCCGATCATCGAGACCGCGGGCTATGAGGCTGATGACGTCATCGGCACACTCGCCTGCCGCGCCCGCGACGCCGGCTACCACGTCGTGCTCGCAACCTCCGACAAGGACTTCTTTCAGCTCGTCGGAGAGGACATCGACTTCTTCCACACCGGCCGCGAAACGATGTTCGACCGCGACTCGGCGACCGAAGCCTTCGGACTGCCCCCCGAGAAAGTCGTCGACGTCATGGGCCTGTGGGGTGACGCGATCGACGGCATCCCCGGCGTCCCGGGCATCGGCGAGAAGGGCGCCAAGCAGCTGATCACCGAGTTCGGATCGCTCGACGGTCTGCTGGAGAATCTCGATCAGGTGAAGCGGAAGTCTCACCGCGAAAAGCTCGAGGAGTTCCGCGACCAGGCGCTGCTCTCGCGTGAGCTCGCGACGATCCACTGCGATCTCGAGCTCGACGTCGATTTCACGACAGCTCTCGCTCGACGAGCCCGACCGCGCCGCGCTGCACGATCTCTTCAGCCGTCTCGAGTTCCAGTCGCTGATGCAGGAGTACATGCCGGAGAGACAGATCGAGCGCGAAGTGAAGGTCGTCACCGACCCGGCCGCCCTCGACGAAGCACTCCCGACCGATCAGCCTCTCGCCATCCACATCGAGACGGAACGATCAGGCGGCGATGGCGAGTGGATCGCCGTATCGGTCGCCTCGTCAGCAGGGCTGGTCCACGTCATCCCCGTAAAGGGAGACGCCGGGAAGCCGCTTTGCGAGAAACTGATGAGCGCCTTCGCCGATGGCCGGCGGCTCATCGCGCACGACGTCAAACAGCAGCTCCGCGCGCTGATCCGTCGCGGCGTCGACGATCCGGAACAGTGGGACGACACAATGATTCAGTCGTACGTCCTCCAGCCCGGGCTCTACGGTCATTCGCTCGAGAATCTGTGTCGCGGCAAACTCCACCGGGATTGCCTCTCGAGCAAGGACGTCGCCGCACAACAGGGGCTCTTCGAGCTCGACCACGACTTCGTGGCCTACATGGCGGATCGCGCCGAGGTCACGCTCTCGCTCCATGAGCTGCAGCGCTCGGAGATCGCAAAAGAGGAAGGGCTCGAGAAGATCTATCGCGAGATGGAGCTTCCGCTCATCCCGGTACTCGAGAAGATGGAGCGCCGCGGCATCCGGATCGACCAGCAGTTCCTCGGCGAGATGTCGAAGCGCTTCGGCACGCGTCTTCAGGAGCTCGAGACCGAGATCTATCGTGAGGCAGGGGAGGAGTTCAACATCAACTCACCCAGCCAGCTCGGCACGATCCTCTTCGAGAAGCTCGACTACCCGGTCCTCAAGAAGACGCAGAAGACGAAGAACTACTCGACGAGCGTCGACGTGCTCGAGGAGCTCGCCACGCGCGGCTTCGCGGTTCCCCGTCTGATCCTCGATCACCGCGAGCTCCACAAGCTCAAGTCGACCTACGTCGATGCGCTCCCGCAGCTCGTCGCCGCCGACGGGCGCGTCCACACCACGTTCAACCAGGCGATCGCCGCGACCGGCCGGCTCTCATCGTCCGATCCGAACCTGCAGAACATTCCGATCCGCACCGAGCTCGGCCGCGAGATCCGGAAGGCGTTCGTCGCCGACGAAGGAAACGTCCTTCTCTCGGCCGACTACTCGCAGATCGAGCTGCGCGTGCTCGCGCACATGTGCGGCGACACCGACCTGATCGACGCCTTCCAACGCGGCGCCGACATTCATCGCACGACCGCGTCGAGAATCTTCGGCGTGAGCGAGGACGCCGTGACGTCCGAGCAGCGTCGCGCATCGAAGACGATCAACTTCGGCGTGCTCTACGGCATGTCCGCCTTCCGCCTCGGGAACGAGCTCGGGATCCCCACCGGCGAAGCGAAGAAATTCATCGAGGCGTACTTCGATCGCTACCCCAGAATCCGCGAGCTGCTCGACCGCACGCTCGAGGAGGCGAGGGAGACCGGAAAGGTCTCGACGCTCTTCGGCCGCGTCCGCCAGATCCCCGAGATTCACAACCGATCCTTCACCGTCCGGGCGAACGCGGAGCGGATGGCGACGAACGCGCCGATCCAGGGAACGGCCGCCGATCTGCTCAAGATGGCGATGATCGCGCTCGACCAGGCAATCTCCGAGAATGCGCCGGAGGCATCGATGCTGCTCACCGTCCATGACGAAGTCGTACTGGAGGCCCCCGAGAGTGATGTCGAGAGGATTGAGACGCTTGTGCGCAGGACGATGGAGGATGTCTATCCTCTCGCCGTCCCCCTCGCCGTCGACACCCACTGGGGCCGCAGCTGGTTCGAAGCCAAGGATTGAGCACACCCTCGCCCCCGCCCCGCCTTTCTTTGGAGTGCTGAGCTCGCCGAAGGACGAGCTCAGCTTTTCATCGCGCCGCTCGCCACGGGATCCAAAGCGGTGCTCGTCCTTCGGCGAGCACCGCACTCCAAATCACAGGTCGCTGCGCTCGCCGTCTGTCCTCTCAACCCTGAAAACGCCCCCACACTGTCATTCCGACGAGCAAGACTGTGAGAAAAACCGATCGGCGTTCGCGACCGATTTCTTTGGAGTGCTGAGCTCGCCGAAGGACGAGCTCAGCTTTTCATCGCGCCGCTTGCAGACTGATTCGCGTTTGCAGACTCGATGGCGGTTGCCACGGGATCCAAAGCGGTGCTCGTCCTTCGGCGAGCACCGCACTCCAAATCACAGTCGCAGCGCTCGCCGTCTGTCCTCCCAGCCCTGCTCCTGATCACATCACTCCTCTTCGTCGCGTGCGAAGAACCCCCCCCACCACCGCCGCCCCCACCACCCCCCGGCACGCAGGTGCAGGCGACCGTCGCATCGTTCCGCGTCAGCACGGGAGAGGGCAACGAGACCGTCGAGCGGATCGCCGTCTCCGACAACCTCGTCCGCTTCCCGAATGAGACCGAGGTCTGGCATCTCTACGACATCTCCGCCGGAACCGTGACGCGGGTCGACGAGATCTCGAGAGAGGTCGAGCGACGCAGCTTCGAGTCCGTGCTCGACGAGCTCCGCACCGCTGCCCGACAGACCGAGCCGATTCCTGCCGCCACGGTGCAGCCCGCGGGAGAGGCCGGAACGTTCGCCGGATTCGAAGCCGAGAAGTTCGTCGTCACGATCGGCACCGCCTACCAGCGCGAGATGTGGATCAGCCGGCGCACGCTCTTCCACTCCGATCTCTTTCTTCTGCGCCTCGCCGCGGACGAATTCCCGGCCGAGAATCTTCCGGCGCTCAGGCGAGTGATCACGCTGCTCGACCGGCTCGAAGGCTATCCGGTCCACGATCGCTCGACCATGAAACTCGACGGCCGTGACTACACCATCGAGCGAACGCTGATCGCGGTCGCCGATCAGTCCGTGCCGCGTACCTGGTTCGAGCTTCCCGCCTGGGCGCGTCAGCAAGTCTCATAGAATCTCCCGCCGATCCCCGACCCGCCGGGTCACGCCCTGCTGGTCAAAGTACTCCAGCAGCGGAATCCCGACTTTCCGGCTCAGGCCGAACAGGTCCTTGAAGAACGCCACGTCCTCGGTGCGCCCCTTGTGCTGCGCAACCGTCGCGCGCGCCTCCGCCAGAACGTCGCGGTGAACGAAGAGACCGTCCGCCAGCCGGACGAGGACGCCGGTCTTGACCAGGTACTGCAGGACTCCCTCGATGATCCGGTTCTTGTTCGGCACGATCTGAACGAGCTGCGAGGTGGGCGGCGGAGCGAGTCCCGCCTCGCGGAACTCCCGCTCGATCCGCTCCGCGACCTTCCCCTCGTCTCCCGCCAGTCTTTTCGAGCGTCCGGGGACGTCCAGCAGATCGCCCGAGATCACGGCGATCCCTTCGCGCTGCAGATCGTCGAACAGAAACGCCTGAAGCGCCGGGCTCGCATCGTGCGGCATCAGCTTCTGGACCGCTTCTCCACGCGGGGCTCCGGCCGAGGTGCGCTGTGCGTCGAAATAACCACGAAGAAACGCCATCGTCGCCTTGCGGAACGCCTTCAGGTGATCCTCGTGAATCCAGCGGAGTGGATCGTTGCCGGCGACGACGAGACCCGGGATCGCAGACTTCAGCTCACGCTCGAGCGCTTCCCTCCGGATGCCGGTACGGCGCTGGAGGTCGAGAACCGTGACGCCGCCGAGTCCCGCAACGCGGGCGAGCTGGATGAGGCGCGTCTCCATCGACGGGCTGCCGAGCGAGTCGAGCAGCTCCGTCCGCGAGTTGCGGCGGAGCCTTCCGAGGTGCGGGTCGAGCACGCGTCCTCCGGCGAGCGTGATCGAGGGTGAGTAGCTGCGGAGCACGAAGCGGTCACCCTGCACGGCGACGACCGGCGTCTCGAGGCGGAGCTGCGCATAGCCGCGCTCGCCGGGACGCAGCACCGGCTCCGTCCCACCGATGTGCCGGATCCTGCCGATGACCTCCTCGGAGTAGAGGTGGAACCGAACCCGCGCATCGTCCTTGAGCGGCCGCGCGTGCGCCAGGAGCTCCACTTCGACCGTGAGCACGGACGACTCCTCGAGCCTGTTCGGCTCCACGAGCTGCTGGCCTCTCCGGATCTCCTCGATCGTGACGTCCGACAGGTTCACCGAGGTCCGCTCTCCCGCCTCGGCGCGCTCACGATCCTCGGAATGCACCTGGATCGAGCGGACGCGGGAGCGCTTCTCTCCCGGGACGATGGCGACGTTGGCGTCGCGCGAGATCGTGCCGCTGACGGTCGTGCCGGTGACGATCGAGCCGAAGCCCTTGAGCGAGAACGTGCGATCGATCGGAAGGCGGAAGACGAGGCGATCGGTGTCGCGCTCCTCGCCATGATCGACGGCCTCGACGAGAGCTCTGCCGGAGAGTGTCGATCCCGTCGCCCGTCACGCTGCTCACGGGGATGACGGGCGCGCCCTCGAGAAAGCTTCCTTCCACCAGCTCCTCGACCTCGAGCCGGACGAGCTCGAGAATGTCCGGCTCCACGAGATCCGCCTTGGTGATGACGACGAGTCCGCGCGGGACACGCAGGAGCCGGCAGATGTCGAAGTGCTCGCGCGTCTGCGGCTTGATCGACTCGTCCGCCGCGACGACGAGAAGCACCGCATCGATCCCGCCGACGCCGGCGAGCATGTTCTTGACGAACCGCTCGTGCCCCGGCACGTCGACGAACCCGATCTGCATCTCCCCGTCGCGAAAGCTAGCGAACCCGAGATCGATCGTGATCCCCCGCTCCTTCTCCTCCGGGAGCCGGTCACAATCCACCCCCGTCAGCGCCCGCACCAGCGCCGTCTTCCCATGATCAATATGCCCCGCCGTACCAACGACTCTCCGTTTCAGATCGAGCTCCTCCTGCCAGCGGAGAATATCAGCACAGGAACGCTGACGTAACGCCTCCGGCGTTCGTCGGCTCCTTCGGCTACGCTCAGGACACGACTGCCGCTCGAGCGGGTTACCCAACCCTCACCTCCAGAGATCGACCGCACATGTACCCCCGGCTCAGCCGAGAGATCCAGGCCCCTCAGCACGTGAGCGCGAGCGGGCGCAGAGCGCACCCTCGCCCTGCCCATTCCGCCCTCACCAACAACCGACTCACCGTCCCCTGTCATTCCGAACGAGCGAAGCGAGGAGGAATCTCAACCACAATCCCAGCATCCGTCATCGGGGCGCAATGAACTTCAGAGGCGTTGACACTTCGAGCTGGCGGATCAGCTCCGAAGCTCAGATTCGATGTGCGAGACTCGCTGCTGGAGCTCTGTCATTCTGGTCTTCAGCTCTTCCAACTCCTGCTTCATTGCGTCGCGGCGGAGTTCGGTTCCCAGCTCGGTGAGACGCTGTTCGATCGCAGATACCCGCTGTTCGAGTCGATCCAGCGCCGCGGACAGGGACGGGAACTCCTGGTCCAGCCGATCGAAGCGTGCGTAGACGTCGTCGAAGTGCGAGTTGATCTCCTCGAACTTCGTGCGCATTTCGTCTCGTAAGGGTGTAATGACCCGCTCCATGTCGGGAACCATCACTTCACGGTGGAAACGCGTCAATGTCTCGAGGAGGTCGTCTGCCATGTACTTCCGAAGTCCTTCCCTGGGGGTGGGGACCATCATACCTCGGCGGAGTTTGGTCATGCATTTCGTGCGATAAGTCCGTCGTATCCGAGAGGCCGTACGGGGCGCTGCGGCGGAAGGACCGAAGAGCTCACGAGCAGTCGGAGGCGTCCGAAAAACTTATATTTTGAGCTCTGAGGTTAAGTTTTTCCCACGAGAGGGAGCGAAGGTAATGAAGCACGCACAGGCTTCAGGAATCGTGGTCGTCGCCGCCCCTCCGGAGCGAATGCGAGCGGCTTTAAGTTACTTTTCTGGCTCTGACCCTAACTTCCATCTTCGGTGAGGTCCGCGACCTCGACCAGACGTCAACTTTATCGTAGACTCCGGAAGCTCGACGCTCCTCATGTGACGTGAATCACGTGCAGAGGATTCCACAATTCACTATCGTTATTTTGTGCCCGTAGAGGCCTGTTGATAAATCGCGGTGACTCTCGATCCGATCCTAGCCTATCTCGAATTTCTCAGGAGGAAAATCTTGCAAAGGAATCTCGCACTCATCATTCTCGCGCTTTTTACAATTACTGTCCCTAATTTGGCGAACCCGAAAGTGAGGGTCCAGGACGTTCGCAACGGGTACGAAAACGACTACCTGATTGCGCTCCAGCGACGAACGCCGAAGGAAGCAGTCGCAGGCATCGCAAGAGCACTCTCGGCGCAACACGATTTGGAACTGGGCCAAGTTTGGGAGTCCCTCCGAAGTTTCCGAGTCTTGGGGCCTCGAGGTCTTGTTGAAGATCTCGCCGCAGATCCGCGCGTTCTCATCGCGGAGCAGAACCACCGGGGCTACTTGACGGACCGTTTCTCGGGGGATTATTCCGCGTGGTTTAACGGCGACTACCGTTGGGCTATCGACCGTCTCGATGAAGCGGCGTACAACGATCGTGATTCCAGCTATCACATGTGCCACGAAGGCGACGATGTGACCATATATATAATGGATACTGGAATCGACTATGACCACGCTGAGCTTAACGGACAAGTTTATACGAACTTATACAACTTCACATCGGATGTGAACACCAATAGTGCTGACCAATGCGCTGGCAACTCTCGCGCTTGGCACGGCACTGCCGTAGCGTCACTTGCAGGAGGAAAGAATATCGGCTCTAGTCGTGCCGACCTGGTGGGAATCAAGGTTGCCGGCTGCAACGATTACGGTGCCGATGCAGATGAATTTTCGAGTGCCCTCGATTGGATGGCGGGGACAACGACGCTCACAGAGTACAACCCATACACTCAGACGTCGATAACCTACACTAATACTCATGGCTACGGCATCGTCGTATTTAGCGGCTTCTTCCCTGACTGGGCTGACGACTATGCCTTTATTAATAATGCAGTTTCCGCGTTTGTCGATGACACCGGCTACTCTTTTTTTACATCAGCTGACAATTTTTCCTCGGATTCGTGCAAGTTCGCACCCAATGCTCGAGCGTACACTGCAAGCAACACTAGTGGCGAAGTGTTCGTAGTCGCGGGCAGCAACATCAGCGGTGTGCAAAACGACTACACCGATTACGAACTCAGAAACTGGGCGGTACCGCTCGGTCAGGACTTTGGAACAAACCTCGGGAACTGCATCAGCGCCTTCGCACCCGGTGGTAATGTGTATTCCGCTCGACATTCTCCCAATAGCCCCTCGTACGGCATGGCAAGCGGCACATCCTTTGCGGCCCCTTTGGCGGCTGGCATTGCGGCACGATACGCTCAATATTATAAGTCAATCAATACAGTGTATCCTGGCCCGCAGACCCTCTATGAGTGGCTTCGTACTCAGGGTACAGTCGTGCCGGACGATAGCAACACGGTAGTCCCCGCATATACGCTGTGCGATGTGACGTATTCCTATTCCCGGCGCGAGCTTCGCGGTACCACCTCTGGAGATTGCAGCAGTCTCACCGGTGGCTCCGCATATCCTTACAACGGTGTGTCGGCGAGCTACGTCGATGACATGCCGTCAGTTACCAACAGTACGGGGGCGACAATCTTGTATTGGGATGAGGGGACCTGCCAATGAGACGGATCTCTGTCATTCTGGGCGCCGTCGCGCTAATCGGCTCAAGTGTATTTGCCGCTCCACCCACCGGGCAACCGGGGGGGGCAACCACCGCTGCGGAGCCGGGGGCTCTTTTAATCCCAGTCGTTCCTCACTCCGGGGAGGCGGTACCGGGTGCGCACGGATCTTTGTGGGGCGGGATCGTCTATTTCCACAATCCAGGACCCGGCGAAGTAGCAGCGCCGCAGAGTTCCGGGATTTGCGGAATGTTTTGCCTGGAGCCCGGGACCACCATCGAACTTTCGCCCAAACGCATCGCCGCAGATCGGGGCTCTCTCCTCCCCGTTTCAGGAATATACGAGGCCAGGCTCGAAGAGTTTTCCAAACCCGGTCAGCCGGTGGGCGTCGAGATCCCAGTCGTCTATCCCTCCCAGTACATTTCCGATCAGATTACCCTCGTGGGGATTCCGCGAAGTGATTCCGTACGCGCCGCGCTCCGAGTCTACGATCCCCTGCGTGATGCGAGAACTGCTGTGCGGGCTGAGTTTCTGGATTCAAGTGGAGAGGTTCTCGCCACGACGATCCTTCAGCCAGGCGCGGACCCGGTCGTCACACGCTCCGATGATCTCGCACAATTCCTGCCGGGTTTCGACGCGATCTACGACGTTGAGAGTGTTTTCCCGGTACTGCGGACGATTGACGGTGAGTTTCGTGAAAACAGGATCTACAACATACGTCTGACCACGCTCGTCGAAGGAACGGTCTTC
Source organism: uncultured Acidobacteriota bacterium (assembly GCA_963829355.1). GTDB lineage: Bacteria > Acidobacteriota > Thermoanaerobaculia > Gp7-AA8 > JAHWKK01 > CAWHHZ01. The sequence goes on from CAWHHZ010000013.1 coordinate 186,087, forward strand.
TGGGCATTTGTTTCTGTCACCGATATCGAGACGCAAAACGTAACTCTTATCTCCCCGTAAAAAAAGAGGCCACTGAGTTTGCTTCGAATCATCTCCGCATCAAAATCAGAACTCCGTTAAGTTAGGGTCAGAGCCAGAAAAGTAACTTAACGTGCTGGCGGTCAGAGGTGCGGGGGAAAACTTAAGAAGTTTACGTCGGAGCTAGAAAGTTAACTTAACTCAGCCTGTGGGCAGGTGCCCGCTCGATCGTTCACGCTCTTCGTACTGGCCGAGGTATCCTCGGCGGAATGAAATTCGAATGGGATCGGCAGAAGGACGCGGCCAATCTGAACAAGCATCGTGTGACTTTCTCCGAGGCTGCTACCGTCTTCGCGGATCCGTTGGCATGGACGATCGTAGATCCGGATCACTCGGAAGAGGAGTATCGTTACCTCACCACCGGTTACACGAATGACGAGCGGTTGGTGATCGTGGCGCACACCTACCGCTCGGGAACAATTCGAATCATCAGCGCTCGGCGCGCGACCAGACATGAGCGAAGAACCTATGAAGAAGGCGATCGGCAAACCTGATCCAGACGAGATGAGAGACGAATACGATCTTCGCGGAGGCGTCAGGGGCAAGTTCTACGAGGAATACCAACAAGGTACGAACGTGGTTTTGCTCGACTCCGACGTCGCTGCTGTGTTTCACGATTCGGCCGTCGTCAACCAAGCTCTCCGCGAATACCTCGAGGAGCATGGCGAACCACCGAAGGTCGAGCACGCGCGCTAACCAGTCGCTACCTAGAGGCTGAACCCTGTTCGGTGTGGAGCTCGCTAGAAGCCGTGGTTTACCCGAGGTAGACTCGCCGCGTGAAGTTCACATGGGACCCGAAGAAGGAGGCGCTGAATCTCCGGGACCATTCCGTGACCTTCGCCGAGGCGTTGACTGTTTTCGGTGATTCTCTCGCCCGCATTCACCATGATCCCGATCATTCCGAGGGAGAGTCGCGAGAGATCATCGTCGGTCACTCGAGCGCCGGGCGTCTCCTGCTGGTATGCTTCACGGAAAGAACCAACAGCATTCGGCTGTTTTCAGCCAGAGAAGTGACTGCTCATGAGCGACGAAGGTACCAAGAACGCTGAACGTCCCGACCAGATAAGGGATGAATACGACTTCGACTACTCAAAGTCGAAACCAAACCGTTTCGCTACGGAATTCGAAGAGGGCTCCGTCGCAGTGATCCTGGATCCCGACGTGGCCGAAGTCTTCGATTCGGCCGAATCGGTAAACACGTTCCTCCGTTCAGTCATCTCAGCCCTTCCCGAAAAGAAATCCGCAACTAAGTAGCCCCCTCCGGCCCCGTTTCTGCGAGATGGTGCAGAAGAGCATCGACTCTGAACCGAGGAGCGGCCGCGCATGATCTCGAAAGAGGCCTACACAAAACATCAGCTGACGAATCCTCTCCGGTTGTCAGATGGCTCCCACCACCTGACCAAGCCCAGCAAGTGGTGACCCGCAGTCGAAAAACTTAACGTCGGAGACTCGGCGTCGTCATCCAGGGGACGGGTGGTCTCCGAAAGGTGCGTTGGAAATTTTGATTGGCGGTGGGTTGCGCCGCAGTTGAAAGACCTGATCCCAGTTTTCGCACTTTTCCACTGGAGGGGCGCCGACTTCAGCGGCTCCCTGCGGGGGAAAAGTCGCTATGTTACGATCGACCCTCCCCAGAGATCACGATTGTCCCCCTTCGCCAAGGAGAACCTGTGGCAAACTCAACGATCCGGCTCCGTAAGGCCCCCGCCACTCCTGATTCTCCGCTCCTCTACGCCGCCCGTTTTCTCGCACTCGGCGCATTGGCCTTCCTGCAGGCGAGCGTCGCCGGGGCGCAGACCATCACCACCGGTGCGGCGCCCGCGATGGTCGAGATCCCCGTCGACCACCCCGCCGCTCTCGCGGTGCTGGCCCTGGCGCTGGCGGCGCTCGCATCCTGGACGCTGCTCGACCGGCGAGGGGCGAACGGCACGCCGTTCCTCTGGTCGGGGATCCTCCTCCTCGCCGTCTGGGGCACTCCGGCGCTACGCGCCCAGGCGTTGTCGCAGTTCACCGATCCGGCCGGGGAGACCTTGCCGATCCCGATCCTTCCGATCGAGGTCGGCGGCGTCGTGCAAGGCTTCGAGCGGGCAGACTTCGAGAACGCCTCGGGCGCCGATCTTCTGATCCTCGACATCGAGGAGCCCGGTTTTGCCGAGTGCTTTCCGCTCGGCCTCACCGACCCTCTGCCGCCACTCTCGCCGATCGGGGCCGGGCTCTGCGAGGCCGACGCCATTTTGCCCGCCGGCGCCGAATGCAGCGTCGACGTCGATACCATCTGCAAACAGCTGGCAGCCGACCTCGCGGTGATCGCCGTCGCGCCGCCGGACCTCAGCTTCCCGGCGGGGGCGACCGGCGACCTCACCGTCACCAACGATGCCGGTTCGCCGGTTGCCGCCGAAAACGTCACCGCGACGATCCCGGGTGGCAGCAGTATCTCCGTGCAATCCACCACGTGCGGAGCCAGCCTCGCCGTCGGCGCGAGCTGCACGATTACACTGACCTCGGCCGTGGTGGAAGGGCCGACGACGATCGATGTCGTCGGCGCGAACACTTACGCAGTCACTGCTGACATCACCGTGGTCTCCAACACGGCGACGCTCGGCGTGACGCCGAGTCCGCTGGTCGTGACCGCGAACGGACCGACCGGATCGATGACCGTAACCAACACATCGGCGCTGGTAACCGCGCTCAACGTGACGTCCGATTTCACCGGCACGGCTCTGGACGGTGCGGTCACCGAAACCGGCAACACGTGCGCGAGCGTGGCACCCGGCGAGTCGTGCAGCTTGACGTTCACGCCGGGCAACAGCGTGGTGCCGGAAATCCAGTTCGTCATTGCCGGCTCCAACACCGCGTCGGTGGATGCGGCGATCGAGATCCAATCCGGCAGCACCCTGACCGCGGTGAGTCCGGGCTCCGGGCCAGCGTCCGGCGGCACCGGCGTGACGCTGACCGGTACCGGCCTGACCGGCGCCACCGGCCTGACGTTCGACGGAATCGCGGCGACCTTCGTCAACGTGGTCAACTCGACCACGGTGACCGCGGTTACGCCGGCCCATGCGGCTGGCGTGGTGGACGTAGTGATCGACACGCCCGCCGGCGGTGCCACGCTGCCCAACGGCTACACCTATGCGTCAACGGCGGTCGGTCAGCCGTCGGGAGGTGGTGTGATCGCGGTCCTCAACGGCGGCCTCAACAACCTGATTGCCGCCACCGCGGACAACAGCACGGGAATCGAGTGGGGTGGTTCCGGAATCGTTGTCGGCGTTAGCGCTCAGAGCAGTACCGACGGCGCCGCGAACACGGCCGCCATCGTCGCAGCCCTGGGAAACAACGGTGGCACTCCTTATGCCGTGCAGCTCTGCAACGACTTCGAAGTCGACTCCCAAGGGAACGTACCGTGCCAGGCAGGGAACGCCTGCTACGACGATTGGTTCCTGCCGGCCGGAAACAACTCGACTGCGACTGGTCAGCTCAACGGCCTCTTCACCAACCGGGCCGCGATCGGCGGATTCGCCAACGCGACCTACTGGAGCTCGACAGAGTTCTCTGGAAATCCAGCACTGTCGGCCTGGGGGCAGGACTTCTCCAGCGGCGTCGCGCTAACTTCCAGCAAGAACCTGAATCTTCGTGTGCGCTGCGTCAGGGCGTTCGTTCCGTAGGAAATTTGAAATCAGGGTCGAAATTTAGAGAAATTCATGGCCAGGTCTTTGATTGCGTTCAAGGAGCGATCTCGTATTTTTCCAGTCGCAGTAAAATCGTCGTACTGTTAGAGAAACAGAACAGACGGAGAGACTATGGCCAGACTCACAGCGTGAGAGGGGGGAAGTTTACGTCAGAGCTGAAAAGTTAACTTAAACTTAACTGGGTGTCGGCGGGGCGATGTCCGAGGTAGGATTTGTTCGCACGCTGGTCCCGTGGGCGGTTGATCCTTCCGGCAGATTGTGTCCCGCCAACTTCGAATCGACTTTCCTGGAGCGATTCATCACATCACATCTCGGGGAAATGAGCGTCGCAATATCTATCGCGACGATCGGTGTACACTGAATGAAACACCGTCGCTCCTCGTGCCGGACCAACGTGATCCAGGGTGCTTCCTGCCATGAAAGTGAAACGCATCGTGTCAAATACCGCGACGTCCGACCTCCGCAGGGCGAAGGTCTTCTACGGGGAGATTCTGGGCCTGGAGCTGCTCATGGATCACGGGTGGTTTCAGACCTACGGCTCCGAGCAAGCGATGACTGTTCAGGTGAGCTTTGGCTCAGAAGGTGGATCGGGAACTGTCGTCCCCGACCTCTCCGTCGAAGTCGATGATCTTGAAGCTGCGCTGATGCGATTCGAAGAGGCGGGCATCTCGATTGAGTACGGGCCGGTGAGTGAGCCCTGGGGTGTGCGGCGATTCTATGTTCGTGACCCGTTCGGAAAACTGATCAACATTCTGCAACACGAGTGAGCACCCGTCGAGCCGGGTTGTAAGTCAGGACTCTGGCTCTGAACCTAACTCTACCAGGTACTCGGAGGTGAACAATGCGCACTTCTGTCCTCGTACTCACAGGCCTCATCATGACGCTTCTCGTCTTTCCGGTGAGCGCCCAGTCGACCAGCGACTCCGATGCGGAGATCATCAAACGACTGAATCACGAAGCGCTCTGGTCACTCCTGGTCGAACGAGATCCGAGCATTCTGGACCAGCTCGCGCTCGACCAGCTTATCGTGGTCGCCCCCGGTGGCGTTGTCGAGAGCAAAGAACAGGCGATCGCTGGTGCTGGTTCACTCGATGTACGCAGTATTGAGCTGAGTGACGAACAGGTCGTGTTCCATGGAGACACGGCCGTACTCGTGGGAAAGCTCGAGGCAGACGGCACGATGAAGCCGCTGGGACGACTCCCGACGATGAAGTACATGGCTGTATTCGTGAGAGCCGACGGCAACTGGCGCCTGCTGGCGAGATCACTGACCCCCTGCGCACCTCTCGCGATCGAGCACGGTGTGTGCTGATCGTGGTTTCGAGATCGGCGTCATTGGTCCCAGTCTGATCCAGCCGCCGAACCAGGAGCGGGTTGCGTAGACACTCCCAGGTGGTGGATTCTCCGGACGGTACGATAGAAACTCCGGGAAACTCAACCTCAGAGGCCCTTGTGGATCCGAGGCGAGGCCTGGCTACGGGTCACGGGCGACGGTGACGTGGTAGACGGGCTGGCGGCGCTCCCGGAGGGGCATCACCATACCGTCGCGCTGGAGCTGCTGGAGTACGGCACCGAGCTCGCCCTCGAGATGCGGCGCGTACTGCGTCCCGAGGCCGTCCAGCCGCGTGGAGATGTCCTCGCGGAGTGATGGGCTGACCCGGTTAGCAGGGTTCGTGGCCAGGGATGGGTGGTCGAGCGACTGCGGCCCGGCGAAACTGAGGTAGGCGATGTCGAGAGTCGTACCGAACTCGTGGGAGCTCGTCTCGTCCGCCGCATTGGAGTTGCGACGTTGCAGCGCCGACTGCTGATCGCTCGTGCGCAGCACGGAGGTTATGTCGAGACGGAACGGTGGCAGCCCGTGCTCATCGAGCCGTGCGTGGAATCGTTGCCCGACCTCCTCGAGCGCCGCCTTCGTGCCGGGCGTGACGTACGGTAGCGAGTGATTCAGATCCCGCAGCACCCACCATTCGGTGGACTCCGGCAGCTGCACGAGCGCACCACGATCGAGGAGGGTGGTCAGGTGGGCGCGGTCGCGCACGGGTCCGACGCCGTTGCGGCGGGCCGCCGCGACGTGCGCTGCGTTCAGGTGACGCCGCATGTCCTTCCGGATTGATCCGATCAGTCCGGGCAGCTGCTGAACAGAGGTTTCGATCTTCGCCAGCCGCTGCTACCCGCCGGAATTCACGACCTTTCAGGTCCGTTGACACATGCGTCAATGGCGGATAGTGTTGCCGCGTGATCCGCTTTGTCGAGACGTCGGTTTTCACACGTCCAAATCACCTCAACCCTCGATGATGGAGAGTACGCGGCGCTTCAGGCCGCCCTCGTCTTTCGGCCGGAGCTCGGCGTCATCATCCAGGGGACGGGTGGTCTCCGAAAGGTGCGTTGGGGACAGCCGGGGAGGGGCAAAGGAAAGAGGGGCGGCGTGCGTGTGATCTATTACTGGCATGAAGCGGGCGACCTGATTTACATGCTTCTGGCTTATTCGAAGGGGGAGCGTGATGATCTATCGTCCAGAGAGAAAAAGATTCTTCGCCAGTTAGTGGAGGAGGAGTTCCTATGAAGAAAGAGCTATTCGATGAGCTAGCCGCGAGCGTGAAAGAGGCCGGAAAGATCCATCGAGGGAAGGCGCAGGCATCTCGGGAGTTCGTCTTTGATCCCGAAGACGTACGAGCTATCCGGGCCAAGCTGCAGAAATCACAGACAGAGTTTGCCCGTATGATCGGCGTGAGCGTGGCCACACTTCAGAATTGGGAACAGGGTCGCCGTCAACCAGAAGGTCCTGCGCGTGCTTTGCTCCTTGTTGCCTCCCGGGCACCGAAGGTTGTCGAGAAGGCGCTGGCATCGGCTGTTCGTCGCGGCGCATAGTAATTTTGGGATCAGGTCGTTAATTGTCGACTCTCAGCCGAGGAGCAGCCGCTCGTATCCGAAGGCTCAGGTCGAGCTCGTGCGGTGACCATGTGATCGAGCTCGTGCTGGAAGAGTTCACCGAGTCGCTCGAGACCATCCGGCATCGGAGCCGTCGCCACGGCCGGAAAGCGCTCGCCCTTCTGGCATACGAGGATTGCGGGCTGACGCATCGAATGATCGCCGAGTATCTGACGGTCTTTCAGCCCGCCATTTAGGGAAATGTAGGGTCAGGCCTTTGAGTGGCGGTGGTTCCGCCGCAGATGAAAGGCCTGACCCTGATTTCTCGTGGGAGTGGACGATCGAGGAGCGCCTCGAGGAACGGCTCGATGCGGAGCAGATCGCCGCTCGGCAGGAGGCGCATCAGCGCCACGCGGCGGCTGAGCCCGCCGAGGGTGAGCGCGTCCAGGACCCTTCGCACTACACCATCAGAGGATGGGAGCACCCGCACCTCCTGCTGCCCCACGAGGTGTTTCAAGCCCTGATGACCGGCTTCGACCCGGACCCGGAGATACGAAACAAGCAGCGGGAGCTTCTGCGAGAGCCACTCGAAGCGCGAGGGTACGAGGCAGACCTGTTCTGGGCGCAGCTCGAGTCCGTCTCGTCGCGCTACGCAGCGCTGCGCCACAGGGACGAGGACGCGACCGAGGAGGAGCGGTGCCGCGCGGCATTCACCGCACTCGAGTCCGCCCGCACCCTCTTCGGCCGCGACCATTTCGACCGCTTCCTGTACGAAGCCGTCGCCCCGGGAATGTCCTTCTCAATCTCAACGAACGCACCCGACCCGTCACAACGACTGCGCTGGATCGCGAACGGATGCCGGTGAGCAGATGCGATGAATGGCTCGAAAACTTATATTTTGAGGTGTGAGGTTAAGTTCTCCGCTGAATAGATGCACCGGTTCTGGTGTCCGTAACAGTGACGATGCGCTTGAAAAATACTCTCGTCCTCCTTGTGCTCGTCGTTTCCGCGCCGGTCCAATCTGCGATGCCTCGGCTGGCGCCGGTCGAGATTGCTCCTGTGGGCGTGGCATCGGATCCGGGGAAAGCCGTTGATCTCATCGCATTCGACGACGGCCTTCTGGCGATCTGGAAACGATCGGTGGGAATGGAGAAGTATGGGGTCGATCTTTTTACCCGTCCTCTTGCTCTCGATGGACAGCCGTCAGGGCCTCAGACCCACGTCGCTCACGGCACGAAGGGCGCCACTGCTGCATCGAATGGTCGTGAGGTTCTGGTCGTGTGGATTGGGTCCGGGATAGAGGCCGAACTTTTAGGCCGCACTGGAGAGCAGGTCGAGGAGCAGAGAACCATCGCGGATCGAGGCGCCGCGTACATGTATCAGGGAGGGGTCGTCAGAATCGACGTGGCGCCCAGCACCGACGGGTGGGTCGTCTTTCTCACATCGGTCGAGAATGGCTTCCCCCGCAACTATTTCGTGGAGTTCGTCCGGCTCGACCAGCGCGGCGAAGTGATTGAACCTCTTCGGCTCCTGATTCCGACCGGAGCTTTACTCGCTGCTACTTCCGGACGGGAGGGCGAGGTGGCGGTCGTGTGGCGCGACGGCTCGAATCATTTTTTTGCAGGTTACCTGAGTGGAACGACTCTGGAAGGTGTTACATCACTTCCGGGCGGGGAGGCATCAGCCGGTACGCTCGAGTGGAACGGGTCGATGTACGGGCTCGCACTTGCGGATGGCCGGCTCATCACGCTGTCGGAGGACCTGGAGCTCCGGGGTGAGGCACGGATTACTGCGGAGGAGTTCTGTCGCGAGACCAGCATCGCGTGGATCGGAGATTCCTGGAGCTTCTCCTGCAGCAAGGGAAGCGGACCGTCAGAGGACACTACGATCCAGAGGTTCTCCGAGCGCGCACATCCCCTTGGCTCAGCAACGAATGTCGGCGCGAGGTCCATCACGAGGACCTCGTACAGGAACGGAATCGAGTGGGGGCTCGGGCATTCGCTCATCGCCGGATCGAGTCTCCCACTCGAGCTGTTTCGCATTTCGGCGGACTTTGTCGAGCAGGTCGATGTGATTTCGAAGCGGTCCGAGATGACTGCCGGTCCCCGTTTCGTGCCGTGGGACAGTGAGACCTGGTTTGCGATGTGGCGGCAGGAAGATCGTCTAGCGACTCGTCTGGTTCCGGTCCAGGGGAGGGTCGATCCGCGGCTGGCCACGGTCCGGCAGCTTTCAGATGTGCCGCCGCTTCTCGTTCGACACGCTGATTTCATCTACGCCATCGCCTCGCACGGGACCGAGCTGACGGTGCTGAAATTCGACCGAACTGTCGGAAAAGAGGCGGTGCAGACGAGGACGATCGAGGTCGACTCGCAGGTGTCGGAGTTCGAGGCGGGCGCGGGACCCGCCGGAGTCGCTCTGTCGTTCCACCCCTACAGTACCAGCGGTTCACTACCGACTCGTACAATGATGCTGCTCGATCACGACCTCACGACACTCGCGGTTCGGGACATCCCTGCGGGTGAAGGAGAAGTCGGAGTGATCACCGTGCTCAGCGACACGATTCACATTTTTCGAAAGGTGCGGGGTGTGGAGATCGAGGTGTTCGACACCGCGTGGACCCCGCTCAGTGGACCGACATCAGTTGTCCCGTTCTGGACGCATCCGAGCAGTCTCATTGTCTCCGCGAATGGCCAGCGCATCCTCGTCGCCTGGATAAACTCGACTGATCACATCCGAACGGTCGTCCTCGATGAAACGGGAGGTCTGGTGTCCGAGTCGGAGGAGGGCAGGATTGTCACGGAGGGTGGCGATTTCAAAGTGGCCCTCGATGCTCGCCCGGAGGCCGACGGGTGGAGAATCACGTGGCTCGCGTCGTCCGATCGATTCGCGTGCCCCGGCAGAATTTCCGTCCTGACAATAGAAGTCGACGAGAGCGGTGTACTCGAGACGCCACTCCCGCATCAGCCTCGAGCAGAGCTCGATCGCTCCTTCTGTGGTCCCATCGCAGTCAAAACATCCGGCGGCTCGCTCGTCGTCGCTGAGAGCGGCTTGCGTACCGAACATCCCTACAACGGCGCCACGCGATTCCTGACCTATCTCATGGCTCCGGAGCCGCGGCGGCGGACGGTTTACCGACCTGACTGAGATTTGAAGCCCGCTTTCCCGATCGTTGGTGTATTCAACGTTTCATCCTTGATCGATCCGCGCCCTCGCCCTCGCCGACCTTCCCGAGCCCGAGCCCGGCCTCTCAGCTTCTACTGTCCGAGATATTCACCACTCAGCATTCAGCTCTTTCTTCCTCAATCCCGGAGCTCCATCCATCTCATTGAGCTCGTGCTTGTCCTTTGGAGTGCGGTGCTCGCCGAAGGACGAGCACCGCTTTGAATCCTTAGCGCATGAGGAGCAGCCGAGGGCCGCCGAGCATCTTCCCCTCGCCCGACAGATCCAAAGCTGAGCTCGTCCTTCGGCGAGCTCAGCACTCCAAAGAGCTCAGCACTCCAAAGATTCTTCGGCATCGATGATAAGAAAACGTCTCCTCGCGCAACTCTATAGACAGAGGCGAGTCCGGTTGGGCTGGTCGCCATTCAGGAGGCATTCATGGAGGACGAGCTCATGATCGATGAGGAGTGGTCGAAACGGACCGAAAGAGGAAGGGGTGGAGCCGTCAGAGCAGCTGTCGTGATCGTGTCGACGGTCCTCGGCTGGGCCGTTGCACCGCTGGCAGCCGGCGAGACGCCGTCAGGCTCGAGCAGTTTGAGTGAGCGTCCTTCGTGGGAGTGGACGATCGAGGAGCGCCTCGAGGAACGGCTCGATGCGGAGCAGATCGCCGCTCGGCAGGCGGCGCATCAGCGTCACGCGGCGGCTGAGCCCGCCGAGGGTGAGCGCGTCCAGGACCCTTCGCACTACACCATCAGAGGATGGGAGCACCCGCACCTCCTGCTGCCGCACGAGGTGTTCCGAGCCCTGATGACCGGCTTCGACCCGGACCCGGAGATACGAAACAAGCAGCGGGAGCTCCTTCGAGATGCGCTCGAAGCGCGAGGGTACGAGGCAGACCTGTTCTGGGCGCAGCTCGAGTCCGTCTCGTCGCGCTACGCAGCGCTGCGCGACACGGACGAGGACGCGACCGAGGAGGAGCGGTGCCGCGCGGCATTCACCGCACTCGAGTCCGCCCGCACCCTCTTCGGCCGCGACCACTTCGACCGCTTCCTGTACGAAGCCGTCGCCCCGGGAATGTCCTTCTCCATCGCAACGAACGCACCCGACCCGTCACAACGACTGCGCTGGATCGCAAACGGATGCCAGTGAGCAGATGCGTTGAATGGCTCGAAAACTTATATTTTGAGCTTTGAGGTTAAGTTCTCAAAAGTTCGGTACACTGATCAATCGGAATCAGCCAGTGCAGCAACGATGAGCGGCAGGTATCGCCTTACCCGTTTTTCGATCGCTCTCCTTCTCGTCTTCGCTCAGGTCGGCGTAACTCGTGGCAATTTGTACGTCCCAGCGTCGAACCAGATCCGGTGGCAGCACCAAGGAACCATCGCGGCGTCGCTCTCCTCTATCATGCATGTATCTTTGCCAGTGGGACCAACGCTCGTGTTCGATCGCCGCCAACCTCTCTACGATACTCTCTAAGCTACCACTCCACCTCCGCCTTTTTCACTACTCCCTCCTTAAATCAAACCCTTCGATACCAGGCTCCGGTAGTGCTCGCCTAGGACGGTCAGTTCGCATGACTTGCTCTGCATCGCAGCATGCCACATGTGGGGAGCGCCTATCGGCCTGACGAGGTTTACCTTCGCGTATCTCTGGAGCACGGCAAAAACGGCAGTCTTTCCCGGATCGGGATCGGGGATGTTCGGGTCCGCAAGTTGTTCGGCAGAACGTTCCGGTTCGAAGGATGGATCGAGAGGAAAATTGTAATCAGAGTGAGGGAAGTGAGCCGACAGAGCCTGTAAATCGGTGAGTGGAATTGGTGGAGTCGCCTTCCGAAGCGAGACAAAGCTCTTAACGTTGGTCTTGAAAACGGGACGTTGAGCCCAAGGTCCTAGCGACTGATCGATGTGCGCATACACACTACCGGGAGTCACATCGCCGACGAGATTCGCCGCAGCACCCCGTAGCGCGTCAACGAGGAGGCGTGTGAAAGCCCTCCGCCTCCAGTCTCCATAGAATACTGTTCAGCGGTCGAAGCGGTGAGGATGGTTGTACCCTCCTTAACTTCTGCGACCTTCTCCGAATCCACCCGATCCCCGGCGACACCGCTGTGGCAGCTATCTAGAATGATGACTTTGTTCTTAGCGGGCGACTTGCCCGCGAGAGTCATCACCTCGGTCAGAGCCAGCCCATCGTCGCCGGTGCGGCAGTCTGACCCATTCAAGAAGCCTCCGGTATCCTCAATGAATCCATGTCCCGCGAAGTAGAACAGCGCAATTTCGGCATCATCCGCGAAAAGCTCCCGGACCGCATCTTCGAGTGTTGATCGTTCAACTGGAGCAGTCGGGCCGGTGCCCGTGAGAATCTTCGGTGTCGCGAAGTTCACGGTGCCGTCTGCATGACGTTCAAGCACGGTTCGCACTGAGTGAGCATCGTTAACACATCCGCTGAGCGGATCCACGTGGCCGTAGTAGTCGATACCCACGATGAGTGCCTTTCGCATCGATTCCTCCGATCACAACAAGTAGATGAAGTCGCTGATGTTCTTGTCGCTCCAGACATGAGTAGCCACACCTGGCAAATTGGTCCGATCGTCGGAGTAAGCCCAGATTCCACGAATAGGCTTTCCTTCCTCTTTCGCGCACTTAATCTCCCATTGCTGCCCAGTGGAGGTCAGAGAGTTCTTGCTCACAAGAGCAATAACCCCGTGCGAGCGTTTGATCTTGTTCGCACACGTTCCTTCCACTCCGTGTCGTACGGTTGCTTCACTGACATGTCGACGAACTCGTAAGGTGCTCGAGGGGATAAAGACTGCCCTTTCAGGAAGTCGCGTTGACGCTCGTCTTCGATGGCGAATGCGATGAATACTATTTTCTTGTCGGCCATGTAAATCCTTCCTCTATTTGGAAACAGCAAAAAATGGTTGAAGTGATAACTGCCATGGTTGCGCGGAAAATGAAAGACGTCTTCTTGCACTCGATTAGCTGGATGAGCAGTGGCTCTTACAAAACTGAACTGTCCGGATACAGTTCTTATCCGGACCTCATGACAGAAGGTGGATGCCTTGCTCTTGAATCCACAGCAGGCGCTGCTGAATATTTCCTGTCATCTTGCGGGTATCGTAGAACTCCATGACAGCCCGGAACAGATCGTCTCCGTGGAGTTCGGGTTGTTGTTGAGTAAACCGCCTCATAACCTCTGCGAGCTCTGAAGGGGGGACCTCCACAAATTGACGGGGCCCCCGTCGTCTCACGACTACGTGCGGAGTACCAGCGATCCGGACGACGCGATGCTTCAAACCGCTTTTTCCGAGCTCATCTTGATCCTCTACCAATCGACGTTGGATGGCTGTCCAGAGAGCCTTGTTCAAGGTGTGTCGAATCTGGCGACCGACCTTGGCTCGACCAGCCCCCTTCACGAAGATTTGGTAGAGGCGATCGCGCCTAAGGGTCCCTCGCTCTTCACGATCTCAACCAGGCCCTCGACCAAATCTGATGGCGAGGATGTCGTGGGATCGGGCAGAGGCCGCGCAATCCATTCTTCGTATGACGAATCAGGCGCTACAGAGCGACCGCGCGAAGATGATTGAACGTGAAGAAGCGGTCGATTTAGCTCTGCCGTATCGTCAATCGGTAGAGGGTACTGTGGCTCATCGGACCTGACGATATCTGGCTCAGGCAGGGCGACTGAGTGTTCGTTGATGGATACCCCATCGCCGCCGTCTCTTTCGTCGGACGAGGGTACTGGTGCAATGAGGGCTTCGTTGTTGGAGTTCTGACCCGGTTCCAATCTGTCCAGAAGGTTGAAGAGTTCGCTCATCGCCTCGTTCGGATCGAGAGCGAACCGGCTTCCGCGGATACGGCAGAATTGCCAACCACACCGCTCCAGAACCCGCTGACGAGCCATATCGTGTTCGTAATGCTCTGCACCATGCCAATGGTCGCCGTCGCATTCCACGGCGATGCGCTGGTTCATCCCCTCGACCACCAGGTCAATCCTGTAACCCGCGGCTTCATATTGAGGAAGAACTCGGTAACCGCGATTATGGATATACAGAAATACGTCTACTTCGAACCAGCTGTCGAACGGCTCGGGCGGGGAGGTTGCCATGCGATCGGCATTCGCTGAGAGGCTCTGCAGATGTTCCATGGAAACCCCGTTGTAATCCGGCTGATCAAGCTTCGGATGTTGGCAGTAGTCCAACAGAGCATAGGGAAGCCGGCTGGGCTAAGATCGCTCAACGTTGCGGTGTGAAAAAGGATCATCTGATCCCTTGCACGGCTTGCGGCGACGTTGAATCTTTGCTTTGATGTGTCATCGGCCGTCCGATTCTTCTGCCCTCTGTGGGAGCCGATACCAGGCTCAGTAGGATCACATCTCTCTCGTCTCCTTGAAACGCGTATGCGTCGCCGCACAGCAGTTGGCGCCTCTCCATCTCCTCCGGCCCGAGCTCGTTGAGGAGCTGGGTCTCGATCTCCCTAGCCTGAGCGTCCCCTGTGAGACTGATTACGCCTATGCTTTTCCCGACGTAATTGACGTCAGCACACATTCGAGAATGGTCTGCACAACAGCTTTCGCCTCGGGAAGATTCACATTGACAGACCGGCGCCCTGAACCCTTCAGATACCCGTCGGCAATATGGACAGCCGAAACAACAGGGGCCAGTCGCGACTCCCCATACTGCTTGAGTGGCACCAAGGGCTCGGCGGAGTAGCACAGATTGTTGGAGAACTGGATGATCTCGGGCATGCACCGAAAGTGCTCGCGAAGCCGTATCCGACCCTGATAGCGGATCTCTGCAAGGTCAAAAAAGCTGTGATTGACGCCGTATGCGTCTGAGTGAGGCAGCTCTTCAAGGTGACGTCGACGCAGCTGATTGACGTCTTCGTGATTGATCCCAACGTAGTCGGGGCTAATCTGCTTGTCATCTCCGACGACCACAATCTTCTTTGCCAGGTATGTCAGGAGTAGAGCCTCAGGTCCGGATTGGCTAGCCTCGTCGACGATTACGACATCGAAAAGATCGAGTACCGGGCTTGATCGATTCGGCGACCCTGTAGATCGGCATGATCCACGCCGGAATCGCCGATCGACACTCGTTCATGTGCTCGCGCGCATTACGCCTGTGCTGAGCGGCATATTTTCCGGTTCCCCGTCCGATGCTTCGAACAGCCTTCGACCATGCAACTAGATGTTGACGTTCGTGTTCAGTCATTTTTTCAAAGCAATGCGTCCAAGCCTTCTCGCTAGCTAGTTCCTCCAGGCGTTTTCGGATTCGGACGCGGACGTTGTCCAGTTGGAAGAGCAGCTGGCGTTCGAGATGGGGGTCGCAGAGGCGCTCGACCCATGCCTTGGTGGTGGCCGAGTGCCACGCCGGAATCCATTCGCCTGCCCGCCTATCCCAGTCAGCATCGTCAGCAGATGTAGCTAGGTGATCCGATAAATGCGGCGCGCGTTCACGAAGATGTGAAAGGAGGAGGTCTCGGCGCGTGACGAGCTTTGCCGTTCTCGCGTTTTCTACCAGTCGCTCGAACACCTTAGTGTACTTTTCCAAATCGCGGCGCTCTATAGCATCGGCGAGTTCGGCAATGTGAGGATCTATGCCTGGCTTCATTAGTCGCCGGATAGTTGTGCTAAGGCGATCGATGTCGGCCTGAACCGCGTGCAGAGCGAGGTCGGCTTCAACCGCGGTTGCGGTTTTCCAGACTGCTCGAGAGAATCAGAATCGTGCCATATCGGCTCCTCGAGTCCCTCGACTGTTGCGATCAGGCTGGACAACCGTCGCTTCAGATCATGAAGTGACAGCGCCGCCTCCAAGGGCTCACAAAGATCTTCGAGCTCACTCACCTGAAGCTGAAGACTTCTGTTTTCGTCGATCTCATGAATGGCTCGCCAGCGCTTTCGTAGCGTCTGGAGAGCCATGTGGCATGTCAGCCATGAGATCAGAGATTCGAGCGATGTGGTGTTGTCACAGTAGTGACCGTCTATTTTGATTTCATGCTTTAGATAAAGTGCCCGCTTAGCGACAGTCTTTCGAAAAAGGCCGATACCCCACCCTCCGCCGTTCGAAAGGTGCTCCAGAGCAGCCTGTGCGTCTGCCCTGACCTCATGAAGTTCCTTGTCCTCTAGTCCCGAGACCGGAGTTTCGTCGGTTGATCTTGCTGCGGGCTTAACGGTGGAGAGGTGTTGTCGGGTGGTTTCGAGAAGATTCCGCCATCCTCGATCCTGGTCTCCCAGCACCTCGAATGCTATCCGCCCCGCCCATCCGTGAAAGTGCTTCTCCAGCTGTCTTAAACCGAGATAGATCTGATCGAGATGAGCCGCAGTATCTGCTCGCTTCGCTGAATCCAGGCGAGAGAGTGTGCCGTAGGTGGCGGAGCGACGAATCAGTTTCGTGAGTAAGGGGATGGCTGCGGGCTTCGGCTTCGGCGCTCAGTAGAGGGGCGACCGCATCGGGCCGGGGAATGGATGCGATGTCGACCGCACAGACGTCTTGTGATTCCCATTTGGCGATATGTGCATCACGCAGCAGCGCTAAAAGCTCTTGAAACTCTTCCGCTGTGAGGGGCGCTTCCTCTTCTTCCCTGGGTTTATAGGTGAACCATCGAAATTCGTCCGCGCCAGCTCGTGCTTGCGATGCAATTCGTTGCAAGGTCCCTGAGTATCCTCCGGGACGAGGAGGATGCCTGAATGTTTCTCGCTCCCGAATAGCTTTGAGCTCTGCATTGATCTTTGCCTCCTCCCGCCTCGCCTCATCCAGTTGCTCCTCAAGCCGGGCGATAGACGTAGCGCTGGAACGAGGATTCCAGGTGCTATGCCGCTGAGTGATTCCCTGGACGGAGTCTTCCATTCGCTGAAGAGCTTCGCGGTCGTCTCCAAGGAGTACGACAGCAAGTGGGGAGAGAGCAGCTAACCTATTTCGGAAGTAGTGTTGGAGAACCTTCAACGCCCGAGGCGTGTGGCTGGTAACGAGCACACGCTTGCCTTGCGCCAGAAGATGAGAAACCAGGTTGACGATGGTGTGAGACTTACCAGTTCCAGGAGGTCCTTGAACGAGTACGCCCTGATTGCTCGAGAGGCGATTTACGATTTCCCTCTGCGCTTCGTTCGATTCTAAAGGAAAGTAAAGCTCCTCTGCAGCTGCGGTGTCGCCCTCGGTCGGCCCATCTGATCCGTCTTTTCCATCGTCACTGATTGTGATGAAGCGCGATACGCCGGGGGGGATCGGAGCGCCGTTCTCAAGTTGCGAGATGATTTCTTCGAACGCCTTCAGATACGAACGTTCGTTCCGCTTTCGCAGTATAGAGAGCGGCCGCAGAGAGAACTACTCTGGGGTCCTCGTCGATCCTATCGGAAGCTAGGAGACCGCCCTCGTAGCTTCCAGACGAAGCAACGGAATGCACCCAACCTTTCAAGATCGACTCGATTGCAGTTGAATTCCAGATGTGCTCTCCCATTTCAGCTGCCTGTTCTTCAAGCGCCCGGAGTTCACTAGGATCTGGCCGCTGCACAGGATCAAGCATTTCTTGCTCGATTGTTGGTTTGGCCCCTTCTCCGGCAGGACCCACCGTGATTACCCCTCCAGCTGCGTCGAATGCTATGGCAGCGCGCGCGACTAAGAGATGCCTTCGAACCTGCTGCTGGTCTGGCGTGCGCCAGGAGAGCAGTCCCAACCCCAGCACGACCTCGTATTGCTCTCCAAGACGCAGCTGCTTCTGATAGATCGAGAAGAGCTGGTTGTAGACATCTTGAACTCGCTGAACCCGTCGGTCCGCGGACGCCCATGGCCACCAATCAGTTTCTACATACTGCTCCCAGAGGAGCTTTGTAGACGGTTAGGTGTCCTCCAGGCTGATTTCTTCAAATCTTTCTTCACCTCGGCCGTCGGACACCAGTACCGATGTTGTCTCCCTCAGCGCCGGCAGCTCTAGTGAGGAATCCGAAATCTGCTCCGCAAAGAGCCACGGGATAAGCTCATCGGGAGGTTCTGGTGGCGGATGGATCTTGGGCTTATTAACCGAAAGCCAGTTCTCACTGTCAGTTTCTTCTCCAAGATGCCATGCGGCACAGGAGCATTCGGGCTCCCTCGGAACTTCCGAAAGCCATAACACCTGCTCATATTGGTCGATGGAGCGCACAACTTTGCTTCGTAGCTCCACAAAACTCTTTCAGAAACTTGAAGAGAGCCGTAGATCGCTTTCGAGTGGGGTCGGTGCTTTGGGAAGCTAGTTCGGTCGACATGATGTTGGTCCGACGGTGGTTCCCGGTTAGTCCAATCAGCTGAACCTCTGAACTTGGAATCATACTCTACCAACTGTCCCCACGATCGCTCCTCCCCCATATGAACAATGCGTCGCTCGACGTCTAGAATGGCAACATGCAGCCGTTCCTGGCATGATCGCTGGCGGTGATGTCTTTCTCTGATGCTCCGAGTATGGGTGGGGCGGCGCGGGCGTGGTATGCGGCGTCGGTGGAGGAGTTTGTCGGGGAGCGGGCGAGTGCGGTTCTCGGGGAGATCGTCAGTCGGTGCGGGTACGACATCGTTGCGGATCAGAATGATGCGTGGCGGGTCGAGATCGAGATGCTGCAGGGGCAGTTGCGCGGGCTGGCGGGATCGATTCTGTTCGAGTTCAGCATTCCTCGTATGGGGCGGCGGGTCGATGTCGTGCTGCTGGTCGGGGCGGTGGTGTTCGTCGTGGAGTTCAAGGTCCGCAGCGCGACGTTCGACCGGGCGGCGATCGATCAGGTGTGGGACTACGCGCTCGATCTGAAGAACTTTCACGAGGCGTCGCATCATCTGCCGATCGTCCCGATTCTCGTTGCCACCGAGGCGGAGCACGCGGAGATCGAGGTGAGGCGGGATCCGGATGATGTGTACCAGCCGATCCGTGTCGCTCCCTCTCAGCTTCGGGAGGTTCTCGATCGGCTCGTCAGGGAGATCGAAGGGCCTCCGGTCGATGCGGAGCGATGGCTGGCGTCGCGTTACCGTCCGACGCCGACGATCGTGGAAGCGGCCCGTGCGCTCTACGCGCAGCACTCGGTGGAGTCGATCGCGCGTCACGATGCGGGTGCGCAGAATCTGGCGGTGACGTCGCGGCACATCGAGGAGCTGGTCGACGAGGCGAAGCGGAAACGGCAGAAGGTGATCTGTTTCGTCACCGGAGTGCCTGGGGCGGGGAAGACGCTCGTCGGGCTCAATGTGGCGACGCAGCATCGGGAAGAGGAGAGCACCGATCCGGCTGTGTATCTGTCGGGGAACGGGCCGCTCGTCGATGTCCTGCGCGAGGCGCTCGCCCGCGACGAGGTGGCGCGGAAGAAGGAGCTCGGCGTCTCGGTCACGAAGAGCAAGGTGAAGGAGAGCGTGAAGGCGTTCATCCAGAACGTTCACCACTTCCGCGATGAAGGTCTGAGCGATCGGGTGAATGCTCCCGCCGAGCACGTCGCGATCTTTGATGAAGCCCAGCGCGCCTGGACACGCGAGAAGGCGCGAGACGTGGATGCGGACGAAGAAGCAGGTTCACGACTTCGCGCACTCGGAGCCGGAGTTCCTGATCCAGACGATGGATCGCCACGACGACTGGGCGGTCGTGGTCTGTCTCGTCGGTGGCGGACAGGAGATCAACGACGGAGAGGCGGGGATCGATGCGTGGCTGCAGGCGATCATCTCCGAGTTTCCCGACTGGCGGATGCACATCTCCTCGCGTCTGACCGACAGCGAGTACGCCGCGGGACACGCGCTCGATCTCGTCCGCTCGCGGCCGGGGACGGTGTTCGATGACTCGCTCCATCTCGCGGTGTCGATGCGATCGTTCCGCGCGGAGAATGTCTCCGAGTTCGTGAAGGCGGTGCTCGATCGGGAGGTCGGCCGAGCGCGGGCGGCGTTCGAGCGGCTGTCGGAGAGAAGTACCCGATCGTCGTCACGCGTGATCTCGATCGGGCGAAGGAGTGGGTGCGGGGGAAGTCGCGCGGCTCCGAACGCTACGGGCTGCTGGCGTCGTCGAATGCGTTCCGGCTGAAGCCGCACGCGATCGACGTCCGCGCGAAGATCAATCCGATCCACTGGTTCCTCAACGACAAGGACGACACGCGGTCGAGCTGGTATCTGGAGGATGCGGCGACGGAGTTCCAGGTGCAGGGGCTGGAGCTCGACTGGTCGTGCGTGACGTGGGACGGCGATCTGCGGTTCGGGCGGAAGGGGTGGGGCTTTCACAACTTCCGCGGCGACCGCTGGCAGAATGTCAACAAGGAAGAGAACCGGCGTTATCTGCTGAATGCGTATCGCGTTCTGCTGACGCGCGCGCGGCAGGGGATGGTGATCTTCGTTCCGCCGGGGGACGCGCGGGATCATACGCGGCCGCCGGAGTTTTACGACGCGACGTATGAGTATCTGCGGGAGGTGGGGGTGCCGTTGGAACGATGAACGATGAACGATGAACGATGAACGATGAAGGATGAAAGAGAAACAGCGTCTCCCGTTCATCGTTCATCGTTCCGCGTTCATCGTTTCGTTCCTGCCCCTCACCCTGCCCTCTCCCCGGACGCGATTGAGGTCCGAACGCAGGTGGTTGCGGGGAGAGGGTTCGAGCCCCGACAGGGGCGGCATAGGGTAGCCGGGGGCAAGCGCAGCGCCGCCCCCGGGTTTGTTGTTCGAAGAGATGACGCGAGCCCCGGCAGGGGCGACATAGTCTCGGAGATTGGAGTCTCAAATATTTCGCCCCTGCCGGGGCTCGTGATTTTCCGGTTTGATCGGGACCGGGGGCTGCGCTCGTTCCTCGCTTGCCCCCGGCTACTCTATGTCGCCCCTTCGGGGCTCGGTGAGGCTGGATCGATCGCAGCCTTTGCGAGACGTCGCTACTGACTCATCCAAATCGCGAGTGAGTCCATCGGGGAAGGACCTCGAGGGACAGGTCTTTGGTCTTCGCTCGCAGTCTACCGTCAGTAGATGTTCATCCCGATTCGGCTGCATGGTCTACGATCTGTAGATTCCACAGAAAAACAAAGACCTGGCACCGGACGGTTAAGACATGGCACCGGACGGTTCATCCGTGATGTGGACCCGATGGCGGGCAGACGTGGGCAATCCATGGAGGGTCAACAAGAAGCAAAACAAGGCCATCCCGCGGGAACAGGGCTGCTCGGCGTTTTCTCAATCCGTGTTGCTCTCGCGTCTGCTCGTTGCTACCTTGACTGAAGTTGCCCGTAGGCACTGTGCCGGTTATGGCCAGGCCGCCAGGCAATGCTGTCCATCGCGTCATGGCACAAGTGAATGTCAACGGCACTGCGCTCGAGTACACGGAGGTCGGCACCGGCGAGCCCGTCGTGTTTGTCCACGGTTCAGCCAGCGACTACCGGACGTGGCACCTTCAGCAGGAAGCTTTTGCGGAGCGGTTCCACGTCATCACGTACAGCCGCCGATATCACTGGCCGAATGAGCCGATCCAGGCCGGCGCCGATTACGCGATGGCCGATCACATCGCGGACCTCCGCGCGATGCTCCACGACCTCGATGCAGCACCAGCCCACCTCGTGGGGCATTCCTACGGGGCGTTTGTCTGCTTGCTTCTCGCCCAGCAGGAGCCCCACCTGGTCAAGACCCTCGTGCTGTCCGAGCCGCCAGTCATCACGCTGTTTGTGAGCAACACGCCAAAACCGCTGGAGCTTCTGAAGCTGTTGGCGACGCGGCCCCGCACGGCAGCGGCCATCGTCAAGCTCGGGGCAACAGGGCTCGGTCCCGCCTCCGATGCGGCAGAGCGAGGCGACGTGGAAGAGACGTTGCGTCTCTCCGGAACAGCAATTCTGGGCCGGGGTGCCTACGCTGGCCTCTCAGAAGACCGGAAGGAACAGGCCCTGATCAACACCATCCCAGCCGAGTTGACCGGATCCGGGTTTCCACCACTGGAAGCAGACCAATTGCGGGGCGTCACGATTCCCACGTTACTGTTGACGGCGCAGTCGAGTCCGAGCGTGTTTCATCGCCTGGCAGACCGGTTGGAGGAGCTGTTGCCGCGAACGGAGCGAGCTGAGATCTCCGAGGCGTCCCACATCATGCATGAGGACAATGCAGCCGCTTACAACGCCGCCGTTCTGGCTTTCATTGAACATCACCGCCAGGCAGCCCGACCTCGAAGGCCAGGTCTTTGATCTTCGGTCGAGGTCTACCGTCAGTAGATTTTCACCCCGATCCGGCGGCATAGTCTACGATCTGTAGATTTCACAGAAAAACGAAGACCTGGCACCGGACGCATTGAACTGCGGCGTCGGTGACGGGACCATGAAAGGATGAAACACTACTCCCTGGCAGATCCACGGTCTGATAACTCTGCAACCGAGGGCTCGTAACTACACGCGACGATGAAACGAATTGACGACAAGACCACGATCGCGGCCGCGATCACCCTCACGATCATCGCCGCCGCTGCGATTCAGTTCGGTTGGAAGCTGAACGACCTTCACCAAACCGGCTGGGCCGGTTTCGCCTATTTCTATCAACCGAATCGCGACGAGGTCGTCGACATGGCGCCGATGATGGAAATGTTCGTCAAGAGGGACGGCGAGGTGACCATCATCATTCCCGGTAGTCCAGCCGACCGTGCCGGGATCGATTTCGGAGATCAGATCGTCTCCGTTTCCGGAATCCCGATCGAGGAGATCGCCAAGCTCGAGCGACTCAGTGAACGAGCTGAGCCTGGAGACGTGATCGAGTACAAGGTTCGAAGGGGAGAGTCCACCACGGTCGCTCGAGTCGAACTTCGGCGTATTTCCGAGAGCCGAACGCAGATGGTCAGTTTTGCCACTAGCCTGATCACAGGATTCGGGTTCCTGCTGATCAGCGTTCTGCTGTTCACGGCAGGTCCGCGCTCCGACGGTGCGTGGGTCTTCTTCCAACTCTGTATCGTCGGCTCGCTCTTCTTTTTCTTCTCGGCGGCGTTCGAGTTCGACATGAACGACTCTCAGGGGATCGTCTCGGTCGGCTCGCAGACCGACGTCGTCATGACAGTCCTCGCGTATGTGATCCTGGCAATCCTGTTGTCGAACCTCCTGCTTCACTTCTCGCTGGTGTTTCCGAAACGCGGGCCGGTACTGGAGAGAAACCCGAAAATCGCGTGGTGGTTGCACGTCGGCCCGTTCGCACTTCCAGCAGCACTGATCGGCAGCATGCTGATCCTGGCCCCCGTCGACAACGAGCTGTTCCCTCTGATCCTCATCAGTGCCGCACTCGCGATGATCGCCGGGATTCTCGAGTTCCGGAAACGGGCGCGAAAACTCGGATCATGGAAGGCTTCCGTCAACGCGAGCCCGATTGTCGCGCTCCTCCTGTTCATCGGTCTGACGCTCACGATTCTGGTCACAGCGGCCCTCGTCGGCAAGAAGACCTTCATCGTCATTTTTACCTCGCTGATGCTGCTCGTGATGATCGGGTTCCTCATCTGGGGCATGACCTACGTATTGCTCACGATCGCAAACTTCGTCCGGAGCTATCGTTCCAGCAACCCCGAGGAACGACGCCAACTTCGCTGGCCGCTGTGGGGAACGATCGTCACTCTGGCGCTCGTCTCTCTCGTGGGAGTTTTCGTCGTGATCATGATGGCGAGCAACCCGACCACCTACACGAGAGATGCGCCTGCCTTTTCGTGGCTCGGCTCAGTGGTGAAGCTCGGGTATCTGGCCATTCCCATTTCCTTCGGACTCGGGATCCAGAAGTACGGGCTGATGCAGATCGACACGATTCTCAAGAAGACGTTCGTCTATGCCATCGTGACGACGATCGTCGTCGTTACGTATCTGGTCGTCGTCGGCGTGCTCGGGGTCGCACTGGTATCAATGGCCGGCGTTCAGAGTCAGAGCGTCGTCGTCGCTGCGACCCTGCTCGTCGCAGCTCTCTTTATCCCGGTTCGCAACCACGTCCAGAAATTCGTCGACAGACGGTTCTTCAAACGCCAGCAGAACTACGACGACGTTCGCCGATCACTCGCCCGTATGACGGCGACGAGCCGCAACCTGGAGGATTTCCTGGACTCCGCGGAGAGCACGCTGCGCGAAGCGCTCGGTGTTCCGAGAATCGCCATCTTCTGCCGTGAGGCGTCCGGTACTCTGCTCGCGCTCAAGAAAGCGCAGGGACTCCCCGAGGAGGCCGGGCATTTGGAGCTCAGCCCCGGCGATCCCCTCGCCCAACCCGGACCGCGGGTCGTCGATTTGAACGAGCATCCATCGAAGGCCTCCGAAGCACTGGGAGTCCGCTACGGAGTCAGGCTTCAATCGAGCGAGGGGGTCATCGGCGCTCTCACGCTCTCGGACCGCCCACGCGATCCCCTCGCGGAAGAGGATCTCGACTTCCTCGGCGGCATTGCAGATCAACTCGCCCTCGGGATCAGCAGTCTCCAGATCCGCACCGACGACATCGAGCTCGTTCAGGCCCGCCAGATCCAGAGATCGCTCCTGCCGACCGTCGTTCCCCAGATTCGGAGATGCGAGATCGCCACGGCCTGGATACCAGCCCGTTCGGTCGGAGGCGACTACTACGACGTGCTTTCCCTGGGCGAGAAGAAGCTCGGCTTCTGCATCGGTGACGTCGTCGGAAAAGGGATGCCCGCCGCACTCCTGATGTCCGGTCTTCAGTCCGCGGTCAGAGCAATCGCTCCGGCCGACAGCACCCCCGACGTAACGGTCGCGGGCATTCGCCGGGTCGCGGCGCAGAATCTCACCGGCGGAAAATTCATCACGTTCTTCTATGGAACCGTCGACGAGGACGGCAACGTCAGCTACACCAATGCCGGACACAACGAGCCGGTGCTCGTTCGAGCCGACGGAACGATCGAACGTCTCGGGGGAACCGGGGCGGCCATCGCTCGATTGATGGTCGATGCGGAGTTCTCGACCGAGTCGGTCCGAATCAGTCGGGGCGATACAATCGTTCTCTTTACGGACGGCGTCAGCGAGGCGCCAGCGGCAAACTCGGCGGATCTCGAGGACATTTACGGAGAGGAACGTCTGGTGGAACTGGTCCGGGAACATCGAGCGAGGAAGCCTGCGGATCTCGTCGGAATCATCCTCGATGAGGTGCGTGAGTATGCGGGAGGGGACTTCGCGGATGATCTGACGCTCGTGGTCATTCGCGCGAAGTGAAGCGCTTCGTCTACTCGATCGGCTCGAGAATTTAGGGTCAGGCCTTTGATTGGCGGTGGTTGCGCCGCAGATGAAGAGCCTGACCCTGATCTTCTGGTTTTTCTGGACACAGCGCGACTCTTCAGAGGCACCCTTCGACGTACTCGATGCTGGATTCGCCGGCCCGGATGTGTGTGACATGACCGGTCGGATCGATTTCATATCGAATGCCTCGCCGGTTGGCCGTCGAGGAGTCGTCGCGCCATATAGTGATGTACCTCGCCGGCGCCTCCAGATACTTGTGGGGTGTGACGAGTGCTCGTGATCCATACGCGTCGATCAAGTCGGATGCCGAGTCTCCGACCGCGAAACCTTCCGGCGTCTCGATCTCAGAGTTGCGGCTCACCGACACGCGTGTGAGCACACCCTTCTCGAGCATCACCAGAACCCCATCGGGAGCGGAGACCGGGTGGAACTCGTCGCACTGCTCTGGTTCGGGACCGCCGACCGCGTCGGGATTCGCGTCTCCGCCGGCTGCGGCGACAACCTTCGCGCGGCTCATGCCGATTCGCAGTGTCCCCCAGCCATCGGGCGTGATGAGATCCGCAGACGGCTCCACATCGTCCGTCTCGGGAGACGGTTCCTCGGGCGCATGGTCGCCGGCGGAGGTCGAGTCCGTGAGTGCAGGGTCCAGCGAAGCTTCGGGCCTCTCTGCGGTGCATGCGACGAGCAGAACGATCAGGGCAAGATGTGCGTACCTGCGGGGGGTCGATAGTCGTTTCCACATTGGTTCCGTCTCCGGGTGTTCATTCATTCCTGTTGCAGGATGTTGGCCCAGTCTTTCGGCGCGTCAGGTCACCCCTGAGCCGCCACGGATGAGGCCCACGCGTGCGAGACGCGGACACGGGTGAGCTGACATCGCCTGCATCGTGACACGACGCCGCATGTTTCTCGGGGATGGGGCAAGGCATTTGTGCTCCTTCCCGCCGCCGGTGCAATGACGCGGGTGTCAACTGGTAGAAGAAAAACCGTAGTCTTGATCTTCCGCTTCGTCAAACCGCGCACGACCGTATCCGTAGCGGAATGTGCAAGAAGGCACATCAGAAGCTCGGGGTAAGGTCTTTTCGGTTCGGCTCGACTGCCGCCGACCAAAGACTGGCCTCAATCTTCCTGCTTCACGCTTGCATTTGTCCGAGGCGCGGCGCACGATCTATCAATGCCCGGGCAGGTCGTTGGGCCGTTGAAGAACCGGGTGAATAACGGGAGGTCAATTGTCGCGAGAGCGTGCAACGCGATTCTTTCTTTGGGTCTCGGTCATGGCCTGGGGTGTCCTGCTGGGCGCCAAGCTGTTCGACCTCCGTGTACTCGTTGGGGCGTGGAGCGCCTCTCCTCCGGAGTCGCTCGATCTTTTGCCGTACGGCCCGAGGTTCCCGGTCGATACCGGTGATTTCTTCATCCCAAGCTCGGCGGCCCTGCTTCTGGCTACGCTCGGTGCGACGATCAGCGGGTGGCGCACCAGGTCCTGGTACCGAAACCTCCTTGTGCTTTCAACGGTCGCGATTTTCGTGACGCTAATCGTTACGGTAGTTGCGTTCTGGCCCCGCAACGCCGCGCTCTGGGCATACGCCAGCGGAGCCACGAATGCAATACAGGATTCGACTGCAATCGTCGCGATGGTCCGGCAGTGGGTCCTTTTTGATTGGGTACGAATCGCAGTCGCGTCGGTCGGCTATGTTGCCTCCATTCGAGCATTGAGTGTTCCGTTCCCAGCGGTCGAGAGCGTGAACATCCCTTTGTCAATGAAAGTCGTTTACGGGGTCTGCGTAGCGGCCGTCATCCTGTTTACCATCTACTTTGTTTCCGCCGTTTTGTAGTTCGTCGCGTCGCGCGGACTGACTCGGCGGTTCTATCCGACTCTGTCCCCACCCCCTCAGCGCTCGTGTCCGTGCCATGCCCTCGGCGGATTCGGTCAGGTGAGCGGGGGTCGCCACCCGCTTTGCATGGAGGTACGAATGACAGACGAGCAACTCCTCGGTTTAGGTATTCTCGCCATTGGCACCTACCTTGTCGTCTGTGCGACATGGAAGCGAGACTTTGTGCTGTATCGTCTGAAGACGGCTCGGTTGGCCGGGATATTCGGCGATCGCGCAGCCCACGTCTTCTATCAGATCCTGGGTGGAGCGATGGTCTTGACGGGTCTCCTGAAAGCGGCGGGGATCTGGGGCTCTCCGCAATAGACGCGATCACGCGGCCAACGCCGCACTGCAGCTCGCGATGCCTGCGCCCCCGGTACCCGCTCCCGTTGTCCGGGTTCACGATCTGGATACCGGCGCAGGAGGAGTAGCGAGTCGGGCAGATTATCGAGTCCCTGAGGCTCGATCTCATGTCCCTCCGTGTGAGAACGCGGCGGTGGAGGGGTTCGATGGGGCGAGCGAAAGGGCATCGGTCCGGGGCGCAGTTCTTGCTCATCCACGCAAAGGACATTCGAGCACCTCTCGCTCTCATCCGTTCATCAAAATTCATGGTCACGGACAGATCTCAAGCCGAAGCAAACACGATTCGTGTCCTTCTGATCGAGGACAACGAGGCGGACGTGCAGACGGTCTCGGCGATGCTTCGGTCCTCGGAGGTTCTCTACCATCTCGAGCAGGCGCCGACTCTGCAGCAAGGAGAGGAGCGTCTGAAGAACACAGATCCCGACCTCGTGATCCTCGACCTCGGACTACCGGATGCGGCCGGACTCGAGAGCCTCTCGCTGCTCGAACGCTGGGTTACGAGAGTGCCCTTCGTTCTTTTGACTGGGAGGAATGAGGAAGCTCTCGCGCTCGCCGCTCTGCGTCTGGGTGCAGAGGACTATCTGGTGAAGGGAGAGACGAGCCGTAGCGCGATACTCAGAGCGCTCCGCTACGCGGTCGAGCGTCATGGAAGCCTGCGGGCGCAGGCTCGCAAGTCCTCAGCGCTGGCGCAACGCAACGAGTCGCTCGAGCACCTCGTCCAGACGGACCCTCTCACTGAAGTTCTCAACCGCCGAGGCATCCAGACCGCGCTGAACAGGGAAGCGAACGAGATGAGACGCGACGGCAGGGATGTGCTCGTCCTCGTCATCGATGTCGATGATTTCAAGCGGGTCAACGACCGCTACGGACTCGCCGCGGGGGATTCAGCCTTGCGCAACATTGCTCGTCGCCTTCGGGAGCAGAGTCGGACCGGTGACTACGTCGGAAGGATCGGGGGAGACGAGTTCCTCATGGTTCTGCCACGGGTCGATCGGGGGGAGCTCGAGCAGATCGCCGAGCGTGTGCGTGTCGCGGTGGGTACCGACCCGATCAGTCATGGAGAAGAAACGCTGCGAGTGACCGTCAGCATTGCGGCGCTCCTTCTCGAATCGGAAACACCGGCCATTGATGAGCTTCTCGCTCGGGCGCACCAACTTCTTCGTCGGAGCAAATCGCATGGTAAGAATCGAAGCTCCTTCGAGCCGGGAGTCTTCGAGGAGGAGCATTGCGAGAGCGATCTGCACCGTCTGATGTGTGAGAACCTGGCGAGAGGGCGTCACCTGGCAACCGTCCGACAGCCAATCATGCGGCTGTCGGATGGATCGATCATCGGGTGGGAGTTTCTCTCCCGCTATTCGGACGGACGGGGAGAGAGGCCCGATCACTTTTTCCGTGTCTGCACTGAAGAGAACGTCCTTACCCTGGTCGATCATCAGTGCCTGCGCTCAGCTTCGAGGCAGGCGCCGCGGATCAAAGGGAGAAATCGCCTTCACTTCAATCTCTTTCCTGCCACCCTGAGCGCGATTCCGGTCGATCATCTCCTCGAGGGATTTCCGGAGCGATCCGATGATCTCATCTATTGCATCGAGATCAGTGAGCGCCACATTCAGGGCGATCCGATGCCTCTGGTCGAGCCGATCAGGGCCTTGAAGAAGGCTGGTTTCCAGATCGCAGTCGAGGACGTAGGGTTCGGTACGAGTCGTCTGGAAAGTCTGGTTCTGCTCGAGCCCGATATCATCAAGCTCGACCGGAAACTGAGCATCGATCTCGAGCCGGATGACGAGCGTCTTCCTCAGATACGGTGGTATCGCAATCTTGCCCGCACGCTGGGCCTCGAGCTGTTCGCCGAAGGGATCGAGACGGAGACTGCTCTGAACATCCTGCGTGAAATCGGAGTGGGATACGGTCAGGGATTCTTGTGGGGCGAGCCCACCTGATCCGGAACTCCATCGCGTACGGCCACTCGCTCCCGGGAGCGCGCCCCGGGGTACGTCTCTGGTTTTTGGCGTAAACGACCGTCGTTCAAAGACATGAACCCAGGCATTCGTGGCCGGCAATCTGCAAAGGGTGGTGACGACTCGACAGTCTGCAATGAGTCCTCACACCTATATCTCCTGTGCTGATCGAACTGAGCCCGACCTCGAATAGATCGTTGTCTCGAGCGAACGGAAAGGACCGACCGATGCCCGAATCAAGGACCCACAACCGCAGGTTCGTTCTGGCCGAGCGCCCCGAGGGCGAGCCCGACGAAAACACGCTGCGTCTGGAGACGAACGATGTCCCGATGCCGCGATCAGGGCAGATGCTGCTACGCAACCTGTTTCTGTCGCTCGACCCGTACATGCGGGGTCGGATGAGCGACGCCCCATCGTATGCACCGCCGGTCGAGATCGGTGAGGTCATGGTCGGAGGCACGGTCTCCGAGGTTGTTCGTTCGGACATCGACGGCTTCGAGGAAGGTGACTGGGTCGTCGCCTTCGGGGGGTGGCAGGACTACGCGCTTTCCGACGGAAAGGGCGTGATCAACATGGGCAAGGATCCCGAGAACCCGTCCTGGGCTCTCGGTGTTCTGGGAATGCCGGGGCTGACGGCCTGGGCGGGCCTGACTCAGATCGGCCAACCGAAGGCAGGCGAGACGCTCGTGGTCGCTGCAGCGAGCGGCCCGGTGGGCGCGACGGTCGGTCAGGTCGGCAAGATCCTCGGCTGCCGGGTCGTGGGCATCGCCGGGGGCCCCGAGAAGGGCACACATGTCGTTGAGAATCTGGGATTCGACGCCTGCATCGATTACAAGGCAGAGGGGTTCCCCGAAGCATTGAAAGCGGCCGTGCCGGAGGGAATCGACATCTATTTCGAGAATGTCGGCGGCGAGGTCTTTGACGCGGTACTGCCTCTTCTGAATACCTCTGCCCGCATCCCCGTGTGCGGCCTGATCTCGCAATACAACGCCACGTCGCTGCCGGAGGGCCCGGACCGGCTGAACCTCCTGCTGGGGACGATCCTGCGCAAGCGGATGACCGTACGCGGCTTCATCGTCTTCGAAGACTTCGGCCATCTCTACGCCGAGTTCGCGAAGCAGATGGGTGAGTGGGTGAAGGAGGGAAGGATTCAGTATCGCGAGGAAGTGATCCGCGGCCTGGAGGAGGCGCCGTCGGCATTGATCGGGCTGTTGAGAGGTGAAGCCTTCGGCAAACGCGTCATTCGGCTGATTGACTGAAGCCGTTCCGCAGTCTCCGCTGAACACTGTGTCAGCGCAATGTGCTGGATTCTACGGGGGGAATCGACCGAAGACCTCCAACGATCTCGACGTGTCGGGTCCGGCCGTGACGAAGATGATCCTCCAGAGCGAGAATTTGAACGCTCCTCCTGGAGTGCTTCAGGGGGGCTCGGAGCGAGGGAACTGAAGATTGTATTTGAAATCGGGGTCTGGTTTGCGGTGGTTGCGCAGGAGATGAAAGACCTGTTTTTCGCGTTTTTTGCTCCCTTTTTGTCTCTACGGGTCACGTGCGACTGTGATGTGGTAGACCGGCTGGTGGCGCTCACGCAGGGGCCACATCATGCCCTCGCGCTGGAGCTCCTGGAGCACGGCGCCGAGCTCGCCCTCGAGATGCGGGGCGCGGAGCGTGCCGAGGCCGTCGAGGCGCGTGGTGATCTCCGCACGCAGTTTTGGGCTGAGCTTGTCATCCAGCTCCGCGGCCAGGGATGGGTGGTCGAGCGACTGCGGCGACGCGAAGCTGAGATAGGCGACGTCCACGGTCGTGCCGAACTCGTGGGAGCTCGTGGTATCAGCCGCATTGGAGTTGCGACGTTGCAGTACCTCCTGCTGATCGCTCGTGCGCAGTACGGAAGTGATGTCGAGACGGAATGGCGGCAGCCCATGCTCATCGAGCCGCGCGTGGAACCGTCGCCCGAGCTCCTCCAGCGCCGCCCGGGTACCGGGCGTCACGTATGGCAGCGAGTGATTCAGATCCCGAAGCACCCACCAGCGGGTGGACTCCGGCAGCTGCACGAGTGCACCGCGGTCGATGAGGGTCGCGAGGTGGGCACTGTCGCGCACGGGGCCGACGCCGTTGCTGCGGGCTGCCGCAACTTGTTCCGCGTTCAGGTGCAGTCGCATGTCACGCCGGATTGATCCGATTAATCCTGGCAGCCGCTGAACAGTCTCGTCAATCTCAGCCAGCCGCTGCTCCAGGTCGGCTCGGTTACGCGCCTCCACCTCGGCCGCAGACGGCTCCGTCGGCGGGGTCGCTTCGGGCGCAGCT
The DNA here is from genome assembly GCA_963829355.1 of uncultured Acidobacteriota bacterium. Taxonomy (GTDB): domain Bacteria; phylum Acidobacteriota; class Thermoanaerobaculia; order Gp7-AA8; family JAHWKK01; genus CAWHHZ01. The sequence continues at coordinate 217,509 of CAWHHZ010000013.1, forward strand.
GACACGCCGTCCGTGGCCCTGTTCTCAGCACCCCGTCCGTGGTCCCCGCCCTCGCTCCCGTCGCCGCAGCCGAGCATGGTGGCTGTCGCGATGAGGCAGGCGGCTGTCGTCAGCTTTGTATTCATGGGAACTGGTACTGGCAAGGACTGCGCCCGCGGAAATCGCCATTGCGGGTCATTGACCGTGTATTCGCCCGAGCCCCTACAATGTGATCGTGATCTCCTGATACGCTTGGCGCACGACGCCCCTGTGTCTCACATGATCTCTCGATGGACCATCATGGCTCTCGCTCTCATCGCCTCGATCGCACACCGGATCCTCCAGCACCTTTCGAACCAAGAGCTCAGATCAAATGATCCTTCATGCTGACGGAATCATCTTTGCCGTCTCGCCGCTCGGCGGGATCAGCCGCTATTTCACCAATCTCCTCAACGCGCTCGATTCGCGGGACGACGTCGAGACGATCCTCTATCTGCCGCCGAGTGCCCGCGTGCCGGAGGAGCTGGCTCCAATTCGAATCATTCGCACTCCCAGTGCCGTCCGGCTCAAGCCGCGTCAGGTCTTCGATCCGCTCAACGCAAGGTTGAACGCAGCGCGGCAGCAACGGTTCTGGTCGCGTGCGCGCGGCGGCGTGTTCCACTCCTCGTTTTACACCTCGCCGGCGGGTTTGCGCGTTCCACAGGTCGTCACCGTGCACGACATGATCTACGAGGACTATCCGGGGATCTTCTTTCCCGAGAGAAGCGGACGGAAAGAACGGCTCGTCGTAGAGATGAACCGGCGGCACGTCGCGGCGAAGCGGCGTAGTTTCGAGCGCGCGGCCGGGATCATCTACTCGTCGAACTTTGCCCGCCGGCGCACGGAAGCTCACCTCGGAGCTGATGATCGCCCGGTGCTGGTTGCGCCGTTCGCGATCGATCCGGTGTTCCGTGGAGAGCCGCGACCGGATGAGATCTCTGCCTTTCGCGCGCTTATTGGCACCGACGAACCGTTTCTCCTCCACACCGGATCGAGACGCCTGCACAAGAACTTCGTGGCCCTTCTCGCGGCATTCGCCACATGGTCGCGTCGGAACGAGCTCCGTCTCGTTTCCGTCGGAGGCGGCGAGCTCAGTGGGGAAGAGCAGGCGATCGTAACCGGGCTCGGCCTCGACGAGCGGGTTATGGTCGTCGCTGCCGTCCCGAACCATCTGCTGCGAGCCGCCTATCATGCGGCGGAAGCGCTCGTTTTCCCTTCCCTCACCGAGGGCTTCGGCTTTCCTGTCCTCGAGGCGTTCGCCTGCGGCTGTCCCGTGGCGTGCGCGCGGGCAGGATCTCTTCCCGAGGTCGGAGGCAGCCACCCCGTCTACTTCGAGCCCTCCGAGCCCGATGACGTTCGTCGTGCGCTCGATGAGATACTCTCGGTCCGAAGCGATTCGGAGCGATGGGGCGCCGCACGGGAGGCGGCCAGGGAGCGAACCTGGGACGACGTCGCGGCGGAGTACGTCGACTTCTACACCGAGATCATCGACAGGAGAGAATGATCAGATGGCCGAAGAGCTCTACGCAGTAGTCACGACGATCCAGGCGACGACGCCGGCGCTGGCCTCGCTCGAGAAGAAGCTGATCGAGGTGGGCGGAACGCTCATCGTCGCGGGGGACGCGAAGAGCCCCGACTCGATGGACCTCGCCGAGGGCAATCACTTCATGACGGTCGCATCGCAGCTCGGCTCCGGATTCGAGCTCGCCGGAAAGCTTCCTCTCAATCACTACGGCCGCAAGAATATCGGCTACCTCGAGGCGATCCGGCGCGGAGCGCGTGTCATCTATGAGACCGACGACGACAACGCTCCGCTGGAGAGCTGGTCTGTCCGGTCGCGGGAGGTGGAAGCGGTAGGTTGCGATCACGACGGATGGGTCAATGTCTACCGGTATTTCTCGGCCGCGAAAATCTGGCCGAGGGGGCTTCCGCTGGACGAGGTGAACGCCCCCACGCCGGAGACATCCTCGGTGTCGACCGTGAGATCTCCGCTTCAGCAGGGTCTCGCGGACGGCAGCCCCGACGTCGATGCCGTGTGGCGTCTGGTGCTGGACGAACCTGTCGTCTTCGATCGGCGTGAGAGCGTCTACCTCGACAGCGGTGCCTGGTGCCCGTTCAACAGCCAGAGCACGTGGTGGTGGCCGGAGGCGTATGCGCTGATGTACCTGCCGAGCTACTGCTCGTTCCGCATGACCGACATCTGGCGCAGCTTCATTGCGCAGCGCTGTCTGTGGGAGCTCGGCTATGGCGTCGTGTTCCATGCTTCCGAGGTCGTGCAGGAACGAAACGTACACGTGCTGATGCGGGACTTCGCCGACGAGATTCCCGGCTACCTGCGAAACCGCGAGATCGCCCATCTCCTGGAGAATCTCTCGCTCCGCTCCGGCACCGAGCACCTCAACGACAACCTGCTCTCCTGCTACGAGGCGCTGATCGCGAGAGAAGTCTTCCCCGACAAAGAGCTTCGCCTCGTCGAGTCCTGGCTCCGGGATATGGACGCGATAAGCTGACTGCCGAACTGACACCGTTCGAGGCGCGCCCTGCCAGCAATGACGGTCGTTTGTCTTCACCTCGTCGTTTGTACCAGGGGTTATGAGGCGAAGATCCTGCCCGAGCCGAGGGGTCATGAGCAGCACTCAGTTCTAGCCCGCATTTCTCACCAGCTTTCTACTGCGGCGACGGATAGCGGCGCGGCTGCTGCGTTGCGCTCGATTCGGCTCCTCGACATAGTGTCGACTATGCCTGCGGGGCCGAACCTTCGCGCGCCTTGCATCCGCACCACTCTCCGCCGCCTCGCTACGATATCTGGTGAGAAATACGGGCTAGGTTCGTGACACGGGTTGAGCTAAGCTCGAAACTCCAAATCCCAAATCAGGACCAACATCAGAATCCGAATACGGACTTTGAATTGTGAAACTCACTTCCGGCATGCTCGACGCGCCCATCCCGCGCATCGGCCGCAAGATCCGAATCGCTCTCAACCTTCTCAGGTTGAGGAGCAGGAAGGTATTCGCGGTCGGGTTCAACAAGACCGGTACAAAATCTCTCCACGGTTTGTTCACTTCGATGGGACTGCCTTCGTTTCACGGGAAGGAGTGGCGTGATTGTTCTGACCTTCGACTGTTGCGGAAGTACGATTGTTTCAGCGACGGAACGCCAGGCGATCCTCGGATACTTGATGAGGCATTCCCCGGGTCACGTTTCGTTCTGCAGGTTCGAAACCTCGATAGCTGGGTTTACAGCAGGCTCGCACATATACGAAGGGCCAGAGAGATCGGGCGCTTTCAGTGGACGCCTGAGTGGAACGAGAGCCCGGAGGCGGTTCGGAGCTGGATTGTCACCAGGACCAGGTACCATCTGAGCGTGATGAACTACTTTGAGCAGCGGCCGGATGATTTGTTGCTGATCAACTTTGTGAGAGATCGTGATGCTCATCGACGTGTCGCAGAGTTTCTCGGACGTTCGATCGTTTCCGAGAAGCCTCATAGAAACGTGACGGCCGGAGGGATCACACTCGCCGAAGACAGGGAGCTGTTCATGCATTGTGCGGCGGAATGTGGAGTTGGCGAGGACGAGATCGGATTCGACCTTTACTCTCCCGCGCTTGCAACAGACTACGACAGACGCTTCCCGTACGATACAGCCCTTCTCGAAATCTGAAGCCTCTGGAAGAAGCGATCATGCCTGGATCTCGACTGCGGCCGCCCCTTCTACTTGGAATGCTTCTGGAACCAGTTCAGAATCCCGCGAGATGGAGAAGGATCATGTCATGCAGCTTCCGCTGAGCCCCCTCCCGGAGAGGCCTCTGTTCTCGATTGTCGTTCCGAGTTTCAATCAGGGCGATTTCATCCGCGAGACCTTGCGGTCGGTCTTGCTGCAGGAGTACCGGCCTCTGGAGATCATCGTCATGGACGGAGGCTCGACGGACGGCACGCTCGACGTATTGCGGGAGCTCGACAGTTGCGAGGAGATCAGATGGTGGTCCCGGCCGGACGGTGGCGTCGCGGAGGCTGTGAACAATGGCTTTCAGGAGGCGAGAGGGGAGATCATAGGAATTCAGAGCTCCGATGATCTCTATCTGCCGGGCGCCCTCTCGCTGATCGAGCGATCATTCCGTGAGACTCCCGATGTCGGGCTGATCTACGGGGATGTGGTTTACATCGACGTCGAAGGAGCGGAGACCTGGCGGGGTCGATCCGAGCAATTCTCGATTGAGAATTTCCTGTCGAAGCGTACGCTGATCTCGCAATCCTCGACGTTTTTCCGTCGTGATCTGCTCGCTGGTCTCGAAGGGTGGGATGCCCGGTACTTCAATGCGGATACCGAGTTCTGGCTCAGGGCAATTTTCCGGACTTCCGTTCGAAAGGTGGATGAATACCTGTCGCAGCGGCGGATCCATCCGGGGCAGCGGAACGTGAACGGGGCGACGATCATCGAGAGCTATTGGCGCATGATGCGAGACTCACCGGACCTTGCCCGCCTCTCCTTCCGGCATCTTCGGGCGTCGTGGTGTGGCCGCCTGCTCCACCTGGCTCACTACGGGGCCTACCTCGGTCCTGGCCGCAGAAAGATGCTACGCATGATGGCCTCACTCATCTATCCGCCAATCCGACACAGCCGGAAGGGACTTCGCGCAGAAGCACTGCGACCAGCTCCTCGTCATCACTCTTAGTGGAACCCTAGTCGGCTGAGTCGTTTCATGATCACAAAACGCTCACCCACACGGTGATCCTCCAGCGTTGTTGCGACTGCGCCTGATCACGATGAGAAACAGTCCCACGTACACCCCGAAGATCACTCCTCGAACGGCATCGAACAGATCGATTCCGGCCGGCGTCGCAGGGTGAATGAACCGTGGGGAGATGAGAAAGATGAGGAACAGAAGAGAGCCGATGCGGATCAGCAGCGACTGGTTCGATTTCGATGTGAGTTTCATGCAACCTCCTTGAGTAGCTCAGCGTTTGAGTGAGAACCACGCCATCATCGTGATCTTGATGACGACTACCGTCATGGCGACTGCGAACAGGTCCCAGCTCCAGAAGTGGTCGATGTAGTAGTGCCACGCGAAAAGCAGGATCGCGAGGATCCCGCCTGCGATGCCGGCGGCACTGGTCGAGCGTCGCCGGTGCTCGAAGAAGCGTTCGTCGATTTGCCAGCCCAGAAGCGGGATTCTCATGGATTGCCCTCCAGTGTAAAAATCTGATCGGTCGGAAGCTCGAATACGCGGGCAAAGGTGAGGGCCAGTGGAAGAGAGGGTGTATAGCGGTTGCACTCGATCGAGTTGATACTCTGCCGCGACACGCCCACCGCCCGGGCCAGTTCTTCCTGCGTCCAGCCCCGCTCCACGCGGAGCTCGCGAATCCTGTTCTTTACGTTTGGCGCCATATGTCAAGCAAGCTTTCCATGACCATGATCGGTCCGGCGTTCGGAAAAGTCAAGCCCGCTTGTCATTTCGGATCTGCGGAGGCCGGACTACAGCCGTAATGGCGTCGAGTTAAGGGTGCGACCGAGAATCGTCAAGCCGAGCGGGCGGTGGGTGGGCATGCGAGGCAGCTCGCGAGTTTCGTACTCAGTAGCGAGCGCCAGCTCCACGCCGACAGAGCACGTAACTTGCGAGGCCCCCTTCGGTTTCCCCCTCCCAGCACCCCTCAGGGCAGGTTCTCGCTTGCCCGCCCACCCGCCCGCTCGGGGTGACAATCGCTTAACTCAACGCCATTGCGACTACAGCCCCGACTCGGGGAGGGCTCCCGCCCTCGGCAAGCGTTCCGGCGAGGCGGTCGGAGCTTGACAACGTAAAGTACTTGACATACGGTAATGCCATGGGAAGTACGCGCGGAATCCACGATCATGCGGCGGAAAATCTCGTTTTCATCCGCGAGTCGATGGAACGGGCGGGATCGTGGACGGCGGTCCCCGGCTGGGGTGCGGTCGTCATGGGTCTGGGAGGTCTTGCCGCATCGGTCATCGCTCCGGCACAGGAGACGCCGACCTCCTGGCTCGTGACCTGGCTCGCCACGGCGGCATTCGCCGTGCTCGCAGGCATCACCGCCATCCTGATCAAATCCCGGCAGTTCGGTCTGCCGTTCTTCTCGCGGCCCGCCCGGCAGTTCGCGCTCAGCTTCTCTCCTGCAATCTTTGCAGGCATTCTGCTGACGGCTGCCTGTTACCGTGCAGGAGCCTTTGAGCTCCTCCCGGGTCTCTGGCTCCTGCTCTACGGCGCAGCCGTCGTCGCCGGTGGTACGTTCTCGGTTCGCGTCGTTCCGCTGACGGGAGTGCTCTTCCTATTCCTGGGCACGATCGCTCTCTTCAGCCCTCCGCTCGTCGGCAACATCTGTCTCGGTGCAGGCTTCGGCGGGCTCAACATCATCTTCGGTACCATCATCGCGAGGAGCTACGGTGGCTAAACGATCATCCGCAACAGCAAAGAAGCAGACGCCCGCGACCACGTCGCCCCCGATGGGCTCGATCGAAGGAGCCGTCGAACAGACAGTCGATCTCGATCGTGTCATTCACGAACGACTCCGTCTCGGAATCATCAGCGCGCTCGCCGTCAACGATTCGGTCGGGTTTACCGAGCTGCGCGATCTTCTCAAGACGTCCGATGGCAATCTGAGTGTCCACGCTCGTAAACTCGAGGAAGCAGGATATCTCGCCTGCAACAAGAGTTTCGTGGGACGCACGCCCCATACGGAATTCAAGATTACTCCAGCCGGCCGACGGGCGCTCCAGCGCTACCTCGACCACATGGAAGCGCTGATCGCGGCCACCCGGAGCTGAATCGATATATTGCGAAGCTGGGGAAACTGCTGGTCCAGACTTTGCAAAACAAAGTGCTTTGGTTACAAAACAGAAAGGTCTCTCATGAACTTCATACAAGCATCCGCGTTCCGAGGGAGATACAGATGAGTCTGCACGTCGCGATCATCATGGATGGCAATGGCCGGTGGGCCGAGGAGCGGGGCTGGCCGCGGACGCGGGGACACCGCGAGGGAGCCGAGGCCGTGAGGCGAACCGTCGAAGCGGCGCCAGGTCTCGGTATCGGAGTTCTCACGCTCTATGCCTTTTCGTCCGACAACTGGAAGCGGCCGGAGAGCGAGGTCCGGACGCTGCTCGGACTCTTCCGTCGGTTCCTCGAATTCCGAAGCCCGGCTGTGCCGGGAGAAGGGCGTCCGTCTCAGCGTGATCGGGCGGCGTGATCGGCTGCCCCGCTCACTCGTGAGAGCAATCGAGCACGCCGAACGGGAAACCATTGACGGCGAAACGATCCATCTCCGTCTCGCCGTCGACTACTCGGCGCGTGACGCAATCCTTCGTGCCGCTGCAAACGGGCCAGCTGCCGGACTGAGCCGTGAGCAGTTCCGCGATCTCCTCTCCGAAGCGATTCACGAGAATCGCACGACTCCCGATGTCGACCTCCTCATACGGACTGGCCGGGAACAGCGGCTGAGCGATTTTCTGCTCTGGGAGAGCGCGTACGCCGAGCTGCTATTCACTGACCGGCTCTGGCCAGAATTCAGTGGTCACGATCTGCGCCGGGCAATGGAGGAGTTCCGTGGCCGCAACCGTCGGTTCGGAGCCGTCGTCTCGGCCGGGAGACATGCAGGAGGAGCCGCCGTCGCCGGAGGGATTTGATGAGACGCTACGACGTCATTGTCGTCGGTGCCGGGCTGGCCGGACTCCAGTGTGCGCGGTTTCTCGCGACGCGCTCGATCTCGGTTCTGCTTGTCGATCGCAAGACGGATCTGCACCGCCCCGTCCATACGACCGGGATCTTCGTGCGACGCACACTCGAAGACTTCCGAATTTCTCCGCGCGCTTCTTGGGCCCCCGATCCGGCACGTCAAGCTGCATTCGCCGGGCGGAGGCCAGCAGATTCTCGAGAGTCCACACGACGAGTTCAGGGTCGGAAGAATGGGCGCATTGTACGAGTCGATGATGCAGGATGCAGAGCGGGTGGGGGTCGAGACGCTTCGAGGCGCCCACTTCCGTAGACTCGAGCGGCGGGGAGAGAGGCTGCTCGTTTCGCTCGAGGTCAGAAGGATCCCTTGTTCCCGTGTGCACGCGGTACATCGTCGGAGCGGATGGCGCGACCTCCCGAGTCGCTCGTGCTCTCGGTCTCAGCACCAACACCGAGACAATCGTCGGAGTGGAGGACGTCCTGCACGGAGTCCGGCTCGAAGGGCCGCCCATGCTCCACTGCTATCTCGACCCCGTACTCGCGCCGGGCTACATCGGTTGGGTCGCGCACGACGGGCACGAGATGCACATCGGTGTCGGCGGTTACGCAGACGCGTTCTCGCCTACCGCGTCCCTCGCCACCCTTCGCAACCGCGTCTCAAGGGATTTCGACATCTCTCGTGGAAAGCTCGCAGAGCGACGGGGAGGCAGGATCCCGGTGGGAGGAGTCTTGCCGAATATCTCGTCCCGGTCGGGACTGCTGATCGGTGACGCGGCGGGGGCAGTTTCGCCACTCACGGCCGGTGGGCTCGACGGAGCGATGAGGCTGTCGCGCTACGCCGCGGAAGTCCTCGCGACAGCTGTCGAGCAGGATGATCCGGGCGTTCTTTCGCTCTACGATGGAGGCCGTCTCGATACGCGCTTCATTTCCCGTCAATGGATGCGACGTCTTCTGACCTGTGTGCGATCGCCGCTCGTGGTCGAGACCGGCTGTGCGCTCCTCCGGACACCTCCACTGTCTGCCCTTGCCTGGCAGATTTTCTTCGGACGCGGTTCGTTTCCGGAGCCCGACCGAGGCCCGCTGCGGGTCATGGAGCTCGGTAGCAGATGACGGTGAAGGAGCTCAGAAGTTCAAGGGTTCAAGGGTTCAAGGGTTGGAGGTGGGGGCTGCTCATTCGATCGGGTTGAGACGCTGCAATGCGGCGTCCCGGCCGGCCGCGGCGCTGGCAGTTTCGGGGAACTCAGCGAGGATCGCATCGTAACGCTCGAGAGCCTGCTGGTATGCGCCTGCGTCGAACAGGATCTGCGCTTCATCGAGCATCCGCCGCTTCTTTTCGAAGACCTCCGTTCTGCTCGATCGGTGTTTGGACTGACGGTCTCGTCGCCAACGGCGGTGCCGAGCATGAAGAACGGGATCGCGGCCAGGAACGCCAGACTCAACAGGATAGGGATGGCGACGCGTCGCGAGATCGAACGGTCGACGAGGCTCTGCCACCACTTGCGGGAGAGCTTGATCGGTGTCGTAGGAGTATCTTCGGGAGGAAGCTCGCGCTTGACGAGATCGGTCAGCCGCGGCACCTGGCCCGAGCTTCCCGTGTCCCGGTTGTGGATCTCGAGGAGCCTTCGCAGCTCCTCGGCCGCGGCGCCCGCGGACACGAACCGTTCCTTCGGCTCTTTCCGGAGGAGGCGCTCAACGTAGAGCTCGCACCATCGCGGGAGATCGGGTGCAATCTTCCGAAGTGGCGGCGCCGGCTCATTGACGACGTCGTAGAGGACATCCATGATCGAGGTGCCTTCGAACGGGCGGCGGCCACTCAACAGCTCGTAGTACAGGACACCCACCGAGAACAGATCCGCCCGTCCATCGATCTCTTTCCCGGAGATGTGCTCGGGCGGCATGTAGTAGGGAGTTCCGAGAAGATGTCCGGCCTTCGTCACGTTCGAGATTCCCTCGCGCACGTAACGGGCGACCCCGAAGTCGGCGATCTTTGCATGCCCTCGATCGGTCACCAGGATGTTCGCGGGCTTGATATCGCGATGGATGATCTTTCGCTCATGTGCGTAGTCGAGAGCCGCGAGCACGTCGAGTGTGATCTGCGATGCGAGCGGGATCTGGAGGCGCTGACGGCGCTTCACGAGCGTCGAGAGGCTCTCCCCCTCAACGTACTCCATCGCGAGGTATCGGATCATCCGGTGGGAGTAGCCGACTTCGTAGAGCGTCACGATGTTGGGATGAACGAGTGAGCCGCAAACCTCGGCCTCCCGCTTGAAGCGGTCGAGGAACTCCTCTGATTCGTCGCTCTGAGGAAGTTCTGAGGTCTTGAGCGTCTTGAGCGCGGCGAGCCTTCCGATCCGTGAGTCGCGGGCCAGATAGACGATACCCATCGCACCATGGCCCAGAACCTGAAGGACCTGATAATGATCGAACAGCATCGGGTGCTGCTCTGAGCTCGTCGCGTTTTCTGTCATCACATTGGCTTTTCTGCGAATCCTGGACCTAGATTGCTCAAGGAGCAAAAAGTGGCTTCTGGCTACCCGGAGGGTTCTCGAATCTTTCCGGGTACGCAGTGGCCAGTTCTGGTGGGACTTCGATCGGCTGGCCAAGCCTTCGTTTCGCTTCGAGTGCATTCACCACTGCCTGGCCGCGGAAGTGATTATTCATGACAACGAACACGTTTTCAGCGGGCATCTTCTCGATCTGCTTCACCCACGGGTCGAGCTCCTCCTCAGAATAGAGGTAGTCGTATCGTTCCCAGGCTTCATCATGATTGAACCATTTCGCAAGATTACGACCGTGAAATCTCACGTAGCCCGGTTCGGCGGTGAGCTCCGTCGAGGGACCGATCGAGTCGTTGTGTGCAGGCTGATCGATGTTCACGAGAGAGACACCGCGATTGGCGAGGAAGTGGCCGAAATCGGGGACGGCGAAGCTGGAGTGGCGAACTTCAACGGCCTTCGGCACATCAGGAAAGGCATCGAAGATCCTGGACATCCGGCTGATCGAGTCTTTCCCGTACCGTACGCTCCACGGAAACTGGATGAGGATGGCGCCGAGCCGGTCATTTTGCAGAAGCGGTTCGAGAAACTGCCGGAATCGCGAAACGTCGGCCGCGGGAGGGAACCCGGGATCGTGTGTGAAGGACCTGTGGAGCTTTGCAGTGAACGAGAACCGGGGATTCGTGACGCGTCCGACCCAGCTTCTGGGCAGTCGTGGAGCCGGAATGTGATAGAACGAGGCGTTCACTTCGACCGTATCGAACTGATCGGAAATCCAACCGAGGCGGTCGAAGCCGCGCGACGGACTGGATGGATAGACGATTCCATTCCAGTCGTCGTAGCTCCACCCCGCGGGGCCGATCCGAATCATGGGCAACATCATGCGACGAACGGGACGGCCGGACAAATCTTCAATTGAAAACTTTCAGAAACGGATCTCGAATGAATGACATCGCATTGCACAAACCGTCCAGACCGGTGGGATCGATTATCGATCTGATCGGCTCTACCCCCATCCTGGAGTTGCGCTCGATCAGCGAGCCCGGCTCCGCCCGAATTTTCGCAAAACTGGAGTTCATGAATCCCGGCTTCTCGGTCAAGGACCGGGTGGCGATCGGCATGATCAGGGATGCAGAGAAAGCCGGCCAGCTCCAGCCCGGAGGTACGATCATCGAGCCGACTGCGGGGAACACCGGCGTCGGTCTCGCTCTGGTCGGCGTCCAGCTCGGTTATCGCGTGATCCTGATCGTTCCGGAGCAGTTCTCTGTCGAGAAGAGGAAGCTGATGAAGGCGCTCGGAGGAGAAGTCGTGCTCACTCCCGAGGATGCAGGAATGAAGGGTGCGATCGACAAGTCGCACGAGATGGCGGCGACGATCGATGGGGCAGTGGTGCTCCAGCAGTTCGCCAATCGCTCGAACCCCGACAGCCACTACCGGACGACGGGTCCGGAGATTTTCGAGCAGATGGACGGAGAGATCGACGCATGGGTGGCTGGCGCCGGTACCGGAGGGACGTTCACCGGTGTGGCCCGCTATCTGAAGGAGAAGCTGCCCACGATGAAGAACATCGTCGTCGAGCCGCAGGGATCGGTATTTCAGGGGGGAGAGGCCGGACCGCACGACGTGGAAGGGATCGGATCGAGCTTCATTCCCGGGACTCTCGATCTCGAGCTGGCCGATGATGTCATTCTCGTTCCCGATCCTCCCGCTTTCGAGATGATGCGCCAGCTCGCATCGAAGGAGGGTTTGCTGTGCGGATCATCTGCAGGAGCAAATGTCGTCGCCGCGCTCCAGGTTGCCCGGTCGCTCGGTGAGGGTGCGCGCGTCGTAACCGTCATCCCCGACAGCTCCGAGCGATATCTCTCCAAAGACGTGTACGAGAAATACAGGAACGATTGAGGATTGACCATGGGCTTTTCAACTGATTGCATTCACGCAGGACAGGATCCGGACGAGCTGACAGGTGCCGTAGCAGTTCCGATCTACCAGACTTCGACCTACGTACAGCCAGAGTTCGGCCGGCACAAGGGGTACGAGTACGCGCGGACGGGAAATCCCACGCGATCTGCGCTAGAGGCGAATCTCGCCGTTCTGGAGGGAGGCGAAACGGGACATTGCTTCGCTTCCGGCATGGCGGCGATCGACACGATCATGAAGCTCCTCAGCAAGGGAGATCATGTCGTGGCCGCCGCCAACATGTACGGCGGAACGTTCCGGCTCTTTCATCACGTGCTCGAGCGGATGGGGCTGGAGTTCACCTACGTCGACACAACTGACGTGCGGAACATCGAGCGGGCGCTTCGCGACGAGACGCGCATGCTGTTTCTGGAGACGCCGACGAATCCGATGATGTCGATCACCGACATCGCCGCCTGCACGAAGCTGGTGAAAGACCGGGACATTCTCGTCGTGGTCGACAACACGTTCTGTTCACCGTTTCTCCAGCAGCCACTCAGCCTCGGTGCCGACATCGTCGTTCACTCGACGACAAAGTTTCTCAACGGACACTCCGATTCGGTCGGGGGTGCCGTGATCTGCAGCTCATCCGAGGTCGGACAGAGGATCGGCTTCCTGCAGAACGCCGCTGGTGCGATTCTCTCTCCATTCGACTCGTTCCTGGTGATGAGGGGAATCAAGACCCTTGCGGTACGGATGGAGAAGCATAATGAGAATGGTGCGGCGATCGCAGAGTATCTGGCGAATCATTCGAAAGTGAAGAAGGTGAACTATCCCGGTCTTTCGACCCACCCGCAGCACGAGCTCGCGAAGCGGCAGATGAGAGGCTTCGGTGCACTGATCTCGTTCGAGCTCGGGTCGATCGAGAACGCGCGGAAGTTCCTCAATGAAGTGAAGCTCTGCTCACTCGGGGAGTCGCTGGGAGGAGTCGAGACGCTGATCTCGCACCCTGCTACCATGACTCACGCCTCGGTTCCGGAGGAGGACCGCAACCGTCTCGGCATCACAGGTGGACTCGTCCGCATTTCCGTCGGAATCGAGGATCTCGAGGATCTGATTGCCGATCTCGAGCGATCGTTCGAGGCTGTCTGACGACGTGAGCGGAAACGAGGCCCTCTACCCGGTGGCGCTGCTCATCGGCGCGTATCTGATCGGATCGATCCCGTTCAGCTGGATCGTCATGCGTCTGTTCAAGAAAGTCGACATCCGGGCAGTGGGCAGCGGCAACGTGGGAGCGACGAACGTCCTTCGCAACGCAGGAAAGAGAGCCGGGCTGCTCGCGCTGATTCTCGACGGACTCAAAGGCTGGGTCGTTGTTCTCGTTGCCAAGGCCGTCGTGAACTCGGCGGTGTGGCCGTTGGGAGTGAATGGAGCGACCGCCACGGATTCCCCCTCCTTCTGGGTGGGTCTGGCGGCGCTCGTGGTCGTCGTCGGACACATGTTTCCTGTGTGGCTGGGCTTTCGAGGCGGCAAGGGAGTCGCGACGGGCGCAGGTGCTTATCTCGGTATCGACCCGCTGTCACTTCTGTTCACATTGTTGACTTTCATCATCGTTCTGACCGTCGGGCGTTTCGTCTCGGTCGCGTCGATGGCCGCTGCTGCCGTGTTTCCTCTCTATTTGCGATTCGTGACTGGCGGGACGACCTGGGAGATCATCTTCAGCGTTGCCATCGGTCTGCTCGTGATCGTCAAGCATCGCACCAACGTCGCCAGAATTCTCAGCGGCGAGGAAAAGAGGTTCCCATGAGAGTTGCGGTCGTCGGAGCTGGATCGTGGGGATCTGCTCTCGCTCTCGCCAGCAGTCGTGCGGGGCATGAAGTGCTGCTCTGGGCACACGATCCGGAGATCGCACGGCAGATCCAGGAGACGAGGTCAAATCCCGTATACCTTCCGACTGCGCAGTTCGGTGAGGGGGTGTCGGTCACCAACGAGATCGCCGAGATCGCCGAGTTCAGCGACCTGATTCTGATGGTGACGCCGAGCCATCATTACCGTGAAGTGCTGACGCAGCTCAGCGGCTACCTGAGGGGTCCGGTCCGCATCGTGTCCGGGACGAAGGGAATCGAAAACGAGTCGCTGAGCAGGATCTCCGAGATCACCGGCTCCGTGCTGGGCGAGGGGCTGAAGAGTTTTGCGGTCCTCTCCGGACCCACCTTCGCCGCAGAAGTTTCGCTCGACTACCCGACGACCGCGGTGATCGCTTCGGACAGCGAAGAGTTCTCGACCCTCCTCCAGCACGAGCTTAGTTACGAGACGTTCCGGCTCTATCGAAGCTGTGACGTCGTCGGTATCGAGATCGGAGGGTCGCTCAAGAACGTCATCGCGATTGCCTCTGGCGTGATTGACGGCCTGGGGTATGGATCCAACACCACCTCCGCGCTCATCACACGCGGTCTGCATGAGATGCGACGCCTCGGCGTGACTCTCGGTGGAAAGCCGGAGACATTTGCAGGTCTGGCGGGGATGGGCGACCTCGTTCTCACATGTACCGGCAGCCTGTCCCGCAACAGAAGCGTCGGTGTACAGCTCGGTCAGGGCAAGACGCTCCAGCAGATCCTCCAGGAGACCCGCTATGTCGCCGAGGGCGTGAAGACGGCGAAGTCCGCGAAGATGATCGCAGACAAGTATCAGGCCGAAATGCCGATCATCTCGGAGATGTACGCGTTGCTCTACGAGGGAACCACACCGCAGGATTCTCTGAGCAGACTGATGACGCGATCGCTCAAGTCGGAGACCGAGGATTAGGGGCTGAGTCGTTGGTCGCTGGCTGGCGCCGGGAGGAGAAAGGATTGTCATCCTGAGCGCAGCGAAGGATCGGGTGCGTCCTGACTGTCGCGTTCTTTCGGTCCTGACAGTCGGTAAAGTTCGCGATCCTTCGACCGTCCTGCGCTGCGCTCCGGCGGCTCAGGATGACATGCCGGGGGTATTTTCAGAGCAGCGAAGAATGACGTTCAAGTTACTTCGAGTTGAATCAGGGCGATGGTCAGATTCATCTCGAGTAGGATTCATGCGATCCTTCGCTGCGCTCAGGATGACTGACCGATGACTAATGACCAACGACCGGACACCCGCGGATTGACATGGGCAATTGCTGCCTACGTGTGGTGGGGGCTCGGGCCGGTGTACTTCAAGGCGGTCGCTCATGTGACGCCGCTCGAGATTCTGGCGCATCGGGTCATCTGGTCACTTCTGTTTCTCACCCTCCTTCTGTCGATCCGATCGCGATGGGGAGCGTTCCGACGGGCGGTATCGAACCGTCAAACGCTGCTCATCCTGACGGTGACCTCCTTCACGATCAGCGCGAACTGGTTCGTCTACATCTGGGCCGTGACGAATGGACAGATCGTCCAGGCGAGTCTGGGGTACTTCATCAATCCTCTGGTGAGCGTGCTGATGGGGTTCCTCTTCCTCAAAGAGCAGCTCTCGCGGGTCGAGTGGACCGCGGTCGCGCTCGCGGCCGCAGGTGTGATCTGGCTGACTCTGGCGGCGGGTGTGTTTCCCGGGATCTCGCTGTTTCTCGCGTTTTCCTTCGGCGTCTACGGGCTTCTCCGGAAGATCGCGAAAGTCGAATCGATCGAGGGTCTCGCCGTGGAGACCGGAATCGTTCTCCCCCTCGCTCTCGGATACCTCGTCGTGCTCGGAATGAAAGGAACGATTTCGTTCGGCTCCGTTTCGCGCTCGACTGACCTCCTGCTGATCGCCGCTGGCATCGTCACGGCGACACCGCTGATCTGGTTTGCCATCGCGGTGCGGAGATTGCGGCTCGCGACGATCGGCATCCTCCAGTACCTCGCGCCGACCATCCAGTTCGTTCTTGCGCTGGTGGTGTACCACGAGCCATTCGATCACGATCGTCTCATCGCCTTCCTGATGATCTGGGGCGCGCTTGCGATCTACACCGGATCGATGGTGAAGAGAAACTTCGACTCGAGACGCCTGACCGCAGACACGGTTCCAACAGCCCTCAGCGGAAGAGAGTAGCCGCGGAGTCGCTGGATCATTAGAAGGTGAACATGACCATCATCGAGACCGAGCGCCTTCACATCCGGGAGCTCTCCGCCGAAACAGACGCAGCCTTTGTGATCGAGCTCTTCAATACATCGGACTTTCTCCGGTTCATCGGCGACCGGAAGCTCAGGACCACCGATGATGGCGTCCGCTACATCCAGGAACAGATCACGAGGCACTCGTCGCTCGGATTCGCGCTCTGGGCGGTCGAACTGAGAGACTCCTGCGAGCTCGTCGGCATCTGTGGACTGCTGCGTCGCCCTCCAATCGAGGACGTGGAGATCGGCTTCGGCTTCCTCGAGCGGTTCTATCGCCGCGGGTATGCCTTCGAGGCCGCTGAAGCGGTCATGAACTTCGGGTCGCGAACCCTCGGTCTGACGCGGATCGCCGCCGTCACCCATCCGGAGAACAGAGGCTCGATCAAAGTTCTCGAAAAGCTCGGGATGCAGTTCGAGGGAATGATTGATCTGCCGGGATACGAGACGAAGCGGATGTTGTTTGTGCGGACCTGGGAGTGACGGGGGAGGCAGTCGGCAGTCGTTATGGAAATCGCTCGAGAGACTTACCACTGAAGCCCAGCGGCCGACTACGAAAAGCTTGTCATCCTGAGCGCCAGCGAAGGATCGGGTACGTCCTGACTGTCGCGTACTTTCCGTCCTGAGAGTCGGGCCGTGCGCGATCCTTCGACCGTCCTCCGCTGCGCTACGGCGGCTCAGGATGACGATCGGTACGCTGAGGATTTGTGCGTCTGCGGCGTGCTCGGTCCCAGCGCCAGGCGACCAGTGGTACGCCGTAACTGAGCAGGAGCACCACGAGCGGGTGGAATGATGCGTACAGCAGGTACGACATCATGCTGCCGCAGGCGAGATAGAGCCAGATGCGTCGCTCAGCGGCGAGGGCGATGATCGCCACGGGTAGCCAGTACCAGGGGTGGACGGTGGGGGAAAAGATCAGGAGCAGGCCGAGCGAATCGGCGACGGCGGCCGGCGTTCCCGGAGTGCGACGAAGCACAACCACAACTGCCGCCAGAAACAGCAGGCCGAGAATCGCGCGGGTGATCATGGCCGGGTAGAGGAGTCCGTAAACCGTAGCCGAGATCGAATCGAGCGTCAGCGGGTCTTTGATCGTCGTCCACATCGTCTGGGCGATCGCGTCGAGGTGCAGAAGCTCAACGACGCGGACGAGTGGCTCATACACAGGGCCGTTGAATGACCAGCTCCGCGAGTAGTCTCGAAGGCCCGGCATCACCGCACCTCCGAGGAACGGCACGAAAGCGATTGCGAGTGTGCATGAAAATCCAAGAAGCCAGCGGCCGCGATGCTTCGAGCTCCGGAGAAGCGCAGGGAGCGCCGCCGCTGGCAGCACCTTGGTTCCCGCGGCGAGACCGACAGCGACGCCGGAGAGCATGGGTCGACTCAGAGCTGACAGCGACACGAGGAGCATCGCGGCAGCCGCCGCGTCGACGTGTGCGCTCCAGTGTCCCTCCCAGACCGCGAGAGGAAACAGAGCCCAGAGAAGCGCGGCGCGAGGGGAAGTACGATGCAGGCAGGTGAGCGCGGCGATCTCGAACATAAGAAGGAGAGCGCGCCACACGAGCAGCGATCCTCCACCGATCGCCGGAATCAGAAAGAGGAGTTGCGCGTACGGTGGATATATCGTCGCGATTTCAGGATGATTGATCGCGCCGTGCCATGCGCTGCGAAGGTGAGTCAGCGACGGATCATCGGGTGGCGAAGCGTACGGACTGTGACCGGAAAGCGATACTCTCCCGTCCCAGAGGTAGCGCCAGACGTCGCCGGAGAGATCGGGAGCGAAGAACCAGAGCGGGACGCGCATCAATACAGCAATGATGAGAACTGACCGAACTGTCTGCGCGCGCAGATCGAGGCGAGCGAATAGAATCAGCCACGCCGCCGAAGCTGCCGTTGAGACGATTGCGAATCCGGGAAATCCTGCGAGACGAAAGATGAACGGAGCCGTGAGAACCAGCGCGGCAACGAGGATCATCATCAACAGCGCCGACCGGGAGGCCAGATGAGTACGGCGGACCATGTCCTTCTGACGGTCTACTACGCGCTCCTCATCTGGCTGGTCGTGTATGCGGTCCACAGGTTTCACCTGATCCGTCTCGTGCGGCGGGCATCGTATCGCGCTCCGCGTCCGCCAGCGCCCGAACAGTGGCCCGCGGTGACCGTGCAGTTGCCGGTGTTCAACGAACCGGCCGTGGTGGGGCGGCTCGTGCGTGCGGCTGTTGCACTCGACTATCCAGGCCGGCTCGAGATTCAGATTCTCGATGACTCGACCGACGAGACCACAGCGCTCATTCAGGAAGAGCTGGAGAGCATCGGTTCTTGCGGGGCCACCGTGGTTCACATCCGGCGCGAGCAGCAGGGACGGCTACAAGGCGGGGGCTCTCGCGTACGGGTTCGGGCGTTCGAGTCCCAGATGTTCGCAGTCTTCGACGCCGATTTCGTTCCCCCGCCTGACTTTCTGCTGCGGACGGTCCCCTGGTTCGCAGACCCCGCCATCGGTATGGTTCAGGCGCGGTGGACCCACCTGAATCGGGACGAGTCTCTTCTGACCCGCCTCCAGGCTCTGTACCTCGATGCTCATTTTGCAGTCGAGTCGGCGGCTCGTCACGGGCACGGGCTCTTCTTCAACTTCAACGGCACCGCCGGCGTGTGGCGCCGGCAGGCGATCGAGGAGTCAGGAGGATGGTCCGCCACGACCGTGACCGAGGATCTCGATCTTTCGTATCGGGCTCAGAGGGAAGGGTGGAAGTTTCACTTTCTTTCCGACGTGGAGGTTCCCGCGGAGCTGCCGAACACGATCACGGCGTTTCAGGGACAACAGTTCCGGTGGGCCAAGGGGTCGCTCCAGACGGCGCGCCTTCATGTCCGGTCGCTGCTCGAAAGCGATCTCCCCTGGCGGGTGCGATTGGAAGCGGTTTTCCATCTGACCAACAACTTCGCATATCTCCTGACTCTGCTCCTCGCGCTCCTGCTGGTGCCTTCGATGATGATTCGCTACGCATCGGGGATGAGCTGGTTTCTGTTGCTCGACGGCCTGCTCTTTTTCAGCTCGACGAGCTCTCTGCTGCTCTTCTACCGTGAAGGACAGAGGCAGGTTGGACATGGGCCGCCGACTGCTGGAGAGCTCGCATGGCTGATCCCCTTCGGTGTGGGTCTGAGTGTCGTCAATGCGCGGGCGGTGCTGGAAGGGATCGTCCTGAAGGGTGGGGAGTTCAATCGCACACCAAAACAGGGAAGACCAGGGCAGAGACGAGTGGAGGCGAGACCGCGGCTTCCTCTGCCGGAGCTGACCCTCGCCACGTACTTCGGATTCGCCGCGGTTCTCGTCACGATTCACGGAATCCTGATCCCACTGCCATTCATTCTGCTGTTTCTGGCCGGCTACGGCAGTGCGGCGTTCCTGTCGCTGAAGGATCGTAGAGTGCATCAGGCGGGGCGTGTGGCCGGGTCGATTGCCCTCCGCCGATTGAGTGAGGGGAACTGACCCCTTCGAAACCTCTCGGAGCACGGGGGCTGTCATTCCGAAGCGAAGCGAGGAGTCTGGGGGCGGGACGAATCCCGCTCCCCGTGGTGACCACAAGGCGACCATCTCCGTCTGAGAGACGCCACTGGCGTGCTGGTTGCAAATGTTATTTGCTACAAAAGGAGGTCAAATGATCAAGTTTCTGATGAATATTGTCCGCTATCGAATGGGGCAGCGCGCCGGGAAGAAGATGGCCCGCGCCATGGGGCTTCGATGGATGTCCAAACCCCTCGGCGTACTTGCCGGATTCAAGGCGACGCGCTGACTCGCATGATCGAGTGATTCCATTACCCCGCCATCGGCGGGGTTTTTTGTGTTCTGGGTCACGCGGTTTGCATACTCTGCGGGGGTTACAATGGCGGACGGCGACTTATGAAGCGGAATCTGGGACTCATGCTCCTGGAGTCGAATCTCATCGACGAAGTCCAGATGCAGATCGCACTCGAGGAGCAGAAGCGGACCGGGCGGAAGTTCGGTTCGACACTGGTCGATCTGAAGTTCATCGACGAGAATGTGCTCGCTGCATTTCTGTCGAAACAGATTGACATCCCGTGTATCAGCCTTCTCAACGTGCATGTTCCGAGAAAGCTGGTGCGCAATTTTCCGCTCACTCTCGCGCAGACATGTCGCGCGGTGCCAGTCGCTGTGAAAGATGGCCGGCTGGAAGTCGCGATGGCGGATCCGACCGACATCGATGTCGTCGAGAAGATCGAGATGGTGACCGGCAAGGAGATCCAGCCGTTGATCGCTCCTCAGAGCTCGATCGACAAGATGATCGAACGCCTCTATCTGACCGAAGGCGATCCGGAGGAAACGCTGTCAATTCGGCTCGTCGAAGACTCGAGCGACTCCTACAACGATCCTCTCTTCAGGGAACTGGTCGAGGAGCTCGAGGAGACGGATCTCAATGCGCGCCTGGCGCGGATCGAGAAACAGCTCGGCGAGACATGGACTCTGGTCGAGAAGATCCTCCGGAAGGTCGAAGTCCTCGACCGTCTCCAGGAGATCGCAGAGGCGAGCAGGCGCGAGTAGCGGAGAAGCCGGTAGAGGCACCATTCTGATCCGAGCGTCGGGAACCTTGTCATCCTGAGCGCGAGACTGTGAGAAAACGCCTCGTGAATCGAGGCTGTGACTTTGGAGTGCGGTGCTCGCCGGAGGACGAGCCCCGCTTTGGATCCCGTGGCGACCACCATCGAGGCCGCAATCGGGACCAGTCAGGAAATTTCCACTGCAGCTTGCAACCCGCCGCAGCCCGTAAGGCGGCGTGATGTAAAGCTGAGCTCGTCCTTCGGCGAGCTCAGCACTCCAAAAAAGACGGTGGCGAAGCCGATCGGTTTTTCACACAGTCTGGAGCGAAGGATCTCGCTCAGGATGACGCCTTATCCGTCTACCCGTCGGCGCAAAGGGTGAGCGTACTTGACGGCTTCAGTCCTTGTCCTGAATCTCGAGCTCGGCCTGGGCGGCGGCCAGTCGCGCGACTGGCACGCGGTACGGAGAGCAGGAGACGTAGTCGAGGCCGCATGTGCGGAAGAAGCGGATCGAATCGGGCTCCCCGCCGTGCTCACCGCAGATACCGACTTTGAGCGAGTCCTTCGCTGCGCGACCCTTCTCGGTACCGGTCTGCACCAATTGGCCAACTCCCGAGGTGTCGAGCGATTCGAACGGATCGCGGGAGAGAATCCCCTGATCGAGATAGAAGGGCATGAAGGATCCGACGTCGTCGCGAGAAAATCCGAATGTCATCTGCGTCAGGTCATTCGTTCCGAAGGAGAAAAAGTCGGCGTGGGCGGCAATCTGGTCGGCGATCAGAGCGGCGCGCGGGATCTCGATCATCGTTCCGATGATGACGGGGATCTCCATCTTCCGCTCTTCCAGCACCTCGTGTGCGACCCGGTCGACCAGCTCTCGCAGGATCTCGAGCTCGCGCACCGTGCCGACGAGTGGAATCATGACCTCGGGCCGTGGATCGAGGCCCTTTTTCTTCACGTCGCAGGCGGCTTCGAAAAGTGCGCGTGTCTGGATCTCGTAAATCTCGGGTGTGGTGATTCCAAGACGACAGCCGCGATGGCCGAGCATCGGGTTGACTTCCTCGAGCTCCTGCACCTTCGCGCGCAGATCGACGAACGACCAGCCGAGATCGCGCGCCATGAGTGACATCTGTGATTCGGTCGATGGGAGGAACTCGTGCAGCGGAGGATCGAGAAGCCGGATCGTCACGGGCAGCCCGTCCATCGCCTCGAGGATGCCGGCAAAGTCTTCACGCTGATAGGGAAGAATTTTTTCGAGGGCGAGCCGGCGACCTTCAGCGCTCTTTGCGAGGATCATCTCGCGTACGGCCGCAATTCTGTCATCATCGAAGAACATGTGCTCGGTGCGGCACAACCCGATTCCACCGGCTCCGAACATTCTGGCGACTCGCGCGTCGTTCGGCGTGTCAGCGTTCGTACGGACGCCCATTGTCCGGACCTCGTCGGCCCAGTTCATGATCCGGTCGAATCGCTGGTAGATCTCCGAGCTCTGCGGATCGAGCGACCCTTCCAGCAGTACCTGCATGATCTCGGAGGGCCGGGTGGCGACCTTCCCTTCGATCACTTCACCCGTCGTTCCATCGATCGAGATCCAGTCGCCTTCGTGAAGCGAGGCAGCTTCGGTGAGCTTCATCTGGCCGCGCTCATAATCGATCCGCAGCTCCCCGGCTCCGACGATGCACGGCTTGCCCATCCCCCGCGCAACCACAGCCGCGTGGGAGGTCAGTCCTCCGCGGGCAGTGAGGATCCCGGCTGCGGCGTGCATTCCGGCGATGTCTTCCGGCGAGGTCTCGATGCGGATCAGAACCACCGGATCACCGTCCTCGGCCATCTTCACCGCGTCCTCGGCACTGAACGCGATGCGTCCGGTCGCGGCGCCGGGGCCGGCTGCCAGACCCTTCGCGAGAAGACGGTCGCGGTCGACGGCTTTTTGCTTTTCCGCCTGATCGAAAATCGGAGCGAGGAGCTGGATGATCTGACCGGCGTCAATCCTGCGGAGAGCTTCGTGGGGCTCGATCAAACCTTCGTCGACCATGTCGCACGCGATGCGTACGGCGGCGAGACCTGTTCGCTTGCCGGTTCGAGTCTGCAGCAGATACAGCTTGCCTGAGTCGATCGTGAACTCGATGTCCTGCATATCGCCGATGTGAGACTCGAGCTTTGCCTGCACATCGAGGAGCTCGGCATACGCTTCGGGCAGCTCCGCTTCGAGAGACGGTTCTCCCTCGGAGGCACGTGCCTTCGAGATCGGATGTGGCGTACGGATCCCTGCAACCACGTCCTCGCCCTGCGCGTTCGCCAGATACTCCCCGTAGAACTTCTTCTCTCCCGTCGAGGGGTCGCGAGTGAATGCCACTCCGGTCGCTGAACGGTCGCCGCGGTTGCCGAAGACCATCGCCTGAACGTTGACGGCGGTTCCCCACTCGTCCGGAATCCCGTTTAGACGTCTGTATGTGATTGCTCGCTTGTTGTCCCACGATTCGAAAACCGCATTGATCGCTCCCCAGAGCTGATCATCGACGTCCTGCGGAAACGCTTTCCCGCTTTCCTCGAGAACGATCTCCTTGTACTGTTCGATCAGCTTCTCGAGCAGCGTCTCCGGAATCTCCGGATCGCTCTTGACTCCGGCTTCCTTGCGGATAGTCTCCAGTTTCGTTTCGAAGTTGTGATGGTCGATGCCGAGAACGACGTTGGAGTACATCTGGATGAATCTGCGGTAGGAGTCGAGCGCAAATCGTCGATCCTTCGCGGTACGGGCGAGCCCTTCGACAGTCTCGTCATTGATGCCGAGGTTGAGGATCGTGTCCATCATTCCGGGCATCGATGCGCGAGCACCGGAGCGGACCGAAACGAGAAGCGGGTTCTCACGGTCGCCGAGCTTCTGGCCGAGAGCCTTCTCGAGCTTGTCCCGGTTTACTGCGGCCTCCTCCTTGAGGCTGTCGGGATGGGTTCTGCCGTTGCGGTAGTACTCGACGCACGCTTCGGTGGTGATCGTGTATCCCGGAGGAACGGGCACGCCGATGTTGGTCATCTCGGCGAGGCCTGCGCCCTTTCCGCCGAGTAGATTCTTCATCGATCGGTCTCCGTCGGCTTTCCCGTCGCCGAAGAAGTAAACCCATTTTGTGTCTGCCATAGAAGCGTTGCCTCCCGAGTTGTTCCGCTGCGACCTGTGCTGGTCGGTGCGGTCTTGCGAGATCTCTTCCACCACGGCAGCGCGCGTCAGCGCCCGCCGTCCATCGCTTTCCGGTCAACGACGATTTTCGTGACATCGCCGATCTCGGCGACCGCTCGCCGACGAGCTGAAGGATCGAAAGGCGATTTGTCCGGACCTCGTCATCGTCCACGTTGACCATGACGTCGTCGAAGAATGCTTCGAGCTCGTCGGCCATCGAAGCGAACGAACCGAGTGCACGATCATACGATCCCGCTGCAATCAGCTCCGAAATCTGGGACCTGACTGCTGCGGCGAGTCGAGCGAGTCTCTTCTCGGCATCGTGCTCGGTCAGTTCCT
Organism: uncultured Acidobacteriota bacterium; assembly: GCA_963829355.1. Classification (GTDB taxonomy): domain Bacteria; phylum Acidobacteriota; class Thermoanaerobaculia; order Gp7-AA8; family JAHWKK01; genus CAWHHZ01. The sequence goes on from CAWHHZ010000013.1 coordinate 241,758, forward strand.
CACGGACCGATCCGCTGAAGCCCTCCGGGACGATATTGGAGATGCGCTTTGCAGAATCGAGAATCGAGAGAAAATCGGACGATCGTCTCGCCTCGTGGAGCGCCGCTGTTCGTTTGCGCAGATCGGGGAGCGAATTCGACCATCGAGGCGCCATCGCCGCCGCGATCTCGTCGTAGGCGAATCCGAACGAGTTCTCCAGCACTGTACTCACGCGGTCGGAGATGAACTCCTGCAATGCGTTGCGGGTCGCGTCGCGATCACCCTCGATCTCGCTGCCGTATGCGTCGAGAGCAATATCGATTAGCGTCTCGATCGAGATCGAGATACGCCAGGGTGATTCGTTGAAGAGAATACGAACGATTCCCTGAGCGGCGCGCCGGAGTGCGAATGGATCACGCGACCCGGTGGGCTTGAGCCCGATCAGGAAGAACCCGGCGAGCGTGTCGATGCGATCCGCGAGCGACACGATCGCGCCGCTTTCCGATCGTGGCAGCTCATCATCGAGACTCTGCGGGAGATACTGGTCGTAGATCGCCTGCCAGACATTCTCCGGTCTCTGTTGCCGCCGGGCGTAGATCCCGCCTACCTGGCCCTGTAGATCGGTGAACTCCTTGACCATCTCGGTGACGAGATCCGCTTTCGACAGCGTGCACGCCTCCCGTACGTCCTCGATCGATACGGATGACGAAGCGGCGGCATGGATTGCTTCCGCCACCGCGGTGATGCGCCGCGTTTTCGAAGCATAGTCGCCGAGGGTCTCCTGAAACTGGAGATGCTCGAGGTCGGCAACACGTTCGGCGAGGTCGCGCTTGAGATCGACCTGCATGAAGAAGAGAGCGTCGGCAAACCGTGCGTTCGTGACGAATGCATTGCCGCTGGAGGCGAATCCCTCAGGATCGCTCTCCGCGTCGACGATGGAGAGAAAGTGACGCGTCAGCCGTCCCTGCTGATGGATGGGAAGCTGCTTCTGATGCACGCGCATCACCGTGACGAGAACCTCTTCCGGCAGCTCGAGATACTCCTCGTCGAACTCGGACCGGACGAGGCCGGGATACTCCGTGAGGAATGACCACTGCCGCCAGATGCCGGCATCCTCGGCTGGTTCGCCACCGACTTCCGAAGCAAGCTTTCGTGCGGTCTCCTGCAGTCGCTCGACCCGCTCGGCGACTCTTACGACGACGTTCTCCGCGCGCAGCGCCTCTTCCCACGCGGCCGCCGATTCGATCTCGACGGCTTTCGCGCCGCGGGTGCGGTGTCCGGCCGTCAGGGTAGAGGATCGAATGCCGAACATCTCGATGTCGAGTGATGTCTCGCCGTGAATCGCAATGAGCCCGTGGACCGGGCGGATGAAGGAGAGCTCGCCAGTGCCCCATCGCATCATGCGTGGCCAGCGGATCGCCTCGATGACCGGAGGGAGATCGGTCGCCATGAATTCTCCGAGCGAGCGCCCTTCGACGGTTCGCTCCAGCCAGACGTAGCCGTCCCGCCGGACGGCCTGGTCGGCCGAGGCCTGGTTTTTCCGGAGGAAGCCGTCGAGCGCCTTCGTGGCCTCGTCGTTTTTGAACGCAATGGATTCGGGGGGGCCTTTTACTTCTTCCCGTCGATCCGGCTGGCGGTCGGACAGGGCAGCGACGTGGAACCACAGGCGCCGTGAAGTGGCGTCGCAGTGGATGCGGTCCCCGTCGACCGGTTGATTCTCATAGATCGAGAACAGCTCGACGAGCTTCGAGTGAAGGACGGAAAGCCGTTCCTCGAGCATCCAGGCCGGGATCTCCTCGGCGAGAATCTCAACGATGAGATCGTTCCGGCCGCTCATCGCTCCGTCTCCTCTTTGGCGTACAAGCTGAGCCATCGGTCGCGGTCATGCTCGAGCAGCGGGAAGTCGAGCTTGCGTCGCGCCTCGAGGTATTGGCCGGCGCATCGCACGGCGAGATCACGTACGCGCTTGATGACGCCGACCCGTTCGGTCACCGAGATGGCGCCGCGGGCATCGAGGGTGTTGAAGGCGTGTGAGCACTTGAGCGTGTAGTCGTAGGCGGGCAGGACGAGATCGGCCTCGAGGCAGCGAACGGCCTCGGCCTCATACGCCGCGAAAAGTTTCCAGTGGAGATCGATGTCGGCGTGCTCGAACCAGTATTTCGAGAACTCGTACTCTTCCTGTTGGCGCACGGGGCCGTACTTGAACCCTTCGGCCCACGTCAGGTCGTACACGGATTCGAGGCGGTTGATGAACATCGTCAGTCGCTCGATGCCGTAGGTGATCTCGGCGGAGATCGGCGCGAGATCGATGCCTCCGGCCTGCTGGAAGTAGGTGAACTGTGTGATCTCCATCCCGTCGAGCAGAACCTGCCATCCGACGCCCCAGGCCCCGAGGGTGGGAGACTCCCAGTTGTCCTCTTCGAAGCGGATGTCGTGCTTGCTCAGATCGAGTCCTATGGCGCGGAGTGAATCGAGATAGAGATCCTGAACCTCGAGGGGAGACGGCTTGAGGATCACCTGGAGCTGGTAGTGCTTACCCAGCCGGAACGGATTCTCTCCGTAGCGGGCGTCGGCCGGTCTTCTCGAAGGCTGGACGTACGCCACCCGCCACGGCTCGGGGCCGAGAACCCGGAGGAAGGTCGAAGGGTGCATTGTGCCTGCACCGACTTCGAGATCCCAGGGGTGCTCGAGAAGGCAGCCGCGCTCGCGCCAGAAGTTCTGAAGTTCGACGATGATGGTCTGGAAATCGACCTTGGACATACTGCGTCGCATTCTATATTGCGATTGCTCTGTGACAAATGTAAAAGCGCACCGTTGGCTCGATCAGTGGCGCATCGTGCTCGAGATTGGAGAGGTTGACGCTCCAGCCAGGGAGTCGGTTTCACCCGGCTGAGCGATCAGCGGTCCCGATGAGCGTATCGGAGTCATCGTTTTGCGGCTTGCTGTTCGGTGGTTCCGGGGCCGGAATGACAATCGGCGGAAGGATCTCCTCCTGCTGAACGTCGTGTTCCTCTTCGGGTGCCTCTTCTCCGTCTTCCTCTTCGGGCTTCGCTTCGGGCGCCGGTTTGTCAGGCTTGGGTGCCGTCTCCGGTTCGAGCTTCGGTTTCGGTTCAGGTTCCGGAGCTGTCTCTGCCGGTCGCGGAGGTGCAGGACTCTGCGATGTCGTTGAGGTTGCGCGTGAGGACGAGGGGCTCGGTTCCGGCTCCGGACGCGGTTCCGTCGTCGTTCTTGCCGTGGTGCGGTCGCGCGTATCCATGGTCGTGATGGTAGTCGCCTCTCGCCGGCCGGCGATTGATCCTGCCCGTTGTTCTCCGTCCTGGCGCGTCGTCGAGTCACTCTCGAGACCGAGCTGTTCGTCGGTGATCATGTCGAGATCCGTCGTCGTATCGAAGTTCGTCCCGGTCATTGGTGTGGTCGTGGCGTCGCCGGGCAAAACGACCTGTTGTGCGGTGCCGGGAGCGGTCCCCTCATTGACGATCTCGACATCACTCTCCTTCCATCCCTGAAGCGGTTCATCGGAATCGGAACATGCGGAAGTGGCGAGACACAGAGCGATGAGCGGGATCAGATAAAGCTTCATAACCGGGTGAATCGCAGAGACCGTGCCAGTCAGGAGTCTGCGACCACACTGTAAAGATTCGGTTTCGCCGCCACACAAGAAGAACAAATGGGTGTACTTTCGTCAGTACACATCATGAGACGAGTCGGACTATGGCTGCTGGTGATCACGGCCTTCGCTGTCGGCGGATGCTCTCTTTCCTCAAACGTGACGGTTGAGCCGCTGTTTCTGCTGCCATCCGACATCTACAAGCCGTCGAATCTGGAGGATGCGCTCGAGCGCGGCGACTACCGCTCCGCAGCAGAGATGTCCAGCCTGGTCGAGCAGGCGCGACGTCAGCGGGTCGAACAGGCCGCTCTGCTCGGAAGAGCCCAGTTCTTCTGCGGCAGGTACGCCCAGGCGCGTGAGACCCTGAACCGGGCACTGGAGCAGAAGATGTCCCCGGTGCTGCGCGCTCAGATCGAATGGGATCTGGCGCAGGTGGCGTATCAGCAGGAGGATATGGCGGAAGCCCTGGAGTATGCCCTCCGCGCGAAAGAGGGCGGCATCAGCATCAAGGAGTGGTACATCGATTTTCTGCGTGCGATCCAGGATACGGACATTCATTCGATCGAAGGTTCACATCGTGCCATCGTCGGTTTCGACATCGGATCCCCTGACCTTCCCCGGATACCCGTCACGGTCAACGGAAGGCTCGACGGCCAGTCGGTGCTCGATTCAGGAGCAGTGATGTCGATCGTTTCGAGATCGTTTGCGGAGAAGGCGGGGATTCGAAAGCTCGAGAAAGTGGACGGCTATTTCTACGGGCTCCTCGGGGAGCCGATCGCCGTACAATTCGGCATGATCGACTCGCTCCGGATCCGAGAGATGACGATCCGGAATATGCCCGTCGCGATCATGGATGACTCGAAACTTCACTTCTTCGTCGAGAAGGACGAGAAGTTCGACATCGAGTTCCTGATCGGTACGAACCTTCTAAAGGAGTTCCGCCTCCGCTTCGACTATGTGCGGAACATTCTCACGTTGGATTTCCTCGAGGCGAACGAGCGGCTGCCGGTGTCGAACCAGAATCTGTTCATGGTCGATCAGCGTCCCCTGGTTCACGTGACGATCAACCAGCAGGGCTGGTACCCGTTTCTTCTCGATACGGGCTCCGAGGTGACGTTTCTCAACGAGTCACGCTTCTCGATCCAGAACATCACGTATGGAGTGCCTCGCTACCATGGCGCCACGATGCAGGGACTCGGTGGTGCACAGAAGAGCGGGATGCGCGTCAAGGATGTATCGATCGGTCTTCACCGCTGGGCCGGCAGGTTCAACGATATGCCCCTCTACACCGATGAGCGTCCGGGGGCGGTCGGGATCCTCGGACAGAACTACCTGCAGAAGTTCTACGTGGACGTCGATTTCGGCAGGATGCGGGTCGAGCTCCATCGCGTGGGCGCCGGCGGTATGCAGGAGTAGAGCTCTCCCCGACGGCCGCATGGTGTCTGAGCCGCCCCTGACATCCGTGTCATCCTGAGCGCCAGCGAAGGATCGGGTGCGTCCTGACTGTCGCGTACTTACCGTTACGATAAGGCGAAGGATGTCGGGATCGAAGGCCGGTCCGACATGTCGAAGAGCGAGCTCATTGACGCGCTGAGAAATCACTGACCGCGACGGTGGCCGGACTTCCGGCCGCCACGCCACCCGCCCCGCGCTTGACGCCGCTCCGACTGTGAGCCTATGTTTACGTTAGTGATTTCATGAGTGTAGAAAGCCGTATCGAGCCCGTACGCAGCGAAGTCGAGGTCCCGCTCCCACAGCAGAAAGCCTTCGAGTTCTTTACCGCACATCTGAGTCGGTGGTGGCCGCTCGAGACTCATTCGGTTTCTGGTGAGCGAGCTGAAACGGCCGTATTCGAGCTGACCGCCGGCGGTGAGATCTTCGAGCTTGCCGAGAACAGCGAGAAGATCGTATGGGGAACGGTGATGGAGTTTGATCCGCCGAGCCGCGTCGTCTTTTCGTGGCATCCCGCGCGGCCGCCCGAAACGGCTCAGGAGATCGAGGTGCTCTTCACCGAGTCGGCAGGCGGGACGCGCGTACTTCTCACTCACCGAGGCTGGGAGGAGTATGGTGAAAAAGCGGACGACGCCCGGAACTCCTACGTCAGCGGGTGGCAGTACGTTCTCGGTGAGTGCTACCGCGACGCGATCGATCACCGCGACTGAGAGGATCCCGGCGGCTCCGTTACAATCTCTCCATGAATGGAATCTTCTTCGACGGCACTCGCTGTCGATTCTCGTGTCTGATTCTCACATCGATTCTCTTCGCAGCGCTTCCGGCAATGGGCGAGGAACCGCCCGGATATTATGCGGGCGCAGAAGGTTTGACGGGAGCGCGGCTCGCCCGGGTTCTCCATCAGATCATCGATGACCACCAGCGTTATCCGTATACGAGCAGCGAGATCGATACGTGGGACATCATTCATGAGGCCGACGGAGGGGATGTGGAGGGACGGATCCGTGATCTCTATCGCAACCGTCTATTCGAAACGGATGATCACTGGAGCGACTCGAACCGGGACGGCTGGAACCGTGAGCATTCGTGGCCGAAGTCCTACGGATTTGCGGAGCTCGACGACTGCAACTCCGCGTACACCGACGTCCATGCCCTCTTCGCTTCCGACGCCGATTACAACGAGGCGCGTGGAAATGTACCGTTCGACTGGGTCGAGGGAGGGACGGCGCTGCCGGTAGACGATTTCGGTTTCGCGAACTTCGTCGATGGACGGTACGAGAGCGGCTCGTTCGAGGTGTGGCCATTCCGGCGCGGCGACGTGGCGCGGGCTATGTTCTATATGGCGACGCGTTACGACGGCGGTATCAACGAACGCAACGGCTGCGCCGAGCCGGACCTGCGGCTGACGGGTGAGCGAGCGGAGTTCGTCTGGAGCAGCTCGAATCTCGATGTCGCCTACATGGGTATCCTGTCGACCCTGATCGAGTGGCATCTGAACGATCCAGTCGACGACCACGAGCGGAGACGGCACGAGATCGTCTTCAGTTACCAGGGGAATCGGAATCCATTCATCGATCGTCCGGAGTGGGTGTGCGAGTTGTGGAGTTGTGGCACGGATGCCCTCCTCGTGGCGTCGGTCATGGACCCGGTCGCACGCGATGAGATTCTTCTGGAGTGGAGCGGTCTCTCGGGAGAGATCATCACGGTCATCAGAGACGGGGAGATCATCGAGGAGACCGCCAACGACGGATCATTCGTGGACAGAGTCACGCCGAGCGGGAGCTATCGTTATCGTGTTTGCCAGACCGGAACCTACGTGTGCGGTGAGGCGTCGGTCTCGGTGCACCGGAGAAGGCGTTCGGCTCACTCGTTGAGGTGTGACGAATTCGTTTGCCCGGCGCGGTCCGTTTGATTAGACTAATCCTCGCCTGCGCCCTCGCGGCGCCTGCAGGTCGAATCGCGACCCGCCCGCGCACCACCTGGCTCTCTCTAAAAGTCATCCGCAGTCGGAGGAGCTCCCGCGGGAGCAGTTGCACGACCCACCGCCAGACCATCCGTAGTTCAAAGGAGCAAGCCGATGGAAGTGTTCGAACAACTCGAGACGATGGGACACGAGCGTGTTCTCATCTGTTCCAATCCAGACGTTGGTCTCAAAGCAATCATTGCCGTTCATTCGACGACCCTGGGTCCGGGGCTCGGCGGCTGCCGGATGTGGCGATACGACAGCGATGAGGACGCGATCACCGATGCTCTCCGCCTGTCGCGCGGAATGACCTACAAGGCCGCTGCCGCCGGTCTGAATCTCGGTGGCGGAAAGGCCGTGATCATCGGCGACTCGAAGACCGACAAGAGTGAGGCGCTCTTCCGGGCGTTCGGACGTTACGTCGACTCGCTCGGTGGGCTCTACATCACGGCCGAAGACGTCGGCACCGACATGGAGGACATGGAGCTCATCCTGTCCGAAACCCGCTGGGTGACCGGCGTTTCGCCCTCCCATGGCGGAAGCGGCGATCCCTCCCCGGTCACGGCGTACGGAACTCTTCAGGGCATCAAGTCCGCCGTCAACTGGAAGTTCGGTGACGCTTCCCTCAAGGGGCGCAGCGTGGCGATCCAGGGCCTCGGAAGCGTGGGTCTCTACCTCGCTGAATATCTTCGCGAGGAGGGAGCCAAGGTCTTCGGAACCGACATCGACGAAGAGGCGATCGAGGCGGCGCGCGAGAAGGGCGTGGAGATCGTCGGCAAAGACGAGATCTTCGATGTCGACTGCGACATCTTCGCCCCGTGCGCTCTCGGCGCAATCCTCAATGACGAATCGATTCCGCGGCTGCGATGCAGCATTGTCGCCGGCGCGTCGAATAACCAGCTCGCCGAGGAGAAGAAGCACGCCGAGATGCTGACGGACCGTGAAATCCTCTACGCGCCGGACTTCGTGATCAATGCGGGCGGCCTGATCAACGTCTACAACGAGCTCATGGGTGGCTACAGCCAGGAGCGCGCCCTGAGGATGACGCGGTCGATCTACCTCAACCTCTCTCGCGTCTTCGAGATCGCGAAGCACGACGGCATCACCACCGCCATCGCCGCCGACCGCCTCGCGGAAGAGCGGATCGAAACGATCAAGAAGCTCGGCACGAGAAACTGGGGAAGGATGCTCTCCGAGTAGTCCTCCCATACTCCGGTTCCACACCGCCCCCTCCCTCTCCCTCTGGGAGAGGGCCGGGGTGAGGGCCGAGAACGTCGAATTGAGCGCGAATCCTGATTCTCGCTGGAGTGCTCCGAAGCACGATCCTATCTTCAGGCAGAACATTGCACACATTCGACCCTGGTCCCGATCTCTATCGTTCGTATTGGAGGGATAGGGGATTCCTGAGCCCCTCTTCCACACCGCGCCCTTGCGGCTCCCTCGAAATTGTTACAATGAGCTCCGGGTTCAACACAATGGTGAAGAGACTGCTCACAGCAATGCTTCTCCTGACGGCCATGATGGCGCTGGTGCCTGCGGCCACGGCGGAGCCGTTCTGCGAGACCGAGCCGTGTTGCGCGTCCGGTCCCATGGACTGCTGCACGATCGAGAGCGCTCCCGCGCCCTCTCCCGATCTCGTGCTCACGGAGTCGGTGCAGGCGCCCCAGCTTTCACTCGCCGTCGCGCCGGTCACTTCATCGGTCGAGCCGGCACCAGTACCTGAAGTGCCTCGCACGGAATGTCCTTCAATCGCCGGGTCCCCTCCAGAACGACTCGCGCTTCTCTCGACCTATCTGATTTGATCTTCACCTGACGGGTTTCCCCAGGGATGCGTCCGCATCTCTTCCCGTTGCCTGCCCGACCGATGATTCAACCGGGCCCGAGGTGTAGATATGAGAGTTCATTACCTGTTCGCGGCGTTGATCGTCGCGATGAGTCCCATGCTCGAAGCGAGTCAGGGACCGCCAGAAGATTCACCTGAGATCCTGCAGCGAGACAAGCTGATCGAGCAGGTTCTCCTGATCAATCCGAGTGTCGTCGAGGCAGGCGCCGCAATCCGTGCTGCCCGCGCCCGAGTCGAAGTTGCGGGTTCTCTCGATGACCCCCGAGTGACCACGTCGGTCGCGCCGCTGACGCTGGACGATCCGAGTATCGGCGCATCGATCAGCGTCAGCCAGGAAGTGCCGTGGCCTGGCCGGCTCGATGCGAGAGAGGATCAGGCTCGCTCGGCGGTTGCGATGCAGAGCGCGGAGCTCGAGCGGGTGCGGCTGAAGCTCGCGCTGAATGCTTCTGTTCTGTACGACCGCTGGTACGTCATTCATCGCGCACTCGAGCTGAACGAACATCACCACCGGCTCGTCGAGCAGATGAAATCATCGGCCGAATCACAATACGTCGTGGGGAATGCCGCGCAGCAGGATCCGCTGCAGGCAGAGGTTCGCATCACGCGACTTCTCAGGGAGCGGACCGAGCTGCAGGCTGATCTACGCGTAACCAGAGCCGCAATCAATGCTCTGCTGCACAGAGCACCAGCCACGCCGCTCGCCCCCCCCGTGGCCTTGCTGGAGCCACCGGTTCCTTTCGCGGCGGATAGCGAGGTGATCGGAGATCAGCCTGAGCTGCTACGCAAGCAAGCACTGATCAGCGAAGCCGAGGCGGGTCTGAGACTGGCGGAGCTGGAGAAACGGCCCGATCTGATGGCGATGACCGAATTGAGCTCGATGTTCATGGGTGATCATCGCTTCATGGTTGGGGTGGGATTCCGTTTGCCGGTGCGGCGATCGCGGATCGATGCATCCATTCGTGCCGCCCGGGCCGAGCTCGAGGCAAGGCAGGCGGCAATGGAAGGGGCGAAGGACGAGGTGGCCTTCGAGATCCAGGAGGCGGGGTACGAGCTCGAATCCCATCTCGAGACCCTGACGCTCTATCAAAACCTGCTGATCCCCGCTTCTCAGGACCAGACCGAGGCCGCTCAGGCCGGCTTCAGCACTGGCAGAAATTCGTTTCTTGCCGTACTCGACGCTGAGAACAACCTCCAGGAAGTTCTCCTCGGATATCACAAGACACTCAGCGCCGCATGGAGTGCCGCCGCGCGTCTGAGTGCCGCCTCTGGAGATATGCCCTTCACGAACTCGGAGCTCGACAATGAATGAATTGAATGATCACACCGAGACCACCTCGATTGACGACAACAGAAAGAAGAAGCTGCTGATATGGAGTGTCGTTGCGATTGCAGCCATTGCGGCGATCCTCGTCTTTCGGGAGCCGCTGCTCGACTGGTTCCTTCCGGGCAGAGCCGCGGAACAGACCAGTGCCGCGACAGAAACGGCGAGGCTTTCGGCGGAGACCGTCGATGAGTTGAAGTCGGCTCTCGGAGCGTACGAACAGATACGGCTGCTCCTCGCCGCCGACACCATGGACGGTCTCGGTGCTCATGCGGATCATCTTGCGGCGAGCCTTCGCGCCGCGAGGGAGTACGGTCCGGCGACCTTGACAGCCATTTCGCAGCAGCTCCAGGAGGCTACGGTGGCGGCGGACAAGTTGCGGGACGTCACATCAATCGAAGAAGCGCGCACGCATTTCGGAGAACTGAGTGCCCACCTCATCGCGGTCGTCGCGCCGCATGAACAGCTGCGATCGGGCTGGTTCCTCTTTTCCTGCCCGATGGTCGAGGGCCCCAACAATCGCTGGTTGCAGCCGTCCGATCGTCTCGAGAATCCGTACATGGGCGAAGCGATGCTGACGTGCGGAAACGACGAGAGCTGGCCAGCCGAGCCTCCCTCGGTGACCATGGATGGCACGACGCAACTGCACGATGGCGAAGAGATCGCGCACTGGACGTGCGCGATGCATCCCTCCGTCAAACAGGCAGGGCCCGGAAAGTGTCCGATCTGCGGGATGGACCTGCTGCCAGTCAGCAAGCGTGACATCGAGACGGGTGTCCTCATGGTGGATGATGCGGCGAGGCGGAGGATTGGCGTGAGGACGGCGCTCGTCGAAGAGAAGCCGGTCGAGCTGACCATCCGCGCCGTGGGTCGGACGACATTCGACGAGTCCCGACTCAGAGATGTCACCCTCAAGCTGAAGGGGTGGGTCGAGAATCTGTACGTAAACGAGACCGGGCAGCCTGTCCGACGGGGGCAGACCATGCTCACGATCTACAGCCCGGAGCTCTACTCGGCCCAGCAGGAGTATCTGCTGGCATTGCGCAGTCAGCAGTCCGCAGCCGGTTCGGGTGCGCCGGAGCGTGCTGATTATCTCGTTCGGGCGGCCAGGGAGCGGCTCCATCTCTGGGACATCTCCGACACGCAGATCAGACAGATCGAGGAGCGAGGCCAGCCACTCGAGCGCATGCCGATCCTCTCGCCCGTCAGCGGGTACGTGATCGAGAAAGATGTCGTCGAGGGAATGTCCCTCGAGGCCGGACAGCGACTCTACAGGGTTGCCGGACTCGACGCGATCTGGGTCGAAGCAGACGTGTATGAACAGGATCTTCCTCATGTCAAAGTCGGCCAGCGCGCGACGATCACTCTTCCTTACGTGGAAGACGCGAGCGTGATTGCGGGAAAGATCTCGTACGTGTATCCATACCTCGACCCGAAGACCCGAACAGGCAAGATTCGAATTCAGGTCCCGAATGCCGATCTCGCGTTGAGGCCGGAGATGTATGCGAACGTCGAGATCCGGGTCGACCGTGGAATCCGGCTCATCGTTCCGGAATCGGCGGTGATCCGCACCGGTCCCCGCTCACTCGTATTCCTCGATCTCGACGAAGGCAGGCTCAAGCCGCAGGAAGTGCAGCTGGGAGCGCGCAGCGAGAATGGCTATGAGGTCGTGTCGGGGCTGAGCGCAGGTGACCGGGTGGTGACCTCAGCAAACTTCCTGATCTCCTCCGAGAGTCGTCTGAGATCGGCAGAAGAGATCTGGAGCGGAGGCGATCATGAAACCGACTGAGCCTGGACAGACCTCCGGAGGGCTGGTGGGCAGTTCGATCGAATGGAGCGCGCGCAATCCGATCCTGACGATCCTCCTTGTCGCGGGTCTGGCGGTATGGGGATGGTTCTCCCTGCGGGATGCGCCGCTCGATGCGATTCCCGATCTCTCGGATGCACAGGTGATCGTCTTCACCGAGTGGCCTGGCAGAAGTCCTGATCTGGTCGAGGACCAGATCACCTATCCCATCTCCTCAGCCCTTTTGTCGACCCCGAAGGTTCAGTATGTCCGGGGCCAGTCGATGTTCGGGATGTCGTTCGTGTACGTCATCTTCGAGGACGGTACGGACCTCTACTGGGCGAGAAGCAGGGTTCTGGAGTACCTGAACACGGTGCGGGATACGTTGCCCGAAGATGTGAGCCCGACGCTCGGTCCCGACGCGACCGGTGTGGGGTGGGTATTTCAATACGCACTCGTCGACCGGACGGGGCAGCACAGCCTTCAGGAGCTGCGTTCGATCCAGGACTGGAACGTCCGTTACGCACTCCAGAGCGTGGAAGGTGTCGCCGAGGTCGCTTCGATCGGTGGGTTCGTCAAGCAGTACCAGGTCAACGTCGATCCGAACAAGCTCGTCTCGTACGGAATCTCGATCAACCAGGTCATCGATGCCGTGCGGTCTTCGAACGAGGACGTCGGCGGGAGAGTCATCGAGATCTCGGGTCATGAGCACATGATCCGGGGACGTGGATACATCACGGATCCTTCCGATCTGGAAACCATTCCGCTGAGGGCCAGTGGTGGCGTTCCGATTATGGTTCGCGATGTGGCGGACGTCACGCTCGGGCCGGACCTGAGGCGCGGGACAGCGGAGCTGAACGGTGAGGGCGAGGCCGTGGGCGGCATCGTCATCATGCGCTACGGCGAGAACGCGCTGCGCGTGATCGATCGCGTGAAGGAGCGGCTGAACGAGATCGATGCATCGCTTCCTGATGGGGTCGAGGTCGTCGTCACGTACGACCGCAGCGGTCTGATCAAAGATTCGATCGATACCCTGACCCATACCCTGATCGAAGAGATGATCATCGTGAGCATCGTGATCTTTCTCTTCCTGCTGCACGCCCGGAGCGGCCTGGTGGCGGTCCTGACACTTCCCGTAGGTATTCTGCTCGCGTTCATCCCGATGTATTACCAGGGACTCACGGCGAACATCATGTCTCTCGGAGGGATCGCGGTGGCGATCGGTGCCATGGTCGATGCTTCGATCATCATCATCGAGAACATTCACAAGAAGCTGGAATCTGCAGAGCCGGGGAGCAACGAGGAGCGACTCAATACGATCATCCTCGCGATGAAGGAGGTCGGTCCGTCGATCTTCTTCTCGCTCCTGGTGATCACGGTGTCGTTCCTGCCGGTCTTTACGCTGGCTGGCGCAGAAGGCAGGCTCTTCAAGCCGCTGGCGTTTACAAAGACCTATTCAATGGGGTTTGCGGCGATCCTGGCAGTGACGCTCACGCCTGCTCTGGCGGCCCTCCTGATTCGTGGCCGCATCCGGAAAGAGAATGAGAACTTTCTGAATCGCTGGCTCATCGCCGCCTACACTCCTGTCGTCAACTATGTCATCAGACATCGATGGGGCGTGATCGCGGTGACCGGGGTGCTGATGCTCCTGACAATTCCGGCTTTTCTCCGGCTCGGGAACGAGTTCATGCCTCCTCTGAATGAAGGCGCGATTCTTTACATGCCGACAGCGCCACCGGGGATGTCGATCACTGAAGCGTCGAAGATCCTGCAACGTATGGACGCGGAGCTGATGACGTTCCCGGAGGTCGAGAGCGTATTCGGAAAGATGGGCCGCGCGCGAACCGCGACTGACCCCGCTCCGATCGGAATGGCCGAGACGACGATCATTCTCAAGCCGCGTGATCAATGGCGTGACGGGATGACCTACGAGAAGCTGATCGAGGAGATGGACGAGCGTCTCCAGTATCCGGGGATGCCGAACGTCTGGTGGATGCCGATTCAGACCCGGACAGAGATGCTGGCGACGGGTGTCAGAAGTCCTCTCGGTATCCAGGTTTTCGGTGATGACATCGACGAGATAGAGAGAACGTCGATCGAGATCGAGAAGGCCGTCTCCCAGATCCCGGGAACGAGGAGCGCATTTGCGGAACGGTCCACGGGAGGGTTCTACATCGACATCGTCGTATTGCGTGAGCAGGCCGCCCGTTACGGCCTCAGCGTGCGCGAGGTCAACGTAGCGATCTCCTCGGCGATCGGCGGAGCGAATGTTTCGGAAACCGTCGAGGGTCGGGAGCGATATCCGATCAACGTGAGGTACCTCCGTGAGTACCGCGAGGACCCGGAGCAACTCTCCCGCGTGTTCATCGCGACGCCGAGTGGTGCGCAGATTCCGCTTTCGCAGGTCGCGGAGATCAAGTCGGTGACCGGTCCGCCGATGATTCGAAGCGAAGACGGCAAGCTCGTCGGCTTCGTCTTCGTCGATACTGACAGGCCGATCGCGGACTACGTGACCGAAGCGAAAATCGCTGTCGCGGAGAACGTCGATCTTCCCGCGGGAACACGCATCGCGTGGGTGGGACAGTTCAAGTATTTCGAGCGAGCGAAGGCAAAGTTGAAAATCGTCGTTCCGGTCACGCTTACTCATCGTGCTGCTGCTTCTGTACTTCAATACGAAATCGATGATCGAGACGTCGATCGTTCTGCTGGCCGTTCCGTTCTCGCTCATCGGTGCGGTATGGCTGCTCTATCTGCTCGGATACAACATGAGCGTTGCGGTGTGGGTCGGTCTCATCGCACTGGCGGGGCTCGATGCCGAGATGGGGGTGATCATGCTGCTCTACCTGACGCTGGCCCACAAGCGTAGGAAGGACGAGGGCCGGCTTCGATCGTTCTCGGATCTTCGCGAAGCGATCGTCGAGGGGGCTGCCCAGCGGGTGAGGCCGAAGTTGATGACCGTGATGACGACGACCATCGCGCTCGTACCGATTCTCTGGAGCACCGGAACGGGGGCCGACGTGATGAAGAGGATTGCCGCACCGATGGTCGGAGGGCTGTTTACGTCATTCCTTCTGGAGCTGACTGTCTATCCAGCGATCTTCGCCATCTGGAAGTCATGGGAGCTGAAACGGGGACGAACATCAAAGCAGTGCGGTAGTCCGCGAAGAATCACACAGTCCGGCCTGAGTGCGGTTCGGGCAATCACAAACAAAAGGAGACTTCCGAACGAGCGTAGCGAGGAGGAATCCGGGTGGTGGGGAAACCGAGATTCCTCGCTGCGCTCGGAATGACAGCTCGGCAGCCTTCCGTTGTCGGTCGTCCGGAGGCCGACGGCCCCCCGGGGCGGGTCGCCGGAGGAGCCGGTACACCAGCGTGCCTCGAGACGATAGAATACGATCCGCTTAGGAGGAAACATGAAAAAAGTACTGATACTGACATTC
This sequence comes from uncultured Acidobacteriota bacterium, assembly GCA_963829355.1. GTDB lineage: Bacteria > Acidobacteriota > Thermoanaerobaculia > Gp7-AA8 > JAHWKK01 > CAWHHZ01. The sequence goes on from CAWHHZ010000013.1 coordinate 257,149, forward strand.
TCGATCCTGCTGATCGCCGCATGCGGTCAGGAAGAACCAGTTCAACAGACGCAACAGCCGATGGGCCAGCAGCCGATGGGTCAGCAGCCAATGGGACAGATGCCTCCCGGGCATCCCGGCATGGGAACCTCGCCGGCGTCCACTTCGCTCGAGTACGAGCTTCCTGAAGGATGGGTCCAGACCCAGCCTTCGAGCCCGATGCGTCTCGACCAGGCGACCATTCCTGGTCCCGGCGGAGAGGGTGAGCTTGCGGTCTTCTTCTTCGGGCCCGGTGGTGGCGGCGGTACCGAGGCGAATCTCCAGAGGTGGGTCAACCAGATGTCGACCACTCAGGAACCGACCCGTGAGTCCTTCGAGTCCAACGGTCTGCAGATCACGTGGATCGACGCGAACGGTACGGTCAACCCGAGCACCACGGGAATGGGCCCGACCGAGCCGCAGCCGAACTCGCGGATGTTCGCCGCGGTCGTCGAAGGCGAGGGTGGACCGTGGTTCTTCAAGGCCACCGGTCCGGCCGAGACGATGAGCCAGGCGCGTGACCAATTCGTTTCGCTGCTGCAGAATCTTTCGGTTTCTGACGCGTCGCCCTCGGCCTGACGACAACCTTCAGGCGAGCAGATCGTAGTAGTACCGGAAACCAGGAGCGGTTTGTAAACAATGGCCCGTACGATCGATCAGCTCGCTGAACTGAGCGAAGAACCAGCGGTACGACGGCGTTTCGATCTCCGGAACGTCGTCGTCACCCGCTGGTTTCTTTTTGTTTCGTGGTTCCCGCTGCTCGCGATCGCGGGTGCGGCCGGGGGTGTTCGGTCGCTCGTGATTGGCGCCGGCGCCTTCACCGTCATCGTTCTTTTCTTCGTTTTCCGGAGAATCGAACCACGGCAGAAGGAGCCGAAAGGTCGCCTTCTCGACCGGCTCGCCGAACTGATCTCACCCCACGTCCGGGGAACCGTTCTCGTTTATCTCGTCACCCAGTACATGCTTCTGATTACGGGTGTATACGGGACCGACAATGTTGTCCCGTGGTTCATCATTTATCCGATGCTGATGCTGCTCTTCCGGTTTTCTCCATCGGAATTCATCCTTCTCCACGGAACCTATCTGGCGATGGCCGTGGTCGAGCGGTGGACGGCATGGGCCTTCGGACATACGAACCAGTCGCTGGCCGATTTCGTCATTCCGGTCTGTCTGGGTGCTCTGTCGGTCAACGCGATGGCGCTCGGAGCCGAGCTCTTTCTGACGAGACGATTCCGGCGTGAATTCGTCCGTGAATGGAGGGCGGCGCGTGAGTCGTATCAGGAGCGTGCTCGGATGCGGCAGGAGCTCGAGTTCGCGCGGGAGATCCAGCTCAGCATGCTTCCGAAATCAAGTCCCGAGCTGGAGTGGCTCGACATCGCCACGGTCTCGCTCCCGGCAACGGAGGTCGGTGGTGACTACTACGACTTCTTTCCGGTCGAGGGGCGGAAAATGGCTGTGGTCGTTGGTGACGTCGCGGGGCACGGACTCGCGTCGGGGCTCGTTCTCAGCGGCGTCAGAAGCTGCCTCACGCTTCTCGCCGACGATCTTCGTAACCCGGTGGAGGTGATCTCACGCCTCCACGCCATGATCCGCAAGACGGCGAGCCACCGGATGCTCGTCACGCTCTCGATCCTCCTGCTCGACCCGGAAACGGATGAGGCAGTTCTCACAAGTGCCGGCCATCCGCCTCTGCTGGTACGTCGCAGGAGCGGCGAGGTCGAGGAGATCGGAATCGATTCTCTTCCGCTCGGGGCCGCGATGCTGGAGCACTTCGAGACCAGACGGTTTCGACTCGAAGAGGGTGACGTGATTCTGATTCAGACCGACGGCGTGTACGAGATGCGTGATGAGGAAGGGGACCTCTTCGGTCTCGACCGGCTCGTCGACCGCATGGCCGTGCACCATCCGGAGAGGGGCTCGAAGGATCTCAGAGACGCGATCATCAGGGATCTCTGGGAGTATCGCGGAACTGCCGCACAGGAAGACGACCTCACGATCCTCGCCCTCACATGGAAGCCGCGGCGGCCAGTAGAGGCCGACAAACGCGCACTGTCATCCTGACCCCGCTCCGCGGGGGAAGGATCGGGTGCGTCCTGACTGTCGCGTACTCAGGTCGTGAGAGTTGGGCCGTACGCGATCCTTCGACCGTCCCTTCGGCTTCGCTCAGGGCAGACCTGCTCCCGCTTCGCGGTCCGGCGGCTCAGGATGACAGTGGGAACCATGCGTGCGCGGCGACAGAACCCCTCCCACGGGAAGAGAACGCCGCCGATGCCGTTTGTTTCAGGCATGAACGGCTCTGCCAGACGCTCCCGGGGATTCACGCTGATCGAAGTTCTCTTCGGTCTCCTGATCCTCGGACTCGTCATGACGACGTCTCTGGCCGTGTTCTACGAAAGAGAGAACACGATCCGATCCGCGGAGGAGGCCATTCTCGCGTGGCAGGCGATCGCAAACGAGGCGGAACTGCTCCGATTCGAGCCATGGGGGAGTCTCGGTGAAGGAGAGCTCGGCGCATTTCGTGGCGATCTGCGGATTCTGGGCGGACTCGAGAACCCGGAAACGATCATCGAAGTCGCGGACGGGGGCCCCGGAATCAAGGAGCTGACGCTGCGAGTCGAATGGGGCGACGGGCGTTCGGCGAGTGCCACCGTGCTGCGTACGGACACCGGAGGGACGAATCTCTGGTGAGACGACGCGGCTCGAGAGGAATGACTGCGGTCGAGGTCGTGATCGCGCTGGCGATCTTCGGTGTCCTGCTGCTGATCCTGACTTCGCTCCAGGTGGAGTTTCTCCGGTTCGACAGGGACGCGGATCTGCGCCTCTTCGACCATCCGCAGCATCTGGCGGTTCTCGAGCGCCTCCGACGTGACGTCCAGGATTCAGTCTCGTATCCGCTCATGTGGGAGGGATGGCTCCAGTCGAACACAACCCTGATTCTCCGGCTTTCGGAGAAAGAGGTCGTCGTCTGGCGCTTCGAGGCAGAGGAAGCAGAACGCTTACACTGGCTGGACGAAAATCTCGATGAGCGATGGGCCGCCCACGGGCTTCCGCGATTCGAGCTGGCCGCGGCCGAGGTGGCGCCCGACAGGTTCGGCGTACGGTTGCAGGGGTACGGTCGCGATGAGCAGCTCGTGCTCGAACAGGTGGTATTTCCCCGTGCGCGCTAAACCTTCAGAGAGAGGTTTCGTACTTCTGAGCGTATTGCTGATCGCCGTGCTCTACTTCGGTCTGATCGAGCTGCTGCTCCAGGACGCCTCGCAGCGCTCGAGGGACGCGCGACGTTTTCGAGCGGTGGTCACGGCAAATATCTACGCGGAGAATGCTGCCGAACTCGCGGCCACCGATATGGTCGGACTGAGCACGAACGAAGCGTCCGCTGAAATCGATGGAGGCTCAATGTTTGGAACATACAGACGTGTGGGGGAGAATGGCTTCGTGCTGGAAGCTACCGGAGCCACGCGAGGAGGATTCGCGACGAAAAGAACTGTCACAATCGAGGGTGAGGTAGTGGGAACATCGGTTACGATTCACCGGACCCGGCACGGGCAGTAATGCTGAAACGTCGCCGCGCCATGAAGGGAATTCTCAGCCTGTATAACCGTTCGGTGAGCCTCGGATGATTGAATCGATGGAGTTCGTGCGGGCGATGTATGTCGTGCGGGGGCTGATGGCCTTCGTCCTGGCACTCCTGCTCCTCACGTTCTACAAACGCTACCGCCAGTCTTACCTCAAGCACTGGACGTTCAGCTGGCTGTCGCTCTCGATCTACTACCTCGCTGCGAGCATCAGCCTCTTTCTTGCCTTCGAGACGTCCGCCACTGATCCGCTGCGGATGATGACGAGCTCGATTGCCGGTGTGATGGGATACCTCCAGGTCGGTTGGCTCCTGTTCGGGGCTTACGAGCTCCTGAGTCGCTCCCACGTGAAGCGCAAGACGGCCCGATGGGTTCTTCCGATGCTGGCGGTGCTCGGGTTGACCGGATCGCTCCTTTTCCTTGGAGGTTCTCCCGGGCTTCGGGTGTTTACGAGAGTCGGCGTCTACAGTCTGTTCTCAGCGGGTGCTTTCCTGATCGCCGGCTCGTTCATCTGGCGAGCCGACCATTTCCGCAATGGTTTCGGCTACCGGCTACTCGCGATCTCGTTCTTCGCCTACTCCTTCGGTGCCATCAGCAACTTCGCCCTCAATGTGTACGGACTGATGGGGAACTTCCCTTCGACCGTTGAGGTGAGCGCCGGAATGCTCGATTTCCTGTACCTCGCACTGATGGGTCTCGGCATGATCGCGACGCTGCTCGAAGACGAACGGCAGGCGTCACATCTTGCTCTCACCGAGATTGAGCACCTCACCTATCACGACACCGTCACCGGTCTCCCGAACCGGCCGTTCTTCATGGACCGGCTGATCATCGCGACCGGCATGGCCGATCGCAACCGGACCAAGCTCGGCGTCCTTCTGATCGATCTCGACCGGTTCAAGGACATCAACGACTCACTCGGACACTACATCGGCGATGCGGTGCTGAAAGTCGTGGCCGAGCGCCTCCGTTCATCGCTCGAGAAGAATTACGAGGATGCCGTGATCGCGAGACTGGGGGCCGACGAGTTCGCGATCATGATTCCGGAGGTGCGGGACGTCGAGAAGGTCTCGCAGGTGGCCGACTCACTTCTCGAGTCTCTCAAGACTCCCGTCGAGGTCCAGCAGATGGAGCTCTACGTCACGGGCAGCATCGGCCTGAGCGTCTATCCCGACGACGCTGACGGTGCTGAAACGCTCGTTCGAAATGCCGACACGGCCATGTATCGTGCGAAAGACCAGGGAAGGGACCGGCACAGCGTCTACGCCTCTGCCATGAGCCAGCTCGCGCATCAGCGTCTGGAGCTCGAGAATCTTCTCCGCAAAGCGATCCAGAACGACGAGTTCGTCCTGCATTACCAGCCACTGATCGAGGTGAGTACGAACCGCGCCTTCGGTGTCGAGGCGCTGATCCGCTGGGCTCACCCGACGCTCGGGCTGATCCCTCCGAACGACTTCATTCCTCTCGCTGAGGAGACGGGGCTGATCGTGCAGATCGGGGAATGGGTTCTCGAGACTGCCTGCGCCGAGATCTCGAAGATCCAGAAGGTGATGGGCCCGGACTTCAGCGTCTCGGTCAATCTCTCCCCCCGTCAGTTCTATCAGCAGGATCTGCCGAACAAGGTCTCGAACATTCTGAAGATCAACGAGATCTTCCCCTCCGCTCTGGTCCTCGAGATCACGGAAGGGGATGCGATGAGAAATGCCGAGACGACGATCGAGACGATGAACCGGCTCAAGCGCGTCGGTGTGAAGCTGGCGGTCGATGACTTCGGAACCGGCTACTCTTCACTCGACTATCTGAAGCGGTTCCCGATCGATGCGTTGAAGCTCGATCGCACGTTCGTCAAGGACATCGAGACCGACAACGACGACGCGGCGATCGCGACGGCCGTGATCGCGATGGCGCACAGTCTGGGACTCAAGGTCGTCGCCGAGGGAGTCGAGAACGAGGCACAGCTCGGATTCCTGCGGAAACAGCGTTGCGACCACATTCAGGGCTTCTTCTACAGCAAGGCTCTCTCTTTCCCCGATCTCAGAACCTATCTCGCGCAGCCGATGAAAGACGACTCGGAAGAGAGCCTTCCTTCGTAAGTCCGGTGAGTGGCGCCCCTGAGCTGTCGCCATTGGATAGCCGCTCAGGATGACGCGCTTTACGTGGTGGCAAGTTCGGATCTGTCAGCCCACTATCGTTCGCAGCACCGCTCTCACAGGTCCCGCATCACCGTGACGCAACTTGAGCGGGGGCGCGATCAACTCGTAGCGGCCGGCTTCGACGTGGGATAGTACGAGCCCCTCGAGGATCGCCATGTCGTGGCGTGCCACGGCCTGATGTGACTCGAGCGCCTTGGAGTCAGCAGGGTCGATCGAGGGAGTATCGATCCCGACGAGCCGGACGCCCTTTGACGCGAGGAAGTCGATCACCTCCGGGGAGAGGCTCGTGAACGAATCACGCCACGATGCGGGATCGGGAAACGAGTCGGTGCGAAACAGCACGCGCTCGCTCCACTCACGATCAATTGTAAGGTCGTCCGGCGTGATGCGGCGCGGTCCGGCGGCTCTCACGTCGAGCACGTCGCACGCCCCGATGTAGAGCTCGAGCGGACGCTCGCCGATCGCCGCACCGCCTCGGATGTAATGACTCGGCGCGTCGGCATGCGCCCCCAGATGGACCGTTCCGTTCATCGAGGAAAGCGTCAGATGATCGCCCCGATCGATGTCGAGACTCGCCGAGCGAGCGAACGGAACGTCGCCCGGAAATACGGCGATCCGCTCGTCAATCGTGGGAGAGATGTCGATTAGGGTCATTGAGTCGTTGAGTCGTTGAGTCGTTGAGTCGTTGAGGTCATTGAGTCGTTGAGGTCATTGAGTCGTTGAGGTCATTGAGTCATTGAGTCGTTGATATCAGTGTCATGTAATTCTTTGGTTCGTTGCGGCCCTAAGTGTCATTGAGCGAACCAATTGAGATGGATTTTTCTGGCGACACGGCATATGTACGATACCTGCTCCTCCCTGTCCATTCCCTGCCAGATCAGGCCCACGACCCAACACACTGAAGACTCAATGACCCAATGACTCAATGACTCAATGACCAATGACCAATGACTCAATGACCCAATGACTCAATGACTCAAGGACTCAATGACCCAATGACCCAACGACTCATCTCAACATTCCGCGACCGCCTTGAACTCGATTGCGATTGGAGTCGGGAGGGAGTCGACACCGACCGTCGTCCTCGCAGGTGGATTCTTTCCGAAGTGCTCTGCCCAGATGCGGTTGAAGACGGGGAAGTCGCGTTTCATGTCGGTGAGGAAGACCGTCACATCGATCAGCTTGTCGCTCGAGCTTCCGGACTCCTCGAGAACACCTTCGAGGTTCCGGATGACCGATCTCGTCTGCGCCTCGATGTCGTAGCTGACCAATGCTCCCTCATCGTCGAATTCATTTCCCGGTACGGAGTCATCGTCGGGATTGCGGGGGCCGATTCCGGAGAGGTAGAGCAGATTGCCGACACGCCTGGCGTGCGGGTATGCGCCGACTGGCTTCGGTGCACCGCCCGCGAACACGCGCGAGTCGCTCGCTCGCCGTCCACGCCCCGAGGCTTCGGTCCTGTGCTCCGCATCATCGGAAGGGGTGTTGGCGAGCTGATCGATCGTGATCTCGTCATACTCTTTCTCGAACTCACGGGGCTCGTCGGTCGGAGTCAGCTCGACGATCCCTGCTCCGGTGCCCCAGACCGGCTGATAGTCCCAGACCTTGCCGCGGTACTGGTTGTTCTCGCCCGCGAGTGCGGCGAGCCACCAGATCGCCTTGAATCCCATGTCCGCGTTCGCCTCATCCGCGAACTGGCGGACGAGCTCGTTCACATCCTCGAGCCGGCCGTCGTCGAAGATTTCGAGGATCTTTCGATTCCACTCGTCGTCCTTCTGAGAGGAGACCGAGTCGTTTGCCGGATCGATGTCGCGGACGTGATAGCGATTCGAGAGATTGGTGACGGCGACGACAATCGTCTTCTTTCCGGAGCGTTCGATCGCTTCACGTCCACACCGTCCGAGTAGTCTCATCTCGTCCCGCTCCGCGTAGATGTTGCACGAGACGATTGACGCAGGGATGCGATTGTCCGGGTTCAGGAGCTTGAGGGCGACCACCGACCCCGTGTCGACCGGAAAGCCATGGTAGTTCACCGTTGCGGCCTGCATGTCGTGCTCTTTGGCGATGTCGCGGTAGAGCTGGCCGAAATCGGAGTCGATCCGGAGCTCGTAGGGGATCTCACCGAGCTCGTACCAGTTCTGATCGACGAGCGTCCACTTCGGAGCGGGCGCCACCTGAAAGAGGTGTCCGATGACGGAGAACCATTGCGTTGACAGGACCAGAAGCAGTTCTGCGTCCGACGCGGCGATCTCTTTGCCGATCGATTCGTAGCTCCGCCGCAGCGACGCCCAGCCCTCGTTCTTCTCGGGAGCCAGATAGAAGTGAGGCTGGCCCGGGACGACGTAGATCTTTCTGATCAGATCGTCGCTCACGATGCCTCCGCGGCGACCGTGGCGGTCGCACCCTTTTTTTCATGGTCCCAGCCGACGACCGCGTTGCCGGTGCCGATCACCGTCCAGTAGCCGTAGATCTCCGCCGGGTAGTCGGGAAAGTCGAGAGCCGACAGCATCCATGCGAGCGATCCCGCTTTCACCTCGCTCACCGCGTGATCGATGAACTCCGGCAGCACCGAGATCAGCTCCTTCGTGCGACCGGTCCGCATCATGTCGAGGACTTCCATGTCCCAGAGGTATCCGGCGTGCTGGTAGACGTGCTCGCGCGACATGTCTTCGGGAATGTCGGGCTCAGTCGTGAAATGGCGGTGCGAGAGCGTGTTCGAAGCGAGCAGCACGGCGCGCTTTCCGCTCTTCTCGATCGCGCGTTTGGTCGCCTGACCTAGTCGGATCATTTCCTGCTGCCCGACCTCATTCGAGAAGTAGTAGGGAGAATTGTTCGAGGAGATGCCGACAATCGGAATGTCCCACTCCGGATTCATCATGTGACACGAGACGATCGTCCCGTAATCGACCCTGAACGACGGATTCCTCATCATCTTCGTCGTCAGCCCATCCGCACGTCCCTCCTCGGCGATCAGCTCCGCAAGCTCGACGTCGACCTTGATGTCGTACTTGTAGCGGAAGAGGTTCGGGAAGATCGGGTCAACGGAAAGACCATGAAACTCATCGACCCCGAGGAAAGTGATGACCGATCATCGTCTGCCAGTGCGGACTGTGGACGAGAAAGACGTCCGGCTTCCGCGCGAGAAACTGCTTCCGCGCTCGCTCGTACCCCCAGCGCAGAACCTCCCATCCGCATTCCGACTTCGGCTCGTTCCGCCAGTGATTTTCGCCGTACACGATGTGCGGCGGGTGCGGCGCCAGCATCCCCGCGATGATCTGTCCGTTCGTGGTCACGATGAATCCTCCGATTGCTTCCCGAATACGCGATCCATTGGCTCTAAGCAAAGTTGACTTTGCTTAGATGAATTTTTCGGCCTAAGTCTCGTATCTACAGCTTGATACACACATTCTTCATCTCCGTGAAGAACTCGATGGAGTGTCTGCCTCCCTCACGACCGAGTCCGCTGGCTTTGACCCCGCCGAACGGTACCCGCAGGTCACGCATGAGCCAGGTGTTGACCCAGACGGTTCCGCTCTCGATGGCCGCAGCGACACGGTGGGCCCGCTTCAGGTTCGTCGTCCAGATCGATGAGCTGAGTCCGTAGATGGTCGAGTTCGCGAATCGGATCACTTCCTCTTCGTTGTCGAACGGCGTGATCGTGACGACCGGTCCGAAGATTTCTTCCTGGACGACACGGCAGTCGATACCGAGACCGGAGATGACCGTTGGCTCGACGAAGAATCCGTTCCGAACGCGCGGAGGGAGCGACTCCGGACGTCCCCCACCGGAGAGGATGGCTCCCCCTTCCTCGGTGGCTAGCGCGATGTAGCCTTCTACCTTCTCGCGGTGTGCCGCACTGACGAGTGCGCCGACATTGGTCGACGGGTCGGTGGGATCGCCAACGTTCAACCTCTTCGTTTCAGTCACGAATCGCTCTGTAAACTCATCACAGATTGATCTCTCGACGAAGATGCGCGAGCCGCAGAGACAGATCTCGCCCTGGTTCGCAAAGCTCGAGCGGACCGAACCGGGAACAGCCTCGTCGAGATCGGCATCGGCAAAGATGATGTTCGGATTCTTTCCGCCGAGCTCGAGCGAGACCTTCTTGAAACCCGGACCGGTCGCAGTCTGCACGAGCCTGCCGGTCGCCGTTCCTCCCGTAAACGAGATCAGCGGAACGTCGGGGTGCTCCGTGAGCGCGGCACCGGCACGGGAGCCGCGGCCATGGACGATGTTGATGACGCCGGGTGGAATGCCGGCCTCAATCGCGAGCTCGCCCAGCCGCATCGCAGTGAGCGGCGTCAGCTCGGACGGTTTTGCGACGCATGTGTTTCCGGTGGCGATCGCAGGGGCGATCTTCCAGCTCAGGAGATAGAGGGGGAGGTTCCACGGCGAGATCAGTCCTGCAACACCGAGCGGATGTCTGAGCGTGTAGTTGATGACCGTCTCGCCAGTCTGATGAAAGTCGGTCGAGTCGTGCCGTACGGCCCCGGCGAAGAAACGGAAGTTGAGCGCCGCCCGCGGGATGTCGAGTGAACGCGCGAGCGAGACCGGCTTCCCGTTGTCGCGCGACTCCAGCTCTGCGAGCTCCTCGATATTCGCCTCGATCAGTTCTGCGAGTCTCTCGAGGTATCGGGACCGTTGATCGGTCGACAAAGCCTTCCACGCGGGAAACGCACGCTCTGCTGCGGCAACGGCCACATCGACATCTGCGGCGCTGCTGTCGGCGATACGACCAATGACTTCGCCCGTTGCAGGCTCGATCAGGTCGAGCCACTCATCGTCCGCCGGGCCGACGAACGCACCATCGATGAAGTTCAGGACCTCGAGCATGTGGACTCGGTTCTCGGTTCCGGGTTCTGGGTTCTGGGACTTTGCGCGCGTTCCTGCCAATCATCCAAAGGCCGCCGAAGGGCGGCCGCAACAACCCAGCCCAGGGCGTCAGCCCTGGGATACAGGTGTCGGAAACGATCCGCGAGGCCGCGAAGGCGGTCGGCACCTCGGGATCGGAAAGAAGCCGCGACGGTGTGTCGCCCGCCTTCGCGGGCTCGGATCTCTCCCGGTTCATACGCCCCAGGGCTTACGCCCTGGGCTGGGTTGTTGCGGGCCGCCTTCGCGGCCCTGCGGCTCACCTCACCACTTCCCATCACGGGCTCCTCCTGGCGAACTCGTCCGGCTCGAACTCCCAGCGATCGATGTCCGGGTCCCACGAGTCCCACGGGACGATTCCCGCGATCCGATCGCGGAACTCCGGAGGGATGACGCCCTCGACGATGAAGGCCTTCTGCCGGTGAAGTTTGTACGGGTTGCGGAACTCGAAGCCGAGCACGCCGAGAATGAATCGGGCGATGTACCAGGTCGCCTGCGAATCCCAGCCGTGCGCGATCTTGACGACGACGCCGAGTCCGTCGGGGAATGAGGGATGTTCGATCGCCATGCCGAGAAGTCCGTCCGCGCCTTCCTTTGCGATCACGCGTCCACCGGCAGCCTTGATGATGGTCGAATCGAGACGGTTGAATCCGCCGATCAGATCCGGATTGCGCGTCATCGCCTCCCAGATCCAGTCTTCGTCCTTTTCGGTCACGAGGTTCGCGAAGATTCGCGCCAGATCTGTGACGGTCTGGCTGACTGTGGGAAGGCCGCAGCCGTCCTTCGCAATGGTCCCCATCTTCCAGTGCTCTCCCAGGACGCGCTCCACATAGTCCAGGTAAGCCTGAAAGAACTGATGATGCGGCCAGACATATCCGACCCGGCTCCAGCCGCGGAGCTTGCACCCGTACAGCACTGCCGCATGCTCGCCGGAACAGGTGTGATACCAGCGGCGCGGCCTCCGTACCTGGCGGCCAAACTGGATCAGCGGGACGTCCCGAGGAGCCTGCATCAGTCCCCACTCCCCTTCGTTCAGGATCGACTTGACCACCCGTACATGCTCGGTGTCGCCATTGTGCGAGGAAACGGAAATCGCCTTCTGCTCCCAGTCGAGCATTCGCGAAAGTCCTCGGCGAAGACCTTCATCATGATCGGCTTGACCATCGAGCGGCCGTAGACCTCGACGTTCCCGCCAAACGCGTGGATCAGGTTCTGTCCTGAAACCCAGGACACCGCGCCATGGATGGTGTTCTCCGCGACCCCGTTGCGGCGGTACTCGACCAGGGGTTTCCAGTCACTGTCGTGCATGAGTGGGTGATTCTACAACGGGGTCGTGGACGTGGTGGACTCGGTGGTTGTGGAGGTGGTGGACAGAAGCGTGGACAGAGACGTGGACGGAGGCGTGGACTTGTGGACCGGACAACCTCTGTCCACTCTTTTGTCCACGTCTCTGTCCACGCTTCTGTCCACAAGAACGCAATCGAGTCAATTCCACCTCCTATACAATCCTCCTCATGGAGCTCGATATCTTCTTTTCGATCTCCCAGACCGAGGTCGATGGTTACATGCCTTCGGAGCGGGAGATGTTCCGGAACTTCTTCGATCAGGTACGGCTCGCGGACGAGCTCGGATTCGGAACCGCGTGGGTCGCGGAGTCGCATCTTTCGACGGAGACGCAGAAGCTGAATCCGGGCGCGGTGATCCCGCACTTCAAGGGTGAGATCGGGCTCAACACCGACATCCTTCAGCTCGCGCACAAAGTTTTTGCGCAGACGAAGTCGATCCACATCGGTTCGGCGATTCTGAATATCCTCGCCAACGGAGGACCGATCGCGGCGGCGGAACGGATCGCGACGTTCCTCTCGCTTCACGGGCTCGATGATTCGGAGAAGCGGATCATCAACATCGGATTCGCCGCGGGCAGGTTCCCGTTCATCAATATCCCGTACGGAATCGTTCCTCGGACGCCTGTCGAGCTCGCGGCATGGCCGGCGATGAAGGGGAAGATCTTCCGGCAGGCAACCGAGATCTTCCTGCGGCTGATCAATGGCGAGACGCTCGACTCGACGATGATCGAGCCGATCACGTTGCGGCGCGAGGATTTCCGCAGCGACGAAGACTGGCAGAAGGTGCTCGAGGCGTGGGGGCAGAGCGTCGAGGAGATCGCGGTCGAGCCGTTCTGGCGTTTCCCGAAGCTGAAGATCGTTCCGCACGAAGCGCCGAAGCATCTTCTTCGCCTGCTGATCGGCTCTCACGATCCGGCGATTCAGGCGTTTGCGAACACGATCATGCCGGTCGGGGTCTTCAATCTATCGATCACTCCGGGCAAAGGAGATCGAGGAGACGAACGAGCGGATGAAGCACGAGTACCACCCGGAGGGCGGCGGATGGAAACGCCGCGACATGCCTCGCACGGTGCTCGTCTTCATCAACGAGGAAGAGGGGCTCTCACCGGAACAGCGGCGTACGAAAGCGCATGAAGAAGCGACCGATGCGCTGTCGAACTACTGGAAAGCGTTGCAGGGAACGATCGATCCGGAGCGGGTGGCAAAGGCGACGGACAACGCTCTCGTGGGAGACGCCGCAGCAATCATCGAGCAGTCGAAGGAGCGCTTCCACCCGGAAGACCGCCTCATGCTCTGGTTCGACTTCAACAACCACGACAACGCGCGCGTCAAACGCAACATGACCGCCTTCATGACCAGAGTGGCGCCGGAGCTGTAGGAGCGCCGGCACCTTGCCGGCGGAGTGGCGGCACCCTGCCGCCACGAGTACGCAGGCTGGGAGCCTGCGTTCCGCCGGCTGGGGAGCCGGCGCTCCATTGCTCTAGAACCTGTAGACCGCTGACAACGATCCGACCTTGAAGGTGTCGGAGGTGTCGTAGGCGGCGTCGATCTGGAAGGTCGGCCAGGCGAGGCCGACTCCGACCGTGAGATGGTCCTGATCCTCGCCACCAGGGAAGAGCAGGCTCAGAACAGTTCTGTTGGCGGCGCAGAACTGGCGATCCGACTCGGAGAACTCGGAGTCGGTGCAGGTCGTGGGGCCGACGTACTTCAGTCCGTGTGCCGGATCACGCCACCATCCGCCGCGGATGGCGAAGGGGATCGTCGTGGTGAAAAAGTACTCGAAACCTGCGTGAATCTCGGTGGCATCGGGCGTCTCGTAGGCAGACTGCCCGAGCACGGAAGCCTCGTTGAAGATGCTCTGGAAGTTATCGGTGAGATTGGAGTACTTCACCTCGACGACGTCCGCGTTGATCGTGAAGACAGGGCTCGGGCGCCAGGAGACGCCGAACCCGTACTGGTCGGGGGCGTGGAACTTCGTGTCGCTGCTCATTTCCTGAAATCCGAGGCCATCCTGGTTGTCGACGTATACCGGAGCGACGAACTCCGCTCCCTGCTTGTAGGTGCCGCCGATGCTGAAGTTCGGCGACATCTGCCACTTGAAGCCGCCCGTGAAGGTGATGTCATCATCTTTGCCAAAGTCGTCACCATCGAAGGTCGCCTGGACGACCTGTGTGGTGATCTCGGGCACGGAGGTATCGACGCGGAAGGTGCTCGCGTACTGCTCGTAGGTCTGGTAGCGACCACTGAAACCGAGAGAGAGGTTGCCAAACTCGTAAGCCATCGAGATTCCGGCGGTCTGCATCCGGGCCCGGACCGACGTAAAAAATGGGAAGACCTGGTACTGGAGACAAGCGAACGGATCTCCGGTCTGATTGATGATCGCGATGCACTCGTCTTCGCTGACAGGGCCAGCGCTCCCGAGCGGATCACCCACGGGCTGGTGGAAGACTGGGAACTGCCTGAACGAGGGGAAGCCGAGAAAATCCTCGGTGAGCGCGTTGATGTCTGCCTCCAGGCTCAGAGGCTGATGGTAGTAGGCCGCAATGACGCCCCTGCCCATCGGGTAAACCAGACTTGCGAAAGAGATCTCGACCGGATCGCTGAACGCACTGAAACTCTCTCTCTGGATGTCGGGATAGACACCGCCGACATTCAGATTCTGGATCGTCTCGAAGTTCCGTCCTTCGATCGAGAACTCAGGGGTTCTCAGGATCGTGAGACCGGCAGGGTTCGATTCCGCGGCGGAGGCGTCGTCGGCCAGACCGAGAAACGCGCCCCCCATACCGAGAGAGCGAGCTCCCGGATTGGAGAAATTGAACTGAAGGCCGGACAGCGCCTCGATATCTACGTTCTGAGCCGAGGCTCCAACTGCCGAGAGCAGAAGGACCACGGCGACAACCACGCTTCTTCGCATGACTGACTCCTGTTTAAATTGATTGGATTTGTATTTGTGACCAGGCCCAAGTCTAGAGCCACTGCAGAAGTTCTTCAAGCAGAAGGTTCGGACGAGGTGATGAAATGACAGCTCGCCATTTGAGAGGTGTGGCTTAATGAACCGATCGCGGGCCACTCACGACATAGGTTGTCATCCTGAGCGTAGTGAAGGATCGCGTCCCGTTATCCTCGCCCTGAGATCCTGCGCGATTTCTTTCGAGTCATGCCGAACGCGATCCTTCGCTTCGCTCAGGATGACTGGTCAGCCGCGTACTTCTTTCGCCTTCTTCACCGCTTCGACGATCTGCTCGACCGCATCTTCCGGCGACACGAGCATCTTCTCCTTGTCGCGACGCGTACTGAGCTCCACGTTCCCCTCAGCGAGGCTCTTCTTGCCGACGGTGATACGGAGAGGAATCCCGATCAGGTCGGCATCCTTGAACTTCACTCCCGGCCGCTCGTCCCGATCGTCGAGAAGCACGTCGACGCCCTGCTCCTGCAGCTCCCGGTAGATCGCAAGCGCCTTCTCGTGGACGTCCTCCTCGCGGCCGATCGGCGTGATCAGCGCCTCGAACGGCGCGATGGCGATCGGCCAGATGATGCCGTCGTCGTCGTTCCCCTGCTCGATCGCAGCGGCGACCGTGCGGCCGACTCCGAGCCCGTAGCAGCCCATGATCATCGGATGGCGCTCACCCTCTTCGCCGAGGAAGTCGCAGTTCATCGCGGTGGAGTACTTCGTCCCGAGCTTGAAGATGTGTCCGACTTCGATCCCGCGGAACATCTCGAGCTCGGTCCGGCATCGGGGACACGGATCGCCCGCGGCCACGACCGTGAAGTCGCCGAAGCTCGTCGGTGTGAAGTCGCGACCGAGGTTGACGTTCTTCAGATGTTTGTCGGCCTTGTTGGCTCCGACCACGAAGTTGCGCATGCCGCGGAGCGAGACATCGGCAAAGATCCGCAGATTCTCGACGCCGAGAGGGCCGCTGAACCCTTCGGGACCACCCGTCACGGTACGGATCGCTTCTTCGTCCGCCATCTGGATCCACTCTGCTTCGAGTACGTTCTTGATCTTGATCTCGTTCGCCGCGCGGTGTCCCGGCAGCAGGATCATCACGACTTCCTTGTCCGTCTGGATCAGGAGGCTCTTGACGACCTGCGATTGCTCGATCCCGAGGAAGGAGGCTACGTCCTCAATCGTCTTCTTGTCAGGAGTCTCGACTTCCTCGATCTCTCCCATCTCCGTCGAGTTCGCTTCTTCCGGAGGAGAAGCCATCTCGGCCTTCTCGACGTTGGCTCCGTAGCCGCAGCTCGGACAGCGGACGACGACGTCCTCTCCGGACTGCGCCAGGACCATGAACTCGTGCGATGCGGATCCGCCGATGTTGCCGGTGTCGGCTTCCACGACGACGTGATCGAGGCCGCATCGCTCGAAGATGCGTGTGTAAGCCTCATGCATCCGCTCGTAAGTTTCGTTGAGCGATTCCCAGCTCGAGTGGAACGAGTACGCGTCCTTCATGATGAACTCGCGACCGCGCATCAGACCGAAGCGCGGACGAACCTCATCGCGGAACTTCGTCTGGATCTGGTAGAGGTTGACGGGCAGTTGCCGGTACGACGAGATCGAGTCCCTCACGATGTCCGTGACGACCTCCTCATGAGTCGGACCGAAAACGAAGTCACGATCGTGCCGGTCCTTGATCCGGAGAAGCTCTTTCCCGTACTGCTTCCAGCGGCCCGACTCGACCCACAGCTCGGCAGGCTGGATGGCCGGCATCGTCAGCTCGATCGATCCCGCGCGGTTCATTTCCTCGCGAACGATCGCTTCGAGCTTTTGAATCGAGCGCAGACCCAGCGGCAGATACGAGTAGATGCCGGCGGCAACCTTCCGGATCATTCCGGCTCGCATCATCAGCTTTTGACTGATGACGTCGGCATCCGAGGGATCTTCCCTCAATGTATTGATGAAGTACTGAGTCCAGCGCATGAAAACACTCCCCTGACAGATGTAGGCGCTCTACCGGAAGAGGCGGCGCGTTCGATGTGACGTGCGATTCTACAGCAGCGCACCGGCAGGCACGGTGTACGTAACCACGCGAAGCGCCCGCATCATCCAGAATGGGAAGAAGCCTGACTGTGGTCCTCTCTGTACAAGTGCGCCCCTCCGGTTCGGGAATCGAACTTGAATTGAGCGGGACGTATGAAACGTACCGTCCCGAGTGCTCTGACTCAGATACCGCTTCCTCTCACACGGAAAAATCGATCGTGAGCCAGCGTACCCAACTGATCGTCACGATCATGGTCATTATCGTGATTGCGACAGTCTCTTTCATGGTCTGGCAGGAGCGAAGCCATCCCGAAAAGGAGGCGCCGATCTCGAAGATGCTGGGGATCGACAACACGCCCTCGATGTTCGAAGCGGACATCACCGAATGGACCCCTCTGATCCGGCAGGCGATCGCGGCCGGCGAATGGGAAACGCTCGCAGAGGATCTGGCTGATCTCGCCGAGGATCAGCCCGAGGTCTACAAGGGCGAGTATCTCGACTACCTTCACGCACGTGTCCTGATCGAGGCTGGTGAGCTCGACGAGGCGGAGACTCTTCTGCAACGTTTTCTGGAGCCTGGCAACGACTTCCGGGTTCTCGCACTTCAGCACGCGGAACGGATCGCCGAGGAGCGTGACGACCCGGGGCGAGCCTCGGAGCTGCGTCGTGAGTTGATCCGCGACTACGAGGACTCGTACTGGCGGGAGGGTGCGGTCGAGCGGGAGATCGAGAGTCTCGACGAGCCGGAAGCGTTGATCGAGTTCTCGCAGTCGTTTGGCGGTGATCTCCCTGACTATCTCCGTCGTGACCTGCAATCGCGTGCAGTCGAAGCCCGGGTTGAGCTCAATCGAGAGCAGGAGGCGATCGCGCTCGGTTTCGAGCTGCTCGACGAGAACATTGCAGATGATGCTGCCGAGCGCGTCTGGCGGGTGCTCGACCGTCCAGCTCTCGTCGGGGATTACAGTGCGGCGCAGCTCTACCTGCTCGCCCGCACCGCGCACAACCACCGGCATTTTCCGCGGGCGGCCGAGATCCTCGCGGAGATCGAGTCGAAGATTCCAGGCAAGGGAGACGAGATCAGATTCGCGATCGGCCGCGCCTTCTTCTTTGACGAGCGGTTTGCGGAGGCGGAAGCTGCCTACATCCGGGCGGCCGGTCTCACGAAGGATCGTGAGGAGAAGGCGAGGCTTTACTACCACGCGGCAAGATCGGCTCTGCTCCAGGGCAAGGATGATGTTGCGGAGAAATGGCTGACGAGCGCGATCGCGGTTCCTGGCAAGTTCGAGGCGACGGCCGTGGCGCTCGTGCAGCGGATGCGGCTTCGTCTGAAGCAGGACCGGTCCTCTGACGCGTCCCACGATGTTCAATTGCTCCGCAAGCTGTTCCCGAACGGCGAGTCGATCGTGGAGGCGTCGATCGGCTACGCGGTGGCGGCGGTTGCCGCCGGCGACGGGCGTCAGGCTCTCCGGACGCTCGGCAAGATCCGTCGCGCCTCGACCGACGGCTACGATCGATCCGAGATCGCATACTGGAAGGGAAGAGCATACGAGCTTCAGAACGAGCCTCTCGAGGCTCTCGACTCCTATCTCGATCTCCTCCGCAGCGAGGTTCCGTCGCATTACAAGTGGTTTGCTCGTGAAAGACTGCAGCAGCCAGCGCTCGAGCCGGAGATCGAGGCGGCGGTCGAGAGGCGTCGTCCCCGCATCCGGTCCTCGATGGCGAGCGGGAAATGGGATGTGGCGCGGGCCCTTCAGAGCGACATCGTGGCGATGCGGCCGGGTGATGAGGAGGAGCTCGCCAGACTCGGATCGATCTATGAAAAGCTGGGCGACTACGAATGGGTGCTCGATCTCGAACCAGCGCCCCTGCCGGCTCTTCCGCTCTCGAGTAGGACTGGAGCGTCGAGAGGCGCGGCTGGGGCCGGTGAAAAGAGCTCCAGCTCTTCTGCAATCGCGGACCGGGGGAAAATCCTCATTGCCCTCGGACTCGAAGAGGAGGCGGTCGATCGAATCCCGGAGATCTATCCGCTTCGCCCGGCATCGAGTGGTGTGACGCAGGCGGCGGCAAACCGACTGGCCGGTGCGACGAAGCCCTCGATCTATGCGATCGAAGTCACGATGGGTGCGGTTCCGGACGAATACGTTTTCGAGCTCCTGCCGGAGGAAGTGCAGACCCTCCTCTACCCCCACTATTTCGAAGAGATCATCAAGGAAAAGTCTGACGAGCACGGCGCCGATCCGAGGCTCGTTCGCTCGATCATGCGGGAAGAGTCGCGCTTCGATCCGCGGGCGAAGTCTTTTGCTGCGGCCCGTGGACTGCTCCAGTTCATCATTTCGACTGCAAAGGAGATCGGTGCCTCCATCGGTCTGACCGAAATTGAATCGAGCGATCTGTACGAGCCCGAGACCATCATCGACCTCGGCGCGAAGTACGTTGCGGATCTGCTCGAGGAGTTCGACGGGAATCGTTACCGTGCCGCGGCCGCTTACAACGCCGGGCCGAATCAGGCGGCGCTCTGGTCCCGTCTCGCCTCGTCGGAGGGTGACGAATATTTTTTTGCCGCCATCAACTTCGACGAGACGCGCCACTACGTCCGCAAGGTGCTGAACAGTTACCGGCGCTACGAGTCGCTCGAGCGACCGGCCGAGGCGCAGCGAGAGGAAATGAACGATGGCACTGACCGAACAGATACGAACTGATTTGACGAGTGCGATGAAGGAGCGGGCCGCGGTAAAGGTCTCGACGCTCCGTCTGATTCAGGCGGCGATCCAGAACGAGCAGATCGCCCTCGGGCACGACTTGAGCGACGCCGAGGCGCAGACGGTCATCCTGAGGGCGGCAAAACAGCGACGCGACTCGATCGAGCAGTACGAGAAAGCTGCGCGCGAAGATCTTGCTGCGCGTGAGCGGGAAGAGCTCGAGCTGATCGAGGCGTACCTGCCGAAGATGATGTCGGAAGCAGAAACCGAGAAGGCGGTCGATGCCGCAATCGCGGAGTCGGGAGCGAAGAGCAAAAAGGACATGGGAGCCGTGATGGGCAAGCTGATGGCCAAACATCGAGGAGCCATCGACGGAAAGCTCGCTCAGCAGATCGCGGGACGCAAATTGGAGTAGGGCCGGGCCGAGGTGAGAACGCCTCGCAACCCGCCGTCATCCTGAGCGGAGGGGCGTCGCGTTGCGTCGATCGGGAGCGTAAGAAGCCCGCCGTCATCCTGAGCCGCCGGAGCGAAGCGGAGGACGGTCGAAGGATCTCTTACGGCCCGACTCTTTCGACGGCAAGTATGAGACAGTCAGGACGTAACGCGATCCTTCGCTTCGCTCAGGATGACAAGTCATTATTTTCAGGAACTTGTAGTTGAGTTTCTTGTTCGAAGGATCTCGGAATTACACAACAGTCAGGACGTACGCGATCCTTCGCTTCGCTCAGGATGACAAGCGTTTGATTTGGTTTGCCGAAGCAGTCGGAAAGGTATGATCTCTGGCGCAATGAACGACACGACTTCCATCGATGATCTGCTCAACGAGACTGGAGCCCTGCTTTCGGGGCATTTCAGGCTGTCGTCGGGCCTGCACAGCAGCCAGTACGTGCAGTGTGCGCGACTCCTGACCGAACCTGCTCATGCCGAGCGTCTCGGAAAGATGCTGGCGGACGAGCTTCGGCGTTACGATGCGGAGTCTCGTCGTGGCACCCGCTCTCGGCGGGCTCATCATCGGCTTCGCGACCGCTCAGGCGCTCCGGTTGCCGATGGTGTTCACGGAGCGGAAGGATGGCGGGATGGTGCTGCGGCGTGGGTTCGAGATCGCGCCCGGCTCACGGGTGATTGTCGTGGAGGACGTCGTCACGACCGGAAAGTCCACTCGCGAGACTGACGAAGTGATCAGAAGTCGCGGAGGCGTGGTCGTGAGTCACGCGTCGATCATGAATCGCAGCGGGAAGAACAACCCCTTTGAGGAGCCGTACGAATTTCTTCATCAGCTCGATCTGGAGGCGTGGCCCGAGGATCAGTGTCCGCTCTGTTCCCGGGGAATTCCGATCGAGTCTCCCGGCAGTCGTTTTCAGGAGGCCCGGTGAAGGAACGCAAGATCATCATTGAAGGCGAAGAACGCGACGTGAAGCTCGAGCGCAGCGGGGATGGCTTCGAGGCAGTCGTCGGTGACGGGCGGTTTTCCATCGAGGTGATCGATCAGACGGTTGACGAGATGCTGATCGAGCTCGATGGACGTCAGCGGGTCGTACCGTTCCTGCGGCAGGGAGACCGCATCCACTTCGGACTGGACGGCGAGACCTGGGAAGCGGAGATCGCTTCGCCGTTCCAGAAGAAACGTCGCGACAAGATTCACTCCATGGGTGCTCCGATGCCCGGGACGATTCTGCGGATTCACGTCAAGGCCGGTGACGAGGTGAAAAAGGGGGCTTCTCTGATCACGATCGAGGCGATGAAGATGGAGCACGAGATCACGGCACCGTACGACGGTATCGTCGGTTCGGTCGACTGCTCCGAGGGCTCGATGGTGTCCCCGGGTGTAGACCTGATTACGGTGGACCCGATCGAGTAGCCGTCAGGCGTTCGCGACCGCTTTCTTTGGAGTGCTGAGCTCGCCGAAGGACGAGCTCAGCTTTGCATCAGGCCGCCCTGCAGATTGCGGCGTGTTTCAAATTGCAGGGGAAATCTCTCGACCTGTGCCGGATTCCGGCCTCGATGGCGGTTCTCTCAGATTCAAAGCGGTGCTCGTCCTTCGGCGAGCACCGCACTCCAAAGTCACAGCTCGACATTGGGTCCCTCAGCCCCCCACGCCCCTCTTATCGGAATGACCCCCGAAACCCTTCTGTTGGTCCGCGCGTCGAATGCCTGAATAGATTCGAAGGGGAGAAATCAAATATGAAGAAGACAATCGTGGGCGCTCTGATGCTCACTGTAGCGATGATTGCAGGGGCGCAGGAAGCGCCGGAAATCGTCGCGACGATCAACGGAGAGGTACTGACGAAGACGCAGTTCGATCGCATGTGGAACGATCTGCCGGCCGAGATGCAGAAGAGCTACATGTCGGCAGGCGGAAAGCTTCAGTTTCTCGACAACTACATCCGTAAACGCCTGGTGATTCAGGAAGCGCTCAAGGAAGGGTTCGACCAGCGTGAGGATGTGAAGTTTCAGGTAGACCGGGCGATGGAGGATGCTCTGTTCGAGGCCTACGTGAGACAGGTTATCTCGCGCGAGGTGGTCACCGATGCCGAGATCCGGAAGTTCTACGAAGAGCATGCGACCGACTTCAAGCGGCCGAAGATGGTCAAGGCGCGGCACATCGTCGCCACCTCGGACGGGCTGGGCGTGAACAACACGACTGACTCGAACGCGGCGAGCCCTTCGGAAGCGCACGAGAAGATGGTCAACATCCGTCGGCAGCTCGAGACGAACCCCGAGAGCTTTTCAGATCTGGCCATGCAGTTCTCCGAGGACAGTGCGGCACCGTCCGGTGGTGATCTGGGGTGGTTCTCGAAGGGGAAGATGGTTCCGGAGTTTGACGAGGTGGTCTTCGATATGGAGCCTGGCGAGATCAGCCCCGTGATCGAGTCGCGCTACGGGTACCACGTCGTGCTGGTCGAGGACGTGAAGCCCGAAGGGATGATTCCCTTCGAGGAGGCGAAGGAGACCATCCATCGCCAGCTTCTCAAGACCCGGACCCAGGATGTGCTTGCGCGGGTGCAGTCGCTCACGCAGGAGCTCCGCGGAGCGAGCAACATCAGCGTAAATCGTCAGAACTTCTAAGTTCAGCTCAGTTCGAAGAGAAACCCGCCGTCGGTTCGAGGCGGGTTTTTGACGTCCAACCGACGTTCGTCATCCTGAGCCGTGGGAATGGCGGCGCTTCGCTACGCCAATGGAGTGAAATGAACTGTCATCCTGAGAGGCTGTGAAAAAATCCAGCGTGCCACCACCAGCCCAAAGGGTTACGGGCGGGGCGTCGCCGATCGCAGCGCCTGCCCTGAGCGAGCGTCAGCGAGTCGAAGGGTCGCAGCTCCTTTCCGATGAACCACATCGCTGCGTCGCTGCTCCGCGCGCTCGAGACTCGCCGCGCCCGTAACGCAGGGTACGCTGGATTCTTTCACAGCCTCTGAGCCGCCGGATCCCGCGAAGCGGGAGGAGGCCTGCCCTGAGCGAAGCCGAAGGGACGGTCGAAGGATCTCGTGGAGCCTACCGGCCTGAAGTTCGGCTAGAGTCAGGACGCACGCGATCCTTCCCCCGCGGAGCGGGGTCAGGATGACGAAAGGGTTGTTCTCGTTTTGGCTTTGGCTGAAGAACGAAGATGAGTGCTGAAGCGTGAGTGCCGGTTTCGGATCTGCTGTATCCTTCCAATATGGCGTTTCTTCAGGCCCGGTCTCTCGGCAAGGTGTATCAGGATTCGGAAGTTCCGGTCGATGTCTTTCATCGATTCGATCTCGAAGTGGAGCGCGGGGAGATGGTGGGAATTGTCGGCCCGTCCGGAGTCGGAAAGTCGACCCTACTCCATCTCCTGGGAGGTCTCGATCGCACCGACGAAGGGACCGTAATCGTCGATGGTGTAGAGATCACGAAGATGAGTGCCGACGACCTTGCCCGTTACCGAAATCAAAACATCGGTTTCGTCTTCCAGTTTCACCATCTTCTGCCGGAGTTCAACGCTCGGGAGAACGTCGCGATGCCGTGCTGGATAGGAAGAATTCCCCGTAACGAGGCGTTGGAATCGGCGGACCGGATGCTCGACGAGCTCGGCCTCGGCGAGCGCAGATTCCACTATCCGAGCCAGATGTCAGGTGGCGAACAGCAACGGGTCGCGATCGCGAGAGCGCTGATTCCGAACCCTGCTCTTCTCTTGGCAGACGAGCCGACAGGCAATCTCGATCTCGAAACGAGTGAGCGAGTGTTCGAGCTCATGCGACAATGTCATGCGAGTCGACAGCTCACTTCGATCATCGTGACGCACAACCGTGAGCTCGCTGCACGATGCGATCGCGTGATCGAGATGGCCGCCCGGGAGGTACACTGAGCCATGTTCGAGAAATATAACGAGAAGGCGCGTCGGGCACTCTTCTTCGCCCGCTACGAAGCGTCCAAGCTGGGCTCCAGAGTCATCGAGTCCGAGCACATCCTCCTGGGAGTTCTCCGCGAGGGAGAAGACATCATCAAGGAGATCTTTTCCCGGTTCAATGTAAAGCCGGAGCAGATCCGGCGGGAGATCGAAGGGGACCGCCTCTTCGTCGACCGCATCTCCTCCTCGGCTGAGCTGCCCCTCTCGGAGGAGTCGAAAAAGATCCTCGCCTACTCGTCGCACGAAGCAGAGTCGATGCTGCATCAGTATGTGGGTACCGAACATCTCCTGATCGGCATTCTGAGGGTCGAAGCCTCGACCGCTGCCCGGGTGCTGTCCGCGAAAGGTCTGAATGTCTATGGCGTCCGCGAGGAGACGATCTCGATCCTCAAGGAGCGTGAGGCGGACAAACAGAAGAAGGAGCTCCCGTTTCTCGCGGAGTATGCACGGGACCTCACGCAACTCGCGCAGCAGCGCCAGTTCGATCCGCTGATCGGTCGCGAGAAGGAAGTCGACCGGATCATCCAGATCCTCTCGCGACGGACCAAGAACAATCCGATCCTTCTCGGAGAACCGGGCGTCGGAAAGACCGCGATCGTGGAAGGACTGGCTCAGAGGATCGTCGACGGCAACGTCCCGCTCTTCATTGCGAACCAGAGGATCCTCTCGCTCGATCTGTCACTGATCGTCGCCGGCACGAAGTACCGTGGCCAGTTCGAGGAGCGTCTGAAGGGAATCATCAAGGAGCTGCGCGAGAACGAAGACATCATCATCTTCATCGACGAGATCCACTCGCTGATCGGCGCCGGATCGGCCGAAGGCTCGCTCGACGCGGCAAACATTCTCAAGCCGGCCCTCTCGCGCGGCGAGATTTCCTGCATCGGCGCGACGACGATCCGTGAGTACCGTCGCTATATAGAGAAGGACCGTTCGCTGCTGCGCCGCTTCCAGGCGATCAGCGTCAATCCTCCCTCAGAGAGCGAGACGCTCGAGATCCTCGATGGCGTCAAGGAGCGCTACGAAACGTTCCACAAGGTGCGCTACTCCGATCAGGCGATCAAGACGGCTGTCTATCAGTCGAACCGCTACATCACCGATCGATTCTTCCCCGACAAGGCGATCGACATCCTCGACGAAGCGGGAGCACGCGTGAAGTTGCGCCGCGTCGCCGATACGCAGAACCTCCGAAGGCTCGAGTCCGAGATCCGCGGCGTCGTCAAGGAGATGAAGAAAGCGATCTCCGACAAGGATTTCGAGAAGGCCGTTTTCCTGCGTGAGCGGGAGATCGAGCTGAAGGACGAGGTCGAGCGCTTCAAGCAGGAGCGCGAGGAAGTCGGTGACGAGACCGTCGAGGTCACGCAGAAGGACATCGAGGAGATCATTGCCTCGTGGACCGACATCCCCGTCACCGCGATCGAAGCCGACGAAGCGGCAAAGCTCATCCGGATGGAAAGCACGCTCAAGAATCGGATCGTCGGCCAGGATCGGGCGATCGATGCGATCTCCCGCGCCATCCGCCGCTCCCGGCTCGGTGTCGCATCGCCGAACCGGCCGATGGGCTCGTTCATCTTCCTTGGCTCGTCCGGCGTCGGCAAAACCGAGGTCGCCAGGCGGCTCTCGGAGTTCCTCTTCGGCTCGATGAAACATCTGATCCGTTTCGACATGTCGGAGTACATGGAGAAGCACTCTGTTTCAAAGCTGATCGGCTCACCTCCCGGCTACGTCGGCCACGAAGAGGGTGGACAACTGACCGAGCGCATCCGGCGCAACCCGTACTCGGTGCTGCTGCTCGACGAGATCGAGAAGGCGCATCCCGATATCGCCAACATTCTGTTGCAGATTCTCGAGGATGGAACGCTCACCGACTCGCTCGGAAATCACGTCGACTTCCGCAATACGCTCATCATCATGACCTCGAACCTCGGGACGCGGTATCTCACCTCGAAGAGCAGCCTGGGCTTCAGGGAGCAGAACGCCGAATCGAAGGAGAAGGATGTCGAGCAGCTCATCCAGACCGAGCTGAAGCGGGAGTTCTCGCCCGAGTTCATCAACCGGATCGATGAGGTCATCGTCTTCAACATGCTGGGCCGCGAGCATCTCCGCGAGATCTGCACGCTGCTGATCGACGACGTCAACCTCGCCATCGCGCCGAAAGGCGTGCACATCGAGGTCGATGAATCGGTGCTCGACTGGCTCATCGACAAGGCGGGTGACGAGGCGAATTCCGGGGCACGACCGCTCAGACGCGCAATTCAACGCCACATCGAGGACGAGCTTTCGGAGTACCTGATCCAGCGAAGCGGTCCACCTCCGAAGCAGATCGACATCACGATCGAGAACGACGAGATCGTGCTGATCCCGAGCGTCGAGATCGTGGAGGAAGAGCCGAGTACCGTCGAGGAGTAGGGGAAGTGTGAGAAACGGGTTGTCATCCTGAGCCGCCGGATCCCGCGAAGCGGGAGAAGGACGGTCGAAGGATCGCGTGCCGTCATACTCGCACTCAATTCCTGCGCAATTCACTTCGAGTCATGACGTACGCGATCCTTCGCTGCGCTCAGGATGACATTCGTAAGAGATCCCATGAACCCGATGCCCGCATGTCTCGTCGTACTTCTCTCCCTGCTCGCAGCGGTGCAGGCTCTCGCCTCACCGGCACTGGAAGAAGCGATCCGGAGCTGCGATCTGGCTGCTGCCCGTGAGGCGATTGCGTCCTCCCCTGGCACGACTGAAGTCGACCGCCTGTGGAACTCTGCACGGGTCGATCTGATCGGTGGGCGTACCGCGCCGGCAGTCGAGAAACTGGGCCGGCTGGTGGAGAAAGAGTCGGAGTCATCGGTTTTCCGGCTCTGGTACTCGCGCGCGCTCTTTGCCCAGGCTTCCGAAGCCTCTGCGTTCCGGCGGCTTTTCATCGCGCGTCGTGCCATCTCCGAGCTCAGAGAATCTCTCGAGCTCGATCCGGAAAACGACGAAGCGGCGATCGATCTCATTCTCATTCATCTTCGCGTTCCGGTGCTGGGAGGCGGCATGGACGAGGCCAGAAAGCTCGCGAACGCGATGTCTCGTCGTGACTCTCCGTTCGCTCCGATGGCCCGCGGGATCCTCGCCTGGGAGGATGAAGAGTGGGAGAAGGCGCTGGGTGAGTTCGAGGCGGCTGCCGCGTCTGTGGGTGATCCCCGTCGCGCTCTCTTCTGGATCGGCTACGTCCATCAGAAGCTCGGACAATGGGACGAAGCCTTCGCGATTCACGAGGTGCTCCTCGGACTATCTCCCCACGACCCGCGCGTCTGGTACGAGTTCGCCCGAACCGCACAGTTCTCGGGACTGCGGACTCGATCAGGGCCGGACGATGCTGCCGCCGCTACATCAGAGCGACGTCTGCCTTCGGGTGCGAGATCAAAGGACGAAGCGAGGGAGCTTCTGGGAGAGCTCAGCCCCTAGCGGAAGGGCTGTCATCCTGAGCGCGAGACTGTGTGAGAACGCCTCGTGAATCGAGGCTGTGACTTTGGAGTGCGGTGCTCGCCGGAGGACGAGCCCCGCTTTGGATCCCGTGGCAACCACCATCGAGGCCGCAATCGGGACCAGTCAGGAAATTTCCACTGCAGCTTGCAACCCGCCGCAGCCCGTAAGGCGGCGTGATGTAAAGCTGAGCTCGTCCTTCGGCGAGCTCAGCACTCCAAAAA
This sequence comes from uncultured Acidobacteriota bacterium, assembly GCA_963829355.1. Classification (GTDB taxonomy): domain Bacteria; phylum Acidobacteriota; class Thermoanaerobaculia; order Gp7-AA8; family JAHWKK01; genus CAWHHZ01. The sequence goes on from CAWHHZ010000013.1 coordinate 284,830, forward strand.
AGACGGTCGCGTACCCAGTGAGAACTCACCTCGAGTCATCCCTTACGCGATCCTTCGCTGGCGCTCAGGATGACAGTCAACTGACGACTGGCGACTCAAACCTGACCATCGTTTACCATCGCGTTCTGAATGACCAGATCCCTCCACGAGACATCCGATGAAGTCCGCCACCTTCTTCGTCTTGCTCTGCCGCTCGGTCTGGCGCATGCGGGGCTGCAGCTGATGAGCATTGTCGACGTCGCCGTGGTCGGCCGGCTGGGGGCGGAGCAGCTTGCCGGGGTGGGCATCGCCGGCACGATTTTCTTCTTCCTGCTCATTTCCGTCAGCGGGATCGTGATGGGGACCGATCCGCTGTTCGCACAGTGTCTCGGTGCCGGGCTCACCACTCGCGCGAGGAGCATCCTGTGGCAGGGAAGCTGGATCGCCCTCGCGCTCTCGATCGCCGTGATCCCCGTCTTCATGGGAAGCACCTGGCTGATGCAGGCGTTCGGCATCGACCCATCGATCACCGACGAAGCGAAACGGTACCTCGACATCCGTGCCCTCAGCTTTTTTCCCTCGATCCTCTACGTAGTCCTGCGCGGCTATCTCCAGGCCAGAGAGACGACCCGTGCGATCGTCATCTCGATCATCGTGGCGAATGTGACGAACCTCGTCGCCAATGTGCTTCTGGTCTTTGGAGGAGAGACGCTTCCCGACTGGACCGGACCACTGAAAAGAATACCGGCGATGGGACTGGAGGGCGCCGCATGGGCTTCCGTTGCCTCGACAGTGATCCTCGTGGTCGTATTGATCGAGGCGATCCACCGTTCCGAGAGTGTGGAGGGACCTGTGCGGCGGCTTCCTGAGCGCTACGAGCTCGCGCTCATTCTCAGAGTCGGCGCCCCGGTCGGACTCCAGATGGGAGCAGAGGTTGCGATCTTCGCCCTTGTCGGTCTTCTCAGTGGAAGACTCGGAGCCGAACAGATGGCGGCGCATCAGATCGCGCTCAGTGTCTCGGCGATGTCGTTCACGATCGCCGTCGGAATCGGAACTGCGGGCGGAGTCAGAGTGGGACGCGAGATCGGCGCTTCCCGTCAGGCGGGTACGAGAAGAGCGGGGTTCGTGGCATTCGCCTGTGGCGCGGGTTTCATGGCGCTCACGGCGCTCCTGTTCATCCTGTTTCCCCAGGCGATCGCCCAGATGCTGACGAGCGATGCGAACGTCATTGCCATCGTCGTCCCGCTCCTCGCAGTCGCTGCGGTTTTTCAGATCTCTGACGGAGTGCAGGCCGTTGGAAGTGGTGTGCTCAGGGGGGCAGGAGACACGACCTTTGCGTTCGTTGCCAATCTCGTCGGTCACTGGCTAGTCGGCTTCCCGACGGCGATGTTCGTCGGCTTCCGCCTCGGACTCGGTGTCACCGGCCTCTGGTGGGGCCTGTGCGCGGGCCTCACGGCGGTTGCACTGACACTTCTGATCAGGTTCCATCTACTGTCGCGACGTGGAATCGCCGCGCTGGTTCGCCGGGAGCCATGAGTGGGGAAGGATATGACTTTCGCGGTGGAACTATTCGAAATCGAGTAATTGAGTGAGCCAGATCGAAGATTCCGCCCGGCACGCTCCCGTCGATTGCGCTCGATCTTTCACGTGCGATCCACATTACCTCTCAAGGTGACATGCACACGAACCAAGCTTTGGTCAATTGTCCGATTTTGTCACTAGACAGTCGTCTGAGCGAGTCGTACAATTTTGTCGTTGTATCGTCCCTGGCGCGCCCCTTTTCCCAACAAAGAGTCCTTTCAATAGGAGATGTAAAGGCGAAAAAAATACTCGTGGTCGTGCTATTCATCGCCACTCCTGCCTATGCCAACCCCTCCATCGTCCGAACAGCGAATCCTGTTTCCGACGAGTATATCGTCATCCTTCAGGACGCCACCCCGGTCAATGCTGTGGACGGTCTCGCTCACAGTATAGCTGCCTCCTACGGCGGCACCGTCCGGACCGTTTGGAGTGACGCGCTAAAAGGGTTCCTGTTCGAAGGTCCCGACGCCGCAGCAGTGAATCTTGCGACCGACCCGAGGGTAGCGTTCGTCGAAGAGAACGGTGTCTCCTACGGCCTCGTGCCGCCGCTCTCCGTCTCAACGATTATCACTGATCCGAACACGGGATCATACAACTGGTTGTGGCATCTCGACCGACTCGATGAGAAAACCGCGCCAGGAGACAATTCATACAACTTGTATAACACGGGACAGAGCGTATACGCATATGTGATTGATAGCGGACGCGAGCTGCGTGGATGTGCGTTAAATACGGACCCACAATAAACTTCTTCGGCCCCTACTATTCTGAGCCAAGTAGCTGCCAGACCGGCTACACGAAGATCAACCTGACGCCTGGTCCAACCAGTGCGAAAATGATCTACTGGAATGACGAGGGATTGTATTGATAATGAAGAAACTATGGATTCTATCATTGCTTCTAGTGCCGATGGGCCCGTTGGACGCGGGTACCATATGGGACGGCTATGAGGTTATTCTCCTACCTGTTGTAATGGAGCGCCAAGAGGTTGTGTTAGGGGGGCACGGTAGCATCTGGACTGGAGACCTCTGGGCAAGTAATCGAGGTAATCACCCTCAAACTAACCTCCAACTCACCAGTCGACCGCAAACAACAGTGCCAGCTAACAGTATCCAATCGATAGGCGGCCTTGATCGGTGGCAGAAAGCCTCCCTGGTGTACCTCGCTGACGAGGACACTGCAGATGTTTCGTTCGGAGCATTCCTTCGAGAACATTCACGCGCCATACAGCCGCAGGGTGTCGCGCTCCCCGTCGTTCGAGAGGCGGAGTTTCTCAGAGGAGTGGCCGACATTCTTGGGATCCCAATCGAGGACGGACGCCGTTTACTGTTGCGTCTGTATGACACAGTGCCGACAGTCGGCCACCGCTCAGTGGTAATACAACTCCTGGATGAAGATGGACACGCGTTTGCCACGTCTACTGTAGACTTCGCGTCTGACCCTGCGTGGCCGTTGTTTCCAGGAGAGCCACTCGGTATGGTTGCGACACCAGGGTACGCGCAGGTGGACATTACGCAGCTGTTGGGCGATACGGAGTACAGCGCCGGAGTGATTCACGTGAGGCTGAACCCCTCCGGAGACTTTCCATACTGGGCCATGGTGTCCGCAACCGACAACCAAAGCCAGCACGTCCTCATCATGTCACCCCAATGAATCACTGTGTGATCGTGGTGCCATTCCCCCGCGTGGCTCGTTGAGCATTCCGTAGCCGGAACCGGGGAGACGGCTCGCGCTCGCCTCACTCTCCGCGCCCCAGGTGAGGGCGTGCCGCTTGCACATCCCGCCCCACATGAGACCGATACGCGCCGTACTCGCCACTGTCATCCTGCTCGTCGCTCCGATCGCAATGGCTCAGGATTGTGATCCGTCCCTTTTCCTTCAGCAGAGAGGCTATCCGGTCGGCATGGACGTCTCGGGAGATGTTCTGGCGGTCTCCGACGGTGCGGGCCTGACTCTGGTCGAGCTGGATGATCGGCGGAGCCCGGTCATTCGCTCCTCGGTATTCACACCGGACGAGTCGAGGGCCGTCGTCTTCGTGAGCGCAAACCGTGTGGCGCTCCTCACGGCGGCCGCGGTTCTTCTGTATGACGTGAGTGGCGTCGAGCCTCGGCTCGTCGACTCAACCGAGGTTGATGCGACTGACCTTCACCTCTGGAACGGCGAGCTCGTCGCAGTGGGACGCGAGATCACGGTGTTCACGACAGCGGGCGATTCTCTGAAGGTCGTCGATTCGGTCGAGCTCACCGATTCCTCGACCGCCTCCGCGGTGATCGGCGGCGCTCTCTACGTCTCGGTCAAAGGCGCCGGGACGAGCCGGTTCGATGGATCGCTGTTCGAGCAGAGCAGGATCGGGGTCGTCGCGACCGCGATCGCGGGAACGGGTGATCTCGTTCTTCTCGGTCGTGGAACCAGCGGTCTCGCGGTGGTGGACTACTCCGACGGCGCCCGGCCAGAGATCGTCGCTCAGGTCTCAGGTGGAGTGGCAGCCGACGAGTTGCTCATCGCAGGAAGCCGGCTGTATGCAGCGGGGGCCGGAGGATCGCTCCATATCCTCGACCTTTCAGATCCTTCCGATCCGGTCGTGACCGCAGTCCCGGGCAGTGACGTTGATCTGATGACTGCGGACGACCGGTACCTCTACTCCTACGGATTCGGTTCCGACCGTTTCGGCAGGCGGATCGAAACCGGACCGTATCTCACGATCAGGGACCACGGAGCGTCAGGGCTTCCGGTGGTCGGATCGCTGGGAGAATCGACCGGCCCCATCACTGGCGTCGCGACCGATGGAGAGGTCGCGTGGATCGCTGATCAGCCTTACCTTCGCGCGATCGACCTCTCGACGGGGGCGGAGATATGGAGCGTGAGACTCGAGCAGCCATTCGATCGCGTCCGCTTCGAGAACGGACGACTGATCCTCTACGGTCGCGCATGGGTACATCTTCTCGACCCGTACGCCGACTCGGAGAAGCTCCTGGCGACGTGGGACACGAATGGTATTGCCGGCGGCGGTGTGACGTTTTCCGGACAGTGGCTGACCGAGGCGAACAAGGCGAGCGGCTTTCACGTGCTCGACGTCTCGAACCCTCCCCAGGTGATCCAGCGCGGAGGACTGATCAACAACGGTCTCGGACAGTGGCTGGAGGTGGTCGGCATCCCTGGCGCCGTCTACGGGGTCACGACCGAGGGAATGAAGATCGTCTCGATACCCTCCGATCCTCATGCCGTCGAGGTCGTCGGTTTCATGAAGTTCGGTGCGATCAGGGATGTCGAGATCATTCGTGTCGACGGAAAGCCGTATCTGCTCGTCCTGAATGGGCAATATATACATGTGCATGATCTATCAGCACCCCTCGCTCCCGCCGAGCTCGCGGTCGTCGATGTGGGACAGGCGAAGCAGATCGCGGTCAGCGGCACGCGCGCATGGGTGCTCCGGGAAGACGCGACGGTTCTCGGAATCGAGCTGGCCAACCCGGCCGCACCCCAGGTGACTGCCAGCTTCGACGGTCCACGCGAGGGCATTTCGATCGCGGTCTCGGACGATGTGGTCGTGGTTGCTGACGTCTGGTCGCTCTGGGCGAGACCATTGACGGTCAATCTTCAGAGCGCACCGGCGCTGGGGGTCTCCGTTGAAGGGGAGAGTGCACTGATCATCTGGGAGTCTCCCCTGGTCAGCACGACCGAGATCCAGCTGTCGTCCGATCCGAGCTTCGCAACGATCGATCGTTCCTGGACAACGACTGGCGAGCCGGTATCTGTGGAGAGCTCGGACGCACCGAGATGGGTCCGTGCCCGGTTCATCCAGGGCTGCGCCGTCAGTCCCTGGTCCACGCCGATCCTGATCGAGCCCGTGAGTGAAAGAGCAGGACGCGCAAGAGCGACACGGCGACCGTGAGGGTAAGCGAAGTCAGTTGAACCCAGGACTGGCGAAAGGTTTTATCGCTCGCGCTACAATGAACCTCACGCGATCATGACTTTGCAGGCCGGGTGGAAGGATGACTGGTACGTCGTACCGCATACGGTGACGTGGCGCGACCTCGATGGACTGGGGCACGTCAACAACGCGGTGTACTTTACGTACTTCGAATGGGGGCGGATCCGCTACTGGCTCGATCTGTCCGGCGTGGCCGAGCCGTCGCCGACCTCCATCCCTTTCATCGTGGCACATGCGAGCTGCGACTTCCAGATGCAACTGAATCTGCTTCAGCAGATCGAAGTCGGCACCAGGATCGGCGAGATCCGGAACAGCTCATTCGACTTCGAGCATCGGATCATCACGGCCACGGGTGAGACGGCCGCGACGGGCAAGGTCGTCGCAGTGATGTTCGACTGGGAGCGGAACCGGAAGATCGTCATCGATCAGCCGTTGAGAGAGCGGATCCACGCGTTTCAGACGGGAGGGTGAATGAGAGAGGACCTGGGAAGAATCCTGACTCATCCGGCAGCAGCTCGCGAGCGCTTTCGCGAGCTCGTGTCCCGCAGGCCTGGGTCTTCGCTCTCCGAGGCGGCCCTGATCATCGCGCTAGAACAGTATCCGGCGCTCGACGTCTCTTCGTACCTCGATCGGATGTCGGAGTGGTCCCGTGCGATACGCGATCGCGTTCACGGCTCTTCCGACGTCGAGCGGATGGTGGCCGCCATCAACGAGTTTCTCTTCGAACAGGAGGGATTCCACGGCGAGGCGGACGACTACTACGACCCTCGCTACTCATTCCTGAACGAGGTGATCGATGGTCACGCGGGACTCCCGATCACATTGTCGATCGTGTATCTGGAGATCTCACGACGCGTCGGAATCGAGACCGTTGGTATCGCCATCCCCGGACACTTCCTCGTGCAGCTCAGCGGTCCCTGGGGCGAGGTTCTCGTCGACCCGTTCGACGATGGTCGCATTCTGAGCCGCTCTGAATGTCAACAGTTCATGGACCGTCTTTACGGCGGCGCCGTGCGCCTGCGGGAGCACCACCTCAGATCGTTCAGCGACGAGCAGATCCTCGCCCGTCTCCTCGCGCATCTCAAGAGTATGTATCTTGCGCGCGGTGATCTCGCCGGAGCGGCCGCGGCGTTCGATCGTCTGGTGATCCTCGGAGACGTCGAGCCGTGGGATTATCGGGACCGCGGGTTTCTCGCGATGCAGCTCCACCGCTACGACGAAGCCATCGAGAATCTGGAGCGGTATCTGCAGGCCGCGCCTTCGGCCGAAGATGCACCACGAATCAGAGAAGAGATACGATATCTGCGCGACTGGTTGAACCTGAACTGAGCCCCGCGGCTCGGAACAGTCAGCGTCTCGACTTCTGTTAAACTCGATCACTCGCGGCGATCGGCTGCAAGGGGAGGATTTCGCTTGATTACCGGCTTCAATACCGACATCAAGCATAACGAGAAGGTCTACCACGTACAGACCGAGGACAAGGGTCAGGGAAATCCCTGTATCGAGTCTCTGGTGTACGTGGGGGGCGAGATCCTCGCTTCGAAGAAGACTTCGTATGCCGACAGGCTCAGCGAAGGGGCGGACGACAAGACGATCGCCCAGTTGATGGAGCTTCAGCACAAGACGATCATCGCGGCGATACGACGAGGCCGCTTCGACAAGGTGAGTCAGGCCACGGTCCCGTCGAAGACGGTCGCCCAGAGCACGCCTGGAGCCGCGCCCGCCGCACCGATCGAGGAAGAGAAGACGCTCGATCAGGTCATTCTCGATTATCTTGCGTCTGAGGCCGAGAGCGAGCATCTCGAGCTGAACCTGCTCGACCCGGTCGATTTCGTCGCCGGTCAGTCGTTCGAGCTTCGAGTGACGGCGCAACGCAGCCTCTCTCAGCAGCCGATCGAGGGTGCAACAGTGGAGGTGAAAGTCATCTCCACGGTGGAGCCCCCGAGAGTGATCTTCCGAGGAAAGACCGACAGCGAGGGAGCCGCCGTCGTGCGGAGTGTGGTCCCGATGTTCAACGAGGGGACCGCGGCGGTCATCGTCTCCGCCCAGAGCGATCTGGGGAACGACGAGCTGAAACAGCTCGTGAAGCGGAAGAAGTGAGCGATTGCATGCAGGTAACGATCAATGGTGCGCAACGCTCGTTCGATCGTGCGCTCACGATCCGTGAGCTGATCGACGAGCTCGGCCTCAATGCAGAGACGGTCGCGGTGGAGAGAAACCGTGCAATCGTGAAGCGCGATCTCTTTCCATCCGAGCAGATCGAGAGTGGTGACCAGATCGAGATCGTCGAGTTTGTCGGCGGCGGCTGAGCCGTAGCGCGACGAGGGAGAGTATGACTCCACGAGATCCTTCGACCGTCCTCCGCTGCGCTTCGGCGGCTCAGGATGACAGCCTTACATCAGCGATGTACCTCGGTTCCCTCCGCAACTTCGAGTCTTCACGAACGCGATCTCGCTCCAGATTTATGGCGAGTGTGACTCGACGAGATCCTTCGCTGCGCTCAGGATGACTTGCGGAGCATTTTCTCTTCACTTGCGATAATCGAAACGCCTCGATCTCGGTAGTCCATCGATCGCTTCGTCCTTTTTGGCAGCCGGGATGCATTCTCCGTCGGTTCCATGCTGCGGAACAGATCGATCACAGCACTTCTGCTGATCTTCGCCATCTCGGGTCTCATCTATCTTGCGATCAGCCTCTTTCTGCCATCACCGAACCGGCTCATCTTCGGGATCGATCGGCAGAGCGGCGATGTGCGGCTCGCGGAATCGGGCGTAACCTTCCTTCCCCCTCACAACTACCGGCGGATCTCGTTCGTGAAGCGGAACGGGGCCGCACAGACAGCCGGAATCACCGAGACGCGATCAAAGGAGAATGTGCCGATCCGGGTGGCCTACCGGATCAGATTCGACATCGGGAGCGCGCGTCTGCCGGACGCGAAGCGGATCGTGATGAGCGGCTGGGACGCATGGTTCAACGCACGTGTGGCCGAGGCCGTGCGTGCATTCAGCGGCGAAATCCCGGTAGAGGACCTCATTGCCCCGACTTCGAGGTACAGCAATGTACGGGAGCGGCTCCGGCAGGCGGTTGTCCGCCATCTGGCGCAGACGGGAATCGATGTGTCCGCGTTTCAAATCGAGAGCCTCACTGTCGACCGCGATGCGCTCCTCGCCTATAAGCGGCAGGAACTGCGTCGTCGGGCGCGGGCTCCCGTCGGACGCGTGGCGATGTTCGGAATCGACGGAGCCGACTGGGATCTGATCGATTCACTCGTGGACGCTGGACGAATGCCGAATCTGGAAACCATCATCCGGTCGGGCGCAAAGGCGAAGATGCAGAGTATCCAGCCGCTGGTGACCCCACTGGTCTGGGCGTCGCTGTCCACGGGTGTGCCTCCCTCCAGGCATGGAATCGTCGACTTCTTTGAGCGCGGGGAGAAAGAGCGCCCCGTGACCGGACGGTCGAGGAATGCACCCGCTCTCTGGGAGATCGCTGCCGGATTCGGCCGCCCGACGGTCGTGGACGATTGGTGGACGTCATGGCCGCCGGATCGAGACGAAGCGATCGTCGTACAGCCTGCGGATCCCGAAGCACCCCTCGCCGAGGATCTGAGCGCCCTCAGGATAACGCGGGAGACGGTGGGGTACCCGCAGATCTCGCGCTTCGCCGAGGTCTCCGAAGCGGAGCTCAACGAAGCTCTGAACGGCGAAGCGGGACAGGAGCCTCTCGCGATCCTGCAGGAAGTACTTTCCCGGACCTGGAGCGATCATCGTGTGGGCCTGGCTCTCTACCAGCAGAAACAGCCGATGCTGTTCATGCTCGGCTTTCCGGGAGCGGATGTCATCCATCACGTCTTCGGGCCCTTCAATCCGCCTGGTCGCAGCGCGGTCGACTATGAGCTGCGCACGCGCTACTGGCCGGTGGTGATCAATTACTACATGGAACTGGACCGTCTCCTCGGGGAGTGGAGACAGGTTCTGCCGGAGGACACCACGATCCTCATCATGTCCGCTTATGGGCACGAGTGGGGTCAGGGCCGGCCAACGACACTGCCTTTTGGACGGTCAGACCTTTCCAGTCATCGAGAGACCGGGGTTTTCATCGCCTCGGGGAATCGGGTCGACCCCTCGAGAATGATGCGCTCGATCGATCTCCTCGATGTTGCCCCCACGGTGCTGAGTCTCCTCGGGTTGCCCGTAGCGGAGGAAATGCCGGGAGAGGTGGCGACAGAATTGTTCGAGGGCGTCGAGCCGGTCAAGCTGGTCAAGGTGACGAGTTACAGCGATGTCGTCGATCTCAATCGGAGGCGCGCGGCTGCGGCCGCGGGTCCAGCGCCCCAGGAGTACCGCGAAGCACTCGCGAAGGTAGGACATCTCGCGCCTCAGGCCGACGAGCCTGCACGCGCTTCCGATGCTCCCGCGGGAGGGGGACCTGACTGGGGTCAGTACGCGTGGCTGAACAATGAGGGAGCACGACTCGCCGGGGATGGAAAGCTGGACGAAGCAATCGATCGTCTCGAGGAGGCCATCGGACTGCGGGAGGACCGCGCAACACCTTACCTGAATCTCGCGAAAATCGCTCTCCAGAGAGAGCGGTACACGAGCGCCGAAGCGCTGGTGTGGAAGGCAATCGACGCCGGGGCGCAGCGACCGGAGTCAATCGTCCTCGATGTCGCCGCGTGGTATCGCGGTCACAACATGCCGACGCGAGCGATCAGTTTCCTCGAGGAGGCGCGCGAGCGCTACCCCGATTCGTTCACGATTGTCTCGAACCTCGGTTCTGCGCTGGCCGCTGCCGAGCGATACAGCGACGGGATCCCGGTACTCGAGGACGCTCTCGGCCTGCGTCCGACTTCGACCGAAGTACTCAACAACCTCGGCACCATCTACGCGAAGCGTGAGGACTATGGCCGTGCGCTCGACTACTGGAACCGCTCGCTCGAGATTGCTCCCCGCCAACCAAAGATCGCCGAGGCTGTCCGTGCCGCGGTAAGCCAGCTTTAGGAACGATGAACGATGAACGATGAACGATGAACGATGAACGATGAACGATATGAATGATGAGAGATGAACGACGAACGATCATTGGGCGACGGTCCAAGGCGTTGAAAATGGTCATCGCGCAGCTTTCGTACGCACACTGATCCACTGGGGCTCTGAGCCAAGGTTTTCATCGTTCATCGTTCATCGTTTTTTCATCGTTTCCTTCCTCTCCATTTCCCGCGCGAACAACACCACGACCGAACGACCGTTCATTCTGCGCGTCGTTCCGCCGTCGATCAGTGCGACTCCGATGTCGGAGAAGTCGGAAGAGAGGATGTTGGCACGGTGGCCGGGGGATTCCATCCACGACTGCACGAGGACACTCGTCGTCTCGTACCCTGCAGCCAGGTTCTCGCCTGCGATCTTGTGCTCATAGAGGTGGCTGGCAAGGGTTACGAACGGTGAGTGTCCTTCTGGACAGTGGTGACCCCAGTAGCCGACCGCCTCCATGTCGGCGATACGATCCTCTGCCGCGGCATCCAGCCGGTCATCCGGTTCGAGCGGCGGAAGTCCCCATTCTTCACGATAGCGATTGATCTCGCGAACGACGCTTTCTCTCGAGATCGAATCGGGAGCAGGATCGGCTGGAGACGCCCCGACGGCAAGAATGCCGAGGAGAAGTGCACCGAGCCAACGAATCAGGCGGACACGCTGAGAAAGAACGTGCAGGCTTTTCCTGTCTTCGCTTCCATCCATGCCTTGCCTCCTCGTGAGATTGCGTAACCCCTTACCTCGGCAAACCGTACGGCGGTTCGCGTCGCCGCATCAGGCGCGGGGAGGTAGTCGGGGGAGTAAATCGCTTCTCGTTTCTCGGGCGCGATCACGGGACCGTTGTCCATGACGAAAAACAGCAGGATCGGCATCCCTTTGTGCTCCATCCGACGGGCGCCGAAGGCGATCTGTCCGCCGCGGGGTACATAGCGAAGCGAGTTCTCGAGATAGATGCCGACGGCGTTCGATAGACCGCGCGCGTCCTCGACGTCGATCTCCTGATCGATAGTCTCGACCTGAAGCTTGACGCCTTTCGACTCCGCCGATGGCTCGTAACGGGCCTTCAGCGTATCCAGGATCAGATAGGCAGGCTCTCTCCTCGATCCACCACTGAAGTCGGGCGAGAGCTCGAGAGAAGAGAGCGCCTGATCGATGGTCGAGACCGCATCATTGAGGAGATGATCGCTGCCTCGCTGCCGCGCCGCCATACGAAGAGTGGAGCTGAGGCTCTTGAGAGGACCTATGACTGTCTCGTGGAGAAAGGCGAGCTCGATATCCTCTTCCGTCTCACTCAGTGAAGTGAGCAGAACGACACGGCCGCCCGCGCCCCGCCCGAGCAGGACGGTCGTCACCCGGTATTCGATGCCACCGATCCGGCTCGTTGTCGTCTCGGTGGTTTCAAGCCGGCTCGCTTTGACGCCGAGCCGGGTCTCGATCTCCAGGGTGCCGGGACGTTCTCCGGGACCATAACGCAGAATCTCCCGCGCCTCGCGGCTCATGGAGAGGAGCCGGCGGGAGGAGTCGAACAGAATCGCTGCAGTGTCGACCGCCTCGAGGATCTGTCGGATGTCGTCGATCTCCGCGCCGGGAGCGCTCGGGGTTTCGATCGCGGCGGGGGAGCGGTCAGAGGCTACCTGACAGTGGCTGGAGCAGCCGCGGCGGCAGCGACGCTGGTGGTAACCGGGCGAGCCTGGAGCGAGCCGTCACACTTCCGGCAGAGAAGGCCGTCCGCGATTTCGGCCGAACACATCAGACATCGTGTAGTTTTCGGTCCCATTCTTTTTCCAGTACCGTCGAAAATCTCATTGTCGCTGACCGAATTTCAATCCCCGCCTCAGATCGTTGCTGGTTTGTGTCCGGGCTGACGGCTCGGCAGGTGCCTGACGGACCCGTTCGCCCAACGACCCAACGACTCAATGACTCAACGACCCAACGACCCAACGACTCAACGACTCAACGACTCAATGACTCAACGACCCAACGACCCAACGACCCAACGACCCAACGACTCAACGACTCAACGACTCAATGACCCAATGACCCAATGACTCAACGACCCAACGACTCAACGACTCACATTACGATAGACTTCGGCTGACCTGAAGCCAACCGGAGGTTCAATGCAGACAATTGCAGTGATCGGTGGCGGAACGATGGGGAACGGAATCGCCCACGTTGCAGCCCAGACCGGTCTTGACGTCACACTCATCGAAGTCAACCAGCAAAGAGCCGATGCAGCCTTGTCGGCGATATCGTCGAATCTGCAGCGTGGAGTCGACAAGGGACGGATGTCGGAGGAGGAGAAGAAGGCGATCCTTGGCAGAATCCGTACAGCGGTGAACGCGGAAGCTGCCGCGGATGCCGATCTCGTGGTCGAGGCGGTCATCGAGGAGCTCGATGTGAAGCGCGATCTGTTCGCCAGGCTCGACAAGGCATGTGGAGAGCACACGATCCTCGCCTCCAACACTTCGTCGATCTCGATCACGAAGCTCGCAGCCGCGACGAGCCGTCCGGACAAGGTCATCGGCATGCATTTCATGAATCCGGTGCCGGTGATGAAGCTCGTCGAGGTCATTCGGGGTATCGCGACTTCGGACGAGACGTGGACGAAAGTCGACGAGCTCGCCCGCCGTATGGGGAAGACGCCGATCGAGGTGAACGACTATCCCGGGTTCATCTCCAATCGCGTGCTGATGCCGATGATCAACGAGGCGATTTTCGCCATGTATGAGGGAGTCGCAACAGCGGACTCGATCGATGGGGTGATGAAACTCGGCATGAACCATCCGATGGGACCGTTGCAGCTCGCCGACTTCATTGGCCTCGACGTCTGTCTCGCGATCATGAGAGTGCTCGAGGACGGCTTCGGAGATCCGAAGTACCGGCCATGTCCGCTGCTCGTGAAAATGGTCGACGCCGGCTGGCTCGGAAAGAAGAGCGGCAAAGGGTTCTACGACTACTCGAAAACGTAACCCGCAACATGACATACTCCCGCCCATTCCACTGTTGAGAATGGGCAGGAAAGAGACCCACACACGATGCTCTGCCAGACATGCGGCGCCTTCAATGATGAAGAGCGGGAGTACTGCTTCCGCTGCCAGAACAAACTGCTCGTCCTTTCAGGACTCTACTCGGCCTTCGATGAAGAGATGGTCGAGGAGTACGAGGAAGACGAGGAGTTGTCGCTGGACGAACATCTGCTCGAACGGATCTCGGCACTCGAAGAGATCGTCAAGCGGACGGCGGAGGCATTGAGAGCAGCCCTCGACTCGGTCCAGAGTCACGAACGGCAGATCTTCGTCAATCAGACGGGTCTCCTCTCGATCAAGGAAGTTCTCGAGCGTCACAATGTCCTCCCGGGGGAGGAGCTGCTCGAGCTATGGGAGTCGAAGATGGGCGAGCAGATGCTCGCTCTCGAGAAGAAGGAGAGATTCAGCGAGCGACGCGATCGCATGCTCTCGCTCTTCCACGGGTCGAAGAAGGATCGCTTCCGCGAGATCATTCAGGAAGCGGGTCACATGATCGAGAGCTTTGAGCAGGAGCGTGCGATGAAGCTCCTCGAGGAAGCGTTCAAACTCGACCGCCAGAACTACGAGCTCAGCTTCTTCCTCGGTGAGATGTACTTCAACGAAGGTCGTCTGAGTCGCGCGCAGCAGTTCCTCGAGACGACGCTCGAGGTGCAGCCGGATCACTTCGATGCCGCGGTTCTCTACGGCGTACTTCTTCACGAGCGAGGGGAGCTCGACGGTGCGGAGCACTGGCTCCGCCGGGCGATCGAAATCTCGCAGGACTCATTCCTTCCGTACTTTTCCCTCGGGGCGATCTATGCGCTGCAGGGGGAGTTCATCAGCGCGCAGCGATATCTGGAGGCCGCGATCGAGCTCGAGCCGCTTCCCCAGGCTCACTATCTTCTCGGAACGATCTTTTATGAGAAGGGACAGCTCGACAAGGCGATCCGCTCGTTCCAGACCGCGGTCAAGATCGATCCCGAGTACGAGGAGGCGATCTACTACCTCGGGCTCTGTTATCTCGACCGGAACTGGAATCGGAAGGCGATGGAGTGCTTCCAGCAGGCGCTCGAGCTGAATCCGAACAAGATGGAGTACCAGCAGGCCGTCCGTCTCTATCAGGAGCACGACGAGGGACGTCACGAGCAGATCAGCGAGCCCGCGACCGAATCGTTCGGTCTCGCCGAAAAGCTCGTCAACGACCGGAACTACGACGAGGCGCTGGAGCTCTACCGCCGCGCGGCTCAGGTCGATCCCGAGAATCCGAAGATCCTGATTCCGTACGCGCTCCTCTGCTCGCACCTCGACATGAACGCTGAGGCGATCTCGGTCGCGTCTAAGGTTCTGAACCAGAAGCCCCCGGAGATGGTCGCGGCCGCCGCTTATACGACCCTCGTCGAGGCGCTGCGGGCACAGGGCAAGTACAAGGAAGGTAACCGCCTGCTCGAGGAGATGCTCAACTCGAGCACGTCGAACTATGCGAGGTCGATCGCCTACTACGAAAAGGCGTACAACCTCGCGGAGATGGGCGAGAACCTCGACGAAGCGCTCGAGAGCGCTCAGCTCGCGCTCAAGTATGCGCCTCGCGAGTTGCGGCAGTTCCCGCTCGCGGCGCTCGGCTGGGTCTACTTCAAGAGACGCGAGTTTCAGAGCGCGATCGACTTTCTTTCAAAATCGAACGACATCGGACCGACCTCCACCAATCTGATGCATCTCGGAATGGCGCTCCTCGAAGCAGGTCAGAAGGACCAGGCGCGTGTGATTTTTCGCAAGGCCAAGCAGTTTGAGTCAAAGGGTGCGGGTCTCGAGGAGAAGATGCTCGACCAGATGCGTGAAACGACGCGTCTGATCGATCGCGTCATCTCGACCAGACGGCGGAAGCCGCCACAGCGTCCGGAGGAGTAGAAAGGTTCAAAGGTTCAAGGGTTCAAGGGTTGGAGGGTTCCGCGGGAGAGCGAGGCGCCAGCTTGCCCGTCATTTCCGAGCGCAGCGAGAAATCCTTCGGTGCTCTGAAGATATCCTCCAGGCTGTCATCCTGAGCCGCCGGATCCCGCGAAGCGGGAGGAGGATGGTCGAAGGATCGCGTACGGCCCGACTCTCCCGACGGTAAGTACGAGACAGTCAGGACGTACGCGATCCTTCGCTGCACTCAGGATGACAATCTTCACTCGTTTACAAAAATCTACTCACTGTAGAAACAGGAGCGTATCTGAGATGATCGTCAGACAGGGACGATCATCATTTTCAAAGTCATGCTTGATATCAGCCAGTTGAACACCGAGCAGCGCGAGGCAGTCAGTCACACCGAGGGGCCTCTCCTGGTTCTCGCGGGTGCGGGATCCGGGAAGACTCGGGTCATCACCTACCGGATCGCACATCTGATCGAGTCGGGAGTTGCGCGGCCGTGGAACATTCTCGCCGTCACCTTCACCAACAAAGCCGCCGCCGAGATGGTGCAGCGGGTGATGAGCCTCGTCCCGGGGGACGCGCGGCCGACGGTCGGGACATTCCACGCCACGTCGCTGCGGATCCTGCGGAAATGGGGAAGCCGGTTCGGATACAGCAGCTCCTTTGCCATCTACGACACTGCCGATCAGTTGGCGCTCGTCAAGAGGATCGCGAAGGAGCTAGGTTATGACGACAGCGCCTTCCCGCCCCGTAAGCTGCTCAACTCGATCTCGCGCGCGAAGAATGAGCTGATCGGACCCGAGCGGTTTGCGGAATCGAATACCGATTTCTTCGGCTCCCGGGTCGCGGAGGTCTACAAGCTGTACCAGAAGCGACTGCTCGAGTACGACGCGATGGACTTCGACGATCTGATCGGCAATCACGTCCGCCTTCTGCGCGAGCAGGAGGACGTCCGGGACGAGCTGCGCGGGCGCTACAAGCACCTGCTGATCGACGAGTATCAGGATACGAACCACGCTCAGTACACGCTGATCAAGCTCCTCGCCGGGGAACACGGCAACATCACGGCCGTCGGCGACGAGGATCAGTCGATCTATCGGTTCCGAGGCGCCGATGTCAGCAATATCCTGAACTTCGAGCGCGATTTCAGCGGCGCCCGGATCGTGAAGCTCGAGCAGAACTACCGATCGACGGGCAACATCCTCTCGGCTGCCAGCGGAGTGGTTGCGAACAATCAGGAGAGGATCGGGAAGACTCTCCGGACTGACAGCGGTGACGGCGATCCGGTCAAGGTCGTGAGTGTCGATACCGACCGCGATGAGGCGCAGTACGTTCTCCGTCAGATGCACGAGTTGCGGGGCAAGGTACCGTTTCATGAGATCGCTGTTCTTTTCCGGACAAATGCCCAGTCGCGCGCGTTCGAAGAGGAGCTGCTGTCCTCGAATATCCCGTACACGGTCGTCGGCGGCATGAAGTTCTATGAGCGTGCCGAGATCAAGGATGTCCTGTCGTTCATGCGACTGTCTGTGCGGCCGCAGGATACGCCTGCGATCGAGCGTGTCATCAATGTGCCGGCACGTGGAATCGGAGCGGCGACGCTGCAGAGCCTCACCGGTCGCGCCGCGGACACGGAAAGCTCTCTCTGGGAGGCGATCGACGGCGACCTCGGCTTCCTCAGCGACAGAGGCAGAAAAGCCGTCGCCGAGTTCCGCGATCTCGCCCACGATCTCCAGAAGGAAGCGGGCAGTGGCGTGGGTGACTTCGTGTCGTATCTGTACGAGCGGACGGGCTACGTCGCGATGTACCGAAACTCCAGAGATCCCCAGGACGACGCGCGTCTTGAAAATCTCGACGAGCTTCTGAACTCCGCCCGGGAGTTCCAGGAGCAGAACCCGGAGTCGTCAGTTGCCGACTACCTCGATACCATCACGCTGATGTCAGACGTCGATTCCTACGACGCCGAGAAAGGCGTCACGTTGATGACGCTCCATGCGGCGAAGGGGCTCGAGTTCGACATCGTATTTCTGACTGGGATGGAGGACGGTATCCTGCCGCACTCCCAGAGTCAGGACGACATCGAGGAGGAGCGCCGGCTCTGTTACGTCGGGATGACGCGGGCGAGGAAGAGGCTCGACTGCACCTACGCGATGCAGCGTCGTGTTCACGGGCAGTTTCGCGAGCAGAGTCCGTCGCCGTTCATCGAGGAGATTCCGGAGGCCGCCACCGAGATCGTGTCGCTCGTTTCCCGCCGCGCTCACGATCCATCCCGCGCCTGGGATGATGACCAGGCGTTCTCCAGACGCGGCTCCGGGCAAGGTGGCCATCGCACTGCCGACAGTATCGGTTCGTTTTTCAGCGGCAGCCCGGTCAAGTTCGACGCCTCGGCCATCAAGGCCAGAACTGCCCCGGCAGAAAAGAAGAAGGAGCTCAAACGCGGTACTCGGGTGCGTCACGAGCAGTTCGGAACGGGGGTCATCCTTCGGGCAGAGGGCTCGGGAGACACCGCAAAACTCACCGTCTACTTCGACCGGATCGGAACAAAAAAATTCATCGCCCGGTTCGCGAAGTTGACGACAATATGAACGGCGCGTTCAGAATGTGTCGTGAAATCGGAGGCAAGACATGGCCGGGTTCGGTATCGGAGAGCTGGCTCTCATTTTTCTCATCGTCGTTCTGATCTTTGGAGCGACTCGTCTTCCTCAACTCGGCAAAGGCCTGGGCGAGGGAATCTCGAATTTCAAATCCGGTCTCAAGTCGAAGGACGAGGACGGAAAACCGGACGAGAAGAAGACCTCCTGACAGAGGTGCGGCGCTACTGAGATCCCGGTCGGTCCCTGGCTCCCATCAACCGGATGACGAACCTCGCCTATCGAGCATCGCTCTCGGACAGCCCGCTGCCCGAGGTGCTGAGCCGGATTGCGCACTATGGCGTACCGGGGTCGATCCGTTGCTCGAGCCAGTCTGGTGAAATCACCATCTTCACCGAGGATGGCGATATTGTTTTCGCTTCCCCGCAGCCTGATGCGGTCGGGTTTCTCGTGGAGGTGCTCGCCTCGAAGGGATTTCCCGCCAATGAGCTCGAGAAGGCGCGGAAGGAATTCGAGGTCAGCGGGAAGTCCATCGGAGCAACGCTGATCGCCAGGGGTATCGCCACCACGATCGAGCTGCTTCCCGTGGTCCGCAGCGCTGTCGATCACGTCATCGCAACGGCCTTCGAGTGGGCCGAAGGATCCGTGGAGTTCCGTCCCGGGAGAAACAAACCGCCGATCCGTCTCGCAATCCCGATCCGCAGACAGGTTCTCGACGCAGTGCGGTACGTCAAGGACCTCAAACCCCTCCTCGCCAGGATCGGTCCCCGGACGACCGTGATGGAACAGACTGACTTCGAGCCGTCGGTCGATCTCGCCAAGGACGAACAATCACTCTTCATCGCGGCAGATGGACGCAGGACACTCGAGAACCTCGTGTCGCTTCCCCCGCTGAAGCCGGGAGAGAACGGCCGGATCATCTACGGGCTCTTCGCTGTCGGTCTGATCCGGCCGAAGTCTTCGCAGGTGCGTGTGAAGGTGAGTGGATGAAGCGAATGCTGGTCACCGGCGCCCGGGGCATGCTTGGACGCGATTTTCACGAAACGCTTCAGGCACGGGGGATCGATACCGTTGGAGTCGGTCGCGAAGAGCTCGACGTCACGCGGGAGCCGGACGTCGACTACCTGCTCTCGCATGTGCGTCCCGACGTCGTCGTGAATTGCGCTGCGTACACGGCGGTCGATGACTGCGAAGCGAATCGCGAGATGGCTCACCTCGTCAACGCCGATGCGGTTCGTTACCTCGCCGACCACTGCAACAGATGGGGGAGCATGCTCGTCCACTTCTCCACGGACTTCGTTTTCGACGGTACGCGCCGGCAGCCGTACGAAGTCGATGACGAAGTCGGCCCGCTCTCGGTGTATGGAGAGTCGAAGCTGGCGGGGGAGCGAAGCGCCGCGACAGCCTGGAAGCATCTCATCATCCGGACTTCCTGGGTCTTCGGACCGTACGGGAAGAACTTCGTCGAAGCGATTGCGGGACAGATCGAGAAGGGGCGAGACCATCTGCGAGTCGTCGACGATCAGCGAGGCCGTCCGACCTACGTGCCTCATCTGGTAGACGCTGCACTGCGGCTGATCGACGTCGCAGGGGCGAAGGATGAGGCGAGGGGCACCTATCACTACGCCGACCAGCCGTTCTGCACATGGTTCGAGTTTGCACGGGAGATCGCGGGGGAGATGCAGCGGCGGGGTGACGCGCCATCCGAGGTGGAGATCGAGCCGATCACGACCGAGGAGATGCCGCGTCCCGCACGCCGCCCGGCCTGGTCCGTTCTTTCGACCAGCCGGTACGAGATGGTGACGGGAACTGCGCCTGAGCTCTGGCAGATGGGTCTGGTCTCCTACTTCGACCGGCGAACCACCACGCACGACAAATTGTCATCCTGAGCCGCCGGAGCGAAGCGGAGGACGGTCGAAGGATCGCGTACGGCCCGACTCTCAGGAGCGTCAGTACGCGACAGTCAGGACGTGCTTCTAATGAACCCTTCGTAAAGTGCTGAAAACGATAGGTCGTCAAAGGATCGTTTGGCGCCTCCTCGAGGTAAATAGGACGAGATTCTTCGCCGTCCTCCGGCGGCTCAGAATGACAGCCTGGGGTCCATGTTCAGCGAAGGTCTCAATCGGCCGGCGTCACTTGCGGTCGAGAGGAAGACGCAGACGGAACAGCGATCCACGTCCAGGTTCGCTGTCGAGCTCGACCCAGCCGCCGTGCAGTTCGACGATCCGCTTGACCAGCGCAAGACCGAGGCCCGTGCCTTCGGTCGAGCTTTCGTGCGCCTGCTCGAACTCTTCGAAGACTCGAAGGTGTGAGTCGGGAGCGATACCGGATCCGCGGTCTTCGACCTCGACGACGGCATGACGACCTGCACGCTTGACTCTCACGTCTATCGCCGATCCCTCGGGGCTGAACTTGGTCGCATTCGACAGCAGATTCAGGACGACCTGCTCGATTCGCTTCGGATCGCAGACGAGCTCCACCATCTCGTCCATATCCGTCCTGAGAGTCTGCGATCGGTTCGAGATCAGAGGTGTCACGATGCCACAGGCGCTCGCGACCGGCTCACGGAGATCGAGTTTCCGCTCGAGCAACTCCATTTTGCCAGACTCGATCTTGGCAATATCGAGGAGATCATTGATCAGATCGAGAAGCCGCCGGCCGCTCCCGGAGATGTTCCGCAGAAACTCGTCTCTCTTCTGCAGCGTCATCGACTCCCGCCGCTCGAGGAGGAGGTCGGAAAAACCGATGATCGAGTTGAGTGGGGTTCGGAGCTCGTGGGACATCTTTGCGAGGAATTCGCTCTTGGCCTTTGATGCGGCGAGGGCGCGATTTGTCTGCTCGACGAGTGCTTCGCTCTTTCGCGCCAACGAAGTCGAAGTCTCTGCAAGGGTGTCAGCGAGGCTTCTGACTTCGAGGAACGGGCTGCGTATGGCGCTGGTATCGAAGATCTCGCCGTTTCTGAGGCGGTGGACCTGGGCGTTGATCTGATCGAGAGGACGCGCAACACGGACGAGCAGATAGATTGTCGCGAACAGGAGGATGACGAGGACCATCTGATCCATCAGGACCGACACGAGATAGGTCTTCTCCCTGCGGTTGGTGAACTCCTCCCACATTCCACTCTGCTCCGCCTCGAGCTCCTCCCTCAACGTGCTTGCCGTCAGAAGATAGCGGTTGAGCGACCCCTGGATCACCAGGTCGTTGTGGTTGAGTCGTGAGAGCTCGGCGAGCTGAGCTCGTCCGATCTCCGCGGCTGTCATGACTTCCGGGAGGTGGTCAACGGCTGCACGAACCCTCCGCGTCGCTTCGATCTTGCTCGAGGGGTCGCTGGTGAGGCTTGCTTCGATCAGCGCGCGGTCGAGCTCGGTGAGGAGGGCCGACATGCGCTCGCGCCGATCGTTCTGGCGCAGCCGGTCGTGCTCGACCATGTCGGCAAGAAAGTTCTGGACGACGGTCGAGGCGCTCCACCCGATGATGATGACGGCAAGCGTGATCTGCACGGCGTTGCCGAGGGTACGGCGAACCTCATGAGAATCACGTCCGGCAAGCCTGTCGAACACGGATCCGCCAAAGGCGAGGACCGGCATCGCCACGAGCACGGCGGCCGAGAAATCGGAGATCCACCACGTCAGCCAGGCCCAGCCCTTGATCGAACCGATCGGTTCGACCAGGTAGAGATTCCCGACCATTGCGCTCGTTGCGCTGTTGAGAACGGCGCCGAAGAGGATGAAGTGGAACAGCGAACGAAGATCGATCAGATCGCGATGCAGTTGGCGGTTGAACCGGAACCAGAGCCATGGAATGACACCCTCGATCACGTTGAGGGTTCCGCTCACGGCGGTAGCGAAGAAGGTCAGATCCGTTTCCCAGGGGGTCGCGAGCGCACCGAGAAAAACCCCAAGCACGCCCCAGATTCCGAACTGCATGATGCAGATGACGTCGACCGCCGTCGCCGGATAGAAGACCGAGACGCCATCGCCGATCATGAACAGCGATCCGAGCGCATTGGCGATCACGAAGGCCGCAAACGTCACAGCCGTCTGCAACAGCGGACGGAACCACTTGCGCAACGTAGAGGACGCGAACATGACGGCTGGTGACGGTCACCATTCTACCGGAACGGAAGAGCGTGGGCGTGGCGCCTTTGAGGAATGAACGCTGACGTAACGCCTCCGGCGTTCGTGCCGGAGGCACTACGTCAGCGTTCCGGTGTGATCAGGCAGACGTCGCGCAGGAGGCAGACGCGGCACTGTACTGGATCAATCCGGCGGCTGCACAGATCGAGAATCCCGAGGCGGCAGATGGCGAAATCGAACCGGACTGGATCGGAGGGATCGATTTGCTCTCATCTCTTGCGTGTAGCGCTACGGCAGCTTTCCAGTCGGCGTTCTTGCGTGTGTTGAGACCGAGAAAGCTGGTGATGCGATGAATGTGAGTATCGAGCGGCATGACGAGTTGCGACGGATCGACGAAGGTCCACAGGCCGAGATCGGGGCTTTCACGACGGACCATCCAGCGCAGATACAGGTTCATCCTCTTGCACGCGCTGCCGTTTTCCGGGGAGCTCAGCAGATAATCGAGCGAAGCGGGCGCCGAAGGGACCTGTGCGATCAGTTTCCTCGTGAACCGGGACAGCGTGGGACCGATGTCGTCCTCCCCGGGATCATGGACGCTGCGGAACATCGCACCGATTGATCCGTGCTCCCTGACAGTACGTGCGATCGCCTGCAGGAGTGCGATGAGGTCGTCTGTCTTATGGAAGCGATGGCTGAATCGCACAAACTTCCGCCGGGCGCGGTCGGGGCGCAACCGCTGGACATAAACGTACGGAGATGGCGTCATGGCAGCGACTACCTCCCGCACGTTTCTCACGACGATGTCGGCACGGCCGTATGCGAATGCCGCGGCGATCAGTCCGACGATTTCCTGGTCGAGAGGGTCATCCCACTCCCGTACGACCTCGAGCGGATCGGGAGAGATCGACTCGATCGTGAAATTATGAGTCAATTCGATCAGGCGTCGCGAAAGGAGCGCGCGGTCGCGGATCGGTTGCAGGAGAGGGCGTTCCATCGACCGTCACGGAAACGGCCGCGGAGTGCCGATTAGTTCCCCCAAGCCGGGTCTGTCATGACAGGGGCTGCCGGGTTTCGATGCGATAGACTCCGCTGAACGACCGTAGACGGGAGAGATTGATGGCAATCGACGAATCAGCATTCAGAACGGCGATGGGACATTTTGCGAGTGGCGTGACGGTCGTCACGACTCGTGACGGGGACGAACTGGGAGGACTGACCGTCAGTGCGTTCTGCTCGCTCTCCCTCGATCCTCCACTCGTCCTGGTCTGCATCGGCAAGGACGTGACGTCGCACGATATCCTCTCCGCGGCGGGTCGTTTCGCAATCAACATCCTGAGCGCAGAGCAGGAAGAGGTCTCTCGACGTTTCGCCTCCCGCGCGAATGACAAATTCGACGGGATCGGGATGACGGAGGGAGCCGGAGGCGTGCCGCTGCTCACCGGTTGTCTCGCAACGATCGAATGCCGGACGAAGCAGGAACTGCCTGGCGGTGACCACACGATCTTCATCGGTGAGGTCGAGCAGGTCGAGATCGGTGAAGGTGAGCCGCTCGTGTACTTCCGGAGCGGATACAGAGAGCTGATCTGAGCGGAGGCCGTATCTGAAATGAAAAAGCCGGGCGAGCGCCCGGCTTTTTCATTGCGGTGAGGCCGTGCGGATCAGAGGCCGTTGTCGGCGTTGGTTGCCGCAGGTGCAGGCGCCGGAGTTTCCGGAGCCGCAGCCATCTCCTCGGAAGCGGGTGCTTCGATGGTCAGCGAGCGGAACAGCTCGGAGTTCTCCACTTCGGTGCGCGCCTCGGGTGTGTATCCGATGTAGATGACCTGGTAAAGACGATCATCGGCAACGACCATGTCGGAGCGTCCGAATACGGGGCGCGGATTGGAGGTCGTGAAAAGGAAGGAGCGGCCCTCGAAACCGTTGACTTCGATTTCGTTCTCGCGTTCGAGATCGACCTTGAGCTGGCTGAGAAGAGAGTCGCGTCCGCTGTCGATCGTCGTGGTGGCATCAGTGATTGGCCCGGAGAGCTCGCTGTAGGTGACGATGCAGGCGGCGCCGTCTTCGCCTCTGGCCACATAGGTCACGACGTTGATCGGGCCGCTGGGAGAGTCGACCTGCTGGTTCTGCTTTTGCGCCTCACCGCACCATTCTGGGATCGCAATGCTGAATTCCTCTTCTGACAGTCTCTCGGCAAACGCCCCAGGAACGATCAGAAGAAGAACAGCCGCTGAGAGCATGATTCTCGTAACAATACGGTTCATCGTTGGGTTTCCTTTCAATTTGGTATCAGGAATTGCAACAACAGGGAAGTTTCCGGGTATTGTTCCGATCCTCCCGCCTCGCAAGCCTCTGATCGAGCGAAACCAGGGGTTGTAGCAGATCCCGCAAGGTCCGTAAATGACTCGTAACAGCGCTTTGACGAAGTCATGATTGTACGACAACTGCGAAGAACGCTTGTCGGTTCCACCGCCTCGAGTTGGGTAAAGACGAGCTTCAACAGAGCGGAAATGGTGAGTAAAGGTGAAAATATCACTCATTTGGAGGATGTATTCGGCCTTCCGAGCAGCTATCTTGAACGTGCAGAGAGATGACCAGGTACATCCAGAAGTTGAGCTTCGGGATCGGAGAGCGGGAGTGGTGGGTGGGATGGGAGCTCGATGGTCCTCCGAGGAGGATCGCGGGACTCATTCCTGCGGACACCCTCAGTTCGGAGGAGCTGCTTCACAGGGGAGTGACCAGTTTCCAGCCGGTCAACAGTGATCTTCTTGCGCGGCTCGAGCGCCGAACCGTCCAGCGAGTCAGACTCACCCATCCTTTTCGAGGAAAGGCCGGTGCAGTCGACGTACTCGTCGTCGACATCAGTGCAGGGGGGATCGGTATATGTCACGAGTTTCCTCTGCGGCCCGGGAAAGTTCTCAGCGTCGATTTCATGGGCGACGATCAGTTCTACTCAATGTCGTACGACCTGTTGCGCTGCCAGCTCTCGCGGGCCAGCGGCCGAGGGGAGGCACGCTACTATTCGGCTCTTCGCCTCCGGAACACGAGTGCAGCAGACAGAAAGGCTCTCGCGCGGCTCGTGGCGCAGGCCCTCACGGCCAACGAGGCAGCAATCCGGGAAGATCCGGGCAGAGCGCTGGCTCTCGACTAGCCGGGCCGGGGGGAAGGGATCGTAGCCAGAGCGAACGTTGAGATTCCTCCTCGCTTCGCTCGTTCGGAATGACAGGGATCGGGTCGGGTTGCCTCTGGACATAACCGACCCGCTCGCGGGAAACCGGAGATCCGGCCGGTGCACTTCCGCGTCTCTCATCCCCGGGTCGGGCAGTGCCGGTCGCGTCGCTCCTCGAGGTCGTTACGCACCCGCCGTTTGAGCTCCTCGTACGTGCTCGTGTTCTCGCGCATCTCGGCGAGGTAATCTGCAATCTCGATCAGCTCGAGACGCAGGCGAATGGTCTTGAAGACGCCAACTTGCCATTCTCCTGGGGCCTGGACGTGATGGAGCCCTCCGCTGTAGGCGATCAGGCATCGGCCCTCCTTCAGCTCGGTGAGAATATCGACCACCCCACCGCGAACCGTCATCGGACGCCCGTGTGAGTCGAGCCCGTCGCGGCGCATCATGCGTCCCTCCGGGAGAATGACGATCATCGAGTCGCCACCGATCCGCTCGAGAACGGCGTGCCACGTGTGATCGCGCTCGCGGGTAATCGAGACGACGTGACCCGCAACGAACTTGAACAACTTTCCGACGATCGGCCGGCGAAGCGTCTTGTCGGCTGCAGGCACCACACCCTTCCATGCGAGTCTCCTCAGAAAGCTGTCAGGCGGAACTGCCGTAAAAAGCGGTTCGAAGAGGCTCGTGTGGTTGAGAAAGATCAGGAGCCGGATATCGTCCCACTTGTCGGCGGGGGGATCGCCGACCCAGTCGGACACCGGCGTATAGAAAACCGAGCTCAGAAACTTCATCGTCTTGAGCAGGGCATAGGCAACGTAGCTCCGCATCGAGGCGCAACTCTAGCGTTCCCGGCCTTCCGGATTCAACCGCACGCTCGAGGGCACCAGAAAAACGAGCCTTCGAAAGTCTCTCCGGCGAAACATCGGGCGGCCGCTACCGTACCCACTTCGAGGAGGTAAGACTGATGCATGAAACAAGAACTGGCCATCCGCTGATCGCCGGGCTGCTCCTCGCGGCAGTTCTCGCACTTCCGGTCAATGCCGCGACGTTACACGATAGATACGACAAGACGTGGAAGGTGGGGGCGGGTGCGCAACTGAGTCTGTCCAACGAGAACGGTTCTGTGGAGATTGAGTCGTGGGACCGGGACGAGGTGAGAGTGCTCGCCGAGATTACGCTCAAGGCAGGAAGCAGCGAGACCGCACGCAAAGCGATGGAGCGTTTCGAGATCATCTCTTCGAAGCAGGGTGACCGCATCAGTGTCTCTTCGAGGAAACCGCGAGGACAGGATGGATTTCTGGCGTGGCTCTCAGGCAATCACGTCGAGGTCGACGTCAACTACCAGATCAAGGTGCCGCGAAGGATCGACCTCGACATCGAGACCGTCAACGGCAGTATTCAGGCTGCATCACTTTCCGGCACCCTCACGTTTGATTCGGTCAATGGGCGTATTACCGTCCGGGACTCCCGGGGAGCCGTCAGCGCAGATACGGTGAATGGCAGTATCAGCGCTGAACTGCTCGAAATCGACGCGGGCGAGAGTATGGCTTTTGGAACGACGAACGGAGGGATCACGCTCTCTCTGCCGGCCCAGGCGAAGGCTGACGTCGATGCTGCCACGACGAATGGGAGTATCTCGAGCGAGCTGCCTCTCACGTCCGAATCCGCCGGCAGGTCCCGGATTCGCGGGACACTGAACGGTGGTGGTGCGCCGATCAGAATGAGGACGGTCAACGGCAGCATACGGATCGCTGCGTCCTCCTGAAGAGTCGTTTTTCCACCCGGCAGGTTCGGAAATTGCTCCTGTACGGATCGTGAATGCGCGTACGAGCTGGATCAGCGGTGTTGCCCTGTTCCTGATATGTCTCGCATTCAGCGGCCTCTCGATCCCCGTCGCAACCATTGATGATGGGGTAGACGAGTTGTCGAGTGAACGAACCCGCCGGATTGCAGTGAGGTCGCTGGAGCAGAGTGAGATCGCGATGGATCATCCGCTCGAGCGGCTTCTATTTCCAGTCTCCAGAATCGAGTCCGTTCGATACAGGCCCGGGCACTGCTCGAATGGGGAAACCGGCGCGGAGCGCCTGGAGGCGGATTGGGTGGTATCGGTACGCTTTTACACGTTTTTCGCCATCCCGGGACCTCGAGTCACCGTCGCTTGTGGCGGATCGAGTGTGATCGAGCGCTGATCATCGGTGGATCCCGTATCTGCGCGTCAGGTGCTCGGCGGTTCCTCGACCGGAGCTTTCTCTTCCTTCATCAGCAGCCACATGCCGTAGCCGGCGCCACCGAAGAGAAAGACGCCGGCGAAGAGCATGATCGCGATGCCGGAGGTCTCGAAGCCGGTGTAGCGGACCGAAACAGCGGTCGTTCCCGCCGGACCATCGGGTCCAGTCACCGACAACCGCGCCAGACCAGCGCCCGCAGGAGTCCACGTCGTCATTCCCGATTCATCGGTCGGTTCGAGTGTCTCAGTCCGGGCGGTGGAACTGTTCGGTCTGTATTCGACCTGAACGATCGCTCCCTCCACGGGTCCGGTTTCATCCTCGACGGAGACGTTCACCGCCTCGCCGCGCAATGGATACTCCTCGTCGATGGAGATCGTGACTGCAAACGCTTCGAATCGGCCCATGAAAAGAAGGAGCAGAATGAGCAGTCCCGTCTTACGCATGGCTCACCTCCTCAGTGGTTCCGGCTGGCGTGTTCGATTTCTTCAGAGTCAGCCAGGCGGCCGCGGCGGTGGTTCCGACCAGCCATAGCAGGAAAGAGAACCACGGGAGAAGCGTCAGGAAATCGAGGGTCATCGTGCTTCCGTAGATTCCATGGACGACCTTGTCGTAGATCGAGAATCCGAGGATGGCGGCAAGACCGGCAGGAATGATGAGCTTGATGAGCCACTCGAACGCCACCGGCAGGTGAAGCCTGCTGTTCCGGTTCAGCAGCGTCCGGATCTTCGAGACTGGAAGTACCCAACCGATGATCAGGCACTCGACCATCCCAACGACCAGCAAGCCGTGGCTGAATGCCCAGTGGTCGACGAGGTCGAGGAGACTGAGCCCGAGCGTGCCGTTTGAGGCCAGGGCTCGATCGATGACGATCGGCAGGGCGAACATGACCGACCCCGCGAGACCGATCACGCTCGTCGAGATGATCGTGCGGCGGCGAGACCAGCCGAACTTGTCGATCAGCGCGGTATTGATGCCCTCGATCAGCGACACCGAGGATGACAGACCCGCCATGAGGAGAAGCAGGAAGAAGAGCAGGCCGATGGCGGCCACACCCGTCGGCATCGCGCTGATGCCCTGTGGCACGACGAAGAACATCATCGCGAGCGTGGACGCCTGGGGGACGATTGCGAATGTGAACAGGAAGGCAAAGATCGCGATGCCTGCGACATATTCGAAGCCACAGTTGAGACAGGCCACGATCAGGGAGTTTCCCGTCTGATCGGCATCTCTCGGAAGATACGACGCGTACGCGGTCATGACGCCAAAGCCGAGGGTGAGGCTGAAGAAGATCTGACTCACTGCGCCGCGCCAGACCTCGTGATTGCCCATGATCTGGAAGTCGGGAGTGAAGAGAAGCATCACGCCCTGCTCACCATGGGGGAGGGTGAGACCACGGACGATCAGGATGATCATGAAAACCCACATCAGAGGCACGAATACCTTGGTGACCGGCTCGATCGTGCTCACGCCTTTCCGGACGATCAACATGTTGAAGAGCCAGACGACGAAGACCAGAGCCAGCACCCACCAGGAGGAAATCATGTTGAAGAAGAATCCGAACGGGTTTGGCATGGTCGTGTCGAATGCGGTGACCGCCATCTCAGGGCTCCACAGCTTCCCCATAGCTCCGATGAACATCCCGCAGACCCAGGCGAGGATCGTGATGTAGTAGGCCGTAATGAAGGCCGCGTTCAGCAATCCCCACCAGCCGACGAATTCGCCCTTCGCACCGGCGATCTTCGCGAGCGATGCTGGAAAAGCCTGTTGGGTGTAGGTTCCGAGGCCGAGCTCGGCGATCAGAACAGGAATGCCGAAGAAGATGAGGGCCAGGAGGTACGGAAGGTAGAAAGCTCCCGCGCCGAAGGTATAGGCGTTCGCGCTGAAGAATACGACGTTTCCAAGGCCGATTGCCGAACCCGACGCTGCCAGAACAAAGCCGAGCTTCGACCGCCATTGCCCGCGGTTGTCTGCCACCAGAAGACCTCCCTTTGAAGACGATTCACGCGCATTCTATGTGATCGTGATCGGAAGTCCACCCGGGCCGGGAGCGTTCACGACGCTCGCCGTTCGAGGTCTTTGCGAACCCCTTCGTGCACCGAGATCAACTGATCCGGAGAGATGAGGCCTGATGTTCGAGCGTGGCGCGCCATCTCGATTGTGCTCGGTGCGATGCAGAGCTTCTCGAGGTGCTCGCGATAGAGTCGCTCGATTTCACGCGCTCTGGCTCCACCCACGACGTGCCTGATGTAGACCCCTGCAACGCGATCGCGGTTCTCGTCGAGGATTGTGCGGTAGATCTCCGGGTCGTGTTGCCCGCTGTCACCGATGAGAACCACAGGCAGGTCGTAAAGATCGAGAAGAGTGCGGACGTACTCGAGCTTGTGAGCCTCGGTTCCGAGTGCGGTGCTCTTCTTCTCGACGATCTGGAGATCCCGCAGCAGGAGAGGGCCGCGGGGGATGTCGTTGGTCTCGAACACGACGTCGAAGAGATCGAACATCGGCCATCCGCTGCGCGAGAGGTAGAAGATCGGATTCTCCCCCTTCTCGTCCGGGCCGAGCAGCAGTGCCCGATAGAGTGACACGACGCCGGGGAACGGTTTGCGCTGGCGGGCGTTGTGGAACAGGAGCGTGCGCAACAGGTGGAGACTGTCCATTGCGCCTGTCTCGATGACGGTATCGTCGATGTCGCTGATGACGAGGAACTCCGCTTCGGGTGACGGAACCAGAACCTTCGCCGGAGCCGAGGCTTCATCACCCGCCATCGAGTCGATGAGTTCGAGATCGACGTCATGCCACCCGGGCTCGACACCGCCATCGGGTTTCATCTCAATCTTGAAGTACCCGTCGTTGTCGCATCGCTCGTCCCACGTCTCATTCTGAAAGTAGGCCTCGATGAGGGCGCCGGGTATCTCGTCGCTATCGAATCTCTTGAGGCTGTTCAGGATGTTCCGCCAGAAGCCGGCGTCCCGGTCCAGGTCAGCGACGCCGCTTCTCTCACTCACTCTCCCCATCAGAATCAGGTGTTCCCGAGTGCCGTAGCCATAGAAGGGAACGATCTCCACCGCCTCCCACAGATTGAGCCTGGCCTTGACGGTTCGCTTCGTTCCACTGGCGATTCTCTCGAAACGCTGGGCACCGGACCGAACGGTTTTTCCGAATCCCATGCCGGGACCAGCTGCGAACAGCATGCCCCGGCGCTGTGACTGTTCTCCCGGGCGTCACGCTGCTAAAGTCTCATTCGGTGAGCAGAGCGAACTGGCGCAACAGCCTGCACGACATCATTTTCGGCACCGACTCGAGAGCGGGGCGCCTGTTCGATGTGATTCTCATTTGGATCATTCTCGCCAGTGTCGCAGTCGTCATGCTCGAAAGTGTGGAGGAGTATCGCTCGCGTTGGGGCGGGGAGCTCAGGGCGGCCGAATGGGTCTTCACCGTCGTGTTCAGCATCGAGTACGTCCTGCGACTGATGACGGCGCGGCGCGCAATCGGTTATGCGAGGAGCTTCTACGGGATCGTGGATCTGCTCTCGATCATTCCGACCTACCTCAGCATCCTGCTGCCAGGCGCTCAATCGCTTCTCGTGATCCGTGCGCTCCGGCTTCTGCGCATCTTCCGCGTGTTCAAGCTCGTTCACTTCATCGGCGAGGCGAACTATCTGGGCGCTGCGTTACGCGCGAGCCGTCGGAAAATCACAGTGTTTCTCTGGGCCGTCGTCACCGTGGTCGTCATCGTCGGCGCGCTGATGTATCTGATCGAAGGAGCGGCGGCCGGATTCACCAGCATCCCCCAGGGGATCTACTGGGCAATCGTAACGATGACGACCGTGGGTTACGGCGACATCGCCCCACAGACGTTCGTCGGCAGGCTGCTCGCTTCGATCCTCATGATCATGGGCTACGGAATCATCGCGGTACCGACGGGGATCGTGACAGTGGAAATGACTCAGCTTCGTACGGCGTCGGCCACGCGTGAATGTCGGAATTGCAGGGCCGGGGAAAGCGACCCGGATGCCCGGTTCTGCCGGTTCTGCGGAACAGTTCTGCCCGCCGCCGGGTCGCGAGGGGATGGAGGCGATGATAACGCGACGTGATCCTTCGACCGCCCCTTCGCTTTGCTACGGGGCTCGAAAGAATCCAGCGTACCCTTTGGGCTGGTGGTGGGTACGGCCCGATCTCCGCGCCTGTCCTGAGCGAGCCGAAGGATCACTCGTCGTCACCGAGAAACCACCGCGACTCCTCCTCGTTCCTTGAGCTCGAACCGTAAGCACCACCAGCGCAGGGCACGCTGGATTTTTTTCACAGCCTCTCAGGATGACACCTTGACTCGACCGACCGGGCCAGCCTCTCTGACGACTGACGACTGACGACTGGCTCCCCCGTAGGGATACAATTGACTCGAGGAGCGGTCATGGACAAGATCGAGAAGAGTGAAGCGGAGTGGCGTGAGCAATTGAGTGAAGAGCAGTACAAGGTTGCCAGGAAGCAGGGCACCGAGCGCGCGTTCTCGGGCAAGTATTGGGATCATCACGAAGAGGGCGTCTACACGTGCGTCTGCTGCGGCTTGCCGCTATTTGATTCAACCACGAAATTCGACTCGGGGACCGGATGGCCGAGCTTCTATGATCCACTCGAGGAAGAGAACGTCACCGAGCATGAGGATCGCAGCTTTTTCATGCGCCGAACCGAGGTGTTGTGCAGCCGCTGCGACGCGCACCTCGGACACGTCTTCCCCGATGGTCCGAAACCGACCGGGCTCCGCTACTGTCTCAACTCGGCTTCTCTCGACTTCGAGCCGCGGGACTAGTTCCGAGTCATTTTCGCTCGCGTTCCTCGCCCCACTTCAGCTTCTGACGGAGGACATGAAAGTAATCCTTGTCGGGTGACTGAACGAGACTGATGGTTTGTGCGGACTTCTGCACGACTACCCGCGTCGCGTTCTCCAGAGAGAGAGCCTCCTGGCCGTCGAGTGTGAGAAAGACCTCCTCTCGCACCTCTCTGAGCCGGACGATGACCTTCAGATGATCAGGCAGCACAATCGAACGGTTCGTGAGCATGTGGGGACAGATGGGCGTCACCACGACCGCCTCCACCGTGGGATAGATGACTGGCCCGCCAGCGGACAGGTTGTAGGCTGTCGAACCCGTGGGTGTGGAGATGATCACCCCATCCGCACGGAAAGCCGTGATGAATGACTCCTCGGTTTCGATCCACATCTCGATGATGCGTGCGAGTGCGCCCTTGTTCACGACTGCATCGTTCATGACCCTGTGGTGCTGCTCTGCCCCGGACTCATCGACGATCGTGACGTCGAGGGCGCCGCGGGGCTCGATCACCGCGTGCCCTTCGAGAAACTGCTCGAGAACGTGGTCGAACTCCTCCACTCGGATCTCGGTCAGGAAGCCGAGGGTACCCATGTTCACGCCGATGATCGGCACTTCCTGAGGAGCATGTCGCGCAACGGAGAGCAACGTACCGTCCCCGCCGAACGTGATGAGAAGATCCGCGCTCGAGGCGAGCTCTCGCTTTCCTCGGGTGGTCGCGCCGCCTCGGTCTAGCGCCTTGGCGGTATCGAGGTCGAGCCGGACACCATGACCTCGTGATTCGAGATAAGAGATGGTCCGTCTCGCCTGCTCGATTGCCGGAGTCGTGGGTTTTGCCGTAATGCCAACGATCATTGTCGAATCCCGCTCACTCGGTCGCTCCAGGCTCGCCAGCTCTGATGGTGTCCCACCTCAGCTCCGCACGATCGACCTCCAGCCCGAGCAGGTCGAGCACTCGCATGGCGAAGTGGTCGAGGTACCGATCCCAGGACGTGCCCGCATAAAACGCCGGGATCGGCGGGGCAACGATCGCCCCGGCCCGAGTTACCGTCACGATGTTCTCGGCATGAATCAGCGAAAAGGGCGTTTCGCGCAGTGCCAGAACGAGAGGCCGTCTCTCCTTGAGAGTCAGGTCGGCTGCCCTCTGGATCAGCCCCCGGGAGATGCCGTGTGCGATCGATGCGAGAGTGCCAGACGAGCAGGGGATGACGGCCATGCCGTCGACGGGATACGAGCCCGATGCGATGCTGGCCCCGATGTCGGAGTCCGGGTGCAGCTCGATCTTCTCGGCGGCTGCGGTGGCGAGTCCTGCCCGCGCGACGATCGCCTGAGCGTTCGCCGCGGGAGGATCGGTTTCGTGAGACGCGACACGCAACGCATGAGGGCTGAAGACGACATGAAGACGCTCGACTCGCGGGTGCCCCGCCGCCATCCGGATGAAGTGGAGTGCGAGCGAGAGCCCCGACGCCCCGCTCACTCCGAGAACGATTCTGCGGTCCCTGTTCACGTCTCGAGCTCCGCCAGTGCTTCTGCCACGTCGCTGCTTTCGATGATGATCTCCTCTCCCGCCCGTTCCGGGCCCTGGAAAAGGACCGGGTGCAGGACCTGCTCCAGAATCGACCTCAACGCTCTCGCGCCGAGCCGCTGCCTCAGGGCTGCTTCGGCGATGGCTCGCAGAGCTTCTTCGCTGAACTCGAGCCTGATCTGGTCGAGCCCGCACAGCCGCTGATACTCGGGAATGAGTGCCTCGCGGGGCTCGGTGAGGATCCGGATGAGATCATCAGCCGAGAGCATGTCCAGCTGCACGCGGACAGGGAGCCTTCCAAGAAACTCCGGCACGAAGCCGTAGTCCACGAGATCCTCAGTGCTCACCGACCTCCCGTTTGCCATCTTCCGCGCGAGGAACCCGATGTTGCCGTGAATCTCCTCCTCGCCAAGTCCGGAGAACGAGCCGCTGCAGATGAACAGGACATTCGAGATGTCAATCTCCACATACTCGTGCTTGGTCCAGTGAGCCGTGACGTCGACGGGAACGAACAACTTCTCTCCCTCGAGGATCTTCAGAAGAGACTGCTGCACTCCCTCTCCACCGATGTCTCGGCCGGCCGAGCCGGTCCGGCCAGCACCACCCCGACGGGCGAGCTTGTCGATCTCATCGATGAATACGATTCCGTTCTCCGCGTCCGTAACGTTCTGTTCGGTCTTGTAGAGGAGCCTTCCGATCGCCGCTTCGACATCCTCACCGTAATAACCCGCCTCGGTGAACGAGGTCGCGTCGTTGTAGGCAAAAGGAACGTCGAGAACCTTTGCGAGGGTCCGGGCAAGGTAGGTCTTGCCCGAGCCCGAGGGACCGATCATCAGAATGTTCGACTTCTTGATCGAATCGTCGGGCGCGCCGAACTTCAAGTATTCAATTCTCTTGAGGTGGTTGTAGGCGGCGATCGAGAGGACCTCTTTCGCACGCTTCTGCCCTACGACGTACTGATCCAACTGGTCGTAGATGCGCCGCGGAGTGACGCGGAGGAACCGGTAGACCTCACGCTTTTCCTTCATCGACTCGCCTCGTGACGAGTATAGCCGTTTGTAGAGGGTTCCGCTGGTGACCTTCCGGTACTGACACTCCGCTCCCGGGAGCTTTCCACGTCGTAACGGCCATCGCAACGGGCCGAAGGCGATCGGCGTGAGTCGACGCTCCTCGAGCTTTGCCGTCAGAGATTCAGTTCTGGAATCGAGGGAGGGGAAAGGAACAACCCTCACGACTGGAGTGGTGACCCTGCTGGCATTTCTCCTGGGAAAGCAAAAAATTTTGACGAGTCGAAATCGTCATGCTCGCGCGTAAACCATTCATTTGCAACGCGTTGCGCCGTTCTGTGCCCGCGGCTCCAGGCTTGAAGAATCCTTCGGCACGAAAGGGGGTGGTGCCGGGGGAAAAACGAAACATCGTCTGTGAGTGACCAGCAGTGTGAAACCAGTAGTGACAGCAGCAAAGAAATAGACAAGACAAACATACGAACAGTGGAAGGAGACGCAGCAAATGAACAGATTGTCCATGAAGATCATCGTTCTCATCGTCGCCATCGTCGCGACATTCCCAGGGTTCGCCGCGGACGGTGATGCGGCGGCCCGGCCTGTCCTCAACGTCAACAGCGCGTCGGTCGAGCAACTGATGCTGTTGCCCCGCATCGGCCAGAAGACGGCCGAGCAGATCGTCGCATGGCGGGAGCAGAACGGGCCGTTCCGGAAGACGACCGACATTCTCCAGGTCAAGGGGATCGGTGACGCCTCATACGAGATGCTCGAGCCATACCTCATCCTGGAGGGCGAGACGACTCTGAGTGTCAAGCAGAAGGTGCCTCGCAGGTCCAAGCCCACCAACACGGCGGAGTAGCGCCGTCCCACCAAACCGGGGCTGCCTTCGGGCAGCCCCGCCTTTTACCGAGGGGGTAGAGCCATGGCAGCGAATGCGTGTCGGGACAGAGGTCATACCTTGATCGAGCTGTTGATCGTGGTTGCGATCGTCGCAGCGATGGTGCTGGTGTCGGTCCCGTCTTTCCGGACGATGCAGAAGAGGGCGGCGGTTCGATCTGCCGCGCAGGAGATACGGTCGGCCTTCCACGCCGCGCGGAGCCAGGCGATCGCGACAGGAAGATCGACGGGACTCCGGTTCAGCGAGGCCGACGACACCTGGTACTGGAGTCTCTACCAGGATGGAGACTGGGACGGTGTGAGAAACGCCGACATCAAGAGCGGGATTGATCGTCGGCTGGCCGGCCCCCAGCGGATCCTGAGTGATGAGCGCCGGATAAGGATCGCGATGCCGTCATTCGCTCTGCTCGACCCCGACACGAACAAACCACTCGGTCCGGAAGCGAAGCCGGTGCGGTTCGGAAACTCGCGGATCTGTTCCTTCTCTTCGCGCGGATCATCATCGTCAGGCACGATCTTCATGACCGATGGCTACAACCTGGTTGCAGCCGTGCGGGTGTTCGGGGCCACAGCAAGAATCCGGACGATGATCTACGACCCTGTGGACGGCACATGGGGGGACAAATGAGACCGCTATCGCCGAATATCCAGATGTCTCACGTCATAGCTCGGAACGAGGACGAACTGTGTCTCTCTCATGAATCCGGCATCGAAAGCTTCGCTCAGGACCCTGCCGTCCATGTCACGCGCAACCGGCAGACCTCCCGCATAGAGAATCGTGGGAACGAGATCGGTCACCGCCGCAGTCGTCTCGCCCGCCCCGGATACCGTCCCCGGCCCTTTGATCAGGATGAAGCCGTCCGCCTCACCAGTGTGGGGACTGAGGCGCGATTCGAAGTAGCTCTGGATATCGTCGGGAGTGTAGTGCGGAGTGATCGAACTCGGAGAGACGACCACGAGAAGGTCATCGCTGACGGCATCACGAAGCTCCTCGAGTCCAGAGCCAATTTCCTCGAGCCATGCACGCACTGCCAGACCTTTTATCGATATCGGAGAAGGGAGCTCGTTGCCCGAAAGCCCGAGCGGTTCCTGGAGCTCCGCCAGCCCGTTGAGCGACACCATGATGAGTGCAGGAGACTCTTTGGCAGCCAGACGGCCAGCCTGATCGAGCAGAGCGCGGTCATGAGCCACAGCGTTCCGAACAATCTGGATGTGCTCTCCCAGAGCTTCATACCGCGGACTCAGGACAGTTGCAGCTGCATCCTCCTCCGAAGTCTTCCTTTCAGACAGCCCTGGCCACGACAAGACCGCGACATTCTTGCCCACATTTTCAAAGATTGCCCAGGCCGGGAGCGCTTCACCGGAAGGAAGGGGTGCGATCTGCCGAGAGACGGGAGGGACGAGTCCCCACCGCTCGAAAGAGACTCCATTCGGCAGAAGGAGGTACGGCTCCCCCGGCGGATTGAGAGGCGTCATCCACGAGTAGTGTCCGGCGACGCCATGGCGGTAAGGGAGCTTTCCGGTGGTGAGAGAGGCCCAGATCGAACGACGGCTGGTCGTGGGAAATGGCTCCACCCGGGCAAAGAACTCATTTTCCCTTTCATGAAAAAAGGGCAGGTGCTGTTCCGGCTCGAGCTGAATCAGCCAGTCGTGCGAGATCGCGCCGAGGGCGACGACGATGATCGTCGGAGCGGGCGGAGATTCATCGACACTGACCGTCACGCTCTCCCGTTCCGTGAAGATGAAAGCTTTGCGCCTCTGATGGAGAAGAAAGCCGGCAGTCAGCAGGAGGAGGCATCCGACAACGAAGATGATCTGCGACACCCGTTTCTTTGCGGTGCGTTCGAACAACCAGAGAACGAACAGGATGAATGCCGCGATCCCGATGGTGATCGTGGCGCGCTTCAGATTCCGGACGGCGGGCACGGGGAGGTAGATCCTCA
Source organism: uncultured Acidobacteriota bacterium (assembly GCA_963829355.1). Classification (GTDB taxonomy): domain Bacteria; phylum Acidobacteriota; class Thermoanaerobaculia; order Gp7-AA8; family JAHWKK01; genus CAWHHZ01. Next base: position 322,513 of record CAWHHZ010000013.1, read on the forward strand.
AAGTGAGGTAGTGCCCCCAGTAGACGAACGCCGTGAACCACGTGACGAAGGTCATGATCCCGAACCCATGCGGGCGGAACTCCTCGGGGGGAAACAATCTCCGACGGACGAGCCTCAGCCCCCAGAGAATCGTTCCGAACAGCACACCACAGTAGAAGCCGTAGCCGAGATTGATCCAGGTGAGCTTGTTGGACGTGATCTCGATCTGCGGGTTCAGGTAGTAGAGCAGGTGCGACATGAAGATGCCGAAGGCTGCGCCCGCCGCGAAGCGTCTCCAGTAACCGGGGGGAATGCGAAACCGATCAGACATCTGTCGGGTGATGCTACACGAATCTCGAGGAGGATCGGATGACGTCTTCACCTCTGATCACCCGCCACGGTCGTTCCCCGGCTCTCGAGTTGTTCGAGAGTCTCGGCTACGAGCTCGATCCCGTGAAAGTGAACCTCGAGGAATGGGCGGATGCGGGATTCGATCTCGGGCTGCGGCGGGGCGACTGCCTCGATCATCTTTCGCGGGTCGACGAGGTGGAGATCCTCAGCCTCCGGTCCGTTGATCCTTTTTCTGCCACGAAAGTCCTCGAATCGTACAGGTCCTTCAACAGGATTCTCCGGCCCCTCATCGCACTCGAACGCGGAACCGGGCAGCTCGAGCTCTGGGGGTGGGCGGCGAATGGGCGGCCCGGTCGTCTGGAGATTCCGGCCTCGGATCTTCCGGCTGAGGTTTCACGCCGTCTCGATCTTCTCTCTTCGCGACCTTGCCACGACCTCGGCTCCCGCGTCGAGATCGCACTGAGCAGGGAGACGATCTCCAACCGATTTTTTCGAGGGTTCTCGTCTGCCGTCGAGTCGATCGTGGAGGAGCTTGCCCGCAGGGGATTACCCGCGGAGGATGCCCGCGAATGGGCGGTGCTCTTCCTTTCCCGCACGCTCTTCCTCTTCTTCATACAGGAAAAGGAGTGGCTGGATGGGGACCGCTTTTTTCTGCTGAACAGACCGGAATCGATCCGCCGTGAAGGATCGATTTATCGGTCCTTCTTCGAGCCGCTCTTCTTCGACTGTCTCAACGAACGCCCGGCGCGGCGGAATGCCGCGGCACGAAGGCTCGGCCGGGTTCCGTATCTGAATGGAGGACTGTTCCGGCGATCACCTTTCGAAGAGCGCCATCGACACATCGACATTCCTGATGAGCTCGTCCTGCAGATACTGCAGGACGTGTTCAGCCGCTTTCCCTTCACGATCAAGGAGGACGATGATTCGCTCGTTGCAATCGATCCGGAGATGCTCGGTCACGTGTTCGAGTCGCTCATGGAGCAGGGCGAGCGTGCGCGAAGCGGAAGTTTCTACACTCCCAGAGATGTAGTTGACCATCTGACGGAAAGAGCGCTGTGGACCTGGCTGGGAGTGAGCCGCGACGCGAGCCTGGAGGAGCTCGAGATCAGCGAGCGCCGCAGATTACTCGAGCGCCTCCGCGAGATCACGGTACTGGATCCGGCGTGTGGATCGGGTGCATTTCTGCTGGCTGCCCTGCGGCAGATCGAAGCCATGCGTGCAGCGTGCGGCGATATGCTCGCTCCGGATCTGTTGCGGCAGGACATCGTCGAACGCTCACTTTTCGGTGTCGACCTCAAACGCGAAGCAGTACAGCTTTGCGAATTGCGCCTGTGGCTCGCGATCGTGGCGCCGAGACCCGCAGGCGTGGAGGCCATCCCTTCGATCCAGCCTCTTCCGAATCTCGATCGGAACATCCTCCAGGGGAACGCGCTGATCGATCCGGTTACTCTTCAGGCCGACCAGCGGCTGTCGGTCTACAGATCGTGGAGTCGTGCCATCAGGGAACGCACGGAGGTGACTGAGGCGTACCGTCATTCGGTTGGAAAGCGGCGTGCGGATCTGCGCGCACGCCTTCGAGAGTCCGATCTCTCGCTGGGCTCGAGCCTGCTCGAGCAGGCGATCGCGAACGAACAAGCGGACCTCGAGCGGCTCGAGTCGCAGGCCGACCTCTTTGGAATCGAGTCACGCTCCCGCAGCAGCTCAGCGGTGAAGGAACGAATCGACGAACTGAAGGGGGAGCTGAACCGGCTGCGGAAGGGTGAAATAGGATTCTTCTCCTTCGATCTTCATTTCAGCTCAGTCATGGGCAGGGGAGGCTTCGATCTGGTCACGGGTAATCCGCCGTGGGTGCGGGGCGCCAATCTCAGTCGTTCGATCCGGAGGACGCTGAGGCAACGATACAAGTGGCTGCGAACGGCCGCTGGGGAGAGGACGCCGTTCCCGCAGTTCGAGCTCTCGGTTCTGTTTCTGGAGAGAGCATCCACGGTGGCGCAGCCGCGCGGAGTCGTGTCGATGCTCGTTCCGGGGAAAATCCTGAAGGCGTTCTACGCCGAGCGCTGCAGAACCGAGCTGCTGCAACATCACACCCTCTGTGCGATCGACGACTGGAGCCGCGACGATTCAATGTTCGAGGCGGATACGTTTCCGGTCGGCCTCACGTTCAGCCCTGAGCCCCGAGATCATCCGATCGAGATCGTCCGGGACGGCGAGACCTGGGAGGCCACTCCGCACGGACTCCAGATCGCCGCCGGGGCGGGAGGGTGGTCCATTCTTCCCGAGCGGCTGAACCGGGAGCTGGGAGAAATCTGGCGCAGGCACGATTCGCTCTCCACTGCCCTCGCACGGATGCCGGTCATGGGTGTGAAGACCGGGGCGAACTCCATCTACTTCCTCGATCGTGTATCGCTCGATGAGGAGGGTGCAGTCATCGACCGGGGGATCAGAATCCCGTGGAAGGCTCTCACGCGCTGCATACGGGGCCGTGACGTGCGGCGGTGGAGGGCGGAGGACTCGACGTGGATGCTGTGGCCGGAGGAGCCCGGTTCTCCCGGATGGAAGAGGACATTCGCTGCCGCGTTCGACGTTCCGCTCGAAGAGCTCCGGCTGGCCTACGTGAAGCCGGAGCATCTTGGATGGAAGGTTGTCTGGAAGGACGTTGCGACGCGGATCGAGGCCGTGGTCGTACCTGCCACGGTCGAGGTCATGGGGCACCAGGTGCCGCTTCTCCCGAATCAGACTCTCTACTGCCTCGACGCCGGCTCACTCGACGGGAGCTATCTGCAGGCCGCGATTCTGAACTCGACGTTGGCGAGCGCGCTCGCTGCGGCGATCGCCGAGCCCGCGAAGGATGATCATTACCGCTTCTTCGCACGCACCATCGCGCAGCTTCCCTGGCCGAGTGTCGATCCGTGTGGAGAAACGGGCCGAGAGCTGGTGAGACTCTCTCGGGCCGCGCACGCGGGAGCAGACGTGCAGCAGAGAATCGACAAGCTCGTTGCTACCCTCTACGGAGCGCCTGATGATCTCGTCGATTCTCTGGCCCGGTGGTTCTGAAGAGGACCTGCCCACCCTCGCGGCCCATCAGGAGCAGGCAGTGGCATGGGTGCGGGAACGACTCGACCGCTACGGCGGTGCGATCCTCGCCGATGAGCCGGGGCTCGGAAAGAGCTGGGTGGCAGCGGTTGTTCTTCGGGAGAAAATCAGTCGTGGTCAGACGGTGGAGCTCGTCGTTCCGGCTTCCCTGCGAACGATGTGGAGTGAAGTGCGAAGCATCTTCTCCATCGAGGCATCGGTCGTCACACACGAAGCAATCCGACGTGGATTGCAGCCCGCAGCGGAGGCTGACTTCGTGGTCGTCGACGAAGCGCACCGGTTCCGAAACGAAGCGACGAAGGGGTGGAGTCATCTCGGCAGACGGCTGATCGGATCGCAGGCGCTCTTTCTGACAGCGACTCCGATCTGGAATGCACCTTCGGATCTTCTGGCCCTTCTGCGACTGCTGGTCGCCGACCATACGCTTCGACTGGCGGGAGTCGCATCGATCGAGTCGAGTCTCGACTCACCTACAGGTCGGGCGAGAATCGTCGACCAGCTGGTGCTGCGGCGGAGTCCGAGGGTACTTGCGGAGAATTTGCGTTTCGGCGAGCTGCGCCGGCGGACGATCCAGTACCCGGTGCCGGACTCGTGGAGCGACATTCTGGAGGGTCTCGAGAAACTTCGATTTCCCCACGCTCTCGGCGTCAGCACATCGATCCTTTCGCAGCTGATGATCCTGAGGCTTCACTCGAGTCCAACAGCTCTCCGAGCGACTCTGGAGCGTCAGCTCCGCTTCTGCCGGACGGGGCTCGACCTGCTCAGGGACGGCTACCGTCTGAACCGGAGGGAGTTCAGAGATCTCTTCGAGGTCGAGGACCTGGTGCAGGGAATGCTCTTTCCTCAACTCTTCCTCGAGCCTGAGAACGTGCCTGATGCCGACGACCTTCAGAGTGAGATCGGTCGGCTCGAGATGATCCTCGTCTCGATCGACGATATGGGCGCCCCGAAGCTCGATCGCCTCGTCGAAGAAGTCACAGCGTCACGGTCGCCGTCGCTCATCTTCGTGGCCGCCGTCGACACAGCGAAGGAGCTGTTCAGACATCTGTCGCCCCTCGTGCGGTGCGGGCTCGCAACGGGGATGCACTGCCGGTCGCGGAGGGGCGGAATGACGGTCGGAGAGCTGACGGTGGCGTTTCAGGATGGACAGCTCGATCATCTGATCATGACCGATCTCGGCGGAGAAGGGCTCAATCTCCAGAGAGCCGATCGAGTGATTCATTACGATCTTCCATGGTCGCCGATGCGAGTGGAGCAGAGGAACGGGCGTGCGAGACGGATCGGTCGTGATGGCCGGCCGCTGGAAGTGATCACGTTCCGTCCTGAGCGAGGCGTGCTTCCGACTCTGGAGGCCGTCGAGGTCAAAGCACGGGAACACGAGGGGTTCTGGATATGCACTGAGACGCGGCTGCCCAGCGACGTTTCGCTCGAGCGGCTGCCTGCACGGATCGCAGGGAGTCATCCACAGGCCCGGCTATGGAAGCGATTCGCCACCTCGGATCGTGAGTGGCTGCTCCGCCGGCATCGGCCCGCAGTCGAGCGCATGATGGAAGAAGTGGAAACGCGAGCGGAGCTGGACGAGTTGATTCGGATGGTCGCGATCGAAGAAACCAGGTAACTGCCGGGGTAAGGTCGACTCTGAAAGCACGAGGCGTCATCCTGAGCGCAGCGAAGGATCGGGTACGTCCTGACTGTCGTGTTCTTTCCGGCCTGACAGTCGGACCGTCCGCGATCCTTCGACCGTCCTGCGCTGCGCTCCGGCGGCTCAGGATGACAGGGACGGAGAGTCAGCCAGATCAATCGTGAACGAGCAGAATCAGCGTGCGGTCGACCAACTTCTCGCGGACCGGATCGACGTAGGGGCGCTGGATCGAGACTCGGGGACGGCCGTATACCGCGTCGACGTGTGCCCCCTGGTACATCCCTTCCACTCCCTGTACCTCAGGCTCGATCCCCATTTTCGCGAGAAGCGGCTTGATGCCTTCGAAGTCGTTTCTCAGGTTTCCCTCGAGGAGATATGCGCGGGGCGGCATCGGACTGAAGTCGTTGACCTGGTCCTGCGAAACTTCGAAACCGTACAGCTTTGCATACCACTCGGCTACCTCTTCGACCGATGCGGCACTGTCGAGCACCATCAGATCGATCTCTCGTGGATCGTCCCTGTTGAGAATTTCGTGCGCATTAACGAAGATCCTGGCGATTCGTGGCCGCTGGACGGCTCCCGGATAGACGGGGAAATGAAGATCGTTCTGTTGCTCGCAACCCGTCGTGAAGAGTGCCAGCAGCAGAATGAAGAGCAGCGTTCGCGGAGGCGGAGACGAAACGCCCCCCGTCCCTCGCGTTCGCCCCCGGCGCTGGTAGACGATCAGGCCGATCACGGCAATGAGAAAAAGAGACGCACCGATCCGGAACGAGAGTGGGCGATAGGTGAGCTTGATCCGCGACGGCCCCGTAGGGGAGACGAAGCCGAGAAAGCCGCCATTGATGCGCAATGGTTCCAGGGTGACTCCTTTGGAACGAACGCGCCAGCCAGGCCACCAGGGCAGACTCGTCACGATCAGCCTCGGTTCTGGTGAATTGAGCCACAGCCGGTAACTCCCCGATCGTTTCCGGTTTACGTCGATCTCCTGCCCCGGGTCGAGCAGCACGCCCTCGAGCTTCTGCTCGATGACGACCTTTCCGTGCCATGCGTTCGGATCGAGGAGCGCGGAGTTCAGCTCGTCTCTGTTGGAGACCACGACGATCTCCTCGGCCGTACTGAAGCGTGGCATCGCCTCCTCGTTCTGGTAAATCTTGCCGTCAGGACCACTGTAGACCTCGTTGAACCCGCGAATTTCGATGGGCTCACGCGTCACCACATAGCGGACATTCATGAAATCCAGAAACGGATGATCGACCCGTCGAATAGTCGCGAAGTAGTTGTCCGGATCGTATCCGAGGAAGACCCGCATGAAGCCCAGCGTGCGGGCATTGGCCATCGGATCGTGCGCGCGGATGTCCTGCAGCCCGTAGATCGATGCAGAATTCGGAAAGAGCACGCTGCCTATCGCCGTGAATCTGACCGGTCCGAGTGGATCATTCGCTATCAGCGTCTGAAGGCGTTGCGTCAGCGGGGTAGGAGGATAGAGGTAGTTCTCCGGAAGCTCGGGATTGAACCCGCGCGAGGGCAGCCAGAGATCGGCAACGACCAGAGCGATGATGGCTGCAGGCGCCGCGCGACTCATCCAGCGCGGCCCGAGCAGAGCGAAGACAGCCACGATCGACAGGACTCCTGGCAGAGCAGTGAAGATCGCTTCCTGCTTGACTGCATCACCGAAGACACTCCAGCGCGTAAATGCAATGAGGAGAGCGGCTGCGACAAAGCCGAGACCGAGGAGTGCGAATCGGGGTTTCCTCTGCCGGATCAGATCGATCAGAGCTCCGGCGCAGACGGCGAGGAGCCAGCAGAGGACGATTCTGAGCCGGCTGTTCGCGGCGAAGGAGAAGGGCGGGATCACCTCGAGCAGAGTCGAGACCGGCGGTACGGAAAAGATCCCCATGATCGTCAGGGGAACGGCTACAGCAAAGAACATGAGAGGCGAGCTTCGTCGTCTCGTCGCGATCAGACATGCGAGTATCGCGACGAATCCAGCGACGGCGATCATCCCCGCGAACGTGCTGGCGAACTCCGGATGAACCGGTCCCCATACCTGGTGTCCGACGCGTCCGAAGAAGCTGCCGTGAAGAATCAGAGCAAACAGTTCCGGGCTTCGGTTCGGTGCGGTGAGATCGAGAACATCTCCGATGGCGGCCATCCTGAGGGAGCGCGGCACAGCCTCGAGAAACGGCAGGAGGAACGGCGCCGCGAGAAGCAGAGCAAAGACGCACGCGAGACTGATCCGCGCGATATTCGACTTCCACTGTCGCCGTCGCTCGGTCAGGAGTACGAACAGGAACCAGAAGCCGCCGAAAGCGATGGCGTGGGCCGCCATCTCGGGATGACCCGACAGGAGCGTGATCGCGAACACGATGCTCACCAGCGCGACTCCGGAACGACGCTCGTCGAGCACGAGCCGGTCGATCGCGTAGAAGATCGCGGGAAGCATCGCTGCGGTGGTCGCGAGAGGGAAGTGAAGCCAGGCCTGGATTCCCATCGAGAATCCGAAGCAGATTGCGGTGACGATCGATGCCGTTTCGGACATCTCACGTCTGCGTGCCCAGAGGTACGCAAACGTCAGCGCAATCAGCAGCTTGAATGCGGCCTCGGCAGCGAACGAGTGGCCGAGCTCGAGCGGAAGCGACAGGATGCGCACCGGAGAGAGGGCGCTGCTCTGGGCGTTGGCCAGCAACGGGTAGCCACCGCCGACAGACTCGTTCCAGAGCGGAAACTCCCCACTCTTCCACGCTTCCCGCACCTCGTGTGCCCACGGAACCAGTTGCAGGACGATGTCGTTGAGTGCACCGTTGACCGGCTGTTCCTCAGGGAGGACGGAATCCCAGGGAGCGAGCCTGCCCAGAAAGTCTGCTGGAAGATCGATCGACTGACCGAACATGGCTTCGAACAGAAAGAGCGATACCAGGAGGTAGAACAAAGTGGCCGCACCCACTCTGAGCCGGTCGTCGTACCTGCGCATCAGGAGGACGAAAGCGGCATAGACCACGGCCACCCAGGCGAAGGTCGGATTCATTTGGTGGCGAGTGCGGAACGCATCGATATCAGGAAGCCCCATCTACTGGCGGGGCTGAAAAAACGGAGTATACGTGCAACCGCAGGTTCTGGAGTCGGGAGAGCCCTCGCGGCACTCGCGACTCTCCCGACAGTTGATGCGAATCTGCTCAGAGCGTGAGCAGCGTCGTGTCTCCCTTGCGTATGCTCACGGTCTCGCTTCGGACGGGTGCTCCGGACTCATCGATGATCTGCAACGTGTACTCTCCCGGAGCGAGATTTTCGAAGTGATTCATTCCAGGCCGGATGGAGATCTCCCCCGAGCGATTCCAGCGGGACTCACGATACGGCAGCCCCCAGGCGTCGATCACCCGCGCTCGGACGGGCGTGGTGCCGCGGGATTCGATGACGAGTGATCCCCCGGTCGATAGTCGGATGGTTTCAGTCGGCCCGGGAGACGAGATCTGTGAGGTCGCAGTCGCATAGCCGATCGCGGAGACCCTGATGCGATACGTGCCGGAGCCGACGGGCACCTGGATGGTGCCATCCTCGCGCGGGCTCGGCCGCCCTTCCCAGACCGGGCGGTTCTGCGCGTCGTAGACGGAGACATCAGCCGTCAGCGACCGGCCGTCCCGGGCGTCGACGACACGCAGCGACGCCCCCTCGTTCGGCTGCAGAGAAACATCGACAGTCTGATCCCCCTCTTCGCTCGCGTACACGTCCCGGCTTGCGGGAGCGTAACCCGAACGCTCCACCCGCAGCCTGTAGGAACCCGCCGGGACTCCTTCGATCAGGAACTCTCCACTCGCCGCAGTCGTTGCGCCGAGCCGTGAGCGCCAGTTCTGCCTCGTCTCGCTCGGCTCGACGGAGATGGTGGCGTTCTCTATCGGTTGTCCGCTGGCCGAATCGGTGATCCGTCCGAGGATCCGTCCTCCGCGGATGTCGACGTCGACAGTCTGGGAGCTCGCGGTGATCTCGACACGCTCGGAGTACGGAGCGGATGACTGGAAGTCGATGATGAAGAGATCGTAGGTACCCCTCTGAAGTCCACCGATCGTGTAACGACCGTTGGAGTCGATGGTCGTCGAGGCCGTGGAGGAGCCATCCCGCGCACCGAACCGAATCACGCCGGATCGGAGTGGTTCGCCGTTCCTCGACACGAGACCGGAGACTTCGACTCCGTCGAGGAATTCGAGATCGACCGACACTTGTGAGCCCGCCGCGACTTCGACTGTATGTGTCTCACTCGCGCGGTTGTCGAACATCCGTCCCATTCTCGCGACGATTTGGGCTGTGCCGGGAGGCACGGTTTCAATTCTGAATGTCCCGTCGGGTGAGACGGGGGAGCGGGAAACTCCTGAGGATCCCACGCGGGCGAGCACTTCGATCGACGCATAGGCCGAGGGGTCCGCACCAATGATTCGTCCGACGATCGTCCCGCCCTGCTCCATGACGAGTCTCACGGGCTGGTTGCCGGAGATGTCGACATCCTCACTCGTTGCCGCGACGTAATCGGGATGAGTCGCCATGAAGGTATATCGGCCGTCGGCCAGCCCGTCGAGAGTGAACTGCCCGGCGGCGTCGGTTTCGGCAAAACTGCCCCGGCTCGTCTGAGCGGCGCTTTGTGCCATGACCCGAGCTCCATCGACAGGTGCTCCAGAATGGCTGACGACCGTTCCACTCACGCTTCTGCCGGAAGAGAGCTTTGCATCGACCCGTACTTCCTTGCCCTCGAGCTCCGCACTCCTGCGTGTGGAGACATACCCATCCTTCGAGAAGACGATCGTCGTTTCTCCGGCAGGAGCTGCTGGAATGATGTACTCACCCGCGGAGTCCGTGGTGACCTGACCTGGCATCATCGACATCGCGGGAAAGAAAGACTCCTCGCCATCCTCGATGCGCACGGAGACACCCGCCAGCGTTGTTCCGCTGTCGTCGCGGACGGTGCCGGTCACTCGGACACCGCGGCTGATCTCGACTTCAAGGCTGTCGACCGTTTCGCCCTCGACCACCTCGATTCCCCTGACCGTCTTCTCGACATAGCCTTGCGCCTCGAACACGATCTGCGTTCGTCCGGGCGGTACGTTGTCGATGAAGAACTCTCCGTCGTCACTGTGGTAGGGCTGCCGTTCGCGTCCGAAACGAAACTGGCGGTCTCCGCGGTCTGGTGAGGCGCCGGCCTGGAAATCGGTAATCGGTTCCCCCGTTCCTTCGTCGAGCAGCCTTCCGCGAATCGCGCCTCCGGCAGGAACCTCGATCAGAAGATTGCTTTCAGGTGCTTCCACAGTACGCATCTCTCGAATCATCTCCTCAGGTTTGGCCGCCATGAGAGCAACTGGTCCGCGGGGAAGGTCATTGATGGTGAAGCTGCCGTCGCTTGAGGTTGTAACCGGCTCAGAATTACTGGCCGACATCACGGCAACCATCACATCCGGGATGCCCGTGCCGCCGCGTATCACGCGTCCCTGAACGCTGACACCCTCCTCCAGTACGACCTGCAACGGATCGAGCGACTTCCGGGTGTCGACTGCGTTCAGCTGCTTTGGTGCGAATCCGCTGGCCCTGATGGTGAGATCCCACTGCCCCTCCGAAACCTTGACGTCGAACTCTCCCGCGGCATTTGTCAGCACGGGCTGGTCGTCACCCACCATCGAACGAATGAACCGGATTATCGAGGGGCCGCTGCGGCGTCCCCGTTCGCTCTCGCTGACCTCTATCTCTGCCTTACTGACTGGATCGCCGGCGGAGGTTACGACAGTGCCCGTGATTGATACCCCTGTCGGAAACAGAATGTCTGCTCCCGAGGCCGTTTCGCCGGAGGTTGCGGTAAGGGGATCACTCTTTGCGATCGGGTACGCCCGGTGAGTGCCGACCATTCGGACCGTCTCGCCCGGCTCGATGCCGAAAACCACGAAGCGGCCATCTGGTGCTGAATACACACTGGATCCTTGCGAGAGAGCGAGGACGCGGCCGCGAAAATCCTCGCCACCTTCAGGCTCTGCACTGATTGTTGCCGCAGCGACTCGTTCGCCGCGTTCGTTGACTGCCTTTCCGCGCGCGGTGGCTGTGCGCTCGGTCTCGATGCGCTTTGTGACGTTGCTGCTGCCGAGCACAGTGGCCGGTTCGTTCCTCATGCTCCAGGACGGATGTAGTGTGGTGAGGCTGTAGGAGCCCGGCGGAATGTTCGGGAAGCTGAACTGTCCCTTTTCGTCGGTGTAGGTTCTCTCGCGGGCGTCGGTGCGAGATCGCTCCTGCTCGAGGAGGACCGCTACACCCGCGATCCCCCGGCCGGTCCCCGCGTCGACGACTGTTCCCGAGATTGCCGCTGACTTGCGCAACTGCACGGTGGTCGACTTCGCCGTGCTCCTGGTGATATTCGCCGCCAGGCTCCCCTTGCTGATCTTCGCCGCCGACCAGTTCTTCGGCGCATGCTCAATCGTGAACGAGCCGTCTTCTCCACTCTCGCCGAGAGGCCAGCCATCGATCGACACCACGGCGTCGGAGACGGGCGTCTCGCCATCCGTTCCCACGACTTTTCCCGAAAGCGAGATGCCTGGATCGAGGGGGATCGTCATGTTCTCTCGAGGACGGACTCGGTCCTCGTAGAATGGCGCGTAGTCGGGATGGAGAATTGAGATGCTCTGGAAGGCGCCAGGCAGCTCCGGCAGGGAGAACAGTCCCTCCTCGTCCGACACGACCTGGATTCCCCCGGTGGAAAACGCTCCTTTGAGCACCACGACGGCACCCGCTACCGGCTCGCCTGCCGCGATGACCCTGCCTTTCTTTTCGGTCGCGTCTCGCAGAAGCGCCGCCCCGATCCACCCGTCGTGCGGAACCCGCATCTCAGCCGTGAGACGACCCGGTGATGAGATGCGAAGCTGTACCACCGAGAGCTTTTCGTCCAGGTCCAGCGTGTAGTGGCCCTTCGAGTCGGAGGTCGCTTCAGCGATCACCACCGGCGAGGGATCGTCACTGAGCCAGCGTCGCTTCTGCGCGAGATCCGATTCATCCTGAACTGCAACGATTGACGCCCCCTCGACCGGCTTTCCGGAAGAGTCGATTACAGTGCCACTGATCTCGGCACTCGCGACGAAGGCATGAGCAGGTACGAGAATGAGGAACGCAATGTGAATCAGCAGGGGGATTGATCGGGACATCTCTGATTCTCCTGATACTCACGTGATGACATTTCAACGCCGGGTGATGATCGTGGTTCCCGGATGGAGGACGATGTGAAAACCATTATGGCAGTCTCACTTCTGGCGATTTGCACGACAGTCGGCTGCGCCGCTGCCGATGATTCATCGGCGGTGGCGGGAGAGGTTCCGCCAGCGTCGCAGACTGAAGCGCAGCCCGAGACGGGAGCACCGATGAATGTAATCTCGACAGGATCGTACGGCAAGCTGGCCGAGGATATCGAGTCGGGCAGACGGAGGGCCCCCTTCATCGAGGTGGCGCGAACACCCGATGAGCTCGACTCTCTCTGGAATCAGTACATCGCGGAGGGGGAGCAGCCCTCAGTCGATTTCGATCAGAGCATCGTCGTGTTTCTTCTGATGCCGCCGCAGTCGACCGGGGGATACGGCATTGAGCCGAAGGGAGCGAAGCTTGTCGCCGGAACCCTCGAAGTCGATGCCACGCTGCATCAGCCGGGGCAGGGAGATATGGTGACCCAGGCATTCACCGCGCCGTACGCAGTGCTCGAGGTGGGCGGACTCGACGAGCCTGTCGACAAGGTCGTCTGGATGAACGAGGGACGTCCGCTCGCGACACGAATGCTCGAGTAGCGAGGGCGAAAAGCGCGTCAGGCGCTGGCCTGGCCGAGGATCGCCGTCACGTCCGCGTCTGCAGGCTCCGAATAGTCGTCGTAAAACTGTGCGATCGATTCGAAATCTGACGGCGTTCCGAGGCAGATGATCTCGTCGACGACTGCACCGATGTCGTCGTGCCCGTCCACGGAAGCCACGGGAATCGCGACGACTCTCGCCTCCGGATGATGCTTTTCGAGTGCGGAAACCGCGGCGCGCATGGTGGCGCCGCTCGCGAGGCCGTCGTCGACGATGATGACGGTCTTTCCCTTGACGTTGAGAGGCAGTCGTCCGCCGCGGTACTCGTTCTCGCGGCGCAGAAGCTCCCGGTTCTCCCTCTCGGCGACCTCGTCGATCGTCGCGGGAGGAACATCGTATGTCTGGACCACGTGGTAGTTCAGAACGCGGGTTCCTCCCGTGGCGATCGCTCCGAATACCAGTTCCGCATGCTCCGGCATCGCGAGCTTGCGAACCATGAAAATATCGAGAGGTACGTGGAGCTGTCTCGCAATCTCGTCAGCTACGATCACGCCGCCCAGCGGCAGACCCAGCACGATGACATCGGGCTTGTTTGCGTAGTGGGAGAGCTTCGACGCAAGCTCCTGTCCTGCCTGTTTTCGATCGCGAAACTTCATCGGAATCCGATTCTACCCCCGATGGCTCCGATTTGCGCACCTTGCGACTCGACTCAGCTCCGGCGTCGTCTCGACCGCTCTTCGGTCATGCGTCTTTTCGTGGCGCTCCAGGAGCAGATGCGGCATGAGCTCAGATCGTGACCGACCGCCGGACAGTGCTCCCGTCCGAAGTAGATGATCTGGAGGTGGAGCCGGTTCCACGAGTCGCGCGGGAAAATCGCCTTGAGATCGCGTTCGGTTCGCTCGACCGTGGACCCCTTCGACAGCCCCCAGCGCGCCGCGAGACGATGAATGTGCGTGTCGACGGGAAATGCCGGCTCGCCGAATGCCTGCGCCATCACCACGCTCGCCGTCTTGTGCCCGACGCCCGGCAGCGCTTCGAGATCCTCGAGCGATTGCGGGATCTCTCCTCCGTGCCGTTCGACGAGGATCTCCGAGAGTCTGCGGATATTCTTCGCTTTCTGCGGCGCGAGGCCGCAGGAGCGGATTGATTCGAGAATGTCCGAGACATCGAGCTGCGCCATCTGCTCGGGAGTCGAAGCCTTTGCGAAAAGACTCGGCGTCACCTGATTGACTCTTGCGTCGGTAGTCTGTGCGGAGAGCAGCACGGCGATCAGAAGCGTGAACGGATCTTCGATGCGCGAGTGGGATTGGCGGGTCACGATAGTGCTCGTCGAGGATCGCCTGAATCCGTTCTGCTTTTTCCGCCCTCTTCATTCGGTTGCGCATTGTATAGGAGCGCCGGCAAGGTGCCGGCGCTCCCTCAAAGCTCCCTGATTCTCGAGCGAGAAATGAGAAAGTACAGTCCGATCGAGCCGATTGCTGCGGCGTTGAATGCGAGAGCACTCGTGACGGACCACCGCTCCGCGCTCCAGCCCGCGAGCAGGTTTCCGAGCGGCATGCCTCCTCGGAAGGCGAGCATGAAAATCGACATCACGCGGCCGCGCATCGCCTCGGTGGTCGCAAGCTGAATCAGCGAGCTGACCAGAGCGATCACGCCGAGAAGCGATGCGCCAGCCAGGAACGTCATCGCCAGCGTGAGCCAGATGTTCCGCGAGAAGGCGAAGACCAGCAGAAAGGCGGCGAAAGCGATCAGGCAGATCAGGGCGAGTCGTCCCTTGCGTTCCGTACGCGCACTTCCGGCGATGAAGATCGCACCGACGACCGATCCTGCCCCGGAGGCGGCCATGAGCCAGCTATACCCGCTCGCTCCCATGCCGAAGATCTCCTTCGCCACGACCGGCATGAGCGTCACGATCGGGATGCCGAAGAACGTCGTGCCGAAGGCGAGAAGACTGAGATGAATCATCGACCGGTTCTCTCCCATGAAGTGAAAACCTTCCCGGAGGTCGAACAGGATGGTCGTCGTCTTCTTCGTCTCTGGCTTGAACGACGTGTGGATCATCAGCAGCGTCGCGATCACGGCAACGAAGGAAAGGCCGTTGAGGCCGAAGCACGCCGCCGCACCGACCGACGCGAGAGCGAATCCGGCAAGCGTTGGGCCGATCATCCGGGCCAGGTTGAACTGCATCGAGTTGAGGGCGACGGCGTTCGGGAGGTCGCGCCGCTCGACGAGCAGGGGGATGAGTGCCTGGTACGCCGGCCCGCCGATCGCCTGGGCCGTCCCGGTGAGAAACGACAGCACGAAGATGTGCCAGACCTCGACCGAGTCTGTGAAGATCAGTCCCGCGAGAACGAAGGCCAACGCCATCTGCATGACCTGGGAGAGGATCAGCAGATTGCGCCGGTCCACGCGATCAGCGACCACACCACCGAACAGCGAGAACAGGATCATCGGGAGCGTGGCCAGAAACGCGTCGACGCCCAGGTAGAAGGCGGAGCCGGTCATCGACAGCACGACCCAGCTCTGCGCCACCGTCTGCATCCACGTTCCGGTGGTGGATGTGAAGGCGCCGATCCAGACGAGCCGGAAGTCGCGGTAGCGAAAGGCCTCGAAAGCCGCGGCGAGAAATCCGAGGCTCTTATCCGGTTGCGTCTTCGCAAACCGGCATTCAAAGACCGCGAGGCGTGAGCCGAGAACCGGGAACTGAGAATCGAGAATGCTCACTGCGTTGCGACGCGTGTTCCGTACTCGAGGTTCGGTTTGCAGGCCCGGACATAGCGGCCGGGGAGCGGATGGTCGAGCCACGGGGCGATGATCGCCGAGGCCTCGACGAGCTTCGTCAGGTCGATGCCGGTGTCGATGCCGAGGCTCTCGAAGAGATAGGCGAGATCTTCCGTCGCGACATTGCCGGAGGCGCCGGGAGCATAAGGGCAGCCGCCGAGCCCGCCCGCGGAGCTGTCGAAAGTAGAGACGCCGAGCTCGAGTGCAGCGAGGGTGTTCGCCACTGCCATTCCGCGCGTATCGTGAAAGTGCATCGCGAGACGGGAGCTCGGAATCACCTGCTGGAGCAGATCGACCAGACCCTGGACCTGGAGCGGGGTACCGACGCCGATCGTGTCGCCGATCGATACCTCGTAGCAGCCGAGATCGAGAAGACGAGCGGAGACCTCGAGAACACGTTCCGGAGCGACGTCCCCTTCGTAGGGGCACCCGCAGGCGGTCGAAACGTAGCCGCGGATTTTCATTCCGTGGGCGCGTGCCTTCTCGGCGACGGGGCGGTATACCTCGAACGATTCGTCGACGGACATGTTGATGTTCTTCTGGTTGAAGGTGTCGGAGGCGGCCGTGAAAATGGAAATGGACTTGACGTCGGACTCGATCGCGCGCTCGAGTCCCTTCATGTTCGGTACGAGGAACGGGTAATCGACGTCGTCACGCTTCTCGATCTGCTCCCACACTTCAGCGGTTCCCGCCATCTGCGGCACCCAGCGCGGATGGACGAACGCGCCGACTTCGATGGTCTTCAGTCCGGCGCCGGCAAGCGCCTCGATGAACTCCACTCTGGCAGCGACGGGGATCTCCACCTTCTCGTTCTGCAGCCCGTCGCGCGGACCGACCTCGACGATACGAACCTTCTCGACATCAAATCTCATCATGACGAACGGGGAGAACGCGTCACCGGGCGCTGGCATTGCGCCGTGTGGGTCGTTGTGTGGGTCGTGGTAGGACGCCGTTCATCGACCGGGAGTGTAAGAAACGGCTGGCATCCTGAGCCGCCGGAGCGCAGCGGAGGACGGTCGAAGGATCTCGTCGCGTCTCCTCGCCGTAAGTTCATGCGCAATTTCCGTCGAGGCAGTCCTTACGCGATTCTTCGCCGTCCTCCGCTGCGCTCCGGCGGCTCAGAATGACAAACGTGGTGTGAGCGTCTCTCCTGGAAAGCCTGTCAAGAAGGAAATTGCACATTCATCAAATCTTCGGATATCTCCCCAAACCCGCTTCGACAAGGTGGATGAAATCGTGAGAAAATCTGTTGAAAACCTGTTGAAATCTTTCCACAGCCGGCCTTTTGCCGGAAACACCGGGAAAATAGCGCTCGTCCAACATGTCCGTCGCCCAGCTAGACGTATCGATCGGCAAGCCGTTGCCGCAGAACCCAGAGGCTGAACGTTCAGTCCTCGGGTCGATCCTCATCGACAATCAGGCGTTCTATCGGGTGATCGGTCACGTGCGCGAAGAGGATTTCTACAAGGACCAGCACCGGCTGATCTTCGCGACCATGGCGAAGCTCGCCACCGACAGTCGCGAGATCGATCTCGTCACAATCAAGGATGATCTTGCGAAGCGCGGCATGCTGGATCAGGCGGGTGGTGCTGCCTACATCTCGTCGCTCGTCGACGGTATCCCCGACATCGCGAACGCAGAGCGTTACGCGCGGATCGTGAAGGAGAAATCCACCCTTCGCCGGCTTATCGTCATGGGCAACTCGGTCATGCGGGCCGCGCTCGATCCTCCCGGGGAGCCAGGCGATGTGCTCTCGGACGCCGAGCGGTCGATCTACGAGATCGCGCAGGACAGCGCGGACACCGGCTTCGTCGCTCTCGACAAGATCACCCGATTCAACCTGGAGGCGATCGAGAAGCTCGCTGACAATCACCGGCTGATCACCGGTCTCCCCACCGGATACGAGCGGTTCGACGAGATGACCTCAGGCTTTCAAAAGCAGGATCTGATCATTCTCGCGGCCCGTCCCTCGATGGGAAAGACTTCGTTCATGCTCAATATCGCCGAGGCGATGGCTGTGCCTGACAAGGTGGGGAAGAAAGAGACGCATGCGGTCGGTGTGTTCTCTCTCGAAATGTCGAAAGAGCAGATCGGCTTGAGGCTGCTCTCCTCGGTGGCGGGTGTCTCGAGCCAGCTGATCCGGTCCGGCATTCTCTCGGAGAAGAACTGGCAGGCGCTCGCTGAAGCATCGGCCAGACTCGCCCGGGCGCCGATCTGGGTCGACGACACGGCGGTCATCGACATCCTGGAGATGCGGGCGAAGGCGCGGCGGCTGAAGATGGAGCACGGACTCGACATGGTCATGGTCGACTACCTGCAGCTCATGTCGATGAAAGGGCGGGTCGAGTCGCGAACCCAGGAGATCTCGCAGATCTCGCGTGGTCTCAAGCAGATTGCGAAGGAGCTCGACGTCCCGCTTCTCTCGCTCTCGCAGCTCTCACGACGTCCGGAGCAGCGGACCGGCGATCATCGTCCGCAGCTTTCGGATCTACGTGAGTCAGGCTCGATCGAGCAGGACGCGGATCTCGTGCTGTTCATCTATCGCGACGAGGTCTACAACCGGGAAACCGAGGACAAGGGCGTGGCCGAGATCATCATCTCCAAGCAGCGAAATGGCCCGATCGGCGACTTCAAGCTCGTGTTCCGGAACGACATCACAAAGTTCCTCAACATGGCCCACGAGCCCGAGTACGTTCCCGCGTACTAGCCCTGTTCCGGAACGCTGACACCGCTCCCGGCTTTCCGCTCCCTTCAGAGTTTCAGCGGAACGGCCACGTTGGCGGAGGCATTCGACGCTCTCTCGTCTCGCGGCTCTCGAGCGGTCCCGGAAGCCTGAAGTCGGGACCGAACTCACGTTCGTATGCAGAGGGATTCTCGAAGTAGACGGACTCGATGTAGCTTCGGTGAAGGATCTGCACGGGCGTTGAGAGCAGAAGCGCGACGATTCCGGTGATCAGACACGCTGCGATTCCAGAGAGAGCGGCAACCAGCCGCTCTCGAGGGACGGCAGCCATGGTCAAGAGAATGACCAGCCATGGCAGGGCTCCCGCCAGCAGAGGCGAGATCGGATGCAGAAGGTTTGGGCCGACGAAGCCCTCTCGGATCAATCCGAGAGCGAGGGGAACCCCAGGGCACCGTCATTCCATTCGGCACGAACGGGAATGTCATCGAGATCAGGATGGTCGCGGCAACCGACCAGCCGAGCAGTGCAGAGGAGATACGGGATGGCGTGGCAAACAGCAGTGGAATTGCGAGAAGAGGAAGAATGGGCACCAGGTATCTGGGACCGACGCTCCAGCCGCCGTGCCAGTTCGGATAGCCAGAGAAGAGGAGCAGGGCCGCAAGTGGAACGAGTGTGATGAGCCAGAACGGCACCCGAGATATCCTCTTCGACATTCGGAGGGAACCCGCCAGAGAGATGGCGACGACGGGAGAGATCAGAACGAGTCCGTTGGTGGGGTCGAAGAGCAGACGCAGCATCGTGAGCAGCGAGGGTGCGCCAATGCCAAAGACACCTCTCTGTGAGAGCGAACTGAACTCGCCATACGATTCGAAGGAATTCGAAATGGCAAACGGACTTGCGAAGGCTGACCACTGGTAGAAGAGGAGTGCTGCGAGAAACGGGGTTCCTGCGATGGCAGCAAACACAAGTTCCTGCCATCTTCGCTGCAGAATGAGGGCAGCCAGCACCATCATCACGAATATGGCTGCTGTGTATTCACTCCACCCGGCAAGCCCGAGACCAAGCCCGATAGCCAATCCTGAGATTCGCACGCTTCGATATGGCGCCACGAACCCGATGGTGACGGCAAGAAACAGCCCGAACGCTGCGAGCGCATGGGAGAAGTACAGCGTGCCGTACGGAAAAAGTGGCGTACCGAACAGCAGAGCCACGATCGCAAACTTTTGCTGGCCGGGTGTGGCGTCGAGACGATTTCCACATCGAAGAAGGAGGATACCGATCAGAATCACCGGGAGTGTCGATGCCGTCGCCCGCATCATCGTCAGACTTGCACGAATCGACGTAGCATCTGTTCCGACGAGCAGGCCGGCGAGGTAGCCCGGTATGCCAGCGATCGAGGTGCCGGGAGGCTTGTTCGAATAGAGGACGCCGTTGACGGTAGAGGTGTCTTCCGTCCTGCCGATGATCGGCACAGACCAGTCGATCGCTCCGCCTCCTCCCTCGACCAGAGAGATTGTCGTGGCCCAGCGGCTGAATTCGTTTGGTGAAACGAAGTGGGGAAAGATGGGGATCAGGAGAATCGATACGATGGCGTAGAGGAGGATGAAGGATGCGGGAGAGAATCTTGCGCCGCCCGCTGCGGGGTCTTTTGCATTCTCATCTGGATGTTTCGTCGGGTCTGCCTTCACGGTTACATCATACGTACATCTCCGTCGCCACATCTGGCGCCGTACTGCAATCAGGTTTCCCGCATGCGAGGGCTACAAGCCCTCACGACGCCGACGAACGCCGGAGGCGCGACGTCAGCGTTCTTTTTGCGGCGGGGCTTGCCGGATCGGGTAGCGCTCACCATTTCTGACGACGGGGCTGCGTACCATCTCCAGCGCGCCGATGGTCGGGTGGTCGATTGATTCGACGGGACGGCCGGGGCGATCGTGGTCGCCGAGGATCTGCGAGATGCGGGCAACCGGAGCCGCGGGGACGCCAGCAGCGCGACAACCGGTGATCAGCTCGTCGACTCGATTTCGGAGCGTGACCTGCTCGATCAGATGGCTCAGAATCTCTCGCTGCCCCACGCGCCGTTCGTTCGTCCGGAAACGTTCGTCATCGGCGAGGTCAGGTGCGTCGAGCACGTCGCGGCACAATGCCTCGAACTGGCGATCGCTGGCTGCTCCGATTGCGAGCTCGCCATCGGCGGCGCGGAAGGTCTGGTACGGGACGATCGACGGGTGCTGATTGCCGTATCGTCTGGAATCCTCGCCGGTGACGAGGTACGACTGGCCGACGTTGATCAGTGATGCGACGGTGCAGCCGAAGAGCGAGACCTCGATGGTCGATCCTTCGCCGTCCCGCTCGCGCGAATAGAGAGAATGAAGGATCGCGCCATGTGCGTAGTGCGCCGTCAGGACATCGGCGAGCGCCACCCCGACCTTCATCGGCCGCCCGTCCGGCTCTCCCGTGATCGCCATCAGTCCGCCGGATGCCTGCGCCAGCAGATCGTAACCTGGAAGATCGGCCTCGGGTGAGTCCCGATCGTAGCCGCGGATCGTACAGTGAATGACGCGGCTGTTGGCGCTTCGAACCTGGCGATCCGTCAACCCGAGCCGTTCCTTCTGCGGATCGAGAAAGTTGTCGACAACCACGTCCGCCTCCTCGATCAGCTTCCACGCCCGCTCCTGTCCGGCCTGCGTCTTCAGATCGATCGCGACCGCTTCCTTGTTCCGGTTTACAGAGAGGTAGTACGCGCTCTCACCGCCAACGAACGGCGGCCCCCAGCGCCGGGTCTCGTCCCCCATCTCCGGCTCCTCCACCTTGATCACCCGAGCCCCCGCATCGCCCAGCATCATGGTGCAGAGAGGTCCGGCGAGAATGCGCGAAAAATCGACGACGAGGAGATCGTGCAGCGGGAGTTGAGTACTCATGCTGCGATTCTATCGAAGAAGAGATCCGGGCCCTTGGTTATACTGGCGATCATGAGGTCGGACCTGGCAGAAGAGGCGAGACGGAAGAGGCAGCAGGCCGAACAGGAGATGACGGTCGAGCAGCGGATCGACCTTGCGCTACGCCTCGGACGGCAGGAGATCGCAGACGAAATGATGCGGAGTGGGGTGAGGCGAGAGGAAGCGATTCGACGTATCTCGCGCTCGAGATCGCTCGGCAGGCGTCCGTCATGCGCGAACCGCTGATCTCCAGGGTCACCACCGCCTTCCGGATGTCAGATCGGTGAGACTGACCTGGACGGCCTATCTGAGCTCTCGCGGGTAGTGAGCCGATAGCGGGAAGTGGCTGGGAGACAGGGAGTCGAACCCCGATTGGCCGGTCCAGAGCCGGCTGTCTTACCATTAGACGATCTCCCAGCAATCGGCGTCGCGAACTCGGTAAACGAGGGACGGTGCAGTGACATTCCACCGTCCGGAAGTCGGGACTTCGGATCCTGGAGAGTCCGGACTTTCTTGACTCCCCGCTCGTTCCGTGGCGCAATGGTTGGGACGATATGGTGCTTCCCGAGGTTTTCGAATGTCCCGAGTGCAGCCGGCAGTTCGTGTACGAACTGATCAGCTCGGAGTCCGAGCGTTCGATCTACTGCCCGCAGTGCAAGCGCTACCTTGGCGAAAAGGATCTGCACTTCATCCTGGTGACCGAGATCGAGGAACTCGAGGAGCGGCTTCGATTCGAGCGCGATCGGCTCGAGAAGGACGAAGCGCTCTACACACAGGGCGAAGGAGACGCCGAGCTCAAGGTCTACGGCAGCGAGGTCCACAAGGTCATTGCGATTCTCCGGAAGACGCTACGCGACCTCGAAGAGCTCCGGACGCAGTACAAGTAGGGGTCAAGAGTTCAGGAGTTCAGGAGTTCAGAACGGGGGACGACCCGGCTACTCCTGAACCGTAGTCTGCGGTTTCGAAGTGGAGCTTCGACTTCCGCCTTCTTCCCTTGAACCCGTGAACTCCTGAACCCTCGAACTCCTGAACCTCTGAACTCCTGAACACTCCTCACACTGCATACGCTATGGTCGAGATCAGTGCGAGCTCGGCCTGTCTCGAGTCGAGGCGCGTGTGCTGGACGACGACTGGGACATCGGACTCGATGACGCTGGCGTAATCGGTGTCACGCGGCACCTTCTCCGGGTCTTCGAGATCGTTGAAACGCTGATGCTTTGTCCGGCGTGGCGGAATCTTGATGTGGTACGGCCCGACCGGTTCGCGGTCGGCGAAGAAGATCGTGATCGTGACGTTCGCCTCCTGATCCGAGGTGTTGAGGATGCAGGCGGTCTCGTGAGAGACGAACGCTGGGCCGTCGCCGGTGCTCTCGGAGGGGATGTACCCCTCCGCGATCACCCAGCGCTTTCTGCCGAGCGGCTCCATCAGCGTCGCGCCTCGTCGCGTTGTCCCGCACCAGATTCGTTCTTACGCGAATGCTCGTCGATCAGTTTGATGGCGGCTTCGTTGAAAGCCGGGATGTCGTCGGGTTTGCGACTGCTCACCCAGTTGCCGTCGCGGACGACGTCGCGATCGACCCACTCGCCACCCGCGTTCCTGATGTCGTCCTGTACGGTGTGATAGCTCGTCATCGTGCGGCCGTCCACGAGATCCGCCGAGACCAGAAGCCACGGGCCGTGGCAGATGACTGCGACCGGCTTTCCCGACTTGTCCATGGCCCGGACGAAGTTCCGTGCATTCTCATCCATCCGGAGATTGTCGGCGTTCATGACTCCACCTGGCAGCAGCACCGCGTCGAAGTCTGCCGGATCGGAATCTGCGATTTTCCGGTCGACGTCGAACTGATCGCCCTTCTCATCGTGATTCATCCCCTGGACCTTGCCGCTCTTCGGGGCCAGAATCGACGTTGTTGCGCCGGCAGCCTCCAGAGCCTCGCGGGGCTTGGTGAGCTCGACCTGCTCGAATCCATCAGTGACCAGGATTGCGACCTTGCGGCCATTCAGTTTCGTGTCCATTTCATGATCCTCCTTCTGTTCGTTTTACTTGTTCTGAAGGTGCAAGAATCAATCACAGACGTGTGGGTCGCGCGTCTCGCGCGATGTGTGACGGCATTCTGCCGTCGCACGATGTTCCGAAGAGGCGGCAAAGTCCGGCGCCGAGACGGCACCGGACATCGGGCCAGAGTCTCCGACCCACAAGCGCTCCTCCTGTATCCTGACGGCCGATGAAACATGAACGCCTTTCCGTCCTCGCGCTCACTCTGCTGTTCATCGCGGGGGCTGGTCGTGTGCTGATGCAGATCGCCGCCATGCCCCCTTACGCGGGTCTCGACGAGATCTACCACGTGGCACGCGTCAACTTCGTTGCGAACGAAGGCCGGAACCCCACCGCCGCGGAGCCCTCGGTGGCGCGATACATCCATGCGAGTCTCGGGCTCGAGGAGGGAGCTCAGCCGGATTTCGTGAAGGCGGCTCCCCGGTGGCGCGAAATGGTTCGGGCTGGATATGAGCTCCCGCCGCCGGCACCGGTTCCGGAAGAGGACCGGACAACGTACCTGACCCCGAACTACCAGGCCCAGCAGGCATCCCCCTACTACGTGGCAGCCGCGGCGGTCACGAGAGTCTTCGGAGACGGCTCGAGGCTTTCGGAGCTCAGGGTGCTTCGTGGCTTCTCTGCCGCGCTCGCGCTGATTGCCGTACTCGCCACAGCAGTGATTGGCTACACGGTTGGCGGCTCGAGAGGTATCGCCGCCGCCGGGCTACTTCTCCTTCTCCCAAACTGGCACACTCTGATGCTGCGTGCGAGTAATGATGCGCTCTCCGTGGCAGCGCTCGCGGTGGGGCTGGCGTTGACGATTCACGGGTCCAGCCGGCTTCTCACGGTAATTGCGGAGGCGATCTTCTGGGCGCTTGCGCTCGCGACCAAGCTCTTTACGTGGCCGCTTCTGATCGTGCTTCCACTCGTGTGGTGGCGACAGAGAGCTGACAGGAGACGGATCGCCATCGTTGCCGTCGTGTGCCTTCTGGCTCTGGTGGCGACCTCTCTGGAGTTGCGATCGCGGACGGGTGTCGCAGTTGGGCTGGGCGCATTCAGCGAGCAGACCGGGGAGAGGGTGGAGCCGAAGCCAATCGCCTACGGTGAGATGTTGAAGATCACGGTCGCCAGCGGTATCTGGATGAGCGGGCAGCACAACAACGCACTGACCTCCAAAGGCATGGTGATCTACGTACTGCCTGCCGTGGGCGTTCTGGCCCTGCTCATTTTTCTCGCACCCCCGAAAGGAGAGTACCGATTCTGGGCTGTCGTGGCGCTTGCCGCACTCGCCGCGTTCGCCGCGGCGCAGGCGTTCCACGCATCGGCCCATATCCGAAATGCCCGCCTGCTGGGAGAGTCGATGCCTGCAGCCGGGAAGGAGGGATGGTACTGGTATGCATTGGCGCCACTGATAACCGGCGTCCTGATCGCGCCTCTGTTCTCGAGGGTGCGGTGTGCATTTCTCGGCGTCGCCGCCGCCTGGCTTCTCATCTGGGACGCGATCATCACCGAGGGAGCCCTTTTCAGAGACTACGCGGGCCTGAGCGGACCGGAAACGCCGAGCATGCTTTTTCGCTGGGGCCCGTCGCCCGCGTTCTCGCTCGAGCTCGGCCCGGCGCTCTCAGGTCTTGCGGTCGGTCCACTGACTTCGTGGGCGGTCATTCTTCGCATCGTCGCGGCTGTTGCGCTGGCCGCGCTCATTCTGGTGAGCTGCCGTGGGGATCGGGCGTCCTCGCCCGATGTGCAAGGAGGGCCAGCCCGTCCCTCGTCCTCTACCGCTCCGACTTGCCCAGCACGACCGGCCGCCATGAGATGAACGCGGGCTCGCGTCGACCGAAGCGTGTGGAGAGAGCGACACCGACGCCGATGAGAGAAGCAATCATCCAGATGATGTTTCCGACGATCGGAATCATGCGAAGTGCGCCGAGGAAGAGGAGACCGATGACGACCATGGCGAGATCGCCTTTGAGCCATCCTCTCTGCTGAAGCTCCTCACGCGTGTCCGGACGCGCGATGCGAGTCCCGATGGCGTGGAAGATGGCGATCATGCCGTAAACCTTGGTCACGACTGCAAAGACTCCTAGCGCGATGAGCAGCAGCACGCCGATCCCGTAGGGAACGAGATAGCTGAAGACCACGGCGGTCAGGACGAAGCTGGTGAAGGCGACCAGACCGAGCAGGATCGAGTGGAACGTGCTCGCGCGGACTTCAAGGGACGAGATGCGAACACCTTTGCCGTCGATCATCACGATCACGATGGCGGCCAGAAGCCAGATCAGAAGCAGTGAGAGCTTCAGAGCCACCGTCACGAGCGAGAATGGCTCAGATGTGGCTGCGACAATCGTTCGTGAGCCAGCCGGAGCACCTTCGAGGGCGGCGGCAACCGATTTCGGCGCAAAGATGGTCCCGTCGACATTGTCGAATGTGCCGGAGACATTGCCGCCGAGAGCAAACACGTCTCCCTTGATCCGTCCCTCCGCACCGATCGTGATGTCTGCGCTGAACGCGATCACATCTCCATCGATGACAGTCTCGATCAGCACGTCGCCACCGAGGAGCTGAACGTTGCCGGTCACCGGTGTTTCGAGGACGAGCGACTCTCCGAGCGCTGTCACGCCGCCGTCCGAAACAGGTTGCTGTGCACCGGCAATGGGCGGGATCACGGCCGATGCCGTTGCGAACAGTGCGAGAAGGACGATCATAATCGCCACCGGACGTTGCAGTGCGGATTTCACTCTAGGCATCGTACCCCCTCGGCCGGCGGCGGAGAAGAACGAGCAGAAGCAGGTTGACGACGACGAACAGGATGCCGATCGTGATGTGGAACGAGGCAGGAGCGCTGGCGATCAGTTCGGAAAAACTCGTTGCAAGCTCACCGGGGCTCATCAGTGGAAGCATCCTCGAGGCAAGCGTGCGAGCTGCGTAAAACGGCGCTACGCCAGCGGCCATGAATGCTCCGGAGACGAGGATGAAGAGAGTGACGAGCACGGTGACCACCAGCCTCCATGAGCGGTAGGGTGCTCCCTCCCACGGCGCGAGCGGCAGCTTTTCGGAGACCTGCCTTCGGAAATCGGGTTTCGTCTCGAGACTGAGGCGGGCCACGTTCTGCTCGATCGCCTCGATCTCCTGGGCGAGCGCACGACACTCTTCGCACGACTCGATATGAGCCGTGTCGGCGTCGGGATCGTTCCGGTATCGCTCGCAATCGCTCATACGGATTCCATGTAATGCTCGAGCCTTTCCTTGAGCATGTTACGCGCCCGGAAGAGCTTGTTCTTCACCGTGCCGAGAGGAAGTTGCTTCACCTCGGCAATCTCGTCGTAGCTGAGCTCCGCAAAGTGGCGAAGCTCGATGAGGTCCCGGTAATCCTCGGGAAGATCCTGGACGGCAGTTTCGATGGCGTCGGCCATTTCGATGTTGAAGACGGCTCTGTAGGGAGAGACGACGTCGGCCTCGATCTGCATCTGTCGTTCTCCACCCTCCTGACGGTCCTCTTTCGTCAGGGACTCCTCGGGCAGAGTCTTCTTGCGGATCTGATCGATCGCCGCGTTCTGGGCGATTCTGAATATCCAGGTCGAGAACTGGTACTTCGGATCGTACCGATCGAGAGCCATGTACACTTTGATGAAAATCTCCTGGGCGAGATCATGGGCGTCCTCGTAGTTGCGGATCATCCGGTAGACGTAGTTGATCAGCCTCCGTTCGTACCGCTGCACCAGCTCCGCGAACCGCTCCTGCTCACCGGCAAGAATCGCGGCAACGAGCTCGCGGTCTTCGAGAACCTCCAGATTCGTCATTGATTTCCTACGGCTCCGAGGAGCGAATGTTTCCGTGCGATCATAACCTCCACTGATGATAACCGTTTCGAAACTCACCAAGCGTTATGGCGACTTCACGGCGGTCGATGCGATCGACCTGGAGGTGGGCGAAGGTGAAATATACGGTTTTCTCGGCCCGAATGGAGCGGGGAAAACGACCACGATCCGGATCATGGCGTGTCTGTCGGTGCCCACGACGGGCTCCGTGGTGGTCGATGGGCATGATGTCGTCGACCAGGCTGATGCGGTCAAACGGATCACCGGATACATCCCGGATCGCCCTTATCTCTATGAAAAGCTGACCGGCAGGGAACATCTGCGATTCGTGGCGGACCTGTACCGCGTCGATTGGCAGGAGTCCGCTGGCGAAGTCGAGGACCGGGTCAGAGAGTTTGGACTCGACCGATGGATCGATGCCCGGATCGAGAACTATTCGCACGGAATGAAACAGAAGCTCGTCCTGATCGGATCGCTGATTCACCATCCTCGAGTCCTGATCATCGACGAGCCGATGGTGGGGCTGGACGTTCTCGCGCAGAAGCAGGTGAAGCAGCTTCTGCGGGACCAGGCGGCCAGAGGTCAGACGATCTTCCTCACGACCCACACCCTGTCGGTGGCCGAGGCCGTATGTGATCGGATCGGGATCATCGATCACGGCAGGATCATCGCCACGGGAACAAGCGAGGAGATCAAACGGGTTGCCGGTCGCCCAGGCAGCCTGCTGGAGGATATCTTCCTGCAACTGACACACACGGAGAGTGAGATCGAATGAGAATCGGAGAACTGTTGAAGGCGATGCGCGCGGAGGCGGCAGCAAGACGACTGAATCCTCGCGATGCCGATCTCCTTCTCAGTGACGTGCTGCAGAAGCCGGTGGCGTGGCTGATCGGACATGATGAGGAAGAGGTGTCGGCGGAAGACGAGGACACCTACACCGATCTGCTGGCAAGACGGTTCCGGGGCGAGCCGCTCCAGTACATTCGCGGACGATGCGAGTTCTACGGACGCGATTTCGTGACGGACCGGCGTGCTCTGATTCCGCGACCCGAGACGGAGCACCTGGTTGAGAGTGCGGTCTCGCTGATTCCGCAGAACGGAAGGGTCATCGATGTCGGGACCGGAAGCGGATGCATCTCGGTGTCCGTCGCGCTCGAGCGGCCTGACCTCACGATGTTCGCGACGGACATTTCCATCGAAGCGCTCCATGTCGCGCGCACGAACCGGGACAGGCTCGGCGCGCAGGTCGAGCTTCTGGTGGCCGACAGCGTGAGAGGTTTTCATGGTCCGTTCGACGCCATCATGTCGAATCCGCCGTACATCCCCGCAAAGGAGATTCCGTATCTTCAGAGCGAGGTGCGGGAGCATGAACCGAGAGTCGCACTGACCACCGGTGGTGAGGGCCTGGATGTCGTCCGGGAGCTCGTCGATCTCGCTCCCTCGCTTCTGACCCCCGAGGGGCGGCTCTTCATGGAGATCGGATATCAGCAGCGCGATGCGGTGGAGCGTCTCGCGGAGGAGCGGGGCTGGGGGTCGATCCGCTTCGTGGATGATCTGGCGGCGATTCCGCGCATGGCACTGCTCGAAGGCGTACCCGCGGAATTGAAAATTGGGAATTGAAAATTGAAAACGAGAAGCGGCGATGTGAGCGACCGTCCTGAGTGAGGAGGAGATGCGATGAACGATCCGAACTGTCTGTTCTGCAAAATCATTCGAGGGGAGATTCCGGCGAAGAAGGCGTACGACGGGGAAGACGTCGTGGCGTTCGAGGATGTCAATCCGCAGGCTCCGACCCACATCCTGGTCGTACCGCGCCGGCACATCGGACGACTCGCTGATCTCGAGCCAACCGACGCGGAGACCATCGGCAAGGTGATGGTCCGGGCGATTGAGATCGCGAGAGACCAGGGACTCGATGAAGACGGCTACCGGGTTGTCGTCAACAACGGCGAGGCAGCCGGACAGACAGTTTTCCACATCCACGTCCACCTGCTGGGCGGCCGTTCGTTCCGCTGGCCACCGGGCTAGGAACGCTGGTGGCTCCCGCTCTGCGGACCTTCATCACAAGGGAGCTGTGGACGACACTCAGCGTCGATTGCGAGTGCAAGAAACGCTGTCATCCTGAGCCGCCGGAGCGAAGCGTAGGACGGTCGAAGGATCGCGTCGAGTCATACTCGCCCTGAATTTCTTCGCAATTCACCTCGAGTATTGCCGTACGCGATCCTTCGCCTCTCAGGATGACAAGCTGCTTTTCACGTTCGAACCGACGACAGCGAGAGTCAGCGTTCCTCGGGGGTCCACCGGAGTACTGGCTGTCTTGCGGCTCTGGCTTCGTCGAGGCGGCGGACCGGGGTCGTGTGCGGTGCGGTTTTCACGAGCTCGGGATCGTTCTCGCACTCCTTCGCGATCGCGATCATCGCCTCGCAGAACGCGTCCAGCTCTTCCTTCGGCTCGCTCTCGGTCGGCTCGATCATCAGCGCTCCCGGGACGATCAGCGGGAAGTAGATCGTCGGCGGGTGGAATCCGAAGTCCATCAGGCGTTTCGCGATGTCGAGGGTGTGGACGTCGTTCTTCGTCTGCCACTTGTCATCGAACACCACCTCGTGGAGCGACGGCGCGTCGTACGGCAGGTGGTAGCTGTCTTTGAGCCGTGCGCGGATGTAGTTTGCGTTGAGAACCGCGATCTCCGCGATCCGCCTGAGTCCGCTTGCACCCATTGACCGGATGTAGCTGAGGGCACGGACCAGGACGTTGAAGTTGCCGTGGAACGCTCTCATTCTACCGATCGAATCGGGATGGTCGTTGTCCAGATAGAACGTTCCATCCTCGCGGCGCTCGATGGTTGGCGTTGGCATGAACGGAATCAGCGAGTCGGCGACGCCGACCGGCCCCGCACCAGGTCCTCCACCACCGTGAGGCGTGGAGAAGGTCTTGTGAAGGTTCATGTGCATCACGTCGATGCCCATCGGTCCGGCCTGCGCCAGGCCGACGAAGGAATTCAGATTCGCGCCGTCGCAGTAGAGGTACGCGCCCTTCCTGTGAAGAATGTCGGCGATCTCGACGATGCGGCTCTCGAAGACGCCGAGCGTATTCGGCGCAGTCAGCATCAGTGCGGCGACGTCTTCGTTCACTTCCTTCTCGAGTAGATCGAGATCGAGCGTGCCGCGTGAGTTCGACTTGAGCTCTTTGACGCTGTAACCGGCGAATGCCGCCGAGGCGGGATTCGTTCCGTGCGCGCTGTCGGGGATCAGGATGTGCTTGCGCGGGTTGCCGCTCTTCTCGAGCGCCTTCTGAATCATCAGGATTGCGGTCAGCTCTCCATGAGCTCCGGCGACGGGCTGGAGCGTGACGCGCGGCATGCCGAGGATTTCCTTGAGCACTTGCTCGAGCGTCCAGATGATCTCGAGACAACCCTGAACCTGCGATTCGGGCTGCATCGGATGCGCGAGAGCAAGTCCCGGGATCCGCGCCATCTCCTCGTTGATCCGCGGGTTGTGCTTCATCGTGCAGCTTCCGAGCGGATAGAGGCCGCCGTCGATCGAGACGTTCAGTTTCGACAGGCGCGTGAAGTGACGCATCACGTCGACCTCGGAGACCTCGCACTCGTTCGCAATCTCGTCCCGCACATGTGTGTCGGGAAGGAGTGATTCGAGCGACTCCTCGGGGACGTCCATCTCCGGGAGTCTGTAACCGCGCCGGCCCGGGCGTGAGCGCTCGAAGATCAATCCTTCACGGCGCAGTCCCTGATCGACGGCAGTGCGCTCGGCAGCTCGCGATCCGGTTTCGTTCATCAACATCTCTTCGGTCGTCATCGTCGTCGCTCCGTTCAGCCGAGTATGCTCTTCAGCGTGTCTGCGTAGGTGTCGATCTGGTCACGGGTGTTGAGCTCCGTCACGGCAACCAGCACATCGCGCTCGTGCCCCTCGAAGAAGCGGCCGAGGTCGACACCCGCGAGTATGTTCTGCTCTGCCATCGCCGCGATGATCTCCCCGGCGGGTTTCGGCGTGCGGTAGAGGAACTCGTTGTAGATGGATCCGCTGAAGGGTAGCTCCACGCCATCGATTTCGGTGAGGCGCTTCTTCAGGTAGGCCGTCTTCTGGATGCATTGTGTGGCGACTTCGCGGAGGCCGGCCTTACCCATCAGCGAGAGGTAGATGTTGGCGGCGAGCGCGATGAGCGCCTGGTTCGTGCAGATGTTCGAGGTCGCCTTGCCGCGGCGTATGTGCTGTTCGCGTGTGGCGAGGGTGAGTACGAAGGCCCGGCGTCCGTCGACATCGACCGTTTCACCGGCGAGCCGCCCCGGCATGTGACGTTTGAGATCTTCACGCGCAACGAGGAATCCGACGTAGGGGCCACCGAACTGCGGCGGGATTCCCCATGCCTGACCCTCACCACAGGCGATGTCGAACCCATGTGCGCCGGGAGGGCTCAGCAGACCGAGCGAGCTCGCCTCGGTGATGACCGAGATCTTGAGTGCTTCGGCCTTGTCGGCGATGTCGCGGATCGCGTCATACTGCTCGATCACGCCGAAGAAGTTCGGGCTCTGGATCGCGACGGCACAGGTGTTCTCGTCCACTGCGGCCGCGAGCTCATCGAGGTTCGTGCGTCCCGTCGTCTCGTCCCAGCCGACGAGCACCAGCTCGATGTCCAGATTTCTGATGTAGGTCCGGACCGTCTCGATGTACTCGGGGTGGATTGCGCGGCTCACCACGACCCGTGTCCGCTTCTTCGCAATCCGGGCCGACATGAGAACGGCCTCCGCGAAGGCGGTCGATCCGTCGTACATCGACGCGTTTGCGACTTCCAGACCGGTGAGCAGGCTCTGGTGGGTCTGGTATTCGTAGATCGCCTGGAGAGTGCCCTGGGAGACTTCCGGCTGATACGGGGTGTAGGCGGTCAGGAACTCAGAGCGCAGCAGAAGCTGGTCGACCAGCGCCGGCTGGTAATGGTGGTAGGCGCCCGCCCCCATGAAGGAGATTGAGTCGGCGCCCGATTGATTCTTAGCGGCGGTTGCGGCCATCCAGCGGCGAAGCTCGATCTCGGACCACGATTCCGGAAGGTTCAGGACACCGTCGATCTTGACCGCGTCAGGAATACTGTCGAAGAGACGATCGACAGAGTCGACTCCGATGGTTTCGAGCATCGAGCGGATGTCGTCCTCGGAGTTTGGGATGTATCGCATCGGTGTTGTGTCCACTGGGGGGTCTCCTGGAGAATCGGTGGGTCAGCCGCGGATTGAAACGGGTGAACAGAGGGGAAGATTTCGGAGGGATCGGAATGCCGGGTGGGGAGCTTCTGTCATTCTGAGCCGCCGAAGGACGGCGAAGAATCGCGTCGGATCTACCTCGAGGTAGCGCCACGCGATCCTTCGCTTCGCTCAGGATGACAGTGTCGTCATCGGGCGAATACTCGCTTCTATTCCGATTCCTTCTCCACGTACTCCTTGTACTCGTCGGCGTCCATGAGATCGTCGAGATCGGTCTCATCGGAGAGCTTCACCTTCATCATCCAGCCGTCGCCGTAGGGGGAGCTGTTGACGAGCTCCGGCTTGTCCGAGAGATCCTCGTTGATTTCGACGACTTCGCCGGAGACGGGCGCGAAAAGCTCGGAGACGGCCTTGACCGACTCGATGCTGCCGAATTCTTCGCCCTTTTCGAGCTCACTCCCAGCCTGGGGAAGTTCGACGAACACGACGTCACCGAGCTCGCTCTGTGCGTATTCGCTGATGCCGATGATCACGTACTCGCCTTCTCTGGCGACGTACTCGTGGCTCTTTGCAAACTTAGTTGTCTTGGGATCCATGCAATCCTCCTACTTCGAGCGTTTGTAGAACGGGGTCGGAACGACCTTCGCCCTGGTCTCTTTTCCTCTGATCTCGATCGGGAGCTCGGCTCCCTCTTCGGTTCGATCGATCGGGACGTACGCGAGTCCGATCGCTTTTTTCAAGGTCGGCGAGTGGGTACCACTCGTGACGACACCGATCTCTTCGCCGCCCGACACGATAGGATATCCGTGCCTGGCAATCCCGCGGTCGACCATCTCGAAGCCGATGAGCTTGCGGCTGATGCCTTCTTCCTTCTCCCGCAAGAGCACGTCCCGCCCGTGGAACTCGCCCTTGTCGAGTTTTACGATCCAGCCGAGATCGGCCTCGTACGGTGTGGTCGAGTGATCGATGTCGTTCCCGTAGAGCGCCATCTTGGCCTCGAGCCGCAGCGTGTCTCGCGCTCCGAGACCGCACGGGAGGACGTTGAACTCGCGCCCCGCCTCGAGCATCCGGCGGAACAGTTGCGGCGACGCGTCGGGAGCGACGTAGACCTCGAAGCCGTCCTCGCCGGTATAGCCCGTACGCGAGACGATCGCATCGACACCATCGACCTTGCCGTTGGCAAAGCGGTAGTACTTGATCGCGGAGAGATCGAGATCCGTGAGCCGAGCCAGCACCTCTTCGGCGCGCGGTCCCTGCAGGGCGAGCTGTGCCCAGTCGGCACTGGCGTTCCGGACATCGACGTCGCGGCCATCAATTGCTCCTGCGATCCACTCGAAGTCCTTGTCGGTGTTCGAGGCATTCACCACGACGAGATAGTCATCTTCGGCGTTCCTGTAGATCAGGATGTCGTCGACGAAACCGCCCGTCGGGTAGAGGAGTCCGTTGTACTGACACCGGCCGTCCTGCATCTTCGAGACGTCGTTGCACGTCAGGACCTGGAGCAACTCGAGCGCCTGCGGACCCTTGAACGTGATCTCACCCATGTGAGAGACGTCGAAGAGGCCAGCCCGCTCGCGGACCGCCGTGTGCTCGTCGATGATGCCGGAGAACTGAACCGGCATGTCCCATCCGCCGAACTCGACCATCTTGCCGCCGAGCTCGCGTGAGACGTCGTTTAGAGGGGTCTTCCTAAGCTCACCACTGTGATTCTCAGACACAATTCCTCCGGAGGCGCAAGCTAACACAGGGCGGGTTTTCCGGCAATGACGCGCAAACGTTCAGCGGTTCAGAGGTTCAGAGGTTCAGAGTACCGTGTCGGGGTGCATTTCGGCGATTTTTCGCCTCTGAACCCCTGAACCTCTCTGAACCTCTGAACCCTTGAACCCCTGAACCTCCTGAACCTCTGAACCCTTGAACCCTCGCACCTTCCCACCCATACTGTTCCTATGACCGGAATCGGTGACTTTCTCGACTATCTCACCTACGAGAAGAACGTGTCGGAGAACACGATTGCCGCCTACCGGGACGATCTCGAGTCGTTCATGTCGTTTCTCGTCAACGATTACCTGCTGGGATCGCGCGACAAGATGGACTTCGAGCGGGTGGATCACCTCACGATCCGGGCTTATCTCGCGCATCTGTCGAGACGGAAGCTCGCGCGGTCGACGATTGCCCGCCATCTCTCGGCAATTCGGAGTTTCTTTCGTTTCCTGCTACGCGAAGGAGCGGTGACGAAGAACCCGGCGAGGACGGTCGCGACCCCGAAAAAGGAGAAGACGCTTCCTGCCGTGATGCAGCCGGCGGAGGTAGGATCGCTGCTCGAATCGCCGGACGCTGAAACTCCTCTGGGACGGCGCGACCGGGCATGGCTCGAGCTTCTGTACGCGTCGGGACTCCGTATCAGCGAGCTCGTCGATATCGACATGGATGATCTCGATCTCCGCTCGCGGCTCGTGAAAGTGCGCGGGAAAGGTGCAAAAGAGCGCATCGTACCGTTCGGCACAGAGGCAGAAACGGCGATCCGGAAGTGGCTGCCGGACCGGCAGGAGCTCGTGCCGATCGACGCCGAAGAACATCCTCTATTCGTGAACTACAGAGGAGAGCGGATCACCGCGCGGAGTGTTCGCAGATTGTTCGAGAAGCATCTGCGGGCGGCATCGCTGAAGATGGGCGCCTCGCCCCACACGCTACGGCACTCTTTCGCGACACACCTGCTCAACGCGGGTGCAGATCTGCGAGCCATCCAGGAGCTCCTCGGACACGTCTCACTTTCAACTACACAAAAGTACACGCATCTGGCCGATTGGAAACTGATCGAGGTCTACCGTAACGCGCACCCTCACGCGAAGAAGTAGGGGCAAAGCCGCTTGGAGGCCGCCGAAGGGCGGCCGAAACAACCCAGCCCAGGGCGTGAGCCCTAATGGCATTGAGTTAAGGGTGCGACCGAGAATCGTCATGCCGAGCGGGCGGGTGGGTGGGCAAGCGAGGCAGCTCGCGAGTTTCGTACTCAGTGACTTCTGGGCCGCTGCATGAGCGAGCGCCAGCTCCACGCCGACAGAGCACGTAACTTGCGAGGCCCCCTTCGGTTTCCCCCTCCCAGCACCCCTCAGGGCAGGCTCTCGCTTGCCCGCCCACCCGCCCGCTCGGGGTGACAATCGCTTAACTCAACGCCATTGGGGCGTAGAGCCCTGGGGACATTGAGATCTCGAGATGTGGAGCCCGCGAAGGCGGGCGGCACGGCCTTTTGTCCTTTTGCTCAACGGTCGCCGTCGTGCCGCGCCGCCTTCGCGGCGCTCTGCTCGTTCGGAACCCCAAAATCCACACCCACACCCATACCCACTCGAACACCCACAACCCAAACCCCTCCCGCGCTACACTACCGTCCGACAATGCTCGACGCCATCGTCCATCACGGCTCGATCAGCTCGACGATCGAGTACTTCGCCACGATCGTGGGGCCGCAGCTCGACCGGAAGTTTTTTTTCGAACAGAGCGAGAACGTTGAAGGGCGGACGGTTCGATACTTCGGTGGTGTCTCCGAGATCAGACTCACTCAGGATGGCGTCCACTTCAAGGGGAATGGTGGCCTGCTGAGCGAATACATGTTCGGGGGAGACTTTCCGCTCCGCGATCTGCTCAATGACGATGTCCGTAACCGGCTGATTCTCTTCGGGGGGGTGTACGACCGGGAGTCGGGCGAGCTGAGCTTCACGGGAAAGACCAGCGGCTCGGAATCGTGGGATGAGTTGTTCGTGGACGGGAACGCGGTCTCGAACTATCTCTTCTTTCTCGACGGTCCCAGGCAGCGCCGGATCGAGGATCGCCAGGAGCAGACCCTGCGCTCGATCGGAAAGCTGCTGAAGAGGACGCCGAAGGTCGGGGGTGGAAACTTCATCGCTCTCGCCCACGAGATGCACGAGCATCTGGCCGAGCCGAGCACGACGCTCTTTCTGGTTCGGATCATCCAGCGGACGAACCAGCGCTTCTTCGAGGCCTGTCGTGAGGCCTTTCGTCACAAAATCGCCATCAACGAGATGCAGGCGCTCATGAACGACGCGGCCAGGAGGATCGGCGTCGATCCGTATCAGAAGGAACGTATCCAGATCGACGTCATCTATCACTACGCAGACAACCGCGAACTGATCGACGAGTACAAGCGAGTGCTCGCCTCGTGCAGCGACGGTCAGATCGGCCCGAGCGAGCGCGCACGGCTGTCACGGCTGCGGACGCTGTCGCTCCGCAACGAGATCCCGCTTTCGATCTTCGATACGCTCGAAGAGATCGTTCTCCAGGATCGTATCTCGGTCATCCAGGAGGGGGGCGAGCCGTCGTACATCGAATCGACCCGCGCGATCCTCGAGAGCTTCATGCTCGGGACCTCCATCAGCAATCGCCTGTCATCGGCGGACATGATCATGCTCCTCGAGAACAAGCAGAAGGCGGTCGCCGACCGTGATCCCCGCTTCGAGGAAATCCTGCTCGAGACCGGGCGGCAGATCGACGAGAGCGTTCGCGACGATGATGCAGCGTTCGAGAAACTCGAGTCGTTCACCGAGATCGTGACTCTCTTCGACCGCTTCGATCACGCCTCGGGTCTGATCAGCAAGCTTGCCTTCATGGACGATAACGAGCTGACCGAGGAGCAGGTTCGTTCGGTTCTCGGCAACATGCGCCAGTTCGAGCAGCTCCAGCGCGGGCTGTTCCAGCGACTCTTCATCGATCCCGTCGCCTCGAATCCGTACACGCTCTCGTTCGGGCGGAGGAAGCTCTATTCACTGATCATCGGACTCGTCGCGGTCGGCGACAATGAGGCGACGCTCGCCGGAGTCGCCGAAGAAATCGCCACCATCAACCGTCAGGAGCGCGCCTTCTTCCAGCTCTACGGTCTCGCACGGAAACGGATGTCGACGTTCTACCTCGAGCTCAATACCGTGGAGGGGCGCGAGACGTTCCGTAGAGAGATCGTCGCCGAGACGGACGTGACGCCGGATCTGGCCGAGGTGATCGAGTTCGTCGACGACAAGCTGATCGACGAGGTGATCACAAAGATCCGTCTCGAGGCGTTCTATATCAATCATCTTCTGCCAAAGATCATCCACGATCAGGACCCGAGGCTGCGGATCGACTTCCTCGCAAATTCAGGTCTCGACCAGTTCCAGGTCGAGGAGCTCGAGAGCGAATACTTCGAGATGCGCTCACTCCCACCACAGATGCTGGATAGTCTGAGGGAAGAGGGGGATGAAAGATGAAGATGAAAGATGAAAGATGAAAGATGAATGCGGAGGCTGAACCACTGGCGAGTGTCACCCTGAGCGGGTGGTCGGGCGGGAAAGCGAAGGGCCTCGCCATTCGCGGGTTATGAAGCCAGAGCAGGTGGTCGCGGGCTTTGCGGTTTGTGGGTTAGATGCAATCGAGTGGCGAGGTCCCTCGCTTTCCCACCCGCCCGCCCGCTCGGGATGACATCGCGCATGGGCAACTGAGTGGCGTGCTCGATGCACCGACCCTTATCGCCACCTCCAGGCCTTAGCGATCCCCCAATGACTCAGCGACCAAGGGCCAAAGACCGATGACTAACGACCAACAGCACACGAATCGCCTTTCCAGCGAGACTTCCCCCTACCTTCTCCAGCACGCGCACAATCCTGTGGACTGGTATCCGTGGGGGGAGGAGGCGTTCGAGAAGGCTCGGACGGAGGACAAGCCGATCTTTCTTTCGATCGGGTACTCGGCGTGTCACTGGTGTCACGTCATGGAGCGGGAGTCATTCGAGGACGAGGGAACGGCGGCGATCCTGAACCGCGACTTCGTATCCATCAAGGTGGATCGTGAGGAACGTCCCGAGGTTGACGCGATCTACATGCAGGCGGTTCAGATGATGACCGGTCATGGCGGGTGGCCGATGTCGATGTTTCTCACGACCGAGCGGGTTCCCTTTTACGGGGGGACGTACTTTCCACCGCAGGACCGGCACGGGATGCCGAGTTTCGCCCGGGTTCTGCATCATGTCGCCACGATCTGGAAAGAGCGACGCGAGCAGGTCACGGAGGCTTCTGCAGAGATCCGCGAGATTCTGAACCGGTCGATGACCTCCAGCGAGACTGAAATCGATATCGACCGTGACGACCTCGATGCCGCGGCGGGAGCGATCGCCTCGAACTTCGATCGCGTCAATGGTGGATTTGGCGGAGCGCCGAAGTTCCCTGCTTCAATGTCGCTCGAGTTTCTTCTCCAGGTCGCGACTCGAACGGAGGACGCCACGCTGCTTCACGTCGTCACCGAGTCTCTCGAAAAGATGGCCAGGGGCGGAATCTACGATCACCTGGGCGGGGGCTTTGCGCGCTACTCGGTCGATGCTCGCTGGCTCGTTCCGCACTTCGAGAAGATGCTCTACGACAATGCGCTTCTCATCCGGCTCTATGTGAGGGGCTGGCAGGCGACGAAGTCCGAAGAATTTGCAGTGATTGCTCGCGAGTCGATCGAGTTCATTCTCCGTGAGATGACATCACCGGAGGGCGGGTTCTACTCGACTCTGGATGCGGACTCCGAAGGCGTTGAAGGCAAGTTCTACGTCTGGTCTCTCGACGAGATCCGCGAGGTGCTCGGTGACGAGGATGCGAGAGCATTTGCAGCGTTGTACGACGGGACTGAGAGAGGAAACTGGGAGGGGACGAACATCCTGAATCTGCCCCGTCGGCTCGAGGACGTCGCGCGAGATCTTTCGATGACCCCGCAGGACCTTCAGGGAATCGCCGGCCGCGCACGGCAGAAGCTGCTCGAACGGCGCTCCGGCAGAGTGCGGCCGGGACGGGACGAGAAGATTCTGGCGGGATGGAACGGCTGGATGCTGGCGGCGATCGCGGAGGCAGCGATCGCATTTCGGTTGCCGCGCTACAGCGATGCCGTCAAGAAGAACGCTGACTTCCTCATCGAGACGTTCGTCAGTGATGGAAGGCTGAGCCGCTCGTTCCGCGATGGGCGCGTGAGATTCGACGGAGTCCTCGAGGACTACGGAGGCGTTGCATGGGGGCTGATCAAGGCTTTCGAGGTGACGGCCGAACGGCGGTACCTCGATGTTGCGCGCCAACTGATCGCGACTGTTAGCGAAAGGTTCAGAGATACCGAGAACGGAGCATTCTTCGATGTCTCGGATGATCACGAGGAGCTGATCGCGCGGCCGAAGGAGATCATGGACAATGCGACGCCCTCCGGCAACTCGCTCGTGATCTACTCCATGCTGCGACTCGCACGATACTTCGCTGAGCCCGATCTCGAACAGACTGCGATCGATGCCATCCGCAGCCTCTGGCCGGTGGCGATGAAGTATCCGTCCGGTTTTGGATTTCTACTCGGAGCTGCGGAGTGGCTGGTGACGACACCACTGGAGCTCGTGGTGTCAGGGGGCTCAGGGGATGAGAAGCGGGAACGATTTCTCGGAGTGATTGGAGAGACGTACCTGCCCCAGCACGTACTGATTGCGGACAGCTCAGTCGATCTTCCGTTGACGGAGGGACGCAGGGAAGTTGAGCCGGCGCTCTACATCTGCGAGATGGGAGCGTGCAGGATGCCGGTGACGGATCCGCTCGAGGCTAAGAGCGCGCTGGGCCGTCGATAGCTTTCGCATTCTTGATCAACGTCAGGATCTTGCCAGAGTCACGCAGAATCGAGGCTGTGACTTGGAGTGCGGTGCTCGCCGAAGGACGAGCACCGCTTTGGATCCCGTGGCGATCGCCATCGAGGCCTCAATCGGCACGAACCAGGAGATTTCCTCTGCAATTTGAAAGCGCCGCACTCTGCAAGATCTGATGTAAAGCTGAGCTCGTCCTTCGGCGAGCTCAGCACTCCAAAGAGAGCGGTCGCGAATGGCGATCGGGCTTTCACGCTCCTAGCCGCCCGAGAAGGCGGCGATCATCTCGACTTCGTCGCCGTTCCGCAGAGGCGTCGCACGCTCGCCGTGGAGGATCATGGCCCCGTTGACGGCGAAGTTGTAGAGCTCGTCGTTCGTTGTGGCGAAGCCGGGTACGCGTTGCTCGAGCAGGTCGACCAGCTCTCCGAGCGTCTGAACGGGCGTGTCGATCATGATCATCGCACCGTTCTCTTCGCGTAGCGGCTCCGGAAGACGGACAGTGATTCGGAAGGTCTCGGGGACGGCGTCCGTCACCGCGCGGGAGCTCCGGCCACGATGCTCGTCAGTCGCGCGTTCCACTCCGGTACGGGTACGCCTTCTTCAGTCAGATTCGACAGCCGGTAGAACTTCGTCAGAAGCTGATCGAACTGTTCGCGGTCGATCAACTCCCCCTTGTACGGGCCGGTGGAGATCGGTTCCTCGAACCATCGGCGAGGCAGAGTGTCGTCGGCGCGTGTCACGCCAAGTCTGCTGTTGATGAGCCTCTCGAGACCCATGATGTCGAGACCCACCTGATCGAGATCTGCCTCGCTCTTGTGCATGTCGACAACGTTCTCGAGCTGGGCGATGAACTCCTCGTATCCGGGAAGGGACGGTGAGTTGAAGAGCTTCGTCGTGAACCGGCACATGCCGACGGAGTCCCCGACCGCATACGTGTTCTCGCACTTGCGGACAGCGATCTCTTTGCCTTCGTAGCTGTTCGGTTCCGCGCTTACGACTCCACCGTAGAGTTCCTGTTTGAAGGCGGGATCGTCGTTGATCTTTGCATTGATCTCGAGTGTCACCCGGTTACGCAGGTGGTCCATTCCTCTTGTCGCCACTGCGAGTCCGAGCGCAAACGCCTTGAGGATGCGTGCGTCGTGCGGGTCGCTCTGTGCGAGTCCCTTCACAGCCATGAGGTAGTCGAGAGCTTTCTCCGGATAGTGGCCGTTCGCAACGGCGCGCGTCGAGTCCGCGAGCACGTTACCGAAACCTTCGCGCCGGCTGATCATGAAGAGGAGCTTCTCGACGAGCTTCGCGTCCCCCCAGTGCAGCTCGAGCCCACCAGTATCCTCGGCGGTAATCAGCCCCTTCTCGTAGAGCTCCATTGCCCACGAGAGCGCCGCGCCTGTCGAGGAGGTGTCGAGTCCCAGGTCGTTGCAGATGTTGTTGAGCCGCAGGACTTCGGTCACCTCGGTGATCCCGATGTTCGGACCGAACTTGCCGAGCGTCACGTACTCCGGACCGTCACCCTTGACGTAGCGGTCCTGGGGAGTCGATTCATTGCCGGTCATGTCGTTGAGAGGTCGGCAGTTGACCGGGCAGGCGAAGCAACCGACCAGTCCCGGACGGAACGGGTCGATGTTCTCAGCATCGAGCTTGTCGGTCCAGACGGTCTCGCTGTTAT
Source organism: uncultured Acidobacteriota bacterium (assembly GCA_963829355.1). GTDB lineage: Bacteria > Acidobacteriota > Thermoanaerobaculia > Gp7-AA8 > JAHWKK01 > CAWHHZ01. Next base: position 364,116 of record CAWHHZ010000013.1, read on the forward strand.
TTTTCGTCCCCATTGCCGCGATGAGTCGGGACGGCTTGTAGAGGAACGGCGTACCGCGCTTCTTGAGGGCGTTCTTGACGACGGACGTGCTCAGGAGCTTGAGGGCGATGTCGCGGTTCTTTCCCTTGTGCGGCTGGTGGGGTGTGAGGTCGTGTCCCTTCCCCTTGAGAAGAATCGCCTTGAGTCCGAGCGATCCCATCTTCGCGCCCGATCCGCCCCGCGCCCAGATCGCTTTGGGGCCTGCCATGATGCCGGAGGTGAGAACCAGATTCTCTCCCGCGTTCGTGATCGCCGCGAGTCCGAAGTCGCGCCCTTCCTTTCCGTCGAAATCAGTGGAGATCGCCTCGCGAAGGTCGATGTTGTCCATGCCGGAGTAGCGGGAGGCGTCGATAAACTCCACCTCACCCTTCTCGAGCTTCAGCATCGTCGGTGCAGCGGCCTTTCCGTGGATCACGAGATGATCGAACCCGCCGAGCTTCATGAACGAGGGGAAGAAGTCGCCGGCATTGGAGTCGAGTATGACGCCGGTCTCGGGAGACCACGAGGTCACGTTGCCTCGCGATGCCGATGGAAGCATCGATGTCAGAATCCCGGTGCCGTAGATGAGTGGGATATCGGGATGAAGAGGGGTGAGCGATTCGTCGAGAAGGTTGTAGAGGAGAAACATGTTGACGCCGCGCCCACCGAGGAACGTCTCGGCGACATTCCGAGGAATCCAGCCTCGCCGGACATCCTGATGCTCGAGATCAATGAACAGCGTCTGTCCCTGCGTGGGGTACTGCGGCTCCTGAGCGAGCCGGGTGAGCAGCGAATCGATTCTCTCTCGTGCAGACATGGGTGGATTGTAGAACATGGGGTGGGGCGGGGAGTGTTCCGGGGGGAGAGAGAGGGTTCAAAGGTTCAAGGGTTCAAGAGTTCAAGGGTTCAAGGTTCAAGGGTTCAAAAGTTCAAAGTGGCCGGAGGCTTGTCATCCTGAGCGAAGGATCGCGTACGGCATGATTCGCTTTAAGGTGATATGAATCCACGCGATCCTCGACGTCCTTCCGTCGATCCGGGCTAGAGGCTGTGGAAGGAACGCGTACGGCGATCGGCGAGCTCCGCTTTAACTTCCGCGGTGGTGGTTACGGCCTGACTCCACGCGACTCGTCGTCATCGAGGAACCACCGCGACTCCTCCTCATTCCTTGAGCTCGAACCGTAAGCCCACCAGCGCAGGGCATGCCGGATTTTTTCACGGCCTCTCAGGATGACAGCCCGAAGGTATCTTCAGAGCAGGTATTTTCAGCGCAGTGAAGGATCGCCGGAATCCTCCAGCCGCGTCATCGTCAGCCGGAGTGCGCCGACGATCAGGAGAGCTCCACCCAGGCCGGACCAGAGGCTCCGATACTCCCACCCCGCCCACAGTGCGAGGATGCCGAACGTCAGGAGCAGAAATGCCCAGAGCCGCAGGAATGCCACCGTAGTCGAAGCCCAGACGTGGCCGCAGTTCAGACACCGTGTCTGCCGGGGCCGGGTCAGAAGAGGAAAGCCCAGCAGCAGCCATGAGAGGTACGTTGCGCGCCGCTTCGGAGGAATGTATTCGAGTCGATCGGAGTCGCAGACCGGACAGGCTTCATCATCCTGCTGGTTCAGCCCGTCGGGATCGAGAGCCTCATCGTCGAATTTCATCGAGTTGAGAATCTCGATCGCCCTTACCTCGTCCTCAGAAGACACCTGAAGTCTCAGCCCACGAACTGCATTGCGATAGAGCCAGTTCTGCACCACGAGATTTTCATCCTGGACGAATGCGCGGATGCCTTCCGCCTCGAGCCGCCCCCGCGCGATCTCTGCTTCCATGACGTGATCGAACACGGCGATCGTGGCGGGCACTGGTCCATTGGGCTGTTCCATGTTTCTAATCGTACCAAGAGCGGTTGCACCCCCAGCCGACTGACGACTGTCGACTGACGACTGATGACTGACGACTGACGACTGAAGACTGAAGACTGCCTCTCAGATGAACCGCGAGAGGATCCAGCCTGTGATCTCGGCGGCTCGGGCGGGGAGACCGCGTCCCTCGACGTGCTCGAGCGTTACTTCCTTCGCGTGGGCGATGTCGTTGAGAAAGACCTCGTGAAGTTTCTCGCCGAAGCGGCGGTTCTTGACGATCAGGGCGACCTCGTCGTTGAGCATCATCGAGCGGTTGTCGAAGTTCACGGTGCCCACGGAAGACCAGACCTTGTCGACCACGAGCGTCTTTGCGTGGACCATGCACGGCTCGTATTCATAGATGCGGATGCCGCGGGACAGGAGGCGCTGGTACTGCGACCTCGAAGCCCAGAAAGCGAGACGCGAGTCGCTGTTGCGCCCGGGAGTGAGCACACGGACGTCGACACCTCGCTCCACAGCGCGTCCGAGCTCCTCACTCATCGAGAGTGGCGGGACAAAATAAGGATTTGTGATGTAGAGAGTCTCTCTTGCTCCGGTGATCGAAGTCATGAAGAATCGCTCCGACTTCGTGCTGCCGAGCGAGGGTGTGGCGTACATGACTCCGGCGAGCATGTCACCGCACTGAGTCTCGTCGTCGAGCAGGAAGATCTCATCCCCCATCAGGAGGTCGCCCGTCGCTTCGGCCCAGTTCACGATGAACGAGGCCTGAAGCTGATCGACTGCAGAGCCGCAGAAACGCACGTTCGTATCGCGCCACTCGTTGCTGCTGCAGCCTCCGCCCATCCACTCGTCGGCGATTCCGAACCCTCCCGTCCAGCCGATCTCACCGTCGATCACCACCGAGCGGACGTGCATCCGCTGCTGGAGCTTGTAGAGGGTGTTCCATTTAATCGGTCGGAACATCGCGACCTCGACTCCTGCCTCGCGAAGTCGTTTGCGGTAGGCGCGGCTGAGCGGAAACGATCCGAAGAAGTCGAAGAGGAACAGCACCTTCACTCCCGCCTGAGCGCGTTCGATCAGTACATCTGCGAGCCTCTCCGCGAGTTGGCCTTTGCTGAAAAAGTACACGTGCCATGTAATGAGACGCTTTGCGTTCGACAGATCTTCGAACAATCGATCGTAAGTCTGCTCACCGTTGAGCGCGAGCTCGACCTCATTGCCCTTCCAGAGGACGGTGTCAGTGAGAAGCTTGAAGTTCTCGTTGAAGATCTCGCTGCTGACGGAAAAGTCGCGGTTCCCCTGGCCGAGCTTCCGGATGTTCTTTGCTTCGGTGCCTCGCCCGAGATACGTGAGGGTGAAGATGATGAGGACGATGAACGTGATGAGCAGCGCGATATTCGAGAGCATCAGATGTCCGCGGCCGCCGCTGCAGCCTTTCCTTCCTTCTCGTTGATGGACAGGAGCACGAGCAGCCCGAAGACGAAGAATGCGACGATCGAGCCCATTGCGACACGCTGACTGTTCGTGGCTCCCACAATCAGTCCATAGGTGAGCGGTCCAGCCACCGATGCGAGCCGCCCGGAGAACGCGAAGAAGCCGAACCATTCGCTCCGTTTCGATCGGGGGGTGAAGGAGCCGAGGAGACTTCGGCTGGCGGCCTGATTCGGACCGACCATCGCGCCGAGAATCAATGCTGCAACCCAGAAGGTGGAGCGCGTCTGTGCCGTCGCGCCGACAATCGTTACTGCAATGAGCACGACGAGGGTGATGACGATCGTCTTCTTTCCGCCGATCCGGTCATCAACGAAGCCGAAGGCCCACGCTCCGAGCGCCGAGGTGATGTTGATCGCGATGCCCATGACGATCAGCTCGGAAGCGGTCATGCCGAATACGGCCGCGGCGTAGATCGCTGCGAATGAGAAGACCGTGACGAGTCCGTCGTTGTAGATCAGCCGGGCGACGATCAGCCGCGCCGCCTGCCGATACGATCTGAGGTGACCCACGGTGCCACGGAGCTGGCGCCCTGCAGTACGGATCGACTCCCATGTGCGGCTCGAACGAACCTCTGCAGCCGGCCGGAGCAGCAACGGAAGGGCGAAGAGTGCATACCATCCGGCAACCAGAAGATTCGTCGATCTGACGTGCAGATTGGCGGTCTCGGGCAACCATCCGCGAATCATCCCGAGTGCGAGGATGAGGCAGAGCAGCCCGCCCACATAGCCGAGCGCCTGGCCCGCCCCTGAGACTCTGCCGATCGTCCGGTCAGTCGAGACCTCAGGCAGATACGCGTTGTAGAACACGGTCGCCGATTCGAAGGCGAAGTTTCCGATCACGAACGCCGTGAGCGCGAAGATGACGTCACCGCGCTGCGGAAAAAACAGAGCGACCGACGCGAGAACGCAGATTGCGGTCATCCAGACGAGAAATGTTCTGCGCCGGCCCGAGACATCGGCGACTGCACCGAGAAACGGCGCCGTCAGGGCGACCAGAATCGAGCTGATGTTGACCGCGTGCGACCACTGAACCGTACCGTGGTCCGGATCGGCAGCGATACCCTGGGTAAACCAGGCGCTGAAGATGAACGTGACCACCAGAGTGGTATAGGCGGAGTTGCCGAAGTCGTAGAACATCCAGGCGAGAGTGTCCGGACGCTTCCAGAACCGCTCCCGCGACTCGTCTTCAGTCGCCATCCTGAGGCTCCGAGCTCCTCGTGAGATTCCGGATCGCATCCAACAGAGCTTCTGGTTCCAGCGGCTTCATGAGATGGGTATCGTAACCGGCCTCGAGGATTCTGATTCGATCATCGTTGCTCGCATAGGCCGTCAGTGCGATCGCCGGAATTGAAGATCTCCCGTGGGCACCGCTCCGGAGCTTTCGGATCAGTGCGAGCCCGTCTTCTCCCGGCATCGCAATATCACTGACGAGAATGTCGACCGACTCATTCGAGAGGTGGTCGAGAGCCTGTGACGCATTGCGGGCGCTGATGACGCGGGCACCGGAGTGACGCAGGATCGCGCTCACCATTTGTCGGATCTCCGCATCGTCCTCGGCTACAAGAATCGTGATCCCTGAAAATGACGAGTGCTCCCCAAGGGATTCATGCGACGCTTCAAGATTGCCACGCGGTCCGATCATCAGCGGGAGCTCGACAGCAAACTCGGCTCCTTGTCCTTTCCCCTGACTTTCTGCCGTCACCGAGCCGCCATGTGCCCGCACGATGTAGTCGACGAGTGAGAGCCCCAGGCCCAGACCTCCATAGGTGCGTGTCGTGGTGCCGTCGGCCTGGCGGAATCTCTCGAAGATGTGTGGCAGCACGCCCTGATCGATCCCCTCGCCGTCGTCGTGAATGGTGATTCTCGCGACTCCGTCAATGCTGGCTGGCCTCGACGTCGATTCTGCCTCCGCTGTTCGTGAATTTTACGGCGTTAGAAAGGAGATTCCACATGACCTGCTGGAGGCGTTGCGGATCGCCACTGATGATGATCGGTCCATCAGGCATGCTGGAGCTCAGCTCGATCTGCTTCGACTCGATCGAAGGCCACACGGACTCGATGGCTGCTTCGATGACTTCGACCAGATCGATCTGGCGCTTGTCGATCTTCATCTTGCCGGTGGCGATTCTCGAAACATCCAGAATGTCTTCGACGAGTTGGGCCTGCGACCTCGCGCTTCGAGAGATCGCTTCGATCGCCTCGCGGTACTCGTCATCATCGAGATCTCCGAGCTGGAGCATTCTGACCCAGCCGACGATTGCCGTCATGGGAGTCCGGAGCTCGTGGGAGAGGTTGGCGAGGAACTGATCTTTTGCGACATTCGCCTCTTCGGCACGACGGCGATCGCGCTGCGCCTCGGCGTGGATCATCGCGTTGTCGATTGCGACGGCCGTCTGTGCGGCGAGACCGGAGACGGCGTTGCGAGTCCTCTCGCCGAAGGTTCCACCGGCGCGGCGGCTCACGACCAGAGCACCCACTACTGTACCGAATCGAGAGACGACCGGGACGGCGAGAACGCCTTCGCCTTCCTGATCCATCTGCTGTTCCGGCTCTGCGGTGATGTCCGAGAACGCTCGCTGCACAATCGGATGATCCCGCGTGATCGTCACGGGTGAGCTCTCCAGGTCGCGACCCAGTCCGCTCCAGGTAGAGTCGGATCCGGCGGCCGGATCTCTGTAGAAGAAGCTGCCCACATCGGCTGATGCGAGAGCGGTGGCAGCCTCCGTAACTGCCTCGAGCACCTTCGAAACCTCCAGCTCTGCCGATACCACCTGCTGCACACGATTGAGGGTCTCGAGCGTGTCCTTCTGCTCGATCAACTGAACCTCCATGTGTTTTCTCTCGGAGAGATCCAGGACGAAGCCGACCCAGTCATGAGACGGACCCTCCACGGAGGCCATCCCCATCAGGGCGGGAGCCTCGGTCTGATCGGGCCGGATGAAGATATGTTCATAAGGGCCGAAGCGGCCATGCCGCTCGATCTCGTCGAATGCGTACCGTGAAAGGCCTGCGGACGTTTCGGCCGAGAGAGCATTGAGGGTGAGCGGACCCTCACGAAATGTGCTGTGGTCGAGTCCGAGCATCGTGAGAAATGCGTCGTTCGCTTCCACGATCGTTCCGTCGGTCTTCCCGAGGACGATTCCGATGATGTTCGCCTCAACGAGTCTTCGAACTCTGGTCTCCGATTGCCGGAGCTCTCTCTCGGATTTCCGGAGATCGTTCAGAGCTCTCTCGGCGGCGACTCTCGCGCTCGTCTGGCCGCGGGTCAACAGAAACAGCACGAGGCTGAGAAGGAAACCGATGATTCCGATCCATCGAGCGTTGATCTGGCGATCGCCGTGGGTGAATCCCGGAAGGCTCACAACTTCGAGGGTCCATATCCTGCCGGCCACGCGGAGGTGTGTCGTGGTGAGATGCGGCTTTCCTGGTGCTGATACTGCCTCGCTCCAGTTCGCAGACTGGTGAAGAAGCCTCTCCGGATCCGCACGGGACCCATCGAAAATTCTGAATTCCACTGCGGGAGGCAGCGGATCAAATATGTTCTCGAGGAGGTCGTCGGCTCGGAACGCAGCGTACACGAAGCCTGACAGCGCGGCGCGCCTCTGATCGAGCGAGCCGGGAATCTCGTCCGGTTGCGTAGAGGGGGAGATAGACCAGAAATCCGGACTGAACGTCTTCGTCGATCTCCTGAACGAGCTGTACCACGCCGCTCGCTGCGGCGGCACCGGTATCTCTTGCACGCTCCATGGCCGCTCGCCTCGTCGGACTGGGAGAACATGTTGTACCCGATCGCCTCACGATTTCTTCGGTCGAGCGGCTCGAGGTACTTGATCGTGTGCACGTACTGATCGTCGGTCGGAGGCCAGACGTGAAAGCCGGGGAATGTGTCGCTCATCGATTGTTCGAGGGCAGCCACTTCGTCGCGTCTGACCCTCATCGAGTAGCCGATTCCCTGGATCCCTGGGTAGAGCCGGGGAAGGTCGAGCCTGTCTACGTATTCGCGAAACTCCTCCGCGGAAAGTTGTGGCTGGGCGGCGAGGAGGCCGGCGCCACCGCGCAGCAGATTCTCGTAAGTTGCCACACGATCGGTGATGCGGTCGGCCGTGCTCTGGACTTCGTTGGCGAAACGCGCCTGGTCCTTCTCCGCTCCGGTGACCGCCACGAACCATGAGCCGAGGATCGTACCGGCCAGTGCGATCAGCAGCACGAAGTACGGAACCCATCCCAGCCGATGGGAAAGGCTCTGGAGCCGCAGCTCGATCTGTCCGCTGTTCATCGCGGGAGCCTGTCACGGGGAGCGGCGAGATAATGTGCCTTTTCGAGAAGTTGCCGGACTTCGTCGGCCGTGCGTACGAGGGCGACGGAGATTCCGCGTGATCCCAGCGGACCGAGGATCGAACGGACCTCCGCATCTCGGCGGTCGGTCGTCACGTCCCGGATGATGATTGTCTTGACCAGCTCGGGAAACGCTTCGGCTATCGCGTGGTAGATCTCCGGATCTCTCTGGCCACTGTCACCCACCAGAAGCCACTCGAGCTCCGGATAGGTCGCGATGATTCGCGAGATCTGTTTGAGCTTGTGATCATCGTGGGGGGCGTGGATCAGCTTGTCATCGTCGAACCCATAGTCCTGCAGGATCAGGGGGCCCTGCGGCAGGTCGTGCGTGTCGAGGACCTCGATCAGAAAGTCGTAGAGATTCCATGGACTGCTCGAGACGTAGAACACGGGATTGAGCCTCTGATCGCTGCTGAGGAGTGCGTGGAACAGCTCAGCGATCCCCTCGAAGGGGATACGTGCGCTGGAGGGCGTGAACAGGAGCGTACGCAGCATCTGCAGACGGTCGGTCGCACTCGAGTCGATGATCGTGTCGTCGATGTCACTGATGATGCCGACTCGAGACGACGACGGCGGGACGAGAATCATTCCTTCGTACCAGCGCCGATCCTTCTCGGCAGGCGCTGAGGGGAGTCGCGCGCGCCAGGGGTGCCACATCGAGTCGCTGTCGAGGTCGGTGTCCACCTCCACCTCGAAATAGCCTTCAGGGCCCGTCTCGGTCTCCACGGTCGATGCGCCGACCGAGATCTCCACTTTCGCGCCCGCAATTTCCTCGCTCGCGAATCGCCGCCACATTTCCCGGGTGTGGCCGAACCTCTGCTGGCCCTCGAGCGGAGTGTCTGTCTGTGGATCATCCAGGACGCGTCCCTGAACCCATGCGCGGCTCGAGGTGCCGTAGCCGCGATACGGAGTGATGACCGGGCGTGAGACACCGCGCATCGGGGCGACTACGGCGTCGATATTCGCATCGATCTCGGCAAGCACCCGCCGTAAGGCATCATTCCAGTTCATCAGAGCTCACGTTGCCTGACGCCACTCCTCCCACTGTCTCTCCATACTGTGAAGAAACGAAACTGAGGGCTCCCAGTGGAGGGTGGCACGCGTCAGCGCACTCGACACGTGCTGGTCGAGTGCCAGCGCCTCGGCGAAGGGACCCATTTCCTTTTCGATCTCCTCGAGAGGGCGGTAGCGAATCACGCTCGATGATCCACCTGCTCCCTCGATGATCGCCTTCGCAACCTGTCCCAGTGTTGCCCGCGTGTCATCGATGGCGTGGAAGAGTCCGATAGCCTCCTCCTCGAGAACTTTCAGATAGAGGTCGGCAAGGTCATCGAGATAGACCATCGCCCAGCGGTTGACACCGTGTCCGATCAGATCGAGAGGATCGTTGTTCACGGCCGCTGCGAACCATCCGGAAAGGAGGCTCTGGCGTCCACCGTAGACGCAGCCCGGCCGGATCACCGCGCCTCGCTCGGTCGCCTGCTGCAGGACACGTTCTTCGTGACCCGGGCGCCACTCAACCATTTTGATCGGATTTACCGGTGATGCTTCGTCGACCGCCTCATCACCGGTGTTTCCGAAAACCCAGACACCGGAGGTGTAGATGATTCGGAGTTCCTCGATCGGAAGAAGTGCGTCGAGGACGGCTCGGTCGGCGGCAGCGGGTGCGGAGCGATCCGCAGCGGTGTGGATGACGGCGTCATGTACGCCGACGACATCGCAGAGGTTTTGGAGCTCGCTCAGCTCACCGCGCACGATCTTGACTCCCGCTCTCTCGAGGGCGCCTGCTTCGCTCCCAGGACGTGCGAGCGCCGTAATCTCATGTCCTGCATGGATCAGGGCAGACGTGACCGCGGTGCCGATATATCCCGTTGCTCCCGTGATGAATACTCTCATTGTTGGCTCCTTGAGATTCGATTCTATCGCGACCGGTCCGATCGGAGGGGCAGCATGCCCGGGGACTTGGCGAGAGCTCGATCCGCGCCGGCATCGGTTAAGCTTTGCGGATGTCGATGCCGCCCGATACGCGGGACCATGACGCACCTCGCCGTGCCGGGTCGGACTTCGGCGCAGTCCAGGCGCTCCTCGTCTTTCTCGCGTGGCTGGGTGGCCAGCTCGCAGGCGGCTTTGCGGGAGCGGTCTCTGGAATGGTCTATCTCGTTTCGAACGGTCATCAGCTGGGCGATCCGTCCGCCATCGAGGGGCATATGGTCGAGCTCCTGACCCCCGCGCTGGCAGTCGGAACGATCACCGGTGCGATCGCGATGATCGCGGCGTCACTCTACTTCGCGAGGAGACACCTGCGCGAGGTGAGCCCGACGGGCATCGGCTGGTCCCTGGGATCGTGGCGGTCGCTGCTGATCGCTGCCGTTGTCGGCGCCACCGTCAGCACCGCCTTCATCACTTTCGTCGCTATGACGAATCCGGAGATCCCAGACAGCGATCTCGGTGTGGTTGCGCGGCTGGCCGGGCAGGACGTGCGGGTGCGTTGGATATGGGCCGCGGTGGCGGTGCTGATTGCGCCAGTTACCGAGGAGCTTCTGTTTCGAGGTGTCCTGTTCAGCGGCCTTGCGCGGAGCTGGGGGATCCCGGCGAGTGCGGTTACCGTGTCGGTCGTATTTTTTCTTTTTCATCTGGCTGAAACAATCGCCTTCTGGCCCGCCATGGTCTCGATCGCGATTCTCACGATTGCAACGATCGGATCGCGACTTTTAACAAATCGTCTGGGGCCTCCAGTGGCGATGCACACGGCCTACAACACTATTCTGGCAATCGCGCTGATTGCAGATATCTGAAGGAGTGGTTCATGAGCACTGAATACGAGGTGGGCTCGGTGGGCTGGCTCGATCTTACGGTCGAGGACGCAGCCGCGGTCAAAGAGTTCTATGAGGAAGTTGTCGGCTGGTCGAGCTCTGGTGTGGAGATGAACGGCTATGAGGACTTCGTGATGTCGACGCCCGGAGGACAGGCGCCGGTCGGTGGGGTCTGTCACGCCCGCGGTCCGAACTCAGATATCCCGCCGTTCTGGATCGTGTACTTCATGGTCGAGGATCTCGATACGAGCGTAGCCGCGGTCGTCTCAGGTGGAGGGGCGATCGTTTCGGGCCCTCGCTCGATGGGGGCGACGGGGCGCTACTGCATCATCAGAGACCCGGCTGGCGCTTACGCCGGACTCTTCCAGTCGCTGAAGACCGATGGAGCGGATTCCGGAGCCTGAGTTGACGAATCGAATCGGGGCGTTTCTCCTGAGTCTCGCCGATCCGTTGATGGAGCGGACGTACGGCTCCCTCAAGGGGAGGCTGTTCGAGGGGCATCCGGAGATGATCGTGGAGATCGGCCCAGGGGCGGGGATCAACTTCCGGTACTACCGGCCCGGCACCAGAGTCATCGCACTCGAGCCGAACCGGGCGCAGCATGACCGGCTGCGCCGTAAGGCAGCAGAACACCAGCTCATCCTCGACGTCAGGGGTGGGAAGGCGGAGTCGATCGATCTCGATGATTCCTCGATCCCGATGGCCGTCTCAACCCTCGTGATGTGCTCAGTGAAGGATCCGCTGCGGGTTGCCGAGGAGATCTACAGGGTGCTCGAGCCGGGAGGACGGTTCGTTTTCATCGAGCATGTGGCAGCGCTTCAGGGAAGTTCACTGCGGAAGTGGCAATCGCGGTTGCGCGGACCGTGGTCGAAAGTCTTCGGCGGCTGCACCATCGACCGAGAGAGCGCCGCAACCATCGTGGAGGCGGGATTCGAGCCGCAATCGCTCGAGAGCTTTCAGGTCGGGCCGCGATGGCTCCCCGTATCGCCGCACGTCATGGGAGTGATGGTGAAGCGTGGTTGGTGAGTCATTGCGTCGTTGGGTCATTGAGTCGTTGAGTCGTTGGGGTCGTTAAGTCGTTGAGTCATTGAGGTCATTGAGTCATTGAGTCGTTGAGTCTTTGAGGTCGTCGGGTCATGGAGTCGTTGAGTTGTTGAGTCGTGGAGGTGATTGAGATTGGCTGTTGAGTGCGGAAAGGTCTGATCTGTCATTCCGAACGAGCGCAGCGAGGAGGAATCTCACAGGATCGGACGCTGAGATTCCTCAGTCGCGATGAAGCCGCTCCATCGGAATGACAGAACAGAGTGCTTCCCAACGACTCAATGACTCAATAACCCAATGACTCAATGACTCAACGACTCAACGACTCAACTCACTCCAGCTCCACCGGCTCGAATGTTGTGCCCTTCGGGATGTAGATCGAATCCCACGTCTCGTTCCACTCTTCTCCGTTCGTCATCTGTTCGGCTCTCTGGCGCACCTTCCCCGGCTCGATCTCGTACCACGTCCATCGCTGTCGCGGCGAGACGCTGAACGGCGTCTCCAGGACCATCCGACCATCCTCGAACGTTCCCACCAGGATCATCTCTGAACCGTTGTTGAACACCCAGTGCTGGTTCCACGTCTTTGTGGCGGTGTCGTAGCGGTTGAAGCTTCGGCCCGCACCTCCGGTACCGCCCGTCCAGCTCTCGTGGACCACACAGCCGTTCAGGATGCTTTCGATCGTGTTCTCACCGACCTTTTGTCCTGCCGGGGTGTAGACATCCCACTCGCCCACCCAGAAGTCGAACTGCCGATACTCTGGGCTCGAGCAGGGAGCGAGGGTCGCGAGGAACTCCTGAAATCCGGAATCGGAGTCGACCTTTCTGAAAGATGGGAATTGACTCGCCAGATTGTGTACAGGAACGCCATTCTTTGCGGCCCTGGTCAACCACTCCTTCGCCTGATCGAGCTCGCCCTTCTCGATCGAGATGGTCCCTTTCCGGAACAGCACGCCCCCAGGCTGAAAGCCGAGCTCTCCTGCCTGGTCGAATGCGCCGAACGCCTCATCATACTGCTCGAGCGACTGCAGAGCTCTGCCGAGGCCGTACCACGCCTGACCATTGGCTGAGTCTGCCGCCAGCACTGCCCGATACTGGTTCACTGCCTCTTGATACTTCCCTTCTGCATTCAGTTGGTCGGCCCGCTCCAGAGTCTGAGCCGTCAGAGTTGCAGAGATCGTCAGAGACAGCAGAAGAATCGTCAGTCGTTTCATAAACCCTCCGGAAGTGCTCCAACAATACGCGAGTGATGGTTGCTGCGGGAGAGCCATTTTCTGCAATACCATAGGGCCAATCAGGGGAACGAGTGACGAAACGGATACAGAGCGGGATCTCGGCCGGCTGGCTGGGGATCGATCGGGAGAGTGACGAGCCTCTCCAGGATCAACTCGTTCGAAGAGTCCGCGAGGCGATTCTCAACGGGCAGTTGCGGATCTGCGACGAGACTCCCCTCCAGCCGCGATCTCGCAGAGCAGTGCGGCGTTTCCCGGAACACCGTCCTGGAAGCGTACGCGCAGCTGACCGCCGAAGGTTACCTCGAGGGGAAGGTAGGGGCTGGAACGTTTGTGACTGCCTCTCTGCCGGACGAGATGCTGCGAATTGTTTCGCCGGATGCAGGCGCGGTCCGGCTCTCATCGCAGGGAAGGCGGCTCGCGCATGGTTCGACGGATCCGAGCAGCGGAAAGCCGGGACCGTTTCGCCCCGGTGTCCCGGCCGTCGATCAGTTTCCGCTCCGCACGTGGTCCCGGCTCATCTCGAGCCTCTGGCGCAACTCGGCGGCGGACGTCCTCGGTTACGACGGGGACGCGGGATACGGTCCGTTGCGGGAGGCGATTGCGTCCCATGTCGGAGCAAACCGCGGAGTGGTATGCGCGCCGTCGCAGGTGATCGTCGTCGCCGGATCCCAGCAGGCGCTCGACCTGACATCCCGGATACTGATCGAGCCTGGAGACCGCGTCTGGATCGAGGACCCCGTCTACGGCGGTGCGCGGAAGACATTCGAGTCGGCGGGAGCGGAGCTGCTGCCGGTGCCGGTCGATGAGGAGGGCCTGAGAGTGATGTCGATTCTCGACCGGCCCGACGCAGGCCGGGTCGTCTACGTCACGCCATCTCACCAATATCCACTCGGCGCGACGCTCTCACTCGAGCGACGATTGCATCTCCTCGGGTGGGCCGGCAGGGAGCACGGCGTGGATCATCGAGGACGACTACGACAGTGAGTTCCGCTACACCTCCCGCCCATTGCCGGCGCTTCAGGGGCTCGACCGAACGGGACGCGTCATCTACGTCGGAACGTTCAGCAAGATTCTTCTTCCCTCGATCAGAATCGGGTATGTGATCGCGCCGCACTCGCTGGTCGAGGCCTACAGCTCGGCGAGGGCTCTATCGGGCCGTGGGAGCTCGGTGATCGAACAGGCCGCTCTCGCCGAATTCATCGAGCGGGGACATTTCGACCGGCACCTTCGGAGGATGAGGACGATCTATCAGCACCGTCAGACGCGTCTGATCCAGTTGCTGCGTGAAGAGGCCCCTGGACTGCTCGAGGTGAGCCCGTCGGAGGCAGGGATGCACCTGATCGCGTGGCTCCCCGCAGGCGTGTCGGATGAGGGAGTGCACGCGAGGGCGCTGGCGGCCGGGATCGAAGCACCACCGCTCTCGTGGTACGCGGCACGTCCGATGGCGCGCGGTGGTCTCGTACTCGGGTACGGTGCCGTGGACGAGCGCGAGATGCCGGAAGCGGTGCGCAAGCTTGCGCGAGCGGTGAGAGCCGAGATGGGACTGGAGGGGTGAGAAGCGCCGCAGGAGTGATCGACCTTCTCCCTCTGGGAGAGGGCCCGAGCGAGGGCGAGAGACGTCGTTTACACGCGCAACGCAGTCAGATGAGAGAGCCTATCCATGAACCACAAGGCACCGTGTCGCAAGGTCTGCGAATGGTTCCCTTCGCCTGGCGGGGGGTGGATCTACCGCGGCGGGCCGCTCTGGCTCACGATTCGGACATGAGCGAATTTCCTGTTTCTGAACGTAACCGAGTCCGCAGATTGCCGAAGCGCGCGTCGTACGAGCGTGAAGTGGTCAACGCAGTTCTCGACAGCGAGTTTCTCTGTCATGTGGCGTTCGTCGTCGATCAACATCCAGTCGTCATTCCGACAGCGTATGCGAGAGATGGCGACACTCTGATTCTGCACGGTTCGGCGGCCAGCAGAATGCTTCGTGAGTTGTCGGGTGGTGTTCGCGCTTCGATCTCGGTCTCGATCGTCGACGGGCTTGTTCTCGCGCGGTCGGCGTTCCACCACTCGATCAATTACCGGTCGGTCGTGCTGTTCGGGGAGGCCCGGCTGATCGAAGACCCGCGCGAGAAGATCGCCGCTCTCGAGAAGTTCATGGATCATCTGACACCCGGACGCTGGAGAGAAACCAGAGTGCCGAACGATAAGGAGTTGAAGGGAACTTCCGTCCTGCGCTTCACGATCGAGGAGGCGTCGGCGAAAATCCGTCAGGGGGATCCGGTGGACGACGAAGCTGATCACGATCTCGAGGTGTGGGCGGGACTGATTCCGATGTGGCGGGAAACAGGAACGCCCATCGCCGCGGCCGGTCTGGCGCTGGAGATCGAGCCGGCCGGCTCCGTGATCGAGATCGGGCCGAAATGGAACCGGCTTGAGTGATCCTGATCAGAAGCTCTGCCGGATCGCCCTGAGAGTCGGGCCGTACGCGATCCTTCGACCGTCCTCCGCTGCGCTCCGGCGGCTCAGAGGCTGTGAAAGAATCCAGCGTACCCTGGCGTTACGGGCGCGGCGACGTCTCGAGCGCGCGGAGCAGCGACGCAGCGATGTGGTTCATCGAAAAGGAGCTGCGACCCTTCGACTCGCTGACGCTCGCTCAGGGCAGGCGCCGCGATCGGCGACGCCCCGCCCGTAACCCTTTGGGCTGGTGGTGGTTACGGTCCGATCTCCGTGTCACTCGTCGTCCCCGAGGAACCACCGCGACTCCTCCTCGTTCCTTGAGCTCGAACCGTAAGCACCGCCAGCGCAGGGCACGCTGGATTTTTTCACAGCCTCTCAGGATGACAGCGGGGGTATTTTCAGAGCAGGAAGTCGAGTCCTGATAGACGTGCCGCGCCCTCCCACGTATCACCGCCTCCTGTGATGGCGGTCGCCGACGTTCGCGGGAGCGGAGACGACCATGGGGAGAACAGGAGGTGTCGGATGAGTGAGATCAGGATTGAGCGTGCGGAGTGGGATGCGCTGGCGAAATCTCTCAACGAGCGTTACAGGGGCTCCGATGTCGAGGTGACGATCCTTGACCCCGAGATGGGAGAGCGTCACGAGATCGACCCCGAGCCACTGCTCGAGATTGCAGCGCATCAGGTCGAGGGATTCGAGCGTTTCGATCTCACCATCGGTCAGCTCGACGCTCCCGTGATGCATGCGGTTCCGTGGACGCGGGACGTGTGGGTGGACGCTGCGGACGACGGGATCGAAGAGATCGTGTCGATCGTTGGCGAGAACGGCATCACGACTGTCATCCGCTGCTGCAGACACTCCTGAGCAAAGCCGGCTGTCGCAGAGTTGGATTTGGGAATCGCCGGCGAAACGCCAGCCGACTGGTTCTGCTCATCCCGGGCATCGGCTGGCGCATTCCATCACGCGGAAACCGCATCAACTCTGCAAATTTCCGTATTCCGTCACGGAATCATGGATTTGAGCGGGCGGCTCTTCAAGAAACCGGCCGCCGAATCCAATGAAATGGAAACACCTCGCGTCTCCTCTACCCACCTGAAGAGTTAATCTACTGATTCGATGCGAGATAGGCTCGCCGGATTCGCGGCATCCACGTTGCTGCGACGCATGTGCCGGATGACACGCAAGTCTCTGTTTTTCAATGGATTGATTGCTCTTCTGACGATTTACGTCGTCATCGGGGCGTTTCAGTCCTTCCAGAGGAACAGGGACAGCTTCGAGCGCCTCGACTTCTCCTACCAGTGGACGGGCGAGACGATTACAGTAGCCGGCGTCGAGCCGGCGTCTGGAGCCGACAGAGCCGGTTTGCGTGTTGGAGATCAGGTCTGGCTCGTCGGGGGAACGCCTCCCGGTGATCTGGATGGTCTCCGAAGAACGCTCCGCCGGATCGGAACCGTTCCGCTGCTCGTGGCCCGAGGCGAAGAGACACTGACGATCCCCTACACCGCGCCCGATCTGGCGGTCGACTACCACTATCTGTTTCTGACGTTCATCGGCTTTCTCTATCTCGTGATCGGGCTGTTCACATTCGTTCGCGGGTCGGGCCGTGAGCGGACACTCTTCTATCTCGTCACACTGCTCACCTTTATCGTCTTCGTCTACAGTCCGGCGGGAAAGCCGAATACGACTTACAAGATCGTCTGGCTGACCGAGGAGTTCGCCCGGATCTTCCTGCCGGCTCTGACGCTTCATTTTTTCTTGCGATTCCCACGTTCGCTGATCAGAAGCCGCGGTTATCTCGCGGCGATTTACGCACCTGCGATCATTCTGTCGTTGTGGGTCATCGATCTGCTTCTTCTGGGCAATTTCGTGCCGGTTGCGCCCCCTGAGCTCTCGTTCCGCATCATCGATCGGTGGGAGATGTTCCAGTTCGCGGTCTATTTCACGGCCGCGATCGGTGCGCTGGCGTGGACGTACCGGAATGCGCTCATCGGTCAGAAAAAGCAAATCAAGTGGATCTATCTCGGGATGGGAGCCGGATTCGTCCCGTTCCTCGTTCTCTATCTGATTCCGTTCATCCGCACCGGCGGGGACTCGCCGTACACCACGATCGCGATTCTGCCTCTGGCCTTCATCCCCCTGGCATTCGCGGTCTCGATCCTGAAGTACAAGCTATGGGACGTCGAGGTGGTGATCAAGGAAGTCCTGGCTTACACCGTGACCTTTGGATTCGGTGTCATCGCATTCTCCACGGTCAATCTCATTCTCATGCAGGCGATCGAAGAGCACCTCGCGCTCGAACGGAACTTCCTCGCCTTTGCCTCGGGGCTTCTGATCGCGGGCATCCTGGTCCCGATGAAGGGACGCATCGAGAACGTTCTCGAGATGGTGCTGTACCGCGAGACGTGGAAGCACCGCCGTGAGATGTCGGTACTGGCCGAAGAGCTCGCGACCTACCATGATTTTCACGAGCTGATCGAGATCATTCGGGAGCGCCTGGCCGCGGCGATCGAGCTCGACAGGATGAACGTGTACTTCCGCGAGGGACGCACGCTCCATCTGTACGAGGCCGAACCGGGAATGCCTGACGAGATATCGCGGCGGGAGTTCGATACCGTGCCGGGGACTCAGGTCGTCCGGCTCGACCGGCCGCGACTGCCGGATCCGAGCGATCTTCCGATGCAGTTCCTCGAGGGCGGCTACAGATATCTCTTTCCGATTCGACATCGTGAAAGGCTGCAGGGGGTTCTGCTCTGCGGAACGAAGCATGATGATCAACCGCTCTCGTCCGATGACCTGCGCCTCATCAGCAGCCTGATTCCGTCGCTTGCTCTCGCAATCGAGAACGCCCGCCTCTACGGACGATTGCGCCGTCAGATCGAGCAGATCCGCTCGCTCAAGGAGTACAACGAGAACATCATCGAGTCTTCGTCGTCCGCCATCGTGGTTGTGGGGGCAGACGGGACGGTGCTGACCGCCAACAATGCTTTCTGGTCGCTGGCCGGTGTCGAGCCGGGAAGCGAGGGACGGATTGGTGATTTCATCCCGCTCGAGCAGTTCTCGGGGACCGACGGAAGGCCGATCGAGATCAGATTCACGAACCGGCAGGGGGAAGAGCGCGAAGTCAGCGTCTCGCGCAGCCCGTTCAAAGCGCCTGATGCTCCGAAGGGGGCGAAGGTGTTCGTGATCGGCGATGTATCGGAGATTGCACGTCTCGAACGGCAGCTCCAGGAAAAGGATCGTCTCGCATCGCTCGGTCTCCTCGCTGCCGGAATCGCGCACGAGGTGAATACGCCGCTGACGGGCATCTCGTCCTACGCGCAGTTGCTGCTGTCCGAAACAAAAGAGGACGATCCCCGCTGGTCGATCCTGAAGAAGATGGAGCAGCAGACTTTCCGTGCATCACGCCTCGTGAACAACCTGCTGGACTTCGCTGCGAACCGGAGGCTCGAGAAAGAGGAGGTAGATCTCGCCGAGGTCGTCGAGTCGACGGTGGGGATGCATCAGGATCTGCTCGATGGAAAGCAGGTCACCGTCCATTCGTCGGGGGTTCCGGAAGCGTGGCTCTATGCGAACTTCTACGAGCTGCAGCAGGTCGTGACAAACCTCCTTCTCAACGCGCGCGACGCCGTGGCCCGGGGCGGCAATATCTGGATCGATATTCAAAAGACCGGGGGAAGGGCCGTCCTGACGGTGCGCGACGATGGTCCCGGCGTTTCAGCCCAGGTTGCGGACACACTTTTCCAGCCGCTCGTCACCACCAAACAGGGCCAGGGTGGTACCGGTCTGGGACTCGCGATTTCAGACCGCATCGTCCGCGGATTGGAAGGAACCATCTCTCTGGATCCTTCTGACGGCAGTGGGGCAAGCTTTCGCGTCACCGTTCCGTTGCTGGAAAGAGCGGTGAACGAGGGTAAACTCACCGGACACGATGAGCATGCGGATACTAGTCATTGATGATGAAGAGGTACTGAGAGACGTACTGGAAACGGTTCTCCAGCGCGAGAACTTCGAAACTCTCTCTGCTGCCTCCGGGGAGGAAGGCCTCGCCCTGCTCGATGACGAGGAGATCGATCTGATCATTCTCGACATGATGCTTCCCGGGAATGGACGGTAAGGAGACGCTCCGCTCCATCAAAGACACGCATCCGGACATGCCGGTCATCATCGTCACCGCGTACTCGAGTATCGACGGCGCGATCGATGCGATGAAGATGGGCGCGTTCCACTACATCCCGAAACCGTTCAAGAACGAGGAGGTCATCCTCACGGTCAATAAGGCGCTCGAGCAGAAGCATCTCTCTCGGGAGAATGCGCGGCTCAAGGCGGAGCTGACCGAGAAATATTCGTTCTCGAACATCATCGGGAAGAGCGACACGATGAGACGGGTGTTCGATCTCATTACCCTGGCTTCGCCGTCACGGGCAAATATCCTGCTCACCGGAGAGTCGGGGACCGGCAAGGAGCTCGTGGCGAAAGCGATCCACCATGCGAGTCCGCGGGCACGCAATCAGTTCGTGACCGTGAACTCGGGCTCTCTCCCGCCGGAGCTTCTGGAATCGAATCTGTTCGGGCACGTCAAGGGAGCGTTTACCGGCGCCATCGCAACCAAACGCGGGCTTTTCGAGGTCGCGGATGGAGGCTCGATCTTTCTCGACGAGATCGGAAACGTGAATCTCGAGACGCAGGCAAAACTTCTGCGCGTCATCCAGGAGAAGGAGTTCATGCGGCTCGGATCGACCGAGACGATTCGTGTGGACGTGCGCATCATTGCAGCGAGTAACGCTGATCTCCGGCAGATGGTCAAGGACGGTGACTTCAGGGAGGACCTCTTCTACAGACTGAATGTCATCGCCATCGATCTGCCACCTCTGCGCCGGCGACGCGAAGACATTCCGCTCCTCATCTCTCATTTCCTCGAGATGTATTCGGAGGAGAACCGGAAACAGATCCCGGAGGTCAGCCCGGAAGTGATGAGGATTTTCATGGATCATCCCTGGCCGGGCAACGTGCGCGAGCTCGAGAACACGATTGAACGAGCGGTCGTCCTCTGTACTGACAAGCAGATCACCGTGGATGATCTGCCCGACTATCTGAAGAGTCCCATCGTGTCCGATCAGCCGGCTCTGGTCGTGCCGACAGAAGGCATGTCACTCAAGGACGCGGTGTCGGACTATGAACGGGCCATGATCCTTCAGTCGCTCGAGCTGGCCGGAGGAGTTCAGAAGCGGGCGGCCGAACTGCTGAACCTGAAGCCGTCCACGCTCAACGAGATGATGAAGCGGCTGGGGATCCATTCGACGTCTACGCCAGAAAAAGTCACCGCCGACGCGTGAGGCCAGTCATCCTGAGCGCAGCGAAGGATCGGGTACGTCCTGACTCGAGCCGAACTTCGGGTCCGTAGGCTCCACGCGATCCTTCGATCATCCCTTCGGCTTCGCTCAGGGCAGGCCTCCTCCCACTTCGCGGAGTCCGGGGGCTTTTAATGACCCACTTCGAAATCTCTCAAAACACAGGGTTGTCATTCCGAAGCGAAGCGAGGAATCTGGGCGGGGGATCGACCGGGCTAGCTTCCGCCACCCGGATTCCTCGTCGCGATGAGGCCGCTCCTTCCCTTCGTCGCTTCGCTCCTCACGGGAGGCGGAATGACAGGGACGAGAGTCATTTCACTCCACTGGCGAAGCGAAGGGCGTCATTCCCCGCTAAGAGGCTGTGAAAGAATCCAGCGCAGGGCACGCTGGATTTTTCACAGCCGCTCAGGATCGCCAGTCTCTCAGATGGGACGACTTGCAGAGCAGCCATGCGGAACGTGAAAGTCGACTATCGTGGCAAGGAGGCGGCTTCTTAATGTGCGAAAAGGATTCATGAGATGAGACGATTGTTCTTTCTCCTTCTGAATTTCTGGCCCCCCTACTTCGGCGCCGGTATCCGCGCCCGCAGAGTCAAGACCGGGCACGGCGGGTTCGAGGTTGAGATGAAGCTTCGCTGGTACAACCGCAATCTCGTCGGGACGCACTTCGGTGGCTCGCTCTACTCGATGGCGGATCCCTTCTTCATGGTGATTCTGATGGAGAAGCTGGGCTCCGGGTACGTCGTCTGGGACAAGGCGGCTTCAATCCGCTTCCGGAAGCCGGGCCGCGGCCGCGTCCGCGCTACCTTTGCGATTGCAGACGACGAAGTAGAGCGGATTCGCCTTCTGGCGGAGAGCCAGGAGAAGGTCGAGCCATCGTTCATGGCTCAGATCATCGACGAGCAGGGAGATGTCGTCGCCGAGATCGAAAAGCTGTTGCACGTCCGAAAGCGCGAGACGAGGATGAATTGAGGGCGCGCATGCGTTGGGGAGACGGGACAGCGCTCGTCCCGTCGCTGGAGGAAACTTGAAACAGATCCTATTACTCATCGCATCTCTCACCGCCGCACTCTCCTTTTCCTGCAACTGGACACCACCGGAGCCGGCGCTGGAGATCGCAGGAGAATCGATCCTTCACTCGGAGCTCTCATGTCCCGATCGTCTGTCCGAATCGACCGACCAGTGCCGTGAGATGGAGCGTCTGAAAACCCGGCGTCTCATTTTCGATCGAATGCTCGACAAAGGATTGATCGTCAGTGGTGCTGAGCTCGGTGAGGGCGTCGAAACACAGATCGAGAGCCTTACCGGCCGGATGCTCCCGTCATTCGAGCGTCATGCGCTCGTCATGAAATGCCACGCGATCGCAGCGCTGGAATCGCTGGGAGAGCCGGTAGAGCCGGACATCGCCTGCGTGCAGGTCGATCCCCGGCAGGTGGACCAGCTCGTCGGCGCGCTATCACGACGCGAGCTTCGCGAGCTCGTGGAGGACGATCTCGTGGCGAAGATGAGCGACGCGCAGCAGGTGAATCTCCGTGCCGAGGCGACCCTGGGCACTATCCGCGCGCGTCTCCGCGAGACGGGTAAAGATGAGGCCGAGTTCTGGACTGAGGTCTACGATTCACTCGATCCTGTCTTTTATGATGTGCGGCTGCAGATGGGTCCGTCGGAAGTCATCACGGGAGCCCCTGACGGATGGCGTCAGACCGAGGGTTCCTGATCCTCGGCGGCTGAACGGGCGGTCCGTGCATACGTTGCTCGCGGTCTTGAAATGCGAGCGGCGGAGGTCCTGTTGTTGAAAGGGTACCGTTATGGTACGGTTTCGCCGTTCGCCCTCGGCCCCCGATGAGGCTGTCGGACGATTCCCGGAGGGTGTCCTTGCTCAAAATCTCGAGACTCACGGATTACGGACTTCTCGCGGCCGTCTATCTGGCCAGGAAACCTGGAGAGGTGACGTCCTCGAGAGAGATTTCGGAGTTTTACTCCTTGCCGCTGCCGATGATCTCGAAAGTACTGAAGGTTCTGCACGAGGGGGGCCTGCTCGAGTCGAAGCGGGGAGTCGGCGGAGGATATAGTTTCGAGGGACGGGCGGAGGAGATCACACTCGGTGATCTGCTCGCGATGCTCGAGGGGCCGTGGGATCTGGTCGAGTGCAACACTTTCGACGACGCCGGACACGCGGTCTGTGGCATTCGTACGAACTGTCCCTCCAAGACGTTCATGAGCGGAATCAATCGCGCCATCAAGAATGCATTCGATGGCATTACGCTGGGAGACCTGGCGCGCGGAGTCGATCCGTCGACCTGGGCGGACACCGGCGACAAGATCGTGCTCTCTGTGAGAGAGCAGGAAGGAATTACTCAATGAGCCAGACACAGGATATTCAACGCCTGGCGGATCAGGAGTACAAATACGGATTCGTTTCGAATATAGAATCCGACACGCTTCCGCCGGGTCTGAACGAGGACGTGGTGCGGGAGATCTCGCTTCGGAAGGGCGAGCCGGAGTTCATGCTCGAGTGGCGGCTGAAGGCATACCGCCACTGGACCACGATGCAGGAGCCGAGCTGGGCGCACGTGAAGTATCACCGCCCCGACTATCAGGCGATCAGCTACTACTCCGCGCCGAAAAAGAAAAAGCAGTTGAACTCGCTCGACGAGGTCGATCCCGAGCTCCGCGAGACATTCGACAAGCTCGGGATTTCGCTCCAGGAGCAGAAACGGCTCACCGGAGTCGCGGTCGACGCGGTATTCGATTCAGTCTCGGTTGCGACAACCTTTCGCAAGGAGCTCGAGAAAGTCGGCGTCATCTTCATGTCGTTCTCCGAGGCCGTGAAGGAGCATCCCGATCTCGTGAGGAAGTATCTCGGAACCGTCGTTCCTTACACGGATAACTTCTTTGCGACTCTGAACTCAGCGGTCTTCAGCGACGGCTCGTTCTGCTACATCCCGAAGGGTGTGCGCTGTCCGATGGAGCTCTCGACGTACTTCCGCATCAATACGGCCGGTACCGGTCAGTTCGAGCGGACGCTGATCGTTGCGGACGAGGGAAGCCACGTCAGCTATCTCGAGGGATGCACCGCACCGATGCGGGATGAGAACCAGCTTCATGCCGCGGTCGTCGAGCTCGTGGCGCTTCCGGGCGCGACGATCAAATACTCGACGGTGCAGAACTGGTATCCGGGCGACAAGCAGGGCAAGGGTGGCATCTACAACTTCGTCACAAAGCGCGGCAAGGCGTTCGACAACTCGAAGATCTCCTGGACGCAGGTCGAGACCGGCTCCGCCGTCACCTGGAAGTATCCGAGCTGCATTCTTCAGGGGGATAACTCCGTCGGCGAGTTCTACTCGGTGGCTCTCACGAACAACTTTCAGCAGGCCGACACCGGAACGAAGATGATTCACATCGGGAAGAACACGCGAAGCACGATCATCTCGAAGGGAATCTCGGCCGGTCAGGGACAGAACACGTACCGCGGTCTCGTGAAAATCATGAAGGGCGCCGAGAACGCGAGAAACTTCTCGCAGTGCGACTCGCTCCTGATCGGGGACAAGTGCGGCGCACACACCTTCCCGTACATCGAAGTGAGAAACTCGACCGCCCAGATGGAGCACGAGGCGACGACCTCGAAGATCGGTGAGGACCAGCTCTTCTACTGTCAGCAGCGTGGTATCTCGGCCGAGGACGCTGTTGGAATGATCGTCAACGGGTTCTGCAAGGACGTATTCAAGGAGCTCCCGATGGAGTTCGCCGTCGAGGCGACCAAGCTTCTCGGCGTGAGTCTCGAAGGGAGCGTCGGCTAGGAGATGGAAAAACAGATGGAACCTCTACTGATCATCGATGACCTTCGGGCGAAGGTCGAAGGAAACGACATTCTCAAGGGCGTGAACCTCACTGTGAATCGCGGGGAAGTCCACGCGATCATGGGGCCGAACGGCTCCGGAAAATCGACCCTCGCCAATGTGCTCGCGGGACGTGAGACCTTCGAGGTGACGGGTGGAACCGCCACATACGCTGGGAAGAATCTTCTCGACATGGCCCCGGAGATGCGGGCGCGCGAGGGCGTGTTTCTGGCCTTTCAGTACCCGGTGGAGATTCCGGGAGTGAACAATACGTACTTCCTGCGCACGGCGCTCAACTCGATCCGCAAGCATCGCGGAGAGGAAGAGCTCGACGCGATGGACTTTCTCGAGCTCGTGCGGGAGAAGATGAAGCTCGTCGAGCTCCCGGAAGCGCTGATGAACCGCGCCGTCAACGAAGGGTTCTCCGGCGGCGAGAAGAAACGTAACGAGATTCTCCAGATGGCGGTTCTCGACCCGCAGCTCGCGATCCTCGACGAAACTGATTCGGGCCTCGATATCGATGCCCTCCGAGTCGTCGCCGAGGGCGTCAATCGGCTCAAGAACGAAGCGCATGCGGTCATCGTGATCACGCATTATCAGCGTCTTCTGAACTACCTCGTACCGGACTTCGTGCACGTGATGTCGAGTGGCAGAATCGTGAAGTCCGGCGGGAGAGATCTCGCCGAGGAGCTCGAGGAGAAGGGTTACGCGGGAATCGAAGAGGGAGCCGCGGCGATCGCGGGGTGAGCTGAGATGACTGCAACCGCTGTTGAAACGACGAGCTCGGCCACACCATTCGTACTCGGTGGCGGAGAGTCTCGGTACGGACGCCCCGGAGTGGATTCTCGATCTGCGCCAGAGCGCGATGGACCGGCTCCAGACGCTCGGGCTGTCCGACGACCCGCCAGGAGGAGTGGAAGTACACGAACCTGGCTCCGGTCGGAAAGGAGAGCTACGCGCTCGAACCCGACCGGGAGATTCCGAGAGAGGATTTCAAGCCATTCCTGATCTGTGACGTCGCGTCAGCCGAGATCGTCTTCGTCAACGGGCGCTACGACGAGTCCCTGTCGAACTGTCGTTCGCTCCCTCCTCAGTCATCGTGGAGCCGTTGCGTAAATGCATGGAACAGGGATGAGCTGCAGGAGGCCCTCGGGGAAACAGGAAGGTGATGACGAGATACACCCATTCGCCAGTTTGAACACCGCACTTCTCGACGAGGGCGTCTTCATCATGATTCCGGATGGAGTGGTGATCGAAAAGCCGATCGCTCTTCTGTTCGTCTCCAGTGGAGGGGGCGAGGATCGAGTGATCGCTTCTCCCCGCATCGTGATCGTTGCCGGCGAGAGCTCGCAGGTACGGATCGTCGAGACATTCGTCAACTCCGGCTCGTCGAGAGTTCTCAGCAATCCGTACACGCAGATCGTGAGCCGTCCGAACAGCTCGGTCGATCATTATCGGGTGCAGCAGGAGAGTCGGGAGGCGTTTCACTTCGGGCTGAT
The DNA here is from genome assembly GCA_963829355.1 of uncultured Acidobacteriota bacterium. Taxonomy (GTDB): domain Bacteria; phylum Acidobacteriota; class Thermoanaerobaculia; order Gp7-AA8; family JAHWKK01; genus CAWHHZ01. The sequence goes on from CAWHHZ010000013.1 coordinate 390,033, forward strand.
CCGCGCGCATCAGGAGCGGGACAGTCATCTCCGATCTCACGTCATCACCACCGGCGCCGCGCTCTCGCGGACGGATCTGTCGGTCGTCCTGGACGGCCCCGGAGCGGACTGTGTGGCGAACGGTCTCTATGTCCTCAATGATGATCAGCACGCGGACCACCAGACACTCATCGATCATGCGAAGCCTCATTGCACGAGCAGCGAACTTTACAAGGGCATTCTCGACGATCGGTCACGCGGCATCTTCGAAGGGAAAGTGATCGTGCGGCCGGACGCGCAGAAGACAAACGCAAGTCAGAAGAACAACAATCTGATCCTCTCCCACCAGGCGATCGCGAACACGACTCCGCAGCTAGAGATCTATGCCGATGACGTCAAGTGCGCCCATGGATCCACGATCGGGCGGCTCGATGAGGAGGCGATGTTCTACCTCCGCTCGCGCGGTGTGGGGAAAGAGGACGCGATCGAGATCCTGACGTGGGGCTTCGCCAGTGAAGTCACCCACGGCATCAAAGTGGGGCCCGTTCTCAAAAGACTCGAGGGCACGATCCTCTCCCGCCTGGCGAAGGAGCACAGCCGATGACCACTGCTCACGAGCTCAGACGCGACACCCTCGACATCGAGGCCGTGCGCGCGCAGTTCCCGATCCTGGGGGAGACGGCCCACGGTCATCCTCTCGCGTATCTCGACAACGCGGCGACGACGCAGAAGCCGCGCGCCGTCATCGACGCGCTGGTCAACTACTACGAGACGAGCAACGCCAACGTCCATCGTGGCGTCCATGTTCTGAGCCAGAGGGCGACCGATGATTACGAAGGGGCGCGAGAAGCGATCCGGCGATTCATCAATGCTCCCTCAGCGCGCGAGATCATCTACGTCCGTGGCTGTACCGAAGGGATCAACCTTCTCGCGAACACTCTCGGCCGCAAACGCGTGCTCGAAGGGGACGAGATCCTGATCAGTGCCATCGAGCACCACTCGAACATCGTTCCGTGGCAGATGCTGGCGGAGCAGACCGGATCGTACGTGCGCGTCATCCCCGTGAATGACCGGGGCGAGCTCGACCTGAACGCCTACGAGAAACTCCTGACGAACCGCACCCGCCTCGTTTCTCTCGTGCACATCTCGAACTCGCTCGGGACGGTCAATCCGATCCGTGAGATGAGTCGTATGGCGAGGGAGAAGGGGATTCCGGTGATCGTCGACGGTGCGCAGGCGATGCCTCACACGAAGGTCGATGTGCAGGATCTGGGGTGCGACTTCTATGTGTTCTCCGGGCATAAGATGTTCGGTCCCACGGGGATCGGAGCCGTCTGGGGACGTGAGGAACTGCTCGAGGCGATGCCGCCGTGGCAGGGTGGTGGCGACATGATTCTGTCGGTGACGTTCGAGGGCTCGACCTGGAACGAGATCCCGTTCAAGTTCGAGGCGGGAACTCCCAATATCTCGGGTGCGATCGGTCTCGGTGCAGCGATCGAGTTCCTCGAGTCGATTGGAATGGATGCGATCGCACGGCACGAAGCTGATCTTCTCGACTATGCGACTGAGAAGCTGAGTGCGATCGAAGGGCTCGAGATCATCGGGCGCGCGGCGGAGAAGGCTGCCGTGATCTCGTTCATCCTCGAGAACGTCCACCCGCACGACATAGGGACCATCGTCGATCGCGAAGGCATCGCGATCAGAACGGGTCATCACTGTACACAGCCCGTGATGCAGCGTTTCGGCGTCCCAGCGACCGCGCGCGCTTCATTCGCCCTCTACAACACCCGAGAAGAAGTCGACCGGCTGGTCGACGCGATCGCGAAGGTGAAGGAGATCTTTGGATAGCTGACAGTCGACAGGTGCAGTGAGTCGGAGCCAGCTAACTGGTGATTGACGACGAAGACTATGGCTGACGACCGACGACTGACGACTGACGACTGGAGATATGGACGATCTTAAGAGAGCTTTACCAGCAGGTCATTCTCGACCACAACAAGAACCCGCGGAACTTCGGGCGGCCGGAAGGCATCGAATCGCGAAGCCGAAGGGTACAACCCGCTCTGTGCGGTGATCACTACACGATCTATCTCGATCTCGAGGACGGCGTCGTGAAGAAGGCCGGCTTCGAAGGTTCGGGATGCGCAATCTCGAAGTCATCGGCGTCGGTGATGACGCAGATCCTCGAGGGGAAGAGCGTCGAGGAGGCGAAAGGCGATGTTCGACGAAGTTCGTCGCCATGGTGAAGGGCGAGCCCATCGAACACAGCGATCTCGGCAAACTCGCCGTATTCGAAGGAGTCCGCGACTTCCCGACTCGCACGAAATGCGCAACGCTCTCGTGGCACGCGATGAAGAACGCGCTCGAGGGCGCCCAGGAATCGGCGAGAACAGAGTGAAACGGTTCTCAGGTCTCGGTTTTCGGTTCCCGGCTGGAGCAGTGGGAGAGTTTGGAGGTTCTGATGGCGAAACGCTTTGAAGACCTGCGAGTCTGGCAGGAAGCCAGAAAGTTGAACCACATGATCTTCGAGATCAGTGCACTTCTGATCGAGAGGAGGCGGTTTGGACTGGAGAATCAGCTGACGCGAGCGAGTCTGTCGGTCATGAACAACATTGCTGAGGGTTTTGACCGCGGTGGGAACAAAGAATTCCGGCATTTCCTGATTCAGGCGAAAGGGTCGAATGGCGAGATGAAATCGATGTTGTACGTCCTTCTCGACCAGGGATTGATCGATACATCCCGATTCAACCAGTTGTATGAAGACCACGACCGCATGGGCCGGGGTTTGCACCGTCTGATTCAGCATGTTGGAGGGAGCGATTTCGACGGCTATAGTCGTCGCGCCTCCGAGCTGTCAGAAACCGGCCCCGACTACGAAACCTCGCTCGAGCCAGAGCATCTGAATCCCCTGTGGCCGGGTGATACGCCGTCAGGAAACGCAGATAACCGGCAAATAAACTTCAAACCTGGAACTGAGAACCGAGAACCGAGAACTGAGAACTGACATGCATGAACAGATCACAGTAAGCCGCGACATGAATGCGACCGCGATTCCGAGCGGGGAGCCGGTCCAGATTCCGGAAGGCACCGGAGCGACGATCACTCAGGCCCTGGGGGGCTCGTACACGCTGATTACCGACATGGGCTGGATGGTCCGCGTCTCGGGGAAGGAAGTCGAGGCGATCGGCAAGGAAGTCCCCAAAGAGGTCGAGATCAGTGCCGATGCTTCCAAGGAAGATCTCGAACCTCTCGTCTGGGATCAGATGAAAACATGTTTCGACCCCGAGATCCCGGTCAATATCGTGGACCTGGGGCTCGTCTACCTTTGTGAGCTCAACGACGTCGACGGCGAAGAAGGCAAGTACGACGTTCAGGTGAAGATGACCCTCACGGCTCCCGGTTGTGGCATGGGACCCGTCCTCGCCGACGACGTCCGGCAGAAAATTGAATCGCTCGCGCCGATCCGCAAGGCGAACGTCGAGATCGTCTTCGATCCGATGTGGGACCGCACCATGATGTCCGACGCTGCCAAACTCCAGCTCGGGATGTACTAGGAACGCAGGCACCTCGGCTCCGGCGAGTGCCGGCCCTGCCGGGGAGGCCCCTCCTGTCATTCCGAAGCGAAGCGAGGAATCTGGGCGGGGGACCGAACCATCCACCGGTCCCCAGATTCCTCTCGTCTCTATTCGCCCGCCATTCGCGCGCGCTTGTCCGATGCGTCACCCCGAGCGGTCGTGCGGGCGGGGAAGCGAGGGGCCTCGCCAGCCACTGGTTTATCGAATGGGAGGGGAACTGGCGCCGCAGGAGTGCCTGGTTCAATGGCTTCATCTCCCGGTGTGGGGAGGCCCTTCGCTTGCCCGCCCGACCACCCGCTCAGAGGCTGTGAAAGAATCCAGCGTACCCTGCGTTACGGGCGCGGCGAGTCTCGAGCGCGCGAAGCAGTGACGCAGCGATGTGGTTCATCGGAAAGGAACTGCGACACTCGATCGTGAGTCGTCAGGGCAGGCGCTGCGATCGGCGACGCCCCGCCCGTAACCCTTTGGGCTGGTGGTGGTTACGGCCCGATCTCCGCGTCACTCGTCGTCACCGAGGAACCACCGCGACTCCTCCTCATTCCTTGAGCTCGAACCGTAAGCACCACCAGCGCAGGGCACGCTGGATTTTTTCACAGCCTCTCAGGGTGACATGGCGCCGAGTCCTCGATCCGCTCGTTCGGAATGACAATGCGCGCTTCGATTTCGGAGCGCGCATTGTAAGATTCGTCCATGAAACGAATCGCTCTCGTCCTCGCACTCTCGTTTGTCGCCACTCCTCTTCTCGCGCACCAGCTCGCTTTCACCGAGCACTTCCGTGACAAGACGATGCGCATCGATATCTTCCACACGGGTGGCATGGGTGAGGAGATCGTTGCGCTCGATCAGGTCGTCTCCGATGGACCGTGGTCCGGGAGCACGACACAGCTCGTCGATGACACGAACCTCGGAAAATTCATGGTCGAGGTCATCGACCCCTCGACCAACCAGGTCATCTATTCGCGCGGGTTTGCCACGATCCATGGCGAATGGGAAACGACCGGGGAAGCGAGAACGACTCATCGTACCTTCCACGAATCGCTCCGCGTTCCGTGGCCGGTTCACCCCGTACAGGTCGTGTTGAAGAAGCGGGCCGAAGGCGAGGGATTTCACGAGATCTGGTCGACGGAGATCGATCCCGACTCACGATTCGTGAATCCTGCCGACATCGAGCCGGCGGGCGAAGTCTGGAGTCTTCTCGAGAGCGGTCCTGCTCATGAGAAGGTCGATCTGCTTCTGATCGGAGAGGGATACAGCGCTGCCGAGAAGGAGAAGTTTCATCGTGACGCGAAGCGGCTCACCGACGCGTTGTTCGCGCATGAACCATTCAAGTCCCGCAAGAACGACTTCAACGTCCGCGCGATCGATCTTCCCGCGGCGGAGAGCGGTGTGAGCCGTCCTCGGGCCGGCAAGTTCCGTCGCAATGCCACCGGTGCGCAGTACAACATCTTCGATTCCGAGCGGTACCTCCTGACCTACGACAATCAGGCCCTCCGCGACATCGCCTCCGCGGCTCCGTACGACTTTCTCGAGATTCTCGTGAACGAGGAGCAGTACGGCGGGGGCGGAATCTACAACTTCCAGTCGACGACATCGGTCGACACCGAGTTCGCCGAGTACATCTTCGTCCATGAGTTCGGCCATCACTTCGCCGCACTCGGCGACGAGTACTACACCTCCCCGACCTCCTACGAGAGTGGCGGCGAGTCGCATCCTGAGCCGTGGGAGCCGAACATCACGGCACTTCATGATCCGGACAATCTGAAGTGGGGCGATCTCGTTGCGGGGAGCACGCCGATCCCCACGCCGTGGCCGAAAGAGGAGTACGAGAAGAAGAGCCGGGAGATTCAGGCGCGGCGTGCGGCGCTGCGAGCCCGCCACGCTCCGGAGAGCGAGCTCAATGCTCTGTTCCGTGAAGAGCAGGAATGGACGACGAAGTTCCTCGCCTCGCAGAAGTACTCAGGCGTCGTAGGAGCCTTCGAAGGCGCCGGCTACGAACCGAAAGGTCTTTACCGCCCGCAGATGGATTGCATCATGTTCACGCGTGACGAGGTGGGATTCTGCCGCGTTGTGCGCGAAGCGAGCGTCGTCAGTCGTCAGTCGAGGATGCGGAGATGGCGATCGGAACAATACGATGTACTAGCGCAGCAAGGATCGCTGAGTTATCCTGACCTGAGTCACTGCTTAATTCACGTCGAGTCATACGACAGATCCTTCCGCGCTCAGAGGCTGTGAAAGAACCCAGCGTACCCTGCGTTACGGGCGCGGCGAGTCTCGAGCGCGCGGAGCAGAGGAGCGATGTGGTTCATGGAGCTGCGACAACGCGATCGGCGACGCCCCGCCCGTAACCCTTTGGGCTGGTGTGGCCCGATCTCCGCGTCACTCGTCGTCACCGAGGAACCACCGCGATCCTCCTCGTTCCTTGAGCTCGAACCGTAAGCACCACCAGCGCAGGGCACGCTGGATTTTTTCACAGCTCTCAGGATGACAGTCGCTCGAGCAGTGGAACAAAAAGGGGAGCCATCTGGCTCCCCTTTTCGATTGCGGTGACTCTTTCTGACGACTGATGACTGTCAGCTGACGACTGCTCTACTTATGATTCTGGAAAAAGGTCCACTGTCCGAGCGGGAATCCTTTCTTCAGTTGTTCCGACTGCATATAGCCATCGATACAGGTGAGAATCGCGATCAGGGGGAGGGCCGGCGTACCCATGAAACAGGTACCGACCGTCAGGACAGCGCGATTGCGATCGTCGCCAGTCCCTTCTGCCATTGCCCATAGATGAAGTAGCCGACGCAGAGAAAGATCAGATTCAGTACCAGGATCAGTACGGGATCCTTCGGGGTCGCCGGAGGCGGAATGATGTCGCTGCCCCCTCCTGAAGGGGGCGGTGGTCCGCCTGCGGGAGGTGGTGGGGCTGCCGAGCCCCCTCCTGGAGGCGGGGGAGAGCCCGGAGTTGAAATATTTTCCATCGATCTCCTCCTACTTGTCTGCCAAATCGCTGATGAACGGGGAACCGCATTCTCTCACCCTTGACGGCCTTCATGATGGCCATAATGATCAGGACGAGATAGGCGATCCAGAGCACGCAGCCGAGAACTCCGAACACGCATCCCAGGCCCATGAGGTCCCGAACCGCCCACTGGACTGCCCAGAGAGCGATGTACACCACAATGTAGGCGATGAAGAGAAAGAGTCCGTTCTTGGCGTGCCACTGAACCTCCCGATCATCCTTCTTGATCAGAAGGGGAATGAGCGCGAGGATCCCCAGATAGGCGAGGACCAGCATGATGGTGCGTTCGCTATCCGATCCTCCTGACGGAGGTGGCGGTGAGCCCATTGGCTGTTGTGGTGGCGGAGGGGGCGGTGTTGCTCCCTGTCCTCCTCCTGGTGGTGGAGGCGGTGGCGCGGCGCCCTGTCCTCCTCCTGGTGGCGGCGGTGGTGAATTCGGTGGGACATTGCTCATCGTGCCTGCTCCTTTCGAAACCGATATACCGATTCTATCAGCAATTCAGAAGCTTGCAGCGTCTCATGGCCGCTCCCGCTGCAGCCGCGACCGTGCAAGCTCCAGCGGAATGGCGAAGAGCATGGCCGATATGAACAGCCCGACGACGACGGGGCCGGCGGTCGTCCAGAAGGTGGGCTCCAGATCGATTCCGAAGATCATCTTCACCGCAAACCTCTGAACCGGTCTCGTGAACAGGAACATCATCAGCCCCACGTACAGGAGCGACAGCGACATGTAAGCGAAACCTCCCAGTGAGAGTGCCACCTGCACTGGATTCTCGCTGCGGAAGTCGGGAGCGAGGGCTCCGAGGCCGACACCGAGCCCGACGAGAGTGGAGGTGATCACGACCGAAGAGGCGATCGTGTAGATCCAGATCAACGTTCCCGCATCCAGGATTACGTTCGCGGTCACCGTAAGCAGGAGAGAGATTGCCAGAAGCGGCAGAAGGTAGACTGCCGTTTTGATCCATAGAAGCCGGCGCATCGTGACCGGTGCCGTCCTCAGAATCCAGAACTGCCTTCCCTCTGATGACATCGACGGGTACGCAAAGCGGAGGCAGATGGCGGCGACCACGAATCCGGTCATCCCCAGATTCAGCCACGCGAGCAGCGCCGCGCGCGCGTCCCCCTCCAGCGGCATCATGCGGATGTTGTAGAGATAGATGAACAGCAGTGCGGCCATCATGAACACCTGGCTCCATTGCGCGGCGTCGCGTACGACCGTGCGTACCTCCTTTCCGAGCAGCGCACGGGACTCCGGATCGAGCCGGACCGTAACGAGGTCGAGGGCCGAAGTCAGTCGGTCTGCTCCGATCATCACTGGGGATGAGCTTTCGCGGGAACGCACCCATGCGGGAAAGTACGTCTGCGAGGCGAGGAGAAGAAAGACACCGAGCAGGCCGATCGCCAGTCCTGCGAGCGGGAGCGACGGAGCCAGCCCCCTTGCTCGAGTATCCGTCCCGCGGTCGCCGCTCCGAGCCAGTGGCTGGGCCACAGCTCCGATCCCGGCATCCGGATCGTCTGGAGCACTGTGGTCAGGTCATCGGTTCCGAGCTCGGAGAAGAGCCGCTCCGGTCGCGCCATCCGGATCCCGATGATGGCAACCGTGATGATCACGATCCCGAGGGTGGCAGCGATCTGATGGACCCTGCGCACGGGGAAGTAACGGACGAGCAGGAGAACGAGAATGGAAGCGATGCTGACCGGAATCGAGATCAGAGCGAGGAGGTCGACTGCGCTGACGGTGAGAAACAGCCACGACTGCTCGTACTGGACCGCCAGCGCCGCGAACATCGGAAGGAGGAAGAACACGACGAGATACGAGCTCTGGACGAGAATCGCAATCCATCTCTGCACGATGACTTGAAGCCGTGGGACGGGTGCCGCGTGGTAGATCTCCAGATCAGCGTCGGTGAAAAGCGCACCGATCGCCGTGGTCATCGCCGAGAAAAAGAGCGTCATCATCGCGACCAGAAAGACGAGGCCCAGAAAGTTCTCGATCAAACCGATCGCAAAAAATGGCGTGACCGCCTCGATCTGCGCCGCGGCACGGAAGAGCCGACGGAAGACCTCGAAGTCGCCCCAGAGAAAGAGCAGAAACAGACCGCCGACGACACCCAGCCGGAGAGCGAGCGAGGCGCCCACGGGCCGGAGTCTCGCCAAGGCGATGCGGAGAGGCCACATCGGGAGAGGATAGTTCAAGGGTTCAAGAGTTCAGAGGTTCAGGAGTTCAGAAGTTCAGACAGCGCCGCGAAGGCGGCGCGAAGCAACACAGCCCAGTGGCCTCTCCGAATCGCACTGGCGAAACTTCGGCCGTTCGATCTTTGAACTCTTGAACCCTTGAACCTCCGAACCCCTGAACCTCTGAACCCCCGAACCTCTGAACCCCTGAACCTTTGAACCCTTGAACCTTTGCCCTCCCGAACTCCCTCTACGGCATCGGGATGCTTCCGAGGAGGTACTTCAGGTCGTCGTCGGTCCAGCGGATTCCGCCGCCGAAGGTGAAGGCGGAGTCATTGAGCGGGTCGTCGATTCCGGTGGAGACAAAGACCTGCGGGAAGTCTTTGCGTTCCTTGCTCAGGACGTACTGTCCAAACAGTCGGAGATGCGGGTCGTCGCCACGTCGCTGGCCGAAGTCGAACGCTTCTCCGGTGACACGCAGCCGCTCATTGAGGTTGTAGTCTGCGCCGACGCCGCCGGTCGAATCGAACAGGCCGACCCGTAGCGTCAGATCGTCGAATCGCCATCCTGCCTGTGCCGAGATCAGAAGATCGCGCGTAACCTCCTCCTCTTTGAGGGTAATGGTATTGGTGGTCCCGTCGGGTCCGGTGACGGTGTACTCGGTAATCTTGGTCTGGAGGTCGCCCTTCGGATCGTTTGCGACCTCCAGATGGTAGAAGCGGTTGAGGTCGGGATTCGGGAAGACGTTTGCCATGACGGCTGATCGGGAATTGCCGTCGAGACTGGGACCGATAGTCCCGTCCCCGTCCATGCCGGCGTAGTAGTCCCCCTTGATTCCAACCTCGAGGCCGAGACGTCCTACCCGTCCGAGCGTGTCGCTCAGTTCGGCGACGCCCCCCTCGACGGCTTCGAGCGCACCGGTCAGCTTTTCGTGCGCCTCATCACTGTAGATCAGCTTGCCGAACGTACCTTCGCCTGACCGCACCTGTCCGGTCAGAGCGCCCAGGTTTTCGGAGGTCACACGAAGGTCGGAGGAGAGTGCCTTGAGATTCTCGACGATTGCCCGAATGTCCTCTCTGTTTTCTCCGACCGTCCCGCCGACACTGTTCGACGTCGTCTCGACCGATTCGATGATGCGGGGAAGTTCGGCCCGCAGATTCTCCGTGATCGCACGTAGATTGGCGGCTGTCGCGGATACATTTTGCTCGTTGGAGCCGATCAGATCCCGGATGCTGGCGGAGATCAATCTGATGTTCTCGACGATCTCACCCAGCCGCTGCTCGCCTTCCCTGTCGCCGATCGAACTGCGGATCGACGCGGTGATCGCCTTGAGGTCTTCGGCGATGAGCGACACCTGATTCGTGACGTCGTCGATCGAAGCGGTGGTCGAGCCGGAGAGGCGGATCTCCTCCTCCCCCGCGGCCTGAATCTCGGGCGCACCGGGGTCTCCAGGGATGAGCTCGATGTATTTTTCGCCGAGCATCCCGAGATTTGCAACGCGGGCGGTCGCGCCGCGGCGGATCTCGATATCGTCCGTGACCTCGAGCGTCACCAGCGCACGGCCATCCGGGGTCAGGCGGATCTCGGCGACTTTTCCGACGCGAACGCCGGCGACCCGGACGGCGGACTTCTCGTCGAGTCCGGCGACGGAGTCGAAGGCTACCTCGATCTTCTGAGTCCCCGAGTCTTTCCCGATGGCAATGTCCTCGATCCTGAGGATGAAGAAGGCGAGGATCGCCAGGATGGCGATCATGAATACTCCGACTTTTGCTGCAGCACTCATTCAACTCTCCTCGAGGTCGCTGGGTGAATAGGAGATATCCCGGCGCTCGTCATCATACGAAAAAGTGTCGGGATCGGCAGCCCGACGACATTCGTGTAGCTGCCCTCGACACGTTCGACGAACATGGAGCCCTTTCCCTGGATCGCATACGCTCCGGCCTTGTCCATCGGCTCGCCAGTCGCCACATACCACTCGATCGTTCGCCTCTCGAGCGGCGCGATCGTCACTTGAGTGCGCACGGATTCTACGATCGAGCTCCGGCTCGCCGCTCTGACGAGAGCTACGCCGCTGAAGACGGTGTGGGTCCGGCCCGCAAGCTTCTCGAGCATTTTGACTGCATCGTCCTCGTCCAGGGGTTTCTCGAGGACCAGATCGTCGAGATAGACGACCGTGTCTGCCGCAACCACCCAGCTATCTGGCGACTCCGTCGCGACCGCCCTGGCTTTCTCGCTCGCCAGCCTCTCGACGTACGAGCGCACTGGCTCGTTCGGTTGTCGCTCCTCCGGGACATTGCTCGTCCGTATCGTGAATTCCATTCCGATGGACTCGAGCAGTTCACGGCGTCGTGGTGAGCCGGAGGCGAGAATGATCTGTGCACTCGTCTGCATCGTCTTAGTGTAGTGCCTCACCCCATGCCTCACCCCATGACTTTGCGGGCATGAGGCTCTTCTGCGTCTGATCGTATGGTTTCCAGAAAAGAGGGTCTGAGAATTGCTCTGCGTGTCGGGTACGTTGTGGAACGTACTTACCGGAACTAATCGAATGCAGGGTGGTATGCGAAAGTCTTTCCTCTTACTGATTTTAATTCTGATCTCCTTGCCCGTGGCGGCCGAGTGGAACCAGGCTGACCTGTTCGGTGCCGACGTGCGTGCACTCGTCATCGATCCGGCCGACGCCGATCGGATGTTCCTCGGAACGAGCCATGGGGAGATCTATGCGACGACCGATGGCGGCCGAAGCTGGTCGAATCCGCGTGGATCGTTACCGTTTCCCGGATATGTCGTCGACAATCTCCTGATCGATGAGAACGGCCGTCTCTGGATGAGTGGCTGGGGAGTGTGGGGCGGGGGCGTGGTGGCCTTCTCCGACGATGGTGCCATCAACTGGAAGCGTCGTGACACGGGGATTGACGAGGTGTCGATTCGCGCCCTCGCGGTCTCGCCGACGGATACGGACGTGCTTGTCGCGGGCGGCCTGACGGGCGTCTGGAGGTCCGGCAACGGAGGCCAGTCGTGGAAGAAGATCTCGTCGCGGGAAAATGTCGAGTCGATCGCGATCGACCCGCGTTCCGACGATACGATTTACGTCGGAACGTGGCGACAGGCATGGCGGACTGACGACGGCGGCGACACGTGGAAGCACATCGCCGAAGGGATGGTGCTCGACACCGACGTATTCTCGATCAACATCGACCCGAAAAATCCGGACGACATCTGGCTCTCGACCTGTGGTTGGGTCTACAACTCGACGAATCGCGGGGACAACTGGACCCGCTACAAGGACGGGTTCGAGAACCGCAGGATCCACACGACCGCACGCGACCTGGATAACCAGTCGTGCGTGTATGCAGGCTCAGTGGCAGGACTGTACCGGACCCTCGACAACGGCAAGAGCTGGAATCGCATCTCTGACGACCGGCTCGTCATCAACACGATCACGATTCATCCGGACAAGCCGGAGAGGATCGTCCTCGGAACCGAGGGAGACGGCGTCTACATCTCCTATGACCGCGGGGAAACCTATGAGCGCCGCTCGCGCGGCCTTCACAATCTCCGCATCGGATCCGTGGTTCCTGATCCGGAGCAAACGGGAACGATCTATGCCGTCGTCCGTTTTGCGGGAAGCTCGGCCGGCATCTACCGCTCGAACGATGGTGGGCTGCACTGGTCGATGATGAATCAGACGCCGCTGCCGGAGATCCTGAGTCTGGTCGTGCGGCGGGGAACGGAAAACCGTTTCGTCGCGGGAACCGAGCGTGGCTTTTTCTACAGCGAGAACGGCGTGGAGTGGTCCCGAGCCGAGCCCACGTCACTCCCCGTGCGCGTCGAAAAGATCCTGGAGTACAACAGCAGTCGTCTGTTTGCGGCGACTTCCGATGGAGTATTTACCTCACGAGACGGAGGCCTTTCCTGGTACCGCCTCGGTCAGCCCGATTCACGTGTCCTCGATCTCGCCGTGGCGCGCTACGACGGCGCTCCCGCGCTCTTCGCGCTGACCTCCGATTCTCTTGTCAGATTCACCCAGCAGGGTTGGGCCACCATCGAGGGCGCCCCGGGAGGCATACGGCTTCTCGCGATGGGCAATGGCAGCAATCAGAAGTTTCTGATCGCGGGCAGCCGAACGAACACGACGGGAGAGATCGACGGAATGAACCGGTGGAAGGAAGTGGCCATCGCCGTACCCGAAGCGGCATCTGTTCACCCTGTGGAGGGCGGAAAGCGATTCGTGTTTTTCGCGTCCGACAGCAGCAGGCATCTTCTGATGGCGAACAGTGGTGAGGCGTTCGAACCGACCGGTCTTTCCCTGGACGCATCCGAGATCACCTTCGTGGCGGCAGAGCCGTCTGCTCCAGAGCGGCTATACGTCGGCACCAGTGGCTATGGACTGCTTGTCTTCGATCCGCGCAAACACGCCGCCGGCGATCAGCGGCTGGTGTCGTCTGAAGCGGTTGACGACGCCGGAACGAAATAGCGGACGATGATCATGCCGGCGCCCGATTTACCGAGATCACTGTCGGCTGAATCCTGCAGAACCGCATGCACGGTAAGCACCGAAGTGTTCTGCACCAGCAGGAGAGGATGATCGACCTCGGGAGCTCCGAACTTCTTCCTTAACTGTGATTTGACACGCTTCCAGTCCTCGGACAATTGAGGACGGAAACTCACGAGCTCGAAGCGGATCGATACGAGACGATCTTCGTCGAAGTCGAGGACGACGCTCTTGGTGTCGTCATAGGGATGGAGAAGCGAGCCTTCCGTGTCACCGGGCTCCAGAAGCCATCCGCGCCGCTCGAACTCGGCCCGGACGTGCGTCTTTCGATTCTCCGAGCAGAAGATGAAACGCCGCGGGTTCCATCCACCCGGTGTCATTGGCGGAAGGGAATTGTGCCGCCATGAGAAGCAGAAGCGTGGCAATCATTGGTTTTCTGCGTGCTGTGTCTTCCAGCTCTGGAACGCGGTGAGTGCATGCCGTACCCGCTCGCCGACCTCGTCCCATCGGTTCTGCTCCACGAACGACAGCGGCGCCAGTGCGTCGGCCATGTTCACCGCTACGACGCCCGCATTGAAGTACGGTTCCAGCTCCTCGACGGAGACAGGCCCCCCTGCCAGCATTTCCACCCCCCGGATCGGCTGGCGGATCGTCCGGATGTAATCGGGGCCACCGAGAAGCCGCGCCGGATACACCTTGATGATCGAAGCGCCGAGCTCCCAGGCCCTGATGATCTCGGTCGGTGTCGAGGCGCCGGCTACGCAGACCAGGTCGTTTTCGCGGGCATATTCGATCACTGCCGGATCAGTGTGTGGGGAGACGAGAACCTCTGCTCCTGCCTCGTGGGCAAGCTGTGCTTCCTCGGCACCACGGACGCTGCCGGCGGCGATGACGACACCATCGGGACCGAATCGGTGCGAGAGGTCTGCGATGAGGTCGAGAGCGCCGGGAGTCGTCATCGTGACTTCGATGTTCTTCACTCCGTGCTGCGCATACGCTTCGGCCGTCCCGGCAGCGAGCTCCGCCCGCTCGAACCGGATCACCCCGATGATTCCCTCGTCTCTGATGGAGCTCAGAACATCCTGTTTCGTTCTCATTCGTCCTCCTGTAACAACTCTACCGCCGGTTCCGTTTCAGCGCCAGACGGGAAACGGTGAAGTCGCACTGTCGCCAGTGAAGTGAAATGACTCACCTCGCTGTCATTCCGCCTGCCCTGAGGAGCGAAGCGACGAAGGGAAGGAGCGGCCTCATCGCGACTGAGGAATCTCGGCGCGGGAAGCACGCCCCACTCGATCCCCCGCCCAGATTCCTCGCTTCGCTTCGGAATGACAGGACGGTATGTGTTGAGAGGTTCAGAATTCACTCGAGTCAGCCGCTACCAGTATTCTTACAGCCTCGTTCAGGATGACCATGGTGGCGTTGCCGCGGTGCTCTGCTGCTCTGTTAAGCTACGCGTTCGGCAGGAGGTGCGGCGATGGTGCTGGTCAACAAGGCGACGAACGAGGTCACCGCGAAGCTCGTCTACTACGGGCCGGGGTTGTGCGGGAAGACCACGAACCTCGAACAGATCTACGGCAACCCGAAGATCGGCAACAAGGGCAAGATGATCTCGATGGCGACCGAGACGGACCGGACGCTGTTTTTCGACTTCATGCCGATGGAGCTCGGAACGATCGGGGGACAGAAGGTAAGAGTGCAGCTCTATACCGTGCCGGGGCAGGTCTTCTACGATGCGACTCGCAAGCTCGTCCTTCGTGGTGCTGATGGGGTCGTGTTCGTGGCCGATTCGCAGGAATCGATGAAGGGCTCGAACATCGGGAGCCTCGAGAATCTCCGGACCAACCTGACCCTCAATCGGCTGAACCCGGAGAAGATCGCCATCGTGTATCAGGCAAACAAACGCGATCTGCCGAACACGTCCAGCCTCGACGACATGCGCGACTATCTCGGCATCGGTGACGCCGACCTGATCGAGGCGATTGCCCTCGAGGGGAAGGGCGTCAGCCAGACCTTGCGGGCCGCCATCACGAAAATAATCGAGAACCTGCGGAATCAGGTGAACTACAGACTGACTGATGAGCAGGTTGCGGATCGGGAATCGCAACTCGCTGTCGCCGTCTCGCCTGATGCTGCGGCGGAGACTTCCCCGGTTGCTGTAGGCCATCTGGGTCAAGACTGAACGCGGCACAGGACGATCGCGGGTGCGTCCTCCGCGTCACCCTTTGCCGGAGACGTTTCGGCGCTGGAGGGATCCGATGATCTCGGCGCCGAGCTTCAGGCGATGCAGGTTCGATCACAGGAATTGATCCGTACGCTGGAAAGCGCCCTCGAAATTGCAAGGAGTCAGGAAGAGCGGATCTCGAAGCTCATGAGCTCGCGTTCTGATGCCTGAGATCGAGGACTCGCGAGTATCGGGAAACGCACAACTGACGATCAGATGACGTGGTACAAGGAATGGTTCGGCGAGGAGTACCTCGATCTCTACGCGCATCGCGACGCTGAGGAGGCGCGTGCTCATGTCGCGTTTCTCGGCCGTCATATCGGGAAGATCGACGGTCCGCTCCTCGATCTGGCGTGTGGCAGCGGGAGACATCTTCAGGAGCTGAGCGAGGCCGGCTACTCAGCGGTCGGGTTTGACCTGTCATGGACTCTCCTGCGGGAGGCGGTGAAGCAGAGCCAGGCTCTTCGACTGGTTCGCGCCGACATGCGTGCGCTTCCATTCTGCGATCGTCAGTTTGCGGCTCTGGTCAACTTCTTCACGAGCTTCGGTTACTTCGAATCTCAGGAGGAGAATCTTCAGGTGGTTCAGGAGATGGCGAGAGTCATGGAACCGGAGGCTCCTTTCCTGTTCGACTATCTGAATGTCGGACGAGAGAGGAAAAATCTCGTCGCACACGAGAAGAGAGAGCAGGACGGCAAGAAAATCGAGATCGATCGGTGGTTCAACGAGTCGACCCGGATGTTCAACAAACGGATCTGTATCGACGGCCGATCGTACCTCGAACGCGTCCGAGGCTATGATCTCGATGAGATCTCCCAGATGTTTGCAAGTGCTGGTTTTGCGCTCGATCGTGTTTTTGGCGATTTCGATGGTGGAGAGTTCGGCCCCGAGAGCCCCCGGCTGATCCTGATGGGGAAACGTCGGCGGTGAGCCACGGTTCCGAGTCCTCGTTCCGGTATCTGCCGCTGGACCGGTATCCGGCGATCAACCCCCTGGCGCTCGACCTCGTTCATGGGAAGCCTGAGGCGACCCGGCTTTTCAGACAGTCGAGCTCATCGATTCCCGATCCTGACCGCCAGCCACTTGCGCGCGCTCTCCGCGACTCGAACCGATCGTGGGGGAACGACGTCGGCGAGATGGTCGATGATTGGGCTGCGGGCCGTGGCCGCGCGATCGTCGCCGGACAGCAGGTCGGATTCGGTGGCGGCCCGCTCTATACGCTCGTCAAGCTCGCATCCCTTCTCCACATGGCGGAAGAGTCTCGCCGATCAGGGGACGATCCGCTCATCCCCTTCTTCTGGATGGCGACCGAAGATCATGATTTCGATGAAGTCGCGCGGCTGACTCTTCAGTTGAACGGCCGGACGAAAGAGTTCCGCTCAAAGACCTCACCAGCCGAGCGCTTTCCGGTAGGACCGCTCACGGTTCCGGAGGACCTGCGTACGGCTGTCGTGAGTGCGACGGCGCTGCCTGAAGAGGGGTGGCTCGAGCCGGGACTCAGTTTCAGGGATTCCTTCGCTCGATTGATCACCTCAGTGGCGGGCGGACGGGTGGTCCTGGTCGATTCTCTTCTCCCGGAGCTCCGCCAAGCAGGGAAACGCGTGTTCGCCACGGCGGCCGCAAGATTCGACGACGTGCAGCAGGCCATCGCTTCGAGCTCGCGGCAGATCGAGGCGGCGGGCTACAGGGTTCAGGTCAAACCTGCGGCGACCGAGCGCTACACGATGTTCTACGAGATCGACTCCGACGGGGCCCGCTCGGCGATCGAGGACGGGCGGAAGCTCGGAAGACTGAGCGAAGAAGCGCCCGAACGGATCTCTACGGCAGCCCTGATGAGACCGCTTCTGCAGGACTTCGTTTTCCGGCCCACCGCATTTGTCGGCGGTCCGGCCGAGGTCGCCTACTACGCGCAGTTGAGCGGGGCCTCTGAGCTGCTGGATGTGCCGAGCCCGCGTGTGATGCTGCGGGCTCACGCCCTGGTCGTGCCGCGGCGGTACATGGAGGCGATGGTCCGTCACGACATCGATCCCGAGGAGTGGCTCGATTCGCCCGAGACGATCCTGTCACGCCGCGAGCAGGATCGTGAAGCGGAACTGGCGGAACGGATCGAACTGCTCAAGGGAGAATTCGATCGCGAGCTGGAGTCGATCCGCGAGTCGATCCTCGAAGCGGACAGAAGCCTCACGCGCTCGCTCAATCGCACCGCACGACGGATCGATTACCATCTCGACGTACTGGGCCGGCGCGGCCGCCGCGTCATTGCGCGCAGCGATCAGGAGAGGTTTTCTGCAGTCGAGCGGTTTTCAAATGTGGTTCGTCCCAACGGGATTGTGCAGGACAGAATCATCGGCTGGCTCACTCATTGGATGTTGTGGGGTGATGAGACACTCGACGCGATTGTCCCTCACGCAGAACCGGCCGTCGACCGGCTGAGCATCATCGGCATTCCGAGAGGTGAGTGAATGAGCGAAAAGCTGGACATACTTGTCTTTGGGGCACATGCGGACGACGTGGAGCTGGCTTGTGGGGGGACAATCCTGCGCGCCACGCGGGCGGGGAAAAAAGTAGGAATCGTCGATCTGACTCACGCGGAGATGGGAACCCGTGGCGACGTCGAGACGAGGAGGCGTGAGTCTCTGGAGTCGGCGGGTATTCTCGGAGTCGCGGTTCGGGACCGGCTCGACTTCGGTGATGGGCGCCTCCGTGACGGGGTCGCCGAGGAGGAGGAGCTGATCCGCGTGATTCGCCGCTATCGGCCCGATGTCGTACTTGCTCCCTGGCCTGACGACCGCCATCCGGATCACACGAAAACAGGCCGCCTGATCACCGACGCCTGGTTCTATGCCGGTCTCGTCAAACGGGAAACGGATGAGCCCGCCCACAGGCCCGACGCGGTCATCTACTACATACAGAACTACGTCTCTCATCCGAGCTTCGTCGTCGACATCACTGATTTCTGGGAGGATCGCGTGCGGGCGATGCGTGCTTACGCTTCCCAGTTTCACAATCCATCCTCCTCGGAGCCGGAGACATTCATTTCAAAGAAATCGTTCATCGACATGATCGAGGCGCGCGCCAGACATTTCGGCGCGCTGATCGGTCGTGAGTTCGGGGAGGGGTTTCTCACCAAACAACCCCCGATGGTCAACGATTTGACTGGGGCCTACAGCGGCCGGGAGATCAAATGAAGGTTGGAATCACCTGCTACCCAACTTTTGGCGGGTCCGGCGTCGTGGCGACCGAGCTCGGACTGGCTCTCGCCAGTCTGGGACACGACGTACATTTCATCAGTTACGCATGGCCTTCCAGGCTGAACGTGCTGCACGAGAGGGTTCGCTTTCACGAGGTGACGGTCACGCCGTATCCGTTGTTCGACGCGTATCCGCCCTACACGCTCGCGCTTGCGACGAAGATGGCCGAGGTCGCCGATTTCGAGGAGCTCGACATTCTCCATGTTCACTATGCGATCCCTCATGCGATCAGCGGCTTTCTGGCAAAACAGATCCATCCGGGGATGAAGATCGTCACCACTCTTCACGGCACTGACATCACGCTTGTCGGCAGCGATCCGAGCTACCTTCCCATCACGCGGTTTGGTATCGAAGCTTCGGACGGTGTGACGGCGGTCTCCGACTGGCTCAAGAGAAAAACATTCGAGTCGATCGGCGTGAAAAAGGAAATCGAGGTGATCCCGAACTTCGTGGATCCGGCGCGATTCAACAAGTCCGGGAAGACAGTCGAATCGATGCGGCGCTGGGCGTGCGGTGGCGAGAAGCTGATCGGCCACGCATCCAACTTCAGACCGGTGAAGCGGATTGGTGATGTGCTTGCCGCCTTCGAGAAGATCCAGCGCGAGGTGCCGAGCCGCCTGCTGATGATTGGAGATGGGCCGGAGCGATCGCGGGCGGAGGCGTGGGCGCGGGAACACGGGGTAGAGGACAGAACGATCTTTCTCGGGAATGTCCCCGATATCGAGAGTGTGATCGCGGCTTGTGATCTGTTCCTGCTACCGTCGCAGACCGAGTCGTTCGGTATGGCGGCACTGGAGGCTCTCGCTTCGGAGGTCCCGGTGGTTGCGTCGAACACGGGAGGACTTCCCGAGGTCATCATCGACGGTGAGGTGGGATATCTCGTGGAGGTGGGCGACGTCGATGCGATTGCCGATCGCGCGGTCCGACTGCTGAGGGATGAGACGATGCGCACCAGAATGGGCCGGGCGGGCAGGGATCATGCTCTGTCGAAGTTCAACGTGGCGAATGTCGTCCCGCGATATCTGTCGTTCTACGACAAGATCATGTCCGCTCCATAAGCAGGTGCGGGATCGTCGATATGCACAAAGGATCCGAATCAGACCTGAAGGAGTCCAATGAGCTGGCGATCGTTGCCACAGTGGCGGCGAAGCTCTCTCGACTCACTCGGGTCGAGGATGTCTATGAGCTCGCGATTCAGGCACTGATCGATTTTCTGCCGATCGATCGGGCGTCGATTCTTCTGTTCGATGAGTCCGGCGTCATGCGGTTCGTGGCCTCCCGAAACCTCTCCAACGAGTACCGCCAGGCGGTAGACGGTCATTCGCCATGGAAGATCGAAACCACCGATGCGGAGCCGATCGTCGTTGCGGATGCCCGGAACGACTCGAGTCTGGAGCCGTTTCGTGACGCGATCCTGGCCGAGGGAATTCATGCGCTGGCGTTCATTCCTCTGCTTTCCACCTCGGGTCTGATCGGCAAGTTCATGCTCTACGTCGATCATCCAACGCAGTTTTCGGCGACCGAGATCAGCCTCGCATCCGCCATCGCGACGCAGGTCGCGCTTGCGGTCGAGCGGGCGCGGACGGAGGCTGCAAAATCGTCGATACTCGAGGATCTGAGGAAAGAGCGCAATACGCTGAGATTTCTCATGAAGGCCAGCGATCTGCTCACCTCGACTCTCGATGCCGATTCGATTCTCAATACGATCGCGCTGCTTGCAGTGCCGACGATCGCTGATTGGTGCGCGGTCGACCTCGTCGAGGAGGATGGATCTCTCCGCCGAGTTGCCGTTGCTCACAAGGATCTGGCCAAGGTGCGGTGGGCGCGTGAGATCCAGGAGAGATATCCCCCGTCGAGCGATCCCAGCCAGAGCGCCGTGGCGCGCGTAGCGATGGCGGGAGTCCCCGAGCTGTTCCCAACCATCACGGAGGAGATGGTGGCTGAAACCGCGGTCGATGAGGAGCATCTCGAAGTGATCAGGAAGCTCGGGATGAGGTCCGCCATGGTGGTGCCACTCACCGCGCGCGGACACAGGATCGGCGCCATTACGTTGGTGTCTTGCGAGTCGGACGAAAGGTTCGATCAATCGGATCTCGACCTCGCGATGGATCTCGCGCAGCGCGCGGCGTTAGCCGTCGACAACTCTCGGCTGTTCGAGCAGGAGCGAAAGGCTCGCTCAGGGGCCGAGAGGAACGCGGAGCGGATTGCCAGATTGCAGGAGGTCACCGCCGCTCTCTCGGAGGCGACGACCACCGGGAGGGTGGCTGACGTCATCATTGAACAGGGGATCCGCTCGTTCGGAGCCGAATCAGGGGCGGTCGCCATCCGGCGGGAGAACCATGCTGAACTTATCCGGTCCATCGGGTTCGATCCCGGCTACATCGAGCAGTTCCGGTCGATCCCGCTCGATCAGCCTGGCCGGCTCCTGCCGATGACCAATGCGATCGTCAACGGTGAGATGTCTCTGATCTCGAGCACGGAGGAGCTCGTGCGCCAGTTCCCTGCTTTGAAGGGACGAATGACGGGCGCCCATCATGCTTTCGCAGCCGTGCCGCTCACGCTCGAAGGACGCTCATTTGGCGCGATCGGCCTCAGTTTCTTTGAAGCGCGCGAGTTTTCAGTCGAGGATCGGGAGTTTCTTCTGGCGCTCGCGCGGCACTGCGCCCAGGCCCTCGACCGAGCACGTTTGTACGAGTCGGAGCGGGAAGCACGGCGCGAAGCGGAGGAGGCAAACCGGGCGAAGGACGATTTTCTGGCAACGCTGTCTCACGAGATGAGAACGCCCCTGACCGCAGCCCTGGGCTGGGCCAGGATGCTGGATCGAGACGATCTCGACACGGACACGCGGCATCAGGCGGCAGCAGCCGTCTACAGGAGCACTCAGTCGCAGGTGAGAATCGTCGAAGATCTGCTCGATGTGTCTCGAATCATCGCCGGCAAAATGACGATCCGACGAGAACCAGTCGACCTCGCGGAGATCGTCGCGGGGGCGGTCGACGTTCTACGATCAACGGCGGAGGAAAGGGGTGTGCGGATCGAAACGGACCTGCATCCGCTTTCCGTGATCGGCGACGGCGAACGACTGCGGCAGGTCTTCTGGAACCTGCTTTCCAACGCCGTCAAGTTCAACGGAAGAAGGGGGAAGGTCTCGATCACGATGCGCCGCAATGGCGCCATGGCTGAGGTGGATGTACGCGATACGGGCCGCGGAATCGAGAAGGAGTTTATCCCGCACCTTTTTGAGCGCTTTCGTCAGGCCGACAGCAGCACAACACGGTCGTTTGGCGGGCTGGGGCTGGGACTCTCGATCGTGCATCACCTCGTTCAGCTCCACGGCGGTGAGGTGGAAGCCCTGAGCGAGGGACTCGACAAGGGATCACTGTTCACCGTGCGATTGCCGCTGGCAGATTCAGATCAGAATTGATCGGTACTGAGGCGATTCGACGACCTCAGTAGAAAACGGTAGCTCTTGTCATCAGCCTGCTCGAGAGCGGGCTGGTCAACACCACGGCTGCTACCCACATTCGGTCGTCAGTTGCTCACGTGCCGAAGCAGCCTGTCGAGACGACCGGTCGTGCGCTCTCGGCCCATCTCGACGAGCACGTCGAATATCGGAGGCGCGACTCCCTTCCCGGTGACGGCCAGTCGAAGAGGGTGAATCAGCTTTCCTGCGCCCACCCCCATCTGGGCGGCCACTTCTCGCAGAGTCGCGTCCGTCGACTCGACCGTCCAGGGCTCGAGTGTGGCGAACGCATCCCGCAATGCTGTGAGCCGTTGCGGAAGATCCTCGCCCTTGAGGTGCTTCTGCGCTGCCTGTTCCTCGTACGTAATCTCATCGTCGCCGACGAAATAGGGACGGACGGCGTGCGCGAGCTCCACGAGTGTCCGTGGTTGCGACTGGTGCAGCGCGACCACTCGAGCGAGGCGCTCCTCATCATCGATCTCGAAGTCGATGTGCTCGCGCAGGTGGTGAATCAGTGTAGCGACGCTCGTGCTGCCGATGTAGAGTCCGTTCATCCAGAGCAGCTTCTCGACGTCGAACACTGCCGCGGACCGATTCACGTCTTCCAGGTCGAATCGTGACTCGAGCTCCTCGAGCGAGAGGATTTCCTGGTCGTCCCCGGTCGCCCATCCGAGGAGTGCGAGGAAGTTCACGAGCGCGTCGGGAAGGATTCCCATGCTCCTGAACTCTTCGACGGATGCGGCGCCGGTTCTCTTGCTGAGCCTCTTCTTGTCGGCTCCGAGGATCAGTGGAAGATGGGCGAACTTCGGCGGCTCCTGCCCAAAGGCACGGAACAGGTGAATGTGCTTCGGCGTATTTGAGAGATGATCCTCACCCCGAGCAACCAGAGTGATTCCCATGTCGATATCATCGACGACGACGGAGAGGTGGTATGTCGGGTTGCCATCCGTGCGGAGGAGAATGAAATCGTCGAGGGTCGAGCGTTCGACGACGACCTCGCCCCTGATCAGATCGTTGATCGTGACGTCTTCGTCGGGCAGTCGCAGGCGCACGACCGAGGGAGTGCCGGCCGTTGCCTGCTCCCGGTCGCGGCATTTTCCGGAGTAGAGGAACGCAGTCCCTCGCTTTTCTGCTGAGTCGCGCTCCTGTTCAATCTCGTCGACTGTGCAGTAGCAGCGGTAGGCCTTTCCCTCGGAGATCAACTCCTCCACTCTTTCGCGGTATCGGTCCAGCCGGTCGCTCTGATAATGGGGGCCCTCGTCCCATTCGAGGCCGAGCCACTTCATCGAAGAGATGATCTGCTCGGCGTGATGCTGTTTTGATCTCTCGACGTCCGTATCTTCGATGCGCAGCACGAAGGTGCCGTCGTACCGGCGGGCGTGGAGAAGATTGAAGATCGCGGTGCGGGCGCCGCCGACGTGGAGAAAGCCGGTCGGGGAGGGAGCGAATCGGAGTTTCAGAGGGGAGTCAGCCATGGGGGAGCGATGGTAGTGGCGCCTCGGATGAGGGTCAAGGGCGCCACCTCAGGAGGATGATTCATCAGAGTTGACGATCCGCGAGAGAGCGACCGGTTCGCTGAGCCCGAAGCCTTGTCCGTAGTCGATGCCGATTCTCTCGAGCTCGCGCAGCACGTCACGGTTCGTGACCGACTCGGCGATCGTCCTCATGCCGAGAATATGTGCGAACTGATGAATCGCTTCGACCATGGCGAGGTCCTGCGGGTCGTTGACGATGTCGGTGATGAAGGTCTGATGAATCTTGACGAAGTCGAAGTGAATCTCTCGAAGGTGTGCCAGAGACGACATTCCGGCGCCGAAGTCGTCTAGCGCGAGCCGGCATCCGTGGTTCCGAAGCCGATCCACGAGTTGTCTTGCGTGCGCCAGGTTACTCATCGTCGCCGTCTCGGAGATCTCGAAACAGATCGACTCGGGCGCGATCTGGTTTCTTTCGATCGCGTCCTCGATAAATCCGGCCAGAGAGGGGTCAGCGACCGAGAGCGATGAAAGATTGATCGAGCAGAGGAAAGGTCCAGCCGGGGGTGCGCTTCCGAGTAGTGACAGAGCACGTGCAATGACCCAGCGGTCCAGCTCCGGCATCAGCCCGTAGCTCTCTGCAGCGTTGATGACCTCTCCCGGAAGGAATGTGCCGTGTCCATCATCGAGCCGGATCAGAATCTCGAAAAAATCTACTGGCGTCCCCTTGGAAAGCGGATGGATGCGCTGAGCGTGGAGAGACAGAGCATCTTCGTTGAGAATCTTTCCGAGTCTTCCGACCCAGTCGAGCTGGTCATGCCGCTTTTGCAGCTGTCTGTCGCTCTGGTCGAACACGATGATGCGGTTTCGACCGCTCGCCTTGGATCGATAACAGCAATGATCCGCGGCGCTCATGACCTGGTCGACCGTTTCAAACTCGGCATTGACCGGAACGACCCCGAAGCTGGCGGTAATATCGAATCGCCGCTCGCCCCAATGGAACGTGAAGTCTTTGATCGCCTCAAAGACGTCTGTCGCAATCGCGGTGATGCCATCCCGGTCTGCTGCCGGGACCAGGATGGCGAACTCGTCGCCGCCGAGTCGCGCGAGTGCCCCTGCACTTCCGATCTTCTCCTGGATCAGTGCGGTGATCTGTCGCAGAAGCTCGTCCCCTGCAAAGTGACCGCAGGTGTCGTTGACGAGTTTGAAACGGTCGAGGTCGAGATAGCACAGGCCATGAGGCTCGCCCGTCCGTACGACCGTGGCGAAAGCCTCGCGCAGTCGCTGATCGAATGCGCGGCGGTTGAGTACTCCGGTCAGCGAATCGTGAGTCGCCTCGTGCGAGAGCTGGAGCTGCATGAGCCGTCGCTCGGTCACGTCCTGGAAGACGATGACGCGCCCGATCAGATTGTGCAGACGGTCGTGCAGAGGTGAGGATGAAAACTCGACGGAGAACCTTCTCTGATCCGCTCGCACCAGGACAGCTTCGGTCTTCTGCGTGATCAGGTCGTCATTGAGCCGCAGGTCGATGCGGTTTCCGTCGATGTCGACGAGGTGAAAGACCTCGGAGAGCTCTTTGCCCGCCGCCGATTGCACCGTCCAGCCCGTCAACTGCTCGGCTACAGGGTTGAGGGAATGAACCTGGCCGCTGCTGGTGGTGGTGATGACACCGTCGACGATCGCTTCGAGTGTGATCTGATGAAACTCTTTTTCGGCGTGGAGCTCGGAGAGCTGCTCTTCGTAGGCTTCAGTCGTCTGACTGAGCAGACGGCGAAGAATCGAGTTCTCGAGCTCCGGAGGATATTTCACGTCGAGGTCTCCCTCAGAATCACGAGCACAGCCGTCTGATTGTAGTAAGCCAGGATCCCTTTAGAGCTCGGACCGATCTCGGCGAACGAGAAGAGTCCGCTGAGCGGGACCCCGAGCGCGTGTTCGATCGTCTCGATCTCCTTCTGCGCGCTTTCACCCAGGACCATCTCGCGTCCGACGCAGGAGAAAAGTACGGCAGCCTCGGCGTGATTGGCGGCTCCGAGTGCGGCGGCCCCGTCGATGAGCGATCCGCCGTCCCCCATCCCGAGCCGGACATTGTCACCTTGCTCGAATTCCCCCCAGTAGGTAACCGCGCCAGGAGGGTCATCGAAGAACTTCATGCTCCGATAAAGACCTGACCTCTCGGGACGTGGACCCTCGACGATCAGCGGGAACCGGTATGCCGACACCGGCATTGGAGCGATCTCCCCATCGACCTCGAAGAATTGGTGATACCACTCGACGGCAGGCTTGCCGTCGATCTCGTAGATGACATTGCCTGATGCTTTCGTCACCGTAAAGACGGGACTCGCCGGTTGCCAACCGCGTACGATAGCGACCTCGCATTCAATCCCCGTGAAGCCGACGATGAGAGCTGCGGCGTCGTAGACCTGCTGGTTGAGAAACACCCGGGCACCCGGATGATCGAGCGGCTCACTCTGTGATGCGAGTCCTCCGGCAATGACGGGTGCACTCTCGCCGAGCTCCTTACGGATCGAGGCGAGAAGCCGATTGGCCGGAAATCTGAGACCGTCGCAGAGCAGCAGAGCACCGGTGGACGATTCGAGAAGGCGGGTCGCCCGTGATAGATCGTTCGGGTCAATGGGACCGTCTCCAGAGGCCTCAATCACTTCGATGGAAGGTCTTCGCTGCTGGTCATCGAGAAAGAACAGGTGCAGAGCACCTTCGGTCGAGAGACTGTTGCCAGCGAATTGAGTGACTGCTTCGCAGCCGAAAACGAGGCTCTGGGGCCACCACTTCGCGATCTGTCCGAGCTTTGAGGGCGTGTCGGACGAGGGAGGCAGAAATGCCAGGATGAAGTCGGGCGCCTTCTCTTCGGGGGGGTCCCCCTGTTCGAGTTCCGACCATCTGAGAATTCTGCTTTCCATTCCATCCCTCCCGATACGTTCGACCAGCAGGGTGATTGTATCGCGCGGCAGGAGGAAGGGTGAGGAAAGGAGCGGCCTCATCGCCCCGCCCAGATCCCTCGCTTCGCTTCGGAATGACAGCACGGTGTTTTGAGAGATTTGGAAGTGGTGTCATCCTGAGCCGCCGGAGCGCAGCGGAGGACGGTCGAAGGATCGCGTACGGCCCGACTCGACGAAGATTGCGCTGGGACCGAGGCTAGTATGACTCGACGCGATCCTTCGACCGTCCTTCGCTGCGCGGGATCCGGCGGCTCAGGATGACTGGGTCGAGGAGAGCGGTGCCCGCCGCTGCCAGGCCACGCCTGGAGAAAGCGAACCCTCCTAGACCCGGCGGCGGGTCTTACGGGAGCTCGTGCTGATTTCTTTCCACTCGCGGATGCCCGGAACGGTGCAACGTTCCATCTCGTCGCCGATCGTTTTCTCCACGTCCTGAATCAGTCGGAAGTCCTGCCACGTGGCGATCGTCGATACAGATCCGCCCTTATCGCCGCGGGCAGTTCTCCCGGCGCGGTGGACGTAGTCCTCGACAGTATTCGGGGGATCGAAATTCACAACGTGATCGATGATCGGAATGTCGATTCCGCGTCCCGCAATGTCAGTGGCGACGAGGATCCGACGGGAACCGCTGCGGAAGCTTTCGAGGGCGTCGGTTCTGCCCCCCTGGCTGCGATCCGAGTGGATGCGGGCTACGTCCATCCCCTTCTGTTTGAGGACGTGGTAGAGCCATTCGGCGTCCACCTTCCGACGGGTGAAGACGATCGTACTTCCATCTTCCTCTTCGAGAACCTGAAGCAGGCACTCCCGCTTGTCCGGAGGATAGACGAGATAGAGATTGTGGTTGATGCCGGCGGCGGTGTGACCTTCCGGTCTCAGATCGACGAGCTGTGGTTCCTTGAGGAGCGTGTGCGCGAGGACCTTGATCTCACCCGACATCGTCGCCGAGAACATCATCGTCTGGCGGTGGGTCGGGAGGCGTCGCACGATCTGGCGGACCTGGGGAAGAAACCCGAGGTCGAGCATGTGATCGGCTTCGTCGAGCACGAGGAATCGAACGGATGAAGGATCGAAGGTGCCGCGATCGAGATGGTCGAGCAGGCGCCCCGGTGTGGCGATGATGATCTGCGCTCCGTGGCTGAGCTTGCTCTGCTGCGGTCCGAACTTCACACCGCCGATCGTCGAGACCACCTTCAGGTTCCGCGCGCTCGCCAGCGACTCGAAAACCACCTCGGTCTGCAGCGCGACCTCTCGAGTGGGTGAGAGAACGATCGCCTGTACCTCGCGGTTGTGCGTCGTCTTCTCGATCAGCGGGATGCCGAAGGCGGCGGTTTTGCCGGAGCCGGTCTCTGCCAGCCCGATGACGTCGCCGCCTTCCATGGCGATCGGGATGACGCCCGCCTGAATTGGCCGGGGTGTCATCCAGCCGAGAGATTTGATGGTTTCGAGGGTTTCGTCGCGGAGGCCGAGATCGGCAAAGGATTTCAAATTTTCTGTCATTCGTCTGTTTGGGCGCAGCAAGCGCTGGATCTGGGAACGTGGCTCGATACATGTGTCATTCCGTACCCCGTCGGCGCCCGCTCGCACCGAGTCGCCACGGAGCTCGCTCTTCAACCAATGACACCACGTCCAAATCTCTCAAAACACCGTGCTGTCATTCCGAAGCGAAGCGAGGAATCTGGGCGGCGGGACCGACCGGGCCAGCTTCCGCCACCCAGAGGCCTCAGTCGCGATGAGGCCGCTCCTTCCCTTCGTCGCTTCGCTCCTCAGGGCAGGCGGCGTGACATGGACGAGAGTCATTTCACTCCGCTGGTGCGGGCGAAGCGGCGCCATTCCAAAACTCAGGTTGACAACCTCGCGCTCGCGCTGGCGTGGAATAAAGGATACCCCCCTATGGTATAACGTCTCGTATGAGCCACGAATCGTGCAGCCACAGCAAAAGCCTCGATGACTCTGAGAAGCAGAAACTGCAGACCCGTTTGCGACGGATCGAGGGGCAGATTCGCGGGTTGCAGCGGATGATCGAGGATGACCGTTACTGCCCCGATATTCTCACGCAGGTATCCTCGGTCTCCGAGTCGCTGCGCGGTACCGCGCAGATCCTGCTGCGGAGTCATCTCCACCATTGCGTCACTGACGCCGTCATGTCCGGTGAGTCAGCGCGCGCCGAAACCGTTTACGATGAGCTTGCGGACCTGTTCCGGAAGTTCGCGAGATGAGGAAATCAGATATGGATCATTCACCCTCCAACCGTCAATCCTCCTCCGCTCACATCGATCCCGTATGCGGGATGAAAGTCGATCCAGCACATGCCGCTGGCTCGAGCGATTACAACGGCGAGACGATTTACTTCTGCAATCCCGGCTGCAAGAAGAAGTTCGATGCGTCCCCGGAGTCGTTCATGAAGAGCGTCTCCGATAAGAAGGAACACATCGACCCGGTCTGCGGCATGACGGTCGATCCGGCACATGCCGCTGGTTCGAGCGATTACAACGGCGAGACGATTTACTTCTGCAATCCCGGCTGCAAGAAGAAGTTCGACGCGTCTCCGGAGTCGTTCATGGAGGGCGCCTCCGATAAAAAGGAACACATCGATCCCGTCTGCGGCATGACGGTCGATCCGGCGCACGCCGCCGGTTCGAGCGATCACAACGGCGAGACGATTTACTTCTGCAATCCCGGTTGCAAGAAGAAGTTCGATGCGGATCCGGCCGGCTATCTCTCCGGAGCTCCACGTAAACAGGAGGTCGCTGTTCCGGGTGCAAAATACGTTTGCCCGATGGATCCGGAGGTCGTCGAGTCGAAGCCGGGACCGTGCCGGAAATGCGGAATGGCGCTCGAGCCGGATCAGCCTCAACCGCTCGGCAAGAAGACCGAGTGGACCTGCCCGATGCATCCCGAGGTGGTTCAGGACGGTCCGGGGAACTGCCCGATATGCGGAATGGCTCTGGAGCCGAGGACGGTGACACTCGAAGAAGAGGAGAACCCCGAGCTGACCGACATGCGACGCAGGTTCTGGGTGAGCGCGGTATTCACCCTGCCGCTCGTCGTGCTCGTCATGGGTCGTCACATCCCCGGCCTCGATCCGGTCGCGCGGTTGATGGCGACACCGTGGGGACCGTGGATCGAGCTGATCCTGGCGACGCCGGTGGTGCTGTGGGGCGGACTGCCTTTCTTTCAGCGTGCCTGGTCGTCGGTGAAGAACCGAAGCCTCAACATGTTCACCCTGATCGGGCTCGGCACAGGCGTGGCCTTTTTGTACAGCCTAGTCGCCACGTTGTTCCCGTTTCTCTTTCCGGAGCAGTTCCGGGGAGAGCACGGCCAGGTTGGTGTGTACTACGAGGCAGCGGCGGTGATCGTGACGCTGGTACTCCTGGGCCAGGTCCTGGAGCTCCGGGCGAGGAGCCAGACGGGAGCCGCGATCCGCACGCTCCTCGGTCTGACTCCAGACACGGCACGACGCATCTCCGAGGGCGGTGAGGAGAAGGATGTCCCTCTCGACATGATCGAGACGGGGGACAAGCTGCGCATCCGGCCGGGTGAGAAAGTGCCGGTCGACGGCAGGATTGAGAAAGGCAAGAGCAACGTCGATGAGGCGATGGTGACCGGCGAGCCGCTTCCGGTCGAGAAGGCAGCTGGCGACCGTGTCGTGGCCGGGACGGTCAACGGTAACGGAAGTCTCGTGATCATCGCGGAGAAGGTCGGTAGCGAAACGCTCGTCGCCCGGATCGTTCAGATGGTTGCCGAGGCCCAGCGCAGCCGCGCACCGATCCAGAGACTCGCAGACGTGGTGGCCGGCTGGTTCGTGCCGGTCGTCGTTCTGGTTGCCGTCACGGCATTCGTCGTCTGGATGATCTATGGGCCGGAACCTTCATTTGTCTTCGCGCTGATCTCGGCTGTCTCAGTGTTGATCATTGCCTGTCCCTGCGCGCTCGGTCTCGCAACGCCGATCTCGATCATGGTCGCGAGTGGCAGGGGTGCCTCGTCCGGCGTCCTGTTTCGCAATGCTGAAGCGATCGAAACGTTCAGGAGCGTGGACACCCTCGTGGTCGATAAGACCGGCACTCTGACTCTCGGAAAGCCGAAACTCTCGTCAGTCCTCGGCCTTGGCGACTTCGATCAGAACGAGGTGCTCGGCATCGCGGCAGCTCTCGAAAGGGCTAGTGAGCATCCTCTGGCGGCCGCAATCGTGGAGGGAGCCGAATCGCGGGGAGTGACGATTCCGGAAGCCGACTCATTCGACTCGATCACCGGTATGGGCGTCGTGGGCAAGGTCGCAGGGCGCGACGTCGCTCTCGGAAATACAAGACTCTTCGAGAGGGAGAAGATCGACGTCTCCCGCCTCGTCGCGAAGGCCGAGTCGCTGCGGGCTGACGGACAGACGGTCGTCCTCGTGGCGATCGATCGTGAGGCGGCGGGCATTCTCTCGGTCAAGGATCCGATCAAGGAGACCACGGCGGAAGCGGTGCGCCGACTCCAGGAAGAGGGGCTCGAGATCGTCATGCTGACCGGAGACAACGCCACGACGGCGGCTTCGGTTGCGAAGAAACTCGGAATCGATCGATTCGAGGCAGACGTCATGCCGGATCAGAAGAAGAGTGTCATCGAGTCGCTGCAGAAAGAGGGTCGCAAGGTCGCGATGGCGGGCGACGGAATCAACGACGCTCCCGCTCTGGCGCAGGCAACCGTCGGAATCGCGATGGGTACCGGGACTGACGTCGCGATGGAAAGCGCTGGCGTCACCTTGATCAAGGGAGATCTTCTCGGGATCCTCCGAGCGAGAAGGCTGAGCGAAGCGACGATGAAGAACATCCGTCAGAACCTCTTCTTCGCTTTCATTTACAACGCCATCGGCGTACCGATCGCCGCCGGCGTTCTCTATCCCGTGTTCGGGCTGCTGCTCAGTCCGATGATTGCTGCCGCGGCGATGAGCTTCAGCTCGGTTTCGGTCATCGGCAACGCATTGCGATTGAGGAATACTGATCTCGGCTGAGTGCCGGCCTGGATGAGACGCGCCGAAGAGAAATACGATCGACTCGCAGGCGAGTACGATCAGCGCTGGTCGACCTACATCACCCGCTCGATCGAAGAGACGACAAGGCGGCTCTCGCTCGAACCGGGGATGCGTATTCTGGATGTTGCGTGCGGAACGGGGAAGCTTCTCGAGACGCTGCATCGCACCACGAGAAGCCTTTCGACGACCGGGATCGATCTGTCCTTCCGGATGATTCGCCGGGCCGCTCACCGTCTCCGCCATCTCCCGGACAGGCTGGTACGCGCCGTGGCCGGCGACCTTCCCTTCAGAGCGGGGAGCTTCGATCTCGTCGTTTCCACGAGCTCATTTCACTACTTCCCCAAACCGGACCAGGTGTTGGGCGAGATCCGTGAACTGCTCTCCTCTGACGGTGAGCTCGTGATCACCGACTGGTGCTCCGACTACATCGTCTGTCGGATCTGCGACTCGCTCCTGCGTCTCTTTGGCTCCGGACACCGGCGCGCCTTGCGCCTCGACGAGCTGCGCGCGCTGTTGGAGAGGAACGGATTCGTAATTGAATCAATTGAGCGCTACAGGTTCGGGCTCTTCTGGGGGATGATGACCGCCCGGGCGACGCGTATCATGCCTGCAAATCGGTCCTGAGAGTTCTCCGGAGCTCGATCGCAGTCACGGGAACGCGCCAGTCTCTTCTGTCGTGTGTGGCGACCACGATGAGCGGTGCGTGGTCACGCACGCACTGTTCGATCCGTTCGATCCACCGGTCCCTCGATTCCCGGTCGAGCGATCCTTCAGGTTCGTCGAGGAGCAGAACGCGCGGTTGTCTCAACATTGCGCGAGCCAGTGCCACTCGCTGGATCTGACCGCGGGACAGGAGGGAGACCCGTTGGTCGAGCAGATCCTCGATGCCCATCCTCCGTGCCTCTTCTTCGAGCATCGTACGGTTCTCCGCCAGCGTGAGATTGTGCCGCACGGTGCCGCGGAAGAGCCACGGGACGGAATGCATGTACGTCGTCGTCCGGGGATCTGGTTCCGGCTTTATGGTTCCCTGGATCGCCGGAATGAGTCCCGCGAGAGTCTTCAGAAGTGTCGTCTTTCCGGACCCGTTCGGACCTTCGATCAGATTGAGGCTATCGCTCGAGATCCCTCTCTCCCCGACGACCTGTAGCACCCGATCGTCGTATCCGATTGCCAGTCCGCTCCACTCGAGATGGATCACGATTCCATCCTCATCTGCCACAACTGTGCGGCGCCATTGATCGCGAGTGCGATCGTGACGAGCACGATCCCGAGAGCGATGGCACGCGCATCGTCGCCCCGGTTGTGCTCGAGAGCGATCACCGTCGTCAGCACGCGCGTCTCCCCGCGGATGTTCCCACCCAGGATGATCGCCGCACCAACCTCCGTGAAGACTCTTGCGAATGCCAGCATGAGTGTCGAGGTCAGCGCAGGACCGAGCTCCCGCAGCAGCAGACCAGAACGACGAAATGGTCCGAGACCGAGCGTGATCGCCGTCTCGCGCGCTTCCGCGGGAAGGCGCCGCAGATCAGTCAGCACGAGGGCCGCGACGATCGGAAAGGCGAGCAGGCTCTGCCCGGCGATCATCGCGGCTCTCGTATACAGCACATCCATCCATCCGAGCGGTCCCTCGGCGGAGAGAACGAAATACAGTGCCAGACCGATCGCGACGGTCGGGATCGCCGTGAGCGTGTGAAGCATCCAGCTTCCGAAACGCGCGATCCTGCGGCGTGAGAAGGCGAGGAGAGACGCGAGAGGAACCGCCAGCAGAAGAGCGATCAGCAGGGCCGTTACCGAGACGGTGAGCGACGTCATCGTGACCTGCCACACTTCCCGATCTCCGTTCGCGATCAGGCGGAGTGCATCCATCGCGTCGAGAAAGATGTCGATCATCGAGGAGTGGCGTCCGGCCGGTCGTCGGGTGACCCGGCAGGCCAGACGCGGAACACCTTCTGTCCCGCGATCTGAAACGATCCGATCACGTCCCGGCCCTCGCCGCCCGTTAGCCACTCCGCAAACTGGAGTGCGGCGTCTTCCCGTTGTCCGTCACGCACGGTCACGGCGTAGCAGTTGAGAAGCTCCTCATCATCTCCCGCGTAGGCGATCGCAAGGTCGAGAGAGTCCTTCAACTGAAGGAACGTCGGTCGGTCCGTCAGTGTGTACGCTGACCGCTCGCTCGCAATTCGAAGCGTTGCCGCCATTCCCTGGCCGCTCTCGAGAAGGTGTGGACCGGCCGGTCGTACTCCGGCAGCCCCCCATAGAGCAAGCTCCCGCGCATGGGTACCGCTGCGGTCCCCCCGCGACACGAACGGCGTGTTGCTGGAGCTGATCAGCACCATGGCCGCCGTGGCCGACTCTGCGCTGGTTACGTGAGAACGGTCATCGGGTGGCCCCACGAGGATGAAGTCGCTGCACATGACCTTTCGGTACAGGAGCGGCGGATTCTCCGCGATGAACGCTCCCTCTCCCTCCGGGTCGTGGGTGAGCATCAGGTCGGCGTCCCCTCTCCGAACCAGCTCCATCGCCCGGCCGCTCCCTACGGCGAGTGTATGGAGCTGAGTGCCGGTATTTTGCTGGTATTGGTCCACCAGCACTTCGAGCAGTCCGGAGTTGTCGACGCTGGTCGTGGTCGCGATCCGAAGCGGCCGCTTCTCCTGACAACCGCTGAGCGTGCTCAGCAGAATGACCGCAAGCAGGCAGATACCTCGTTTCATGGTTGCGATAGGCTATCACTCGCGGAGGAGACGATCGCGGCCTCGAATCGTGTTTTCGGGTGCTCCGGAAATGTCGCGGGCAGTAAGATCCTTCTGCATGACGCACGTCCCCCGACGGCTTCGGGTGAAGCGGAGAAATCAATATCGATGGCCAGGAAACCAGATCCAAAGTCAGCAAAAACCGAGCGAAATCTCGTCGGGCCAATACTGGGAGTCGTGGCCGGCATTGCGATCGTCGTCGCGATCTTCCTGTTCACGGACCGTTCGGCGGAGCAGTCGACCAGTCCTGTGTCTGATCAGATGGCGGCGACGCCTCAGAGTCAGCCAGCTCCCCCCGCACCCGAGATGGATCTCTCGCAGGTTCGACGCATTGACGTCGCTGAGGCGAAACGCCTGCTGGACGCGGGAGAAGCGATCACGATCGATGTGCGCGACGTGCAGAGCTACGTCGCGGGACACATCCCCGGCGCGCTCCAGATCCCGCTTCAGTATGTCGCGGGAGAGGTTCCGTGGTTCCCGAAAGACAAGACGCTCATCACGTACTGTACGTGACCGGCCGAAGAGACGAGCGCCCGTGCGGTGCTCTTTCTGCAGCAGGGCGGCCTGAACGACGCGGCGGCACTCGCCGGCGGTCTGGACGCATGGCGGGACGCCGGGCACCCGATCGATACCGGCATGCCCGAGCGCGCTGATCAGTAGAGCAAGTGTGAAGACGCTCCGCGGCCGTCATTCGACCGGCCGGTCCTCGAAAAAGACGAGCCGCTCGTAGTGGCCCAGCCTGACGGGTTCTCTCCCGTTCTCTCTCATCTCGTTTCGGAACGCGACGTAGTGATGACGTGGCAATACGTAGATTCGTCTGAGCTCAGGCTCGCTGACGAGCGTGTTGATGGTTTTTGCGAGGGGGCGGTACGCGATGTCTCCCGAGTCCTGATAGCCATGGAGGTTGACCCGCTGCAGAGAGCTGCCGAGGTAGAAGCGCAGAGTCCAGGCGGGATTTTCGTTGACAAAGACCACCTCCTCGGGGCGCGTCGTCTCGTTGAGAATTGCCCGGGCGAGAAGCTCTCCATTGCGATCAGGCCTGGCCATCCCCGAGATCAGCGCG
Organism: uncultured Acidobacteriota bacterium; assembly: GCA_963829355.1. Taxonomy (GTDB): domain Bacteria; phylum Acidobacteriota; class Thermoanaerobaculia; order Gp7-AA8; family JAHWKK01; genus CAWHHZ01. The sequence continues at coordinate 425,448 of CAWHHZ010000013.1, forward strand.
ATCGAGCCCAGGAGGATGATCCAGAGTGAGATCATCGTGACGGCTCCTTTCCTCCGGAGGCGCTTCGGATCGATCCTCGTCGCGAGCCATACCGCGATCGGCACCGCGAGCGGCAGAAGATAGAAAGGGAGGCGCGATCGAGCGACGAAGAAGACCGCCAGTGGGAGTCCGAACCACAGTGCGAGAAAGATTTGCTGGTCACTCCGCGGCGGCATGCTCTCTCTTCTCCGCTGGATCGCGAGCCAGGGAAGAGCGCCGGCCAGAAGTGTGGGGATATAGATCCGAAACGCGCCGAGGATGTCGCTGTTGCGATCGAGCTCCGGAGAGCCGAGCCGTCCGACCACCTCGGTTCCGATCCAGTAGTCGAGGACGTCGGGTCTCGTCATCACCTGGGCGACATACCAGCTCGTGCTGATCGCGAGGAACGCGAGCACCGGAAGCGGCGAGAAGAATCGCGCCAGACGTTCTCGCTTCCGGGTGGCCAGGTAGACGATGATCGGGAGCAGGGGAAGAAGTCCGGGCGGACCCTTGGTGAGCGCCGCCATTCCAAAAGAGAGCCAGCTCAGCCAGAGCCATGGTTTCAACGGTGCATCGTCAGCGATCCAGCGGACGAAGCCGAGCATCGCCAACGCTTCGAACAGGGCGAGAGGTGTGTCGGAGGTGATGATGCTCGCGGCGGCCCAGGGGAGGACCATCGTCGCATATACGAGTGCGGCGACGTACTCGCGGCCCGGAGCGAGTCGTGCCGCGATCGCGGCGACGATGAGAGCCGTCGCCAGAAAGCTCAGCGCCCACGGAAGCCGGGCAGCGCTCACGTGAACGCCGAAGATCTTCATGGAGCCGGCGAGCAACCAGTAGGTCATGGGCGGCTTTGAGACATGGGGCAGATCGTGGCGGAGGTGGGGCGTGAACCAGTCTCCGCCGTCGAGCATCTCGAGCGCGACGGCTACGTAACGGCCCTCGTCCGGGTCGAACAGAGGTCGAGGAATCAGAGTGGTGAGAACAGCCGCCAGCACCAGAGGAAGGAGGAGCCGCCTTCGGGGCGAGCGATGATCGTCACGATTCTGTGGAGTGACCATCTGAGCGGAGCGAGTCCTTCGTCTGAGTTGTGATACTCGAGCACGATTCGATGCGGCTTGCTCCCTTTCCTGATCTCTTCACCTCGTACATCAAATCATCTGCCTTGCGCAAAATGAGGTCGAGGTCAGGGAGTACGTTCTCGCAGGCCAGTGCTCCGACGCTCATCGAGACGCGATGCCCTTTGACCACTGCATTCTCCGAGACGCCGGCGATGATCTTTTCGACCATCACGCTGGCGCCCGCCAGGTCGGTCTCCGGGAGCAGGACGGCGAACTCGTCTCCACCCATCCGGGCTGCGACGTCGGTTCGTCTCGTGGATCGTCGTAGAGCAGCTCCGACCTGTGCGAGCATTTCGTTTCCGGCTGCGTGGCCGAGCGTGTCGTTGATCTGTTTGAAGCCGTCGAGATCGAGCCAGATGACCGAGAGACAGCGACCGGTCCGACGGGCCACGGCGATCTCGCGTTCGGCGGTCTCCGTAAACGCGAGGCTGTTCGCCAGACCGGTGAGCGGATCGGTCCGGGCCAGCGAGCGTTCCCGCTCCAGTGCTCTCCGGAGGTCGAACAGCAGTTCGGCGACGATCACGAACAGGAGCAACCGGACCAGTGCATTCCAGTAGCGGATGACTTCCGGATCAACAGGGGAGTTACGGGTGGCGTAGTACCAGGAGATCGCGCTCAGGAGGGAGAGTGTCAACCCTCCCACCCGGCCGAGAACCCAGGCTGCTACCGCCACGGGAACCAGATAAAGAATGGAAAAACTGATCTGCCATCCGATCAGGGAATGGAGCCACGAGAACAGGGCCCATGTACCGATCGCTCCTGCCCAGGTCCAGTGCTTGCCGCGGGCGTCGAGAAACTCCAGAAATGAGTGCACGTGGGGATCGTAGTGCAAAATCAGGGTCCGTCCTAGCTTTGCGGTTCTCGGTTCTCGGTTCTCGGTTCTCCGTTCTCGTTTCGGACTGGTGGACGAGAAGTGGAGCGGAGAGTGTGGCGGTGATGGGATGAGAGAATCCCTCCGGCTTTCCCGACAGACCTCTGCTGCGCAGAACACCTGGAACCCGAGAACCTGAAACCGACCAAGAACCGTGTGAACCGAGAACCGAGAACCGAGAACCGCTCAGGCGGGTGGTTCAGCCGGGACCGGAGAATCTCCCTCGGGTCCGCCGGGCGGAGGCTGAGAAGGCGGGCCGGAATCGGGTGAGCTCGCATCGGGAGCCGGCTCCACCGGTACGAAGTCGGCCGGAAGTGGCTCATCCTCGTCGAACGGGTCCTCGGGCGTGGCGTCAGGGTCGGTCGGCTCGGTCTCGTCCACGATTTCAGGCAGTTCATCCGGCGCCGCTTCTTCCGTTGCGCTCTGGGGAGGTCTCGGACGGCCCAGTTGCCACGCTGCGTTCTGCTGTGTAGCCCCATCTGCGCATCCGCGAGACGATGATGTCGCGCCTGCTGCGGAGGTATGGTCCTGGATCCCCCGGGTTCATCTTTCGCGGATTTGGCAGCGCTCCGGCGAGAAGCGCGGCCTGCGAGGGGGAGAGCGAGGCCGCCGACGTCCCAAAATAGTGTCGCGCGGCTGCCTCGGCTCCATAGACGGTCTCGCCGAACTCGACGAGATTGAGATAGAGCTCCAGGATTCTCTTCTTGCTCAGAACCTGCTCCATCCGACGCGCGATGAGAATTTCCTTGATCTTTCGCAACGGACTGCGGGAGGGGGAGAGGTAGAGATTCTTCGCGAGCTGCTGGGTGATGGTCGAGCCTCCGCGGCCGAGCTCCTTCTTGTCGATCGCTTCGCGGAGGACCTTCTCGAGCTCCTCGGTGTCGACTCCCCCGTGCTCATAGAACCGGCTGTCTTCCGAGACGATCACGGCCGAGCGGAGGTGGGGCGAGATGCGATCGTACGGGACCCAGGTCTGGCGGAGGGTATCGTCTCTTCCCGCCTCACGCAGTTCCTCCTGACGCCGCTCCATGAACTCGGTCGTTTTCGGATTCTCCGTTTTCAGTTTTCCCACTCTCGGGAACGTGATGAGCTGAAATCCGATGAAGAGGATCAGTACGGCTGCCACGGCGAGGAGAAGCTTGCGGAACATTCAATGGAGTGTAGCGCAACGGCGGGAGGATTGGGGTGGTACGATTTTCTCAGCAGGAAGGATCGCTTGAACCTCGTTCTCACAACGATCGACAACCGGACGGATGCTGAAGAGCTGGCCCGCTCCATCGTGCGAAGCCGGCTCGCCGCGTGCGTCAACATCGTCCATGGCGCAAGATCGATCTATTGGTGGGATGACGAGGTGCAGGAGGCCGATGAACTGGTCCTCCTGATCAAGACGCGGAGAGATCTCGTGGGAGATCTCGAAGCATTCATTCGCGAGCATCACCCGTACGACCTTCCGGAATTCGTCGTCCTGGCTCCTGAGAGTGTGGCGACTGAGTATCTCAATTGGATCCGGGCATCGACGTCCGGATAGAGGGATCTGGTATAACCGCCACGATGAGTACAGAAGAACCGCTCAAATACCGCCGCATCATGATCAAGCTCTCGGGAGAGGCCCTGATGGGGAAAGAAACCTACGGAATCTCTCCCGACACGCTCTCGATCGTGGCCGACGAGATTCACTCGCTCTACGAGCTCGGAATCGAGGTCGCCATCGTGATCGGGGGTGGCAATATCTTCCGCGGGATCAATGCCGGATCTCAGGGGATTGACAGGGCCGTCGGTGATCACATGGGGATGCTGGCTACGGTCATCAATGCGCTGGCACTCCAGAGCGCACTCGAGAGGCGCAACATCACGACTCGCGTCACCTCCGCACTCGACATGGACCAGGTTGCTGAGCCGTTCATCCGTCGTCGCGCGATCCGTCATCTGGAAAAGAAACGTGTGGTGATCTGCGCTGCCGGCACCGGAAATCCCTTCTTCACGACCGACTCCGCCGCCGCACTCAGGGCGAGCGAGCTCGAATGCGAGATCATCTTCAAGGCGACGAAGGTCGACGGGATCTACACCTCCGACCCAAAGAAGAACGCCGACGCCACAAAGATCCCGCGGATCACGTATCAGACTGCACTCGAGATGGGTCTTCAGGTCATGGATGCCTCCGCACTCGACCTCGCCCGAGGAAGCTCAATTCCGATTTGCGTCTTTTCGATGAAGGAACCGGGAAACATCAAACGCGCAGTGATGGGCGAGGAGATCGGGTCGCTGGTGACCGACTCGGTCGCTCCGGACAGGGAGAAACAGCAATGATCAAAGATGTACTGAAAGATACAGAACGCCGTATGCAGGGTGCCCTCGAGGCACTTCACGACGAGTTCAAGCATCTGCGGACCGGCCGCGCATCGACTCAGATGCTCGACGGAATCGAGATCGACTATTACGGAACGCCGACGCCGCTGAATCAGCTCTCGAGCATGACGGTCCCGGAACCGTCGATGATCGTGATTCAGCCGTGGGAACCGAAGCTCATCCCGACCATCGAGAAAGCCATCATGAATTCCGGACTGGGCTTCAACCCCACAAACGACGGAAAGATCGTCCGAGTGCCGGTGCCGGCCCTCACCGAGGAGCGGCGCAAGGAGATTTCGAAGAAAGCGCATGAGATGGCCGAGACGTCACGAACTGCGGTCCGCCAGGTCCGGCGCGACGGAAACGACAAGCTCAAGCAGATGGAGAAGGATCACGACATCTCGCAGGACGACGAGAAGCGTGCACTCGACGACGTCCAGAAACTGACGGACAAATACGTCGATGAAATCAACAAGGCCCTCGAGCACAAGGAAGCGGAGCTGATGGAGGTGTAGAGGCCTCCTCACAGGCCGCGCAGGCGGCCGAAACAACCTGGCCCAGCGGCGTAAGCCCTGGGACATTGGGCAAGCAGAAATTCAAGGCCGTGAAGGCGGCCGACAGGAAGTCGAGGCAGTCTGTCGGCCGCCTTCGCGGCCTTTTTGTTACCGCGGATTCATGTGTCCCCAGGGCTTACGCCGCTGGGCTAGGTTGTGTCGCGCCGCCTTCGCGGCGCTTTTAAGGAGGGTGTTCCTTTTTCCCATGCATTGCACCGTCATCATCCCCGCCGCCGGGATCGGCTCTCGTTTCGGAAGTGAGATTCCGAAGCAGTACACCCATGTGGCCGGTCAGCCTGTTCTCGCTGCGACGATTGAGCGCTTTCTCGAGAGCGGTCTCGTCTCACGACTCATCGTCGCCACCTCGGCAGAAGACGAGTGGTGGGCGGAGCTGTTCGAGTCTCGACGGTGGGAAGGGGTCGAGCGGGTGCAGGGTGGAGCAACGCGACAGGAATCGGTTCTGTCCGCCCTCAGGGTGGCGGGTGACGATGGACTCGTCGCGGTCCACGATGCCGTGCGGCCCTACTTCCGACTCGAGACATTCCGGCGTCTGCTGGAGGCCGCGGAGAAGCACGGAGCGGCTCTGCCCGCTCTGCCCCTGAGGGAGACGGTTCACCGGGTCATCGACGGTGAAGTGAAAGGCAGCCCGGACCGTTCGGAGCTGTGGGCGGCTCAGACTCCGCAGTGCTTCCGTCTCGAGCTCCTGCAGGAAGTGATGGAGCGCGCGTGGCACGAAGGACTCATCGGCACGGACGAGGCGTCACTCGTTGCAAGGTACGATCATCCGGTGAAGGTGATCGAGGGGGACGTCGGCAACATCAAGATCACGACGCCGGACGATGTCGTGCTGATCGAAGAACTTCTGAAAGGACGTACAGAATGATTCGCGTGGGACAAGGCATCGATGTACACCGGTTCGTGGAGGACCGGCCACTGATTCTGGCGGGCGTGAAGATCAGCGATCAGGGCGGGCTCGACGGGCACTCCGACGCGGACGCCGTTCTTCATGCGGTCACCGATGCCCTGCTGGGGGCCATCGCCGCCGGTGACATCGGGGAGCACTTTCCATCGAGCGACGAGCGCTGGCGCAACGCGCCATCGTCCCGATTCATCGAGCGCGCCTGTAATCTGATCTTCGGCGCCAAGGGGAGTGTCGTGGCTCTTGATGTCACGATCATCGCCGCACGTCCGAAACTCTCGCCCCACCGCCTCGCCATGCGCGAATCGCTCGCAAAGCTGCTCGGCATCCCCCTCGACCGCGTGAGCGTCAAAGCCACCACCACCGACGGCCTCGGCTTCACCGGCCGCGGTGAGGGCCTGTGCGCCATGGCCATCGCGACGGTCGAGACTTAGGCGTTTGCAGCGGACAGAAGTGTGGACAGAGACGTGGACAGAAGCGTGGACCGGGTAAGTTTACGTCCGCGCTTTCGTCCACGTCTCTGTCCACGTATTCGTCCACGCTTCACGATTTAGTCGCTGGCTTTGAAATATAGTTCTCACCATGACTGAAGTTCGCACTCGATTCGCTCCTTCCCCCACCGGACATCTCCACGTCGGAGGTGCGCGTACGGCCATCTTCAACTGGTTGTTCGCGCGGCGTCACGGTGGGACATTCATCGTTCGCGTCGAGGACACTGACCAGGCGCGATCGACCCGCGAGTCCGAGCAGGCGGTGCTCGATGATCTGCGCTGGCTTCGCCTCGAGTGGGACGAAGGTCCGGAGATCGGCGGCGATCATGGGCCTTACAGGCAGTCGGAGCGCCTCGATCTTTACCGGCGGCATGCGGACGAGTTGATCGCGAGTGGGCACGCGTACCGTTGCTTCTGCAGCGAAGCAGCACTCGAGAAGCAGCGTGAGCGGGCCCGCGCAGAGAACCGGTCCCCACACTACGAGCTCACCTGTTTCGCCGTACCTTCCGGCGAGTCCGAGCAGCGGGTCGCGAACGGCGAGGAGTACGTCGTGCGTTTCCACGTCCCGAAGGACGAAGGTGCCGAGCACTCCGGCGATGTATCGATCGACGATCTGATTCGCGGCGAGGTGAGCTGGAAGAGCGAGTCGCTCGGCGACTTCATCCTGCTTCGGGCCGACGGAATGCCGACGTACAACTTCAGCGTCGTGGTCGACGATCACGACATGCGCATCTCCCACGTCATCCGCGCAGAGGAGCATCTGACGAATACGCATCGGCAGGTCCTGATCTACCGGGCGTTCGGCTGGGACGTGCCGGCGTTCGCGCACGTCTCGCTGATTCTGGGTGAGGATCGCTCGAAGCTCTCGAAGCGACACGGTGCGACGTCGATCACTAATTTTCAGGAAGATGGATACCTCCCCGAGGCGCTCGTGAACTACCTGACGCTGCTGGGGTGGACTGATCCGGAGGAGCGGGAAAAGCTGGCTCCCGACGAGATCGCGAGACTCTTCTCGTTCGACAACGTGACGGCCTCTCCCGCGATCTTCGACATCAACAAGCTGACCTGGCTCAACGGCCTCTATCTTCACGAGATGGAGGGGGCGGCACTCGCGTCTCTCGTCGCTCCCAGAATTGAAACGAAGGGCTGGATCACCGAACGCACCGATGAAGTGATGCGATGGCTCGAGGAGGCGTGCGAGGCGGTGAAGACCGATTGCGTGACGGTGCACCAGTTCGTCGAGGCGCTCGAGCCGTTCTTCGTCTGGACGCCGGAACAGGTCGCGCAGGAAGCCGAGCATGTGGATGCGCTGGCGGGATCACATGACGTGCTCGAGACGCTCGAGCGTGATCTGGAAACCAACGGCGCCCCGAAAGACGGCGACGCCTACAAGGCAATGGCCGACCGCGTCAAAGAGGCCTCCGGAGCAAAGGGAAAACAGCTCTTCATGCCGATCCGCATCGCCCTCACCGGCCGCGCGCACGGCCGCGAGCTCCAGAAACTCGTCCCGCTCCTCGACCGCGCCATGGAGATCGATGGACTGGGGACACCAGCCTCGCCCCTGGAACGCGTACGATCCTTGCGGAAGGCATTGGAGTAACAACGATGAACGATGAAAGAGGAACGATGAAGGATGAACGATGAACGATGAAGAAAAAAGCATGAAAATCGCCATGCAGTGCTCACAAGCTCCGGGCTTCCTTCAGCGCTCCTTTTCCCATCGCCTTCATGAGGCATCGGCGGGAAGCGGGATCGTTCCTTGTTCATCGTTCATCGTTCATCGTTCATCGTTATGTATCACTTAGTCCGCCCCATCCTCTTCCGCCTCGACCCCGAACGGGTTCACGAGGCGACGAAGTTCCTGCTGAAGATCGGTCAGCCGGTCCCGGGGAAGACGTGGGCGTGGGAAGCGCTCTGGACCTCGCGCGTCGAGCGACCGGTCGAACTGTGGGGGATGCACTTCCGCAACCCCGTCGGCATTGCGGCAGGGTTCGACAAGAACGCCGAGCTCGTCCCGTTCCTCCGTACCGTCGGATTCGGATTCATCGAGGTTGGCACCGTGACGCTCCACCCGCAGCCGGGAAATCCGAAGCCCCGCCTGTTCCGCTACCCGCGCCAGCAGGCTCTCGTCAACCGGCTCGGGTTCAACAACGAGGGTGCGGACGCAGTCGCGAAGAGACTCGAGCGCTGGGATCGGAAGTTCGAGCGGCGGGGGGCGAGAGGCGAGAGGCGAGGACCGCTCGATGTGCCGCTGTTCGTGAACATCGGCAAGAACAAGGACGTACCGCTCGATCAAGCTCCCACCGCCTATCGTGAGACCTACCGGCGGCTCGCGCCTTTGGCGGATGCCGTCGTGGTGAATGTCTCCTCGCCGAACACCCCGAACCTGCGCGATCTGCAGCGTCCGGAAAGTCTCATCGAGATTCTGACGATGCTGCGTGAGGAGCGGAGCGCGGCGACATTCCGGCGTACGGGAGAGCATCCCATTCTCGTCAAGCTCGCTCCCGATCTCGATGATGCGCAGTTGCGCGAGACCGTGGACGCGGTCCATGGGATCGCCGACGGGTTGATCGCGACAAATACGACCATCGACCATTCCGCTCTCGCCGGCGAAACGGACGAAACAGGAGGCCTCTCAGGCCGCCCGCTGTTCGACCGATCGACCGAGGTCCTGAGAAAAATTCGAGAGCAGGTCGGTCCCGACTACCCCCTGATCGGGGTGGGAGGCATCTTCACCGCCGCTGATCTCGAAGCCAAATTGAGTGCCGGAGCCAACCTCGTCCAGGCCTACACCGGCTTCATCTACGAAGGACCTGGGTTTGTGAGGAAGCTCCTCGGAGAATGAAACGGTTTCGGGTGAGGGCGCCAAGGCCCGCGAAGGCGGGCCGAAACAACCTAGCCCAGGGCGTGAGCCCTGGGGCGCATGAACATACAGGATATACGAGAGGCCGCGAAGGCGGCCGGCACGAGAGCGCGTCGGAGGACGCCGAGGAGTGTCGCCCGCCTTCGCGGGCTCGAGGATCTGGTGGGATCCAATGTCCCAGGGCTTACGCCGCTGGGCTAGGTTGTGTCGCGCCGCCTTCGCGGCGCTGTAAGGAAGATTTATGCTCATTTACGGATTCAATGCTGTACGCGAAGCTGTTCGCTCGACGCCTCGCCAGGTGCGGTATGTCGGGATCGATGCCGGTGCGCGCAAGGGGCGTCTGGGGGAGCTCGAAGCGGAGGCGAAGGCGGCCGCGATTCCGGTGCGCCGTCTTCAGGGGCGGCAGTTCCAGACGCTCGTGCCGCGCGACGCCGTGCACAACGGCATCGTGGCGGACGTTGCGGATGCCTCGTACGCGGACGCCGACGAGGTCCTCGATCGCGACACGACGCGGTTCGTCCTTCTCCTCGACGAGATCACCGATCCCCACAACCTCGGGGCGTCTCTTCGTGTCGCCAACGCGTTCGGTGTCGATCTCGTGATCGTCCCAGAGCACGGAAGTGCCGGACTCACCTCCTCGGCCGTGAAGGCATCGGCGGGCGCGGCATCATGGGTTCCGGTCGCTCAGGCGAAGAACCTCTCCCGGCAGATCGAGGATCTCAAGGAGCGCGGCTACTGGATCTACGGAGCCGATGCCGCCGGGGAGCCGGTCGAGACGGTCGATTTCGCCGACAAGACCGCGATTGTGATGGGAAGCGAGGAGAAGGGGATCCGCCGCCTGGTGCGCGAGCACTGCGACGTCATCGTCTCGATCCCGATGCAGGGCCAGGTCGATTCGTTGAATGTCTCGACGGCGGCGGCGGTGCTCTGCTGGGAAGTCAGGAGGAGAATGAAGTAGCTCTTGTGGACATGGTGGACGTTCGTGGACGGGGTGGACAGAAGCGTGGACGAAAGCGTGGACAGAAGCGTGGACGGAGCTCGAGGCGGCTTTTCCTGTCCACGCTTCTGTCCACGTCTCTGTCCACGCTTCTGTCCACAAAAGTCCACCAGGTCCACACCCGTCCACGCTTCTGTCCACCGAATCCACGCCATCCACGCTTCTCGGAATACGCTCTATCCCCGCTCGGTTAGGCCTCTTTGCCTGTGGCGACACTCCTTGGTGGAGGTCTGCCTCGGATCCTTGAAAAATCGAGCGCCCCTCGGGCTGGCATAGCTCAGTTGGTAGAGCAGCTGATTTGTAATCAGCAGGTCGCGGGTTCGAGTCCCGTCGCCAGCTCCAAATGAGGAAAACGCTGAATGAGGAATGCTGAATGCTGAAATCGTTTTTTCAGAATTCAGCATTCAGAATTCAGCACTTCTGAACGTGGAGAGATAGCGAAGTGGACAACCGCAGCAGACTGTAAATCTGCCGGCTTCGGCCTACGGAGGTTCGAATCCTCCTCTCTCCACCATTTTTCAGCTTTCAGTCGACAGTCGTCCGTCATCAGCTCTGACGACTGTCGACTGGTCGCTGGCGACTGGATGAGCGGGAGTAACTCAGTGGTAGAGTCACAGCCTTCCAAGCTGTTGGTCGCGGGTTCGAGCCCCGTCTCCCGCTCCATTTTGTTCAGTCATCAGTCGACAGTCGTCAGTCATCGGATCTGACGACTGTCGACTGGTCGCTGACGACTGGTTTTCTACCCGCCCTCGTAGCTCAGGGGTAGAGCGCGTCCTTGGTAAGGACGAGGTCACGAGTTCAAATCTCGTCGAGGGCTCCACGTATCAAATGCAGAATGCGGAATGCTGAATGCTGAACGGACTTCTTCAGCATTCAGCATTCAGCATTCAGCATTCCGGAGGAGAACATGGCTGCTGTAAGAGAAGTGGTGATCCTGCAGTGCACCGAGTGCAAGCGGAAGAACTACACGACGACGAAGAACAAGAAGAAGACGACAGAGAAGCTCGAGTTCAAGAAGTTCTGCCGTCACGAGCGTCGTCACACCCCTCATCGCGAAGCAAAGTAAGGCGAGGTAGTGCTGCAGGGCGAGCGCTGAGCCGGTGGTGTGCAGGTGCCGCTGGTCATTGCATTGACCGTTCAGCGTCCGAGATCGGCACTCTCCCGCTGGAATAACGCACCGTAGATTCAACATTTGCAACCTTTTGCGGTACCCGTACGCGTTGCGGGTGTCGGTGAATCACGTACAGGCCAGTAGCTCAATTGGCAGAGCAGCGGTCTCCAAAACCGCAGGTTGTGGGTTCGAGTCCCTCCTGGCCTGCCATAGAAATTGAAAATTGAAAATTGGAAATTGAACGAGAACTGCTGATCTGACGTGCGCGTGGAGCGCACCACATCCATTTTCAATTTTCAATTCTGCATTTTCAATTTCGGACCGAATCCGGAAATTCGGAGTAGTGGAGTAAGTATGAATTTCGCACCCGGCGAATGGTGGACGAGAACGAAGAGCTTCCTGCGGGAAGTGCGCTCGGAGATGACGAAGGTCGCGTGGCCCTCTCAGAACGAGGTTGTGTCGACGACCGGCGTGGTCATCGTGGCCGTGATCTTTTTCGGCGTCTATCTGTGGCTGTGTGATCTCGCATTTTTCGAAGCGATCGATTTCATCTTCAAGACATTCGGGACTGGGGTCTGATGGTTCAGGCTGACGGCAGTATGCAGTGGTACATCGTCCACACCTACTCCGGGTTCGAGGAGCGGGTGAAGGAGAACCTCGGTCAGCGGATCGACGCGCTCGCCATGGAAGAGAAGTTCGGCGAGATCCGGATCCCGACCGAAACGGTCGTCGAGATGAAGGGCGGAAAGAAGCGCGAGATCCAGCGCAAGTTCTTCCCCGGATACATCCTCGTGCAGATGCATATGGAGGATGACGCCTGGCATCTGGTCAAGAACACGCCGAAGGTCACCGGCTTCGTCGGGACCGGCAAGAAGCCGACGCCTCTGAGTCAGGAGGAAGTCGACGGCATCCTCGATCAGGTTCACTCCGCGAAAGAGAAGCCGAAACCGAAGCACATCTACGAGCACGGGGAGCAGGTTCGGATCATCGATGGTCCGTTCACGAACTTCACGGGCGTGGTCGAGGACGTCAATCTCGACCGACAGACACTGCGCGTCATGGTCACGATCTTCGGACGGTCGACTCCGGTTGAGCTCGACTTCCTGCAGGTTGCCCGCTACGACGCGACTGAAGAACAGGCTGCAAAACGCTGATTGGCCCACTGAGGCCGATTCGAGGAACGGACAATGGCGAAGAAAATCACCGGATACATCAAGCTTCAGATCCCTGCAGGTCAGGCGACGCCGGCTCCCCCCGTGGGACCCGCGCTCGGACAGCACGGCGTCAACATCATGGAATTCTGCAAGGCGTTCAACGCCCGGACACAGAAGGATCAAGGCCTGATCATTCCGGTTGTGATCACCGTGTTCGGCGACCGTTCGTTCACCTTTATCACCAAGACCCCTCCGGCGGCAGTTCTTCTGCTCAAGGCGGCCGGTCTGGCGAAGGGCTCGGGCGAGCCGAACAAGACGAAGGTCGGCAAGGTCACCAGCGCACAGGTCGAGGAGATCGCGAAGACCAAGATGCCTGATCTGAACGCCGCGTCGGTCGAGGCAGCCATGAGAATCGTGGCAGGCACGGCCCGGTCGATGGGCATCGAAGTCGAAGGCTAGAAGAAGACCGGAGCTCCTCATTCGGGCGGCGGTCCCTTCGATGGGTATCGCGGTGAAGAGCTCTCAGATACAAACGAACACGTAGGAGATGGGCCCGCCCCATCGTCTGCACTACGGAGGGTCAATGGCGAAACACGGCAAGAAGTACCGTGCAGCAGCCGAGAAGATCGAGTCCCGCCCTTACGGACTGGACGAGGCGTTCTCTCTCCTCAAGGAGATAGCGTTCGCGAAGTTCGACGAAACGGTCGAGCTCTCGATGCGACTCGGGGTGGATCCGAAGCACGCGGACCAGATGGTTCGCGGGACGACGGTTCTTCCGCACGGCACCGGCCAGACGAAGCGAGTTCTCGTGATCGCTGGCGGTGAGAAGGCTAAGGAAGCCGAGGACGCCGGAGCCGATTTTGTGGGCGGTGATGAGATGGTCGAGAAGATCCAGGGTGGCTGGGTCGACTTCGATGCGGTCATCGCAACGCCCGACATGATGAGATCGGTCGGTAAACTCGGTAAGGTTCTCGGTCCTCGCGGACTGATGCCGAACCCGAAAACGGGAACGGTGACGATGGACGTCGTCAAGGCGATCGAAGAGATCAAGGCTGGTAAGGTGGAGTTCCGGGTCGACAAGACCGCGATCATTCACGTTCCGGTCGGCAAGGTCTCGTTCTCGTCGGATCAGCTTCTCGAGAACAGCTCCAGCATCATTCAGGCGATTCGCAAGGCGAAGCCGTCTGCGTCGAAGGGTCGCTACGTCCGATCGATCTACGTATCGGCGTCGATGAGTCCCTCGATCGAGATCGAATCGACCGCCGGCGAACTGGCGAAGGCGGAGTAAGGGGGAGACCATGCTGACGAAAGAGCAGAAATCGCAAGCCGTCTCCGAACTGAACCAGAGTGTCGGTCAGGCCTCGAACGCATTCCTGATCGATTACGAAGGGATCTCAGTTCCGCAGGTCACCGAGCTCAGAAAACAGATCCGGGAGACCAACTCGAGCTATGTGGTCGTCAAGAACACGCTCGCGCTCATCGCCATCCGGGACACCGCGATCGGTGAGTTGAAAGAGCAGTTCTCCGGCATGACCGCGGTCGCCTACAACAGCGAGGACGCAGTCTCGCTGGCAAAAGCACTCACGAAATTCGCGAAGGATGCCCCGGCAGTCAAGTTCAAGGGCGCCCTCGTCGAAGGGAAAGTCGTTCCGGTCGACCAGATCAACCAGATCGCCTCGCTCCCGTCACGTGAGGAGCTCGTCACGAAGCTCGTGTTCCTTCTCCAGAGCCCCATCCAGGGCCTGGTCAACGTTCTCAACGCGAATATACGAAACCTGGCAGTGGTGCTCAACCAGATTGCAGAACAGAAATCTGGCGGCGCCGCAGCGGAAGAATAATTCGATACCCTGAACCTTTTTATTGGAGGCAGTTCCACCATGGCAATTTCAACGGAAGATTTCGTCAAACAAGTCGAAGAGATGTCGGTTCTCGACCTCTCCAACCTGGTCAAGGCTCTCGAGGACCGCTTCGGTGTTTCCGCCGCGGCTGCCGCGATGCCGATGGCCGCTGCAGGCGGCGCCCCGGCTGAGGCCGCTGCTGCCGAAGAGCAGACCGAGTTCACCGTCGTTCTCGAAGGTGCCGGTGACAAGAAGATCAACGTCATCAAGGCGGTCCGCGAAGTGACCAGCCTCGGACTCAAGGAAGCCAAAGACCTCGTCGAAGCCGCTCCTTCGAACATCAAGGAAGGCGTCACGAAGGAAGAGGCAGCCGACATCAAGAAGAAGTTCGAAGAGGCCGGCGCAAAAGTCAGCGTCAAGTAATTCGTCTCTCGTGTGGTGACGCGGCGGAGCTCCCGCCGCGTCACCCGCACGAATGCGGACTGCAGAATGCTGATCGGGGTTCCCGGGTCGCCATTCTGCATTGTGCATTCTGAGTTTTGAGTAAAACGAGTCCGGAGAGGGGGGGAGAGGGCCCTTTCCATTGAGACTCATCACCCGCGATCTCATTCGACGCGCCCGCCTGCGTCGGACCTCGCTTAGGTCTCCGCACTCCCGTGCGGATAAAAGACACGGAAGGAGTAAGCGCCTATGAACGGAACCCTGCCCAAGCAGGAGCCTGTTCGCCACGACTTCTCCAAGATCCGCAGCTACATGCTGCTCCCCAACCTGATCGACGTTCAGCGTCAGTCCTACGAGCGATTCCTGCAGATGAATCTGCTCCCGGAAGAGCGTGAAGACAGCGGACTCCAGTCCGTCTTCACCAGCGTCTTCCCGTTCTCGGACTTTCGTGAGACGTGCTCGCTGGACTTCGTCCGGTTCTCGATCGGTAACTGGGAGTGCAAGTGTGGCACCCTGAAGGGTCTCGAGCACCTGCGCATGACGTGCTCGAACTGCGGATCGAAGATCATCACCGACCACCCGCACGAGGAAACCGTCAACTGTCAGCAGTGCGGTGTCTCGAACAAGAACCGGGTCGAGGTCTGTGACATCTGTGGCAACCCAGTCGATCTTCAGATGAAGTACTCGGTCGAAGAGTGCCAGGAACGAGGAATGACCTACAGCGTGCCGCTGAAAGTCACGTTCCGTCTCTTCGTCTACGACAAGGACCCGGACACGGGTGAGAAGCACATGCGGGATGCCAAGGAAGAGGAAGTCTTCTTCGGCGACATCCCGCTGATGACCGACAACGGTACCTTCATCATCAATGGTACCGAGCGCGTCATCGTCTCGCAGCTCCACCGCTCGCCCGGCGTGTTCTTCACCAAGGAAGGACCTCACTCCTTCCTCTCGAAGATCATCCCGTACCGCGGCTCCTGGGTCGAATTCGAATACGACCAGAAGTCGCTCCTCTACATCCGGATCGACCGCAAGCGCAAGTTCCTCGGAACGGTGTTTCTCCGCGCTCTGGGACTCGAGTCCGACGAGCAGATCCTCCGCCAGTTCTACACGCCGGTCAACGTCAAGGTGCCTGCAAGCGGCAAGAAGGTGAAGCTCAACTTCGGCCGCGGCGTCCTCGACCAGGAACTGCTCAAGGAAGAGCATTCGGTTCGCGGCGCGCGCGACGTGCGCCCGATCTTCGCCGGCATCAAGATGGACAAGAAGATGTCCGACAAGATCGAGAAGGACGGTGAGGTCACCGTCGACGTCGATTTCTCGGCTCTCGACAAGGCCGTCTTCCTCGGCGACGTCGTCGACATGAACACCGGAGAGGTTCTCTTCGAGGCTGGCGACAGCGTTCCTGCCGACTGGGCGGAGCTGCTTCGCGAACACGCGATCTCCGACGTCGAAGTGATCTTCCCCGAGTGGGACGTCACCGGCGATGTGCTGATCAATACCGTTCGCAAGGATTCGTCGAAGACCTTCGAGTCCGCTCTCCTCGAGATCTACCGTCGCATGCGCCCCGGCGATCCTCCGACCGTCGAGTCGGCAAAAACGCTGTTCGAAGGCATGTTCTTCGATGCGCGCAAGTACGACTTCTCGCGCGTCGGACGCTTCAAGTTCAACATCAAGCTCGACCTCGATACCCCGGTCACGCAGAAGACGATGACGCCCGAAGATTTCTTCGTCGTCATCCGCTACCTGCTTCGTCTCCGCCGCGACGTCGGCCGGGTCGACGACATCGACAACCTCGGCAACCGCCGCGTCCGCGCGGTCGGTGAGCTCCTCGAGAACCAGTT
This sequence comes from uncultured Acidobacteriota bacterium, assembly GCA_963829355.1. GTDB lineage: Bacteria > Acidobacteriota > Thermoanaerobaculia > Gp7-AA8 > JAHWKK01 > CAWHHZ01. The sequence continues at coordinate 442,010 of CAWHHZ010000013.1, forward strand.
CCGCATCGGTCTGGTCCGTATGGAGCGCGCCATCAAGGAGAAGATGTCGGTCCATCAGGACATCGACTCGGCGATGCCGCACGATCTGATCAACTCCAAGCCCGTCATTGCGGCGATCAAGGAGTTCTTCGGTTCATCGCAGCTCTCGCAGTTCATGGATCAGACGAATCCGCTCTCCGAGGTCACGCACAAGCGTCGTCTCTCGGCGCTCGGACCGGGTGGTCTCTCTCGTGAGCGTGCAGGATTCGAGGTTCGCGACGTTCACCCGACCCACTACGGTCGTATCTGCCCGATCGAGACGCCTGAAGGACCGAACATCGGTCTGATCTCGTCGCTCGCGTGCTACGCCCGGATCAACGAGTACGGCTTCATCGAGTCGCCGTACAAGAAGGTCGAGAACGGTCGCGTCGTCGATCACTACCGCATCATGAAGGGTGGCGACACCGGCTTCACGCTCAACCAGATCGTCGAAAAGCACGAGCTGGAGAAGGCGAACAAGAAGCTGACCTCGAAGTCCGGAAAGGGTACACCCCAGCCGGCCGAGGCGGAGCCGTACTCGTTCTACCTGTCCGCATGGGACGAGGAGAAGTACGTCATCGCGCAGGCGAACGCGGTCACCGATGATCAGGGCAACCTGGTCAACGACCGCGTCATCGCGCGTCAGGCTGGTGAGACGATCCAGATCGAGCGCGACAAGGTCGACTTCATCGACGTCTCGCCGAAGCAGCTCGTCTCGGTCGCGGCCTCGCTGATTCCGTTCCTCGAGAACGATGACGCGAACCGTGCTCTGATGGGATCGAACATGCAGCGGCAGGGAGTTCCGCTCCTCCGTACCGAGTCGCCGCTCGTCGGCACCGGCATGGAAGGAACCGTGGCTCGCGACTCCGGAGCAACGGTCGTCTGCAAGCGTGGTGGCGTCATCGATCTGGTCGACTCGAACCGCATCATCGTTCGCGTCGAGGCAGAAGATGTCGAGACCGGTGAGATGAAGGAATTCGGAGCCGATATCTATCAGCTCACGAAGTTCCGCCGCTCCAACCAGAACACCTCGATCACGCAGAAGCCGATCGTTCGCGAAGGTCAGCGTGTGAAGAAGGGGCAGGTTCTCGCCGACGGTCCGTGCACCGATGCCGGCGAGCTCGCGCTCGGACGGAACGTGCTCGTCGCGTTCATGCCGTGGCGTGGCTACAACTTCGAGGACGCGATTCTCGTCTCCGAGAAGCTGGTCAAAGAGGACTACTACACCTCGATCCACATCGAGGAGTTCGAGATCGAGGCACGCGACACCAAGCTCGGTCCCGAAGAGATCACCCGCGACATCCCGAACGTCTCTGAATCGGCACTGCGCGACCTCGACGAGTCCGGAATCATCCGGATCGGTGCGACGGTCAAGCAGGGCGACATTCTCGTCGGAAAAGTCACGCCGAAGGGCGAGACCCAGTTGACGCCGGAAGAGAAGCTTCTCCGCGCGATCTTCGGTGAGAAGGCCGGTGATGTTCGTGACGCTTCGCTCAAGACGCCTCCGGGCATCGAAGGCACGGTCGTCGACGTCAAGATCTTCTCGCGCAAAGGCGTGGAGAAGGATCTTCGTGCGAAGTCGATCGAAGAGGGCGAGATCGAGCGGATGAACCGCAACATCCAGGACGAGATCCGCATCATCAACGAGGCACGCAACAAGAAGATCGCCGATGTTCTCTCCGGCGAGAAGATGCAGCGCGACGTCGTCGACTTCAAGAGCGGTGAAACGCTCGTCAAGAAGAGCGACAAGATCGATCGCGATACGGTTGGAAAGCTCAGCCGTCGCGAGCTGCTCGCCCTTCCGATCTCCGAGGACGCGCGCGAGAGCGTGCGGATGCTGATCGAGCGATCCGAGAACCGGGTCAAGGTGCTCGAGCAGAAGGCCGAGGAGCGTCGAGAAGATCTCGAGAAGGGTGACGAGCTGCCACCAGGCGTCATCAAGATGATCAAGGTCTACGTCGCGATGAAGCGCAAGCTCTCGGTCGGCGACAAGATGGCCGGACGTCACGGAAACAAGGGCGTCATCTCGCGGATCCTGCCCGAGGAGGACATGCCGTACCTCCCGGATGGAACTCCGGCGGAGATCGTTCTCAACCCGCTCGGCGTGCCATCTCGTATGAACGTCGGTCAGGTCCTCGAGACGCATCTCGGCTGGGCTGCACGTGCTCTCGGTCTCCACTTCGCGACGCCGGTTTTCGACGGAGCGATGGAGAAGGAGATCCGCGAGCAGCTCGTCGCCGCGAATCTTCCCGAGAACGGCAAGACGCAGCTCTTCGACGGTATGACCGGAGAGCCGTTCGCCCAGCAGGTCACCGTGGGCTACATCTACATGTTGAAGCTCTCGCATCTGGTCGACGACAAGATTCACGCGCGCTCGATCGGACCGTACTCGCTCATCACCCAGCAGCCGCTGGGAGGAAAGGCGCAGTTCGGTGGTCAGAGATTCGGAGAGATGGAAGTGTGGGCTCTCGAGGCGTACGGCGCTGCCTATACGCTCCAGGAGCTCCTCACCGTCAAGTCGGACGATGTCGAAGGACGTTCGAAGATTTACGAGTCGATCGTCAAGGGAGAGGTTCCGGATGATCCGGGTCTCCCCGAGTCGTTCAACGTTCTCGTTCGCGAGCTCCAGTCTCTCTGTCTGGATGTGGAGCTGCTCAAGGAATAAACGATTCCGGGCGGTCGGTCCCGCGTTGGGTCCGGCCGCCCCTGTCGCCCAAGGGTTCTGAAAGGAACGGAGGCAACATTGGAAAGTTTTAACGCATTGTTTCAGCCGGCAAAATCTCAGCCGATGAACGACTTCAATGCCATCAAGATCTCTCTGGCATCGCCGGAGAAGATCCGTTCATGGTCGTACGGCGAGGTCACCAAGCCGGAAACGATCAACTACCGCACGTTCAAGCCCGAGCGTGACGGTCTCTTCTGCGCCAAGATCTTCGGGCCGATCACCGACTGGGAGTGCCTCTGCGGCAAGTACAAGCGCATGAAGCATCGCGGCGTGATCTGCGACAAGTGCGGCGTCGAGGTCACCAAGTCGAAGGTCCGTCGCGAGCGTATGGGTCACATCGAGCTCGCGTCGCCGGTCTCGCACGTGTGGTTCTTCAAGGGACTGCCGTCGCGCATCGGACATCTTCTCGACATCACGCTCCGTGATCTCGAGCGGATCCTCTACTTCGAGTCGTACGTCGTGATCGATCCGGGCGACGTTCCGGAGATTCTCGACGAAAAGCAGCTCCTGACCGAGGAGCAGTACCGCGAGCTCAAGATCGAGCACGGTGAGGTCTTCGTTGCGAAGATGGGTGCCGAGGCGATCAAGGAGCTTCTCGAACGCGTCGACGTCGAAGAGCTCTCCGATGAGCTCCGACTCGTCATGCGCACCGAGACCTCGCAGATCAAGAAGCTGAAGGCTGCGAAGCGCCTCAAGGTCGTCGACGCGTTCCGCAAGTCGGGTCACCGTCCGGAGTGGATGATCCTCGACGTCATCCCGGTCATTCCGCCGGAGCTGCGTCCGCTGGTCCCCCTCGACGGCGGCCGGTTCGCGACCTCGGATCTCAACGATCTGTATCGTCGTGTGATCAACCGCAACAACCGTCTCAAGAAGCTCCTCGAGCTCCGCGCGCCCGACGTCATCGTGCGCAACGAGAAGCGGATGCTCCAGGAGGCGGTCGACGCGCTGTTCGACAACGGCCGTCGCGGTCGTGTGCTCAAGGGCTCGAACAACCGGCCCCTCAAGTCGCTCTCCGATACGCTCAAGGGTAAGCAGGGACGCTTCCGTCAGAACCTTCTCGGAAAGCGCGTCGACTACTCGGGCCGTTCGGTCATCGTCGTCGGACCGGAGCTCAAGCTCAATCAGTGTGGTCTGCCGAAGAAGATGGCGCTCGAGCTGTTCAAGCCGTTCATCTATCACCGGCTCGAGCAGAAGGGTCTGGTCGGAACGATCAAGGCCGCGAAAGAGCTCGTCGAGCTGCAGGAAACGGAAGTCTGGGATGCGCTCGAGGAAGTGATCAAGGAGCATCCGGTCCTTCTCAACCGCGCACCGACGCTTCACCGTCTGGGCATCCAGGCGTTCGAGCCGGTTCTCGTCGAAGGCAAAGCGATCAAGATTCATCCGCTCGTCTGCACGGCGTTCAATGCCGACTTCGACGGTGACCAGATGGCGGTTCACGTGCCGCTCTCACCGAAGGCTCAGGTCGAGGCGCAGGTTCTGATGCTCTCGGCCAACAATATCCTCTCTCCGGCAAACGGTAAGCCTCTGGCGGTTCCGTCGCAGGATCTGGTTCTGGGTTCGTACTACCTGACCATGGAGAAGGACGAGACCAAGGGTGAGGGTGCCGTATTCGGATCTCCCGAGGAAGCCCTGATCGCGCTCGAAGCAGGTGCTGTCGAGCTTCTCACGCCGATCAAGCTGCGGATGAGGAAGCCTTACATCGACCTGACCACGCAGTTCAACAAGCAGGACATCGTCCATGGTGAGATCCATGACGAGAAGGGCAAACTGCTCGAGACGACTGTCGGTCGCGTCATTCTGAACATGCATCTTCCTGAAGAGGTGCCATTCATCAACGGCATCATGAAGAAGAAAGCTCTTCAGGACCTGATCAACTACGTCTTCATCAACTTCGGCAACGACATGACCGTCAGGGTCCTCGACGAGCTGAAGGAGATGGGATTCCTCTACGCCACTCTCGCGGGCGTCTCGATCGGTGTGGAAGACATGGTCATCCCCGCCAAGAAGGGCGAGATCGTGGAGAAGGCGCGGAAGTCGGTGCTCGAGGTCGAGCGCCAGCGTCTCGACGGTGCGATCACCGCTGGTGAGCGTCACAACAAGATCATCGACATCTGGCATCGAGCGACTGAGCTCGTCTCGGACGAGATGTTCCAGGACATGAAGAAGCTCGAAAAGGAGCGCGGCGAGTTCAATCCGATCTTCATGATGGCTGACTCCGGCGCTCGAGGTTCCAAAGAGCAGGTACGTCAGCTCGCCGGTATGCGCGGTCTGATGTCGAAGCCCTCGGGTGAGGTCATCGAGACGCCCATCACCGCGAACTTCCGCGAAGGTCTGTCTGTTCTCCAGTACTTCATCTCGACTCACGGTGCCCGTAAGGGTCTGGCCGATACGGCGCTCAAGACGGCCGACTCCGGATACCTGACCCGGCGTCTGGTTGATGTCGCGCAGGACGTGATCATCACCGAGATCGACTGCACGACGATCGACGGCATCACGGTCACCGCGATCATGGAGGGTGGAGACATCCTCGAGCCGCTTCGTGACCGTGTCATCGGCCGTGTGTCGCAGGAAGACATCCTCGATCCGCTCACTGGCGAGGTCATCATCGGCCACAACCAGGAGTTCACCGAAGAATCCGCCAACCGGATCCAGGAAGCTGGAATCGAGCAGGTCAAGATCCGTTCGGTGCTGACCTGTGAGACCCGGCGCGGCGTCTGTCAGCGCTGCTACGGACGTAACCTCGCGACCGGTCGTACGGTCGAGATCGGCGAAGCGGTCGGTGTCATCGCCGCGGAGTCGATCGGTGAGCCGGGTACGCAGCTCACGATGAGAACGTTCCACGTCGGTGGTACCGCGTCACGCGTCTCCGAGCAGTCGAGGCACGAGGCGACCAACCCCGGCAGCGTCCAGTTCGTCAACGTCAACACGGTCACGAACAAAGACGGCGATCTCGTCGTCATCAACCGCAACGGTAAGCTCATCATCGTCGACGACAAGGGTCGCGAGAAGGAGCGCTACCAGGTGGTCTACGGTTCGACTCTGAAGGTCCACGAAGGCGAGAAGGTCAAGCCGGGACAGGGACTGGTCGAGTGGGATCCGTTCACCTCCGCGATTCTCAGTGAAGTCGGCGGTAAGGTCGAGTTCCGGGACATCATCGAAGGTGAGAACGTTCGGGAGGAGACGGACCGCGTCACGGGTCTGACCCAGGTCGTGATCGGCGAGTCTCTGGCCGCCGAAAAACGCCAGCCGGCGTTGATCGTCAAGGGCAAGAAGGGTGAGGAGCGGAAGTACCTGCTTCCGATCGGCGCCCATCTGATGGTCGTTCAGGGGCACGAGGTTCACCCCGGCGACGTCATCGCGAAGATTCCGCGCGCCACGACCAAGACCAAGGACATCACCGGTGGTCTGCCGCGCGTCGTCGAGCTGTTCGAGGCGCGTCATCCGCGGGAGAAGGCGATCATCACCGAGGTCGACGGCGTCGTCCATCACGGTCCGGTCGTCAAGGGTATGCGTAAGCTGATCGTCGAGACCGACAACGGAGAGAAGTTCGAGTACTCCGTGCCGCGCTCCTCGCACATCAACGTGCAGGAAGGTGAGCATGTGCATGCTGGTGATGCGCTCATCGACGGCTCGATCGATCCTCACGACGTTCTCGCGGTTCTCGGAGTCAAGGAGCTGCAGCGGTACCTGGTCGACAAGATCCAGGAGGTCTATCGTTCGCAGTCGGTCGCAATCAACGATAAGCACATCGAAGTCATCGTCCGCCAGATGCTGCGTTCGGTGAAGGTGACGCGCGTCGGCGATACCGATTTCCTCATCGACGAGCAGGTGGATCGCTTCCGCTTCCTCGAAGAGAACGAGAAGGTCATCAACCGTGGTGGCGAACCGGCCGACGGAACCCCGATGCTCCTCGGAATCACGAAGGCATCGCTGTCGACCGAGTCGTTCATCTCCGCGGCATCGTTCCAGGAGACGACGAGAGTTCTGACCGAGGCGTCGATTGCAGGACGCGTGGATTATCTGCGCGGCCTGAAGGAGAACGTCATCGTCGGACGTCTGATCCCGGCCGGTACCGGAATGGCCAAGTACAACCAGGTCGAGCTCGAGAAGGAAGAGCCGGTGCTTCAGCTCGGTGATGAGTACTCCGAGCAGACCGAAGAGCTCGTTCTCAGCGACTTCGAAGACGAGCAGTAGGCGAGATGCGGGGCCGGGGACGGCCCCGCATTTCGGGTTCAAGAGTTCAAAAGTTCAAGAGTTCAAAGGCGGGGCCGCAAGGTCCCGCCTTTTTTGTCCATTGAGCGCACTGCCTTTCCCCCTCTCCCCCCGGGGAGGGCCGGGGAGAGGGCTCTTTACGTCCTACGTGTCATCCATTCGAAAACGAGCCCGACCTCAATGCCCGTAGCGGGTCACCCCGAGCGGGCGTGCGGGCGGGAAAGCGAGGGGCCTCGCCATCCACTTGAACGCAACGACCGGTGTGTGGGTGGGGGGGGTGGAGAGAATGACAGCTGCGGTGACCCACACATCCGCCCTCGCAAATCCACTCCTCGTAGAATCCCTTTCCATTCCGAGGACCTTTCCCCCCGAAATCCGCCATTTTCTTGACACCCGCGCCCCGCCGAGGGAGCCTCGGTGTCATGAGCTACGATCGTGATCGGCACCGCGAGGGCGATCCCGCGAAGCGGTACGCCGAGCCGCAACGCGCCGCCGACGCCCGCCAACCCCGCCTCCTCGACCGCGTCCGGGAGGCGATCCGCATCCGCCACATGTCGATCCGCACCGAGGAGGCGTATGTCGGGTGGGTCCGCCGGTTCATTCTGTTTCATGACAAGAAGCACCCGTCGATGATGGGCGCGCCCGAGATCAGCCAGTTCCTCACGCACCTTGCGGTGAGGCAGAATGTTGCGGCTTCGACGCAGAATCAGGCGCTATCGGCCCTTCTCTTTCTGTATGAGAACGTGCTGGAGCAGCCGTTCGAGAAGCTCGAGGATCTGGTTCGCGCGAAGCGTCCGGTGCGGCTTCCCGTCGTCCTGACGCGGGACGAAGTCGATGCGGTCGTGGGGCGTCTGAAGGGAGGATACTGGCTGATGGGCATGCTGCTGTATGGCGCCGGTCTGCGCCGGATCGAATGTGTCCGTCTGCGGGTCAAGGACGTCGATCTGGCGACAAGGCAGATCATCGTGCGTGATGGGAAGGGACAGAAGGACCGTGTGACGATTCTCCCCGAGGCTCTGGTCGCCCCGATCCAGGAGCATCTGGACCGGTTAGGGAGATTGCATGCCACTGACCGGGAGAGCAATGTTCCCGGCGTGTACCTGCCGTATGCACTCGAACGTAAGTACCCGAATGCGGGAACCGAGTGGATCTGGCAATGGGTATTTCCCTCGAAAAAGCTTTCGCGGGATCCACGCACTGGCATCGAGCGCCGCCACCACGTCTCGGAAAAGGGTCTGCAGCGTGCGGTGAAACAGGCGACGCGTGACGCTGGAGTTGCAAAGAAGGTCACCTGTCACACGTTCCGCCACTCCTTCGCAACGCATCTGCTCGAGGACGGCTACGACATCCGCACCGTTCAGGAGCTTCTGGGTCATGATGACGTGACGACGACGATGATCTACACCCACGTGCTGAACCGCCCCGGAAGCCGCGGGGTCCGCAGTCCAGCGGACCGAATCTCCAGCAGCAAACCGTCACCCACGGAGCCTGTATATGGGACCGAATCTGTCCCGGAATCTTCGGACAGCGAAAATGACCCACCCGCCCAACCTCCCGTTCCAGAAGAGGTTGAGGTATCATCAACCCCACAGGACCCTAATGGCTACTGGACAAAAATCGTCCGCTTCCTCGGTTTCCATTAGGTCCACTAATACAAAGTTGGACGAAGCTGCGCGATCTTGTTTCGCGGTTGGTTGCCCCCGCCCGGATCTCTCCTGATCGTTCGATCGCAGCATAAAGTCCTCGGAGATATCGGCTTACCGAGGTAGCCTCGGATGTGGACCTCGGAACGATCATGCGGACGGCGGGGGACGCGTACCAGGCGTCGCGGCCGACCACGAGTCAGCAGCGGAAGGTGATGCGGGCGATCTCTCGCTGCCGGACTCCGGAGCTCGGCGGACATCGAGATCGTTGCAGCAAGTGCGGACACGAAGCGGTCGTATTTCACTCGTGCCGCAACCGGCATTGCCCGCGTTGCCAGTCTGAAGCGCGAGCGAAGTGGCTCGAGGATCGGCGAAAGGAACTGCTCAATGTTCCTTACTTCCACGTCGTCTTCACCGTGCCGGACAAGCTGAACCCTCTCGCGCTGCATGCACCGGCGGTCTTCTATGATCTGCTGTTCCGCGCGGTCGCGCAGACGCTGCTCGAGATCGGCGCGAGCCGGATGGGTGCGCGGCTCGGCTTTCTCGCGGTGCTCCACACATGGGGACAGTTGCTCACGCTCCATCCGCACATCCACTGTGTCGTTCCGGGCGGGGGTTTCTCTCTCGATGGAGAGCGATGGATCTCGTCGAGCAAGACGTTCTTTCTTCCGGTGAAGGTTCTTTCGCGGCGCTTCCGCACTGTCCTGACCAGGATGCTGCTGGATGCCTTCGACGAGGGCTCGCTCGTGCTGCCCGAGGCGATCGCTCACGACAGAACGGCTTTCGAGCTTCTGCTCGCGCGCGCTTCGCACACCGACTGGGTGGTCTATTCGAAACAGCCCTTCGGCGGGCCTGAGCAGGTCCTCGGCTATCTCGCCGCGTACACGCATCGGATCGCCATTTCGAACCGGCGCATCCTCGACTGCGATGGTGACAGGGTCACTTTCTCGTACAAGGACTACCGCAACAGCAGTGAGCAGAAGACGACCTCGCTCGAGACCAGCGAGTTCATCCGGCGATTCCTCATGCACGTCGTCCCGCCGCGGTTCGTCCGGATCCGCTATTACGGTTTCCTCGCCAATCGCTCCCGGGCCGAGAACATCGCTCGCGCCCGTGATCTGATCGGCCTCGAGATCCCGCTTCCACCCGAGCGCCCGACGACGTTCCGCCAATGCCCCGAGTGCTCGGACGGCACGATGAACTTTCTCGCTCTCCTCGGGCTCGACTTCATTGTTCCGGAGACGGCTGATACCTCATGACGATCCCCACGGTCTCGTCGAACTCGCTCACCCTCGTCGAATGCCCCGGCGCTCGCCGAGGAGAGGTCCGAGGAGCGATCCGTGCTGGTCGTTCTTTCCTGTCCATTCCTTCAGCCGGTCCACCGAATATCCTGCTTTTCGGCGCGTCGGTCCTTTCCTTTCACGCGCGATCTGCGCCGAACCGGCCTCAGCACGTGGCGCCTTCATGGATTGAAAACCCATAGGCACCCGTCACCCTTCGTCCAACTCGCCGTTCGAGCAGACCTCACACCTCACTTTCTGCTACGCTGAGACGAGCTGTCTCGAGCGGTGTGAGGCAGCTCAACTAAAAGTTGGACGAAGCTGCGCGATCTTGTTTCGCGGTTGGTTGCCCCCGCCCGGATCTCTCCTGATCGTTCGATCGCAGCATAAAGTCCTCGGAGATATCGGCTTACCGAGGTAGCCTCGGATGTGGACCTCGGAACGATCATGCGGACGGCGGGGGACGCGTACCAGGCGTCGCGGCCGACCACGAGTCAGCAGCGGAAGGTGATGCGGGCGATCTCTCGCTGCCGGACTCCGGAGCTCGGCGGACATCGAGATCGTTGCAGCAAGTGCGGACACGAAGCGGTCGTATTTCACTCGTGCCGCAACCGGCATTGCCCGCGTTGCCAGTCTGAAGCGCGAGCGAAGTGGCTCGAGGATCGGCGAAAGGAACTGCTCAATGTTCCTTACTTCCACGTCGTCTTCACCGTGCCGGACAAGCTGAACCCTCTCGCGCTGCATGCACCGGCGGTCTTCTATGATCTGCTGTTCCGCGCGGTCGCGCAGACGCTGCTCGAGATCGGCGCGAGCCGGATGGGTGCGCGGCTCGGCTTTCTCGCGGTGCTCCACACATGGGGACAGTTGCTCACGCTCCATCCGCACATCCACTGCGTCGTTCCGGGCGGGGGTTTCTCTCTCGATGGAGAGCGATGGATCTCGTCGAGCAAGACCTTCTTTCTTCCGGTGAAGGTTCTTTCGCGGCGCTTCCGCACTGTCCTGACCAGGATGCTGCTGGATGCCTTCGACGAGGGCTCGCTCGCCCTGCCCGAGGCGATCGCTCACGACAGAACGGCTTTCGAGCTTCTGCTCGCGCGCGCTTCGCACACCGACTGGGTGGTCTATTCGAAACAGCCCTTCGGCGGGCCTGAGCAGGTCCTCGGCTATCTCGCCGCGTACACGCATCGGATCGCCATTTCGAACCGGCGCATCCTCGACTGCGATGGTGACAGGGTCACTTTCTCGTACAAGGACTACCGCAACAGCAGTGAGCAGAAGACGACCTCGCTCGAGACCAGCGAGTTCATCCGGCGATTCCTCATGCACGTCGTCCCGCCGCGGTTCGTCCGGATCCGCTATTACGGTTTCCTCGCCAATCGCTCCCGGGCCGAGAACATCGCTCGCGCCCGTGATCTGATCGGCCTCGAGATCCCGCTTCCACCCGAGCGCCCGACGACGTTCCGCCAATGCCCCGAGTGCTCGGACGGCACGATGAACTTTCTCGCTCTCCTCGGGCTCGACTTCATTGTTCCGGAGACGGCTGATACCTCATGACGATCCCCACGGTCTCGTCGAACTCGCTCACCCTCGTCGAATGCTCCGGCGCTCGCCGAGGAGAGGTCCGAGGAGCGATCCGTGCTGGTCGTTCTTTCCTGTCCATTCCTTCAGCCGGTCCACCGAATATCCTGCTTTTCGGCGCGTCGGTCCTTTCCTTTCACGCGCGATCTGCGCCGAACCGGCCTCAGCACGTGGCGCCTTCATGGATTGAAAACCCATAGGCACCCGTCACCCTTCGTCCAACTCGCCGTTCGAGCAGACCTCACACCTCACTTTCTGCTACGCTGAGACGAGCTGTCTCGAGCGGTGTGAGGCAGCTCAACTAAAAGTTAGCGGCACGCGAGACAGATATGAGCATTCTGAGTGACTTCTATATAGCCACCGAGGCCGAGGCTCTTCAGTACGATGGCGGCGACGGCGTTCCGGAATCGGACCGGTGTCAGTACCGGCGCCTCACGCCGCTCGAGATAGCAGGGCTACTTCAAGTGCTGCGAGGCCAGGGTGATCGGATAGAGATGATAGGAGAATTCGCGCCCCTCACACCAGAAGATGCCGAAGAGTGGACGATGTCTGTGCCGGGGAACATGGTGGACAGCCTGAGTGCTCTCAGCCCGTCCGACATTTCGAGGGTCGGGGGAGAGTGGTGACAGGTAACGAAGGAGGAACTGGGCTGGCCCGTTGAGGATTTCGAGTCGATACTGACCGATCTCGCAGCGCTTGCCCAGCGCGCGAAAGCCGAAGAAAAGCAGATGTACTATTGGGTGTGTGTGTAGAGATGCCGCTAACAAACGGCTCGAGTGGACTAGCGCACGCCGAGCTGCTACTCAATATTGAACCGTTGCCGAGCGTGCGCTAGCCGCTGAGCCTCAACCGTTAGCGGCCTCGAGCGCGCCAATAGCCTGGGCGCTGCCGGTGATGAGCGAAGGCGATGATTTCGATCAACTCCGGCTGTTCGCGATAGATCACGAAATATGGGAAGCGACCGAACCGGGAAGCGTCGCGCGATGCCTTTGACTCGAGCGCGTCGCACTCTTTCACCGATGCCCGGCCGTTCCTGGATCAGTGCCAGCGTGCGCTGGATCTCATCCCAGAGCTGCGCTCCGAGGCCGGGGCGCTCCTCCTCATACCGGATGATTGCGGCGCGAAGCTCCGCGTTTGCGTCGTCCTCGACGACCAGAGGTTTCACCGGCCGAAGATCTCGCGATCGATGCGTGCACGAACCTCAGTCCAATCCGAAGCAACGGCCTCGCCGGAATCGAGAGCCGCGCACCGGCGCTCGATTTCGCCGGCCCAGGCGGCATCCACGTCATCCTGCTCGGCGGCGTCCAGGCTCTCGATCAACCTCGCGGCGAGCTCCGCGCGTTCGCTGTCGGGCAGATCCAGTGCTTCGTCCAGCAGTCGTTGGGTCGTGTTCGTCATCCGGCATCCAGTCTACCTCGGTAACACGGCCGCTAACCAGCCCGTTCCACCGGACGCGGGCACGCTGTACCATTACTCATGATTCCACCATCTCCGGGGCGTGCCCGCGCCGGTGAACGGGGATCGTTAGGCAAACCAAATGTCCGACTGGGTCATGAACGTCATTCCCGCCGATCCGGATTACGTTCCGTCCGACGCGCAGGCCGCAGCAGCTCTTAAGCGCCTCGTCGAACTGGTCAACGATGCCGAGTATCCGAAGATCGATATCCATGCATCACCCCAGTTCGTGGACATCGGCGAATGGATGGACTCTGTTCAGTGTCCCGAGTGCGAGAACATCGTCGATCCCTTCGAGCCGTACGATGAAGCGCTTCACGACTGGTTCTCCGAACTTCGTAGCCTCGTGAAGTCGGGACCGGGTACTGCTGTCACTCTTCCACAATGCGGTCACACATCCACGGCTGAGGATCTTCGCTTTCGTTGTCCCACCGGCTACGCACGAACTGTACTCACCGTATCCAACCCACTCGAGACATTTCCGCCAGTCGATCAGAAAATTCTATCGGAAATTGGTGAGATTCTCGGATGCGAAGTCCGAGAAGTGTGGGGGCACTTTTGAGGACGGTTCGCCTAACCCGCCCGTTCCACCGGACTCGGGCACGCTGTACCATTACTCATGAATCCACCGTCTCCGTGGCGTGCCCGCGCCGGTGAACGGGGA
>CAWHHZ010000014.1:0-347666 GCA_963829355.1 uncultured Acidobacteriota bacterium
ACAACGACTACCTCTGGTTCGCCGAGCTCTCCGTGACCGACGTCGGCTTCGTGACGCGGATGAAGGACAACGCTCGTTACCAACTGGTCGAGGAGCGCGCGGTCCGACCGGGCTCGGGCGTACGTTCCGATCAGATCGTCCACCTCGCAACAGGAATCGAGGAGGTCGACGAGGACCCCGTCAGGTTCCGCCGTATCGAATTCACCGACTCGGAGGGGAAAGACTTCGTCTTCCTGACTAATCGGCTCGATCTGAGCGCGGCGACGATCGCCGAGATCTACCGACAGCGGTGGCAAATCGAGATCTTCTTCAAGCTCCTCAAGCAGAATCTTCGGATCAAGACCTTCGTCGGCACCTCGAGCAACGCCCTCCACATTCAGATCTGGACGGCACTGATCGCGATCCTCATCCTCAAGTACATGCAGCTCCGCTCCCGCTATCGGGTGGTCCTTGTCGAATCTCGTCGCCATGATCCGGCTCAATCTGTTCACCTACCGCGATCTCTGGGTCTGGCTCGATGATCCCTTCACCCCTCCTGAGATCCCGCCCGACGACGAGCCTGTCCAACTCACTCTCGCGCATCTTGGACAGCACCAGGGGGGTGTGGTTCTCTGAACTTCCCATCTTCGGCCCTGGAAGCCGTATTCTTCCGTTGCCTCTGACCTTCAACTCAGGTTAATTTGGACAGCAGTGATTTCGAGGAGTGAATGCATTCCCTTCGTAGAGCCATCAGGCAACGTGAAAATCGTTGATTTCGTTCCGACCTCACCTCGCACGTTGCACAGAACGTTCAGCAGTCCTAGCATTTCACGAAGCGTCGCCTCCGCTTCGTTCATGACATATAGCGAGTCGCGCTCTTCAGCCAGATCACGCAGGGAGAGGTGGAACGAGTCATCGCTCCTAGTAATGCGGCGATCTCCGGTCCTACTTGGGCAAGATGGTCAAGGGCATCGGCGTGACCGGCTATTTCGCACCACCATCCCAATCGTTTCGTCAAGCCGCTATACCCCTAACGCTCGTGGCTGAGCCGCCAGCGCACGCCCCAGCAATGGTTCAAGATTGAGTAGTGGTCGCGCGTGCGCTGGTCGGCTCGAGCCACTTGGTTATGCGCTTCCGCTAGTCTTCAATGAGAACCGGCAGCAGCTCACAAGTACTCGTCCAGACTGCTTCACCAACTGTGTCGGGTATCAGTTCCTGCCAGTCAAGCTCCGGGGTCTTTGGGAATTCATAAACCGAATTTCGCGGCCTCGTAGCACAGAAGACGAGGGAATCGGTAATGATTCCCGAACAGTCGACCTCGACCTTAACTATCTCCAGATCGTAAGCACCCCTGTCGGATTCCTGAGCCCTCGTGAATTCATACTTGCCCATATGACGTAAGACTTTCTCTCCATTTCGTTGAACCCGCGTTCGATCGATCAGGACCGATAGATCATCGGACTCGTAGACTAACCGCCAACGGTCGTCAGCACCTATGGCAATGCTGGCCAGCAGAAGAGCGACGAGCAATACTCCTTTTGCAGGTCGGCGCTCAATCAGCTCCAACCCAGAACGGGGGTGATTCGTTATTCGCATTGCACATTCTCCGGATCCGTTCGTCACGCAAAGCAATGGCTTTCAAAACGATCTCGACCGCTTCGCGATCGCTCACCACACTGATTCCAATTGCTAGCAACTCCTCCCGATGCCCCAGTATACCGGCTGGTTGTGACCGAGAAGCACCATCATTGGTGACTAGGATTGCGCCGTACTTGCCAGCGTTGAACACAATGTCCACATCGTTCTGTTGGTTCCGGTTTTCAGGAGCTTCGGGAAAGAGGATTCTGGATATTTCGCCTCTTCTGTTCTTCTCGGCCTGTGTCAAGTCATCCGTCATCGTGAAGAAGTAACCGTACGCCTTCTCCATCCGGATTTCGCTGCCTGTCGCAGCCTCGGCCTGGGCAGTGCGAGACATCATTACATCTATCAAGCCATCTGAGTGCCACTTCTCCAGCCGGTTAACGTGTTCGAGCTTTCCACGAGCATTGATCCGGTTCGCGTCGATGTGAAATATCAAGTAAAGATATCTGTCGTGGACGGGCATCAATCTAGGCGCCTAACGGTTCCGGCTGAGCGGCCAGCGCACGCCCAGCAGCGTTTCATAAATGAGTAACGGTCGAACGTGCGCTGGTCCGCTCGAGCCGGTGGGTTATGCGCCTGCCGAAGATATCGCTGACTCGACATCCCTGAGGATATTTCTCCAATACTTCGCGTGGTCCTTTTTGGTCGCGATCTTGATGCGTGTCCGGCAGTAGTTCGCGGCCCACTCGAGGTCCATGACGTCTTGATTCTCGATTGCGCGCTGGATTCGGCGAAGCTCCTTGAACTTGGTCATTCCGATATCGACAGGTGCATAACGATCCCCGTTCACCTGCCCGGGCACGCCCCGGAGACGGTGGATTCATGAGTAATGGTACAGCGTGCCTGCGTCCGGTGGAATGGGCGGGTTAGCCGCCCGGAAGTTCCACGTGAACGGTAATAGAGAAAACGCTTCCTACCGGACTTCCACCTCTCATGGCCGGACTAAATTTCCACTTCCCGACGGCCTCCGTGATTGCCCTGTCGATATCTGGTGTGAGCGACTTCGTGACCCGTACTGCGCAGACTTCACCGGTCGCTCGGATGAAGATTTCTACCACGACCTCGCCATTTCGAGGTGCACGCCGGATCAACTCCGGGTAGATTGGATCAGCGCGACTTCTCGATCGACTGGAGGCATCTATCCCTTCAGAAATCGGGAAAGACTACTTCGGACCACACTCTGATGTCATTCGCGGCTCGGCCACGACTCTCTGGTCAGAAGTGAGGGCCGGAGATGTTTCCATGGACGACCGCTCTCTAGGCAGCTCGCGATCGGGTGGTTGGCGAGAATCATCGCATCCCGAAAGCAGGAAAACGAGAACCAGTAGGGCAGCGGTCGAGTTGGGCATGTGTGGTGCGGCTAACGTTCGAGGGTGAGCGGCCAGCGCACGGCTCACCAGCGTTCAAAATGAGTAGCGGTCGAACGTGCGCTGGTCCGCTCGACCCGTAGGTTAGGTGCGACCCGGAAACTTTACCTCTCGTCCCTTTTTTCCACGACGCAGCTTCAGGGTTGTTCGGGTCCTGATGAATCTCCCACATGGCGAGAAAATCGGGGTCGGCGATAACGGTACCTGTACTACTCTCGGTGAATTCACCGGCCGGCGCATTCTGAAGAACCGAGAGGTCCGGTGGGAGGTGATACTCATCGCCGTTGGGCAGCCTGAGAACCATTCCTTCGTCCTCCGATACACGCAGAGATGGCCGTGCAGCTGGGTCTGAGCGACACGTGTGCCTTCGGCATCTACGCGGGACAGCCCCACGATCACGAGTTTTCCGATTACTTCATGTTCCCGCACGAAGGCACCTAACGATCCCCGTTCACCGGCGCGGGCACGAACCGGAGACGGTGGATTCATGAGTAATGGTACAGCGTGCCCGCGTCCGGTGGAACGGGCGGGTTAGCCGACGCCGAGCCATGGGGTTAATCGGTGAGGTTGCCACGGCTACCTTCGGCCAAGCCGACGAGGATGAGATTCGCCACCAGGGCGATGACAAGGGCAATCACCTGCATGGTACGGTAACGATGGCCTCCGCTTTTCGTCGTCGAACCAAATGTCTGAAATGCCACACCGACCGCCGCCGCCGAGAGTGCGCCGTTTGTCGGAAGAATCACATACGCGTACATCCAGCCGCCGAGCCCAGCAAGCGACCAGCCCAACACGTGCGGAGTGGCCCACAGCCACAGGCACGCGTTGCCGACCGCTGCGACAGGCACCAGGGCGGAACTAAACCGGGAAAACCGAATACGCCGGCGTGTTGCTATCGCTAACGCAGCGCCGACCAACAGGGCCAGAGTCATGGGATGGAGAATGGACACGAGTTGATCCGATGAACGGCGGCTAACGATCCCCGTTCACCGGCGCGGGCACGCACTGGAAAAGGCGGATTTATGAGCAATGGTACAGCGTGCCCGCGTCCGGTGGAATGGGTTTGTTAGCGGCCGTGCCGTGTGAGGTACTTTTTCGCGAGTTTTCGCACCCACGCCTGCGGCGCACCTGCCAAAGGCCACACTTCGCGCACGAAGCCTGAGGCGTTCATCTTGATCAGAGTGTCGAGAGCGTGCCCAGCAACGTCGTTGTCGCTGAGGAGTGCCGCTACCCGCGGAGCGTGTGACGCAGCAGCGCGGTAGCCGAGGTTCATGACGAACGACTGGCGCCCTCTCCGAAACCTGCGGTCTTCCGCGATCCTCAGTAGGCACTCCTGAACCTGCGAATGGGCACGAAGCTTCGGAGCGGCCTTGAGAGCGTGGCGGATGTCTTCACCGATCTGCCACACTTTGAACTCATACGGATGCCAACGCGGAACACCTGCATCGTCAGTTCCGAGGTCGGGAGGCTCCTGTCGAGGTGCGAGCGCTGACGCACTCGAGCACATCCGGCAGATCTCTTCAGCATTCATGATCCAAGGCCGCTAACGTTCGTGGCTGAGCCGCCAGCGCACGCCTCAGCAATCTATCAAGATCGAGCAGTGGTCGAGCGTGCGCTGGTCGGCTCGAGCCACTTTGTTAGGGTCACTCTGATTTGCCGAAAATATGCAGATGGTCCGCCATTGCGACATCCAAAGAAGCATCTAGTTCAGGGAGCTGAAAATGCTCCAGCTGAATTCGAAGCGCGTGCAACAGCAGAATATGAACTAGTCGCACCGTCTCATCTGAAAGTTGCTCGTAGGTTGTCCGGTAGGTCTTTTCGTCGTTGGTGATCTGAAGTAGCGCACTTGCCGACTTCAAGGTGCTGTGTGCCTGCTGGAGAGGTAGATAGTACGCGTGGACCAGAAGGTCTCGAATTACACTTTCCTGACGCTTCGCCATACTCACAAAATCCAGCTTCGACCACGATGGCCCTACGCGGCTCTTTCCGCACTCACACGATACGAGAAACTGGTCCTTCACCTTTTGGTAGTTCTCTTCGAGACTTTCCAGGTTTTCTTCCTGATCTATGGGGACGTCTCCAAGCTCCTTTAGCACCATGGCTGCACGTCGGCGTTGGACGTAATCAAATTCGGCGAAGGCCTGAGCCTCGGTCGGATTCTGAGCCAGGTGTCCGGCTGTTACGACCCTTTCGTACATTCCACGGACTAGCGATTGCGCCGGTAGTGCCATGTCATTTGCCGCGAGAATGAAGATCGCATCAAAATCGATAACTGTTCGGTTCCCGAGATAGAAAATGATCGGATCGACAATCTGATCGCTCTCGAAGGTCCTTTGGAAAGCGTCATTGATCGCACGGAGTAGGTTGGGGTAACGCTCGTAGAAGGCCCGATTGCGTTCGACGAATCGGTCTTGCTTTTCGGTATCGCCTACTGGCATAGCGCGGTGACCCTAACGATCTGCCGTTCACCGGCGCGGGCACGCCGGGAGACGGCGAATTCATGAGTAACGGTAGCGCGTGCCCGCGTCCGAGTGCAACGGCTTGGTTAGGTGCCGCTTTGTTCCGACCCCGCCGTTGACTCCTCGTCGAGAGGACGCAGAAACGCTTTCGAGTCGATTTTGAGATGCCAAATCATCAGGTTTCGCGTCTTCCCGCGTACCAGCTCAAAGGTGAGCCTGGCACCCCCGGCTGAGTATTCAGCCTCAACATCGTACGTGAGCACAGTCCGATAAGGAATCTCCGTACTCGACGAGACCCGAAGAAATCGCGGCGTATCAAAAGATTTAAGCTCGCCCAGCTCCGCATACGTTTTGAACAATCGTCGTAAGTCATCCGGGTCGACTTGTTCTCTGGCCTCCGGAGCAAACAATCTCGACGATCCTTCGGGGTCCCAGCTAGAGATCGTGGGTATGGCCTCTGAGAGGAACTCCTCCACCGGGGCCTGGTTCCTGGCGCCTGTGAAGAAAGCCAGTGCAAAAACCGCAACTACTATGCCCGCCAAGGCAAATGCTGCTATCGCGCACCCAATACCTACCTTCGCAGCCGTACCGAGGTTGCGTATTCGGTCGAGAATCGTCTGTTGCGGTGTTGGTATGGCCGGAAAGACTGGTCCTGTGGATTCATGATTCTGAGGCGTATCCTCGGCTGCCCTGCGACGCTCAATCTCGCCGGACAGATTATGGAAGTTTCGAGGATATTTGTCGGCGTCGATCCTCTTGCTGATCTCATAGAGCTCAGAAAGCGAATACGTCGAGTAATCGATATCACCATCCTGCTGCATCGGCACCTAACGTTCGAGGGTGAGCGGCTAGCGCACTGCCCACCAGCGTTCAAGATTGAGCAACGGTCGAACGTGCGCTAGTCCGCTCGACCCGTTGGTTAGGTGCCGGATTGTCGACTGCCGAAGAAAGCCGCCACCACGCCGACGATGATCCCGAGGAAAGATATGACGAGTCCGATAATGCTGATGGTTTCTCTGAAACCGACGAAGACGCCAAACGCCACGAACCAGATCACGCCGAGGACAAACAGGAAAGCTGCCCATCCGAACGCATTCTTCGGCCAGAAAGTGTTCACCAGGAAGTCGCTTACGACATCGAAGGCTTGTTCGATCATGGCACCTAACGGTCTGCGGTTCACCGGCGCGGGCACGCATCGGAGATGGTGGAATCATGAGTAATGGTACCGCGTGCCCGCGTCCGGTGGAACGGTTCAGTTAGCCGACGGATTTGCTACTCTGCTCGACGGCGGGTCCTCGGCAGCTTCACGATGATGCACGCGCGGTTTATGTCACAAATGGCGATGGTCCAGTACTCCAGAGCTTTTCCTGTCGTTCCCGCCGAAAGCGCTACCGAATACTGCTCGCTGGGAGACAGCTTCCAACGTTGCATACACCGCTCAAAAGCGGTGAGATCCAAGAACGGTCGGAGCGGGTTCTTCAACTCATCAAGCATACGGGGTGAGCCGTGTTCGTCGGTAACCAGTGCGTAGATTGCGGTTCCGGCGAAACTAGACCGTTCTCCAATGTCGGTAAACGGCACTTCGCACGCTTCGATCTCAATAGTCTCTCCGGACGCGCTTGCGGAGGCCGCCACGAATAGAGTGGAGAATATTACTAGTAGGAAGCAGTTGATCTTCATCATCGGATCTCTGTATCGGCGGCTAACGGTCCCCCGTTCACCGGCGCGGGCACGCACCGGGGACGTTGGAATCATGAGTAATGGTACAGCGTGCCCGCGTCCGGTGGAACGGGCGTGTTAGGTGCGGCGTGGCCACAGGCTTCAACCAATAACCGAAGTTGTTTGATCTGATTCTGCGGGTCGTCGCCCCAGAGCACCAATTCCTTTGGTGCTTGCGCGACCCGGTGCCTGATACGAACCCCGTGCGAGAACCACGCTTCGACGTATTCGATAGAGGCGATCTCCGGATACGGAAGCCTCCACGTTCCAAACACGGAACTGACAACGCACGCATCGCGATACAGAGTCCACCTGACCATAGGGCTTGAGATATTGCCAGAGTCAGAAGTCATACCCACGTGGTAGCTGCTGACCTGATCATCCTCGTTCTCCCAGGGCAGCTCCTTCGATCTTCCTCTAAACGCCAGCACGATGACGATGAGGAACATGATCACTCCGATAGCTGCCGAAATCGCGATGAATATTTCCAAGAGTTTCATGTGGGAGCGGGAGCACCTAACGATCTGCCGTTCACCGGCGCGGGCACGCATCGGAGACGGCGAATCCACGAGTAACGGTAGCGCGTGCCCGCGTCCGGTGCAACGGCTTGGTTAGCCGGCTGCGGTGAGGTACGCCACGAAATACGTGACCGACAGACCCAGAAGAAGAAGACCAACCGCAAACCAAACGACAAGAAATACGGTAGCGAACCCACGCCAGGCGGTTTCGGCGAATGACCGGACACCCCCTCTTGCCACATGGTCGCGACCAAACCAAGAAGCGGAAAGAACCAACCCCCACCCCACGACAACGATTGAAAACAGGAAGGTGAACCCGCCGGCGAAAACGGGCTTCGGCGGCTCCACCATCGGAGCCACGAGCATCCAGGCGATCATTAGAACAAAGCACCGATTGAAAGCACCAGAGCTTCCCGCCGATGTCTTCGTGAAAAGGAAATGAGCGCTCTGTCCATGGAGCGGCTAACTTTTAGTTGAGCTGCCTCACACCGCTCGAGACAGCTCGTCTCAGCGTAGCAGAAAGTGAGGTGTGAGGTCTGCTCGAACGGCGAGTTGGACGAAGGGTGACGGGTGCCTATGGGTTTTCAATCCATGAAGGCGCCACGTGCTGAGGCCGGTTCGGCGCAGATCGCGCGTGAAAGGAAAGGACCGACGCGCCGAAAAGCAGGATATTCGGTGGACCGGCTGAAGGAATGGACAGGAAAGAACGACCAGCACGGATCGCTCCTCGGACCTCTCCTCGGCGAGCGCCGGGGCATTCGACGAGGGTGAGCGAGTTCGACGAGACCGTGGGGATCGTCATGAGGTATCAGCCGTCTCCGGAACAATGAAGTCGAGCCCGAGGAGAGCGAGAAAGTTCATCGTGCCGTCCGAGCACTCGGGGCATTGGCGGAACGTCGTCGGGCGCTCGGGTGGAAGCGGGATCTCGAGGCCGATCAGATCACGGGCGCGAGCGATGTTCTCGGCCCGGGAGCGATTGGCGAGGAAACCGTAATAGCGGATCCGGACGAACCGCGGCGGGACGACGTGCATGAGGAATCGCCGGATGAACTCGCTGGTCTCGAGCGAGGTCGTCTTCTGCTCACTGCTGTTGCGGTAGTCCTTGTACGAGAAAGTGACCCTGTCACCATCGCAGTCGAGGATGCGCCGGTTCGAAATGGCGATCCGATGCGTGTACGCGGCGAGATAGCCGAGGACCTGCTCAGGCCCGCCGAAGGGCTGTTTCGAATAGACCACCCAGTCGGTGTGCGAAGCGCGCGCGAGCAGAAGCTCGAAAGCCGTTCTGTCGTGAGCGATCGCCTCGGGCAGGGCGAGCGAGCCCTCGTCGAAGGCATCCAGCAGCATCCTGGTCAGGACAGTGCGGAAGCGCCGCGAAAGAACCTTGACCGGAAGAAAGAAGGTCTTGCTCGACGAGATCCATCGCTCTCCATCGAGAGAGAAACCCCCGCCCGGAACGACACAGTGGATGTGCGGATGGAGCGTGAGCAACTGTCCCCATGTGTGGAGCACCGCGAGAAAGCCGAGCCGCGCACCCATCCGGCTCGCGCCGATCTCGAGCAGCGTCTGCGCGACCGCGCGGAACAGCAGATCATAGAAGACCGCCGGTGCATGCAGCGCGAGAGGGTTCAGCTTGTCCGGCACGGTGAAGACGACGTGGAAGTATGGAACATTGAGCAGTTCCTTTCGCCGATCCTCGAGCCACTTCGCTCGCGCTTCAGACTGGCAACGCGGGCAATGCCGGTTGCGGCACGAGTGAAATACGACCGCTTCGTGTCCGCACTTGCTGCAACGATCCCGGTGCCCGCCGAGCTCCGGAGTCCGGCAGCGAGAGATCGCCCGCATCACCTTCCGCTGCTGACTCGTGGTCGGCCGCGACGCCTGGTACGCGTCCCCCGCCGTCCGCATGATCGTTCCGAGGTCCACATCCGAGGCTACCTCGGTAAGCCGATATCTCCGAGGACTTTATGCTGCGATCGAACGATCAGGAGAGATCCGGGCGGGGGCAACCAACCGCGAAACAAGATCGCGCAGCTTCGTCCAACTAGTCGGTAAGCCGATTTAGACGTACTAATCGAAATCGCGAAATGCGGACGAAAATCTTGTGATGTGCGGTTTTCAATCGGCTCTATCCCTTAGGTTCAGGACGTTATCGCGATTGGGGATCGCGGTAACGTCGGTCAGTTCGTCATGATTCATAGGGCGAGGCTGTCGAGCGGCGGCGGTCCGGTGCCGAGAAATGTTCCGGGCATCATCTCTGCCGTTGTCGCGCAAGATCACTCAGTCTCGCCCTCGGACCAGACGGCGAGCTCGTAGCCGGAGGGGTCGCGGAAGTGGAAGCGGCGGCCTCCGGGGAAATCGAAAGTCTCTTTCACGATCGTGCCGCCGTGGGCCACGACGTCTTCCTCGACCTGCTCGAGGTCCACGGCATAGATGATCACGAGCGCTCCTCCGGGTTGCGCGGCCTCCGCCTTGAAGAAGCCTCCCGCCAAACGGCCATCGGCGAAGCTGGTGTAGTCCGGTCCGTAGTCCGTGAAGGTCCAGCCGAAGACTGCCTCGTAGAAGCGCTTTGCCTTCTCGAGATCAGGTACCCCGAGCTCGATGTAGTCGATTCGCCGGTCGTGTTCCTCTTGTGACATGAGAGCTCCTATTGTAACTGCAACATCAGCCGACACGTCAGGTGTCGTCCTCGTCGATCCAGCGGCGGGTCGGTGGCGGCTCGTAGCTCGACAGGGCGTCGAGAAGAAGATCGGGATCGGCCTGGACACGCAGCATGTCGCGATGCATCTTCTGAATGAAGTCGCTTGTACTCATGTACTCGACCATTCCGATCAGCAGATCCCAGAACCCGGCTACGTTCAGAAGCCCCACCGGCTTGCGGTGCAGGCCCAACTGTCCCCACGTCCACACCTCGAAGAGCTCCTCGAGCGTCCCGAGGCCGCCGGGGAGCGCGACGAATGCATCAGACTTCTCCGCCATCATCGCTTTCCGCTCGTGCATCGACTCGACCACGTGCAGCTCGGTCAATCCGTTGTGCGCGTGCTCATGATCGACGAGTGCAGTGGGAATCACGCCGATGACCTCGCCGCCGTTGTCGAGCACGCTGTCCGCCAGTGCTCCCATCAACCCGAGATTGCCGCCCCCGTAAACCAGAGTGTAGCCGCGGTAGGCGAGGCGTTCTCCGAAGGCGCGTGCCGCGGCCTCGAACGCGGGATTCGAGCCGTTCTTCGACCCGCAGAACACACAGATTCGTTTCATTTGCTGCTCCGTCCCAGTCCGAGCACGGACTCGGTGTAGTCATTGGTGAATCGTCCCGCTGGATCGAGGCGGCGACAGATCTCCCGAAACTCCTGCATCCGCGGGTAGAGCGACTCGAGCTCGGAGCCGCCGAGCGAATGATACTTCCCCCAGTGCGGCCGCGCACCATACTCGCTCCTCAGCACGTCGAGCACCGTATCGGCGAAGACGTAGAATCGTGTGCGCGGCTCGAAGTAGCTGAACAGACTGATCGAGTACCACCACGGTTCCCCATCCCGCGGGCTCGCCATCGAGATCAGCGTGTCGTCCTTCAGAATGCGGCGGACAAAAATCGGGTAGTGATGCGCATAGTAGCCACGCGAGCCGAGGACGCGATCGCGGATCCCCGCACGCTCGAGCGCGGCGATTGTCTGCTCGGAGAGCGTGTCGGCGTCACCCGCGTACCACGCCGTGAGATCGCGCACGAGATCCATCGCCGGAGCGAGCCTGCTTCGCGGCACGAAGATCTCCATCTCGAGGTGGCGGAACCAGTGATGATTCATCGTCAGCATCATCGGCGAGTCACCCGTCACATCGATTCCGGTCACGAGCATCTTCGGCAGTGCATGTTTGAAGAAACCGATCACCGCGCGATCGCTGCCGAACTTCTGCAGAAGAGCGAGTCCCTTGAAGATCGTGTGCGCGACCGCATCGGTGTTGACGACGTTCCATGCCTTGTAGACGTGGCTCTTCACGGACTGGGGCGGGGCCGAGGTCTTGCGACGGCGGTAGACGTAGTACTTCCACGCGTACGGCATCAGAAAGAACTGCTGGAGTGGCCACTCCTCTTCGCCCGCCAGCACCTCGTTGAGATCTGCTGCGGACTCGAATCGCTCCTCGACACTCCATGAAGGGGTGAGCTCCAGCTCGAGCTCCGTAATGATGCCGAGTGCGCCGAGGGAGCAGCGCGCCGCGAGGAGCTCGGGGCCGCCGTCGATCTCATGAATTCGGGGCTCACCGTTGTCGCCGATCGTGACGATCCGGAGACGCCGTACGAAGCTCGAGAGGCTCCTGCTGCCGGAACCGTGCGTTCCGGTCGACACTGCGCCGGAGATGCTCTGCTCGAGGACTGCTCCCATTGTCGGCATGGCGAGGTTCGCTTCGATGAGGCGGTCGACCAACGGCTCGAGCCGGCAGCCGGCGCCGATCATCGCGGTGGGGGAGTGGAGGTCGCCTCTGATGCTGATCGCATCGAAGCGTTCCATCTCGATCAGAACGCCCTCGGTCGCGGGCGCCGCGGACCAGGAGTGGAGCGAGCCTCGAGCACGGAAGCGATCTTTCGGATGCTGCCGGAGCACGTCGAGCAACTCTTCCTCCGATCCAGGACGAGAGATCAGGCGGGGAGAGAAGGTGATGTTGTTGCCGAAGTTGCGGAGCTCCATAGAGGATATTGTAGGGGACGGGGAGGGTGTGGGTCGCGCGGCTCGCGCGATGTCAGTGGGCGTCTCGCCCGCTGACTGTTTTTCCAGCGGATTGATATTTTCTCGAGTCGCATGCCGGCGGGGACCAAGGCATGCATCGCGCGGGACGCGCGACCCGCACGCGGCATAGACTCAGTTATTGTGCATGTTTCTTGAAAGTGAGGCGACATAATGGGGTAACGTTTTCATTTCCTGCAAAGAAGAGCGAGGGACGAAGCCTGATCGTTCCGCTCGCGGGGATGATTGCGGCCGGGGTGCTGGGGAGTGCGGAGATTGGAAGACGGCTTTTCCGGGACGCGCACCTGTTCGATCCGGTGAGCGACCCGGTCACCAGCTGGAATCCCACGGACTACGGCTTCAAGCCGGGACAATCAGAAGAGGTCACCTTCGAGTCCGACGGGATCGAGCTGTACGGCTGGTACTGCCGTGCGGAGAGGCCACGCGCATCGATTCTCTTCTGCCACGGTAAATCGGGAAACATCACCTGGTTTGCTCACGGGGTGAAGGCGCTGGTGGACGCCGGCTTCAACGTCCTGACCTTCGATTACCGCGGGTTTGGTCGCAGTGGGGGCCGACCCTCGATCCGGGGAGTCGTCCGGGACACCGTAGCTGCGGCGAGCCTCCATGACGAGCTGAAGCCTGAAGATCTTCCGTCGATCCTCTGGGGCTATTCGCTGGGTGGAGCGATTGGCGCGGAGGCATTCCTGCTGTGCGAGTTCGACGGTGTGGTACTCCAGTCGACGTTCACGTCCCTGCCGGAGATCACTCGTCTCCACTATCCCGGCACGCCGCTTCATCTTCTCGCGGGCACGCTCTACAACACGCTCTCGTTCGTAGAGAGCCTCGACCTTCCTCTTCTCATTCTTCACGGAGATGAGGACGAAACCGTGCCGATCGAGATGGGGCGAATGCTCCACGAAGGATGTCCCGGCAGCACGATGCTGACGATTCCAGGCGGCATGCACCGGGATCTGTTCGAGGTGGCATCGACGCGCATCTGCCGTGCCGTACAGTCGTTCGCTCCGAGGGTCCGGATGAAGCAGCTACTCCGTCGAGCCGCTGCCTCGCGGACGACGACCTCGCCGCCGCCGCCGGCCGCGACGTAGAGGCTCCTGCTCTCCAGCGTCTTTCTCTGCCGATTCAGATCCCTTCGTATCCGTTGCCGGAGCCGTTGTTTCTTTGCCGGAGGACTCCGGAGCGCCTTGTTGTGAGGCCGCCTCGGCAGACTTCTTCTTGCGACGCTTCTTCTTCGGCTTCCGCGGCGGCTGAGATGATTCCGCGGCGTCGCCCGCCCGCCGGTCCGGTGTCTCTGGGATCTCGACCATCTCCGGTTTCGGATTCTGCTTCTGCTCTCTCTGCTCGAGCGGTACGGTCCGTCTGAACCACTCGAGCTCCTGCTCGGAGCGGTGCAGCGAAGTGGAGGCAATGATCTCGACCTTCAGCTCGAACCGCTCCTCGAGGTGGACGATGTCGCCACGTCTATCATTCTGAACGGCGTCCGCCAGCTCGGGATGGAGACCGACTCGAACGCGCTCGATCGGCGTCGTGGCTGCGTGTGCCTCGATGCGACGCAGAAGACTGAGTCCGACGATCTCGGGACTCGCGATGCGGCCCGTTCCACCACAGGTCGGGCAGGCGCGCTGGGTCCGGATGTCGAGCGCCTGCTGAAGTCGCTGCCGGTTGATCTCGAGGAGCCCGTTCGGGCTGATCCGTCCGACCGTGAAACGTGCGCGGTCGGCCTTCATCGCATCGCGCAATTCCTTCTCGATCGTCTTCTGCTGCTTGGAGCTCTTCATGTCGATGAAATCGGCGACGATGAGCCCTCCGATGTCGCGCAGCCGCAACTGCCTCGCGATCTCGCGCGCGGCTTCGAGATTGGTCTGGTACGCCGTCTCCTGCTGGGTTCCAGCCTTGACCTTTCCGGAGTTCACATCGACGGCGATCAGCGCCTCGGTCCGGTCGATCACGATGGAGCCGCCGCTCGGGAGTGTGACCGTGCGCTCATGGATCCGCTCGATTTGCGACTCCACGTCGAAACGCGAAAAGAGGGGAGTCTTCTCGTTGTAGCGAGTCACCTTCACGCGACCACGCGGTGTGAAGATGCTGACGTAGTGGCGCACCTTCTGGAACGCCTTCTCGTCGTCGACGATCACCTCGCGCACGTCGGCGCCGAGGAAGTCGCGCAGCGATCGGAGAATGATGTCCTGGTCGTTGTAGAGCCGCTTTGGTCCCTTTCCTTCTTTCGCGTCCTTCTGGATGTCTTCCCAGACTTTGAGAAGTGCGTTGAAGTCGCGGTTCAGCGTGGTCTTGTTCTGCTGGAGCGCGTTCGTCCGGACGATGAAGCCTGCTCCCTCGGGGACATCGAGTTTGGAGGCCTGCTGTTTGAGCGCCTTCCGGACGTCCTCGTCCTCGACCTTGCGCGAGACTCCCCGCACGTCGTCGTACGGATTGAGAATGATGTATCGGCCGGCGAGCGAGAGATTCGTCGTGAGGGCAGCTCCCTTCTGGTCGACCGGTTCTCTGGTGACCTGAACGAGGAGCTCTGCGCCGCGCCTCGTGATGTCCTGGACGCGTGGTGGTCCCGGCTGCTTGTTCCCCTTCTCCCAGAGCTGCTCGACAATCTCGTTTGCGGGTAGGAAGCCGTTTCTCTCGGCTCCGTAGTTGACGAACGCCGCGTTGAGACTCGGCTCGACGTTCACGACGGTCGCGCGATAGATGTTGCCTCGGTCCTGTGCGGATTCGGCGACCTGGACCTGAAAGTCCTGAAGCGTCGAATTCTCGATTGTTGCAATCCGGATCTCTTCCGGATTTTGTGCGTTGATGAGCATTTTTCGGCTCACATATCCTCCTGTACTTCAGCGTGCCTCATCTTTTGTGATCCCGAATACCTTCGCAAGCACGCGGCGAGCGGCGTTCCATCCGGCCATGCCGTGAACGCCTCCACCTGGTGGTGTCGAGCTCGAGCCGATAAAGAGGCGCGGGTCTGGTGTGCTGTATGGATCGTAGCGGAAAACGGGTCGTGCGAGAAACTGCAGGAGCGTATTCGCGCCGCCGCCGATATCGCCGCCGATCATGTTGGGGTTGTGCTGTTCGAGTTGAGCGGTGTTGATGGTGTGAGTCGCCAGGATCGTGTCACGAAAACCGGGCGCGTATCGCTCGATGGTTGATTCGATCACACCCGTCATGTCGCGGGTCGATCCGTGTGGCACGTGGCAGTACGCCCATCCGGTATGTTTGCCGGCGGGCGCACGCGACTCGTCGAACATGCTCTGCTGCGCGACGAGTATGAAAGGTCTTTCCGGATGCTGGCCATTCCACACCTCCGACTCCGCGCGTGCGACTTCCTCGAAGGTCCCGCCGAGATGGACGGTCGCGGATTGGTTGCAGAGATCGTTCTTCCAGGGAATCGGCCCATCGAGAGCCCAGTCGATCTTGAAGATCCCGGGACCGTAGCGATAGTGCTCGAGCCCGTGCCGGTAACGTGAGGGAAAGT
The DNA here is from genome assembly GCA_963829355.1 of uncultured Acidobacteriota bacterium. GTDB lineage: Bacteria > Acidobacteriota > Thermoanaerobaculia > Gp7-AA8 > JAHWKK01 > CAWHHZ01. The sequence continues at coordinate 15,892 of CAWHHZ010000014.1, forward strand.
GATCTCCCGTGATCTCCAGAATCTGACGTGGTGTGAGATCGAAGATCACCGCCCGGTAGGCAGAGAGCTCCTCGAGAGACCTGATCGGCATGCCGGTCACGACCTCGCCGCCCATCTCTTCCAGATATGTGCGTAGCGCCTCGGCGATGCGGATCGAACCGCCGCGCACGAGGGGCCAGTTCACGGCATGTCCGGACAGCGCGAGGATCAGACCGAAGGAAGAGGTTCCCAGCTTCTCGAGCGGAACCACACCATGTGCGGCGCAGCCCGCGAAGAGTCCACGCGCTTCCTCCGTCTCGAATGGCTTCAGCAGTGATTTGCAGGAACGGAGTGCCCTGAGGCCGAACCGCGCCATCAGGACCGGGTGCCGTGGGATCCGGACCGGCTGCAGAATCTCCGGCCAGAGCTCAGGTGCGCGCTCGAGGAGCGGGGACATCAAATCGGACCATCGCTCTCCGTCAGCGCCGAGGTTGGCGGCTGTCTCCACGATGCTCTTGTAGAGCCCAACCGCGCGACCGTCGTCGAACGCGTGGACGATCGGAACGGGCGGATCGATCAGCTCGACCCCGAGCCGCTCGAGCGGGATCGTCTGAAAGAACGGAGAGATCGCCGCAGTCGGGTGGATGGCCGAGCAGACGTCGTGGTGAAAGCCGGGGAGGGTGAGCTCCTCGGTGCGCGTTCCGCCTCCGATCGTCTCGCTTCGCTCGAAGACGCGCACGCCGAGGCCGGCGCGAGCCAGTGTCACCGCTGCGGCCAGCCCGTTCGGACCCGAGCCGACGATGGCGACGTCGGGATGTCGTTCCGATTTCATCTTGCTATGCTTTCGTTCACAATAGGATTCTACGATGTGCAGATTGATCTCAGCCGTGATTCTGCCCGCCGCGACCATTGCTCGTGTGGCGGCGTGTGCACCCGCTCGCAATCCGGCTGCCACTGACGGAGACGTATGAGACAGTTCGCGATTCCGCTTCTATGCATGCTTGTCATCGCCGGGTGTAACTCCGACTCCGGTGAGCCCGATCCGATTCCGGAACCGTCTTCAGCGCGCGAGCTCGTGATCGAGCAGAAGACCCTTGCGGCTGACACGGCGCTCAGTGCCGTCGGACTGCGTCCCGAGGGGAGCGAGAAGGCGGATACACGCTGGGGATATGAATGTGACTTTTCGAGGGCGATTTCGCTCGAGGATGCGTGGAAGCAGCGATTCCGCGTGACGGTCCAGAACGTGTCGCGGGAGGTCGTGGAGGTCGAGGTCACGATTACCCAGAGCAGCGCCGACGGGACCTCGGGTGAGCGCACGCGCGATCTCGGAAGGCTGGTCATTCCTCCGCTCACTGAGAAGCGGTTCTCCGGATTCATGCTGAGTCCCTACAAGCCGGGGGAGAAGGTGTGCGAGGTCCGTCTCTTTGAGTCATTGAGTCGTTGAGTCATTGAGTCATTGAACCATTGAGTCGTTGAGTCCAACGGCTCAATCCAGCTCTACCGGCTCGAATGTGGTTCCCTTCGGGATGCAGATCGAGCCCCAGGTCTCGTGGGTCGAGCCGGCGGAGCGTTACGCCGACGCACACATCGTGGTGTAGTGGCGATCACAACAACGTGCGAGACATTCTCCTATCGTTCGGTGAGACACGGATATCACCGAGGAGGAGAGAATGGATCGAGAGAAAGACCCGAAGGGCGGAACCGACGAGCTGTTCATCAGCATACCGGTGCTCTTCTCGGATGACGCCTTCGGCAACGAGCACGCGACTGAAGAACATACGGGCCAGAGATCGCTAAGGCCGTCGAGCTCGAAGAAGAGCTCGAGGAGCTGCTGGTTGGAGTGTAGCGAAGCGCGTCCCACTCGAGAGCGGAAGCGTCAAAAAACGAGCTGTCATCCTGAGCGGGGGAATGACGCCGCTTCGCCGGCACCAGTGGAGCGAAATGAACTGTCATCCTGAGCCGCCGGATCCCGCGAAGCGGGAGTAGGGGGGGGGACGGTCGAAGGATCTCGTGGAGCCTACCGGCCCGAAGTTCGGCTAGAGTCAGGACGTACCCGATCCTTCGCTCGCGGAGCGGGGTCAGGATGACAGCCTGGTCCGCACAGGGTCGGTTGATCTGCTATCTCAGTTTAGCGTGCAGGCGTTCCAGCACGGGTGCCGGGACGAGGTTGCTGATGTCTCCGCCGAGCCGGAAGACTTCCTTGATCAGGCGCGATGAGACGTACGTGTACTCAACCGAGGGGAGCATGAAGAGAGTTTCGATGTTCTCGGCAAGCTCGCGGTTCATGAGTGCCATCTGAAGCTCGTACTCGTAATCGGAGACGGCTCGGATGCCGCGGACGACGATGTCGGCGTCGATCTCCTTCATGAAGTTGACCAGCAGCCCGGAGAACGTTCTCACCTCGATCTTCGGTCCATCACCGATCGTCGTTCGAATCAGTTCCATCCGCTCTTCGGCATTGAACAGTGGATTCTTGTCTTCGTTGATGAGAATGCCGACGACGACGTGATCGAAGATTCTCATCCCGCGACGAATGATGTCGATGTGGCCGTTGGTGATCGGATCGAATGAACCTGGGTAGACCGCTTTCGCCATAGACGGGGAGTTTAGTGTAGAGCGGAGCGCGATTCCAGAGAGTGCGTTCACCATTTTGTCGACAGCAGGAGGAGTGAAAGGGCGAACGATGAACGATGAACGATGAAAGATGAAAGAAAACGGCGATACATGGGACCTGTCATCCTGAGCGAAGCGAAGGATCGCGTAAGGGCTGACTGTAGCCGAACTTCAGGCCGGTAGGCGCCACGCGATCCTTCGACCGTCCTCCTCCCGCTTCGCGGGATCCGGCGGCTCAGGATGACTGCGGGTTTCTTACGCTCGCGATCGACGCACCGCGTGTCCGGCGGATCAGGATGACGGCTCCTGGTCGTCGATGTAAGTGGCCACGATCGCCTCGGCGTTGCGCCGGATCCCGGCGACCTTTGCTCTCTTGACTGCGCTCTTCCGGAAAAGCGATGAGAACTCCTCCTGGCTGAGCCGGAGCATGTCGTGGATCGGGCGGTGCCTGTACTCCTCGCGGGGCGCGAGCTCCTCGTGTCCGGGGGGCGCTTTCCGGTTCCATGGGCACACTTCCTGGCAGATGTCGCAGCCGAACAGGTTTCCGGCGAGCGACTGCTGGTACTCGACGGGAAGCTCGCCCCTGTGCTCGATCGTGAGGTAGCTGATGCAGCGGTGTGAGTCGACGGTCCTGTCGGGGAGGATCGCATCGGTGGGGCAGGCCTCGATGCATCGCGTACAGCTTCCGCAACGGTCGGTGATCCGTGGTGGCGTGAGATCGTTCTCGAGGCTCGTCAGCAGCGTTCCGATGAAGAAATAGGAGCCATGCTTCTCATCGATCAGCATCCCGTTCTTTCCGATCCAGCCGAGCCCTGCCTGAGTGGCGAGCCCCCGATCCGAAAGAGGACCGGTATCGACGTAGCGCCGCGTCTCGATTCCCTCGGTAGACTCGCGTAATCTCTCCTCGAGTCGCTTCAGCATTCGATCGAGAACGAGGTGGTAGTCCTCGCCCTGAGCATAGCGAGCGATGCGGGACGCGATCGAGTCATCCGGCGGCCGATGTGGGTCGTAAGGAAGAGTGAAAGCGATGACGGATCGAGCCCATGGGAAGCGCTCCCGCGGATCACGCCGGACCTCGAGGTTCCTGTGGAGATAGTGCATGCCGGCGTGCTGATCGTTCTCGAGCCACGACTCGAACAGCGCGACGTTCTGATCCTCGATGCCGGAAGCTCCCGCCCGCAACGCGCCCTCGCTCCGAGCCCACTCCTCCACGACCGGCCATACTGTGCTGAGCCTCATCTCCGTGTGTAACAGGATGACGCGTGCTGCGGTTCCCTCGTAAGACGCTCCGTCCCTCTCAGGTGGCCACACCGTCGTCGCGCAAAGCTCCGAAAGGCGGGCCCTCCGCGTGGCTCAGCGGGATCAGCAGAAGAAGGAACAGCAGGGACAGAATGGTTCCGGTGCCGAACACCAGGGGATACGATGTCGCGTCGGCCAGCATACCGGCGACCCAGGCGGCTGGAAGTTTTCCCCAGACTTCAACGGAGGCGAGCATCGTGTAGTGAGTGGCACCGATGCGCCTGTCGACCCGGCTCATCATGTAGGCGAACATCGCCGTGGTCAGCGCGCCGCCGAAGAAATGCTCGGCGCACGTCACGATGATCACACCAGTTCCGGTCGGCTCCACTATGGTGAGCCACCACTCGCCTGCAACTGGAATGACGCGGAGTGCAGCGGTGAGCGCCACTGCCGAAAGCATGCGCCAGCGACTGGCGAGAATGCCGCCAGTCACGGACCCGGCGATGGAGAACAGCATTCCCCATGTGCCGACCCAGAGACCGATCTGCTCGCGGGCGAAGCCTGCATCGACGAGGAACGGCTTGAACAGGGTGTCGACCATTGTTTCGCCGAGCTTGTAGGTCCCGATGAAGAGCAGGAGCCACAGCGCGTACCGCGAATTGAGGGAGCGCCAGAGAAGTGTGAATACCGCTCGGAGCGACGGGTGGTGAAGAGGAGATGACGGCGCTTCTCTGTCCCTGTGGTAGCGCTCCCGGAAGAGAAAGGTCACGGCGAGGGCGGCGGTCGTGAGTAATCCCATCGCAATGAACAGCCCCTGCCATCCGATCCATCCGCTGGCCCAGACGAGCAGGCCTCCACCGGTCAGCATTCCTGCTTTGTAGCCGACCACCTGCGCCACATTTCCCTGGCCGAGCTCCGGCAGTTCGAGAAGATCCACGGCGAGGCCGTCGACCGCGATGTCCATCGTCGCGGCGAAGAGGTTCATGAGGAAGACGAGAAGGAGCAGCCATGGCAGGTTCGACTCCGAGGTGACCAGTGCGCCGGCGAAACAGCAGAGTGCGAGCAGAATCTGCAGAGGAAGAATCCAGGACCGTCTGCGTCCGAATTCGGAAGAACCGAAGCGATCGACGAGCGGGGACCAGAACACCTTGAACATCCACGGGAGGGCGAGTGCCGACGTGAAGCCGATTGCCGTGAGGGAAGCTCCCGAAGCACGGAGGTAGATCGGAAGTGCGGTTGCCTGGAAACCGAACGGGAGGCCCTGAACGAAGTACAGCGTCCAGAGGACTCCCAATTTCCTCGCCAGCAGCGACGACCCACGCATCCCGGTCATTGTAAGGGGACTCGTCCCGGCGCTACTCTTCGTCCTCGAGATTCATCAGAAAGTCTTTCAGAAGGTCGTGTGTGGTGATGATGCCGACGAGACGCTTCTCCTCCATGACTGGCAGCGCCCCGATCCGTCTCTCCACCACGAGACGCACCGCCTCGAGGATGGCGGCGTCGGCGGAAACCGTGAACGGTTCGCGCGTCATGATCCGGCTCACGAGAGTCGAGCGCAGGACGTCCTCATAGTCATTCTGATCCGAACCGGAAAGAAGCGACGGAGCGGCGCGCTTGATGTCGCGGTCGGTGACGATCCCGACAAGGATTGAATTCTCGACGACCGGTATGTGCCGGATGCTTCGTCTGCGCATCAATTGTGACGCGGCGAGTATCGTGTCGTCAGGATTGACGGTATAGACCTCTCTGGTCATCGCTTGCTGGACCGAACGCATCTGCGAATCATAGCAGGGGGCAGGCGTAATGAGCCGATCCGATCGCTCGACCTCACCCGGGGTTGTGACCTCCGTCAATGCACGTTCCGTGGATTCGCCCCACAATTCCGGTAGGGAAGAGATCCCGGAGGAGCACGACATGAAAGTACGCGACATCATGACCGCCCGTCCCGTCACCGCAGATCTGAAGACGCCGCTGAACGAAGTCGCCAGACGGATGGCCGATTTCAAATGCGGAGAGGTGCCGATCACCGAGGGCACCCGACTCGTCGGGGTCGTGACAGACCGCGACATCGCCTGTCGCGCGGTCGCCTATGGCAAGGACCCGGCACATACGACCGCCGCAGAGATCATGACGAAGACTCCGGCGACAGTCGCGCCCGATGAGCCTCTCAATGACGCGATCAGGCTGATGGAGGATCTTCAGGTGCGCCGGCTTCCGGTCGTCGACGAAGACGGTTCGATCGTCGGGATCATCTCGATCACCGACATCTCCCTGTACGCGCCACGGAGAAAAGCGGGAATGCTGCTGCGCGAGGTTTCGCGGCGTCGTCACTACGCCGTCGCCCGACCGTCTGAGATCCAGCGCTCAAGACCGATATTGTCATCCTGAGCGCAGCGAAGGATCGGGTACGTCCTGACTGTCGCGTTCTTTCCGTCCTGACAGTCGGGCCGTACGCGATCCTTCGACCGTCCTTCGCTGCGCTCGGCGGCTCAGGATGACATTTGGGGGGAGATGTTCAGAGCAGACCTCATTCGGCGGCCTTCGGCCCACGGACCGCGATAATTGTCATCCTGAGGATGACATGTGGGGGGATCACTTCCGCTGGCTACTTCTTCGCCCTTCGCTGTGCGCGCCTCTCGCGAGCGAAGAGGAACACGAGCGTGAGGCCCGCGACGAAACCGCCGATGTGGGCCCACCACGCGACGCCGCCCTGCTCCACGGACTCCGGAATCCCGAGTGATGCGACTCCCGTAAAGAGCTGAAGTACGAACCAGAGACCGAGAACGACCAGAGCGGGGAGCTCCCGCAGGAGAAGGACGAATCCGAACGGGATGAAGGTGACGACTTTCGCGTGCGGGTACATCACGAGGTACGCGCCCAGCACTCCCGCGATCGCGCCAGAAGCGCCGATCGCGGGCATGGGAGATCCGGGAGTAGAGATTGCGTGGGCCAGCGCTGCGATCACGCCGCAAAGAAGATAGAAGATGAGATAGCGGCCGTGTCCCATGCGATCCTCGACGTTGTCGCCGAAGATCCAGAGATAGAGGAGATTCGATCCGATGTGGAGCCATCCGGCGTGAAGGAACATCGAGACGAACATCGACAACGAGTCGCCGACGAGTCCGCCGGGGATGAAGAAATCGCGAGGGACGAATGCAACCGACGCGAGAGCTCCGGGAAGCCTCGGACCGAGCGACAGCTCCCACAGGAAGACGGCGATGTTGATCGCGATCAGGAGGTAGTTGACGAACGGCGTCTCGTGTGTCGGATTGATGTCTCTGACAGGCAGCATCTGGCTATTTTCGCAGACTCTTTCGAAGCAGCTCCGCCGATGTCTCCGGCGGGACGAGATTGACGAATGAACCGGACGCGAGCTCGAATCCGGCGATGCCCGTGAGACGCGGGCTGATCTCGAGATACCAGTGGAACTGCGTCGTTCCGAGTGGGGGAGTGATGAATGTCCAGTTGATCGAGACATCACCCAGAACCTCCACCAGCGCAATCTCGAGTGTTCGCAGCAGACCTGCCAGTTCGGTGCGCGCATCTGTGTCCATCGAGACCGGACTCGCTACGTGTCGTCGTGGCACGATCCAGCACTGGTGGGGGAACCGCGCCGCCGGGGCAGCCAGGAGATCGAAATCATTGCCACGCAGGATCGAGAGTGGCTCGGACGCGGCCATCGCTTCGCACAACCGGCAGGCGATTCTCGAGACGGAGTGCTGTGCGATCCGCTCCGGGACGTAAGGGACGGCGAGCAACTGGCTGTGCGGATGCCGGATCGACTCCCCGGCATGCGGTCCGCGGTTTCTGAAGAGGGCTGCCCAGGCGACCCCGGAGCTCGACACCGCGACCGCATATCGGTCGAGCCAGACGTGGAGAAGTGAAAGGAGATGAGACTCGCCCATCGTACGAAGCTCGTCGTCATGACGAGGGCTCTCGATGATGACTTCGTGTCTGCCGGGGATTCCCGAGTCTGTCCGAGGCGGCGGGGTACTTGTTCGGAATCACTCTGACGAGCCAATTCCCGTCTCGGCTGACACGACAGATCTCGGGCGGGGTCTGATTCTCGTTTCCAGGACAGAAAGGACATTGATCGCTACTGTAGTGGTCTAGCAGCGCATTCGGTCTCTCGAGCCGATTCGGCGTCATGAGCACTCGCTCGCCCGTGATTGGATTGCGCTCGATCCTGTTCTTCATGCCGAGATCGCCCTCCCGCAGTGTTCGAGCGAGTGCGGTGCAGTCGATGCAGCCGCGGCGAATCCGAGCGCGCTCACGACCGCCATCAGGACGAGAGACCGGATCATGACGAGCGGTCCTCTGTGCGGGCTCTGATCGTTCGCGACCCGACCGTCCATGTCGCCATGATCAGAAGGAGGCCGACGAGCCACTCCGGGATCGTGAGTCCGTAGAATGGTCGCTGCAGCAGACCGGTCGTTGAAAGAATCCATGTCGTGATCAGCAGGCTCACCATCGCGAGCAGGTATTCTCCCCGTCCGATCCCCTCGTAGCTGCGTCTTCGGTAGGTGGCCTCGATCTGGGTTCCGACATAGCCGGTCATGATCACCGCAATCAGTGCCGGGTACCCGAGAGCGGGGCGGACTGCCGTCGCGTAGAGATAGCCTGCGAGCAATGACGAATCACTGATTCGATCGAAGAGGTGGTCGAGAAAGTCTCCATAGAGGCTCTGTTCGTTCCGGACTCGGGCGACGATTCCGTCGAGGGCATCGAGCACTCCTGCAATCGCAACGATCAACGGTGCGATCAGAAACAGCCCATGATGTGTGCCTGCCAGTGCGAGACTCACCGCCGCCGACAGGTTCAACACGAGCGCGAGTACGGTGATCGCATTCGGCGAGAGAGGGGAGTGGAGTGCGAGCGGCCTGAACCACCGCTCGAGTCGATCTCGCCACACATTCATTCTTCGATGATAGTCCAGGCTGTCCCAGAGGGGACCGAAGTTCACATGCGAAGGCGCATGCTCCGCCCACACTCAATAGATGACCACCTCATCACCGACGTTGGCCATCTCGTAGAGGCGTTCGATGTCCTCGTTCTTCAGTCTGATGCACCCGTGAGAAACGCTCTGCCCGAGCTGAGAGACGGCCTGGGTCCCGTGCAGCGCGTAGCCGTCGCCGAGGTTGAGTCGGCGAGTGCCCAGGACGTCGTCATACTCGCGCTGTGCAGTCCCGATCGGCGGAATGATCAGGCTGCCTCCGAAGTAGATCTCCTGGCCTGCCGGCAAGGTGCGCGAGCTCCCGTTTGTGACCTGCACGACGTTGTTTCCCTGGACGGTCAGATAGTTGTCGGATGTTCCGATGACGTCTCCGCGCTGCAGGCGCACGACCTGAGAGCTCTTCTCGGTGTAGTGCCAGTCGGGAGGGACCCACTTCGGATGCTCTTCCTTCGAGATGACCCTGAAGCGGCCGATCGGAGTCGAGAAGTCACGGCTGTGTCCACCCGCGAGTTTCGAATAACCCTTTCCAGTCGAGCAGACGGCCTCGAATACGGTCTCTCCACCCCGGCGCAGGTAGACTCTGTTCTCTGTGGTCGAGACCGTGATGACCTGCTCGGAGTCGCGGGCGGCCGCAATCTCCTTCGCTTTCGTCTCGACCTGATGCTCGAGTTGGCCGACGCGACCTTCCGACTGATTCATCTCCTGTTCAATCTCGGCGATGCGCTCGCCTTTCCATTCGTCGATCATCGAGGCGATTCGACCGTATTGCTGGTAGTTCGACGCGTCCTCGAGATTGATTGCTTCAGCGGCGAGCGCGTAGAGGAGAAGCCCCGCTCCCAGGACGAACAGCGCCCATGAGCCGATGAGACCGATCCACCGTCTGCTTGTTGCCGGTTCAGAAGATGTAGACATTTGTTCCTTTCGCGATGCGCGGCCAGATCGCGCGCATGTCCTTTTCGTCGATCATGAACGATCCCGGGGCGGGGCCGTCGAGCGGACTCTCGTCCGCCGGCTGGCTGTGGATGACGTAGTCGTGAGGAAGTTCAATCACATACCGTCCGATGCCGTCCTGTACGACCGGTCGTTCGGCCGGGACCTCTTCGCCCTTCATGAGATACACCCACTCGGGCACTTTCCACTGCGCCTTGTAGTCCTTGTCCACGACCTTGAAGGCACCCTTCAGCGGAACGAAAGTCCAACTGTCTCCCTTGTCGTTCTCGACGCGAAGCTGCTGGCCCGCCCGGACGTCGGCTTCGCGCAGGATCCGATCGCCATAGTGGAACACGAGTTTCTGTCTCTCCGTATCGATCGAGATGTAGAAATTCTCGGAATCGAGTTGCTTTTCGAGCTCGAGCCGGCCTTCCAGCTCTGCACGAAGCTGTTCCTCGGTCAGGTCCATGTCCGCGAGCTCTTTCTGGAGCTTATTGACCTCCAGCGGTGAGGACTGACGCTGCGTGATCACATCTTCGTACTTGCTGTCGAGATAACGCCGGTGCCCGATCGCAATCGCACCGGCGACAACGGCGAGCAGAAGAAGAAGCAGATTGAGCCAGAGCGGCGGTCTCGGGAGTTGCCGTCTGTCCGCGGTCTCCTCTCTCGGTTCTTCACGGCGATCGGACTTCAGGCGCAGACTCATTGTGATGGGGTCTCCATTATTGGAGCCTCTCTCGCAATCCCTGTGCCGCTCGGTACGCTGGTAATATCCAGGTCATGCTGAATGATCTCGACCAACTGATGAGCGACGAAGGAATCTCCGTTCTGATTGTTCCGATGCACGAGTCTAGAGATCCTGCCTTCCGGTGGCTCAGCCGCGGCGCGAAATTGACCCATGGATTCGTCGTGAAGCGTCCAGGCAATGAGCCCCTGCTGATCCACTACCCGATGGAAAGATCGGAGGCCCGGGCGACAGGTCTCCCGACGGTTTCCGCACTGGAGCTCGGTTGGGATCGTTTCGCAAGACAGAGCCGAAGCGAGATCGAGCTTCATTCGCTCTTCTTCAGGGAGCTGATCGGTGAAGCCCCGCAAGGATCAGCAGCGGTGCTCGGAAACGGCCCGATCCCGCTCTACCACGGCGTGCTGAGCGAGCTCGAGCGCGGGGGTATCGACGTATGGAAAGGCGGACGGGACCTCATTCAGGAGGCGCGAAAGCGGAAGGATCGCGCGCGAGATCTCGATCATTCGCGACGTGGGACGCCGCACCGAGCAGGTGGTCGAGGAGATTGCCGCGCTTCTTCGTTCTGCCGAGACGTCCGGCGGAGCTCTCACGATCGAGGGACGACCGCTTACGATCGGCGACCTGAAGGATCTGGTCTCGCGGAGAATCACCGCGCTCGGAATGGTGGAGGACCACGACACGATCCTCACCCAGGGAGACGAGGCGGGAATCCCCCACTGCCGGGGCACGCGAGATCGGGAGATAGTCACTTCCGAACCGATCGTGATCGACATCTTCCCGGCAGACCGCGACACGGGCTACTTCTTCGACTACACGCGCACCTTCGTCGTGGGAGAGCCGCGGGGTCGATTCGAAGAGCTGTACGCACAGGTTCTGGAAGCATTCGAGCTCGCCGTCGACGCGTGCAAGGCAGGAATGAAGGCGAGCGATCTGCAACATCTGGTCTGTGACTATTTCGAGGAACGTGGTCATGCCACGACGCGCCGCAATCCCTCGACCACTGATGGATATGTGCACGGACTGGGGCATGGAGTCGGACTCGAAGTGCACGAGAAGCCTTCCTTCTCGATCGCCTCGTCGAACCGCGACATCATCGAACAGGGAGACATCGTGACGATTGAACCGGGACTCTATTATCCCGAGGAACGGATCGGCATCAGGATCGAGGAGACCTTCGTCGTCGGAAGCGATGGCCGGCTCGAGAGCCTGTGCGAGAGGGACCGGGGATGGCGGGTGTAGGGTTTCACTGTCCTGCACCCGGTCAGCCTGAGCGCGGAAAGATTGAAAGCACTGAGACACTGTCATCCTAAGCGCGAGACTGTCTGAAAACTCGTCGCGCATCGAGCTGTGATTTGGAGTGCGGTGCTCGCCGCAGGACGAGCACCGCTTTGAATCCTGTGGCGACCGCCATTGAGGTCGGAATCGGCACAAATCAAGAGATTTCCCTGCAATGTGAAACGCGCCGCAGTCTGCACGCGGTGCGATGAAAAGCTGAGCTCGTCCTTCGGCGAGCTCAGCACTCCAAAGAAATCGGTCGCGAATGCCGATCCGTTTTCACATAGCCTCTCATGTTGACAACACTGTCCATCTCCATTGTCGCCGGCGAGGCGGCGCCATTTCACCGCTCGGGATGACAGCCGTCTCTGGTGCACGAGGGATCGATGATGTGGACCTGAACGTTCTGCGTGAGCTCGTGGGGAGCTCGGTGGAGCGCACGAGGCGGATATGGCCGACGGCCTGATTACTCATTCGGCGCGGAAGTGTTCTGCCGTCGCGCTTTGCCGTCGGCCATTGCACGGACAGCGTCGATCAGTGCTGCACCTCCACCGAAGCCCGTGAAGAAGATTGTGAGCACGTCGACCAGCCTCGCTTCACGTCCCACGAGAGCGATCGAGGATGAAAATCCGGCGAATGTGATCAGTATCGTGGCGGCGATCATCAGTTTCGAGCGTTTCTGTGGATCTCGAAATAGGTTCAATGCAATCTCCCGCGTCTCCAGTGTGAGGTCTGGATTGTAGCGCCGATCGCGGAGCAGTTGGTGTTCAACGACCGCGAACTCCTACACTTGACGGCGCGATCCTTGTAGGATTGACTTTCACGAAACGAAAAAATTGTCCGGCCGACGTATTCGGACCTGACCCGAAACCCGCGAGCCGGACCGGAAGGTAGAAGGCGACAAAAGAAGCGAGGTGACGATGTCGGGATGCAGAGCGATCTATTACGAAGACGACACCTACGTGGATCTCGGACCCGATGCGCCACCACTCTACGAGGAGTACGACTACGGCTCGACGATCCCGGAGATTTGGGATGAGGTCGCTGGTCTTGCCAGGGCACTCGGTCTCGGAGATCTCGATCAGTTCGTGTGTCCCGAAGGAACGTATCTCGCGGTGGAAGACTTGCGGGAAGCACTCGATGAGGCGCGCGACGAGAACGACGAACAACGTGTCCGGGAGCTCACCCGCGCGCTCGCTGAACGCATCGGGAGCCACGATCCTGTGAAGCTACTCGGTGTGGTCCGAGGGCTTCTGCGTCATCTGGAAAAAGTCGAGCCTTCACATCCCGCTGCCGAAGCGGTGATCGATCTCAAGGCATACAAGATCGCCCTCGCCCAGGCGTACGCCGAAAAGCGCCGCGTGTTCATCAGCCCCTTCTGATGCAGCGATCGCCATGAATCCTCCCTCTCCCAGAGGGAGAAGGAGAAACGCGCCGGCCACTTTCCGCCTCATCCTTCGCCGTCACCGCACGCCGCACCTTCCGCCGTTGTAGACTGACGCGCCATGGATCCGCTGACTCACACGCTCGTGGGAGCGAATCTCGCCGCAACGCGCCTGGGGACGAAGACGAGGCTGGCCGCCGCTGCCTGCCTGATCGGAGCGAATGCTCCCGACATCGATGTCACGGCGTATTTTCGTGGAGGGGATTTCGCCATCGGATTCCGGCGGGGCTGGACTCACGGACTACTCGCTCTCATCGTGCTTCCAATCGTGCTGTGGGGCGCGCTCATGCTGTGGGACCGGGCAGCTGCGCACCTCGCGTCGAGGAGATCCCCGAAGCCGAATGGGCGATCGCACGTAAACGCGGGATGGCTCTTCATCCTCTGCCTGATCTCGGTTCTGACGCACCCGTTTCTCGACTGGCTGAACGTCTACGGGATGCGCTGGCTGATGCCATTCGATGGGACGTGGTTCTACGGAGATTCCGTCTTCATCATGGATCCGTGGCTCTGGCTCATTCTTGCGGGCTTCTGGCTTCTCCCACGCAAGCCGACGGCTGCGCTCATCACGGTCTGGACTGTCTTCAGCGGGTTGCTCGCGCTCGTCGTTGCCAATCGGGCACCGGGATATCTCCCTCTCATCGCGACGATCTCAGCCATACTTCTGGCAACACTTCTATGGAAGCCGCGTCTGAAAGATCGCAGACATGCGTTTGGAATGGCGGGGCTCGCCGTCGCCGTGCTCTACATCGGATCGATGATCATCCTGCACGCGCAGACGTCGCAGCAGGTCTCGGAGCGTGCGCATGAGGAGGGAGTCGAGGTGCGCGATCTCTTCGTGGGACCGCTTCCGGTCGACTCGCTACGCTGGGATGTCCTGATTCGGACCGGGACTGAGTATCGGTACGGAACCTGGAGCTGGTGGAACCGCCAGCTCGTGCTCGAGGAGGATCGTCTGCCGCTCCCGTACGACTCCGCGCTCTGGATGGCAGCATCGAGTGATCCCTCGATCGCGGGATACGTCGACTGGGTGCGCTATCCATGGATCGAATCGGAACGCGTCGACGGGGGAACGAGAGTCTGGATCCTTGACGCGCGATACGCGCGATCGCGCCAGGAGGGCTTTGGTAGCGAAAGCGTCGTGGTTCCGGATAAGAAGGCCGACTGAGCTTGCCCTGCAACACGCCCCCAACGCGCAACAGCCGGTACAATCGGCGACATGAGTCGGCCGGAACACGACCTTCCGCTCGTCAGCGAGGACGAGCGCGACCTCACGCCGTCGGAGAAACTGCGCGAGGGCGTGGCGCTCTGCCTCTCCGGCGGTGGCTATCGCGCGATGCTCTTTCACCTCGGGAGTCTCTGGTATCTGAACCAGCAGGGGTGGCTGCGAAAGCTCGACCGGATCTCGAGCGTGTCGGGCGGGTCGATCACGGCCGCCTGCCTCGGTTGGCGCTGGCGTCATCTCGAGTTCGACCCTGATGGACGCGCCTCGAACTTCGAAACGGAGATCGTGGCTCGCATCAGACGCCTCGCGGGAATGACGATCGATCGCGGAGCCGTCCTGAGAGGACTGCTGCCCGGGTCGGAGGTCGGTCGTGTCCTCGAGCAGAAGTACAGCGATGCGATCTTCGGCGGCGTGACCTTGCAGGATCTTCCCGACGAGCCGCGATTCGTGATCAATGCGACCAACCTGCAGTCTGGCGTACTCTTCCGATTCTCGAAACCATTCGCGTGGGACTACCGCGTCGGAAAGATCACGAACCCGCGGCTCACTCTCGCGGCGGTCGTGGCAGCCTCGTCCGCGTTCCCTCCGATACTCTCGCCGGTCATTCTGCGATTCGATCACGACGAGTTTGAGCCTGGTTCCGGGGACGATCTTCAGCGCCCTCCTTACACGACCGAGGTCGTTCTCACCGACGGCGGCGTCTACGACAACATGGGGATCGAGACGGCGTGGAAGCTGTACGACACCATCCTCGTCAGCGATGCGGGAAGAAAGATGGATCCGGAGAGACATCCGAGAAGAAACTGGATTCACCGTACGCTCCGGACTCTCGGTGTGATCGACAACCAGGTGCGCAGTCTGAGAAAGCGCCAGCTCATCGACTCGTTCCGCGAGGGGCTTCGCGGCGGTGCGTACTGGAGTACCCGGAGTGATGCGCGCGACTACGGGATTGACTCGCCCTTCGAGCTGCCGCTCGAGAGAACGATGGAGCTCGCCACGTTGCCGACCCGGCTCTCGGCTATGGACTCGAGGACTCAGGAGCGTCTGATCAACTGGGGTTTCGCCATCTCCGATCTAGCGATCCGCCGGCATGTCGCGCCGGAGCTGACGCCCCCGGGCCGTCTTCCGTACCCGGGGAGCGGAATTTAGAAGTGATGTATTCATCGAAGGGTGGGATAGCACCCGGGCGGGGGTGTGTAGCTCTCGGAATGCTCCGCGGTGGTGAGAGGTTGGCGGGGAACAGCGAAGCGGGCAGAGGGGGCGTGGCAGGATCGGCTGTTTGATCGGGCGGGAATCATGCACGCCTTTGACGTTCGCACGACCTCTCGACATCCATCACACCTACCTATGGAGGAATGCACATGCCACAGGCACAGACTGGCGACACCGTCGCCGTTCACTACACCGGAAAACTCAATGACGGAACAGTCTTCGATTCGTCGCGGGATCGCGAACCGATCGAGTTCACAATCGGACAGCAGCAGGTCATCAGCGGTTTCGACACCGCCGTCGCGGGAATGGAGCCGGGCCAGCAGCAGACCATCACGATCGCAGCGGAAGAAGCGTATGGCGACCGGCGAGACGAGCTGATTTTTGCCGTGCCGAAGGAGCAGTTCCCGGAGGACGTGAATCCCGAGGAAGGCCAGCAGCTCCAGATGACGCAGGGCGATCAGGTTGCGGTCGTGACGGTTGCCGAGGTCGGCGACGATGAGGTCAAGCTGGATGCGAATCATCCTCTCGCTGGAAAAGACCTCACGTTCGACATCGAGCTCGTCGAGATCAAGTAGTCAGAGGAGCCGCATCATGCCGAAGATCGAGATGTATCTGAAGCCGAGCTGAACGAGTTGCAGGAAGGCGGTCGCCTTCTTTGAAGAGCATGACGTCGAGATCAACAGGCACGACCTGGCGAAAGAGCCGCCATCGAGGGAGCTTCTCGAGCGGCTGATCGACGAGGACGATCTCGATTCGTATCTGAATCCTCGCAGCACGCCGTACCGGGAGATGGGTCTGAAAGAGAGATCGATCTCGAAACGGGAGGCGATTGATCTGATCCTTCAAGATCCGAATCTGCTCCGAAGGCCGCTCGTCCTCAAGGGAAAGAAGGCCGTGTTCGGCTGGAAGCCCGACGAGTACGAGAAGCTCGTCTGATAAGAGGGAGTGGAAGAAGCGGTTGTCATCCTGAGAGGGGGAACGACGCCGCTTCGCTTCGCCAGTGTAGTGAAATGAACTGTCATCCTGAGCCGCCGGATCCCGCGAAGCGGGAGTAGGACGGTCGAAGGATCTCGTGGAGCCTACCGGCCCGAAGTTCGGCTAGAGTCAGGACGTACCCGATCCTTCGCTGGCGCTCAGGATGACAGCCTGGCCCGAACCTCAAACAGATCAACACAAAAACGAAGGGCGTCGCAAATGCGACGCCCTTCGTGCGTTTCATGCTGGAGCTGATTCAGCGATAGGTAACCCAGGACGCCTGCGCCCTGACGATCTGTCCGGACGTGAAATCATCCATACAGGCGTCATCGGTGTAGTCCATGAAGTTGTAGATCGGGTCCACGCCGTCGCCACGGCAGGAATCCCGGCCGGCTGGGCAGCCGTAAGCTGCACTCCGCTCCGGCGCTGTGTCATCGACATAGTCGCCATTGCCGCGGCAGCCGCCCTGGAATGTGTGGTAGAGACCGAGCCAGTGGCCGACTTCGTGCGTGGCCGTGTCTCCGAGGTTGTACGGAGCTGCAGAGCCTCCGGGGATCGACGAATAGAGAATGACGACGCCATCGTCGGAGGGATTGCTCGAGTACCAGGAGGGGAACGTCGCCCATCCGAGCAGGCCGCCACCCGGGTTGCTCGAGTAGAGGTTGAGCTCACCCGCATCGCCCACACGCAATGAGGCCTTCATCGCCGCCTCGGCGGAGGTATCGGGACCGGCAGCGAACCAGGTCGCGTTGTCGGTGTAGGAGATCGAAGCGAGCTGGAACGAGAATCCGGTTCCGGCGTAGGCCGAATTGAGCACGTTGATCTGGCCATTGACGTCACCGCTGGAGAGCTTTCCGGTGTTTCCGCTGTGGATGACGTGCCAGTGAACCGGAATGCTGACAGGATTGAATGCTGGCGGCGGCTCCGTTCCGCCTCCTCCGCCACCGCCCGGCTTGCCCTTTCCGCCGCCCTTTGCGCTTTCCATGAAGCCGAAGAGCTGCATCTGGATTATCTCGCGCTCGAGCTCGTCGGGCATCTTGCTTCCGCAACGACGGCCAGAATTGACGAACGCTTCCTTGCTCTGCCACGAGATGCCGCCAAACTCGAATGGCTCAGCGACGGAATCGCGTGGAGAATCGATCTCCGGGGCGGCCTCCCGGTCAATGAAACGCTGACCGAACGCAGGGATGGCCGATAGGACCAGAATTGCCAGTAACGATGTCATTTTGAAACTGTTTTTCATTCGTTCTCCTGTCGAAACAATTTTGTAACCCTGCCGCTTCTAGGGCAACGATGCTGCCAAAGAGGGCCGGAGAGTCGTAACATATATGATACATAATGAGTTGTCGGCAGATGCCATCACGAAGCGCTCACCCGGCGGGTCAAATAGTCCTCCAGTACGGTGAGATGCGTCGGGTCAAATAGTGATGACTGGATCAGCGATCCGACCCAGATTGTGCAGCAGGAAGGGAATCTCGTCCTTCGCCGTTCAAGGCTCGAGTGAAACCGAAAGAAACGCCAGAGGAAGGCATCGACTTCTATCGAGAGGGTCCGTATGTCGTCTTCACGGCGCACTTTCTGCGCCGGCGGGGCTACTGCTGCGATTCCGGTTGCCGACACTGTCCCTGGAAAGACGCAGACGGGCCATCCGAGGTCCCGAAGGAGAGCTGAGAGCAACTTCCCCGGTCGCACCACGTTCCGTCGCCCGCTCCGCATGACGATTCTCGGTCGCACCCTTAACTCAACGCCTTAGGGCTTGAAGCCCGGGGCTATTTCGCGCCCTCGGCACTTCTCCCACGAAGTGACATCGATCATCGACTGTGGCAACGCGCATCACATCATCGGTCGCGCGGCATCACCATACTCCGGTGTGCGAGTCACCGGGTCCGGAACCGGTACCCGATACCCTGACGATGCAGCCGGCGATCAGGCTCGCCTCACACGATCCGCCGGCCACGGAGGAGCGCTCGATGTCCGCAAATGCCCTTTCCGAAGCAGTACAAACGAAATTTCTTCTGGGAGGCGAGGCCGTTGCGCTTGCCGCGGCCCATGGCGGAATCACCGCTGCCTACGGCTATCCAGGCACCCCATCAACCGAGATTCTCGAATACCTGATTACGCTGTTCGGCGACCTGAAGGGGCCGAAAGCGCGATGGTGCGCCAACGAGAAGGCAGCCTACGAAGAGGCGCTCGGTGTCTCCATGGCAGGCCGGCGCACGCTCGTGACGATGAAGCACGTGGGCCTCAACGTTGCGGCCGACCCTTTCATTAACTCGGCGATCGTTTCTCCGGTCGGAGGGTTCGTGCTCGCCGTCGCCGACGACCCCGGTATGCACAGCTCGCAGAACGAGCAGGACAGCCGGTTCTACGCGGACTTCGCGGGCATCCCGTGCCTCGAGCCTGCCACGCCGCAGGAAGCATACGAGATGACTCTCGAGGCGTTCGAGCTCTCGGAGAGATTCCGCATCCCGGTGATGATCCGGCTCGTCACGCGTCTCGCACACCAGAGATCGACCGTCACCCTTTCCGACCCGCAGGCCGAGAATCCGCTCGCCGTCTCCCGCGACAGAAAGCACTGGGTCCTTCTCCCGGCGTTCTCGCGTTCGAACTGGACCGAACGAATCGAGCAGCAGCCGCTCTTGCGGGACTGGTCGGAGAAGAGCTCCCACAATCCACTCCTGGTGAACGAGCTGTTCCGCGAGCTCGGCGTCATCACGACCGGAATCGCCCGCACCTACTATCGGGAGGTCGTCGAAGAGCTCGGGACCGAACCCTCCCATCTTCACATTTCCTCCTACCCGATGCCGGTGGAAAAGATCCGCGAGCTCGCCCGTCAGGTCGATTCGATCCTCGTCATCGAGGACGGCTATCCCTTCGTCGAACGACTGCTTCGCGGGGTGCTGGATACGCCGATCGGGATTCGCGGCCGGCTCTCCGGAGAGCTCCCTCGAACGGGTGAGCTGAGTCAGGACATCGTGCGCGCGGCGCTCGCTCTCGACCCGAACCCCACGATTCATCCGGAGATCGTCGCCGTCCCGAATCGGCCACCGCGGCTTTGCGACGGATGCCCGCACATCGACGCTTACGGCGCGCTGCGCAAGGCGCTCGAAGGATACCCGGACCCACTCGTCACCTCCGACATCGGCTGTTACACGCTGGGGATTCTCCCTCCCAATGAGGTCGGTGACAGTTGCGTCTGCATGGGAGCTTCGATCGGAATGGCGAAGGGCGCGTCCGACGCCGGCGCTCATCCCGTGGTCGCAGTGATCGGCGACAGCACCTTTCTTCATTCAGGTCTCACCCCGCTGATGGACGCCATCATCGACGATACCGATATGACTCTGATCATTCTCGACAATTCCTTTGTGGCGATGACGGGCGCGCAGCCGACGCTCCTCCCGGCAGGGCGGCTCCGGGACGCGGTCCTGGGGCTTGGTGCCGATCCCGCTCAGGTTCATGTTTTCGAGTCGCATCCGCGCAAAGCCGATGAGCTCGAGACGATCTTCCGCGATGCGATCGAACATCGCGGGCTGTCGGTCGTGATCACCCATCGCGAGTGCATCGAGGGAGCACGCAAACAGAAAGCCGCGGCGCGGAGGACCACAGTATGAAGTGCGACATCATCGTAGCGGGAGTCGGTGGACAGGGCGTGATATCGATCGGCGCCATCATTGCCGAGAGCGCCGTACGAAGCGGTCTTCACGCCACCCAATCGGAGGTTCACGGCATGTCGCAGAGGGGCGGGGCCGTGATCTCCCACCTCCGTCTGTCTCGGAGACCGATCGAGAGCGGGACGATCGGAGAGGGTCGTGCCGACCTCCTCATCGCGATGGAACCGCTCGAGTCGCTGCGCCATCTGAAGTTTCTCAGTCCCCGAGGGCGTGCCGTCGTCAGCGAGAACAGCGTTGCGAACATCGCCTCCTATCCCGAGAGCGGCGAACTGCTCGAGTCGATCAGGCAGCTCCCGCACGCCACGGTGATCGACGCCGCTGCGATTGCACGCAAGGCAGGCTCAGCGCGCGCCGCGAATGTCGTGCTCGTTGGCGCCGCCACCTCCAGTCTCCCGATCGACGAGCGCTTCATCCGAGAAGTGCTTCAGGAGTGGTTCGCCGCAAAAGGGGAGAAGCTGGTCAATATCAACCTCGACGCGTATCGACTTGGACAGGAGGCCGTACGATGCCTGGCAGCGTGATCGATGCATCCCCGAAGTCCGCTCCGTACGCCAGCGTTCTCGATCGCGTCAAAGCCGAGGGTCGCGAGGTTCTCCTCGAGAACGAGGCTCAGGAGGTCGTCAAGGCGCTCGGGATTGCCGTTCCCGATTCCGTATTCATCCGGGCCGACGAGAATCTACTGGTCGCGTCCGAGAACGCATGGGAGTCGCTGTGGGGGCAGAAGGTCGTCGTCAAGGTCGTCTCCCCGGAGATTCTCCACAAGACTGATCTCGGCGGTGTAAAGATCGTCGACAAGCTCCCGGCCGCGATCTTCGACGCGGTTGAGGCGATGCAGACCAAGCTCCGCGGCTTCGACGTGCGCGGTTATCTCGTGAGCGAGCTCGTGGAGTATGACGCCGCGCCCGGTGGCGAGCTCCTCGTCAACATCCGCTGGACCGACGAGCTCGGCCCCGTCGTCAGTCTCGGACTGGGAGGCGTGTCTGCCGAATTTCTCGCCTCCAATCTCGTCCCTGGCACCGAGATCGCCGTCTTCGCTCCCGGATTGACACCACGTGATCAGATCGCTTCGATTCTCGAGGAGAAGGTGTTTGCACGTCTCCTCACGGGGTCCCTGCGGAACCAGCAGCCCCGGCTTCAACTGGAAGAGCTGAAGGCGCTGGTCGAGCGGCTTCTCGATCTCGCGAGCGAGTCCTTTCCGGTTCCCTTCGATGAGCTCGAGATCAACCCGCTCGTCCTCGGGCCTCACGGCCTCACCGCCCTCGATGCGCTCGTTCGCATCGGTCAATCCCATGCGACCTCAGTCCCGCGGCCTCTCGACAAGATCAGCCGTCTTCTGGAGCCTCGGTCGATCGCGGTGGTTGGCGTCTCCGGCAACAACATGAACCCGGGACGCATCATCGTCCGGAACCTGCTCAGAGAGGGTTTCGACGCGTCACGGATCACGATCGTCAAGGAAGGGTGCGAGCAGATCGATGGCTGTGGCTGCGTCAAGTCGATTCAGGATCTGCCAGCTCCGGTGGACCTGATGGTTCTGAGTATCGGCGCCGACGCCGTGCCGTCAGCGATGAGAGAGGTCATCGAGCACGAGAAGGCCGAGAGTGTGATCGTCATCCCGGGCGGAATCGGCGAACGGGAGGGCACCAGCGATCTGGAGTCCTCGGTCCGCCGGATGATCGAAGAGACGAGATCAACCGCGTGGAGAGGTCCTCTCGTCAATGGAGGCAATTCGCTCGGTATCCGCTCGATCAGCGCGAGTGTCGACACGATGTTCCTCCCGCACCACAAAGTCGCCCCGGCAGTGAAACCGGGGGCTGGCATCGCCGTCATCTCGCAGAGCGGTGCGTTTGCCGTATCACTCGCGAGCCGCCTCGCGCCGATCTCGCCGCGCATGATCATATCGATCGGCAACCAGATCGACCTCACCGCTGGCGATTATCTCGAAGCACTCGTCGATGATCCCTCCCTCGACGTGCTCGCTTTCTATGTCGAAGGTTTCCGGGCAGGGGACGCGCGCCAATGGCTCGACGCAGCGCGGCGGGCGAGGCAGGCAGGAAAGGCCGTGATTCTCTACCGCGCCGGGCGCACGCCGCAGGGACAGAAGGCGACGGCTTCACACACTGCGGCGATGGCCGGCGATGCAGTCGTGATCCGTGAGCTTGCCCGGAGCTGTGGAGCCGTTGTCGCGGAGTCGCTCGACGATTTCGAGGATCTCATCCGGACCTTCTGGCTGCTACGAGACCGGACGCCCGAGGGAGTCAGAACGGGAGCCGTATCGAACGCAGGGTTCGAGTGTGTCGCGATTGCCGACAATCCGGGACCATTCCGGTTCGTCGCATTCAGCGAGGCGACGACCGATCGAGTCCGCGATCTCTTCAGGAAGAATCGCCTCGACGCGATCATGAATGTCGGCAATCCGCTCGACGTCAATCCGATGATGGGAGACGAGGCATTCTCCGATACGGTGCGGTCCGTCCTGACCGATCCAGGAATCGATATCGTCATCGTCGGCTGCGTTCCATTGAGTGGCGCTCTGCAGACGCTTCCGGCGGGGGAGGAGTACGAGGAGAATCTCGCGTGTCCGGAATCTGTCGCCTCCAGGCTCATTCAGTTGTGGCGTCACTCGAGGAAGCCGTGGGTGGCGGTGATCGATGCGGGGGAGGCATACGATCCACTTGCACGCCACCTGCTCGACGCCGGGATCCCGACATTCCGCCGCGCCGATCGAGCCATGCGGATCCTCGAGAGCTGGGTCGGGTGGAAGCAGCAGTCATCCTGAGAGGCTGTGAAAAAATCCAGCGTGCCCTGCGCTGGATTCTTTCACAGCCTCCGAGCGCAGCGAAGGATCGCGTACGTCCTGACTCCAGCCGAACTTCGGGCAGGTCGGCTCCACGAGATCCTTCGACCGTCCTACTCCCGCTTCGCGGGATCCGGCGGCTCAGGATGACAGCGTCATCTCAGTCCACTGGCGACAGCGAAGCGGCGCCATTCTCCCGCTCAGGATGAACGCTTCACCCTCTCACGAGCGCTTCCGCTCGAAGAGCTCCTCTGCGCGGGGATCGTTGCGCAGAGCCTCGAGATCGTCGTCCCACTGGATGCGGTCGCCGAGCTCGAAGCCCGCTGCCGCGGCGCGCTCGAGCCATTGAAAGGCGAGATCGCGGTGACCGAGCTTCGCATGCGCACAGGCGATGTTGTAGCTCGAGTTCGCCGGCCGGTATCCGAGACCGAGCGCCTTCTCGAATGAAGATACCGCCGATGCGTGCTCGCCGGAGGCGTGCTGCGCCCATGCGAGATTCCACCACGCCCGTCCTGAATCGGGATACGTTCTGGTGTAGCGCGTGTAAAGAAGAATCGCGGGCTCCCAGCGACGCTTCCTGACTTCGATCGAATCACGATCGGGTTTTCCCTCCATGAACTGACCGATCGAGAGCACCTTCGATTTCTTCACTGCACGCTCATACTGTGCAGTGCCGCGGATCGAATCGAGATCGGGATCGGAAGTGATCTTCTCCGTACGATCGAGTCCTGACTCGATGGCCCGATCGAGCCACGCGAGCGACTCGCTCTCGTTTCCTCGAAGCGCTTCGAGACACGCCATGTTGTACATCGCGATGACTGCGGGCGTCTTGGAGATCTCGATCGCGCGACGCAGCGCTCCCTCTGCCTCAGGAAATTCGCGCAGCCCGAGCAGAAGGCGGCCCGTCTCACTCCACTCCGAAGCATCGGCCGAACCTTCGGCGCGCAGCTCCTGGTACTGCTCGATCGCCCTCGCGGTGCGCTTCAATGCCTTCTCCCGGATCTTTTCCCGGACAGGGAGCGTGTCCAGAAGACGGCGGAAGCGGGGATCGGATCGGATCGGGTCGAGGTCGGAATCGCTCTCGATCAGATTCCACTGATCAAATCCCTCGTCGATCGCTTTCTGTAACCATACGACCGCGTTGCCGGCATCGGACTGCAACGCGTATCCACACCCGATGTTGTAGAGCGAGGCCTCGCGGCGGTAGTCCATCTCCGCGGTCCTGGTGAACAGACGAATCGATGTATCGAACTGGTCCGACTGGTGTGCATTCCACGCTTCTTCCCAGATTCGCATCCCGGCTTCATGAGCGCTCTTGTCTTTGACGTTGTCACCCGTGCGCTTCGACTTGTCATGCGCCGCGTGGCCGCTACCATCGTACTTGTACTCGTATTCGTACTCGTAGTCCTTGCCGTCGCCGTTGCCAGGGTTGCGATTCGTATTCGTATTCGTATTCGTATTCGTGTTGATATTCCAGTTGGTGTTGGTGTTGCTGTTCGAGCTCGACCATATTTCTGGTTCGGAGGAGAGCGGGTCAGCCGACACATCAACCTCGAGGTCCGGTGTCATCGCGGTTGCCGCATCTTTCTGAGGCTCCTCGGCGGTCAGCCGGATGCTCGATACCGTGATCACGAGAATCGCCCCGATCATGGCCGCGAGAATCGATGCGCGCTTCGTGATCGCAGCTCTACGGAGATCGGGGTGAAGAATCGCGAGAAGGCGGCCCTCGACCTCGGAACGTCGCGACATCGCCAGCGTGACCGTAGCGAGGTGCTCACGATCGGGAAGAGTCTGTGCGATCGCGAGTAGGTGATCTGCGTACTCGGAAGCTCTCGTACCTCGCTCCAGAACAATGTCGTCGCATGCCCGCTCGCAGTAGCGACGCGACAGTCGAGACGCCGTCCAGACGAGCGGGTTCACCCAATAGAGTGCCGTGGCGATACGCATCAGGATCAGCGTGAGCCCGTCACGCCTCGAGATGTGTGCGAGCTCATGCAGCAGGACGGCTTCCTTTCTGTCCTCGGACCACGCCTCCGATTCGATCGGCAGCAGGAGAACAGGGTTTGTAAATCCCCACACCACCGGAACTGACAGATCGGGGCTGATCAACACGAGCGGCTCCCGACCGAGCCCGGTTCTCGCCACGGCGCGGCGCACCAGGTCGAGCGTACGATGTTCTGTGACTGGCAGCGCACGATCGACGATCCACTGCACTCGAGCGATGCCGATCACCAGATGAACCAGCAGTGCGATCACACCGATCAGCCAGATCACGACCAGCAGGACCGTCACGGTGATCCTGCTGCTGATCCAGGACATCGATGCTGCAAATGACGGAAGCGGGAGTGACACCGAGGTCGAAGACCGGGCGGGCGCAGGCGTCGCGACATCAGCCTGCCGAGTGCCGGCATTTGCATCGAGCTGGTTGATCACCGAGGGATGCGTCATCTCCGCAGTGACTCGAGAGTCGGGAACCGCCGGAGGCTGTGTCGCCCGTATCTCGAGACGTTCGGTGGGAGCCGGGGCTTCAGCCACCGGAGCGACCGAGAATACCGGCAGCTTGACGACTCCGAAGAGGGATGTCGTCAGCGGAAGCGCGAGAAGGGCAATGATGGCCGAGGAGATGACCAGATGGCGCGTGCCCGCTGATGCGCGCCGGGTTGCGTACAAGAGCAGATGCGCTGCCGCGAGAAGCAGGGTGGACTTGAGTAGAAGATCCGTCAGAACGATTGCGGTGGGTGTCATGTCAGCGGCCCTCCCTGCGAGCCTTCTCTACGAGTGTTTTGAGGCTGTCCAGATCTTCGGATGACAACTGTGAGCCACGCGTGTCGAGAAGCGCGGCAACCACTTTTTCTGCAGAGTCGTCGAAGAAGGTCTTCATCATGTCGTTCAGCGCCCTGCGGCTCGCCTGGTCGCGATCGACGGTCGGCTTGTACACATAGCGGGTTCCATCATCTACGTGTGTCAGGTGCCCTTTGTTCTCGAGAACCCTGAGCGTTGCGCGTACAGCAGAATAGGAGGGAGGGTCGGCCATGTCGTCCATGACCTCGACGGCGCTTGCCTGCTCGCGCCGGTAGATGATGTCCATCATTTCCTTCTCGCGGCGGCTGAAGCGGGTACCGGATTTCATTACACCCTCCCGTGATGCTGAATTTTTAGCATGTGTTAAAAATCTAGCACCTCGCGGGAGGATCGTCAATGCGTGCTTGTGTCGTTCCTGTTACGGCGTCTCCACGGCGCTCTCCGCACACGCGGAAGCTGCTGCCATATAATCCGGCTCGATGACACGTACGGAAACCATTAGCCTTTGACGAGACTCTGGATCTCCTGAGCAAGGGCACGGTCGACCTGATCGAGCTTCAGGAGCTGAAAAAGAAGCTCGAGAAGGCCGCGGCGGGCGGAAAGCCCCTGCTGATCAAGGCCGGCTTCGACCCGACGGCCCCCGACATCCATCTCGGGCACACGGTCGTGATCCGGAAGATGCGGCATTTCCAGCAGCTCGGTCACAGGGTCGTCTTTCTGATCGGCGACTTTACCGGGATGATCGGTGACCCTTCGGGAAAGAAGGCGACCCGGCCTGCTCTCACCGAAGAGGAGATTGCCGCGAACGCGGAGACGTACAAAAAGCAAATCTACAAGATTCTGGATCCGGAAAAGACCGAGATCCGATTCAACTCGGAATGGTTGCTCGAGCTCGGTTCGGTCGGCATCGTGCGTCTCGCCTCGCGTTACACCCTGGCTCGTCTCCTCGAGCGCGACGATTTCAGCAAACGGTTCAGGGATCACCAGCCGATCGCGATGCACGAGCTGCTCTACCCGCTCGCCCAGGGATACGACTCCGTCGCGCTGGAGGCTGACGTGGAGCTCGGTGGGAGCGATCAGCTCTTCAATCTGCTCGTGGGTCGCGACCTGATGCGTGAATACGGCAAAGCGCCGCAGGTCGTGATGACGATGCCATTGCTCGAAGGGCTCGATGGGGTGGAGAAGATGTCGAAGTCGCTCGGCAACTACATCGGAATCGACGAGGATGCACAATCGATGTTCGGCAAGGTGATGTCGATCTCGGACGATCTGATGTGGAAGTATTACGAGCTCTGCACCGATCTGGTTCCTGCGGACATTGCGGATCGCCGGAATCGGGTCGAGTCGGGTGACTATCATCCGATGGAAGCGAAGCGGGATCTCGCGAAGCTCATCATCGGAGACTTTCACGAGGCCGGAGCCGCCGAGGCCGCGGATGCCGAATTCCGGAAGATCTTCAGCCGTGGCCAACTTCCGTCCGATCTCGAAGAGAAGACGATCGAAGCCTCGAGCGAGCCCGAGCTGCTCGCGAAGATTCTCGGCTCGGCGGAGCTCGCCTCGAGCAACAGCGATGCGAGGAGATTGATCGCGCAGGGGGCGGTCACAGTGGACGATGAGCGAGTCGACGATCCGAAGGCCGAGCTCGACGCGTCGCCCGGGAAGTCGTATGTCATCAAAGTCGGGAAGCGGCGCTTTGCGCGGGTGAAATTCGATTAGCCGGAGCCGGAGCACAGTCCCGTCTTTTTCGGTAAACTACCGCCTTCCCATGACGACGATCGAAGCACTCAAAGAGATTGCCGGGCGTCTGCCTGCCCATCCCGCGTTCCATGTCAGACGCGGCGATGGCTGGAGCTCGACATCGTGGTCGGAGTATCGCGACATCATCAGGACGGCGGGCAAGTCACTCATCGCTCTCGGCGTCGCACCCGGATCCGGCGCGGCGATCATCGGCAACAACCGTCCCGAGTGGTTCATCTCGTATCTCGGATCGATGGCAGCAGGAGCGATTCCTTCCGGAATCTATGCGACGAACACGGTGGAGCAGTGCAGCTACATCGTCGAGCACTCGGACTCGACGATTGCTTTCGTCGAGAACGAGGAACAGTTGCGGAAGTTCCTCCGGGTGCGCGATCAGGTACCAAGGCTCGAGCACATCATCCTGATGGAAGGGAGTTCCGATCTGCCCGGGGTGCTCGACTGGAGCTCGTTTCTCGAAGCGGGCAGTCAGATCTCCGATCAGGAGCTCGATGGCCGCACCGCAGACGTCTCGGAGGAGGACCCTGGAACGCTCATCTACACCTCCGGCACGACCGGCCCGCCCAAAGCGGTGATGCTGAGTCACCGCAATCTCACGTGGACCGCCGGGATGTGCGTTTCGGTCATCGAGATGTCGGAAGAGGACAGGATGCTGACCTATCTTCCTCTGAGTCACATCGCGGAGCAGTTGCTCAGCCTTCACACTCCGCTCCAGTCAGGGGCGGCGGTCTGGTTCGTCCCGGACCCCGAAGAGCTGGGCGATACGCTGCGGCACGTGAGGCCGACGATCTTTCTCGGTGTTCCCAGGGTATGGGAGAAGATCGCCAGCAGAATGAAGGCGGCTGGCGCGGAGGCTTCGCCTCTGCGGCAGCGGATCGTGGCGTGGGCGAGAAAAGTAGGACTCGAGGCGGCAAACGCGTTCGATTCGAATCGGCCAAAGCCGTGGACGTGGCCGATCGCAGAGAAGCTCGTGTTCTCGAAAGTGCGCGACCGGCTCGGGCTCGATCAGGCCCGCATCTGCATCACTTCCGCCGCACCGATCTCTCTCGAGACACTTCAGTTTTTCGCGTCCCTCGGCGTTCCGATCGACGAGGTGTACGGGATGAGCGAGTGTACCGGGCCGACGACCATGTCGATCCCCGGAACCCGCCGGATGGGGAAGGCTGGAAAGGTTGCTCCCGGCAGTGAGCTGAGAACGGCTGACGATGGAGAGATCCTCATTCGCGGTCCTCACGTCTTCATGGGATATTACAAGGACGAGGAGGCGACGCGAGTGATGCTGGACGAGGATGGCTGGCTTCATTCCGGTGATGTAGGCGAGATCGACGATGACGGCTTTCTGACGATTACCGATCGCAAGAAGGACCTGATCATCACCGCGGGCGGCCACAATGTGTCCCCGAGTAACATCGAGAAGGAATTGAAACGGATTGAAGGCGTTTCCCAGGCGATCGTCGTCGGCGATCGGCGGAGCTACCTCGTCGCACTTCTCACTCTGGATGCGGAGCGCATTCGCGGTCTGGCCACCTCGGCCGATAGTGGCGCTGTGGACATCGACACTGCGCGGCAGTGCCCGCGCATCCGGCGCTATCTCACGGAGAAAATCGCCGACATCAACAGTTCTCTTGCACGCTCGGAAACGATCAAAAAATTCGAGATTCTCGGATCCGACTTCAACGTCGAATCAGGGGAGCTGACCCCGACCATGAAGATGCGCCGAAAGGTCGTCACCGAAAAGTACCAGACGGAGATCGAATCGCTGTACGGGGTTCCCGAGAAAAGTGGAATCCCTCTGTCATCCTGAGCGCAGCGAAGGATCGCGTACGTCCAGACTCGAAGTCGCTTGCGCAGCGAAGGATCGCGTACGTCCAGCCTCTCAGGATGACAGAGAGCTCGATGGTACCTTTTTCCTACTTCTGCGAGAGTTGCTTCAGCTGGTCCTCGTCGAGGCGGTAGCTGTGCCACTCGCTGAGCTGTCGCGCACCGCGACGCTCGTAGAACCCGATGGCGTTCTCGTTCCAATCGATGACCATCCACTCCATCCGGGCGCAGTCGCGGTCGACGGCCTCCTCTACGAGATACTGGAACATCGCACCGCCGAAACCTTTGCTCCGCGCATCCTCGTACACGAAGATGTCCTCGAGATAGAACACCGGCCTCGCCAGGAACGATGAGTACGCCTCGTAGGTGATCGCGTACCCCACGTCCCGGCCATCGAGTGACGCGAGAAATGCCGAGTAGCGCCGGTGGTCTCCAAACCCGTCGTGGAGCAATCGTTCTTTCGCCGCCTCAGTCAGCGGATCCATCTTTTCGAAGGCGGCATGAGCGTCGACGAGTCTGATGAACGATTCCTTGTCGGCACGCGTCGCGAGGCGGATCTTGATGTCGGACATGGGAGTAGTTTAGCAGTCGTCAGTCGTCAGTCGACAGTCGACAGATGGAGTCGATAGTCGTTGATCGATCGTCGTAAGGCAAGATGCCGGCGAACCTCGGACGGGAATCCCAATGAAATGCCCAGCGCGGGACAGTGTTGAACTGACTGTTTCACTCCGACCCCACAACCCGCAGCTTCTACCTACTGAAAAGTCGATCTCTTAACTGCCTTCCAGCTAATGACCAACGACCAATGGCTCCTCTGACGACTGACGACTGATCGACTGATGACTGTCGACTCACCACTCTCTTGCGGCCGATCGAGCACCGCGATAGCATCATGATCGCGGCCAGTCGACCCCGGCTGAATCCCGCATTCCCACCACCTGGAGGTTTCAATGAACGGCATCATTCGTATCCCGACGCCCGTCAATGAGCCGGTGCGCGCGTACGCCCCCGGCTCTCCGGAGAAGGCGTCCCTCAAGAAGACGATCGACGAGATGCTCTCGGAGACGATCGAGATTCCTCTCATCATCGGCGGCAAGGAAATCCGCAGCGGTGATATCGAAAAGGCAGTCTGTCCTTTCGACCATCAGCACGTTCTAGCCACCTTCCATCAGGCAGGGGAGAAGGAAGTGAAGATGGCGGTCGAGGCATCGCAGGAGGCCTGGAAGACCTGGTCCGAGATGGCGTGGGAGGATCGTGCAGCGATCTTCCTGAAGGCAGCCGAGCTGCTCGCCGGCCCCTGGCGTGATCGGGCCAACGCCGCGACGATGCTCAATCAGGCGAAGACGGTCCACCAGGCCGAAATCGATGCGGCGTGTGAGCTGATCGACTTCCTCCGCTACAACGCCGCGTACATGCAGTTCATCTACGAACAGCAGCCGCAGAGCGCACCAGGGGTCTGGAACTACGTGGAGTACCGGGCACTCGAAGGATTCGTATTCGCGGTGACTCCGTTCAACTTCTCGTCAATCGCCGGGAATCTGCCTACGGCTCCCGCTCTGATGGGGAATGTCGTCCTGTGGAAGCCCGCCTCGTCGGCCGTATTCTCCGCCTACTACTTCATGAAGATGATGGAAGAGGCCGGACTGCCCCCAGGCGTCATCAACTTCATCCCGGGCCCGGGCCGGCAGGTCGGCGACCCGGTCATGGACAATCCGAAACTCGCGGGAGTCCACTTCACCGGTTCAACAGGCGTATTTCAGGGAATGTGGAAGAAGATCGGCAACAACATCGACAAGTACCACACCTATCCGCGCATCGTCGGTGAAACGGGCGGCAAGGACTTCCTGTTCGCGCATCCCTCGGCCGAGCCAAAAGCCGTCGCCACCGCGCTGGTTCGCGGAGCATTCGAGTATCAGGGACAGAAATGCAGCGCCGCATCGCGCTCCTACATACCGTCCTCCCTCTGGCCGAAGGTCAAGGAGGAGATGCTCTCTCAGATCTCGGAGATCAAGATGGGCGCGCCGATGGACTTCCGGAACTTCTTTTCCGCGGTCATCGACGCCGGTGCCTACAAGTCGATCAAGGAGTACATCGACCACGCGAAGGAGAGCTCTGACAAGGCCGAGATCATCGCCGGCGGTACGTGCGATGACTCGAAGGGGTACTTCATCGAGCCGACGGTCGTTCTCGCGAAGGATCCGAAGTTCAAGCTGATGAAAGAGGAGATTTTCGGTCCGGTTCTCACCCTCTATGTCTATGAGGACGACGAACTCGACGCGACTCTCGAGCTCTGCGACAACACCTCGGAGTACGGCCTCACCGGCGCCGTCTTCAGCCAGGACCGCGAGGCGATCACCTACATCATGAAGCGGCTGCGGCACACCGCCGGAAACTTCTACATCAACGACAAGCCCACCGGCGCAGTCGTAGGTCAGCAGCCGTTCGGAGGTTCCCGCGCATCAGGAACGAACGACAAGGCTGGATCGTACCTGAACCTGCTCCGCTGGACCTCACAGCGAGCCGTCAAGGAGACGTTCGTCCCGCCGACCCACTTCAAGTACCCGTTCCTCGACGAGGAGTAGGGGCAACACAGCGATCGATCGCAAGACCCGACGTCCAAACCGGCGTCGGGTCTTTTGTCAAGCTGACGAACTGTCATCCTGACCCCGCTCCGCGGGGGAAGGATCGGGTACGTCGTGACTGTCACGTTCTTTCCGTCCTGACAGTCGGACCGTACGCGATCCTTCGACCGTCCCTTCGGCTTCGCTCAGGGCAGGCCTCCGCTGCGCTCCGGCGGCTCAGGATGACTGGTCGGCGGACTCCGCGTTGGAACGGTGGCGCGGTCTCCGCATGATTTGGCCGGCATGGTTGAGACCTTCACTGCCGAAGTCCCCGACATTTCGTCGGCGATCGACGTGCTCAGCTCGATGATCACGCCTGCCGTCCTGATTCTCGCTACCGCAAGCATTCTCAACACCGTATCCGCGAGGCTGATCCGTGTGATGGACCGTGTGCGGGAGCTGGGGCTCGAGATCAAACAGGTGGCCGAGGAGGAGAGGGACGGGGTATCGCAGCGGGAGCGACGTGATCACCTGCTCCTCCTGCTGCGAAGCGCGACCCGCCGCGCACGCCTTCTTCAGAAGGGGATGAGTCGTCTCTATCTGGCGATCGGCCTCTTCATCGTCACGAGCATCATCATCGGGGTTTTCTCTCTCAGCGACTTCGATCTGAGCTGGATCGCACTCGGCGTCGGGTTTCTCGGGGCGATTCTGCTGCTGAGCGCCAGCATCATGCTGATCATCGAATCGCGCCTCGCCATGTCATCGACTTCTCTCGAGACGAAGTTTGTCTGGAAGTGGTCTGAGAAGCACTTCGCGTCGAGCTCGGAGGTTGAGCCGCCAGAGTGAGTTGATTGCCAACTCTGGTGGGTGGACGGCACGCGAATCGCTAGGCTCTTCCGTCCTGGAGGAGGAACTCACGTGACCGCATTCGAAGATCGCATACGCAGACTTGTTCGCGAGACCATGCAGGAGCTCGATCATGATCCTGACGAAATCGAGGACGTGGTCGAACCTCCAGGTGCCGAGTACTGTCTGATCCGCTTTCGCGACGAATCGATTGAGCCGATCGAGGTACCGGAAGGTCTGGGAGCGGGCGACAACCAGGAAAAGGACGAGGTTGTCAGAGCGCTCCGGTACCGACTCAGAACGTCATGACGCCGTTCGCCACCGAAGCAGCGTCGCGGGGACGACCGTCGCCAGCCCGGCGAGAAACCATACAGCCGCTGCGCCAATCGACGGATCGGGCACGAACCATCCCGTGAAATCGATCGCTGCCTCCTGCTGCAGCGCCATGTACCACGCGACCACGTAGACCCCGGTGAAGAATTTCCCGCCTCCCGTAAGTGCACCGAGTCCTGTCGCCAGCATGACGGTTCCCACGCTTCCGAGCAGGAGTACCATGCCGTGCTGCGGACTCCTGATGAACGCCCTGATCAGGAGGGGCGCCAGAGATGCTGCCACGAAGAGCGACAACGCCGCGAGCTTCCAGACGACCACCGATCGCGGAACCGACGGCGAGGACAGTACGATCGAGCCGGTACCCGCGATCTGCTCGCGTGCCGCCACCTCGGCGATGATCGGTGCGAGGAGGATCAGGGCGATCGCTCCCATCACCTGAGCCCCCGACGAAGGCAGGACAATCGAGAGGACTGACGCCAGCAGGAAGGGCCACTTCAGGAGTCCTGCTGCCAGCCAGGTCAGCCTTGCTTCCGCGACGACGGCCCCCGCGAATGAAGGCTGGCGCACTCCTCCGGGCACCCATCCGCTCTCGGCAGGAGGCGCGTCATGAACAGCGGCCGGAGCATCGGATCGCCGCTGCGCCCGTCGCGGCGATCGTGACGGTTTGAACCGGAAGAGAAGAGCCGATGACACGAGCAGGAGAGCGCTCCACACGAAGGTCCAGATCTGCGAAGTGTTGAACGCCTGATCGAAACCGATCGTCCCGAGCCGCGCTCGGGTGACCGGCTCATCGATGATCATTATGCCGATCGACAGGTCCTTGAGCCCTTCTTCGCCGGCCATCGACTCGATCATCTCCTCGAAGGCGATGCCCCCTCCCGGATCGAAACTCGTCGGATGGGGGATCTGGTTGGGCCCCGACCGTCCCGACAGGTCCGCCGGAATGAACATGAATACGAAAATCCATGTGAAAAACCACACGACCCATCCCGCACGCGACCTCAAAAGGGGAGTGACGTCGAAAACGATCGCGAGTGCGGCGGTGAAGGCCATCGCGCCAGGGACAGTCAGGACCCATGGCATCAGGAACTGCTGGAGGTCGAGCGGACCCTCGCCGAATCGTAGGAAAAGTATGAGTCCCGCCACCAGACTCGTCGCCGCGACAGCCGTCAGGTACAAGGTGTGCGCGAGCCATTTTCCAACGAGGAACGTGAACCTCGACACCGGGGTGGCGGCGACGATCTCCAGTACGTGGCGCTCGCGGTCACGACGGATCGATCCCGCCACCAGGTAGAAACCGATCAACGTCATGAACAGCGATGAGAGCATCGAGATCACGGCTCCCACGTACGTGGAGTCGTAAACCCCCGAGATCAGCGCTCCCTCTGCCGAGCGCCAGGAGATGGAGACCCGGTTCGCCTCAGGATCGGGAAGATACAGGAACGACAGAGCAAAGACGCCCAGGACCGCGAAGATGGTGAGGGTGGAACGAAGCCGCAACTTCGTCTCCACGATCGTCTGTGCCATGACCGATCTCATGCGGCGGCCACGTCCGAGGTCTGATGGAGGAGGTAGGCATCTTCCATCGTCGGCTCCGCAGAATGAGAGCCTGAAAGTACCGCGGCGGATGCAACGTAGCGCACGTGCGTTCCATCGGGGCGGCGTGTGATGTTCGAGACCGCCACCCGGGACTGGATGGAATGTAGCTCTGCAGTGGGAACGACCGCGGTAAATACGCGGTTCTCTGCCTGCCGCAGGAGATTCTCCGGCACGTCGTGAGCGATGAGGCGACCGCTTCTGATGATCGCAATCCGCTCGGCGATCGCCTCGACATCCGAAACGATGTGTGTGGAAAGAATGACGGCCCGATCATGAGCGATTCTCGAAAGAAGATTTCTGAACCGCACACGTTCCTCAGGGTCGAGTCCGACCGTCGGTTCGTCGACGATCAGAAGAGCAGGGTTGCCGAGCAGGGCCTGCGCGATCCCGACCCGCTGACGCATGCCACCGCTGTAGGTCCCGAGCGCGCGCCGGGCGGCCGGACGCAGATTCACGAGATCGATGAGGGTCTCGATCTCCTGTTTCAACTGCTTCGATGGCACTCCCTTGAGTCGTCCGAGATATTGCAGGAACTCCACTGCGTTCAACTTTTCGTACACACCGAAACTCTGAGGCAGGTAACCGAGCACGCGACGCAGAGCTGTCGGATCGGTGACGATGTCGTGGCCGTGCCATCTCACGGATCCCGACGTCGGCTTCTGGACCGTCGCAATGATCGACATGAGCGTCGTCTTCCCGGCGCCATTTGCTCCGAGAAGGCCGGTGACTCCTTGGCCGATCTCGAGTGAAATCCCATCGAGAGCGAGCGTGCCGCCACGGTATCGTTTGGTCAGATTCTGGATCGATAGCATTGAGTCCTCACTGAAGATTCATCGACAGCGGCTCTGATACGCAGGACCGCCTCTCGTTGTTTCATCGGAGGCCGAGGAGTTCACCGGGCGGCCCGAATCGAACAGCCGGCGGGAGTCGGCGAGCGAATACGACCGCACAGATCCCGTCGACAATGTAGATCAGGGCTACTGTGCAAGTGTGCTGAGAATTGACTCGGCTCTCGATGCAAGATCCAGATAGCCGAAAGCGCGAGAGCTCTTCTGCGCATCTTCCAGCCCCTCGACCGCCTTGTTTACGTCCCCCGAGGCAGCCGCGATCTCTGCCGCGGCAATCTTGAAAAGGAGTTTCAGGCGCTCATCACCGTCGTGCTCGTCGAGCCGTCTGCCGTTCTCGAGTGTGGCCAGTGCGGCCGCAGTCTTGCCGGCCGCGAGCTGGGCCCGGCTCAGGTGGAGAAGTGCCTCGGACCGCAAATGGGGCATTCGCAGCGAAAGCGCCGTTCCCGCTGCACCGGCCGCGAGCTCGGCTGCCGCGGATGGATTCCCACGTGCGAGTGCCGCCCGTGCTGCGATGACATTCGTCAGCGCCTCGCCGTACTGATCGCCCATCGATTTCTGCAGCGTGAGTACCTCCCCGAGAAGAGATCGCACTTCGCTTTCCCGGCCCGTGGCGAGCAGGGCCTCAGCCAGCTTCACCTGTCCCCGATATTTTGCGCGCTGGTCGCCGATGTCACTGAACGTCGCTACTGCTTTGCGGAACTTCTCCTCGGCCACGGAAGGTTCGTCGGAGTAGAGCGAGATCTCTCCCTCTCTGATGAGCGTCCATCCCTGACCTCGACGTTCTCCCGTGGCTGCGAATCCTTCCGCTGCTTTCTTCAGGAGCTCTTTCGCCTCGTCGAGCCGGCCCGTCGCCACGAGCGTTCCGGCAAGGTTGACTCGCGCCCATGGGATTGATCGTGCGTCGTTGCCGCTCGATGCCAGCTCGAACATTTCACGGAAGAGCGTCTCGCTCTCGCGGAACCGGCCGAGGTCATGAAGGACATTCCCCTGATTTCCGAGCGCCCGCGTCACGCCTGCGACGTCGTCGATCTCTCTCACGAGAAGGAGCGAGCTCCGGAAGTACTTCATCGCTTCCTCGAACTGACCCTGCTCATAGTACGATCGGCCGAGGTTGTTCAGCGCCCAGCCTTCGCGTCGTTTATCGCCGACTTCGCGGAACACTTCGAGGGACTGAAGGTCGAGCTTGCGCGCTTCCTCCGTGTGTCCCATCTGGCGCTTTGTCGTTGCGATTGCGTTGAGTGCCTGTGCGACGAGACTGCGTTCCCCGACCTGGTTCGCGATCCGGAGCGCTTCGGAGCTCGCAGCGGTGGCTGCCTCCAGATCTCCCATGTTCCGCTCTGCCCACCATTCCGAGAGCTTGGCCCTGGCGAGCAGAACCCAGGAACCCTTGTCACGGCTCAACTCTGCCGCGCGAATCGCCGCGTCTCTCTCTCGTGCGAACTCACCCAGAGCTTCGGCCGCGCTCGCCTCGGCCAGCGAGACGCGGGGATCATTCGCGTCGGAGAGTGCATGGAGACGATTGATCGTGTCGAACGCGACTGACTCTCCGGCGTTGGCCTGCGCACGTGCGAGTGCGAGGCCGTACTCGATGTTGTCAGGAGCCGCACTCCACAGCTCCGCATAGATTCGTGCGGCCTCGTCCCATTCTGATTCCGAGCCGTAGTAACGCGCTTTGATGAGGAGACGCTCCTCCCGGGGCAGGGCGCTGCTCAACTCCATCGCCCGTTTGGCCGCGTCGCGTGCGCGTGCCTGGTAGCCGAGAGAAGACCATACGGAAGCGAGAGCGCTGTGAGCGAGAGGATTATCGGGTTCGATTCTGACGGCACTCTCGAGTGACGTCCGTGCTTTCATGGAGTCCCCGTTCCGCAGCGCCTGAAGGCCGCGGGCGTATGCCATCGTGGCTCCCGGGTCGGCAGGGTACGAGGCCATCAGGGCGGTGGCCGTATCGGGGACCCCTGCACCGTATCCCAGCTCGGACCTCAGGGTCTCACCCGCGCGCGACACCACCTTCAGCAGATCGGAACGGGCACCCGTTTCGATGACTGGCGAGACGACCTCTTCGGCACCACGCCGATGCACCCGGACATCCAGTCGGATCTGCGGGTCGTCTGCACCTTCTTCAATGAAGTATGAGCCGAGAATCACGAGATCAGCGCCCAGGTTGCGGGAAATGCGGTCGATCTCGTCGGTCGAGAGACTCGAGCTGCTGCCGAGACCCAGCTCACGACGGGCCCGCGCGACGGTGTCCCCCGACACGACGCGGATCGTCTCACTGGCAGCGAGCTCCATGGAAAGCATTTCCTGGAGCGCGGTTGCAAGCCACGCCGCGTCGGGGTTCCCGGTGAGGTTACGGAAGCCGATCACTGCGGCGAGCGGCCTGGTCTGAGCGGAGAGCGTCCGGGGAGACTCGTTCTGATCGCGCCACCAACCGAAGGCCACGACGGCAGAAATGATGAGAATGACGATGGACATCACTGCGGAGAGGCGTCCGAGCGGCAGCCTCGCTGCGCCGGAGTCGGAGAGCGGTTTGCCCTCGATCCAGCGGACGAGATCGCTGGCTTTCCTGAATCGTGACGTCGGGTCCTTCTCCAGGCATCGCAGAATGCCCGACTCCCAACGACTTCCAAGGCTGGGATTGAGGGATCGTGGAGCGGGTGGAGCCTCGATCAGACGCTTTACGGCCGTACTGAGGGGAGAGTCGCTGACGAAAGGCGGCCTTCCGGTCACCATCTCGAACACCACGATCCCGAGAGCGTAGATGTCGACTGACGGGGTGACTGTCGAGCCCGCCACCTGCTCCGGAGCCATATAGGTCGGTGTACCGACGGTCTGGCCGGAGGACGAAAGCGATGTCGAGAGCGTGTCCTCGGGCTGACTCCCTCGTGCAAGGCCGAAATCGGTGACGACGGCCCGCATCCCTCCGGGCCGGGCCGAATCAGGAACCAGGAGAACGTTGCTGCTCTTGAAATCGCGGTGGACGATTCCTGCCTCGTGCGCCGCGTCGATCGCATTGCACATCTGCTGGACGATCGGCAGGGCGAGGGCCTCGTCCATCGGACCACTCTCGCGAAGATGATGGGCGAGAGTCTCTCCCTCGAGATGCTCCATCGTGAGGAAGACGATTTCGCGTTCCTCGCCGGTTTCCGGAACCTTCGCCTGATGATGGCCAACGTCGAAGATGCGGCATACATTAGGATGCGTCACCTTCCGGGCGAGCTGAATCTCGCGTCTGAATCGCTCGAGAGCGATGTCGTGGTCAGCAATCTCCGGTCGTACTGTCTTGAGCGCAACGCTGACGCGGAGGTCGAGATCCTCGGCCTCGTAAACTTCTCC
This sequence comes from uncultured Acidobacteriota bacterium, assembly GCA_963829355.1. Classification (GTDB taxonomy): domain Bacteria; phylum Acidobacteriota; class Thermoanaerobaculia; order Gp7-AA8; family JAHWKK01; genus CAWHHZ01. The sequence continues at coordinate 54,843 of CAWHHZ010000014.1, forward strand.
CATACCACCACGCCCGATGAACCTGATGATGCGGTAGCGTTCGGAGAGAGTGTCTCCAGGTTCAAAAACAGGGGGGAGTATTCGACCGCGCCGCCCCGAGCCGGACGAGGATCCTCTTTTTTCGGAGGAGCCCTTGCGCCGCCTGAAAGGACTCTCCGATGAGCCGCTCATCGCACGCCGCCCGTGTGGGGAGCAGATCTTGGAAAAGCGGTGCGCTCGAGCAGGTCGCGAAGCGTTTCGATGAACTGGTCACGTGCATCTGCCCTCTTCGAGAAGAGCGCCGAGATTTGTCCCTCCAGCGCCTGACGCTCCTCGTGAGAGAGATCATGCTCGGTCAGGACGACGACGGGGATGTCGCTCGTGATCGGGTCGTTCCGGAGGTGAGCGAGCGTTTCGAAGCCGTCCAGGACCGGCATCATCAGATCCAGGATGATGAGATCCGGCTTTTCCGAGCGGGCCACGTGAAGCCCCTTCTCGCCATTGTCAGTCGAGAGAGTGTCGTACCCCAGCTTCTGAATCGTCTCGTTGAGAAGGATGTGGGTGTCGGGATCATCGTCGATCATCAGCACGAGGGGAGGCTCGTGCCGTCTGTGCCGAAGTGTCAGCGCATGCAAACGAGTCCTGAACAGCGCGGGGTCGACCGGTTTGAGGAAAAAGTCGTCAGCACCCAACGCCATGCCGAGCTCCCGGTTCTGCAGGAGGGTCACGACGATGATCGGTATATGACTGGTGTCCGGATCGGACTTCAGATCTTTCAGCACTTCCCATCCATCCAGACCGGGAAGGACGAGATCGAGCGCGATCGCGACCGGCTTCTCCCTGAGAACAATCTCCCTCACCACATCTCCCCGGCGTGCTCTTATCGTGGCGTATCCCTCGGGGTGAAGGATCGTACTCAGGTTCGCGTATGCAATCGGATCGTCCTCGACGATGAGGACTCGAGGCCGCAGATCGAGAGAGCCCTCGGACGTGCCACGATCCTCCTCGAAGTCGCGCATCAGCGGAAGGACATTCTGCGGAATCAGCAGCGTGAACGTCGTTCCCACTCCGAGCTGCGACTCGACCGAGATGGAGCCTCCCTGGATCTCGAGAAATCGGCGGACGAGCGTGAGCCCGAGCCCGGTACCGCCGTACTGCCGGACAAAGCCGTCCTCAGCCTGTCTGAACTCTTCAAAGATCACATCGAGGTCGTGGGGCGCGATCCCGATTCCCTGGTCCTGCACTTCAATGGAGATCGCCGGAACTCCGATCGGCGAGCCATCGCGCTGTACGGATGATGCACGGATCTCGATCCGACTGTGATCGGGTGAAAACTTGACCGCGTTCGATAGAAGATTGAAGACGATCTGCTTGAACTTGGCTGCGTCTGCATTCAGAAGCGGCAGATCATCATCTGAGTCGATCTGGATCTCGATACTTCGTCGCTGGGTCTGTCCGCGCATGATCTCGCAGACGCCGCTCAGGATCTCTATCACCGGGAAGGGCTCGGGGTTCACTTCCATTCTCCCGGCCTCGATCTTCGAGAGGTCGAGGAGATTGTTGATCAGAGCGAGAAGATGCTCGCTGCTCCGGAGGATGTTGCGAAGGAATTCGTGGTGTCTCGAATCGATGCTTCCCGAGAGCGCTTCATCGAGGATGGAGGAGAATCCTATGATTGAGTTCAGTGGGGTTCTCAGCTCGTGGCTCATGCTGGCCAGGAACTGACTCTTCAGGCGGTTCGCCTCCTGAATCTGCAGGTTTGCGCCTGACAATTTCTTCGACTGCCCCTCCAACTCCTCGGTCAGACGCGAGAGCGCCTCGACCTTGAGGTTCTCCTCGGCACGGAGCTGCCGGATGTAACGGTTCTTGACCTGGAGCTCCGCGATGCCTCGCAAGGGCAGAAAAGCGGCGGCGTAAAGGAACAGCATCCGGCCGAGTGCCGCGGTGGTGGACGGCCCAAATCCGTCGAGTTGCTCGAGCATTGACAGTGTTGTCAGGTACGCCGCGAGATTCACGATCATCAGTCCGATCGCTCCCGGCATCCGCCGGACGAACGTCGCCGCACTCACGTTCGTGAGGTAGAACAGGAAAAACATGCTCGATTCGCCACCGTCCAGATAGATCACTGCCGAGACCAGCACCGCATCGAGACAGAACGAGGCGAGATTCAGGTTGAACGGAAAGTCCCGGTCGAGACCGTACCTGTAGAGTTGGTAGACGACGAGCGAGGAAGATAGTGAGATGATGGCCAGAGTCGTTGCTTCGAGTACTCCGATCCGGGAAAACCCGAAGGGGATCATGATGAGCACGAGCGGGTAGGCGATCGCGTTGATCCACGCACGGTTGACCTGCGTACGAAGATTGATGGTTCTCAACTGTTCGTCCGCATCCGAGCCGCTGAGACTGGAAGACGTTGTCGTCATGCTCACCAGATGAGTAATTGTGAAAAATGTTACTACACCGAACGATTTGGAGACCGATGATGAAGACGCGCACCGCACTTTTCGTAATCGCCACGGCGGCACTGATTGCCTGCTCGACGGGAGACAATCTTCCAGTCGAGCGGCCCGAGATCAGTGTGGCACAGGTGAATACGTCGGCATTCGTCCAGGAGCGGGGCGGGACGTTTTCGCTCGATTACCTTTTCGAGATCGAGAATCCGGCCGACATCCCGATCACGGCCGAATGGGTGGAACTGCGGGCGGGCGAGGCAGGCCCGTACGCCATTCGCCAGACCACGAAGAACATCAAGAAGGTGATTCCCGCCGGTGCGACCGAGACGTTCACGCTGTCAGTCTGGGCTTACTCCTACGGCGGGCCCGCAGCCGCCGAGGAACCGGTGACGCTGCGGATAAGGATGCGATTCGACAGCGAGAAGGGCTCGTTTCAGGTGAACAAGATCGCGAGGATTCTCCAGTAGCCAGGGTTGACATAATCGGTATATTGGTCTCGTGAACACACTTTCTGAAAGGGAGCTGCCGATCGAGCATTTACGCAGGAAGCTCGGATGCGAGTGGCCAGCTCTCATGCGCGCACGGCTGAGGACCGACGAGCTCCTCTCGGGCCTCAGGAGTCGCGTGGGCAGCCCGGACGACTCGAGCGCCGTGGTCTTCGGTTCACTGGCGAGGGGAGAGATGACGCCGGCGAGTGACGCGGACTGGATTCTCCTGATCGATGGCCGGTCGACCCCCGCTCATTTCCGTCAGACCGAGCCCATAGAGGCCGCGTTCGCGGAGGCCGGACTCTCCGAACCGGGCCGTACGGGAACGTTCGGATCGCTCTCGAGCAGTCACGAGCTGATTCACAACATCGGCGGCCAGCACGATACGAATCAGAATCTCACGCGGCGCATTCTTCTGCTCGTCGAGTCCGCTGCGGTGTCGAACCCGGAGGTCCACCGCCGCGTCATCAAGGGCATCCTCGACCGCTATATCGTCTATGAGCAGGCGGTTCCCCGCAAAACGCCGCACCGCGAGGCGATCCCGCGGTTCCTGCTGAACGACGTCGTGCGTTACTGGCGGACGATGACCGTCGACTACGCGGCGAAACGATGGGAACAGCCGGGAGGGAAGTGGGCACTTCGAAACACAAAGCTCAGGATGTCGCGGAAATTGCTTTTCGTCGCCGGCTTCCTGCTCTGCCTGAAGTTCGAGCTCGATCCTCCCGACGACCGCGAGGAGATCCTCGCCGATCTCGATCACTTCACCGAGCGTCTCTCCTCGTATCTTCTCGACCAGACGCAGCTCACACCACTCGATCTTCTCGCCGGGATTGTGGAGAAACGATCGAACGAGGAGACGGCCATGCAGATCTTCGGGTCGTACGACAGGTTTCTCGACACGCTCGAAGACGAAGACAAGCGGCGCCATCTCGAGGGACTCAGATTCGAGGACGCGAGCGACGATGCACTTCTCAAGGAGATGCAGCATCTCGGCGGAGAGTTTCAACGCGGGCTGACACGACTTTTTTTTCACGACGACGAACGACTTCGCGAACTGACCATCAGGTACGGGATGTTCTGATGGAGCGGATCGGCTTTTCAACGGGAGCGCTCGCGAAGGGGGATGTCGAACGAGGTCTCCAGCTGCAGCGTGCGCATGCCCGCGGTGCCGTGGAGCTCTCAGCACTTCGTGAAGCGGAGCTTCCCCGCCTCGTCGAGCTTGCACGTGATCTCGATCTTTCGCAGTTCGAGATCGTATCCGTTCACCTCCCCAGCTCGACGGACCGACTGGACCAGGAGGCTCTGCTCGAACTGATCAACCGGCTCCCCACGGAATGGCTTCTGGTGGTTCATCCCACGATCGTGAACGATCTTCGGCTGTGGAGGCCTCTCGGGGCGCGGGTCTGTATCGAGAACATGGATCAGCGAAAGGATATGTGCCGGACCGCGGAGGAGCTCGAGCCGACGATGGAGGCGTTGCCGGACGCGCGCTTCTGTCTCGATGTGGCCCACGCCGGTCAGATCGACCCGAGCATGGCGGAAGCCGTCTCCATGCTCGTGCGATTCGGTGACCGCCTCGCGGAGCTGCACGTCAGCAGACTCGGACCCTCCTCAGAGCATCTTCCGCTCGATCAGCAGATGGTGGAGAGGATCCGGAAAATCGCAGATCTCGTCCCGGTGCACATTCCACTCATCATCGAGTCTGTCGTATCGCCCGACGAGGTGGCGCGGGAGATCGACAGAGTCGCGGAGGCATTCGGACGATGACACCACTCGAGCGGCTTGGCGAAGTCTGCCGCGAGAATCCGACGGGCGAGAAGCTCGTGCTCGTCCCGACGTATACGGTGGGGCAGAGATTGACGGACGCTCTCGTACGCGCCGGCACGCCCTGGATCGGCATCCGCGCCGTCACACTCGACGGGCTCGCTCTCGAGATCGCCGCGGAGCGGCTCGCGCGTGAGGACCGGTCGCTTCTCTCGCGAGCGCAGGCATTGGCGATGATCGAGTCCGCCTGCGATGACGTCATCGGCGAGGGAGACTACTTCTTCGCCCTCAAGCACAGCTCCGGCTTCTTCCGCGCGATCCGCCGTTCGATCGACGATCTGCGTACCTCCGGTGTTCAGGCGGCGGCGTTTCCATCCGCCTCGTTCTCCAATCAGAAGAAAGCGGAGGAGGTGAGGCGGATACTCGCGAAGTATGAGGAGCTTCTGCGGCAGAACCAGCTCGTCGATCGCGCCGATCTTTACGCCATCGCAATAAAGAGCCTGCCGTCCGATCCGCCGCACGAGGTCATTCACAGCGCGGGGATGAATGATCTTCATCCCGTGCAGCGAGAGTTTCTCCAACGGCTCGCGAAGATGCACGTGCCGCTGCAGTCGTCCGACGACGAGCTCCGGCTCTCTGGCGAGGAGCATTCGATCCGCGTCGCGCGCGGCAATGAGAACGAGATCCGTGCCGTCATCCGCGAAGCGATCGGCGAGACTCTGGCGCTCGATTCGATCGAGATCGTTCACACGAATCGCGACCTGTATATCCCGCTGATCCTCGAGCTCACGACCGAGCTCGAGGTCCCCGCCACCTTCGAGGAAGGTATCCCCGTCCCATACACGCGCCCGGGGCAGGCGATCCTCGGATATCTCGAGTGGCTGCGGCTGGGGTGGGACGCGACTGTTCTGCGGAAGCTCATCTCGTCGGGCGTGATCGAGACGGGTGGGGTTGGTCCCGTCCTGGCGGCGCGGCTCTTCAGAAATGCCTCGGTCGGGTGGGGGAGAGCGCGTCACCTCGACCGGATGGACAGCCTCCTCCGGGAGCACGAGCGGAAGCTGGAGCGCACGGGCGACGACCGCGATGCGCGAACACTCGCGCGCGTACGCAAAGTGCGCGAGCTCGTACGGGGGCTCGTGAAATACACCCCCACCGGCGATCGCGACGTCAGCATCCGGCAGCTCGCGCGGAACGCGACCGACTTTCTGAACCGCTATTCGCGCGTCGCCTCGCCGCGTGACGGTGCAGCACGCGAGGCTCTTCTTCGTGTCCTCGCCGAGATTCAGACGCTTCCGGACCGTCGTGAGCCTCTCTCGGGTGCGGCCGTGAGGCTCGACGAGCTCGTGCGCGAGATCTCCATCGGCAGCGAAGCACCACGCCCCGGAGCGCTCCACGTCGCGTCACTCGAGACCGGAGGGTGGGGTGGGCGACCGCATCTTTACATCGTCGGACTCGACGAACGCTTTCCGGGCGGCGGTCTTCAGGATCCCGTTCTCCTCGACGAAGAGCGGATGATCATCAACCGGAAGAAGTCCGGCGCGGGGCTGATGCTCTCCGGCGCCCGCGCGGAGACTGCTCTCCGCGACATGCGTCTGCTCCTCGACCGGTCGTCCACGCGACGCACGACGTTCATGTTTTCGTCGGAAGATCTTCTCGAGGGCCGCGAGATGCTCCCGTCGCCGTTTCTTCTCGAGATGTGGCGGGCGGTCCGGAAACGTTCCGACGGCACGTACGACGACATGTTGCGGGAGCTGGAGAGCACGGGTGCGGGATTCGTCACCAGTCAGCCCGCCACCGGATCCGAGGCGTGGACGCGCGAGATACAGATGATGACAGGGGATCGCGGCCTTTCCCCGGCGGAGCGCAAGGCGCTTCTGAACGTGATGGGGACGAGCCGACCGTGGCTCGGGCGGGGGCTCGAGGCGATCCGCCGTCGCGGCGGAAAGGAAATCTCCGCGTGGTCTGGAAAAATTCAGGTCGCGCCGGACGAGCTCGACCCGCGCCTGAATGGGCGGCCGATCTCCGCTTCGCGACTCGAGACGCTCGCGCAGTCGCCGTTCCGATACTTCCTGCAGAACGTCCTAGGATTGAACCGCTCGAGGAGCTTCAGCGCCGGCCCGAAGAATGGCTCGAGGCGCGCGAGTTCGGCGGACTCTTCCACGATGTCCTGTACGAGTTCATGACCACCGTGATCGGCCGCAGTGAAACACCCGCGGTGGCCGGACACGGGGACGAGCTGCGCGACGTCGCCATGCGCGGGCTGGGCAAGATGACGCACGATGTGCCCCCACCGAGCGAGGCTGCGTACGACGCTCGGAAGCGGGAGCTCCTCGAGGCGTGCGACCTCTTCCTCTCGGAGGAGGAGAAGTGGTGTCGCGACGCGAGCCCTCGCTGGTTCGAGGTTCCGTTCGGGTTGAAGGCAGACGACATGTCCGAGATCGGATCCGAAGATGCGGTCGGGATCGATCTCGGCAGCGATGGAAAGCTCCTGATCCGCGGACGGATCGACCGTGTCGACGAGTGCGGCCCGAACCGCTTCGCCGTGTGGGACTACAAGTCCGGCTCGTCATACAAGTACTCCGACCAGGACTACCTCGCCATGGGGACTCAGGTCCAGCATGCGCTCTACGCCTTCGCGGTGAGGGAACTGCTCAGGCGGAAGGGACTCGAGGGCGAGGTCGTGAGATCCGGCTACTACTTCCCGACCCGCAAAGGACGCGCACTCCGCATCGAGCGCGACCCACCTTTCGACGGCCAGAATCGTGAGGCGATCGAAAGCGTCCTCGGAGGGCTTCTCGACGCGGTCCGCGCCGGATCGTTCGTGCACGCAATCGACAAGGAGGACTGCACATTCTGCGACTACACCTCGATCTGCGGCGACGTCGAAGCCATCGCGAAGCAGACCGAGCGAATGTCACAGTCGTCCGCGGATCCCGGGGTGAAAGCATTCCTCCGCGCGAGGGAGACGAAATGAGCGGCGGTCCCGACGACCAGAAGTCATTCGGCTTCATGAACGACTCCGAAAAGCGCCGGGAGGGCGAGGCGCCTGCCGAGCCGCAACGCCGCACCAGTCATCCTGAGCCGCCGGAGCGAAGCGAAGGACGGTCGAAGGATCGCGTCATTCCGGAGCCAGGGCAGGACCACGAGATCCTTCGCTGCGCTCAGGATGACAGCCTCTCCGAAGTCGAGCACCACGATCGAACAGACGATGAACACGCCCGGCACCTCATCCGGACGTGCCTCGATCAGAACCTCGTCGTCGAGGCAGCCGCGGGAACCGGCAAAACCACCAACCTCGTTGCGCGTCTCGTCGCGCTCATCTCGGAGGGCGTCGCAGAGCCGGCACAGATCGCGGCGATCACATTCACGAAAAAGGCTGCGGGCGAGCTGCGCGAACGATTCCAGAACAAGCTCGAGGAAGAGCTCGAGAAGGTCGATCCGGGACGACGGGAACGTATCAGCCGCGCACTCGCACAGCTCGATCAGTCGTACCTGGGGACCATCCACTCGTTTTGTGGTCGCATGTTGAGAGAGCGCCCGGTCGAAGCTGGCGTCGCTCCCGATTTCCTCGAGCTGGAGGAGAGTGAAGCGCAGTCGCTCAACTCCGAGGTGTGGTCTGACTACGTGCAGCGACTCTACATCGACGGCTCACCGCTTCTCGCGGAGCTCGAGGAGACCGACCTCGGGATCAACGAGCTTCGTACCCTCATGCTGACTCTCGCCGACGAGACCGACCTGGAGTTCGTCCGGGAGAGAAAGGCCCGGCCCGATATCACCACCCCGTGGAGAAAGCTGATCGCAGTTGCACGCTCGCTCGAGGCGGATTTGCCCGTCGTGCCGCCGCCGAACGGGCGGGACGATCTACAGAAGCTTCTGCTGAAGACCGCTGCGATCCGGCGCATTGCAAATCCCGGCGATCTCGAGATGGTCCGCCTGCTCAAGGAGTTCGAGCACTCGAATCCCGGGGGAAAGTAACGCAGAACCGCTGGACCGACGCGGACGGCAAGGCGATCAAGGAGCAGTTCGTCGAGCTGTGTGAGGAGGTTGTCGCGCCAGCACTCCGGGAGTGGCGGGAGTATTGTCACCCGATCGCGCTCGACATCGTGATCCCGGCAGTGGTTCGGGCGCGTGAGGTGAGGATCGACAAGGGACGCCTCAGCTTTCAGGATCTTCTGACGCTCGCGCGCGATCTTCTGAAAGATCATCCACATGTACGCGAGTGGTTCCGCAGGCGATACCGTTTCGTGCTCGTCGACGAATTCCAGGACACCGATCCGATTCAGGCGGAGATTCTCTTTTATCTGACGGGAGAGGGGAGCGGGGAGTCGTGGCGTGATCTGACGCCACGTCCCGGCTCGCTCTTCATCGTCGGTGATCCGAAGCAGTCGATCTATCGGTTTCGTCGCGCTGACATCGCGCTCTACCAGGAAGTGAAGAATCTGATCGAGGCGAGTGGGGGAGTGGTCCTGCAACTGTCTCGCAACTTCCGCTCGACCGGAGTTCTCTGCGACTGGGTCAATGAGACGTTCAGGGACATCCTTCCGCCGGAAGGGAACGAACGCCAGGCGGCCATGGTCGAGGTCGAGGCGTACCGGCAGGACTCTGGTGGGTTCGGGGGCGTCTTCAGCTTGCAGGCTCCTTACATGAAGTCGTCGTATGCGTTCGCGAAGGCGGAGGCGACCGGCATCGCGAGCTGGATCAGGGATGCGGTGGAATCGAAGCGAGTGATCGTGGAGACGGGCGAGGAGCGACCGCTGCGTTGGGGAGACTTCATGCTGCTCACGCGCACCCGTGCCCGCCTGAAGATGTACGCCGACGCGCTCGAACGCGAGCGCATTCCGTATGAGATCACGGGGGGGCGCGGGTTCGGGAACTCACAGGAGATCACGGCACTCGCCGCATTTCTGCGCGCTGTGATCGATCCCGATGATCAGGTATCGCTCGTCGCCTATCTCCGTGGTCCGCTCTCCGGAGTCTCCGATGACGAGCTGTGGCAGCACAAAAAGGCGGGGGGCGGCTGGTCGTACCTCGCACCGCTGCCGGATGAAACAGCGGACTCCCTGCGGGGCGCATTCGAGCACCTGAAGATGTGTCGCGATGAGGCTGTTGAGCTCCCGCCGGCGTCGGTCATCGGTCGAGCTGTAGAGCGTTTTGGAATCTCTCCCTGGAGCCTGGTGCTCGAAGGTGGCCAGACCCGCAGCGGAAACCTCTACAAGGCGCTGGCGATTGCACGGCGGATGTCGTCGCGGGGCGCGTCGCTGACGGCGATCGTCGAGGAACTGACGCGACTGATGGAAGAGCCGAACGATCTCGAGGAGCTCAGTCTTCGCGGGGCGAACGAGAACGTCGTACGCATCATGAATCTGCATCAGGCCAAAGGATTGGAGGCTCCCGTCGTGTTCCTCGTCGATCCCGACGCACCGGGCGACAAGCCTCCGCTGATGCACATCGACCGGCGGGACGATCCGCCACGCGCGTACGTCTCCGTCACGAAACCGAAGAAGTACGCTCGTGAGGTTCTGGCGCAGCCGGCCGACTGGGACGAGAAGGCGGATCGCGAGCGGGAGTTCTCCACCGCCGAGGACGCTCGACTTCTCTATGTCGCCGCGACGCGGGCGAGACAGGCGCTCGTCGTGAGTACGACCTGGACGCAGAGCTCCGGAGTCAAGGGGCCGTGGGTGCCACTCTGGAGTGACAACCTGCCAGATCTTCCGGAGCGGAATGAGGAGCAGAGCACGGCGGACGACCGTGAGATCGCGATCGATGTCGCTCCTGTGATCGCATCGATCGATCAGAGGCTCGCGGCGATCCGACAGCCGAGCTGGTCTATTCGCACGGCGAGCGGCCATGAGGGAGCGCCAGTCGAAGGGGCCGTGCGCGGCAGGGGAGCGTCGTGGGGCCGCGTGCTGCACCGGATGCTCGAGGTCGTGATGAAAGACGATCAGGTCGCGCTCGCGCCGCTCGCGAGAAACCTGCTGCGAGACGAGGGCCGGGCGCAAGAGGATCTCACCGAGGTCGTCGAGTGGGTGGAACGCGTGAAGGAGACGCGCCTATGGAACCGTGCGCGCGCTGCTGAGAGAGTTCTCGTCGAAGTTCCTTTCGCTGTGAGTGAGAACGACGTTTTGCTGCGAGCCGTCGCCGACCTGGTTTTCCTCGAGAACGGGCGATGGATCGTCGTCGACTACAAGTCGGATGCGACTGAGGGACGGCTCGACCAGCTCGTCGCGCATTACCGGTCCCAGATCGAGACTTACGCGAGAATCTGGCACCAGCAGACGGGCGAGGAGACGGTGGGCGTTCTCCTGTTCCTCGACGGCGGTCACGAGATCGAGGTTGTCCACCTGGGATGATCCCGTAACCGCACACTCGCTGGCGCCCACAATCGCCCCCGACACTGTCATTCTGAGCCGCCGCAGCGCAGCGAAGGACGGTCGAAGAATCGCGTGAAGCATACTCGCCCGAAGTTCGGTCGGGTCACACCGTACGAGATCCTTCGCTGGCGCGCAGGATGACATCTTCGTGATCGGTGCTCCCGAGATACGCGCCCTCGGCTGACGCACATTCGCTTTCCGCTATCATTCACCGATTGTGAATGAGCATCCGCATCGCTGGCGCGCGCTCGGGTTGATCTCCGTGGTCGAGCTCGCGTGCATGTCTCTGTGGTTCGGGGTGTCATCGGTCGTACCGACACTCCGGGTGGAGCTCGGTTACTCCGAGGCCGTCGCTTCCGGATTGACCATCGCGGTTCAGCTGGGGTTCGTGGCTGGAACGCTTCTGAGCGCGGTATTCAATCTGTCCGACGTCTTCAGTACGCGGAAGCTTCTGACGCTGTCGGCATTCGCCGGCGCAATCGCGAATGCCGCCTTCGCGCTCGCCCCCTCCGAACCGTGGCTTGCGCTGACGATCCGCTTCCTCACCGGCGTATCACTGGCGGGGATCTACCCGCCGGGGATGAAGCTGATGGCGACCTGGTTTCGCAGCGGCCGCGGTCTCGCGCTCGGAGTTCTGGTGGGCGCCCTCACCCTGGGGAAGGCGTCCCCGTATCTGGTGAACTGGATCGGATCGAGCTGGCGCGCAACGGTGTTGTTCGCATCGCTCTCATCACTGCTCGGAGGACTGATCGTGCTGCTGCTGGTGCGCGAAGGTCCCCTCTCCCTGGGGACGGCTCCGTTCGATCCGCGCCAGGTGATTACAATCCTGAAAACGCGAGGCGTGCGTCTCGCGAACTTCGGATACTTCGGACACATGTGGGAGCTGTACGCCATGTGGACCTGGCTTCCCGTCATGCTTCGGTCGAGCTTCGCGCGGAGCGGGTCGTCCGCGTCTCTCGCCGAGATCGGATCCTTCCTCGTGATCGGGAGTGGAGCACTCGGTTGCGTCATCGCGGGCGCAGTTGCCGACAGGGCCGGCCGGACCATCGTGACCTCGCTCGCGATGGCCGTGAGTGGATCGTGCTGTCTTCTGATCGGGTTTCTGTACGGAGGTTCGCCAGTTCTGCTACTGATTGTCGCGACGATCTGGGGAGCGACGATTGTGGCCGACTCCGCGCAATTCTCCGCATGCGTGACCGAGCTAGGTGATCCGCGCTACGTGGGAACCGCTCTGACATTCCAGACATGCATCGGCTTCCTGCTCACGACAGTCTCGATCGCACTCGTCCCGTGGCTCGTCGAGCGCGTCGGATGGGAGTGGGCATTCACCTTCCTCATGCCCGGCCCACTCCTCGGCACCATCGCCATGCTCCGCCTCCGAACCCTCCCCGAATCCACTGGCCTGGCCAACGGCAATCGCTGAGAACCCTCTCCCTTGAGAGGGAGAGCTCGGGCGACGGTACGCGGCGTGCAATCTGAATTTGCAACTAAATGATGATTCAAACGTCTATAGTGATGACTGGAAACGGAGAACGAAATGGAACTGATCACTGCAATCATCGCAGGCCTGCTCGCCGCAGCAGCGCTGAAGTTTCGGAATCAGAAACCACAACCTGCCAAAGTCCCCGTCAGTCGAGAGAACCGCGGCTGAGTGGCGCGTCGGATGTTTGATTGTGATTTCATCCCGGTGGAGGAGTGACGTTCGTGGGATGTGAGCACAAGCAACCGAAGGACCTGATGGAACTGGCCGAAGCCCACCTGAGCGAGAAGGGTGTGCCGGAGGCTTCGTGGGACGGGATGCGCTTCGCCTGGGGCGAGAACGTCGACACGATGTGGAAATCAGTCTGGATGGAGATGGAGCGCCGCGGCGACGAGTGGATCGTGACGAAGATCGACCGAAGTGAGACGCCACTCCCACCCGAGCGCGAAGGCTTCCATCAATTGTAGCTTCTGATCCACCGGAAGCTCACAGAAGTACACGACAGTCAGGCCGCAACCGATCCTTCGCTGGCGCTCAGAATGAGAACACTTTGATGATCGGTGGTCCGGAGTCCGCGGGATGAGATCTGCGCTCCGGCGGCTCAGGACGACAGCAGTGACCTGTTTCCGCGTTCCCTCCATACTCACCCGCGATAAGATACGCGTCGACCACTCGAGGAGGACTCCTGCATCATGTCGACGCTTCGCCTGTTTCTGACCCTGCTCATTCTCGCCCCAGCCGCATATGCCCAGATCGACTGGACGCCCCCACTGCCTCCGCTCGAGCCGTGGGACGGGAAAAGCAGGGAGCTCATCGTCGCCGACACCGACCCCTGGGTCACACCCTCTGAGCTGACAGGTCTGACCTCCACTCCGAGCTACGATGAGACGGTCGCCTGGCTCCGCAAGCTCGTGAATGCAGCGCCCGAGCTCGAGATGGTCTCGATCGGCAAAAGCCCACAGGGGCGCGACATCTGGATGGTGATCGCGTCCGCCGACCGCGCCTTCACTCCGGAAGCAATCGCGGCTTCCGGAAAGCCGACGGTCCTGGCCCAGGCCGGAATCCACTCCGGCGAGATCGACGGCAAGGATGCCGGCATGATGTTGCTGCGGGACATGACCGTCCGCGGGACGAAACGCGATCTTCTCGAGAAGGCAAATCTTCTCTTCATCCCGATTTTCAGCGTCGACGCCCACGAGCGCTCCGGACCGTATAACCGCATCAATCAGCGTGGTCCCGTCGACATGGGATGGCGGACCAATGCGCGCAATCTGAACCTCAATCGCGATTACACGAAGCTCGACACCGGGGAGATGCAGGCAATGATCAGCGCGATCGTGCGCTGGCAGCCTGACCTCTATCTCGACCTGCACGTGACAGATGGCGAGGATTACCAGTACGACGCAACCTTCGGCTACAACGGAGCGAACGCCTATTCGCCCGCCATCGCCGGCTGGCTCGACAATTTCTTCTCGCCCGAAGTCATCTCCAATCTCGAGGCGATGGGACACGTTCCCGGACCGCTCGTTTTCGGGATCGACAGGCTCGATTTCTCGAAGGGGATCGGAGGTTGGACTGCGACACCACGCTTCTCGAACGGCTACGGAGATGCGCGCCATCTGCCGACCGTGCTCCTCGAGAACCACTCCCTCAAACCGTACGACCGTCGCGTTCTCGGAACATACCTGTTCATCGAGTCGGCCATGCGTGCCGCCGGCGAGAACGCGCGAGCGCTGAAGAGAGCCATCGCGAGTGATCGCGAGCGAGATGCTGAGACGATCCCGCTCACCTGGGAGGCGGCGGACGATCAGCCCGTGATCGAGTTCAAGGGGATTTCGTCCGAAGTCATGGTCTCTCCGGTTACCGGGCAGGCATACCTCCAGTGGACGGGCAAGCCGGTGACTATGACGATTCCTCAGATGATGGGGACGAAGCCGGGGGTTGTGGTCGAGCGTCCCCGGGCCTGGTGGATCCCGGTCGAATGGTCCGAGGTGATCGCGCGCCTGCGCATGCACGGCATCGAGATGGAAACGATCACCGAGCCGCGCGAGATCGAGGTGGAGATGTACCGGCTCGAGGATCCGGTCTTCGCTGATGAACCGTTCGAAGGACACATCCGGGTGAGCGCGACACCGGTGATCGAGCGACGGACCGAACGCTTCCCCGCAGGTTCTGTCCGCATCGATGCGGGTCAGCCGCTCGCCGATCTCGCCGCCCTCCTGCTCGAGCCGGAGTCGCCCGACTCGTTTCTGCAGTGGGGCTTCTTTCACTCGATCTTCAGCCGGACCGAATACACGGAGTCTTACGTGATGGAGCCTCTCGCCGCCCGCATGATGCAGGATCCCGAGACACGGGCGGCATACGAAGAGAAGCTGCGCACCGACGAAGACTTCAGAAGCGACCCAATGGCGCGTCTCAACTGGTTCTACGAACGGAGCCCGTACTTCGACGAACGCTGGAAGCTCTACCCGGTGGGAAGAGAAATGAGAAATTAAAAATTTAAAACTGAGAATGGAAGGCCTGTCATCCTGAGCCGCCGGAGCGCAGCGGAGGACGGTCGAAGGATCGCGTACGGTCCGACTTTATGGACCGCAAGTGCGCGACAGTCAGGACGCACCCGATCCTTCGCTGCGCTCAGGATGACAGGCCGCGCTTCTCATTTCCATTTTCCATTCTCCGTACCACCCGGCACGGATCTCGCGAATAGCACGCCTCATGGCAGAGGTCATCCACGGGGATGGGTGGTCAATTCGAAAAGGCTCGGGACCTGTCGTCGCTACGGCGATTCACAATGGTCATGCACTCAGTCGCGACGTGGCAGAGCTCACGGCGCTCGCCGAGGAAGAACGCTTTCGGGAAGAAGACCCCTACACAGGACAATTCGCAGAGGTCGTCGAGACGTGCGTGGTCGTTCACCAGTCACGCTTCGAGGTGGATCTGAACCGCCCACCGGAGCTCTCGGTGTACAAAGGCCCGGAGCAGGCGTGGGGGATGAACGTCTGGCGCGCCAAACTCCCGACGCGGGTGGTCCTCCGCTCGCTCTTCAAGAGGCACCGCTTCTACCAGCAGCTCGAAGGATTGCTCCGGGAAAAGCAGCGCGAGCATGGGCGCTTTGTCGTGCTCGACATCCATTCGTACAACCACCGCAGGGACGGAGGGGACGCCCCTCCGGAGCCCGAGACGAAGAACCCCGATATCAACGTGGGGACCGGCGCGCTCGACAAGGATGCCTGGCGCGACGTGATCGAACCCGCCATGGAGACGATGCGCTCCTTCGATCGCGCCGGGCGCAGGCTCGACGTCCGTGAGAACGTGAAGTTCAAGGGAGGGGAGCTCTCGAAGTGGATCCAGCGCACCTTCCCGGAGACCGGCTGCACACTCGCGATCGAATTCAAGAAGGTCTTCATGAACGAGTGGACCGGTGAGCTCGACAAGGGAATGATCGAGGCATACCGCGAGATGGTGCGGGGTGTCGTTCCCGTGATCGAAGAGGCGATCGCACGCCCATGATCGTCGTGGAACGACAACTCGAGGCAGTCGACGCGAGCGAGATCGCCTCGATCCGCGAGGCTCTGCGGAAGGAAGAATGCAGATTCGTCTCAGCCTGCCGTCGTGGGGCTGGCTCTACATCGACCGCCGTCTGCCGTTCCTCTTCCTGCATCGTTCACCGGAGGAGATGCGCACATTCGGCACCGAGATGCTCACGCTCTCGGAGTCGAGCGCACTCGTCCTCCCCGATAACGACGATCAGGCCGCTGCGCAGATCCTGCTTCTGGATGGGCTCGTGCAGGAGCTCTCTGAGGAGGGGTGCTATCTCATCATCGAGCTCGCCGCCAGCGAGGTTGTCGATGTCGATAAGCCGGCGCGACCAGTTCCGATCCCACGGATCGACGTTCACGCTGATCCTCGCGCGAGACGAGGCGTTGATCGCTGCGATGTGCGAAGCGCTCGAGTCGATCGAGATTCTCGGCCAGAACCCTCGCGTCAGCACACGAGCCCTCGGCGACACATTCATCGGCGGCAGTCCCGGCGTTACGCACATGCGCATCGTTCTCTCTCCGATCTGGGTCAACCCGGAAACGCGCAAGCCGTTCCCGATCGTGCTGCGCAATCTTCGGGAGCAACTGTCGATCGCACTCAAGAAGACGGCAGCATTCTTTTGCCGCCACTACACTTCCGTCACCGTTCCGCACTACGAGTCTCTCGGGCGGCGCGAGGTTCTCGAGGAGGACTGGTTTGTCGATCGCGAGCTCAGCCGCATCTCGTCGAAGTTCCAGTTCCTTCTCGACATCACGCCGGTCAATCCTCGCGCGGCGTTTCCGCGAATTCGAAGAGGGAGGCTTTCGAGATGAGCCGGAGTTCTATTACCGGCGGCTCACGTACGATCCGGAGCAGGCGAAAGGGGAGCTGTACCAGGTTCCGGTTGACGATGTGGAAGATCCGACCCTTCACCGGCTCTTCCGCGAGAAGCGGGCCGAGCTGGCGCGAACTCTCTCGATGCTCGAGCAGCGGAACACGCCGGACTTCCTCTACAGCAGTCTTCAGCAGTACGGGACCGTCCGGGATGATCTGCTCGATGCCGCCCGGGCGCTTCTGAAGCGCGCTTCCCGTCGCGTCCCTGCCACGGCAGGCGGATGCCGGTGGAGTCGATGCTGAGGAGTTCGGCAAGATCGCGCGAGCGGAGATCCAGTCTTATCGGGAGACCTTCGCCGGGATCAGCTCGGAGGTGAAGATCCTCCCCGAGATCACGAGCTTGATGGTGTCGCGCGGGAACCTGATGATCCCTGTCGACCTGTTCATCCCGCAGGGCCGGATCAACGGGCTTCTTCATCATGAGGTCGGCACCCACATCGTGACCTGGGCCAACGGCAAGAGTCAGCGGCTCTCACAGCTCCACACCGGTTTCGCGGGCTACGACGAATTGCAGGAGGGCCTCGCGGTGCTGGCGGAGTATCTGGTCGGCGAGCTGAGTGCGGCGCGCATGCGGCTACTCGCGGGGCGTGTCGTCGCGGTGAGGAGTCTGATCGAGGGCGCGTCGTTCATCGAGATCTTCCACGAGCTCACCGGACACGGCTTCACCGCGCAGCAGGCATTTACGATCACCATGCGCGTGTGGCGCTCGGGAGGGCTCACGAAGGATGCCGTCTACCTGCGCGGGCTCGTGCGGTTGCTCGTCTATCTCAGACAGGGTGGGGATCTCGATCTTCTCTATATCGGAAAAATCACCGAGAACCATGTCGGACTCGTTCAGGAGTTGAGGCGGCGAGAGATTCTTCGCGAGCCGCCGTTGCGACCGCGTTACCTGCAGTTCCCCGAAGCAGTCGAGAGACTCGGAGCGATTCGCGAAGGCGCGAGCGTTCTCGATCTCATCCGGAAGGAGACATCGAAGTGAGATTGGGACTTGTCGTCAACGACATCAATTCCGAGGGGCCGACCTACACCACCACACGCATCGGAATGAAGGCGCTCGCGATGGGCCATGAAGTGTGGCTGATCGACGTCGAATCATTCATCGCTGACGGAGACGACGGGGTTATGGCGAACGCACGCGCGGTTCCGGATGGGAAGACCTACCGCAAAGGGGAGAACTACCTCGAGGCGCTTCGGTCCGAAAATGCAAGGGTGGAACAGATCCGGTTCGCCGACCTCGACGTCGTTCTGCTGCGCAACGACCCGGCAGAGGACGCGGAGGAGCGGCCGTGGGCGCAGCTCGCACCGCTGCTGTTCGGACAACTCGCCGTGCGGCAGGGGACGCTCGTGCTCAACGATCCTCATTCGCTTGCGAACGCGCTGAACAAGACCTACTTTCAGCACTTCCCGGAGCGAGTGCGTCCAAAGACGCTGATCAGCCGCAGCGTGGACGATATCCGAGGCTTCATCGAAGAGATGGATGGATCCGCCGTCCTCAAGCCGCTGCAGGGATCCGGGGGGCGGAACGTGTTTCTCGTGAAGAAGGAAGACCGGCCGAACCTCAACCAGATGATCGAGGCGATCAGGCGTGATGGCTACGTTGTCGCGCAGGAGTATCTGAAGGAAGCCACCGAGGGAGACGTGCGGATGTTCGTGATGAACGGACAGCCGCTGCAGGCGGAGGGGCGGTACTGTGCGTACCGGCGGGTGAACCGGTCCGGTGACATGCGGAGCAACATCACGGCTGGTGGCGAAGTGGAGCCGGTCGAGGTGACCGACGAGATGCTCGAGCTCGTGGACATCGTGAGGCCGAAGCTGATCCACGACGGAATGTGGCTGGTCGGATTGGACATCGTCGGGAGCAAGCTGATGGAGGTCAACGTATTCAGCCCCGGCGGCATCGGCAGTGCCGAATACACGACGGAGGTCGACTTCCTCGAGGTGATCGTGCAGAGCCTCGAGAAGAAGCTGATGCAGAAGCAGCTCTACGGCCGCAACATCAACAACCTCGCCCTCGCCACCGTGTAGGGGAGGGTGGATTCAGCGCGCGTCTGGGGCGTGCGGGGCGATTCCCTGTCATCGCGACTGAGGGATCCGGGCGGTGGATTGCATCGTTCGCCCAGATTCCTCCTCAGCCTCGCTCGTCGGAATGACAGACCTGCTGCCGCCTCTCAGGTGCGTCGTCAAGCGACGTCCATCCGCTCATGACGACGCCTCCACACGACGCCCCTCTAGCCTCCACCCCTCGACAGGGCTATCATCTCTCCCATCACCCGCACCTCCCGCATCCTCGAACAGGGGATGCGCGCACGGGAAAGGAAGCGTCATAATGACCGATCGTGAGCGGATCATCGACAGACTCGTGAGGCTCTTCGTCAGCATCGACGAGCGCGACTGGCGAGCCGTTGAGGGCTGCTTCGCCGACACCGTCTTCTTCGACATGACCTCGCTCGCCGGCGGCACCCCACAGAAGCTCCAGCCCCCCTCGATCACCACCGCCCTCAAAGAGTCCCTCGGAGCAATCGACGCCTCGCACCACCAGGCCGGCAACTTCCTCGTCGACCGCACTCGTGACGAAGCCGACGTCACGTGTTACGCCCTCGCCATCCACTACCGGGAGAGGTCCGAGGGCCGGAACACCCGCACCCTCGCCGGCACCTACGATTTCCACCTGATGCGAGAGGGAGACGACTGGCTGATCGACCTCTTCCGCTTCACCCTCAGATTCACCGACGGCGGACAGTAGCGTAGCGCCGATTACCAATCGGCCGGGCCGCCGGTTTCAAACCGGCGGAAAACCAGCGCCACCTGCCTGGCGCCGTTGATCGCTCGGCTCTGAGTGGATTACCTCCAGCAAGACTCTCACCCCGGATCGAATCAGTTCCCCGCGATAGCAATCAGTGGCTTGGTCGTCGGATCATTCGTGAGTTTGTCGACATCGCTGACGAACCCGAATCCGGATCCGCTCATGACCTGCAATTGAACGTGCATATCGTCCTCGATCGGTACGCCGAACCATGCCGATGCTGAGGACTGCGTGTAGGTACTCGCGTCGAAGCTCTCTATGTGCATGGCGACAAGCCTTCCACCGGCGTCGTACAGGTGCATCTCGATCTCTCCCGCTTCCACCTGGTACCAGCCGAAGTTGCTACGGAAGCGGCTGATGTCTCCTGAGAGAGGGGTGACTGCGGTGGTGCCGGCATCCATCAGATCGCCGTTCTCGATGAGCGTGAACGACTGCCCGACGGTTCCTCCGGACGGGTCGCTGCTGTAGATCCTCGCGATACCGGTCAGCGGCGCAGACGCCTCGATCCGGATCGAGCCGATCCCCTCGGCGCTGAGCGCAGTCATCAGATCGTCCAGCGTCACCGTCGCTCCGCCGTCGAGCGTGACCTGTGTTTTAAACGACGTTCCGCTTGGAGACGCGTAGAAGGTGATCTCGACGTCGTTGTTCCCACCGAAAAGATTGATCAACTGCAGTGTGCTGTTCCACTGACTGCCGGTCCCGCCGCGGATCGCCCCGAAAACGGGAACGTGATAGACGTAACCGGGAATCTTTATGCCGACCAGATCGCCGCCGGAGATCAGCCGGTACGGCAAGCAGTTGTAGCACTCGACCGACCGGCTCGTCATCCCGAGCGCCAGGGGCAGGCGCCCTCCCTGCGACCCCGGAACCGATGCCGTTTCGAGGCGTAGCGCGCGTTCCTCGGGCGAATCGATCTCGAAGGAGAACCATGCGGAACCAGTTTCCTGAGTGTAGGCGCCGGACGAATTGTCCGGTGTGTACGTCCAGGAGGGAAACTCCTCCAGATCGCCGCCCTGAACTTCGATCTCCCAATCGAGAAACGCAGCCGTCGCCGAGTCGTAGGTGAAGTAGCCCGTGGCCGTGCCACCATCCTCGAACACGACGTCATCGAGGATCCATCGTATCGGCCGCGCATGAAGAGATGCCGCGCACACGAGGAGAGAAAGAACGACGATAACTGCAGAAACTGGGTTGTTTCTCACTGGATGATCCTTTCGTCGGATGCGTTACGGGCGCATCAGCAACTATCGAATGATTCACGAAGCAGATCTGCACACTGACCGCTCAATACAGCCAGAAACATCCTACACCGATCAGAGAGACCCGACGAAAGTCGCGATGCCGGTCATCAGCATCTGGATCGACAGGGCGATCAGGAGCATTCCCATCAGGCGCTCGATCGCGATCAGGACTTTCTGGTTGAGGTAACGAACGAGCAGGCTCGACGAGAAGATCACGATCGACGAGAGCGTCCACGCGATCAGCAGAGCTGCCAGCCACTCCGGCCACCTCAACGGCTCACGGTTCATGATCAGGAGCAAAGTCGCCATCGCGGAAGGCCCCGCGATGTAAGGGATGGCAAGTGGGACAATGAAAGGTTCGCCTTCGATCTCTTCCTCAAACGATTCTCCCCGCTTCGGAAAGAGCATCCGGATTGCGATGAGGAAGAGGATGACTCCACCGGAGGCCGTCAAAGCCGGTCCCGAGATCTGCATCAGGTTCAGAATGTACTGACCGGAGAAGAGAAAGATGATCAGAACGACGAGCGCGATCACGACTTCCCGCATGACGACACGTCGCTGTCGTGACGGATGGACGTGCTTCAACGCGGTCAGGAAGAACGGAACGTTCCCGAACGGATCCATGACCAGGAAAAGGAGAAGCGCGGCGGAAAAGATATCCATGAGTGTTTTCAGAGACACCCGATGAACGGCTTGATCGGGCCTTGCCGTAGTTTAGCCGAACCTCAACCTGGCGACGATCTGCTATGCAGCAGCCCGGCAGCGCGGGGACAGGGAGCGCGGGGACCAGGGAGCGCGGGGACAGGTCTTTGCCTGTCGGTCGGCTCCACGAGCAGTAGACTTTCCTGCCGGTTTGACCGATTTTTCTACGAGCAGTAGACAACCGTAGACCAAAGACCTGTCCCCGGTCCCGGTCACAGAGTTGCAGGGCTGGTATGCCAGAGTCAGCGGTCGACGATGCTCGTTCTCGAGCTGAAAGGAAGGGAGCGATGTCAACGAAACGAACGGTCGTCGATTTCGGTGCGGGCGAGGCTGCCTGGTCGAGTATCGATGACGTGGTGATGGGTGGGCGTTCGTCGAGCGAGATGATCGTCGAGGATGGAGTCGGTGTGTTTCGAGGGGACGTCTCGCTCGAAAACGGAGGTGGGTTCGCGTCGGTGCGCTCCCGGCCGCGGGACTGTGATCTGTCCGACGGCGAGTCGCTGATTCTGAGAGTTCGTGGCGACGGAAAGCGCTACAGTCTCCGGGTGAGAACGACCGAGTCCTTCGACGGGGTCAGCTATGAATCATCGTTCGAGACGAGTGGGGAGTGGGAGTCGGTCAATATCAGTATTCGCGATCTCGTCCCTGTTTTCCGTGGGGACGAGCTCGCCGATCATCCGCCCCTCGATCCCTCGAAGGTCCGCACGTTCGGTCTGATGATCAAGGATCGGCAGGCGGGCCCGTTCCGGCTGGAGATCGCCTGGATCGGGGTGGGGTAGTCGAGAAGGCGTGAAAGCAACGGGACGCCCGATCACGCGAGTGTCATCCTGAGCGAAGCGAAGGATCGCGTACGACAAGACTCGAAGTGAATTGCGGAGGGGACCGAGGGCGAGTATGACTCCACGCGATCCTTCGCTGGCGCTCAGGATGACAGCCCGGGGGAGTTCCAGAGCAGCGCGCGATCGAGATTCGGAGCGGCGGCGAGCTGACCGCTCCCTGTCTTACTCCGGGATGAAACCGTCCAGCATGACCAGCCGCGGGGCGTCGGCTTTATCGGGGTAGACGACGGCGAGGAACTGCGCCTCGTCGTGGCTGATCGCGCGGAACCAGTACCAGTCGGCTCCCTCGAAGAGCGCTTTGGGAAGGCCGATCTCCAGATCTCTGCCGCGATCATCGACAGTGACCGACATCATCGTGCCGGCGGGATCGAGGAAGAAGAGCTCACGTCCGTCGGGCCTCCATTCGGGAAGGAACCCCGCGTCCGACGACACCTGCCATTTGCGACTCGTGTTGTCGACTCCGACGATGTAGACCCGCTGCGCGCCCGATTCGTTCGATGCGTAGGCGATCCAGCGGCCGTCGGGAGAGAACTTGGCGCTGTTGTCCACGCCCGGCCCCGCCGGTACGACCGCGATCCGATCACCCGGCGGATCGATCGGAAGCCGCCACAGTCCTCCATAGACCCCGGCACCGAACAGGAGATCCTTTCCTTCCGGAGAGAGGTCGAGTGTGCGTGAGAAGAGGTCGAGCCGGATCGTGTCCGGTGTGAGTGGCTCGACCGAGTCGGCGCTCGACATCACGACCGAGCTCGTCCCGTCCCTGAGACTCCTGACGACGATACTCGCCTTCGAACCGCCTCCCATCACCGTGTGATAGATGTGCTCGCCATCAGGTGCCCAGATCGCATCCCCCGCCCACGTCTCGTCGATCGTCAGACGCGTGCGCGTTCTCTTGTCGAGGTCGTAGACCCAGATCCCGCGGCTCGGATCTCCGATCGAGATCGCGATGCGCCGGCCGTCCGGAGAGATGTCGAAGTCCCAGAAAAGATCCCGTTCACCGAATTCCTCAATCACACGTCCATCGCGGCCAACCCAGGCGAGTGCACGACGGCCCGAATCGAAGCCTCCCGTGTGGTAGGTGACTCTCCCGGTCTGCGACGCCGAGATCGCGCCTCCGAAGACGCCGGTGTCGTACATGACATTCTGCGCGATCAGGCGAGGCTGCCCCCGCAGTTCGCCGTCTGCCGTGATCTCCTGCGTGTAGAGCGAATGCTGCCGGACGAAGAAGATCGAATGGTCTGCTACGACTGCGTTGGAGGTGCCGGTGAGGAGCAGCCTGGGCTCGCCGCCGTCGATCGGCGCGACGAAGACGTCGCCGCTGTCGCGGGAGGTATCACGGTGCTTTGCAGCGAGGTAGAGGAAATGCTTCCCATCCGGCAGGATGTCCGGCCAGCGGTGAGTGGTGTACTGGATACCATCCACCTTCGTCACGGGGACCGGAGTCCCACCGGAGGCGGGAACGCGAAAGACTCCGTCGAATGCGCCCGGTGTGAACACAATCGTATCGTCCGGCGCCCACGCCCCTCCTCGCATCAGCGAGTTCGGACAGATCGTAAAGGTCGCTCCGCCATTCACGTCCACCCACTTGAGGTCGTCTGCGGTCGAAAAACCGATGCGCCGGCTGTCCGGCGCCCAGAACGGAAAGATCGCTCCCTCGGTGCCGGGGATCTCGCGAACTTCACCGGTACTGAGAATTCGAATCCAGATTCTGCGCCCGCTCAGGTCGAGTGTAGAAGTCGTATTCGCTTGAGTGCGAGTGGTATGTCCGACCGCTCTCTCATCCATGACGAATGCGATCGCTTCCCCATCAGGGGAGAGAACAGCGGGGCCGGCAAAGTCACCGATCGCCGAGAAGTCGGACCCGGCCGGTGGCGCGATGTCAGCGACGAGTTTCTTCGGAGGGACGCCCTTCTTCGAGCCGACCAGATAGCCGAGTATGGCCACTGTGGCGACGAGCAGGACGATCGCCGTACGGAGAATCAGATCGGTCCGTTTCCGTTTCGCGATCAGGGGTGAGGCGACACCCGCCTGCGAGCCGGCTTCGCTGATCCAGCGAAGCTCCGAGGCGACGTCGTGCGCGGACTGCCATCGTTCGTCGGGATCCTTCTCGAGACATTTCTTCACGACGTGCTCGAAGGCGGGAGGTGTGACGGGTTGAATCGTCGAGATCGGCTCCGGTTGCGATGCCACGATTGCAGCGATGAGGCTCGTCCTGGTCGCACCGGCGAAAGCGCGGCGGCCGGTGGCCATCTCATAGAGCACCGCACCGAGCGCGAAGATGTCCGTGCGCGCATCAGCTTCCTGACCCTCGAGCTGCTCGGGAGCCATGTACTGAAACGTCCCGAGAATCGTTCCCTCGGCCGTCAGCGGCTTCGCCTGCGTCGGCATCTCCGTCATCCCTTGAATGGGAGAAGCCTCCGATGCCGCGGTTGCGAGACCGAAGTCGAGCAGCTTCGCGCCCGTCCTGGTGATCATGACGTTGCCGGGCTTCAGGTCGCGATGGACGATTCCCTGGCGGTGTGCGCGGTCGAGCGCGTCGGCGATCTGCGCGCCGTAGCGAAGCATCTCGGGCACGGGCAGCGGGCCTTTCGTGAGGCGATCCGCGAGCGACTGCCCGTCGATCAGCTCCATCACGAGGTAGTGCAGCCCTTGCTCGTGACCGATGTCGTGCAACGTGCAGATGTTCGGGTGGTTGAGCGACGAGATCGTCTTTGCTTCCCGTTCGAAGCGCGCCAGGAACTGTTCGTTCTGCGCGAGGCTTTCCGGAAGGACTTTTATCGCGACCTCACGGTCGAGCCGCGTATCGACCGCCCGCCACACCTCTCCCATCCCCCCGGCACCGAGTGGCGAAACGATCTGATAGGGACCCAGACGGGTTCCTGGAGCGAGCGTCATGAATCCACCTTGCCGAAAGAGATTGAACCGATGTGCTGCCGCTGACCTGTAGTCGTGATGCGGTCAAGGATAGCAGAGCAGCGGCGGGGCGGCGGCGGGGAGAATAACGGGGAGAGTCGGCTCGTCTCCCGTCAGGGGAGGGAAGGGGCGACCTGCGGCGGGCCGAAGCCCTGCCGCAGGTCGCGGGGATGATCACCAGATTCTGACGCGCTCGTCGGGAGGTAGGTACATCGCTGAGTCGGGACCGACTCCGAACGCCTGGTACCATGCGTCGACGTTGCGCAGAGGTCCGAGAACACGCCAGCGGGCGGGGCTGTGCGGGTCGGTCGCTACCTGCTGGATCAGCCCCTCGGGACGCGCTTTCTGCTGCCACGCCTGCGCGAAGGCCAGGAAGAATCGCTGATCGCCGGTCAGTCCATCGATCACCGGCGCAGGTTTGCCGTTGAGCGATGCATGGTAGGCGTCGTAGGCGACGCGCAGTCCGGCCATGTCGGCGATGTTCTCGCCCATGGTCAGCTCGGGATTGATGAAGTGCCCCGGCGCAACCTCGAACTCGGCGTACTGCTTGCCGAAGTCTTTTGTCTTCGCTTCGAAGCGCTCCGCATCTCCCTCGGTCCACCAGTCGCGAAGACGTCCATCGGCGTCGATCTTCCGTCCCTGGTCGTCGAAACCATGAGTGATCTCATGGCCGATCACGGCACCGATCGCTCCGTAATTCACGGCGTCATCCGCCGACAGATTGAACATCGGAGGCTGGAGAATGCCCGCGGGGAACACGATCTTGTTTTCGAATGCTCCGTTGTAGGCATTGAGTGTCTGGGGCGTCATTCCCCACAGGCCCTTGTCGACTGGCTTATCGATCTTTTCTCGCTCGTAGTTCCACTCGTTCGCGTTGACACGTTCGACATTGCCGAGAAGGTCGTGCTTGTCGAGCCGGAGCGCAGAGTAGTCGCGGAACTCATCCGGATAGCCGACCATGACATCCATCTTGTCGAGCTTCTCCATCGCCGCGGTCTTGGTCTCGGGCGCCATCCAGTCGTTGGTGCGGATGCGCACCGCCATGGCGTTCTTGAGATTTGTGACCATCTCCTCCATCTTTGCCTTTGCTTCAGGAGGGAAGTGCCGCGCGACGTACGTTTCACCGAGAAGCTCGCCGAGCGAGCTGTCGATCAACTGGACTCCGCGTGTCCAGCGGGGACGAAGCTCTTTCGTCCCGGAGAGTACCTTCAGAAAGTCGAACCGGCTCTGTACGAGCTCGTCCGAGAGATATGGAGACGCCTGATGAACAGTGTGGGCGAGCTCCCACAGCTTGAGTGTATCGAGCGGTGTTTCTGCATAGAGCTCGGCAATGGCCTTGACGGCGCTGTTGTCCATCACGATGATGTTGCGATCGGTCTGGACGCCGGCGCCGGCGAGCAGTGCCGACCAGTCGATCTCCGGCGCGTACTCCTTCAACTCGGACAGCGACATCGGGTTGTTGATCAGGCCGAAGTTTCTGCGGTCGGCGACATCCCAGTAGCGTCGCGCCACCTCGGTCTCGAAGGCCATGACCTTCTGTGCCGCCGTCGCGGGATCCGGCTCGCCGATCTGATTGAAGATGCGCGTCAGATACGCGACATACGCCTCGCGCTCTTTGCTGAATCGATCGTCGAAATAGTAGTCCTTCTCCGGAAGCCCGAGGCCGCCGGCACCGAGGAAGAGGCTGGTGTGGGTGGGATCATTGGGGTCGGCATACGGAAAGAGTCCCGCGAGCGAATCGCCGAATGCTCCTGTAGTCGTTCCCATGTAGCGGGCGAAGGCGGTCTTGTCACGAAGTCCGCGGATCTCAGACAGCCGGGGCTCGAGTGGCTTCAATCCGAGAGCGTTGACACGATTCTCGTCCATGAAACTCGTGAAGAGCGCACCGAGCTGATCGTCCGAGGACGCTTCCATGATGATGGTGCGCAACTGCCCCTCGGTGACCTTGTAGATGTCCCAGCCGACACCGGCGCTGGCCTGGTCCGAAGGGATTTCGGTCCGAGCCCGCCAGGCACCGCTGGCGTAGGTATCGAAGTCGTCACCAGGTTTGACGGACTTCTCCATCGCGGTGGCGTCGTAGCCCCACGAACCGAAGTCGCGTGGCTCCTGGACCGGCGGCAGGCTCTCCGCCCAGGACACCTCCGGACTGGTGGCGGTGTTGGCGGTTGCAGCGATCGCCTCCGCGGCTGGCGCAGGCGGAGCCTCGGGGGCATCGGGTGTGGTCGCGCACGCTCCGGTTATGGACGCGGCGATGGACAATACAATGACTGTAGCTCGATTCATCGACAGTTCTCCTCTCAAAAAGACACGGAGATTCTAGCAGCCACGACGGAATCGCGGTGGAGCGGGTGGTACGAATCGCGGGAATTGCGTGATGGATGCCGGGGGCGTGGTCGAAGATTGGTGTCGTAGTGATTGAACTTCGGCCAGTGAAAGGGGTGTCATCCTGAGAGGCCGGATCCTGCGAAGCGGGAGGAGGCCTGCCGTGAGCGAAGCCGAAGGGACGGTCGAAGGATCTCGTGGAGCCTACCGGCCCGAAGTTCGGCTCGAGTCAGGACGTACCCGATCCTTCGCTTCGCTCAGGATGACAAACTGTTCATTTCACTCCACTGGTGCCGGCGAAGCGGCGCCATTCCTCCGGCTCCGGACAACTTCCAGTCTACTGCTGCTCAGATGCTGGCTTTACATAGGTCTCGAGCCAACGGTCCATCTCCCAGAGCATGTGCATGATCGACTCTCGTGAGCGATAGCCGTGACTCTCGTGCGGGAGCATCACGAGCCGCGCGGTCTTTCCCATTCCCTTGAGCGCGTTGTAAAAGCGCTCGCTCTGCATCGGGAACGTGCCCGAGTTGTTGTCTGCCTCTCCGTGAATCATCAGGATCGGCTCATTCACCTTCTCCGCGTTCATGAATGGTGACATCGTGAAGTAGACCTCCGGTGCTTCCCAGAAGGTTCTTTCCTCGGACTGGAACCCGAAGGGGGTGAGGGATCTGTTGTATGCGCCGCTACGCGCAATTCCGGCGCGGAAAAGATCGGAGTGGGCGAGGAGGTTCGCCGTCATGAACGCTCCGTACGAATGACCGCCCACTGCGACGCGATCTGGATCCACGACGCCTCTTCTCGCACCTTCTGCAATGAGAGCCTCGGCGTTCATGACGAGCTGTTCGCGGAAGGTGTCGTTCGGCTCGTCTTCGCCCTCGCCGACCACCGGCATCGCCGCGTCATCGAGCACGGCATAGCCGCGGGTGACCCATGGCACCGGTCCCCAATAGCTGACCCACTTGAACCGGTACGGTGAGTCCTGGACCTGGCCAGCCGCGCTGGCGTCCTTGTACTCGTTCGGGTAGGCCCAGACGAAGGTCGGAAGCGGACCATCCGTGGCGGCGTCGTACCCGGGCGGGAGATAGAGCATCGCGCTGAGAGTGACGCCGTCTTCACGCTTGTAGGTGATGAACTCCTTCTGAATTCCTTTCAGCTCGGGATAGGGATGATCGAACCTCGTCAGCGGCCGTAGCTCGGGTCCCGCGAGGTTGCGTGCGTAGTAGTTCGGTGGCACATCGTTCGACTCCCGCCGTGTGAGCAGGAGAGAGCGTTCCTCGTCGAGGAAGGCAATCGGCTCTTCGTAGACGGGAGCCTCGGATCGGAACAGCTCGGTGGTCGAGGAGGTTTCGCGATCGAAGCGTCGCACGAAGGGGCGATCCCCCTCCGCTGACGCGCCGTCTCCCCGGAGGAAGAAATCGCCGTCCTTTGCGAGTGCGACAACGGAACGTCCCATGTCGTTCGTCGTCGTCATCATGTTGCCCGGATCGTTGTAGCGATCCTCGAAGGAGTAATCAAAGATGATCTTTCCTGCTCCTGGATCGGAGGGATTCACTTCGTAGGTCCTTGCCTTGCGGTCGCTCCACCACCACTCCGACACGTATGCCTGGTCCTCGTCTCCCCAGCTCACGCCTGAGAACCGCAGTGGGATGGTCACGAGCTGAATCGCCTCTCCGTCAAACGGAGCAGAGAGCATCATCACCCGGTCACGTTCCGCGGCGTCGGCCCTTGCGTCACCCTCGTCGAGCGCCTCTGTCCAGTAGAGCGTGGCGGGCGCGTCGCTGCGCCAGCCGGTGTTTCGCATGCCCGTCGGAACCGAGCCGAAACCGAGCGGGACGTCGTCCTGCAAGGGGAGGTCGGCGAGCTGGGTGACTCTCTTGCCGTTGCGATCGAGAACTTCGATCGTCCTTGGAAAGCGATACCACGGCACGAGGTAGGAGTAGGGGCGATGGATCGTCTCGACGAGGATGTACTCACCATCTGGGGATGGATCGACGCCGACGATCGCTCCCCGTTTTCCTAGTTCCCGGATCTTTCCGCTCATGTCGATCCGCGCGAGCTCGGATGTCGCGAAATGGTCGAAGGTGCGCTCATCGGAGGGGCTGGCGAGCAGGTCCTGATACGTTCTGGCGGGCGCCGTTTTGCCGACATTCTCCTGAATGACGGGGCCTTCCGGCACACGCGACTCTTCCGGACGCTCGCCGAGGTCATCCGGGACGAGCCGCGCGAGCAGCGCAGTCGAGTCGCCCAACCATTTGATGGGGCTGCCGCTGACGGTATCGTTGATCGCGCGGTCGGACAGGCGTCGTGCCTTGGCAGTCTCGAGGTCGGCGATCCAGATCTGTACCTGATCGCCGGTGTCGAGGGTAAACGCCACGCGGCTGCTGTCGGGTGACCATTCGGCATTTCTGATCCGCGGCTCGGCGGGCAGGCCGGCGATACGTCGCTGGCTGCCATCCGAGACGTCGACGAGAACCATTCCGTTGTAGTTGCGATCGCGGCTCGGACCGAAGTTCGACGGATTGATCCGGACGCCGGCAAGCCGTAGCTCCGGCGCCGCAAGCTCATCGATCGGCGGGAGACTCGGGCGTTCGAGAAGGAGAAGTGTTTTCGTGTCGGGACTGACGCTAACGATCGGCGTCAGCGGCGCATCAACCAGTTGGGCCAGCTCCGGAGGCGGAGTCTGATACGTGTCGGCAGCAGCGAGCGGCAACGCGAACGCGAGCGTCAGAGAGATCGGCAGTGCGAGCGACTTGAACACGAGAGCCTCCTTGAACGTCGCCGGAAGTCTATCGCACCACCCGCGGACCACGTGTGATCAATCACGACGCTGCCAGTGCGGTCCTCCAGTCCGCGACTTTGCCGGGCTCGCTTCGACGCGGGCGAATCATTCTGATCGGCTCGATCGTCAGCCGGACCAGAGTGTCCGCATCATGAACGACACTGATCTGAGCCTGCCGATAGTCGCCCGGAAACCGGAAGGTGAAGAAGAACGTTTCATCGAACTCATCCCTGCGAAAGAGGGAGGATAGCGACTCGTGAAATGGTCTGATGAAAAAGCAGGGGGCGATACCCGAGAAGATCGAGCGCCCTTTGATCCCTGGATTGACGTTCATCGTGCCGGGAGCGGGCTGCCAGTCATGGATCATGCCTTCACGATCGATGAGGAATGTTCCGAAGGGGAGGGCATCGAAATCACGTGGACGGATTGCGCCCACTTCACGTGGGAGCTCCTGGGAAGAAAGATCGTACCAGCGTTTGACGAGGCTGTGCTTCATGACGCCTTCCTTTCGAGTCTGCCAGTCGAACTGCATCGTGATGGTGTGTGAATCGAGCCGATCTGGAGACGAGGCTCGATGAGGGTCCAGATCAGTCCGGTACCCGGGTCCGAAACCATTCGCACTTTTGTGGTGCGCCATCCAGTGGGGAACCGGAACGTGTGCAGGAAGGTCGCGTCGAGGTTTCCGCGCAGGGCTCCACTCTGGAACCGGGCGTAGAACTCCGAAGACCTGGTCCCTGGCAGGACCGCATTGAAGAATCCTCGCCCGAGCACGTCGTCCCGGTAGAACCCCGTGAAGCGGGATCTCCCGTCGCTGAAGGCGAGGATCAGACCGTCCCGCGCGACGCATATCGAGGCGAAAGGAAGAGAGTCGAGCTCATCGTCTCGGAGGAGAGCGATCTCGCGGACGAGCTCATTCGGTGGGATAGAGAACCATTTGAGGCGGCGGCTCCTGTTTTTCATCACGCCTATAGCTATGGCGAGACCCAGGCCACCGATCGTTCGACGCTAAGTGCTTGATAAGGAGAGCAATACGCCTACTGTAGTTCGTCTCGGTGCGTCGTGGGATCGAACACGCGTCCATGATCCGGACGGCGACGCTGCATGGATTCGCACACACTGTCGTTCCGCGGCGCGCCCTTCGGCCGCCGGACCAGCGACCACGACAATCTTGTCATCCTGAGAGGCTGTGAAAAAATCCAGCGCGCCCTGCGCTGGTGGTGCTTACGGTTCGAGCTCAAGGAACGAGGAGGAGCCGCGGTGGTTCCTCGGTGACGACGAGTGACGCGGAGATCGGGCCGTAACCACCACCAGCCCAAAGGGTTACGGGCGGGGCGTCGCCGATCGCTGTCTGTCGCAGCTCCTTTCCGATGAACCACATCGCTGCGTCGCTGCTCCGCGCGCTCGAGACTCGCCGCGCCCGTAACGCAGGGTACGCTGGATTCTTTCACAGCCTCTGAGCCGCCGAAGCGCAGCGGACCCCGAGCGAAGCCGAAGGAACGGTCGAAGGATCGCGTACGGCCCGACTCTCAGGACGGAAAGAACGCGACAGTCAGCACGTATCCGATCCTTCGCTGGCGCTCAGGATGACATCTGCTTTTACACTCGCACTCTACGCGACACGCCTACTCGTGGAGCCGGTTGATCAGGATGGCGGTTCTGGCGATCTGCTGTTCGAGGGTCGAGAGGTCGAGCGACTCTCCGGGGGCGTGGGTGTAGGAACCGAGAACACCGAGTCCGTCGAGTGCGTCGACGTAGTCGGCGATGAACGAGATGTCGCCTGCTCCCCGTTTTGCCGGGTCGTACTCGGTCACCCCATCGTATCCGAGGTCGCGGCTGACCTCATTCAGCACGGAGAGGAGCCGGCGATTTCCATCGGTCGGCGCCATTGCCGGATAACCCTCGAAGAACTCGATCCTCGCCGTGGTGCGGGGGAGGTTGGCCGCAACGATCTCCTCCATCTTCCGCTTCGCGCGATCGAGTTGCTCACCGGTGAGGAAGCGAAGGTCCCCCTGCACGACCGTCCGCCGCGGCACCACGTTCGTCTTGCCGTGTGCGGTGCCGGAGTGTGTACCGGAATCGAGCTCGACGTCGGTGCCGCCGACGATCACACTGGCGTTGAAGGTGACGTCGGGCTCCCTGAGCGTATTGTGAAAGGAGTCGAGAATTCGAGCCGCCTCGAAGATGGCTCCGCTGCCCTGTTCGTCGGAGAAGATCCCGGACGAGTGACCGGTCTGGCCTCGCACTTCGAGCTCCCAGGTGATGATGCCGCGGCGGCCGATGACGGCCGTGTTCTCGACGGCGGTTTCGTACCCGAGCGCGATGTCGCTTTCTTTCGCTTCCTCGATCAGGCGCTCACGAACGACACTGATCGGTTCGCCGGGAGACTCTTCATCTCCCGTAAAGAAGACCACGATCTGTCGGTCGTCGAGCAGCCCCTCTGCGTCAAGTGCCCGCAGCGCGGCCAGAATGACGAGGTTTCCGCCTTTCATGTCGGCGGTGCCACTGCCGTAAGCGGTCTCGTCTTCGAGGCGCCACCGCTCTCCCTCGAGAACCGTGTCGAGGTGCCCGAGGAGAAGAACGCGAGGTCCCCTCGTACCTTCTCTCGTGGCAATCAGATGGCCTGCGCGGCCTGTTTCCGACGGGAGCTCGATCCATTCTGCGTCGAACCCGATCTCTTCGAATTCGCCGGCGTAGAAGTTCGCCAGCTCCCGGATACCTGCAAGATTCTCAGTCGCAGAGTCGATGTCGACCGAGGTCGCTAGATCATCGACTGAGTCGCGCAGTTGCTGCTCGACCCGCGAGACGATCGCTTTCTCCTGTTCGCTGAGCTGTCCGGAGGCAGGGAAGGAGATCATCATGAGCATGGCAAATCCGAAGAGGAAGATTGAGCGGCGTCTCATCTCAGGAAGATAGCATAGGGCGCGCCGACGCCCGGGCTGTCATGGAAGCTAGCGGCGCTGAGCGAACCAGCCGGTGAGGCTGATTCGTTCTCTCGCTGAGGGGAGGACTTCATGCTCGAACCGTTCGCTGAGGAACGTGACGAGGGTTCCGCCCAGGGGTAGTACGTCGATCTGCTCACCCGCTTCCTTGCCGGTGTAGATCCTGAGCTGACCTCCATCGCCTTCGGACCAGTCCTCGTTCAGGTAGAGGATCGTGGAGACGGTGCGGTGCATCGCGTCGCGGAAGCGGTCGAGGTGCCGCGCGTAGTGGGCGCCGGGAGGATAGAGGGTCAGGTGGCCCTCCCACGCGAAGATCCCGAGGAAGAGCTGCTCGTTGATCGCCATTCGGAGCTCTTCGTATCGGTCCTGAATCTCCTTCTGTGCGGGAAGGAGTGGGGTCGGGTCGATCCAGTGAACGAAATCGGATCGAATCTCCGGATTGACATGCCACGATTCTCCGCGCCCGACTCCTGCCTGCCGGAAATCGCCTCCGTCTTTGAGTGCGCGCGTTTCATCGAGGAGGTTGCCGAGGAGGTCGGGTTCGAGGTAGCCGGGCTTGATCGACAATCCGGACCGGTCGAGCTCGTTCACGATGCTTTTGGTGAGATTAGAGCTACCTGTCATGACGGCTCATCATATGGCAGGTCCGTATGGGCTTCATGGATCTATGGGGGGGCCCCTCGGGACGAATCGACGGTCTGCACGCGGCTCACTGACGACTGGAATTCCCTCATCTCACGGGTGTTACCACTCGTGTTCCCGGCCCATTCTGCACCCACGGGCAAGGACAAAAATCCCATTCCACAAGAGAGGCTGTTAATGACCCATCCCAACGAGAACGCCGAGCAGACGTTTGCCGAGGCGTTCGAATCGAGCATGAATTTCAAACAACCGGAGCAGGGAGATCTGCTGCGGGGCACCATCATCACCATCTCCGGCGACGACGCGTTCGTTGCATTCGGAGGCGCAACCGAGGCGATCATCAGCATCTCCGAGCTCGAGGACGAAGGCCTCGACGTCGGTGACGAGATCGAAGCGTCGGTTGTTTCCACGAGCCCCGAGCTCCGCATTTCCCGGAAGCTGCTGGCAAAGCAGGCGACGGTTGCGAAATTGAGACAGGCTCAGGAAAACGACCTGCCGGTCGAAGCGAAGATCACCGGTCGGAACAAGGGAGGCTTCGACGTCAAAGTCTCCTCCCTCCGCGCGTTCTGCCCGCTTTCGCAGATCGATCTCGGCAAGATCGAGAACCCCGACAAGTACGTCGGTGAAACGTATGACTTCAAGATTCTCGAGCTTTCGGAGGATGGCCGCAAATTCGTCATCTCCCGCGCCGCGCTTCTGAAGGAAGCTGCTGCCGAGAAGGCTCGTGAGCTGCGCGACAACCTGCAGCTCGGTATGACGATCGAAGGCGTCGTGCGGAACGTCGTTCCGTTCGGAGCATTCGTCGACATCGGCGGCATCGAGGGACTGCTCCACGTCTCCGAGATGAGCCATCAGCGTATCGACAACCCGAAGGATTTCGTGAAGGTCGGCGACGAGGTCAAAGTCGTCGTGATCAAGATCGAGGAAGACGGAAAGCGGATCTCGCTCAGCTCGAAGGAGCTCGAGGCAGATCCGTGGCAGAACGTTGCCGACCGTTACCCCGAGGGATCGAAGGTCGAAGGAACGATCGCCCGCAAGGCGGACTTCGGGATCTTCGTCGAGCTCGAACCGGCGATCGACGGTCTCGTTCACTCCAGCCAGCTTCCGCTCGGCATGGAGATGGACGATCCGAGCCTCAAGCCTGGCACCAAGGTCGAGGTCTGGATCAAGGAGATCGACGAGGAGCGTCGTCGCGTCTCGCTCGCAATGCGCGAGGTTGCCGATGAGGATCCGTGGGAGTTCGTTCTGACCAAGTATCCGACCGGACGAGTGGTCGAAGGTACGGTCGAGCGCGCGGTCGACTTCGGCGTCTTCATCGAAGTCGAGCCCGAGCTGACCGGTCTTCTGCCGATCTCCGAGCTCGATCTCGCACCGGACCAGCACCCGTCCTCGGCGTACCAGTCGGGGCAGAAGCTGAACGTTCGTGTGATGTCGGTCGACCCGGAGCGTCGTCGCATGTCGCTGACCACCACGTGGGACGGTGACGAAGGCGATGGTCGCGCTCACGCGGCGACCGGCCCCGTCGATTCGAAGAGCGCCATGGCGCTTGCGCTCGAGAGAGCATTCGGCGGCGAGAAGTCCGAGTAATTCGATCTCAGCAGAGAATGAAAATGACGGGAGCCTTCGGGCTCCCGTTTTTCGTTCCTGCCCCTTCACGTGAACGGCTCTTGCAACCATTCTGCTTCTGACGGAAACTAGTGCTGTGCCAAGGACTCTCTTTTACGTAGGAATCGCTCTCTCGCTCGGGATCGCGCTCATGCTGGTGATCACCGTCGCTGAGCAGGTCGTGGGAGGGGAGCTGTTCCGCTACGACATGACGGTCGTCGACGGACTCGCGTCCCATGGTTCGGGAGAGATCGTTCTGGTCCTTCTCATCACCATTCCGGTTTGTGCCTTGTACCTGCGCATCGCTTCACTGATCGCAGTCAGAAACCTTTTCGCCGCCGTTCTCTCGATGACGGCTACCTCGTGCGCTCTTCTGTCCGGGCTGTTTCTCCTCGCTCTGAAACTCGAGCGGGATGTCCTGTCGGGGCTCGAGAGTCATCAGCTCGGTCTGGAGCTGTCGATCGTTGCAGGCCATCTGGTGGCGATTTTCAGCTCGCTGACATTCATCACGCTTCTCCCGTATTTCGGGCTGCACAACCGGACGGTCGCCGCACTGACGCTCACTCCCGCAGCTTTCTATCTGCTGGTGCTCGCCGAGAAGTTCGGATATCAGTGGTCGTTCGGCGGGGCACTGGCGTCCGCGGGATTCCTCTCGGCGATCGCCGTGACCTCGAGTGCCATCGCGATCTATTCGCTGCGCCACCGTCATCCGTTCCTCGAGGTGACGAGTCTCCGCGACCTGCTCGGGTCGCCGGGCCAGCCGCTGAGCGCCCGCTCCTGACCCGCCAGTCAGGCCACGCTCTGTCATCCTGAGCCGCCGGAGCGCAGCGGAGGACGGTCGAAGGATCTCGGAATTACGTGACAGTCAGGACGTACGCGATCCTTCGCTGCGCTCAGGATGACAGCTCGAGGGCCATACGACGGCCGCTGAAATCGTAAGTTCAAGCAGCCTCGCCGGTTACCGGGAACGGTTACAATAATCGAAGATCGTCACCTGTTTTCCGCTTCGGAAACACCCATCTCGAGAGGTTTGTCCAGGATGTCCTACGTTCACCTTCACATGCACACCCAGTACTCGTTGCTCGATGGCGCTACGCGTCCGAAGCAGCTCGCAAAACGTGTCGCCGAGTCCGGGATGCCGGCCTGCGCGATCACCGATCACGGCAACATGTTCGGAGCGGTCGAGTTTCACGACGCGATGCGGAGCGAGGGTGTGAAGCCGATCATCGGCTGCGAGATGTACATGGCGTACGGATCGCGGTTCGACAAGGCGGGTGTCGGCGCGGACGACCAGTCGGCGGACGCCGGATCGAACAATCATCTGATCGTGCTCGCCGAGAACGAACAGGGATATCGAAATCTCGTGAAGCTCGTCAGTGCGGGCTTCACGGAGGGCTTTTACTACAAGCCTCGAATCGACAAGGACCTCCTGCGTGAGTACAGCGAAGGACTGATCTGCCTGTCATCCTGTCTGAAGGGAGAAGTGTCGCAGGCCCTCGCCGGAGACAACTACGACAAGGCGCGCAAGGCGGCGCTCGAGTTCAAAGACATTCTGGGCCCCGACAACTTCTTTCTCGAGATTCAGGATCACGGCATCCCTGAGCAGCAGAAGATCATCGACCCAATGGTGAAGCTGGCGAGGGAGACGGGTCTGCAGCTCATCGCAACCAACGACTCGCACTATCTCGACAAGGACGACTCGGCTGCGCACGAGGTGCTTCTGGCGATCGGGACGGGCAAGACGCTCGACGACGAGAAGCGGATGCGGTTCTACTCGGACGACTTCTACGTGAAGAGCCCGAGCGA
This sequence comes from uncultured Acidobacteriota bacterium, assembly GCA_963829355.1. GTDB lineage: Bacteria > Acidobacteriota > Thermoanaerobaculia > Gp7-AA8 > JAHWKK01 > CAWHHZ01. Next base: position 92,382 of record CAWHHZ010000014.1, read on the forward strand.
GATGAAGAAGATCTTCAGTGACATCCCCGAGGCAATCGAGAACAGTCTCCGGATCGCCGACAGAGTGGATGTCAATCTCGATATGAGCGGGTACCATCTTCCGGAGTTTCCGACTCCGAAGGGCATGGACGTCGACGGCTACTTCATCGAGGTCGCGAAGAAGGGACTGGAAGCCAGGCTCGCCCGGATGCAGCCACTTTTCGAAAAGGGATTCAAGAAGCATCCCGTCGAGGAGTACTGGGAGCGTTTCGAAAAGGAGAAGGACATCATCCGGAACATGGGCTTCCAGGGGTACTTCCTGGTCGTCTGGGACTTTGTCCGGTACGCTCGCGAGAACGGGATTCCGGTGGGACCGGGTCGAGGATCCGCGGCTGGATCGCTGATCGCCTATGCCCTGCAGATCACGAACGTCGACCCGCTCGACTTCGACCTTCTCTTCGAGCGATTCCTCAACCCTGAACGTATCTCGATGCCCGATATCGACATCGACTTCTGCATGAACAATCGCGGGCGCGTGATCGACTACGTCCGCGAAAAGTACGGGAGCGAGAACGTCGCGCAGATCATCACCTTCGGGACGATGGCGGCCCGCTCGGTCGTGAGAGACGTGGGGCGCGTACAGGGAATGCAGTACGCGGCCGTCGACAAGATCGCGAAGATGATTCCGGCCGGACCGGACGTGACGCTCGCCGAGTCGAAGAAGGACGCGCCTCTGCTGGCCGAGGCCATCCGCAACGACAAACAGATCGCGGAGCTCATCAGTATCGCGGAGAGACTGGAGGGGCTGACACGTCACGCCGGAGTGCACGCTGCCGGCGTGGTCATCACCCCGAAGCCCGTCACTGATTACGTGCCGCTCTACCGGACGAGCCGCGATGAAATCGTGACCCAGTTCGACATGAGAATCGTCGAAAAGATGGGTCTGCTCAAGATGGACTTCCTCGGGCTGCGCACCCTCACAGTCATCGATGAGGCTCTCCGCAGCCTTCGTGAGCGCGAAGCAATCGAGGTCGACATCGAAAAGATCCCGTTCGATGATCCGGAGGTGTTCCGGCTTTTCCAGGAGGGGAGGACCAAGGGCGTCTTCCAGTTCGAGTCGAGCGGGATGGTCGACCTGTTGAGGAAGGCGCACCCGACGCAGTTCGAGGACCTCGCTGCGCTCAATGCGCTCTACCGGCCGGGTGCGCTCGATGCCGGAATGGTCGACGAGTACGTCCGTCGCAAGAACGGTCAGTCGAAGGCGCGCTACATCGTCCCGGAGATGAAGGAGATCCTGGGGGAGACGCACGGCGTAATCGTCTACCAGGAGCAGGTGATGCAGCTTGCTCAGGTCATCGCTGGATTCTCCCTCGGAGAGGCCGACATTCTCCGCAAGGCGATGGGCAAGAAGAAAAAGGAGATGATGGAGGAGCAGCGCGAGAAGTTTGTCCGCGGCGCTGTGACCAACAACTTCGAGGCCGGGAAGGCCGAAGAGATCTTCAACTTCATCGAACCGTTCGCTCGATACGGATTCAATAAGTCTCACTCGGTAGCCTACGCGCTGCTCGCGTACCAGACCGCGTGGCTGAAGGCACACCACCCGCGCCACTTCATGGCCGCCCTGATGAGCTCCGAGATGGACAAGACCGACAACGTGGTCAAGTTCATCGGTGAGGCTTCGCAGATGGGCATCCGCGTCCTCCCACCCGACATCAATGAGTCGGATCACTACTTCACGGTCGTCGGGGATGACATCAGGTTCGGACTCGCCGCAGTGAAGGGGGTTGGTTCGAGCGCCGTCGATTCCGTACTGACCGCACGGCGGGAGCATGGCCGGTTCGAGGACCTGTTCAGTTTCTGCGAGAGCGTGGATCTTCGAGCGTGCAACAAGAAGGTCATCGAGTCGCTGATCAAGTCCGGCTCCTTCGACTCATTCGGCGAGACGCGAAGAGCCCTGTTCGAGAGGCTCGAGAAAGTGACCGAGCAGGCGGTGAGGGCGCGCGAAGAGAAGGAGATGGGGCAGGAGTCGCTGTTCGGCGGTTTGCCCGCCTCTCCCGTCCCGGAACCGACGATCGAATCGATCGCGGCTCGTGAGGAGTGGCCCGAAGAGGACAAACTGCAGTACGAGAAGGAGACTCTCGGGTTCTACATCACAGGCCATCCCCTGAACCGGTTCTCGAGCGAGCTCGAGCAGTTTGCCGACGCGACGACCGAGACGTTGCGGCAGAAGGTCGACACGACTGTGAACATCGGCGGAATCATCAACCAGCTCAAGAAGACCAAGATCAAGAAGGGTAGGAACGAGGGGCGCTTCATGGCTCGTTTCACACTGGACGATCAGCACGGAAGCGTCGACGTCGTCGTCTTTGCCGACCTCTTCGACAAGCTGCAGCGGTGGCTCGAGGATGGGCTGCCCGTGCTCGTCACCGCGAACGTGAAGGATACGGGCGGTACACCCGCGGGCCGCAGCGCGTCGCTCGCGAGCGCGGAACAGCAGACACAACGAATGTCGGACGAGTACGGTGGGCACACCGAGGAGGGAGATGATCCGGGGCAGGGAGGGACGGACGATCATCTGATCACTCCGGAGCTTTCCGCGTTCGAGATCGTCAAGCTCGAGGGGATCAGGGACAACAAGGTCAAGCAGCTCTGCTTGAGGTTCTCCTATGGCGAGCTGGATGACACGAGGATTCAGAAGCTGCGGGAAGTGCTCGAGAGCAATCCCGGAACGATTCCGATCCAGGTCGCCCTGACCAATCTTCCCGATGGACTGCAGCAGTCGATCGGCAACGGTGGAAGCGTTCAGCTCCGTATCAATCCACACTTCATGGTGCAGCCTGGCCCACAGCTTTCGGACGCCGTGCACGGTCTGGCTGGAGAGGTCTTGTACTCGTTCTAGAAGCTCAGGTTCACCGCCCCCCTGTCATTCCGAAGCGCAGCGAGGAATCTGGGCGGGGCGGTTGCGTGCTGGCTCGCCCCCATCCGATTCCTCAGTCGCGATGAAGCAGCTCCTTCCCGTCGTCGCTTCGCTCCTCTTGGGCAGGCGGAATGACAGTGTCTCCGAATCTGTGTCGACGCAACGCGGGGTGGAAACGGCTCTGAATGCGCTCTGGCAGCTCTCAGCTACCCGCGGCTTTTCGCTTCCACTCGACGGTGCTCACCCCGTGTTTCCGGAGGAGTTGTTCGAAGGTCTGGACCCGTATTGGTGGTGAGTACAGGTAGCCCTGTGCTCGATCGCATCCACTCTCGATCAGTCTGGATCTCTGGGTTTCGAGCTCGACCCCTTCGGCGACGATCCTCAGCCGCAGGTTGTGTCCCATGGCCACGATCGCGTTCACGATCTCTACTGTGTCGACATCGTCTCCCATGTCACGAACGAAGGAAGCGTCGATCTTGAGGGTGTCGATCGGGAATCGCTTCAGATAACTCAGCGACGAGTAGCCGGTGCCGAAATCATCGACCGAGATGCAAACTCCGAGCGATTTCAGTTCCTGGAGTGTCGCAGCGCTCGCCTCGGGATCCTGCATCGCGTAACTCTCGGTAATCTCGATCTCGAGCAGGGACGGATCGATTCCGCTCGCGGCGATGGTGTTCCGCACTGTCGTATTGAAATCCGGTTGCTGGATCTGGGAGGCGGAGACGTTCACCGCGATCGAGAGATTCGGAAAACCATCCTTGTGCCACTTCGCAGCCTGTCTCGTGGCCTCTTCGAGCACCCACGTCCCGATCGGGATCATGAGGCCTGTCTCTTCGGCGAGGCTGATGAAGTTTCCGGGGGTGATCAGTCCCGCATCAGGATGATTCCATCGAAGAAGAGCCTCACAGCCATGAATAGCACCTGTGGGAAGGTCGATGATCGGCTGATAGTAGAGCTCGAACTCCGATCGTGCCAGGCCCTTTCGAAGACCATTCTCCAGAGCCAGCCGCTCGAGAGTTCGGGCATTGACGAATGCGTTGAACGACTGGATGTTGTTCCGCCCGTTTTCCTTTGCCTGGTACATCGCGGTGTCGGCATTCTTGAGCAGCACGTCGGCATTGGTTCCATCCTCGGGATAGATACTCACGCCGACGCTCGTCGTGACATACAGGTCCCGCCCATCGATGTGAAAAGGCTGACGGACCGTTTCGAGAATCTTCCGCGCAATCACGATGGCGTCTTCCTGATTGCGGAGAGTCGGGAGGAGAACGGTGAACTCATCGCCGCCGAGGCGGGCCACGGTGTCACTGTCTCGAACCACTCCCTGAACGCGTCGAGACACTTCCTGAAGGAGAGAGTCGCCCGTGTTGTGACCGAGAGAATCGTTGATGATCTTGAAGCGATCGAGATCGAGGAAGAGGACCGCGAGCCGAGCTTCGGTGTCGTTCCGCCTGGCTCATTGCCACATTGAGCCTGTCCCGGAAGAGAAGTCTGTTCGGCAGCTCGGTCAGAGGATCGTGGTAGGCGAGGTGGCGGATCTGCTCTGCCGCGTGCGCGCGTTCGGTGACGTCGCGGATGACGCACACGAACGAGCCGTCCTCGAGCCGCGTCAGAGACATCTCCTCGGGAAATTGAGTTCCATCCTTTCGCAGACCGATCGATTCACCAGCCCACTGACCCGATTCCTCGAGACGGCTGAACACCTCCGTGTGAAGCCGGTTTCGCTCCTCGACCGCGTGAAGCGTGATCCACGGACTTGAAACGAGCTCCTCCTCGGTTCTGCCGTACAGATTCTGGAAGGAGTGGTTCACGTACGCGACGTTGCCGGAGGCGTCCACCACAGCGATTCCGTCGATGGAGCTCTCCATGGCAGCGGCCTGGATACGAAGCAGAGACTCCGCATGATGCTTCTCCGTAACATCGCTGATGATCGAATAGAGAAACGTCCTGCCCTCGCTCTCGAACGGCCCGGAATATACCTCCACGTCGCGGATGTCGCCGTTTGCGAGACGGTGCTTGAACTCGAAATATGACTGCATTCGCTTTGCTGCGCGCTGCATCTCCGCTCTGATCTCCTGCTCGGGCAGGGTGTTCAGTTCACTGAGTTTCATCGAGCAGAGCTCGCTCCTCGAGTATCCGTAGAACTCGACTGCAGCGCGATTCACATCGACGATGGTTCCTGCCGATGGGTCGAGCACCAGTTTCACCGCTCGGTTGTTGTCGAACATCTGCCGGTAGCGTCTCTCGCTCTCACTGAGCGCTTCTTCCTTCTTCCGCCGCTCGATCGCTCCGGCGATGTGCTGTGAGACGAATACGATCAGGTCGAGATCTTCATTCGAATAGCGGATCGAAGGATCGTAGCTCTGCAGTCCCATGATCCCGATCGTCTTGTCGCCCGCTTTGAGAGGCACTCCCATCCAGTCGACGCAGTCGGCGCCGATCCGCTCGACCTCACCCGCCTCGATCAGAGTCTGAAAGTCTGCGGGTCGGGCGAGAAGCGCCCGACCCGTTCGAAGAACATAGGCGGTCATGCCCCGCCCCGGGTGCAGGGTGGGAGGCTGCGGGTCGACCGCGTCCACGAAGTAGGGGAACCTGAGCAGGTCCTTTTCTGCCTCATAGATGGCGATGAAGAAGTTCTCAGCATGCATGAACGAGCCGACGATCTCGTGCAGCTCTCGATAGAGCTCATCGAGGCTCGTGACATTTCCGCTCAGGGCCGCAATGCGGAAGAGCGCGCTGCGCACCTCCTGACTGCGAACGACATCGGTGACGTCCCGCAGGTGCCAGACTCGCCCTCCCGCGGGGAGCGGCGCCGTCGACAGCAGCAGCACGCCTTCGTCGGCGAGGGGGATGAGACGGCGCGTGATGACCCGCTCCGGGTCGATCTCCCGAAGATCGTCGATCAGTTCCCCCGCGCTGACGATCCGGTCCAGCAACTCGATCACCGATTGGGATCGATCGGGCGCAGGGATATGAACGGATTCCCCGACCACACGAACGAGTCTATGTCCGGAGTCGGTGATCAGCAGGAGGTCGGTCGCGACGGCAAACTCCGGCTCGACCAGACGCTTGATGGAGGGATCATTTCCTTGCATGGATTCGGTGAAGACGACCAGTATTGGTGCGGAGATTCTACATTGTTGCGGCGTCTCGTGTCGTTCGGCCGAGGCAGGGAGAACGTCTCGACATCATAGAGTCGTACGAACGGCACCAAACCACTCTGGAGCGACCGCCGTCATCCTGAGCGGAGCGAAGGATCGCGTACGGCATGACTCGAGGTAACTTGCACGCGATCCTTCGACCGTCCCTTCGGCCGCTTCCAATGACACCACTTCTAAACCCCTCACAACAAAGGACTGTCATTCCGAAGCGAAGCGAGGAATCTGGGTGGGGGACCGAACGCAGCAACCTTCCGCTACCCAGAGACCTCAGTCGCGACGAGGCCGTTCCTTCGGAATGACAGGGACGAGAGTCACTTCACGCCACTGGTGACACCGAAGCGGCGTCGTTCCCCTGGTCACCTCTCAGACTCCATTCGACACAGCGTACCAACATGTCGGAGTCTCTCGGATGATCACTTCAGCATCTGCAGACGTTGATAGTTCTGATAGAGGAGGAACCCGACGATCACGGCGAGAAAGATTGCTCTCAGGTAGAGCCCGGCGAGCAGCAGCAGTCCTCCGATGATCATGGAGCTCCAGATGGAGATGAGAAGCGCCGTTCTCGGCTTCGCCATGTAGCGCACGAATCCAAAGAGAGCCTGGCCTCCGTCCATTGGAAAGACGGGAAGGAGATTGAAGATACCCCAGATGACGTTAGCCTGAACCAGCAGGGGCATCAGGATCGAAAGCATGGGATCGGTACGGAAGACAGGAAGGGCGCCTTGTCCGAAGTAGATGATTCCTGCCAGAACGAAACTGAAAAGTGGCCCCGCAAGCGAGACGACGATGTCCTGCCACACCTTGCGCTGGGAGCGGTTCATCGTGAATCCGCCGAAGCCACCGAGCACGATGTGGCTCGGACCGAGACCGAGAGCTCCATTCGCCGCTGCGTGTCCACCTTCGTGAAACAGAACGCTCACGAAGATGATCGGGATCCAGAGCACGGCCTCGTGCCACGGAGTCCCGCCTTCCATACTGAAGATGACGAAGATCACCATCAGAATGAGAAAACTAGGGACGGCGTGAACCTCGGTTCCGCGAATATTCAGAATTTTCATCAGTGAGTCAGCCGCACCAGATGACGACGGCGGCGGCGGGATGGTCGAGGATGAACCCCTCTTCTTCGTCGGCGATGATCCGCGCACCATTGAGATTGGACGTGGCCATCTCGTCGAGAGCGACACGGATCCCGTCGACGATGATCAGCTCGTCACCATCGAACGGTTCGTCGGCGGAAGCGAGTCGATACCCGCTCCCGCCGCATCCGGTCGTAAAGGAAATGCGCAGCAGACGCCCCTCGAGCTCTTCTCGAAGCTGATCGATCGCTTCTGGCGAGATCGAGACGTTGATCACTCGGCGAACCTGCCCTCGGCGAGGATCGATTCCGCATCTTCACGCCGGAACCAGTCGTCGTAAAGCTTCAGCATCTGTCGCTCACGCTCGAGAAGCGCGATGTGCGAGCGCTTCGTCGCCGCCATGAAGCGGTAGAGAATCGCGTCAGTCTCGCTCGACTGCTCGGCGAACTCGAGAAGCTTCTTCTCCATCGCTCGCTCACGCGAGATCAGCCATTCCGGGATCTCGGTGGGGGAGAGGTCGCCCTCGAGGATCTCGAGGAAGCGCAGGTCTCCACCGAGCGTGATTTTCATTCTCTCGCCCAGCTTCAGATACTTGATCTGCAGAAAGTCGCGGACATGACGCTCGTCTTCGGCGAGAAACTTGAACATGGTCGCAGAGACCGGGTTTGGCAGATTCTCCGCGAGCTTCTCGAAGGTCTTGTACGCCTCGACTGTGTACTGGAACAGAAGAGAGAAGAAGTTGATATCCGTCTTTGCGGGAGCGGTTGTGGTGGTCATCGAAGCTTTCCTTTCAATCGATTGCTGCGATCCGGACGACGATGTCGCCGCGGATATCCGCCTGGCATGCCAGACGGTACGGTGCACTCATGTCTCTGCTCGTCTCGACCGGGGTCTGAGGGCTCAGCCGGTTCCATCCTTCGATGACTTCGATGCGGCAGGTGCCGCATGCTCCATCACCCCCGCAGATATGGCTGATGTCGATTCCACATCTGAGAGCACATTCGAGAACCGTTCCCTTGTCGGGAGAGATCGCGGCGATGCCGCAGTCCTGAAACGTCACGCGAGGCATATCTTACGCGACGGTCACGGGTGATTCTACAGCCCGGTGAGCCATATAGGAACTCCTCACGAGAGGGCCGGACTCGACATGATGAAATCCCAGCGCCCTGGCGCGTTCTCCGAGATCGATGAACTCCTGCGGCGTGTAGTACTTTCGCACTGGATGATTCCGCTCCGACGGGGCGAGATACTGTCCGAGAGTGAAGATATCCACGCCGGCGTTCCTGAGGTCGGCCGCGACCTCGAGCACCTCGTCCTCGCTCTCGCCGAGCCCGAGCATGATGCTCGACTTCGTCAGGACCCCCTCCGGCCGTTCCTCCGCCGCCCATCGAAGGACGTCGAGAGACCGTGCGTACTTTGCCACCGGCCGCACCGGCGCATACAGCCGCGGAACCGTCTCGAGATTGTGTGCAAGCACCTCCGGCTCTGCATCGAGAATCACACGCAATGCGTCGCGATTTCCTTCGAGGTCAGAGATCAGAACCTCGATCCCTGCTCCGGTGCGCTCGCGGACTGCTCTGATCGTCTCGGCAACGTGTGAGGCACCCCCGTCGGGCAAATCGTCGCGGTTGACCATCGTGATCACCGCATGGCGGACGTTCATCGCCTCCACCGCCTGCGCGACCCTGGACGGCTCGTCACTCTCGGGAGCGAGAGGCTTCCCCTTGCCGACCGCACAGAAGGTGCAGCGGCGCGTACAGATCTCGCCGAGAATCATGAACGTCGCCGTTCCCGCCTGCCAGCACTCGAAGATGTTCGGACAGTGCGCTTCCTGACAGACCGTGTTGAGTGACAGGTCGTTCATGAGCCGGGAGACCGGCAGAGACGCGAGATTCCCCGGAATCCGCACCTTCAGCCAGTCCGGCCGGTGCCCCGCTCTCTTGTTCACTGGTTTGCTCACTCGTCCTTCACTCCTCACTGCCGTGCCGCTGCCGTTCTGACCGGGAAACGCGACGCCGCTTCGAGCGCGTCGCGGTCATCCGACCATCGGATCTTCTCGAGGGCCTCGTTCAAAGGTAACCACTCGAATGCATCATGCTCTTCCGAGGCGAGTGTGACACGCCTGTCGTCCGTGTCGGCGACGAAGGCCGTCTCGTCCGCAAACAGTGGCTTCGAGGCCTCGATGTAGTTCGCGTCGATTACGAACGACTGGCGGAGATTGAGGGAGGCGGGTTCGAGATAAAGTCCGGTCTCCTCACGAGTCTCTCGGACCGCTGCCTGGGCAGTCGTCTCGTTCTTCTCGAGTCGACCAGTGACCGGCTGCCAGAAATCGTGTTTCCCTCGGTGGAGCAGCAGGTAGCGATCTCCGCTCCTGATCACCACCTTGATAATGTTCATCTCGTGAGGCGTCGGCACGAGGTCACGCTCGAATACTTCGGCAAAATGACGCTCGACGGAATCGACCACGTCGATCATCGGGATCGTTCGACCCGTCAGCTTTTCAAGAGACGTCACGCTCTTGTCCGGGATCCCGCACGGCGTGATCAGCCGAAAGTGATCGAGGTTCGTCGAGACATTCAGCGCGAAGCCGTGGGATGTTGTCCAGCGCGAGATGCGAACGCCGAGAGCCGCGATCTTCTCGTTTCCGACCCAGACTCCACGCTGTCCTTCGCTCCGCTCGGCCACGACACCGAAATCGCGGGCGACGCGGATCATGACTTCCTCAACCGAGGAGACATATTTCCGGATGTCTCGACGGCCCTCACCGAGATGCATGATCGGATACCCCACGAGCTGACCAGGTCCGTGGTAGGTGATGTCGCCGCCGCGGGTCGTCTCGTAGAACCGCACGCCGCACGATTCGAGTGCGGGCCCAGCGACCAGCAGGTTCTCCATCTTTCCAGAGCGGCCGAGGGTGATGACCGGAGGATGCTCGAGGAGCAGGAGCTGGTCGCGGATCTCGCCGTTCTTTCGCAGCTCCACGAGCCGCTCCTGCATCGCCATCCCGTTTTCGTAGGTGACGCGGTGCAGCCGCCGAACCTCACAGACTCTCTTCATTGTTCCTCAGACTCCAGCGCGAGATCAGGAGTCCCGCCAGGAGATCGTAAATCACGTGAACGATGATGGGCGCCAGCAGGCTTCCCGTCGACGTGTAGAGGAGCTGGAAGAGCAACCCGTAGACGAACACGATTCCAACGGCCGCCCAACCCTGGACGAGATGGGCAAACGCGAAGATCATGCATGCGATGGTGGCAGCGACCCAGAACTGATCCGTCCACGTCAGAATCAGACCGAAGAGAACACCGCGATAGATGACCTCCTCGGCGACACCTGCGGTGAGAGACACACCGCTCCATGCGAACTTCTCATTCCGGGTGAGTGGAACGATCTGCACGAGCCGCTCCCTGCGATGGGGGCTGCTGAAGCGCCATCCGACAGCGAGACCAACCAGTGCCAGGACCGTGAGTCCGGCACTGGCGTAGAGGGCAAAGAGGCCACCGCTCGCAGTAACCGTGAGATCGAGATCGTTCGACCGCGCCGCCCACAACGAGAGCGCGACGAGGATGGTCTGGACGGCGACGGTTTCCAGATAAAAATCGAGGCGCTCGACCCGTAACCCCTGATCGAGCGCCTTCTTGCTCATCCAGGCGGCGATCGGAATCAGGATCCCGACCACACCCAGAAAGATGACCGCGGAGACGATTGCCGTCACATCGAGTAGTTGCCCGACTCGATGATCTCCCTGACCCGCGCCATGAATTGATCCGCTACGGCGCCGTCAATCAGACGATGATCGAATGTCAGCGACATGATGCACATCGAGCGGATGGCGATCGAGTCCTCTCCATCCTTTTCAACGACGACCGCACGCTTCTTCACGCCGCCGACGCCGAGAATTGCGACCTGCGGCTGGTTGATGATCGGTGTGCCGAAGAGGCCCCCGTAGATGCCGGGGTTGGTGATCGTGAACGTGCCGCCCTGGACATCGGCCGGATTGAGTTTCTTGCTTCGCGCGCGCTCACCGAGATCGTTGATCGACTTCGACAGTCCGAACAGGTTCTTCTCGTCCGCATTCTTGAGCACGGGAACGATCAGTCCCCATTCGAGTGCGACGGCGATCCCGATGTTGATGTCACGCTTGTAGTAGATGTTCTCGTTGTCCATCGATGCGTTGAGAATCGGGATACTCGCGAAGCGCCGTGATCACCGCCTGGATGATGAAGGGGAGGTAGGTGAGCTTCGTTCCTCGCGAGGCATAGTCTTCCTTGTGCTGCTTCCGGAGGTTGTCGATCTTCGTGAAGTCGAACTCGAAGACGGTCGTGACGTGCGCGGAGGTGCGCTTCGAGACGACCATATGGTCGGCGATCTTCTTGCGCATGACCGAGAGTGGCTCGACGTGAACGTTCTCCCCCTCGGCGAAAAACGGCGCCGCCGCCGGTTTCGGTGCGGCGGGAGGAGCTTGCGGGGCAGCAGCGGGAGCCTGGGCAGCAGCCGGAGCTGGCTGCGCCGGTGCCTTCGTGGCGGCACCGCTCTCGATGTGCTGCATGATGTCGTCTTTGGTTACGCGACCGGAGACGCCAGTACCCTCGATCTGCGAGATGTCGACCTGATTCTCCTCGGCGATCTTCCGCACGAGTGGAGATGACCGGGTCCTGCGACGCTCCTCGAGCGAGCTCGCGGGCTCCTCCGAGGGCTCGGGCGCACCCTGGCGCGGTGCCACGGCGTCCTGAGGCTTCGGCTCGGCAGCGGGGGCCTCGGCCTGCTCTGCGGCGGGCGGTTCCTCTGCGGCAGGAACCTCAGAGGGAGCCTCCTCCGCGGGCTTCTCAGCCGGCGCGGCGCTGGCGTCCTCACCCTCGGCAGCGATGCGCGCAACGACGGTGTTGACCTCGACGGTGTCGCCTTCCTTGGCGAGCTGCTCGACCAGGGTTCCTGCGGCAGGGGAGGGAATCTCGGCGTCGACCTTGTCGGTCGAGATCTCGAGAATCGGCTCGTCGCGCTCGACCTTGTCGCCGACGTTCTTCAGCCAGCGACTAACGGTTCCTTCGGCAATCGATTCCCCCATCTGGGGCATCAGCACATCGATCGGCATATCTTCCTCTCTCTTTTACGAGTGAAACTTGCGAAGCGAAAAGTGAAAAACGCTCCTACTGGTGGATCGAATGTCCCGCCACGTCCTCGGCAGCTTCCATCATCGCCTCGGAGAGTGTCGGGTGCGCGTGGATGGTCTTCGCGATCGACTCGCTCGTGGCTTCGAGCTCCAGAGCTGCACACGCTTCTGCGATCAGCTCGGTCGCCTTCGGCCCCACGATGTGAACGCCGAGCAGCTCGTCGTACTTCGCGTCCGTCACGTACTTCACGAGACCGCCCGATTCGCCGATGATCTTCGACTTGGAGTTCGCCGTGAATGGGAACTTGCCGATCTTGACTTCGTAGCCTCGCTCCTTCGCCTTCTCCTCGGTCAGACCGACGGATGCGACTTCCGGATCGCTGTAGGTTGCGTTGGGAACGTGGTCGTAGTTGATCGGGCGAGGATCGAGTCCTGCGATGTGCTCGACGGCGAGGATTCCTTCCGCTGATGCGCAATGCGCGAGAGCAGGCGTCGGGACGATATCGCCGATCGCATACACATTGGGCTCAGCCGTTCGCATGAACTTGTCGACCTGGACGAATCCACGTTCGATCTCGACCTTGGTATTCTCGAGATTCACGTTCTCGAGAACTCCCCGACGGCCGACTGCCGACAGAACGATCTCGGTCGTGATCTCCTTCGATTTGCCATTCTTGAGAGTGAGAGTCGACTTGACGCCTCCCTCGACCGGCTCGCAGCTTTCGACCTTGACGTCGGCCATCGCATCGATGCCCTCGCTTCTTGAAGAGTCGGGTGAACTCCTTCGAGATTTCCTGGTCCTCGATCGGGAGAAGTCGGGGGAGGGCTTCCACCAGCGTGACCTTCGTACCGAAGTCGGTGAAGATCGAAGCGAACTCGCAGCCCACGGCACCGGCACCGATCACCAGCATCGACTCCGGGATGCGCTCGATGTTCAGGATGTGGTCGGAATTGAGGATCTTCTCGCCGTCCGCCTTGATGTGCGGGAGATCACGGGGAACCGAACCCATCGCGAGAATGATGTTCTTCGTCTCGAGCGTGCGCGTCTCCTCGCCCTCTGACGAGACTTCCACTGCGCCCTTGCCTGCGACGCGGCCAAAGCCCGTGATTCTCTCGACCTTGTTCTTCTTGAAGAGAAACTCGATTCCCTTCGCGTTCTGGTCGACGACTCCCTGCTTCCTCGTCTGGACCTGCGAAAAGTCGATCGTCACATCACCGACGGTGATGCCGAAGTCCTTCGCGTGCTGGACCTTCTTATAGACGTAGGCATTCTCGAGAAGAGACTTGGTCGGGATACAGCCGCGGTGCAGACACGTGCCGCCGACGAACGGATCCTTCTCGACCACGGCGACTTTCAGGCCGAGCTGGCCTGCTCTGATTCCTGCTACATATCCACCAGGTCCGGACCCGATGATCACTACGTCGTACGTTTCGTTGCTAGCCAAAGGCACCTCCGGAACAAAATCGTGGGCATTATAAACGGGCGACCGACTGCCTGGTGCCGTCGAGTCGAGACTGGATGCTGCGCGGTAGGTACCAGGACACGATCGCCTGTGGGGCAATCAACTCATCCGAGGGATGAGCACGCACGCTGCGTGCCGAGCCCAATTCAATCACAAATCGTGCGCGCGTGGGGAGTCCAGGGCGTTGAGGTGCTCGACATGAGGTCGGGAGGGCGAGGCTCCCGGTGACAGGGAAGCGCTCGACTACTTCTCGGCTGCACAGGAGCCTTTCCCTACGACCCGGTACGTCGCGTAAAGATGAACAGAGGGAAGTGCGATTCCGGCGACGACGTACATCGCCAGTGAGTCGAATGCATACCCGAGAACCACGAGGAGCGCGTGTGTGCTGAGCGTCACAACCGCCCTGAGGGGCGTGCCGGCAGCGTTCAAAAGCCATTGTCGGGGATCTTCAAAAATGTCCTTCATTCATTTCTCCGGATCAGCACGCTTGGGCGAGGAGTACCGCAACGATTGCGGCGATGGACACCACACCGAGGATCCAGTCCGTGCGGCGGGCGAGCTTCTCAGCTTCCTTCCGACGGGTTCGGGACGACCTGCCACCAGATCGACCCGCCACGGCGCAGGGAGTACCCGGGCCATGATCGCATCCGCAGATTGCGCAAAAGGCCATGAGCCGATTGTACCCGAATTGCACCAACAATGTAAGTGCAGTCTGGAGGGAAGATCCGCGCCTGTCAGGAATTGATCTGCTGCCGAAAGGCAGGCGACTCGCTGTCGAGGAGATCGCCCCACGGACTACTTCCGCACCGCGACGGCTGACGGAGGATCCTCTCGAGGGACCCCGGTCATGACACGAACGCTTTCACCCTGCTCGAGCAGGGCTCGCGCGACGAATCCTCCCGTCTGACCGGTGCCGCCAGTGATCAGGATCATCAAGCCTCTCCGATCAGGAGATTCTACCCGTCGGCTCCAAGAAGCCCTTCCGAGTGAGCCCTTGAGGACCACAATCACATGACTACGGGACGGTGTGGCTACGCTTTTCGAGCTCGTCAACGACCCCGTCCAGATCAGGGTAACCTGCCCCGAATCCTCGGGTGAGCCAGTTCCCTCCCCGGGTCGCGATGTTCTCTCCGTCCGCAAAAATGTCGAATTGGCCCTTGGTGCCGGGGGTCGTGACGGGATCTATATCCAATCTGCGTTTAATGAGGGCCACGAGACTCGCGACCTTGGACTGGTTGTTCTGTCAGGTCGGGCAGTAGACGATTTCTACGTTCATGCGTTCCGGTTCCGCTTTGCGCACGCTTCGAGCGGCTGCCCTCGCCGCATCGTCAGCAGTGCAGCAGAGGCGAGGACGGGGAGCAGGATGATCGTGAAAAACTCAGGAGCACCCGCGAGTGCCGCTCCAAGGATCGCCGCCGCCCAGATCAGGCTGTTCGAAAGAATCGTCGATTTCCTCATGACCTGATGATACGAGACCGAAGAAGAAAGGTTGCAGGAATGGCGCGCCAGGAAGCGATTTTGACGGGAGTGCGTCTTGCGGCCGCGGAGCACGAGCCCCCACGAGCCGATGCCGACCTATTCCGTGAACGGGACGGGAACGAGATCCGAGAGTGAACGAGACGAGATGGGGCCAGGTCTCTCGATTTCGGGACGACACGATTTCGACATGGGGACAGGTCTTTCGATTTCGGCACAACCACCGCCAAACAAACACCCGGCCCCGCTTTCGATTGCTTCCGCTGAGCGCGATTGGCTCCTGAATCGATATCTACTCCTCGTAGACATTCGGCGTCGGATTTTCCATTCCGAGGAGGTTTGCGGCCAGCTTTCAACCAGTTTCGTCTACTCGCTTGACTGCGGCCCATATCCGAGGGAGCCTCGGTCATCATGGCGAGACAACTGAGATTGCAGCTCGAGGGTGGCATCTATCACGTAATGAACCGCGGGAACAACGGTGAGTTGATCTTTCGTGACGATGACGACCGAAGGAGGTTCATGGCGCTCCTCATCGGCGAGATCGAGCGGTGCGGCTGGAAGCTTCATGACTATGCACTGATGGGCAATCACTTCCATCTGCTCATCGAAACCCCGGAGGCGAATCTCTCGAGTGGTATGCACAAGCTCGAAGGTCCCTATGCGCAGCGTTTCAACCGGCGGCACGGGAGGACCGGGCATCTCTTCGGCAGTCGATTCAAGGCCTGTCTTGTCGAAGGGGGGCGCTACCTGATGGAGGTGTCCCGCTACATCGCGCTCAACCCGGTGCGCGCCGGAATCGTCGAACATCCAGGTGACTACGGGTGGTCGAGCTATCGTGCGAAGGCGGGATACGAGGATCCTCCACCATGGCTGACGATGAGTGGTCTCTTTCACTTCGACCGCGACCTGAAAAACGCGCAGGCCGGCTATCGCCAATTCGTCGATGCGGCGATCGGCGATGTGGAGATCGAGAAGGATTTCCTGAGCCGGATCGTCGGACAGATCGTCTTCGGCAGTGACCAGTTCGTGCAGGCGATCCAGACGCTGATCGATTCCGAGGAGCGGAGTACCGAACATCCGCGATATCAGCGGGACATCGGTCGGCCGCCGTTGAGTGCAATCGAGGCGGCCGTGTGCGAGCGGCTCGAGGTCACGCCGGAACAGTTGCGAGCGCGGAAGGGTGATCTCTCACGGAGGGTGTTCGCGATGCTCGGGTACTGGGAGGGCTTCCGGACGCTGCGCGAGATTGCGCGGGAGCTCGGACTGCGGAGCTATGCGCACGTGTCGAACCTCGTCAGTCGCTGCCGTCGCGAATGCGAGAAGGATCCGATGCTGAACCGGATCGTCGAGGAGTGCCGCGCCGCCGCCCAGGCCCACGCGCCGCCGCTCCCGGAACACTACCGGTCGCGGAACCCTCTCCCGTCCTGGTAGCACTCGCTCGATTCAACGCCAGACTCACTTTAATCGCCCCGATTTCGATGGGAGCTGCGTGGCGGAGCTGCGCCCGATTCAACCTCTAATCCGAAGGAATCGGCCGGGAGCAGTTGCCGAAAACCCTCAACCATCCGCGCGAGCCCCGGTCGCAGGACGCCCGCCAGCCCATTCGCGCGCTCCGACGCACCCACAATCCGATCGCCCCCCAGAAAAATGGGGACAGGTCTTTGGGTTTCGGCAGAACCGACCGCCAATCAAAGACCTGTCCCCGATGCTGGGGATCGTTCTCGAGAAGCGGAAGCGGTGCGGTCAGGTCGCGAGACCGCGGGACGGCTTCGCGATTTCTTCTTCTTCCATCTCCGAGGAAATGGCCGCGGTAATGATCGTGTCGGCGATGCCGTCGAGGTGAGTGCGAAGGATCTCGTTCGACTTCTCGAACTCCGGCATCAACGTCTGCTCCATGAAAGAACGTGGAGCCTTGACCATGATGCTGGTCCTCTTCTGGCCGCGGTAGCGGTACGGAGAGAGACCATACCGGCGACACAACGCCACGAACAACCGGCGGGACCATTCATTATGGAGGCTGATCCGCCACTCCTCAGCGGGTTCGTGCTGGCCGATCTCCTCCAGCCGGCGCCGGATGCGATCGCGTGCAGCGCCAGCGGCGGCACGCTCGCCAGGCGTCGCGGCACCAGCAAAGAGAGCCTCGACCTTACGGAGCTTCTCGAGGATGGATTCGTAGTCGTTCACCGCAGGAGCGCAAAGGCAGGAACAGGTCTGTAGATTCCTGGGAGCTACCGCTGATCAAAGACCTGTCCCCAGATGTCTATGTCGCTGGCCCCCGGAGGCCGCTGACCGCGGAACAAAGACCTGGCCCTCTGGCCTTCGAGTTCTCTGTTCGTTCGTTGAATCTTTGCTGTTTCTCAGACTGGAGCGAAGATCAGGGTCAGGTCACGAGCTCAATCAGTTGGGTCAGAGAGGTGCGGGCGCGCTCGCGGTGATGGTCTCCCGGGGGAGCCATGCGGATGATCCGCTTGTACTGATCGATTGCCTGGGGCACGTCGCGCGTGTGCAGGTGAAAGATCTCTCCCTTGCGGAGGCGCGCCTCGTAGTTCCGCGGCTGCACCTCGATAATCTTGTTGAGAAACACCAGAGCGATGTCGTACTTCCTCTCATCCATCGCCATCCGGTACCGCAACTGGTACAGAGACACGAGCTCTTCTTCAGAGGGACTGATCCAGGCGCCGGGAAGATGGGTGAGGAGAGAGGAGAGAAAACGCTTACGAGCCGGGGCTTCAGTCTTGCGAATCGGCAGACGAGCCATCTTGATCACACCCTCCCATCACAGTTAATTGACATTATCTTAGAGAAATGGCGAGAGAAGGGCAAGGGGAAAGTGGGGGAGCGGACGGGTTTATGCGCCCAAGAGCTCAAAACCCGCTGATGCGGATGACCGCGATCGTTCGACCGTCCCTCCGGCTTCGCTCGGGGCCGCTTTCAAGAAGCTCAATTACAAGCTACTGAACAATAACGACTTGTCGTCCTGAGCGCAGCGAAGGACCGGGTGCGTCCTGACTGTCTCGTACCTACCGTGGGGAGAGTGGGGCCGTACGAGATCCTTCGACCGTCCTCCGCTGCGCTCCGGCGGCTCAGGATGACAGGTGGTTTCTTACGCTCCCAATCGACGGAACGACGCTTTGAGCGGAACTACCGGTCGCGGTCGAGGACGTACTCGATGGCGTACTCGAGGGCTTCGCGGGCGGTTGAGTGCGGGAAGTGGGAGAGGTTGGCCATCGCCCGGTCGGCGTATTCGCGCGAGATGTCCATCGTGCGGTTCACGCAATCGTAGCGGCGAACGATCTCCTGAATGGCCTCGCCATCGCCGCCCTCGAGCTCCCGAGTCGTGGCGATCCGCTCGATCGTCGCACGCTCTGTCGCGGTGGTCTCGGGCATCGCGAGGATCAGGGGGAGCGTCAGCTTTCCTTCTTTGAGGTCCGCAAGTGCCGGCTTTCCGAGAGTCTCGACGTTGGAGGTGAAGTCGAGGAGATCGTCCACGAGCTGAAAGCAGATCCCGAGATTGTATCCGTAGTTCCAGAGCTCGTCGGCCTGCGTGGCCGGGAGATCGACGAAGAAGCCGGGAAGTCTGCACGACGCCGCAAACAGGGCCGCGGTTTTCCGCCCGATGACCTCGAAATACTGGTCGGTCGACAGGTCCGTGCGCCCCTTCAGCTCGAGCGCCAGAATCTCTCCCTCGGTGAGCATGATCGTCGTATCGCAGAGCAGATCGACGATCTCCAGGCGGCCTTCTCCGATCGCCATCTTCATGGCATGGGTGTACAGGTAATCCCCAACAAGGACGGTGAGGTGGTTTCCCCAGCGATAGTTGATCGATTCGCGGCCGCGGCGGATGTCGGCATCGTCGATGACATCATCATGGACGAGGCTCGCCGTGTGGATGAATTCAACGACGGCTGCGCAGCGAACGTCAGCATTCCCCTCGTACCCGAGCATTGAGGAGGTGAGCAGCAGAAGGGAAGGACGGATTCTCTTGCCGCCTCCGCTCAGGATGTGCTCGCCGACTTTGCGGATCGTGGCAATCTCGGAGCGGAAGTTGTTTCTCAGATCGAGCTCGACGAGCTCGAGCTTCGGGCTCACGAGCTCGAGAAATCTGGCACCGTCCTGTGCTGGTCGTGCTGCTGTTGAAGAGCCGCCGGGGGTCATCACGCCTGCAAGAATAAACGATAAGGAGGGAGTATCAAAACAGATACTCAGCGATAGTTGGTGAACTGCAGAGGAAGACCGAAATCGCTCTCCTTGACGAGCTGGAGCGCTTCCTGAAGGTCGTCCTTCTTCCGCCCGGAGACGCGAACCTGTTCTCCCTGGATCGAGGCCTGAACCTTCAGCTTGGCGTCCTTGATCTTCTTGACGATCTGCTTCGCCTTATCGGTCTCGATTCCCTGGACCACCTTTGCCTTCTGTCTGACCGTCGCACCGGCAGCCTGTTCGACAGGTTTGTAGTCGAGCGCCTTGAGCGAGACCTTCCGCTTCACGAGTTTGCTCTCGAGGACGTCGATGACACTTCTCAGTTTCTGCTCGTCGTCACTGAGTAGTGTGATCTCGTCTCCGCTGAGCTCGATGCTGCTCTTGCTTCCCTTGAAGTCGAACCGGGTGCTGAGCTCGCGCTGCGCCTGCTGCACGGCGTTCGCGACTTCCTGCATGTCGGTTTCGGACACCACATCGAATGAGAAATCCTTGGCCATGATCTATCTCCTGATCCTCAGTACTCGACCGACTCGACACCCGCCGGGGGAACGAATCGAAACTGTGCCGGATCCTTGCGGGCGCTGCTGAACGACTCGAACTCGAACCGGGTGATGTTCCCTTCGAGATCGGAGTACTCGATCGCGCGAATTTTCTTTGTGGTCGGGTCGAGCGACAACTGCATCGACCTGATCTGCGAGCTGCTCTTTGGCGTGAGAGAAAGAACGTGCATGCCATTCTTCCTCGAGCCAGTGAGCTCGAACTGCCGGTGGACATCTGCTGCATCCTGGAGAAGCAGGAACGGCAACTGGTCCCGTTCTCCCGCCGTGAGCTCATGAACCGAGACCTGCCGTTCGGCGGGGACGTACAGCCAACTGGTCTTTCCGTCGAAGACGAACACTTTCTTCTCGGGTGCCATGTACTGCCACCTCATCTGCGGCAGTGTCCCGAATGTGACCTTGCCCGACTCGACGATCTCCTGTTCGCTCCCGTGAAGACGGAACGAGTGCCTGAAGCTCGCCGACTGCCAGGCTGTGGCATCGATCGCCTGCTCGAGAAGTTCCACTTCCTGCGCTGCAGCCGGCGCGAGCGTGGCCAGAGCGAGAAAGACTGCGACAAGGAGCCTGCGCCGCAGAAAAAGTGCCCTGCTGCGAACGGGGATCAGCGGCCCAGATCCGACCGAATTCTCGTCACGTAGAACCACTATGCTCCTCGAATTCGGCCGAATCTGGACTCGCTGCTCCACGTTCTCGCGGCCGGGCATTTCTACGGCGCAGGCTCCTAGCGCAGCCCGTATTCGTTTCATGAGCACATCCTTGATTTTGATTCCGGGATCAGTCAGAGGCGTTCGACGTCGATCGATACGATTGCCGAGGCGACGATGAACACTTTCTCCACTCGATCGTTTCCGGTCGGGTAGAGATAGAAACCGGGGAGGGTAGGGTTGTATTCGGGCGCGATTCCCCGAATCACTTCCCCATCGCTGAATTCGATCGAAATCAGACTCCCGCCAGCAGGGCTATTTCTCTCTCCCTCACCGGTCATAAAGAACACGGCCTTGAGTTGATCGAAATCAGCCTCGGTCGAATCCCCGCCGCCAACTCGAACCTTCAGCTGAGAACTGTCGATCTCGACGGCATTGTCGGTACGCAGTGTTTCGCCGTCCCGGAATCTGAGGATGGAAGTTTTCATAGCTTCGCCAGTCATCAGAAGAGCTCGAGCCCCCAGAGGTCGTGGATGTGGAGAACCCCCTCGGCACGTCCGGCGCCATTGGTGACGAACAAGGCGGTAATCTTTCGCTCCTCCATCCGCTGTAGTCCTGCCGACGCCAACTCCTCGGGGTCAATGGTGATTGGTCCAGGTTTCATGCATTCGATCGCGCTGCGATGGATCATCTGGTCGTCCGTCTGCAAGAGTCGACGCAGGTCACCGTCCGAGATCACTCCAGTCAGTCGATCTCCCTCTCCAATCACTCCCGCGATTCCAAATCCCTTCCGAGACATCTCATAGATGACGTCCTTCATCGGCGTCTTTTCATTGACGATCGGGAGATCGTCGCCGCTATGCATCAGATCGCGGACCTTGAGAAACTTCTTTCCGAGTTTGCCGCCTGGGTGAAATCGCGCAAAGTCCTCCTCTCGAAAGCCCTTGCTGTTGGACAACGACATCGCGAGAGCATCTCCGAGAGCGAGGCTCGCGGTCGTTGAAGCCGTTGGGGCGAGGCCAAGAGGACACGCTTCTCTCGAGACGGCTGCCGAGAGATGATGATCCGAGTGACGCGCGAGAGTGGAGGTCGGATTCCCGGTGATCGAGACCAGACTCGTTCCGAGCCTTCTCAGCGGCTCGAGCAGCCGGAGGATCTCTTCCGTCTCTCCTGAGTTCGACAGCGCGAGTACGACATCTCCGTTGACGACCATCCCGAGATCACCGTGAAGCGCCTCCGCTGGGTGAAGAAAGAATGACGGGGTGCCGGTGGAGGCGAGGGTCGCGCTGATCTTCTTGCAGATCAGTCCCGACTTTCCCATCCCCATGGTGACGACGCGGCCCGCACTGCCGCGGATCAGCTCGACGACTCGGACGAACTCGTCGTCGAGCCGCTCGAGGACCTCACTGATCGCCGCAGCCTCGACTTCCAGAACTCTTCTTCCTTCGATCAGGGCCGGGTGAACTTCATTCATCTGCTTTTCTTCCATCATGATTGACCGGCGAGGCTTCTCTCCGTGGCTGCTGCAGGTGAAATCGCCTTTCAGCCCATAAATATTCAACAGCTTGCGGCGATTGTCCGGTCTGCGTGGAGACATCAGGGCATGCTCAGTGCAGGATACCACTCACGGCCATGAGCTCGAGTCCTCGTCAGCCGGCGCGATTTCACTTCATCAAACCGGGTCGGGTACAATGCTCATTTCTTACCGAGGGGAGCGGTGTCTTCAAGCTCCCGGCGAATTCCGTAAAAATACAAATTTCAGGAGAACGAGGTTTCTCATGACCAGTTATGCAACAGACAGCAAGACGCTTCCAGTCGAGCCGAAGTCGGTGATCTGGAATCCATCGCCCGAAGAGCTCAGAACAATGAGCGAAGCGATGCCGAATGCCCAGACCACCGAGTACGACAATCTGAACGTGGCGACGCGGGTCGTGGCGCGGAGTAAGCTCTCCACTTTCATCGCCACTGACACTTCCAAAGATCATTCAGATCAGACCATTTCGCGGAATGAGTATCAGCGAATTGCCAAAATCCAGGACGATTACATTCGCAAGCAGGAGATGATCGTCATCGAAGGGTATATCGGAGACGATCCCGACCACAGGACACCCGCTCGCCTCATCATCGAAAAGTCGAACGCCAATATCGCGCGCATGCAGCAGATCCTGTATTACCCGGCCACCAAGGCGGAGCTCGAACATTTCGAGCCGGTCGTCCAGGTGATCTACACGCCAAACCTCGAGATGCCTGGATACCCGGAGAACCGTCTGATCACGGTCGATCTCGAGAACAACATCACCCGTGTCATGAACTCGGACTACTTCGGTGAATCGAAAAAGGGCGGGCTCAGGATGTGGAACCGTCTGATGTACCAGAAGGGCGGTCTGGCGCTGCACGCCGGCTGCAAGGTGATCCCGGTCGACGGCGTCAACCGTACGGCGCTCATTGTCGGCCTCTCCGGAACCGGAAAAACCACCACGACGTTCACCAAGCAGAACGACTCCTCGCCCGTTCAGGACGATTTCGTTGCTCTGATGCCGGGAGGCAAGGTCGTCGCGACCGAGAATGGCTGTTTTGCGAAGACTTTCGGACTGAATCCGAAAGATGAGCCGACGATCTATCACGCGGTGACGAAACCTGACGCGTACCTCGAGAATGTTTCCCAGGACGGGGACGGCAAGGTCGACTTCTTCGACACGTCGTACACGCAGAACGGTCGCGCGGTCATCCGGATGGAGGACATCGCGGGCAGCTACGATGCCAGAAAGATCGAGAAAGCCGACTTCCTGCTGATCCTCAACCGCAACGAGAACATCATTCCGGCAGTGGCCCGGCTCAAAGGCGCCCAGGCCGCTGCGTTCTTCATGCTGGGAGAAACGAAGGGAACGAGCGCCGGCGGTGCCGCCGAGGCGGGAAAGTCTCTCCGCGTGCCGGGAACCAATCCCTTCTTTCCGCTTCTCCATGCGCTCCAGGGAAACCGCTTTCTCGAGCTGTACGAGGGGTCTCCGATGGAGGTCTACCTGATGAATACCGGGCGGATCGGCGGAGGCGACGATGACGAGCGATCGAAGAAGGTGAAGATCCAGCATTCGAGCGCGGTCGTGAAGGCACTGGCCGAGGGGACGATTGAATGGGAAACGGATCCGGACTTCGGCTACGAGGTCGCCAGTTCGGTTCCCGGACTCGAAGGGGAAGATCTCGACTACCTCAACCCGCGAAAGATGTACGAACGGCAGGGGAGGCTCGACGAGTACCAGGCGCTGGTCGACAAGTACAAGACCGAGCGGAAGCAGTATCTCCAGAAGTGGGAAGGTCTCGACGCGAGGATCGTCGACGCGATCTGATACCCAACTTGAAAATGATGTGAATGACGCCCGGCTCCGGCCGGGCGTTTTGTTTGCACCAAACGGAAATGGCGACACATCCACGGGAACCTGTCATTCCGAAGCGCAGCGAGGAATCCGGGCGGGGGGTGATTCACGGTTCCCCCACCAGGACTCCTCAGTCGCGATGAAGCCGCTCCTTCGGAATGACAGTTTCTTCTGAGGCGCCGCGACACCCACCCTCGCGGCGCCTCGAGCGCCGGGGGCGCTTCACGCCAGTCAGGTTTCCACACTCAGAAACATGTAGAGCGCCGCGATCACGAACAACCCATTCGCGCTCCATGCGGCCAGGACGGCGGGGAGCCTTCCCACCTCTCCAAGTTGGATGAATATCCCGAAGACGGTCCAGTAGACGAAAGCGAGAAAAAGAGCGGTCGCGATGCCGTACAGAGCGCCACCGGTGCGGTGGCTCATGCGGAATGAGAAGGGGAGTGCAATCAGCCCCATGACGAGGCTGACGAATGGCCAGGACGTCTTCCTGAACAGTTCGACCGTCAGACCGCTCGCGTCGTACCCGGACCTCTCGAGATCGCGGATGTAGTGCCTCAACTGATTGAACGTCATCTGATCCGGTGTTCTCACCTCGGTGGAGAAATACTCGGGACGTTCGGGATAGTGGAGTCGAACCGGGCGGTTGATTGGTGTGAACGACCTCGTGCCGTCGTCACCGAACGACCGGATCCATCCATTCACGAAAACCCAGCCTATCCCATCCCATCGCGCCTCCTCGGCGAGAACGCGCCGCGTGAGCCGGAACTCGGTGGGGTGAAACTCGAATACCTGAATACGTTTGAGTGTCTGCCCCCGCTGGTCGAACTCGAGAAAGTTGAAGAGATACCGGCCGTTCCCGAAGATCCACTGCCTCTGCTCTCCAAAGCTACGAGCCGTGTCACGCCCCTTGATTCTGCTCTTGAGCTCATGAACCTGTTCGTTGGAGTACGGCAGCACGAAATCCTGCAGGAGATACGACACGCCCGAGGCGATGGCGGCCATCATGACGATCGGGATCGAGATCCGGTACAGGGAGATACCGTTCGCTTTCATCGCGGTCACCTCGCTGTTTCGCGAGAAGATTGCGAAGGTGATCATGGTGGCAAGCAATACCGAAAGCGGCAGGATCAGGTCCAGGACCTGGATCGAGAAGTACCTGTAGTAGGAGAGCACGACCTCCCACGGAACACTGTAGTCGGTGATCTCGTCGGCGATCTCCGTGTAGTCGACGACGATGAACAGAATCGCCGTAGAGAGAATCACGGCGAAGAGGATCTTGCTGAACTGCGAGAGGACGTACCGATCGATCGTGTTCGGGAAGGCGATGTCGAGCCGGGAGAGGATCGAGGCCTTCTCCTTCGGCTCATCTTCGAGCTCGCGTCTGCGCCGGATCGAGCGTATACGACGTCCGATCCAGGCAAGCAGTCTGGACTCTCCGCGGCCGGCATCACGGTTTGCGCGGCGAAGCAGAAGAATGCCGCCGATGACCAGAATGATATTCGCGAGCCATATCCCGAGCCATGGCGGCAGCGTCCCGGAGCGGGCGAGGTCCTCGCCGTTGCTGAGAACGATGTAGTACAGCAGGATGATGCCGATCGAGACGGAGACTCCGGAGCTGCGACCGCCGCGACGATTGGTGATACCGAGCGGGAGCGCAACGATGCCAAAGGCGATGCAGGCGAACGGAATGGCGATCTTCTTGTGGATCTCCGCCCGGATGGCACGGCGGTCCATCGGAAGAAGATCCTGCCTCCGTGAGACCTCTCTCAGCTCCGGAATCGTCATTTCGCTATACGATTTGGAGTCACTGGTTACCACCAGCGGCTCCTCCTGCATCAGCGAGATCTCCTGAACCTTCTGCTGGCTCACATGATAGGAATCGGGATCCGAAGGGTTGTACTGATGGTTGACCGCATTTCGTAGCTGGAGCCAGAGCTCGCCGTTCTCGGTCCGCTCGATCTCGCCCGTGTCGGCCAGCACGATGTCCTGCCGTCCGGGATCGGTCTGAGAAGAGAGGAAGACCCCCTTCCAGTCATTCGTCGCCGGATCCACATCGTCCACATACACGACCAGGTCTTCGATCTCATCGTAGAACACGCGCGGCTGGATCTGAGCCTGAATGGCGCTCGAGGCGATCTCCCGCGTCTTTCGCACGAGTGCTTCGTTGCCCAGAGGCGTCAGGACATTGATCAGAAGCAGATTGAGAATGAAGAAGAACCCGGAAAACAGCAGCACGGGTCGATAGATGATGTTTGTCGAGATACCCACGGCACGCATCGCGACGATCTCGGAGTCGCTCGAGAGGCGCCCGATGGCGATGAGGATGCCGAAAAGAAGAGCCATCGGAAGGGTCAGGACGACGATGTGCGGCAGCGAGAGACCGAGGATCACCAGAACTTCGGTGAGTGGCAGTGATCGCCGGATGATGAGCTCGGCGGCGTCGAAGAGCTCACGCATCAGAAGGATGAATGTGTAGAAGGCGAAACCCAGGAACGTCGGGCCGACCATCTCACGAACTACGTAGCGGTTGATGATTTTCATACGAGCGCGGCCATTGTAACGGCCGGACAGCCCGGCGCGTTCCTTCGAGAACAAATCTGTAGCGCTGCTGATCCTTCAGCTCGATAGGGAGGATGGCGAGCGCAACGACGGACGCAACATTGATCGAGGTTACTCCACAGATCGACTTTAGGTTTTGCACGGACGGGCGATCGCGGCATGGCCCAGCAGCATACAATATTTAACATAATATATCTTATGAGACCCTGTGGAAACCTTCGGTTCGCGGTTCCCCAGCTTTACCGACTGTCAGGAGGTACCCGATCCTTCGCTGCGGCGAAAATACCTCAGCACGTCATCCTGAGCCGCCGGAGCGCAGCGGAGGACGGTCGAAGGATCGCGGACTTTGCCGACTGTCAGGACGGAAAGTAGCGCGACAGTCAGGACGCACCCGATCCTTCGCTGCGCTCAGGATGACAGAGTGACCGAGGTCGTTCGTCAGCTCTGTTCGCCAGATTTCAGGCGTCGAAGGACTTCTTCGAGGGCGTCGATGATCTCTTCGCGCTCGACATCGCTCTTCCTGAAGCTCATCGAGAGCGAGAACGGCAGAGATTTGTCCTTGAGGTTGTACTTGAAGTTTTTCGGCCGACCCCGACGAGCGGTATTCCTGGCCGTACGCGCCCGGACATCCTGTCGCGACAACTCCCCTGCCGCGTACCGTTCGACCAGCTCCTGCATCGCAGGCTCGTCCTCAGCTCTTGAGATCTGGACGAGAACTGACTTGTTGGAGATCCCGGCTTCGCGGCACATCGCACGAATCCGGTCAGGGATGTCGTTGAGCATCAGCGTCTCGGTGATCGTGGTCCGTGACTTTCCCAAAACCTTGGAGATCTTCTCGTGCGTGTATCCGAACTTCTCCTGCAGGAACTGGAAGCCTTCCGCCTCTTCAAAGGCGGTCAGGTCCTTCCGCTGGATATTCTCGATCAGCGCGATCTCGAGGACTTCGCGATCGTCCGCATCGAGCTCGATCGCCGGGATCTCCTCGAGACCCGCGGCGGTGGCCGCGCGGTAGCGCCGCTCTCCGGAGATGATCTGATAGCGTCCGTTTCCACTCGACCGGACCAGGATCGGCTCGAGCACGCCTTTCTCGGTGATCGAAGAGGTCAGGTCCTCGAGATTTCCGAGCTGGGTCCGGGGTTGCTCCGGGTTCGGGTCGACGAGTTGAATCGGCAGCATCTCGCCGATACTCGTGGTCGATCTCCGGACCAGTTCCTCGACAAAATGCGCATCGTGACGCATCTTCTTCTTTTCCGGCAGTCCCCGTTTCATCTCGCTCGCCCCACTCCCTCAATCATACGACGCGTGAGAGGATTTCTTCCGAAAGTGAATAGTACTCCATTGCCCCGCTCGATCGTGGCGCGAAGCTGAAAATCGCTTCCTTGTACGCGGGGCTCTCCTCGAGCCTGATCGACTTCGTGATGACGGTCTTGAACAGACGGTCGCCGAAGACACTCCCGATCTGATCGTGGATATCGCGGCCGAGTGTCGTCCTCTTGTCGTGCATGGTGATGACCACACCGAGCAACTGCAGGTTGGGGTTCGGCCGGCCTTTGATCTTGTCGATCGTCTCGAGCAGGTCGTCGGTGCCCTCCAGCGCAAAATAGGACGACTGAATCGGGACGAGGACATGGGTGGAAGCGACCATCGCGTTGACGGTGATCATTCCCAGCGTCGGCGGCGTATCGATGAAGACGTAATCGTACTCGGTCGGTACGTTCGACTCCTCGAGCTTGTCCTTGAGTCTGTAGTGACTGTCGATCTCACCGATCAGCTTCGATTCGAGCTTCGCGAGGGCGATTCTCGATGGTGCGACGAACAGATGCTCCACGCTCGTCGGCACGACCACATCCCGGAGCGACATCTCCTCGGAGACGAGAACGTCGTACATCGAATGTTCGACCGAGTGCAGATCGACGAACGACATGGTCGAGTTTGCCTGGGGGTCGAGATCAATCAGGAGTGTCCGGAGTCCTTTGTTGGCGAGCGCCGCCGCCAGATTGATCGTGGTCGTCGTTTTGCCGACGCCACCCTTTTGATTGGCGACAGTAATGATCACGTTGCGCGGATTCTAAGAAAACGGGGCTCGAGTTCCAAGTGTTCTGGCGTCCTTTTTTTCAATTTATCGACTTTCTTCGAAGAGATCCGCGATTCGGGGTGCGCACGGGAGCGATTCTACATCTTGTACTTGCCCAGATCTTCCGGGCTGGCGTTCTCGAGCCATTGTTTCATCTTTTCTTCCGTATCCTCGTCAGGCTCGATCGTCTGAGCCTGCTCGAGAACATGATCCGCCACCAGGATCGGCGCCTTGACCCGCAGCGCCAACGCGATCGCGTCACTGGGCCGGGCGTCGATCTCGAGATCCTTTCCGGCAGCGCTCAGGTAGATCTTAGCGTAGAAGGTGCTCTCCTGGAGATCATTGATGACGACCTGGGACACCGTGGCCTCGAGCGCGGACAGAACGTTTCGGAGCAGGTCGTGCGTCATTGGCCGTGGGGTCTCCACCGACTCGAGATGCAGAGCGATTGCGTTTGCTTCAAAGATGCCCACCCAGATCGGAAGAAATGTCTCTTCCGCGTCGTCCTTGAGCACGACGATCGGCGAATTCGAGACGGGATCGAGCATCAGCCCCTTGATGGTCATCGGGATATTTCTGCTCACTGGGCTACCTCCCCTTTCAGCGTGTGGTGACCTGCGGCCGAAATTCTCACGGGAAGAATCATCCCGGGTGGCGTGGTCGGATCACCGTCGAAATTGACGGTCCAGTTATCGTCGGTGCGCCCGCTCAGAGTTTCCGCCGAATGACGACTCGGGCCTTCGTACAGGACATCGAGAGTACGCCCGATGTATGCGGTAAGAGTCTGGTTCTGAATCTCCTCCTGGACTGCGAAGAGTCTGTTGAGCCTCTGCCTGGCGATGTCCGGTTCGATTGCATCCGGCAGCCTCAGCGCGGGTGTACCAGGACGCGGCGAGTAGACGAAGGCGAAGATCGATCCGTACCGCACGGTTTCGAGAAGAGTCACCGACTCTTCGAAGTCCTCATCGGTCTCACCCGGAAAGCCGACGATGAAGTCCCCCGAGAACCTGATGTCGGGGATCTCTGCCCGGATCTCGTCGAGCACTTCGAGATAGCGCTCGCGAGTGTAGAGCCGCTTCATCCGCCGGAGCATCTTCGATGATCCCGACTGGGCGGGAAGATGCAGATAGTTGCAGATATTGTCATGATCCCTCATCGCCTCGATCATGCGTCGATCGACCTCGGACGGGTGCGAGGTCATGAACCGTACCCGCCTGACGCCGGGCACCGTCGCAACCCCGTCGAGAAGATCGCCGAAACCCTTCCCCGTCGCGGGACAGCGATAGCCGTTGACTGTCTGACCCAGCAGCTCCACCTCCGAGCGCCCGGTCGAGATCGCATGCTCGACCTCCCGCAGCACGTCGTCAAAAGGGCGCGAGATCTCTCGCCCGCGGGTCGTGGGAACGATGCAGTACGTGCAATTCTTGTTGCATCCCTCGATCACAGTCACCTGCGCGCGAACGGGTGACGGTCGCTCGATGCTGAGCCAGTCGTAGCGTCGATCGGCAGGGAACTCGGTGGCGACTCTCCGGCTTCCTTCGAGAATTTCGTCGAGAAGGCCGACAGTGCCTGGTCCCATGACGAAGTCGACGTATGGAGCCCGCCGGATGATCGCCTCCCCTTCCTGCTGCGCGACGCAGCCTGCTACTCCGATCCTCGTTCCTCGGGACTCCTTGAGCTCGCGGACGCGGCCGAGGAAGTCGTAGACCTTCTGCTCCGATTTGTCCCGGATGCTGCACGTGTTGAGCAGGACGAGGTCTGCTTCGTCCACGCGATCGACCGGACTCCAGCCGCGGAGCCGGAGCTGCCCGGTCAGCCTCTGTGAGTCGAGGTCGTTCATCTGACAACCCCAGGTCTCAATGTAGAAGCTGCCCGCGCTCATCGAGACCCACCGCTCCGGATCTTCGAGAGTTTCTCCTTCGCGTCCTCCAGAGCCTTTCGCTTTTCGTCGAACTGACGCTCGACGACCTCGCGATGGTCCTCCTCTTCAATCATGTAGTACTCGGACTCGAGCCTGCGCAGCTCGGTCTCGAGCGTCGAGATCTGCTCCTCGAGTGCCTTCGCCTCGGCTTGGCGCCGGGCGGCGCTCAGTTGCGCCTCCGCAGCCGTGCCCTGCCCGCTGTTCTTCAACTGGGGCAGACGCTCTTCCACCGGGACGATCTCGGGCTCGCGCACGTTCGTTCCCTGTACGACGATCAGCTTTCCCTTCGTGTGCGAAAGATCTGCATCGGTGAAGCTGCGGGCGGAGCTCTTCTTATTTTTGGAGCTCTTGGCAGCCTTCACGAGCGGCGAAACGTTCTTCTGGGTGGCGTCCTTCGGAGTGACGCTGCGCTCGTCCGTCGAGCGGATTTCGGGATCCTCTGCGTCTTCGTCTGACGCAGTGTCACTCCCGCGTGAATACGCCTGCGCTTGCGGATCCGTCGTGGTCTCGCTGTCGCTGTCCGGACTCGATTCTGTCTGAGCGATGAGCGGTGACGCGAGAACAACCATGAAGATCGATGCGCAGAGAAGAAGCATCAATCTGCCGGAAAGCGGTCGAGAGTTGGCCATGCTGCTCGTAACAAGACGCTTTCTGCCATTCATTTCGCGATCGTGCGGCGTTCGCGACGGCAGGTCACGAAACAGGGAGGAGCAAAAAGAAAGGAGAGGTGGCGGAGTCGATCTGTCCAGACTGCTCACATACCTGAGCCGAGGCTCTTCGACAGGTTGTCCGGAATCTTCATCGCAACCTGCTCGATCAGGAACTCCTCGATCTCCTGTGCAGTGCGTTTCGAGAGCGCCTGCTCGGCGATCCTCCTGCAGTCCTTGAATCTGAGGGAGCGGAGAATGTTCTTGACCAGCGGGATCGACGATGGATTCATCGAGAAGTTCTTCAATCCCATGCCCGCGAGCAGTGGTGCGTACAGAGGCTCCCCTGCCATCTCTCCGCACATCGACACGGTGATGTTTGCGTTTTCGCCGGCGGTGATCACACCCTGAATCAGCCGGAGCACCGCTGGGTGCAGTGGCTCGTAGAGATAGCTGACGTTCTCGTTGCCCCGGTCAATCGCCAGAGAGTACTGGATCAGGTCGTTCGTTCCGATCGAGAAGAAATCGACCTCCTGCGCGAGCAGATCCGCGATCATGGCGGCGGCCGGAACCTCGATCATGATGCCGAGAGGAACGCTACGGCTGTACTCGATGCCCTCGGCGTCGAGCTCCTGTCGGACGTCGCGCAGAAGAGCTTTTGCCTGCCGGAGCTCCTGAACGCCCGTCACGAGAGGGAACATGATCTTGAGCTCCCCGTGGACCGACGCGCGCATGAGGGCTCTCAACTGCGTTCGAAACATCCCGCGATAGCGCATGCAGAGGCGAAGCCCCCGGAGACCGAGCACGGGATTGTCCTCTTCGGAACCGATCACCTCCCGTGCGAGTTTCTTTCCACCCAGATCGAATGTCCGAATCACCGCGGGATGGGGAGCGACCGATTCGATCAATGTACAGTACAGCTCGTAGTGCTCTTCCTCGGTCGGCAACTCCGGGCTTTTCGAGATGTAGAGAAATTCAGACCGGTACAACCCGATCCCCTCGGCGCCGAACCGGAATACATCCTTGACCTCCGCCTCCAGCTCGATGTTTGCCTGCAGGACGACATGTCGTCCGTCGCGCATCTCCGCCTTGAGGTCACGGTTCTCGAGGAGCCGGCGCTCGTACTCCTGGTGGCGGGAGACCCGGCTTTCGTACTCCTCGACCATTGCTGGAGAGGGATTGACGTGGATCGTCCCCTCGTAACCGTCGATGATCACGAGCTCGTCGTTGTCGATGATCTCGGTCAGCCGCGGCACGCCGATGACGGCTGGGATGAACAGCGATTTTGCAATGATGGAGGTATGGGAAGTCTTTCCTCCCGACTCCGTCGCGAATCCCACGATCGGACGGCGATTGAAGTGGACTGCGTCGGCCGGGGTGACGTCGTCCGCGAGCACGATCACTGGGTGGTCGATCTCCGATAGATCGTGGTGGGCAATTCCCTGGAGGTTCTTGAGAAGACTCGCACCGACGTCTTCGATATCCTCACCGCGTTCGCGGAGATACTCATTCTCGAAGCTCGAGAAGCGTGCAAGCAGCTCCTCCTCGACCTCGGCGACAGCCCACTCCGCATTGATCTTTTCGTCCCGGATCTTCTGGGTGATCCTGTCGGCGAACGACGGGTCCGAGACGATCATTGCGTGAGCGTCGAAGATCGAGGCGTACTCGTCCCCCATCGAGCGGCTGACTTTCTCGCGCAGGACGAGAAGATCGCTGCGGGTCGTCTCGACTGCCTCTTCGAAGCGCTTGATCTCTTTCGGGACTTCGTGCTCCTTCAAGGGCACGCGGTAGATGGAGCTCACCCTCTTCTCGACAATGACGGCCCGCCCGACGGCGATGCCGGGGGAAACTCCGGTTCCTTTGTAGGTCCGGAGCTCGAGAGCGGCTTCATCTGGGGAGAGCTGCACCATCACGGTCTCTATTCGGCCTCGTCGAACTTAGCATCAAAGAGCTCCTCAATCGAGCGCAGGGCATCCTGCTCATCGCTGCCGTCAGCGGTCACGATGATCGTCGAGCCTTTCGGCGCCGCCAGAAGCAGGACGCCCAGAATGCTCTTGGCGTCCACCTCCTCGTCGCCCTTCCGTACCTTCACGTCGGACGAAAAGCGTGCCGCGGTGTGAACGAGCTTGGCCGCTGCCCGAGCGTGCAGGCCCAGTCGATTCTGGATCTCAAGTTCCTTCGTGATCACTCTGACTCTCCTGTTCGGATTCGTCGGCGGTCAGCAGGTTCGAAGCGACGCGGATCGCGCGCGCACCCTTCTCGCAAATCTGCCTGGCGAGAGGTGGAGCGCTCTGGCTCGTCCTGTTCAGGGAGCCGAACTTGACGATCATCGGCAGATTCACGCCGGTGACGATCTCGACCTTCCCCGTCTGTAGAAAGGATAAACTCAGATTGCTGGGCGTGCCACCGAACATGTCTGTAAAAATGATGACTTCAGCTCCTCCGGGAACCCTGCCCAGGGCCTGTTCGATGCGCTGATGAGCATCTGCGACCGGCTCATTCCAGTCGAGACACACCGTCTCCACACCTTCGAGCGGGCCCTCGATCCGGTTCGCTGCATTGAGCAGTTCCCGGCCGAGCTCGCCATGCGTCACGATCAAACCATAAACCATCGTCTCGCCGGCTATTATCCTCAATTCGGACACAGATGAACAGCCTGCATCGCCCGCATTCCATGACAGTCGGAATCTTAGTGTTTTACGCGCAGATCCAAGGAGTGGATGGCTCCGTTGCAAGATTCATCTGAGTGCCGTCGAGTCATATTCAAATCGTAAAGAGGTTTTAAATGGCTCTCATCTCATTCGAGACGGAGAATGGCGATCGAAACTACCACCGGATCGAGCGTTCGTACGGCAAGTTCGTCCGCACGTTCAATCTTCCTCGCAGCGTCGACGCGGAGGGGATCGTCGCGAACTACGAGAGTGGAGTTCTCGAGGTCACGATCCCGAAGCGCGAAGAGGCAAAGCCCCGCCAGATTCGCATCGCCAAAAAATCGTAACCTACCGATTTAGTGGTTTGAAGGGAGCACGAGGAGCGTGCTCCCTTTGCTCTTTTCCCGCTCCCGATCACGGTGAACAGTTTCGACGTTGAGCCCTCTCTTGCGAAGCTCACGTCCAAGGCGGTCTACGATCGCAACGCTCCGATGGCGCCCGCCCGTGCAACCGATGCCGATGGTGAGATAGCTCTTCATCTCCTTCTCGTACTCAGGGACCAGATAGGCGACAAATCCGAAGAGCCGATCGAAGAATTCGGAGTATTCAGGCTTTTTTTCGAGGAACTCCACGACCTCTGCGTCGAGTCCCGTCTTCGGACGTAGATCGTCGACGAAATGTGGGTTCGGAAGAAATCGCACGTCAAACAACAGGTCCAGATTCTGAGGCGTGCCGTACTTGAATCCGAAGCTCACGAGAGTGACGAGCATCTTCGGTTTCTCTCGCGGGACCTGGAAGCGATGGACGATGAGAGCCTTGAGCTCGTGGACAGAGAATTGTGAGGTGTCGAGAATGACGTCAGCTTCAGATTTGACGTCAGCGAGCGCTTCCCGTTCTTTCGCGATCGCCTGCATGACTGGAAGATCGGGGATCGGATGCGGACGCCGCGTTTCGGAGTAACGCCGGGCCAGCACTTCGTCGGCCGCCTCGAGAAAGATCATGACCACGTTCCGCAGATCGTTCTTGAGACGGCGGTACGTCTGCGGAAACTCGTCTGCGAAGTTCCGGGTCCGGACATCGACGACGATTCCGACACGATCAAATCCTTCGAGCGCAACCTGTTCGAGGAACGAGTCGATCAGAGACATCGGCAGGTTGTCCACGCAGTAAAAGCCGAGATCTTCGAGGGTGCTCTGAACGTAGCTTTTCCCGGAGCCGCTCAAACCCGTGACGAAGACCAGATGTGTCGGTCCGTTCATCTCGGTTTCCTGTGGCGGTGGGTTTTGAGACTGGTGGCGTGGTTGAGAACTTCCTTGCCGGAGACTGCCCGCACGTTCCCGGCCTTCTTCCCCTGCTCCATATCGCGGCTCTGCTGAGCGATCAGATGATCGACTTTCCTCGCAAGCTCATCGGCGGAGTGATAGCCCTGCATTTTGATCAGGTGGTTACGGGCCGCGATCTCCACGAGAAGGGCGAGATTCCGCCCGGACGCGACGGGGAGCCTGACGAGCGGCTTTGACACGCCGAGGCATTCGTACGTCTCCCCACCCAGTCCGAGCCTGTCGTATTCGGCTCCGTCCATCCAGTGCTCGAGCTTCACGATGATGTCGATCGGCTTGACGTCGCGAGTCGACGCCACGCCGAAGAGATCCTTGATATTGATGATGCCGATGCCCCGCAGTTCCATGTGGTGGCCGAGGGTCTCGGAGGTGTATCCGAGGAGCATGTCGTTCGGGTGACGCTTGACGGTGACGCTGTCGTCAGCGATGAGCCGGTGCCCTCGCGAGATCAGATCGAGCGCACACTCGCTTTTGCCGACGCCACTCTCTCCGATGAGGAGGACTCCGATGCCATACACGTCGAGCAGACCGGAGTGCATGGTGAGTTTCGGGGCCATGGCTTCTTCGAGAAAGTACGTGATCCGATTGATCACGTGAGACGACATCGATTCGGATGAGAAGAGCGGGACCGAACGGCGCTCGCACTCGCTCCGGAACTCCGGCAGAGGATCGATTCCCTTCGTGACGACGTAGCAGGAGATGTCGAGCGCGGAGATGTCTCTGATCCGCTTCTCGCGGAGCCGCGGTGGGAGGCTCTGCAGGTAACGTGTTTCGGACTCGCCGATGATCTGGACGCGCCATGGCTTGATGTATTCGTAGTAGCCGGCGAATGCCAGACCGGGCTTCTGCACCCGGGGCCGGAGGATCGGGCGGTCGAATCCGTCGTCACCAGTGACGACCTTCAGGTTGAGCTCATCGAGCTCATCGGACTGAAGAATTTCGACTTCGGCCTGTAGGAAATCTTCCTGGTTCATGGTTGCGCCCGACCGCGAGTGTATCGTGACAGCTCGTCGATCAGAAATCGGGCGCGATCATTCCGAAGTTGCTGTCAGCGCGCTTGTAGATCACAGTAACTCGATCGGTATCGAGATCGCGGAAGACGATGAACTCGTTCGAAGAGTCGTCGAGAGTCATTGCCGCCTGCTCGACGGACATAGGCTTGATCGGGATGGTGTCGGTGCTGATGATCTTCCGCGCCGGGCCATCGGGGGTCGCCCCTTCCTCGCGCTTTCGCGGCATGACGTGGACGTCCCACGATTCTGGCGACCGCTTCGCCTGGCTTCGCGGCCCTCGGCGGTGATCGGTGATGCGGTCGCGCTGCCGTCGCGCCTGCTTCTTGAGCGAGTCGATGGCGAGTGTGATCGCCTCCTCCATCGATTCGCTCGACTCCTGGACGGTTTTTGCGTCGTAGGCCTTGCCCACGACGAAGACCTCGCAGATGTTTCGATGCTTCTCGACATCCAGAACGCAGCGGACTTCGACCACATCCTTGAAGTGCTTTTCGATCTTTTCGAACTTCTGTTCGAAATGCTTGCGGATCCGGTCGGTGATTTCGTAGCTGCCGCGGGCTGAGATTTCGATGTTCATGTCATCTCCTTGATTGCGGAACCGCTCAGAAGATCTGCTTCCGATCGGTCGAGGACGGGATGTTGAGCTCGTCGCGATACTTTGCCACCGTTCGTCTCGCGATGTTGATCCCCTCATCATTGAGGATCTTCATGATCTTCGAGTCGGACAGTGGCTTCTTGGGATCCTCATCATCAATGTAGGTCCGGATCTTCTTCTTGACAGCGATGCTGGATATGTCTTCGCCATGGTCGGAGTCGATCCCGCTGTGAAAGAAGTACTTCATCAGGTAGACGCCGCGAGGGGTGTGAATGTACTTGTTCGAAACCACCCGGGACACCGTCGATTCGTGCATCTGAATGTCGTCGGCGACATCGCGAAGGACGAGCGGCCTGAGCGCTTCGACTCCCTTCTCGAGGAACTCCCTCTGGTGCTTGACGATCGACTCGGCGACTTTGTAGATCGTCCTCTGGCGCTGGTCGAGTGACTTGATCAGCCAGACTGCCGACCGCATCTTCTCCTTGATGTAGCTGACCGTCTCACCCTCTTCCTTCGAGTTCATCTGCTTGAGCATGTTCCGGTAGCGATGATTGATGCGAAGCTTCGGCATCCCGTCCTCGTTGAGGACGATCACGTACTCATCGCCGATCTTGTGAACATGAACGTCGGGCTCGACATATACCGCCCGCTCGCTCGAATACTTCCGGCCCGGCTTCGGATCGAGGTGCCGGATGATCTCGACGAGATGCTCGAGGTCCTTCAGATCGATATCCGAGAGCTTTGTGCAACTGGACGAACTGTCGGTTCATGAACATCGGCCAGTGATTTTCGATGATCTCGTTGACGAGCGGCTCCTCGATGTCGAGCCTGTCGACCTGAAGCTGAAGGCACTCGCGCAGGTCACGCGCACCGACACCCGGAGGATCGAACGACCGGACGACAATGACGGCCTCGTCGACGTCCTTCTGATCCCAGTTCTCGTCCGCTTCCTGCATCTCCTCGTCACTGACGCGAAGATAGCCATCCTCGTCGATGTTGCCGATGAGGAAGGTGGCGATTTCCTTGATGTGGGGCGGGGCGTCGGAGACCGTGAGCTGCCATGTCAGGTGATCCCACAGGTTCTGCGGCCGGGACAGGGTGTTCTCGATCGGAAACTCGTCGTACTCCTCCCGCATCCGCGGGTTGTATCCGTAGTCGATGTAGTCCTGGAAGTAGGCGTCGTAGTCGATCTCATCGAACGCGTCCTTCTCGTCCTTCTCGTCCTTTTCCTGCCTGTCGTCCGCCTGAGACTCCTGCTCGGCCTTCTTGTCGTCCTCGGCCTTCTGCTGATCCTCCTCCGCACTCTCCTCGAGTAGCGGGTTCTCGAGGAGCTCTTCGTTGAGGACTTCCTGAAGCTCGAGCTTGCTCAATTGCAGAAGCTTGATCGCCTGCTGCAACGAAGGCGTCATGATCAACTTCTGCGACATTTTCAGATTCAGTCTTTGTTCGAGTGCCATCTTTTCCTTTGTGAGTGTCGAGGTTGCTCTGCGGCTGCGGATCAACTCCTTGATCCGCGGAGCTTCGAGTCTGGCCGGGAGTCTCGCGACATCGCCGAGCGGTCAGTTCACAGGTTGAACCCTTCTCCCAGATAAATCCGTCGGACTTCTTCATCGGAGGACAAACTCTCCGGAATGCCCTGACGGAAAATCTCACCCTCCTTAATGATATAGGCGCGATCTGTGATCTTCAAAGTTTCACGGACATTGTGATCGGTGATGAGGATACCGATCCCACGGGAAGCGAGCTCCGAGACGATCTTCTGGATGTCCAGAACGGCGATCGGATCGATCCCTGCAAATGGCTCATCGAGCAAGATGAATGCCGGGTCGATCGCGAGACATCTGGCGATTTCCACCCGGCGTCTCTCTCCCCCGGAAAGTGAATACGCGCGGTTCTTTGCGATCCGCGTGAGCCCGAATTCCTCGAGCAATTGACTGGCTCGCTGTTCCCGCTCTGCCGCCGGAAGACCCATTGTCTCGAACACTGCCAGCAGGTTCTGTTCGACCGTGAGCTTCCGGAAGACTGACGCTTCCTGCGGAAGATAGCTGATCCCCTTCTGCGCCCGGAGATACATCGGATAATCGGTGATCTCGTCGTCTCCGAGGAGGACGCTCCCGGCATCCGGCCGCGTGAGACCGACCACCATGTAAAAAGTCGTCGTCTTGCCCGCTCCGTTCGGCCCGAGAAGCCCGACGATCTCGCCCTTCCGGATGTCGAGGGAGACATCCCGCACCACCTTCCGGCCGCGGTAAATCTTGACGAGATTCCGCGCCGCAAGTCTCGTTTCGTGTACAGGCTCCCTTACCGCATCCGCGGGATCGAGGTTGAACAGATCTACTGATGATGGCTTCATCGGTCTCCCTGTTCTGCATTGTACGTCGCCTCAGTCGGAGAATCACCCTGCAGAACATCGACACGATTTCGCTTCATGTCGAGCACGATCTTCTGTCCCTTGATCGTTCCGCGTGGCTCCCGGATCTCGGCAGGAGATCCCTCGAGGAGGACGGTTTCTTCTGCGACGCGATAGACGGCTCGATCTCCCGATCCCGTACGACCCGAACCGATTTCCCGGAGCGTCAGGTTACCGATCGACTCGACCGTTTCGAGCTCCTGATCCGAGTTGAATGTGAAGATTGCGCGGTCTCCGGTGAGCGTCCTGTTCTCGCTCTCGATCACGACCTTGTCCAGCAGTTCGATCTTCTGATCCGCCCTTCTCGCCTCGAGTCGCTCGCTCCTGGACTTGACGGGTTCCCCCCCCGGTTCGGCAGTGTTGTAGAGAATCGTCCGGACGTTCCCTTTGGCGTTGATGGTCTGCCCGCCTGAACCGATCTGGAGATCCTCCGCAAGAAGGGTGTTGTTTCCCTGCCATGCACGCACGCTGCCACTAAATGCCGCAAATCCGTCCAGCTCCCGGATGACGAGGGAGTCTGAATTGACGAAAATCGCGCCGTCGTCCTGTGGGAACATCACGGTAGTCGGTTGCGGAGGCACCAGGCTGATTGACGATCCTGGTCATGGCGCGCCCCTTCGCCCTCAGAACTCTCCCTTCGGGCTCGACGATCAGCTCATCGGCGCTGATCCGCTGCGGGCCGCTCGAGATCGTCGGAGCCGACCCCGGAACCGCCGAGAAACCGCACCGTATCCTCGCGAAGGTCGTAGAAGACTCTCTGTGCCGTCGCCTGGTTAGTGACGTCGCTGTAGCGGATGTTCCCATCGAAGACTGCTGTCGTGGCATCTCCCGTCGCCTGATCCAGCGTGATCACGAGACGCTCTGCGCTCATTTTCCGGCGGAGATCAGTTCTTTCATCGAGCGTAACGTTGCCGAACAGCACGATCGATTCCGCACCTGCCGCGCCGAGCCCCAATCGTGCGGAGTTGGCCTTCGCGACACGCTCGACATCATCGAGAAGCTCGACCTTCACCTGCCCGTTCGCATTGAAGATCTCGACGGCGTTCATCTGTCCTGCGCCGTCGAAGCTGCCGGCAAACTCCCCGGCCGTGATCCGCTTCTGGCCATCCATGTCCTGATTGCCGGGTGGCGCAAGGTCAGAACCAGGTGCGATTGTGACGACCACTCCTCCGGATCCTTGAAGGGCGATCAGCTTCTTCCGCGACTGGTCCACCTGAGCCATGATCCTCTCAGAGTCATAGGTGTCGCCCGCGCGTACGAGAACCACATCTTTCTCGAACACGGCTGTACCCTGGGCGCGGTCGAACGTCGCCGATTCAGACCGCATATCGATGCTCTCCGACTTCTCTCCGGCAAAGGACGCATCGACACCGCCATTCAACTGCATCGTCTCGTTCTCGACGTCCAGATCGGCACCTCGCGCGGTGCCGCTCCACTGGTTCATCCGAAAATTAACGGGAACCCGGTTGGTGAGCCGTCGCCCGTCGAAGATGATGGCCTCGGTACGGAGATCGAGCCCGTCTCCGCTCGTTACGTTCACGCCCCCTTCGGCCCGGGCCTCCTTGGTTTCTGCATTGAATTCGGCACTCGGCGCCGTGAGCGTATAAACGCCACCACTCTTCCTGAAGATATCGAGCTCTACATTGTCGAGGGTGTACCAGCCCGAGTCGAAACCCGCCGTCTTTCCCGCGCGAATTCGCGAGATGACACGGTCACCGACGGTCTGGGTGTCCTCGAACTCGTAGGAGACCAGACGCGGCTGCTCCCCATCCCTCTCCGGGCGAGTCGTGGTCTGGATTCCGTCTCCCGTCGGCGCCGTTCCTCCAGAGTAGAACGCCCAGATGAGGGCGATAAACGAGATGAACAGGATCGGCAGGACGATCTTCAGAGTCCTGATGGTGCGGAGGCTTCGTTCCATGCGCTCAGGCAAACAGAGGAGCTCCGCTGATCGTTCCAACCTCTTGATCCTCAAGGCACTAATCGGATCAGGCAGGTCACGTCGAGCAAATCAGTGCGTAGAGTCCTCAGCGACTCAGCGAATATCTTCGATGACGAGTCGCATCCCGTCAGCTTCCCAGCGGCTTTCCTCGACCGTGAAGGCACAGTCGAACGTCCCGCCGGAGTCGATCACGTCGAGAAGCTCGGCTCTCGATGGCCAGAGGACCGCGCTTCTCCTCGTGCCGTTTGTCTGAGAGATCGATCGCCCAGCAGTTCTCCGAGAACTCCCGTTTCCCTTCAAGCTTGAGGCCGGAGGTCGCGAATCGCGGCTGCGGGTTCCCCTCACCCCACGGTTCGAGCAGGGATAGCTCGGAAAGGAAAGCACCTCCCAGCTCTCCGAACGACACCTCTGCGGCCAGATCGAGACGGCGAGGTGGGATCACGATCTTCTCAGCCTCGTGACGGAGGTTCTCCTCCAGCAGAGGCCATTTGTCACGCGCAATCGAGAACCCACACGCTCTCTCGTGCCCGCCCCAGCGGGTGAACAGATCTCCAACCGAGGACAAAAGCCCGTGGAGGTCTACCCCGACCGGACTACGGCCTGAACCGATGCATTCCGTCTCGGTGATTCTCGCCGCCAGAACGGGCCGATGGAATCGCTCGGCGAGTCTGCCGGCGCAAAGCCCGACAATTCCCTGGTGCCACTCCTCGCCCGCCACGATCAGTATCTGCGAGTCGAGCTGTTTCTCGACCTGGCGCTCCGCCTCACTCAGTGCGACGGTCTGGAGCGACTTCCGGTGCTGGTTCATCTTTTCGAGCTCGACCACCAGAGGCATTGCGGCTGCCTCGTTCAGACACTCGAACAGAGCGATGGCCGTGTCGGCCGACGCGATCCTGCCCGCCGCATTGATCCGCGGACCGATCTTGAAGCCGACATCGAACGACTTGAGCGGGCGGCCGAGGAGCTTCAGATTGCGCAGGAGCGTTCTGAGGCCGGGATTGCGGGAGTCGGACAGTCCCTCCAGGCCGATCCGTACGATCGTCCGATTCTCGTCGATCAGTGGAGCGACGTCCGCAATCGTTCCGAGTGCCGCGATCTTCGCGAGCGAGGCGATCGACATCGTCCGGCCTGCTCTGCGAAGCAGCTCGCAGCACAGCTTGAAGGCGACGCCCACTCCCGCCAGATCCTTGAATGGATAGGTGCAACCGTCCTGTCGGGGATTCAGCACGACAGTCGCAGCCGGTAGCTGCTCGGGCGGGAGATGGTGATCGGTGATGATCACGTCGAGCCCGCGATCAATCGCATGCTCAACGGCTTCGGTCGAGGTGATGCCACAGTCGACGGTGATCACCAGCCCGACCTTCTGCTCCTCGAGCATCCGATCGAG
Organism: uncultured Acidobacteriota bacterium; assembly: GCA_963829355.1. Taxonomy (GTDB): domain Bacteria; phylum Acidobacteriota; class Thermoanaerobaculia; order Gp7-AA8; family JAHWKK01; genus CAWHHZ01. Next base: position 134,866 of record CAWHHZ010000014.1, read on the forward strand.
CACAGGAATCGTCAATCCGTATCCGTCGTAGATCCGGTGGGGAACCACCCAGCTCACGTCGCAGCCGATCGCCTTCAGAACCGTCTTGAGCAGAACGATCGATGTGACGCCGTCCACATCGTAATCGCCGTAGATGACCACCCGCTCCTGATTCCTGGCGGCGAGAGCGATGCGTTCGCACGCTTCGTCCATGCCATGGATGGTCGCCGGGTCGTGCAGGTCCTCGAGTGCAGGCCGCGTGAAGCGCCTGAACTGTTCCTCGGTCTCTACGCCCGCGGCCGAGATCAGAGAGGCGATGTGCGCCGATTGGATACCGAACCTGCCGGGCGCGCCGCGAGACGGCTGCTCGGCAAAGACCCACTCATCATAAACAGGCATCAGGCGCGACGGAACTCACCCATACCGCGGAACTTCTTGTAACGCTCGTTCCGCAACTGTGCCGGCTTCATCTTCAAGAGCTCCTTGTGAGCCTTCTCGAGCTGGGGACGGAGCAGTTCTGCCGCAAGCTCAGGATCGTCGTGAGCTCCTCCGGGCGGCTCCGGAACGATCGCATCGATCAGCCCGAACCGTTCGAGATCCTGCGCGGTCATCTTCAACGCTTCCGCGGCCTGCTTCGCCGCAGAGGGATCCTTCCAGAGAATCGCGGCGCAACCTTCGGGCGAGATTACCGAGTAGACCGCGTGCTCCAGCATGAAGACACGATCGCCGATCCCCAGGGCGAGCGCTCCTCCGGAGCCTCCCTCCCCCGTCACGGTCACGATGATCGGAACATTGATGGCAGACATTTGTCTCAGGTTGTCGGCGATTGCCTCGGCCTGTCCGCGCTCTTCAGCACCGATTCCCGGATACGCACCGGGTGTGTCGATGAATGTGAAGATCGGCCGCCCGAATTTCTCGGCCATTCGCATGATCCTGATCGCCTTCCGGTATCCCTCGGGACGAGGCATGCCGAAGTTGCGGTGGATCTTTTCCGATGTATCCCGGCCTTTCTGGTGCCCGATTACGACGCACGGCTTCTTGCGGAAGCGCGCGAAGCCTGCGACGATCGAGTGATCGTCACCGAACTTCCGATCGCCATGAAGCTCTTCGAAGTCCTCGAAGAGGAGTTTTATGAAGTCGAGAGTGTAGGGTCGGGAGGGATGCCTCGCCGTGAGCGTTTTCTGCCAGGGAGAGAGATTCCCATAGATGTCGCGAGACAGATCGTCGAGCTTCTTCTGAAGCTGATTGAGGCGCTTTTCACTGCCCCCCTCGGCGTTGAGATCTTCCATCTCGCGTCTGAGCTCGAGAAGCGGCTCCTCGAATCGGGCCGTATCGTCATTCATCCCCGCAACGTAGCAGAACGCGAGACAGGCGGTCAATCGGGTCTTGCGCAGTCTCGAGCAATCGGGTGATTCTGAGAGTTGCGTCGATTGCGAGCACAAGAAGCCCGGCTGTCATCCTGAGCCGCCGGATCCCGCGAAGCGGGAGGAGGACGGTCGATGGATCTCGTACGGCCCGACTCTCAGGACCAAAGTACGCGACAGTCAGGACGCATCCGATCCTTCGCTGCGCTCAGAGGCTGTGAAAGAATCCAGCGTACCTTGCGTTACGGGCGCGGCGAGTCTCGAGCGCGCGGAGCAGCGACGCAGCGATGTGGTTCATCGGAAAGGAGCTGCGACCCTTCGACTCGCTGACGCTCGCTCAGGGCAGGCAACGCGATCGGCGACGCCCCGCCCGTAACCCTTTGGGCTGGTGGTGGTTACGGCCCGATCTCCGCGTCACTCGTCGTCACCGAGGAACCACCGCGACTCCTCCTCGTTCCTTGAGCTCGAACCGTAAGCACCACCAGCGCAGGGCACGCTGGATTTTTTCACAGCCTCTCAGGATGACAGCGCAGCGGGTATTTTAAGAGCAGTGTTTTGATGTTTTGACGCTCTCCCCAATACAATGGCTCCGATGGAAGATCCGAAGACCACTGACAAGATGCGCCACCTCCCCTCCCTCGAGCGACTCATCGGGCGGGTTGACGAGGGATTCCGGCAGCGGGTGGATCTCTACTACCAGAGCGCGTTCGGATCGGCTCACGAGGACCGCGATCTGGAGCACCAGATCGAAACGCAGTTGCGCAGCTTCATCAAGTCACTCGGCGAGATGTCGGCCGCGGCGGGCAAGCGTGCACAGGGGCATGAGCAGGATCACCTGAGGGTCGCCCTGGAACAGGTTCTCAACGAGACTGTCGGATCGCTTCGTTCGATCGACTCCGACATGTTCGCCCGTCGGCAACCGTTCAATCGTTTCCCACGATCGCGATGGGAGTCGATCTTCTCGTGTTTCCTCGCGGCGCGCTGCAAGCTGAACGATCTGCTTCCGCTGATCGCGAAACTGGATCCGGACGTCTCGATGAAGCTCCTCGAGCTCCAGTCTCCGAGGGAGATGCCGAGTCTCGCCAGCGCACCGAACCTCACCGCGTGGAAAGCAGCACCCGCGCAAACCATGTCGACCCCATAGGGGTTAGGGCTCCAGCCCTCCGCAAGCCTGACGCCACGAGCCGGCACTCCTACAGCAGGTTGATCGGATCGACGTCGACGACAATGTCGACACCGGGAACCGAAAGACCGCGGACGGCGAGGTCGACCGCATTTCTGAGAGCGGAGCGGCGCGTGCTTCGAGCGAGGATCTGGTAGCGGTACGATCCCTTGATCCTGGCCAGTGGTGCGGGTGCCGGACCCTGCAGTCGTGCGTCGGGGATTCCCGCAATCGCCTGCTCGACACGCTTTCCAGTCTCGTTCGCCGCCTTCTCCACGGCTCGCTCGTCTTCGCCACGGAAGAGAATGGCGACCATCGTCGAGACCGGCGGATAATGAAAGCGCTTCCGGAATTCGATTTCATGCTCATAGAAGGACTCGTAGTCCTGCCGGATCGCCATCTGAATCGCGTAGTGATCGGGAAACGCCGTCTGAATCACGACGCGCCCGGGTGAGTCTCCCCGGCCGGAGCGTCCCGACACCTGAGTCAGGAGATAGAACGTCTTCTCCGCCGAGCGGAAATCGGGAAAGCCGAGGGTCGAGTCGGCGTTGAGCACCGCCGTCAGCGTCACGTCCGGGAAGTCGTGGCCCTTGCTCACCATCTGTGTTCCGATCAGGACCTGTGTCTTCCCTTTCCGGAACCTGTCGAGAACGCCGACCAGAGCGCCTCTCCGTCTGACCGTATCGCGGTCGAGCACTTCCACCGCGACATCAGGAAAATCGCGGCGAAAGCGTTCCTCCACCTTCTCGGTTCCGTAGCCGATCGGCTGGAGCACCTCACCCTTGCACGCTGGACACACGTGTGGCATCGGCACGCGGAAACCACAGTAGTGACAGATGAGCTGTCCCTCGCGCCGGTGGACCGTCATCGTGACGCTGCAGTCCCGGCAACGGAAGTCATTCTCGCACTCACGGCAAAGCATGAACGGCGCGTATCCCCTGCGATTGATCAGAATGATGACCTGGCGCCCCTCGGAGATCACTCGCGCCATCTCCTCCTTCAGGCGGCTGCCGAAGAGGATCAGTCCCCGATCCTCCTTCTCTCCCCGCTCCCCGCGGATATCCACGATCTCGACGTCGGGCAGCTTGCGGTCGGCGACACGCCCCTCCAGCCGGATCATGTCGTACTTTCCGGTCTCCACGTTGTAGCGACTCTCGAGCGAAGGGGTGGCGGATCCGAGGATGACCGGGCAAGTCGAGAGCCGGCCTCTGACGATGGCGAGGTCTCGGGCGTTGTAGCGAGGAGACTCGTCCTGCTTGTAGGCACCATCCCCTTCCTCGTCGACGACGATTACGCCGAGGTTGTCGAATGGTGTGAAGAGGGCGGAGCGTGGTCCGACTGCGACCGAGACCTCTCCCCTTCGCGCACGGCGCCACTGCGTCCACCGATCACCCGTCGAGAGACTGCTGTGGAGGATTGCGACGTGATCGCCGAACCGTTCCCGCAGTCTCGCCGCGAGTGAGGGAGTCAATCCGATCTCCGGCACCAGCAGAAGTGCCTGCTGGCCGCGCTCGACCACTTTGCGTGCAATCTCGATGTACACCTCGGTCTTGCCGCTTCCGGTCACGCCCTGAAGAAGTGTTGGGGAGAACGTACCGAGCTTCGAGAGTACCTCGTCGATTGCTTTCCGTTGCGGCGCTGTGTGGGAAAGCTCACCGACGACCCGCCCGTCGAGGATGAATGGATCGAGGGATCGTTCGGCGGGACGTTTCTCCACCAGCAGTGCGCCCTTCCTGACGAGAGTGGTGATCGACGAGCCGCTCGCGCCCTCGGCGACTAGCTCGTTCCACGCACCCTCGCCGCCCCGGGAATCGACCATCTCGAGCACCTGGCGCTGCTTCTCGTTCATCGACGGGAGCTCGAGAGATGTTCTCGTGACCCAACGCTCGAATCGCACGCCTTCGGAGTCAATGACTGCCTCGTCGATGGAGATGAGCTCCTGTTCGACCAGACGCCTCAGCATGGTTCTGGCGCTCGGATGCTCGCGGATCAGCTTCTGCGCGTCGCGGTTTCCTGAAGCCACGAGCCGGAGGATGACGGCAGCGTCATCTTCCAGCCCTTTCTCTGCAACCGCGTCTTCCAGCGCGGCGGCCTCGACCTCGAGCGAGATCGTTCGACGGCCTCTCGCGCTCATGTTTGACGGAAGGGCGACGCGAAGCATCTCGCCGATCGGGACGAGATAGTACGAGGCGGCCCAGCGGCACAACTCGATGATCTCGCCGATCAGCGCCGGGTGGTCGTCGTCGAGGATCGACGAGATGCGCTTGATCTTCCGCAGATCGACGTCCGTCTCGTCGCTCAGTTCCAGAACGAAGCCGGTCGTGAGCCGAGGACCCCAGGGAATCTCGACCCTGTGTCCGCGCTCGAGCTCTCCGCGGAGCTCCTTCGGGATCTCGTACGTGAATGTGCCGTGAACGGGGACGGGAAGGGCAATTTCTGCGTAACGGGGACCTGTCATCAGTGGCCGGAGCGTTATATCACTGTGGAGCGCAGCCGCACTCCGAGGACGCTCTGCAGACTCGACGCGACACGATCGAGAAGCTCAGCGCGAGATCGACAAAGCGGGTTACGATCGGCGCGAGAACCCTCGCCGTTCCGAGCGCGGAGCATCTGATCGCGATGAAGATTCATCGCCATGAAGAATGAACCGAGACGGAGCCTTGCGGAGATGAGCGACATTCAGCACCTGATGTCGCTGCCGGAAACGGATCTCGATCTCGTCCGGGAGTACTTTGAACGATACGATCTGTTGCAGCGATACGATGAAATCAGAGAATTCTCAAACTGATCTTCTAGATCTCGAGGCAGCCATCAGGGTCTCCCCCGAAGATCGGGAGGCGCTTTGGAACGCCCGGATCGCGTCGAGAAAGATGACCACGGAGAGGTATCTCGAGCTCCTCCGATCATTTCCACCAACCGAGCCGGATCGGGAAATCCGCGGTTTCCCCGGCCAGGACCTGGAATTGTGACCTGCCTTCAGCCGCTCCTGAAACGCTGATTTACTTCGCTGGAGCTTCTTCGGGCTCCTCGGCATCGGCTCCCAGCTCACGCCACAGATGCGTATAGACGAGTGCGAGTCTTTTCGCCAGTTGCTCGTTTGTGGCGCTTCCGCCATGGCCTCCTTCAAGGTTCTCCCAGTAGTAGACTTCCTGGCCCAGGTCGAGCATCTTTGCCGCCATCTTTCGTCCGTGTCCCGGGTGGACTCGATCGTCACGAAGTGAGCCGAAAAAGAAGGTCGGCGGGTAGTCGACCCCCTCCTCGAGATTGTGGTACGGCGAGTACTTTTTGATGTACTCCCACTGTTCGGGAACATCGGGGTCACCATACTCGGCCATCCAACTCGCCCCAGCCAGCAGCTTGTGGTAGCGCCGCATGTCGGTCAGCGGCACGCCGACAATTGCGGCCCCGTACAGTTTCGGGTTTCGTGTGATCGCTGCAGTCACGAGAAGTCCGCCGTTGCTCCGTCCCTCGATTCCGATACGGTCGTGGCTCGTGATCTTCTTCTTTACCAGGTCGCGAGTAACGGCTTCGAAGTCCTCGAACGACTTGTAGTGATTCTCACGAAGTGCGGCAGCATGCCATGCCGGGCCGAACTCGCCGCCGCCCCGAATATTCGCAAGGACGAAAACTCCCCCACGCTCGAGCCACATCTTTCCGTAGGCGCCAAAGAGCTCTTCATATGAGCCTGAATAAGATGGGAGGAGAGCGTTGCGGAATCCTCCGTACGAGAAGATGTGCGTCGGGTTCGATCCATTCCTCTTCAAGTCCTTCGGCATCACGACGAAGTACGGGATCTCCGTTCCGTCCTTCGACTCCGCCCAGTACTGCTCGACATTGAACTTGCTGCCATCAAAGGTCGGCTCCTGGCTCGTCACCTTCAGCGGCTTCAGCCGATCACTCGCAACGTAGTACAGCGTCGGTGGTGTGGTGAAACTTTCGTATTCGACGAAAAAGTTGCCCGTCTCGTCGTCGACGGTCTGGACCGAGAGTGCTCCGTTGTCGGGGAAGATGACCGGACGCCGGGACCACCCGCCATCAGTTTCCTCGTACCGGTAGAGCCGTCCCGTCACATTCTCGAGCATCGTGACGAGGATGCCGTTCTTTGAAGGGTCCACGTCCTCGACGATCGCGCGCTCGGTCGGGCTGACCAGAACTTCCACATTCTGGGGAGTTCCATGAAGATCCTTCGGAGCAACCAGCACCACGGATCCCTCGGGAATGGTCGTTTCCCCGACGACCCAGTCTTCATAGAGCGAAACGACGAGCCGTCCTCGGTAGCCACCTTTGATCTCGGCCGATGCCGGCAGGTTCAACGGATGAAGCTCGCCATCGAGCAGGTGGTACTGCCGGTTCTCCCAGGTCGTGACGGAGTCCTGCACGAGGTCGATATCCGCTCCTTCGGTTCGAAGACGGTATCCGGTCACGCCCACAGAATCTGCGGGAACCTCGTGAATGCTCTCAGCCTCAGCGAGCGTCTCTCCCCGCTTCCACAGTTTTGTGATTCGGGGATAGCCGGACTCGGTCATCGTTCCGTCGCCGAAGTCCGTTCCCACATAGATCGAATCGGCATCGCGCCAGCCGGTGTTCGTCTTCGCGACCGGAATGAAGAATCCGTCATCGACGAACTCGAGCGTCTCGAGGTTGAACTCCCGGACCTGCACCGCATCACCACCGCCGGGAGAGAGCGATACCAGACACTGGACGTTCTCCGGCTGGAGGCACGACATACGTTTGAAGACCCAATTCTCCGCTTCGCTTTTCGAAAGATCATCGATGTCGAGAACCGTCTCCCACTCCGGCTCCTCTTTTGAGAGCTCGGCAAGTGTCGTGCGGCGATAGATTCCTCGAGGATGCTGATCGTCTTTCCAGAAGTTGTAGAGCCACGCCCCTCTCGACGTCACGGAGGGAACGCGTGACTGCGAGTTCAGCGCGCTGAGAGCCTGCTGATAGAGCTCATCGTAGCGAGGGTCCTCCTGCAGGACAGCCTCTGTGCGAGCATTCTGCTTTTTCACCCACTCGAGCGCCTTGTTTCCTTCGATCTCTTCGAGCCAGCGATACGGGTCTTCCGGTTCGCCGGCTGGCTCATGAGCAGTGGCCAGAAGCGACGGAACGATGAGTAGTGTCAGCAGAGCGAGTGATCGAATGCAGTGATTGACGGACATGCATCCCCCAAGGATCGAGGCTCCCGAACCATTCCTCGCCGCGGTAAAACGATACAACTTCGTAAACTTAGTCTGCGTTGGTCCCGGAACTCTCATTCCGAGTGCAGCGAGGATTCTCGGTCTTTTCACCGCCCAGATTCCCGCTCGATGCGCTCGAGACTGTGTGAAAACCCATTGTGACTCGAGCTGTGACTTTGGAGTGCGGTGCTCGCCGAAGGACGAGCACCGCTTTGGATCCCGTGGAAACCGCCATGGTGGCCGCAATCCGCAAGGCGTCCTGATGGAAAGCTGAGCTCGTCCTTCGGCGAGCTCAGCACTCCAAAGAAAGCGGTCGTGAAGCCGATCGGCTCTTCACACAGTCTCGTGTAGTCGAGGAATCGTGTGCCGGAGACATTCTAGATAGTGGCGTCCGCGGATCGCTTCAGCTCTTCGGCTTCGGTGTCAGTCCAAGGACGCTCATGACCTGCTTCATATCTTCCCAGACGTCCTTCTTTGCAGAGGGCGTCCGCAGGAGGAATGCAGGGTGATACGTGGGCATCACGCGGATATCGCCGAGCCGGTACCAATTGCCCCTGGCCTTCGAGATCTGCTCGTCAGTCTCCAGCAGTGTCTGAAATGAGAACTTTCCGAGAGTCACGATGACCTTTGGCTGAACCATCTCGATCTGCCGCTCGAGAAATGGCCTGCACGACGCGATCTCTTCAGGTTCCGGATTCCGATTCTGAGGTGGACGGCACTTCAGGATGTTCGCGATGTAGACCTCGCTTCGATCGAGCGACATCGCGTTGATGATGTCTGTGAGCAACTGCCCCGCCCGCCCGACGAACGGCTCCCCCTGCTCGTCCTCGTCGCGCCCGGGAGCTTCACCGACGAACATGAGGTCCGCGTGGGGATTGCCAGTTCCGAAAACGACATTGGTCCGCGTGCCAGACAAACACAGCGCTGGCAGGCGAGCGCCTCAGCCCTGCAGGGCTGCCATCGGATCCGCCTCGGCGCCTGGCTCGACCCGAGCCGCAGTCTGTTCCTCGATCGAGACATACTCTCCACCGCGCGATCCTGCCAGGTTCAGCTCCGTAAAGCCGACATCTCGAAGAAGCTCCAGCTCTCTTCTCAGAAGATCATCCAATGTTCGTGTTCTCCTTCCCTCGAGCAGTGCGAATGATATCGAGCAACGCGTCGGCGATGGCTCTCTTTGACTGACGCGCGAGCGAGGTTCGCGTGCCGTCGCGTCCAATGACAATGACTTCATTCTGCTCTGAATCGAAGCCGATCCCGGGATCGGAGACGTCATTGGCCACGATGATGTCGGCGTTCTTCCGTCGTAGCTTGTCGAGTGCCCGCTCTTCCACTTCCGAGGTCTCGGCCGCGAAGGCTACCAGAAAGGGACGCGGCTCGAGCTGACCGAGCTCAGCGAGAATGTCGGAGGTCCTGCGAAGCTCGAGATGAAGCTCGTCTCGTCCCTCTTTCTTGATTTTCTCGTCATCGGGCCGAACTGCTTCCCAGTCAGCCACAGCCGCAGCCTTGATCACGATGTCCTGATCCGGTGCGTGTCTGAGGACCGCGTCGCGCATCTCCCTCGCCGTCACGACTGGCTCAAGCTCAACCCCAGTGGGCGGCGACAGAGAAACAGGTCCGCTGACGATCAGTACCTCGGCGCCTCTGTCGTGCGCCGCGGCAGCGATTGCGTAACCCATCCGGCCGCTCGATCTGTTCGAAATGTAGCGCACCGGATCGATCGGCTCCCGCGTGGGCCCCGCGGTCACGAGAATGCGAACTCCCTCGAAGTCGCGGCTTTCGGCCGACCTCGACGCAACGAGGCGTGCGATCTCGGCGGGGTCGGGCATCCTTCCCTCGCCCTCATCCCCGCAGGCCAGAAGTCCACTGTCGGGGTCGAGTACCTCGACGCCTCGCGCGCGAAGCCGCTCGAGATTCTCCTGCACGGTCACAGTGCCGGTACATGAAGCTGTTCATGGCCGGAGCGATGATGATGGCGCCGCGGTGCGCAACGGCGTAGGTCGTGAGGGCATCGTCAGCGATTCCGGCCGTGAGCTTCGCGATGACGTTCGCGGTGGCCGGGGCAATGAGAAGCAGATCGGCCCACCGTGCGATCTCGATGTGGTCGACGCCTCCCTGAGACGAGTCGCCCCACTGTTCGCTGATGACGGGATGATCCGAGACTGCGGCGAGTGGAGAGAGGGGAAACGAAACGAGCGGCGTTCGGAGTCAGAATGACCCGAACGTCCGCTCCCGTCTCCCGCAGACGTCTGACGAGATCGGGCGCCTTATAGGCCGCGATCCCTCCGGAGACGCCCAGAACGATGTTCACGCTTCTGCTTCGGCGTTCGCTTCCGGCGTGACCACTTCACCGATACGGTAGTCGATCAGACCGTGGTCGATTTCATACATGGCGATCCGGGCGGGCTTGCTGTGGCGCATCCGTGTCTTCGGCATCGAGCCTTCGATGATCTGCTCGGCTCGCTTGGCAATGAGCATGACGTACTGAAACTTACTGTTGATTCCTTTGGGCAACCGCACTCCGACCCTCCTTGAATGAGCGGCTCATTTCGCGCAGCCGCGCGACCACTGAGCTCGTCTTGAGTTTTCTTGCAATGATTGCGGCCTTCAGATTCTCGGCCGCGACGTCCAGATTGTCGTTGATGATCACGTAATCGTAAAAGCTGAGACCCTGCTCGATCTCATCCGAAGCCTTTTCCATTCTGCGCTGAATGTCGTCCGTCGAATTCAATCCTCTGGAGTGAAGCCGGCGCTCGAGCTCTTCGAACGAGGGCGGAAACACGAACACACTGAGCGAATGACGCCTCAATCCGGCTTCCTTCGAGATGATTCGCGCTCCCTGCACGTCGATATCGAGAATGACATCCTCCCCTCTCTCGAGTCTCTGGAGAACCTCTTTCCGCGATGTTCCGTACATCTGTCCATGAACGTGCGCCCACTCGATAAATTCCTCGTGCTCTATCATTTGCGTGAAGCTTTCACGCGAAATGAAATGGTAGCTGGTCCCGTCGACCTCATTGGTTCTCGGGAGGCGAGTGGTATGGCTTACCGAGAAGTACAGGTGGTGATTTCTCACCGCAAGGTCCGCCCTCACCTTTTCGATGAGGGAAGTCTTGCCTGCCCCCGAGGGGCCGGACACGATGAATAGGATTCCATCGGGGTGAGAGTCTGGAATTGAGCTACTCGACATTCTGAACCTGTTCGCGAATTCGTTCGATCTCGCTCTTCAATTCTACAACGCGACTGCGGAGCGACGAGGAGCGGGATTTGCTTCCGATGGTATTGACCTCGCGGATCAGCTCCTGAGAAAAGAAGTCCAGCTTCTTTCCGACTGGCTCCTTTTCCTGATTCATGAGTGCCGCCATCTGTTCGAGATGGCTCGCAATCCGTGCGACTTCCTCGCGGATGTCCCCCTTCTCGACCATCACGACGGTCTCCTGGGCGATCCTCTCGTCGCTGACTTCCACACCCGCTGCTTCGCTGATCTCCCTGACTCTCGTCCGGTAGTTCTCGAGCTGTTCATCGATGACGGTCTGCCGTTGCCCCTCGATGTCCTTCCAGAGGGACTCGATGATGCTCAGCCGGGAATCGATCTCGGCCGCGAGTGACGCACCCTCTGTCTCACGTACCGAAACGAGATCATCGATCGCCGCGTCGACGAGCGTCAGAATCTCCTTCTTCTGTGCGTCGTCCAGCTCACTCTCCTCGGCCTGGAGCTCGACGACGCCTGGCAGGGCCAGGATGCTCTTGGCGTCGACGGCACCGGAGAACCCGAGCTCGGAGTCGATCCGCTCGGCGGCGGCGCGAAGATCGCGGACGGCCTGCTCATTCACGCTGACACGCTGTCCACCGCCACCCTCCGTTCGTGTTCGCAGAACGACGTCTACCTTCCCGCGATCGATCCGTCGCGAGATTCTCGACCGGATCTCCTGATCGAGCTCCCAGAGCGATTCCGGAGAGCGAACCGAGACCTCGAGATAGCGGTGGTTCACACTCCGTATCGTGATCGAGACCGTAAGGGAATCGATCGATCCCTGCGAACGGCCAAAGCCTGTCATGCTTCTGAGCATCAGGTTGTCCCCCTCACCCACAGTTCTTCGAATTGCTGTTCCGACTCCTCGGAGATTTGATTCAGTACACGTTCGATTCGCACTCGCAGTGTCTCGCTCTCTTCATCGTTCAGTTGCCGCGGGACCTCGATCGGATCCGCATACACGAAGATTCCGCGCGAGAACAGGTGCGGGATCTGAAAGCGATCCCAGGAATGAAGCAACTTCTTCCGACTGACGACGAAAGCGACCGGCACGACCGGCAGTCCGGTCGCCTGCGCGATCTGGACGACACCTTTCTGCGCGATCCGACGAGGTCCTTTCGGTCCATCGGGTGTAATCGCCAGAGTGTACCCTTCCCTGGCAGCAGTGAGCATCTTGCGGAGTGCAGACGTTCCTCCTCGTGTCGTGGAGCCGCGTGCGGCCGAAGCGCCGAAGTGGCGAAGCGTGCGCACCATCAGTTCGCCGTCGCGGTGCTGGGAGCTCATCGTCATGATCGGCTTACGATACCTCGCGTACACCATCATGAGCAGGTGACCATGCCAGAACGTCAGAACGAACGGCTGTCGCTGCTCGAGCAGATGAGAAACCTCTTCCGGCATGACATACCGGATCCTCATCGTGGCCCGGATCGTCCTGATGAGAAGAGCCGCCAGGTGGGGGATCTGCCGGAAGAGAAACTGCTTCAAGCTCCAGACCCCTCGGCGAATTGCATCGCGTACAGCCGCTGGTAAAGACCACCCTTTTCGAGGAGCTCCTCGTGTCGTCCCCTCTCGACAATCCTGCCTTTCTCGAGCACGATGATCGAATCGGCTCTGCGGACGGTCGACAGGCGGTGTGCAATGACGAGCGTCGTTCGTCCCTTCATCAGGTTGACGAGAGCCTCCTGCACGAGGCTCTCCGATTCGGTGTCGAGGGCGGAGGTCGCTTCGTCGAGAATCAGGATGGGAGAGTTCTTCAGCAGTGCCCTGGCAATCGCGATCCGCTGGCGCTGTCCGCCCGAAAGCTGCGATCCCCCCTCCCCGATCCATGCGTCGTAACGGTCGGGCAGTCCCTCGATGAACTCCGCGGCATTCGCGGCCTCGGCTGCATCCCGCAGCTCGGCATCACCGATATCTGCGCGTCCATACGCGATGTTGTTGCGAATGGTGTCGTTGAAGAGAATCGTTTCCTGCGTGACGACGCCAACCAGACCGCGAAGTGACCGCAGTGTCACATCCCTCACATCGTGTCCATCGACCTTCAGAGATCCGCCGTTCACATCGTAGAACCGAGGCAGTAGATTGACGATGGTCGATTTGCCGGCGCCGCTGGGGCCCACGAGCGCGACCGTCTCGCCCGGTTTGACCGTGAGGTTGATGCCGAGAAGAACGGGCTCATTCTCGTTGTAGGAGAAATGGACGTCATCGTAGACGATGCCGGATCCCACGTCGCGAAGCTCCACGGCATCGGGTTTCTCGACGACCTCATTCTCATGGTCGATGATCTGGAACACTCGCTCCGTTGCCGCGAGAGCCGAATTGATGGTCAGGTTGACCTTGTTGAGCTTCTTGATCGGCTGGTACATCAGCGCGAGCGCCATCACGAAGCTGATGAACTCGCCGAGGGTCATGACGCCGGAGCGAATCCGGAACGCCGCCCAGCTCACGAGCAGCACGATGCAAATCCCCGCGAGCAGCTCCATCACCGGAGAGCTGAGCGCCTGGATCTTTCGAGCTTTGAGACTGATCGCCAGGTGCCTGTCGGTGATCGCATCGAACCGTTCGACTTCGAACTTTTCCATTGCGAAAGCCTTGACGATCCTGACGCCTCGAATCGTCTCCTCGAGCAGTGTCGCGACGTTTGCCATGCGTTCCTGCGTGATCCGCGTCGCGCGCCGCAGCCGGCGCGCGAACTGCGCGATCGGGATGATGATCACCGGAGCGACGATGAAGCTGATCAGTGCGAGCTCCGTATTGACGAATAGAACGTACGCCGCCAGAACCACGAGATTTGCCGATTCCTGAACCAGATCGCCCATCCGCGTGGATACGGCAGTCTGGATCATCTCCACGTCCGAAACGATGCGGCTCACGAGCTCGCCAGTTGGCCTTCGAGCGAAGAACCTGTTGCTCTGGTTGATGATCGACTCGTAGAGCTCGTTTCTCAGGTCACGGATGGTCGAGAGTCCGACTTTTTGAAACGCATACTCGGAAAGGAACATCGTCACAGCGCGTGTCACGTAGACGATCAGAATTGCCAGGAGGACGTACTTCCACCTCTGGTCCTCGTGGGTCTCCCACCACTGCTGAGCGGGAACGATGATCGTGTCGAGCGTATTGATGACCGCCCCCCGCTCACCGACCGGATCGTCGCGTCTCAGAAAAATGTTGACTGCTGCGTCGGCTCGCGCGTCGTCCGGAGCCGCAACGGTCTCCTCCCGCTGGGTCAGCACTTCGTCAAACAGGGGACGCGTCAACGCCACCAGTCCACCGTTGGATACCGCCACGATCACCATCGAGACCAGCGCGAGCGCGGTCCACCAGCGGTAAGGCCAGACGTAGGCATAGAGTCGGGCGAGACCACTCACGATCGGGATCCGCCTTTCCGCTTCACCACGTCCAGGACAATCGACGCGACATTCTCCGCTACCGGCTCGGCTCCGAGCTTCTCGCGGACTTCGGCGAGTCCCTTCACCGTCTTATCGTACGTTACCGGAACGAGGAGCCTTCTCATCTCCCGTACGATCAACTCCGCTTTCACGTCACTCTGCAACAGCTCAGGAACGACCTCCCGCCCCGCAACGATGTTCACGAGGCTGAAGTGATCGAGACGCACGAGCCGGCGGGCAAGCGCATACGTAAGTGGAGAAAGCCTGTACATCACCACCATGGGCACACCCATGATCGCAGCCTCCAGCGTCGCGGTTCCCGATGACGCAAGGGCAATATCACATCCTCCGATCGCGGCTGCGCCTTCGTCCGTCACGACGGTCATTGAATCGAAACGTTCGCCCGCTGCTGCGCGGATGCGCTCCTCAGAAATCGTCGGCGCCTGGATGAGCACCGCCTCGCTCTCGCGATCACGTCCGATCAGCTCTACGGCGTCGAGCATCGCCGGAAGCAGGGAGTCGATCTCCATCGAACGGCTTCCCGGCAACAGTGCGATCCGCAAAGCACCCGAGGGAGCATTCCTCGGTGAATCCGGCGCATGATCACGAAGTTGCTCACCGAGCGGATGCCCGACGAAACTGACTGGAACGCCCTCGAGCCGGTAGAGCTCCTCCTCGAAGGGAAAGATGACCATCATGTGATCGACGTTTGCCGCGATCTGACGGACTCGATGCTTTCGCCATGCCCACACCTGCGGCGAGATGTAGTAGAGGACGGGAACCCCGACACGGCGGAGGCGCCGTGCGAGCCGGAGATTGAAGTCGGGGAAGTCGACGAGGATTACGGCATCGGGTTGCCGGCGCCTGACTTCAGACTCGACCGATCGCATCACACGCCGGTACATCGGAATGTGACGCAGGACATTGAACAGTCCGACAATCGCCAGGTCACGAACGTGGTAGAGAAGTTCCATGTTCTGTCTGGCGAGCCGGTCGCCTCCGATGCCGAACACTTCGAGATCTTCGACTTTTCCACGAAGAGCCTGGAGGACGTGAGAAGCGTGCAGATCTCCTGACGCCTCGCCTGTGATGATGCAGAGTTTCATCGTCCAACCGTGAAGCGATACATGAAGAGTGCAGTCAGAAGTCCTCCGCCCATCAGGGTCAGAAAGACAATCAGGAACAGACGTAGACGCTCGCGCGTAGTCTCCCTCCACAGCAGCGAAAAGAATAGCGCGGTGAGGATCGCGTACCAGATCATCAAAGCGATATGCGTATCAATCCTCACGACGATCTCATTCCCTCGTCGTTCGAGAGCTCACGTTCGTCGGGACTCAGCCGTTCCCACACGTCGAAGACCAGAAGAAGATTCATCAGTCCGGCTGTCAGGATGAAGGTCGTTCCGTAGACGTACGTACGGGACTGCACGTCTCCGGTCCAGCCGGAGTACCGGGCGGCGAGGTCGAGAATTCCGGAGCCGTGCGAAGCGATCGTGGCCACCACGGAGAGCAGATTGTGGAGGTCAGGCTCATAGAGGTGGCCCTGAAGAAGGATTCCCGTCGAGAACATCAGGCTCACGACGAAGAAAAAGGCGACTCCCCGGCGAAGCAGTCCGATCAGCGCATGCCCGGCACCGGGTACGAGAAGAGCGATCAACACGACGAGAAGCGTGTCGGGGCCTTCCTCTCTCAGATCTCCGCGAACAGGGGGCGGAGTTTCTGCCATGTGGACTCCAGATCCTCGGGGACGAGACGTGTCCGGGCGGTCACGCTCATGAAGTTCGAATCCCCCTCCCATCTCGGTACGACATGCATGTGGCAATGATCGGCCACACCCGCCCCAGCCGCGCGTCCGAGGTTCATTCCGATGTTGAATCCATCTGCCTCGATAGACATCCGAAAGAATCCTCTGCGCGTGCGTCGTCCATCGAATGAGTGAGTGAAGAGTTTCCTGGTCCGCGTCCGACAGACGGGCAATATGAGCACGGGGAGCCACCATGAGATGGCCGTTCGTATACGGGTACCGGTTCATCATGATGAGGATCTCATCGCAGACTCTCAACGTCAGCGTCGATTCCAGATCATCATCATCGGCAGCGATGCAGAAGATGCATCCTTGATCTTTCTTTGGAGCTGTCAAGTAATCGAATCTCCACGGCGTGAACAGGGTGTCCACTCGATCACGATCCATTCAGTCGGATGACTCCGGCCCTTCCGACGGCGTATTGATCAGATCCTTCAGCTCTTTCCCGGGCTTGAAGTAGGGAATTTGCTTCGAAGGCACTTCGACTTTGTCGCCGGTCTTCGGGTTCCTGCCGATTCTCGGTTTTCTGCTTCTGATCCGGAAACTGCCGAACCCGCGCAACTCGATCTTCTCACCTGACTGGAGCGACCGGACGATGGAATCGAACACGGAGTTGACAATACTTTCGGCCTCCTTCTTCGTCAGGTCCACCCGACCCGCTACGTCATCGACGAGATCCGCCTTCGTCATCACATTCTTTTTCTCATCAGAAGTCGACGCCACGAGTCCTCCTCAGTACCATCTGTAGAGCAGCAATGGTCTCCGGCTGTTCGTCTGCGGCAGAAGACGATCCATCACCGTCTCGGCCCGCTCGCCACTGCCGAAAAACATGTCGATCAGTGTCGGACTGTACGGACGCGGCCACATCAGCGCCGGCTCGCCATCGATGTCGGCCATCTCCGCTGCGATGTCCACTGCGTCCCACATCGTTCCGATATCATCAACCAGGCCAATCTCGAGTGCCTGCTCTCCGGTGTAGACACGACCATCCGCGATCTTCGTCAGTTGCTCCCGATCCATCTTGCCCGCTCTGGCCTCCAGAACTGCGTCGATGAATTGCTCGTGCATCTGTCCCAGAAGAGCCTGAAAGTATGCCCGCTCTTCTTCCGACATTTCGCGGAATGGATTGCCGACATCCTTCATCGCACCACTGGTGATCGTCACGGGCGTGATCCGTGCCCATTCGAGAACACCTTCATAGTTCAGCCACTGCGCAATCACACCGATCGATCCGGTAATCGTTCCCCGGTTCGCAACGATGCGATCACAAGCGGATGCAATGTAGTAGCCGCCCGATGCTGCGAGGCCCGCCATCGAGGCGACCACAGGCTTTCCACTCTCTTCGCGCAGCTCCAGGATGGCTGAATAGATCTCCTGCGAAGGAACGATTGCGCCGCCGGGTGAATCGATTCTGACGATGATCGCCTCGACGCGGCTGTCGTCCCGGTAGTCCTCGAGTTGCTCGACAATCGAACGCGATTCCCAGATCTCGCCTTCGATCGCCACGACCCCGATCGTGTTGTGCAGACTCCATGTCGGCGTCGTACCTCGCGCCCAGTATGCGAGAGCAACCGACGCGATCGTCATCGCAACGAACAGCAGCAGACAACCGCCGAGAATACCCCAGAAGAGAGGCCTGCCCTTCCGCCCGTGTTCATGGACAGGTGGCGCGGGAGCGACCCGCTCGGATCCCTCCGCCGTCCCCGATGGCGCCATCGGCGGATCGACGGGGCCGCTGGTCGGAACATCCGGCGGCTGAGTCATTCCTTGTTCTCTTCGTCCTGATCTTCCGGAGCCGCTGAAGACTCCTCCGAGGGAGCCGCCGTCTCTTCAGTACCGGGGTGCGATTCCTCTTCGGTCTCCCCCGCTGCTGTCTCGGAATCGTCTTCGCTCTCGGAAGCCTCCGATGATTTCTGTGACACGCTCAGCGACGAGAGATCCGCCGAACCAAATACAGACTCGGACAGCTGCTGCTTGCCGCTGGTGTGAACGACAGCGCCGCCACTCCCGGCCGATTCCGCAGCCGCGAGCTCACCTCTTCTGAACGCTTCCCTCTCTTCTTCACTGAGAGGATCCACGTCCCGGAGAGAGAGACCAATCTTCTTGTCGACCATGTCGATCTTGATGATCCTCGCGCGGATCGGATCTCCCGGCACGTAGACCTGCTCGAGAGCCTCGCCTGTTCCGCGGTCGACTTCGGAGATGTGCGCGAGTCCTTCGACTCCTTCGGAAAGCTCGATGAAGAGTCCGAAATCGGTGATCTTCGATACCGTGCCGATGACCTCGTCACTGATGCTTCGGTCTTTCGCGTAATCGTCCCACTCGTTCGGCAGGAACTCCTTGATCGAGAGCGAGAGTCTCTGACTCTGCGCGTCGACACTCGTGACTTTCGCCGTGACTTCGTCACCCTTCTTCAGTACTTCGCTCGGGTGCTTGAGCCGCCGGGTCCACGACATGTCGGAGATGTGGACGAGGCCGTCGATTCCTTCTTCGACCTCCACGAAGGCGCCAAAGTCCGTGATGTTGCGAACCTTGCCCGTCACCGTGGCACCGACCGGATATCGTTCCTCGACGGTATCCCACGGGTTGTCCTCCAGAGCCTTGAGGGAAAGCGAGATTCTCCGGTTCTCGACATCGACGTCGGAGACCTCCGCATCGATCGTCTCGCCGACGTTCAGCAGCTTCGATGGCCGTATCCGCCGTGTCCATGACATCTCGGAGATGTGAATCAGACCCTCGACACCCTCTTCGAGCTCGACGAAGGCGCCGTAGTCGGTCAGCGAAACAACCTTGCCCTTGACCTTGCTGTTGATCGGATAGCGTTCCGCAACGGTGAGCCACGGATCGGGATTTCTCTGCTTGTAGCCGAGAGACACTCTTTCGCTCTCGCGATCGAACTTCAGGACCACGACCTCGATGTGATCGGCCACGTTGAAGAACTCGGAGGGATGATTGACACGCCCCCAGGAGATGTCGGTGATGTGAAGCAGCCCATCGATTCCGCCGAGGTCGACGAATGCGCCATAGTCGGTGATGTTCTTGACGATACCCTCGACGACCTTCCCCTCCTCGAGCTTCTCAAACGTTTCCTTCTTCTTCTCTTCGTGCTCGACCTCGAGTAGCGCACGCCGTGACAGGACGATGTTGTTTCTGCGCTTGTCGAAGGAGATGATCTTGAAGTCGAGCTTCTTTCCCTTGAGAGAATCGAGGTTCTTGATCGGTCTGACGTCGACGAGCGAGCCGGGCAGAAATGCCTTCACCCCCACATCGACCGACAGGCCGCCCTTGACGCGATCGATCACGGTTCCCTTGATCGGCTCTTCCTTCTTGAACTTCTCTTCGAGCTGATCCCAGACCAGAACCCTTTCAGCCTTGTCGCGTGAAAGGATCACATAGCCCGATTGATCCTCGAGCCTCTCGATGAAGACGTCGATCTCATCGCCCTGCGCGACCTTCAGCTCACCAGAACGATCGGTGACCTGATCGATCGGGACCAGTCCCTCGGATTTGTATCCGATGTCGACGACGAGCTCGTTCGGCTTGACCTGCATGACGCGGCCGCGAACAATCTCACCTTCGGTGAGCTCGGTCAGAGCTTCGTCGTACATCTCGAGAAGCTCCTCCATGCCGACTCCCTCGAGATCGTTCTCGTCGTCTGGCATGGTTTTGGGTTTGTTCAGGTCTTCACTGGGCGCCATGAAAGGGTGCACCTCCTCATTTCATCTCGGGCGTGCGCGTGCTGGCACTAGCGAAAATCCGCCCCTCGTTCAGGCCGGGATTTCGCTTCGAAGCGTTGACTCTTCAACATCTAAATTATTGAAGAGGCAGGGTTGGCAGTGTAGCCGCGCCCACTCCGTCCAGTCAAGGATGACGGCGGCCCGATCGCACGCTCTTTACGATTCGCTCGACGACCTGCTCGATGGAAAGCGCCGAAGTATCCACGATCGTATAGCTGTCGTCATACGTCAGAGGTGAGTCAGCGCGCGTCGAATCCTGGTGATCGCGCTTCTCCATGTCGGCCAGAACAGCTTCATACGACTCCTGGCTCCCCTTCTCCCGCAGCTCCTTCCACCGACGCTCCGCACGAACCTCGGGACGAGCCGTGAGGAAGAACTTGTGCGGTGTATCGGGAAACACCTTCGTCCCGATGTCGCGACCCTCGAGAACGCCACCGTTGCGCCGGCCGATCTCCCTCTGCATCTGCACCAGCCGGCTCCGCACGGGGGTGAAGGCGGAGACACGACTGGCAGCCATACCGACTTCCGAGGTGCGGATCTGACGACTCACGTCTTCGCCGTCGAGATAGACCCGTGGCTCGCCGTCGAGCCAGCGGAACTCGATCGAGATGCGCGCAGCGATCGCCGCGACCTCTTCCTCGTCTGAGACGTCCACACCGGTCCTGATCGCTTCGAGCCCTACCGCACGATACATGGCTCCGGTGTCGATGTGCGGAATCCCCAGCGCACTGGCCACGAGCCGGCTGGTCGTCGACTTGCCGACCCCGGACGGGCCGTCGAGAGCCACGATCGTGATCGGCTCAGCCACTCGTCTTCCCCGATACCGACCGCCGGAGCTGCACGAGCTCCTCTTCGGTCAGGTCCCGCCACTCACCGTAGAGCAGTCTGGGATCAACGATCGTGGAGATTGCAACCCGCCGCAGACGCTGCACCGGATGGCCGACGAATCTGAACATCTTTCTGATCTGCTGGGTCCGTCCTTCCTTGAGGCGAACCTCGAGCCAGCTGTTGTTGGGATCCTGCTTCTTGCCCGTCGTCCGAACCCGCTCGATCTGACACGGTCTCGTTCTCTTCCCGTCGAGTGTGATGCCGCGTCGCAGCTTCTGAAGGGAAGAATCATCGGGAACGCCTTTGACTTTCACGTGGTAGGTCTTCTCACACCCGAACTTCGGATGCATCAACTGGTTCGCAAGCTCTCCGTCATTGGTCAGGAGAAGAAGACCCTCAGACTGATAGTCCAGACGACCTACGGCGAAGACTCTCTCCTTCACTCCCTTGAGCAGGTCGATTACAGTCGGGCGTCCCTCCGGGTCGCTGCTCGTGGTCATCACCTCGCGAGGCTTGTTGAGGAGAATGTACCGTTTTGGCTCCGGTCGCGTGATCAGGCGATTGCGCACCTTGACGTGATCGGTCTCGGGGTCCGCTTTCGATCCCAGCTCCGTGACCACCTGGCCGTTGACCGTCACGAGCCCCTCTCGGATCAGATCTTCCGCTTCGCGCCTCGATGCGATGCCGGCTGCAGCAATGATTTTCTGAAGTCTTTCCTCAGCCATCAGAGCTCCTCGTCCGCGGGGACCGTCTGACGTTCGCCGGTCCCGTCGTCGTCTTCGGACGATCGGTCGGGGTCGTCGCCGTGTTCGGGATCGTGATCAGTGGATGATTCTTCTTCATCTCTTCGCGCCAGCTCCTCTGAGGCTGCCGCTTCGGCCGCTGCCTCGTCCATCTCGTCCGCGGCGGCAACGGCGGCTTCGGCCAGATCACCGAGTCCGAGGTCGTCGGTGACGTTCTCGCCCAGGATCTCGCCGAACTCTTCGAGCTTTGGAAGATCCTGAACTCTCTCGAGTCCGAAATGAAGAAGAAACTCCTTGGTCGTCCGATACAGGAATGGGCTGCCGACCACGTTCTTGCGTCCGGCGATCCGGACCATTCTCCGCTCCAGCAGCGTCCGCAGGACACCTGAAGAATTCACGCCTCGAAGCTCCGAGACCTCCGGGCCCGTGATCGGCTGACGGTAGGCAACGATCGCGAGCGTCTCGAGCGACGCCATCGACATCCGGCTCTCTCTCTTGCGCGAGAAAAATCTCCGCAACTGCTCGTCGAACTCGGGACGTGTGGCCAGACGGACTCCGCCAGCGACACGCTCGAGCATGAACCCGCCCACGGATTGATCGAGGCTCTTTTCGATCAGCTCCAGATGCTCATCGACCTCAGCCTGCGGAATCTCGAGCGATGTGGACAGCTCCAACGGCGACACCGGCTCGGCCGATGCCAGGAGAATCGCCTCCATGGCCGATCTTGTTTCGTTTCGTTCCATTCGTTCTCTATATCCTCTACTGATCGAACGCCGCGATGAGCGACGCGTCGAGCTCCCTTTCGGTACGATGAATCACGATTTCCCGGAACGCACCGCTCTGGAGCAGAGTGATACCCCCGAGCCGGACCATCTCGAGCGTCGCGAGAAAGATTGCCACGAGCTCGCCGCGGTCGCGTCCCTCCAGATACCACAGAAGCCGGATCGGATTCCGCTTGCGAAGCTCGGCCAGCATTTCCCGCATCTTGTCCGACACCTTGTGCGGTGATCGTTTCAACTCCATCGGCTCCGGGTGGGAGAGTTTGTATCGCCTCAGCACGCCTGAAAAGCAGTCGATCAGATCGAACAGCGATACTTCGCTCATGTCCATCTCGCCCGGTTCGGCCTCGGGTCGCGCGGCAACAGGACGCGGCCAGACGCCCATCCGCACGACATCGGTCTCCGCAAACGTCTCGGCAACCGCCTTGTAACGTTGGTACTCGAGAAGGCGCTGAACCAGCTCCTGCCGCGGATCCTCCTCCGGCTCTCCCTCGGCATCCACGTTCCGGGGAAGCAGCATCCTCGATTTGATGTGGATCAGAAGCGCGGCCATGTAGATGTAGTCGGCCGCGATCTCGAGATCGAGATTCTCCATCGCCTCGAGATACCGGTTGTACTGATCGGTAATCAGGACGATGGGGATGTCGTAGACATCGATCTCGTGCTTCTTGATCAGATGGAGAAGAAGATCGAGTGGTCCTTCGAAGCTCGGCAGAGAAATACGATAGGTCCCGGACTCCTCCTCCGGCGCGGCCTCAGAGTCGGCTTCGCCACCCGGAGCCGTACTCGCGGGGTCCTGAGACTGAGGCGTCTCTTCGATCTGCTCGATCTCCTGTTCGTTCATTTCAGTTCCGGAAACGCCAGCCCCATCGCCGATCGAACCTGCTCGAGAGTCTCCTCGGCACGTTCGGCAGCCTTCCGATTTCCCTTCTTCAGGACGTCCCAGACGATCGAAGGATCACGATCGATTTCTTCGCGACGCTTACGAATCGGAGCCAGGGTCTCGATCATGATATCGGCCAGCAGCTTCTTGTCGTCGACACAACCGATCTCAGCAGCGCGGCATTGCGTGTTGACCCTCTCCTGAGTCTCCTCGTCACTGAAGATTCTGTGGAACTGAAAGAGATTGCAGATGTCCGGATTGCCCGGGTCCTTGCGCCGGATCCGATTCGGATCCGTGAACATCTCCCTGACCAGCGCTCGCACTTCGTCTTCCGACGCGGTCAGTCCGATGGTATTTCCGTATGACTTCGACATCTTGCGTCCGTCGAGGCCCGGCACCTTCGGCGTCGCTGTGAATAGAGCCTGCGGTTCCGGGATGTCCGTCTCGTAGAAGTGGTTGAAGCGACGCACGACTTCTCTGGTGAGCTCCAGGTGCGCGGCCTGGTCTTCACCGACGGGCACTGCATCCGCCCGATACGCCATGATGTCGGCGGCCTGAAGGAGCGGGTAGCCCAGAAAACCGTAAGTGTTGAGATCCCGGTCGGTAAGCTGCTGCTGTTGCTCCTTGAATGTGGGAACCCTCTCGAGCCACGGCAGAGGAGTCACCATCGACAGAAGCAGGTGAAGCTCTGCATGCTGCTTGACGGCACTCTGGAGAAAGATTGTGCACTTGTCCGGATCGAGTCCCGCCGCAAGCCAGTCCGCGACGGCGTGGTACGTCGCATCGTGAATGCCAGACACATCTGCGTAGTCAGATGTGAGCGCGTGCCAGTCGACTACCGTGTAATACGCGTCGTAATCCTCCTGAAGGAGGACCCAGTTCCGTACCGCACCGAAGTAATTTCCGAGATGAACCCGCCCCGTAGGTCGGAGCCCGCTGAGTATGACTTTTTTCTGATCGGTCAACTTCTGAACCTCGACTGATTGGAAATTCGCCGGTCTCACGAGGAGCCGGAGGAAGGAGGAGCAGTGTAACAGATCGATTTGCGATTCGATTGCGCGGAGCCACGATCCGTCGCGGCGAACAGCCGTCATCCTGAGAGGCTGTGAAAAAATCCAGCGTGCCCTGCGCTGGTGGTGCTTACGGTTCGAGCTCAAGGAATGAGGAGGAGTCGCGGTGGTTCCTCGGTGACGACGAGTAACGCGGAGATCGGGCCGTAACCACCACCAGCCCAAAGGGTTACGGGCGGGGCGTCGCCGATCGCGGCGCCTGCCCTGAGCGAGCGTCAGCGAGTCGAAGGGTCGCAGTTCCTTTCCGATGAACCACATCGCTGCGTCACTGCTTCGCGCGCTCGACGTCGCCGCGCCCGTAACGCAGGGTACGCTGGATTCTTTCACAGCCTCTGAGCGAAGCGAAGGATCGCGTACGGGGTGACTGTAGGTGAATTGAGGAGGGGACCGAGGGCGAGTATGACTCCACGCGATCCTTCGACCGTCCTTCGGCCTCTCAGGATGACAAGGGGTCAACGTTCGACGGTGGTGGTCAAGTGTCCCCCTCAGTCGCGGCCCGGCACCTCGCCCACTTTTTCCTTGAGGAGCTGCTCTGAGAGCGTCTCTGCTGCCGCGGGCCCGATCTCCCGGACCATCTCGATCGCGACGGTTCGCGCTCGTTCCATCAGATCGTGATCGTGGAGCGGATCGCCAAACCTGAACCGCGGAAGCCCCGATTGCCGCGTTCCCAGAACGTCTCCGGAGCCCCGAAGTTCGAGATCGTGCCGGGCGAGCTCAAAGCCGTCTACCGTTTCAGCAAATAACCTTAGACGCGCCTTCACTTCTTCGGTGCTGCGCTCGTCGCGCGTCACCACGCAGTATGAGTCCATGTCGCCGCGGCCGACGCGCCCTCTCAACTGATGGAGCTGGGCCATTCCGAATCGTTCGCCGTCGACGATGAGCATCACGGTTGCCTCCGGCACGTCGATCCCCACCTCGACGATCGAGGTCGCCACCAGCAGTTCGATCTCTCCCGACGCGAACTGGCGCATCGTCTCGATCTTCTCTTCACCCGTCAGCCGGCCATGGAGTGCACCGATCCGCCGTCCGGCGAACACGGTCTCCAGCTCCCTCAGCTCGTCGTTCAGAGCCCGGGCCTGCAGCGCCTCCGACTGATCGATGAGCGGGTAGACGATATAGGCGCGAGCGCCCTTTTCGAGCTCTGATCTGATGAACTCATACACCTTCGGCAGACGGCTCGAGCCGCGGACATAGGTTCTGATCACTTTCCGTCCCGGCGGCATTTCATCGATCACCGAGAGATCGAGATCCCCGTAGACCGCAATGGCCATCGAGCGTGGAATCGGTGTCGCGGTCATGACGAGAACATCGGGCTGATCACCCTTCTCGAACAGCCTCCGACGCTGCTCGACCCCGAACCGCTGCTGTTCGTCGATGATCGCGAGCCCGAGGGAGCGGAACCTGACCGGGTCCTCGAGCAGTGCATGCGTCCCGAAGAGAATGTCGATCTCTCCTAGCGCGAGCGCCTCGAGTAAGGTGTCGCGCTCAGTGCGCGGGGTCTGCCCGGTGAGGCGGGCAATTCGGACCGACTTTCCGAGCAGCCTCGCCGCGCGCTCGAAGTGCTGCTGCGCGAGAATCTCGGTCGGCGCCAGGAACGCGGTCTGGTGCCCGCTCATGACGACGAGCAGGGCCGCCACGAGCGAAACGATCGTCTTCCCGCTGCCGACGTCCCCCTGCAGAAGCCGGTACATTGGGCGAGGCGCTCTGAGGTCATCAGCAATTTCCCTCAGAACACGTTTCTGGGCAGCGGTGAGAGGGAACGGCAGAAGATCGCGCACCGCGTCTCTCATCGTGTCGTCGATGGTGAGAGAGCGCGGCTTTCCCATTCCTTCCACACGCTCACGCCTTGCGCGCAGAGCGAGCTGGAAGCCGAGAAACTCGTCGAAGATGAGTCGATCGTGCGCCGGGGTCCGGCGTCCGAGGGCCATCGCATCGGCGAATCGCTCGGGACAGTGAACCTCGAAGAGCGCCCTCTTTCGCTCGAGCAGCCCGAGTTGCTGACGCATCTCCTCATGCAGAGGGTCAGGGACTGAAGGCAGCGCTTCGAGAGCCTGCCGTACGACCGACTTCACGATCCTGCTACTGAGGGTCGCGACGGACGGGTACACCGGCACAACCCGCCCCGACTCATCCTGATCCCGCTCGGCTTCGGCCCACTCCGGAGAGTCGATCTGCAACCTTCCGTAACTGCTGGTCTTGGGAATCCCGTACGCCCGGATCGTCATCCCTTTCCGGATCTTGTCCGCGAGCCACGGCTGATTGAACCAGACCAGAACGATCGACCCGGTGCCGTCCTCGAGCACAGCTTCGAAGATATTCATCCGCTTGTGCGGCGACACCTTCGTTCGGGCGCTGACGATGGTACCGGTCACATTGAGCGGAGGCTCGTTTCCGTTGATCTGGGAGATCGTCTTGAAGCGGCGACGATCCTCATACCGTACAGGCATCACCTCGAGGAGGTCGCGCACCGTCTGGAATCCGGCGACCTCGAGAAGCTCTGAGCGGTTGGGGCCGACACCTCGCAGGCGGTTGATCGGGTCCTCTGGGCGGGGGCCGTTTCGATGATTCGCAGTCATGCCACAATTCTCGCACGCTGCGAGAAAGTTCTACTCCTCGTAGACAACCTTCATCTGCACGAGACCCACCCGCACCCGGTCGCCGTTGTGGATCGGAGCGGGCACCCCCGTCTGGATCTTCTCGTCCTTCACGTACGTACCGTTGAGGGTTCCGACCTCCTCGAGCATGGCGTAGCCGCCGTCTTCGAGTTGTACGATCTTCGCGTGCCGTCTCGAAACCGACCGCTCGGTGTCTACGGTGGTTAGATCGATGTCCGGTTGGATGCCCGTCACCGGATCGGCCCGGCCGATCGTCGTCTCGGAGCCCTGGGCGAAATGAAACGCCGTACCAGTCGCGACGTCGACGAGCCGCCGCTGGGTCGTTCTCACCTGTGTCGCAGAATCGATCGTCGGCTGCTCCGGCTCGACAGGAACCCCCGCGAGCGTCTCGAGGAGTTTGTTCGCCTCACGCAAGCGGCGCGAATATTTCCGGATGATACGGATGGCGATCTCCGGGTTCTTGCGGATCATCTCATCGAAGCGGGAGCCGTTGATCGCGAGCAGCGTGACGCTGGTCTGCGCGATGGCATCCGCGGTGCGGGGTGCGGCCTCGAGAACGGCCATCTCCCCGAAGAAGTCCCCCTTTTCGAGAGACGTCAGGATCTTGTGATCCTGCCCGAGATGTTTGACGATGTGGACCTGCCCCTCCTGGATGATGAACATCTCGGTCCCGAGATCGCCCTCGGCGAAGATCTTGTCACCCGCGGAGAAGGTCGCGATGTACTCCTTGCGACCTCCATTCTCGGGGCCGCCGCCAGTCGTCTTGAATACAGCCTTCGTCACTACACGCCCTCCACGGTCGCCGCCTCGGGGAACGAGATCGAACCGCGGTTCGTATCGATGGTCACCGGGACGCCAATCGGCATCAGTAGATTGTCTCCATGATGGCCGAATGGAAGGTTCCGCAGGACGGGAATCCCAAGATCGGTGAAGAACTCCCTGATCAGAAGCTCGAGCTCTTCAGGGTTCCTGTTACCACAGTCCTTCAGCTCACCAATCATCACGGCTCGGAGCCGGGCAAATCTACCAGAGAGCCTCAGGTGGGTCAACATGCGGTCGATCCGGTACACAGCCTCTCCGACGTCTTCCCAGAACCACACCCCATCATCGATCCAGTAGTCCCATTCCGTGCCGGCGAGAGAAGCGGTCAATGACAGGCAGCCACCGAAGATCACCCCTTCCGTCTTCCCGGGAACCAGGACCTGCCGCGGCTCGACCGGCCATTCGTGCGGCGCCTCTCCGCGCAGCATCGACCAGAGCCAGTCCTCCCGCTCGGGAGAGAGCCCGTCGCACAGGTCGAAGTCGAGCATCGGTCCGTGAAAGCTCACGATTCCGGCTTTCCGGGCGGCGGCCTGATGGAGGGCGGTCACGTCGCTGTATCCGACCATGGGCCGGGGATCGAGCCGGAGCGCTTCCCAGTCGATCGAATCGAGGATCCTCATCGCGCCGTAGCCTCCCCGCGAAAAGAAGAAGGCATCGATCGAAGGATCATTCAGAAGTCGGTTGATTTCGGAAGCGCGCCGCGCGTCGGCACCGGCGAGATACGACCGCTCCGACTCGAACAGATTTCCGGCAAGCGTGACCTGGAACCCGCGATCGCGCAGCCAGTCGACGGCCCGCCTGACCCGCTCTTCCGTGGCGGTCGAGCTGGCCGCGAGCACGGCGATATGACCACCAGGTCCGAGCGCGCGTGGACGTACCAGAGCTGTCATGCAGAGGATGATAACCGACTGGCTCGACACCAGTTGGGAAAAAACTGTCATCCTGAGCCGCCGGAGCGCAGCGGAGGACGGTCGAAGGATCGCGAACGGGCCGACTGTCAGGACAGGAAGAACGCGACAGTCAGGACGTACCCGATCCTTCGCTGCGCTCAGGATGACGACCTATCGTTTTCAGCATTTTACGAAGGGTTCATTAGCAGCCGCCGGAGCGCAGCGGAGGACGGTCGAAGCGTTGTGTCACACCGCCTGCGCTGCGCTGCAAGGAGGCCATTCTCAATTTTCAATTTAAGTGGAGCGGGCCTGTAAGCCGAATTCTGTCTCCGGTGAACCGGTGAAGATCATTCATCTTGCCCATGCGTTACCGCATGGGTCCAGCGACCTACCCGGAAGCTCGAGCGGAGGCGGGCGTCTCCTTGCTTCCCTATTTGGTCTTGCTCCACAGGGGGTTTACCTTGCCGCCGACGGTCACCCGCGACGCGGTGCGCTCTTACCGCACCATTTCACCCTTACCTCACTTGCGCGAGGCGGTTTCTTTTCTGTTGCACTTTCCGTCGTGTCGCCACGCCTGGACGTTATCCAGCCTGCTGCCCGCAGGAGTTCGGACTTTCCTCCACTGAAACCAGCGGCGATCTTCCGGCCCGCTCCAGTCAGGCATAACCGGCTCCCCGCTCGGCGGATTTCATTCGCGCCGAATTAATTTTACGAAAATGAATAAGATAAACCGTTGAAGATTAAGGAGTTCGGTAAATTGTCGGCGCGCCGACAATTTTAATACGGTCGGGACGGTCAAATCGAAGAGCGGGCGCGAGCCCGTCGCCGCAGACCCCACCACGCCACCACGACCGCCAGCCCCAGCAACAGCGCCAGAACGACCCACGGCAGAAAGATCGCGAGCACGGCCTGCCCAAACGCAAACACATCCTCGATCAGGGAAAGGAAGGGATTGGCGAGCCCTCCGGTCGACGCGGTACTTGCGCCTCGCAGCGTCGCCTTCCCGAGGTGCGTGGTGAGCGCGGCACCTCCACCGATGACCACGGCGAGAATCATCACCGCGCCTGGCACTTCTTCCTTCGCCGAACCGAACGCGAGGATCGCCCCCGCAAATGGGCGAACGAACGTCTGGATGACGTCCCACAGGTGATCGACCGCCGGGATCTTGTCGGCGACGAACTCCACGAGATAAGCAGCCCCGAGCGCGATGAGCACAGGGGTCGAAGCGAAGAACTCCGCGAGCTCACCGCTGAAGAGACTCGGGTAGAACCGGGAGAGAAATCCATAGACGAGGAGCGTCGCCCACGCGTTGACTCCGGCGGCGGCTCCAAGTCCGAGCGCCGTACCGAGAAACGAGATCGAGCTCATTGAATCACCCTTCCTGGCTGCACGACGACGGGACGACTCCCCTGCAACGCCGAGGGGATCTCTCCGGCTGCCGCTTCTGCGGCCTGTTGATCCTGATACCGCCCCCAGAACACCCGGAAGCAGGGGCGGTCAGCATAGTCGATCGGGACGAACCAGACCGAAGAGCCTCCATTCTCGAGGGCAAGAGAGACCGAGGAGGTCTCGCAGACGATCTCGAACTGAAGCGTGTACGGCGTATCCGCCGCATCCGCGGAGTACTCCCTCGCCATCAGGTCATATCGCTCTCGAAGATCCGCTCCGGCGCCCGGCCGCACAGCAGCTCTCTGCGGCTCTGGGACGGACACCGCGACTTCGGGTGCCGGTTCATCAAGGATCGCCCCACTCTCCCGCGCAGCCTCCACCCGTTCGGTCGCGATCGGCGGCACGCCTTCCTCGACCGGAACAATCGTGGTGGTCCCGGGTGCCGCATCCATGCCCGCTGCGGCGTCACTCGCGAGTCCATCACGCTCAGCCTCTGAACCGACGAAAAATGGGCGCGCGAGCAGCCCCAGAATCACGACCACAACCAGAAGCACGGCCGCCGCGAGGTACCACCGCCAGTGCGAGCTCCTCGGGGGCGTCAGAACGTCATGAATCCCACTCTCCAGCGGAACACCGTCGATCTCGTCCAGCCCCCGCTCGTCCTCGAGATCGTACCCTGACCAGCCCGAAACGTCGGACGGCTCAGCGTCGAGCTCCTCGCCTGGGTCAGGAGAGGACGCAGGTCGCTCCTCCGCTGGCTCCGACGGAGCATCCCAGGAGTATCGAGACGGTGCGTCCTCCTCCAGAGGCATCGCTCTCCCGCTCTCATCGAACTGCAGCGCATCTTCGTCGACGCCACCGGTCGATGGCGCCCACGATGCCGAGGCCTCCAGATCATTGTCCGGAACCGCGTCGGCCTCCCGCACGTCATCGATAGGCAGATCGAACTCTTCGCCCTGCTCCGGACTTTCGGAGTCAGGCTCGGGATCATCGATTGACTCGACTTCCCACTGCGGAACCTCGATCGAGCGAATCGGCTCGATTCCGGGGAGAAGCGGTTCCTCGGGACTCGCGCCGTGTCCGAAAGAAATCTCAAGTTGTTCTTGAGCTTTTGGATTGTTCTCGAGCACGCCCAGGACGTGTAGAGCGGCAAGAAGCTTGAGGTTCATGAACCCGTTTCCGCCCGCCTCGGCAGCGATTGCGGACGCGGTTCTCTTGCCGTCGACCAGTTTAGTCACCCGGTCAGCATCTTCGTTGAGGCCGAGACCGGCGTAGCGGTCATCGAAACTGGGGGACTTCCGGAGCCGCACCTCCCCTCCCGCGAGCCGCTTTTCGACGCGTGCACGGTCCGGGTCGGTCACGACGAGCTCGATGAGGAGTGGCTCGACGGCGAAGGCCGTTCCCTCCGAAGAGCGTGAGGAGACGTAATCCGGGACGACGGTGTAATGCCATTCGCTATCTGCGAGGGCGGACCGGAGAACCGAAATGATCTGGTGACGCCGGGCCCAGCGAAGCTCCTTGCGGCTGATGAAGCCGGAGCTGAGCAGGGCATCGCCGAGCGTCTCATCCATCTTCCGTTTCACGAGCGCCTGCTGAATGTGTTCGCGGCTGATCTTCTTCCCGCGGAGCAGGATCTCGTCGACACTCTCCGCAGGATCGTTCGTACTGGCCGAGATGACCTCGCCTTCCTGCAGATACAGGATCTTGATCAGATCGTCCCGTTCGAGACGGACGGCGCCGGTAAACGTCTCACGCCCCATCTCAACGAGACTGCGCAGGAATTGCGGCTCCGTAATGAGTCCTTCGAGTTCCACGTCCTCTCCCCCCTTCGCTGCTTTGCTCGTGATCAACCCCCTGCGTGGAGTTGCTCGTACACGTCACTTCCAACTTTCCTGCCCAGAACCTTTGCAAGATCGTGTCTGCTCGCCTGTCGAACGGCTGAGAGACTACCAAAATGCTCGAGCAGTCTCCTCTGGCGTCTCGGACCGATGCCTTCGAGCTCGCCGAGCTCACTCTTAAGAGTACGACGCGAGCGCCTCTTCCGGTGAGAGGTAACCGAAAATCGGTGCGTCTCGTCCCGGATCATCTGCAGCAACCGCAGTGCTTCATCATGACGCTCGAGCCGGAGCGGCTCTTCTTCCCCAGGGCGGTAGATCTCCTCTTCTCGTTTCGCGAGACCGATCACCGGAAGCCCTTCGATCTCCAGACTATCGAGCGCGGCGAGCGCGGCGTTCAACTGCCCACGCCCTCCGTCGATCAGAAGAAGATCGGGAAGCGGCTTCCCCTCCTCGAGCACGCGACGATAACGCCTCCCCACCGCCTCGGCGATCGATCGGAAGTCGTCTGCACCCTCGACCGTACGGATATTGAAGGTACGGTAATCCTTCCGGCTCAGTTTTCCATCGTCGAAAACCACCATCCCTGCAACGGAGTCGGTTCCCTGGAAGTTGGAGATGTCGAACGATTCGATCCGGCGCAGAGGCCCCGTGCCGAGGACGCTCGCAAGACGATCGGCCGCCGTCTGGAGGCGATGCTCAGTCGACTTCCGGAACCTCGAAGTGTGAGCCAGCCGAGCGTTTCGGGAGGCGAGCTGGAGACGCTCGACGCCCTTTCCTCTCTGCGGGATACGCAGGCTGACTTTCGCCTCTCTCCGGGCCGTGAGCCATTCCTCGACCCAATCCTGCTCTTCCACTGGAAACGGAATGAGGATCTCGGGCGGGATGAACAGATTGTCTTCGTAAAACCGCTGAAGGACCTCTGCGAGGAAGGAGGCGGGATCGTAGTTCTCGACCTTCTCCCAGAAGAGCTCCCGCCGGTCCACCAGGTTTCCATCACGCATGACGAAGATCTGGATCGCGACGTCGCCCCCCTCCTCGTAGACCGCCCATGCGTCCACCGACTCGCTGGATGCCGAGGCGACGCCCTGCTCGGCCTGGATCTTTTCGGTGGTGCGGATCAGGTCGCGATAGTAGGTGGCGAGCTCGAACTCCTCGCGCTCGGCCGCACCGTACATCTTCGTCTTGAGGCTCTCGAGAAGCTCCCGGTTTCTGCCGGAGAGGAAGAGCACCACGTCATCGACGTTCGCGCGGTAGCTCTCGACTGACGACAGGCCTGCGACACAGGGCCCGGGACAGCGTCCCATGTCGTAGTAGAGACACGGGCGCGGCAGGGCGTTCTTTCCCTCCTCGATCACGAGGTCACAGCTCCTGATCCTGTATTGGTCCTGGATCAGCTTCAGGATTCGTCGGGCGGTTCCGGCAAAGAAGGGACCGAAAAAAAGGTCGCCTTTCCGGCGGTCGACTTTTCTCGTGAACACGGCGCGTGGATAGGTCTCGGAGAGGGTGAGCTTGATGTACGGGTACGTCTTGTCATCTCTGAGAAGAACGTTGTAGCGGGGCTGATGCTGTTTGATTAGATTGTTCTCGAGGAGGATCGCCTCGAGCTCGTTGTTCGTGGTGACGTAATCGATCTTCTCGATGTCTCTGATGAGGGACATCGTCTTGGAATCGCGCGCGCCTTTGCCTACGACGTAGGAGCCGACGCGTGCCCGCAGATTTCTTGCCTTGCCGACGTAGATCACCTCGCCTGCGGCGTTGCGATGAAGGTAGACCCCGGGCCTCTCCGGGAGCTCCTTCACGCGTCTCCGAAGCCGGTCGAACCGCTCGGTGTATTCGCTCGCCTTTGTCACCGCCACAGACAACAACCGTGCGCCGCCCGTCAATCCAGAGGGAGGTTTTGCAAAATAACAGAAAGTTATCAGAAGAGGGCGCCCCGGTTCTACTTATAATAACGGATTGTTATTCGGCGTCACCATTTTAAAGGCTGAATACGTATGCGCATGTTTATGCATTGAATATTCATGTCAGCACCGCCCTCTCAGTCATCCTGAGAGGCTGTGAAAAAATCCAGCGTGCCCTGCGCTGGCGGTGCTTACGGTTCGAGCTCAAGGAACGAGGAGGAGTCGCGGTGGTTCCTCGGTGACGACGAGTGATTCGCGGAGATCGGGCCGTAACCACCACCAGCCCAAAGGGTTACGGGCGGGGCGTCGCCGATCGCGGTTGTCGCAGCTCCTTTCCGATGAACCACATCGCTGCGTCGCTGCTCCGCGCGCTCGAGACTCGCCGCGCCCGTAACGCAGGGTACGCTGGATTCTTTCACAGCCTCTGAGCGCAGCGAAGGATCGCGTCCCGTTATCCTCGCCCGCCATTCCCCGCCTGATTCACCGTCGAGTCACCCCGTACGCGATCCTTCGCTGCGCTCAGGATGACGGTGTTTGACGACCTCCCAAACGGCCCCCTGGAGGGCGCACGGTTCAGACGAAGATGCGCATTTCCTTGAGCTCCCGGAGCTTGTCGCGCAGTTCGGCGGCTCGCTCGAACTCGAGGTTCTTGGCGGCGTCTTTCATCTCTTTCGAGATGCGGTCGATGGCGACGTCGAGGTCTTCTTCAGCGACCGCGTTCAGATCGCTGTTCCGGGAAATGGGGAGCTCGTAGTAGTCGAGGTTCGCCATGGCCACCAGATCGGAGTCGATCGCCTTGATGATCGACTCCGGCTCGATGCCGTGCTCCTCGTTCCATTTCGCCTGAATCTCCCGTCGGCGATCGGTCTCGTCGACCGCGAACTTGAGCGAGTCGGTCATGCGGTCGGCGTACAGAATCGCGCGACCCTTGACGTTTCGGGCGGCGCGTCCGATGGTCTGCACGAGTGAGGTCGCCGATCGCAGGAACCCTTCTTTGTCGGCGTCGAGGATCGCGACGAGCGAGCACTCCGGAATATCGAGCCCTTCCCGAAGAAGGTTGATGCCGATGATGACGTCGTAGACGCCGACCCGGAAGTCTCTGAGGATGACGATCCGCTCGAGCGTGTCGATATCGGAGTGGAGATAGTTGACCTTGACGCCGAGCTCCATCAGGTAGCGGGTCAGGTCTTCGGCCATGCGCTTGGTCAGCGTCGTGATGAGAACTCTCTCCCCTTGCGCGACCGTTTCCCTGATCTCGCCGATGAGGTCGTCGACCTGCCCCCGCACGGGCCGGATCTCCACAACGGGATCGAGAAGGCCGGTCGGACGGATCACCTGCTCGACGAACTCGCCACCGGTCTTTTCGAGCTCGTAGGTCCCCGGAGTTGCGGAGACGTAGATCGTCTGGTGGAGCTTTCCTTCGAATTCCGCGAAACTGAGCGGGCGGTTGTCGATCGCGCTCGGAAGACGGAAGCCGTAGGAGACGAGCGTCTCCTTCCTGGAGCGGTCGCCTCCCCACATTCCTCTGACCTGTGGAACGGTCTGGTGAGACTCGTCGATCACCATGAGGAAGTCCTTCGGGAAGTAATCGATGAGTGTCGGGGGCGGCTCTCCCGGTGCGCGCCCGCTCAGGTGGCGGCTGTAGTTCTCGATTCCGCTGCAATACCCAAGCTCCGCCATCATCTCCAGATCGAACATCGTCCGTTGCGAGAGTCGTTGCGCTTCGAGCTCACGGTTGTCGGCGCGCAGTTCGGTCACCCGCTCGTCGAGCTCTTCGCGTATGTTGGTCATGGCGATTGCGAGCCGGTCACGCGGCGTGACGTAGTGGCTCTTCGGGTAGACGGCAAGGCGGTCCATCTCCTCGCCGGCCCTCCCGGTCACCGGATCGATCCTGCGGATCGAGTCGAGCTCATCGCCGAAGAACTCGATTCGTACCGCGTCGTCCTCATACGCCGGCCAGATCTCGAGTACGTCGCCCCTCACCCGGAACGTGCCGCGCGAGAGATCGTACGGCGTCCGCTCGTACTGCATGTCCGTGAGCTTTCGCAGGTAGGTGTCGAGCGGCTTCTCTTCTCCCCGTTCGAAAAACAGGAGCATGCCGTAGTAGAGCTCGGGATCGCCGATGCCGTAGATGCAGGAGACCGAGGCCACGATGATCACGTCGCGGCGTTCGAAGATCGCCTTGGTCGCGCGGAGCCGCAGCTTGTCGATCTCATCGTTCTTGGTCATTTCCTTCTCGATGTAGAGATCGTTCTGCGGAACGTAAGCCTCCGGCTGGTAGTAATCGTAATAGGAGACGAAATACTCGACCCGGTTGTGGGGAAAGAAGTTCCGGTACTCCTGGTACAACTGCGCCGCGAGCGTCTTGTTGTGGCTCAGGATCAGAGTCGGGCGGTTCACATTCTCGATGACGCTCGCGATGCTGAAGGTCTTGCCCGACCCGGTCACTCCCAGAAGGACCTGACTCTCCCTTCCCTCCTTCACGCCGTGCGTGAGCTCCTCGATCGCCTGGATCTGATCGCCCTGCGGCTGGAACGGAGATACGAGCTTGAAGTCAGTCATCGGAGCAGCGGAACAAAATGGCGGTTTCGTTTCTGCCCGGAGTCCGAGAGGGGAACGCCCCGAAACCAAAGAACGAACTGAGCCGCCGGATCCCGCGAAGCGGGAGGAGGCTTGCCCTGAGCGAAGCCGAAGGGACGGTCGAAGGATCTCGAACTTTACCGACTGTCGGGACGGAAAGAGCGCGACAGTCAGGACGTACGCGATCCTTCGCTGCGCTCAGGATGACATCCCTTTTCTCACATCGGCTCCGCTCAGGATCCCCGGTCAACAAGTCGCTCTACCCGATCGTCGCGAGCCTCGAATTCAGGTCCTCCACCCTCCGCGATCGCAGCTCGGCATCTTCGCGGCTGATGACGCCATCGATCACCAGTCGAGCGAGAGACTCCTCGAGCGAGACCATCCCCTGCTTGCGCCCGAGCGTCAGCTCATTACCCAGATTCTGCAGCTTGTCGTTCCGGATGTGCACGCGGACAGGCGGAGTCGCAAAGAGAATCTCGGCGGCTAGCGCCCTTCCCGCCCCGTCGGTCCGCGGGAGAAGTTGCTGGACGACGATTGCCTCGAGACTGACGGCGAGCTGATGCCGGATCTGTCCCTGTTGATCTGAAGGGAACACGTCGACGATCCGATGGATCGCCTGCTCCGCATCGCCGGTGTGAAGGGTCGCGAGTATCAGATGTCCTGTCTCGGCCGCGGTAAGAGCCGTCGCGATCGTCTCCAGGTCCCGCATTTCGCCGACGAGAATCACATCGGGGTCCTGCCGCAGAGCCGCCCGCAGCGCGGACCCGAACGACGGCGAATCCCGCCCGACCTCCACCTGCTCGACAAGCGCCATTTCGCTCGAGTGCTCATACTCGATCGGATCTTCAATGGTGACGATATGGACGGGGCGACTCCTGTTGATCGCGCTCACGATTGCCGCGAGGGTCGTGGACTTGCCCGAACCGGTGGGGCCACACAGCAGAACCAGTCCGCGACTCAGCTTCGTGATCCGTTCGATCTCCGGGGGCAACCCGAGCTCGCTGATGGTGGCGATCCGGCGAGGGAGCGCGCGAATTGCGACGGCAGCACGTCCACGCTCGCGGTGAACATTCACGCGGAATCGATCGCCGGGCGTATCGTTCCCCTGCTGTTCCAGGGACAGAGAGAAATCGACTGACCCTTCGGAAACGATACGCTCCCTCAACCTCCGGCAGTGGGATTCGAGAATCGCTACGAGACTCTCGTGCTCGATCGGCGGAATTGACGAGCGCACGATCTTCCCGTCGATACGGAACACGGGAGTCGAACCCGCGATCATGTGCAGATCGGTTGCACCGGCCCGCAGCATCTCGACCAGCAGGCTCCTCAATGGATCCTCCTGGTCGAGATGACCATGCACTTCGAGAGGTGGCGCACCCGGAGAGGGAGCGGAACCCTCGTTCAACTGCCGAACGAGCTCATTGAGGTCTTCATCGCCGATGTATTCACTCATGCGTGTTTCGACGCTCCGCCGCCCGGCTGGTTTCGAACCGGAGGTCCTTTTCTAGAACTCTCCGGTGGCTCCAATCTCATTGATTCGCTTCAACTCCTCGAGAAGATCCTGCGCCTCTGCCGTGGTGACATCCTCATCCCCGGTCAGGTCCTGCATCGAGTACACGAGTCCCTGCATGTCCTGGAAGCCGACGTCCCGATCCTCGATGTGGCGCTTGAGCTCAGCAAACTCGACGTCGAGCTCCTGTCGAATCGCGGGATCCACGTTCTGTCCATTCTCATCTATGTGAGTTTCCACCTCGGCCACCATGCGCGACATCAGCATCGGCCATCCGCTTCGCGCGACCCACACGATGCCGACGATGAAGAGGAGTGCGACCAGACAACCGGCGAGTCCACACCCGAGCCCCCACTTCTTGCAGCCGCTCTTCTGCTGAGGCGCGGCCGGGGGCTGAGAGTAGTAGTCTGCCGTCGTGCGTGGTGTCTCATGCGGAGGGGGAGCTCCAGTAGCGGGAGGGGGCGGCGGAACCGCCATGCCGCCGTCGTGGCTCGGAGTCACCGGGGGCGGAGGCGCTGACGGCACGTCTCCGGCTGCCGGAGCTGCGGAATCGCCGGCTCCTGGCGGAACGACCGGCTCTGCTCTATCATCTCGTCGATCATCATTCATTTCATTCCCTCCCGTTCTTGTCCTCGCAGGACGATAACATGGTATCCTTTCGCTCAACCTTGCGTCACTGAGGCTTAATGAATGGCATCTCTTAAAGAACTAACAATACTAGTCCTCGACGATAACCCGCTCGTCCTGAAGCTTGCGCGCGCCCTTCTTGAAAAGGAGGGGGCCACCGTCCTGACGGCTGCGAGCTGGATCGAGTTCAATCACGTGCTTGCGACCCACACGCCCGATCTCATTCTGATCGACGTGAACCTGCCGAGCATCAAGGGCAACCGCCTGAGCGAGGTTCTCAAATCGCAGGCCAGCAAGAAGCACATTCCGATCGTGCTGATCTCCGATCTGCCGGAAAAAGCCCTGGAGGAGATGTTCCCCGCCTCCGGAGCCGACGCCTGGATCAAGAAGCCGCTGACACGCGACAAGCTGGTCGACATCGCGGACCGTCTTCTGCCGGCATCCTGAACGGCAACTTGCTCCCATCCCCACTCCGGTCATCCTGAGAGGCTGAGCGGGGGAATGGCGCCGCTTTGCTTCGCCATCGGAGTGAAATGACTCACCCGTCTGTCATTCCGCCTGCCCTGAGGAGCGAAGCGACGAAGGGAAGGAGCGGCTTCATCGCGACTGAGGAATCTGGCCGGGTGGGCGATGCCAGTCCGACGTTATTTCCGCCACCCAGATTCCTCGCTGCGCTTCGGAATGACAGCCCCTTGATTTCGAGTAAGTTGAAAATGGGTTTCTTGGAACGCGAGTGAAATCTCCGCAGGACTTCACTGGATCCCTGGCGGTACCTCAGGGCTGGCAGGTGCTGTGTCCAGCACGGGCTCAGGCTCCAGTTGCTGGGTCAAGGGCGCAGTTTCGGGCGGTGGTAGCGCCGTCAGGCCCGGCTGCCCCCACGGGACGCCGTCACAATCGCGGTCGGGCTCGGTGCCGCTGATGAATGCACCCTCGACCACGCGGCCGCAGTTGCCTCTGCCCCGCCGCCCAGTCTTCAGGTCGAAGGGTACTGTGACGACTCCAGCCGGAACGGGGAAGGCCTCGGCGGGATTCTCTCGCACTCCCGCGGCGTCCATTCGCTCGAACGTTTCCTTCCAGATCGGCAGTGCCACCATGCCTCCCGTCGATCCGCGACCGAGCGAACGCTGCGGATCGTCATACCCCACCCACACGGCGATCGTGTATTCCGGAGAGAATCCCACGAACCACGCATCGGTGTAGCCGTTGGTCGTTCCCGTCTTCCCCGCATACACACCTGGAAGCGTATGGGCTGCGTAGCCTGTTCCTCGTCGCACGACAGCCTGCATGGCGTGAGTGAGTACATACGCCACCTGCTCGGACATTGCCTCACTCACCTCGGGATAGCTCTGGTACAGATTCTTCCCACTCGAATCCTGGATGGACTGGATCAGGCGCGGCTTGAGTCGCACGCCGCGATTCGCGAACGTGTTGTACGCCTCGGCCATCTGAATCGGAGGAACTCCGGCTGCACCGAGAGCAAGCGACGGGTATGGTTCGAGTTTTGTGGATACTCCCGCACGGCGCGCAAAATCGATCACGGAATCTACCCCGACGAGCGTGGAGACCTTGACCGCCGGAATGTTGATCGACAACTCCATCGCCCTTTGAAGCGTGATGATTCCTTCGTATGTGCCGGTGTAGTTGCGGGGCGAGTAGGTTCTGGTTCCGACCGGAATCTCCACTGGCGCGTCGAACACCGTATCGGCCGGCGTATAGCCCTTCTCGAATGCAGCACCATAGACAAACGGCTTGAAGCTCGAGCCCGTCTGTCTCACTGACTGGACGGCTCGATTGAACTTCGAGGTGTAGAAGTCGTAGCCCCCGACCATTGCACGGACTTCTCCGGTCGGTACATCGAGAACGACGACTGCACCCTGAACCTCGGGCATCTGCTCGAGGGTCCACGCCCGTGCGCCTTCCTCGTCCTCCTCGAACCGAACGTGAACGATGTCTCCTCGCTCGAGGATCTGAATCGGCTTCTTGCCCCTCTTCCAGCTTCCGTACGCTTTCTCGTCGAGTGGTACGCGCTGGCCATCGACGAATACGCTGATGACTTCCCCGTCATTCTCGACAACCGCCGCCGGATACAGCCGTCCGGGGATGATCTCCGGACTCCAGGTAGGATCGTCGAACTCTTCCGGCTCGATCCCTTCCGCTACGATATTTCTCTCCGGTTTCCTGAAACCACGCCTTCGATCGAAATCGATCAGCCCCTCTCTGAGGGATATTTCCGCGGCTTCCTGGGTTCGCACATCCATCGTCGTATAAACGTCCAGTCCGCCACGATAGAGGTCTTCGGTCCCGTATTGCTTCTGGAGGTACTGGCGAACCTGCTCGGAGAAGTACCCTCCGACCTCCGGAGTCTCCTCCTCCCATCCCCGAAGGAGAATCGGCGTTCTGATCGCCTGATCGCGCTGCGTTTCGGTGAGGTACCCGGCACTCTCCATCCGACGCAGCACGAGGTTTCTTCGCTGCAGGGTTCTTTCCGGATTGTCGATGGGAGAGAACGTCGACGGTCTCTGAATGAGACCGGCAAGCAGGGCCGCTTCGGGCACGGTCAAATCAGCGGCGTGCTTCCCGAAGTAGAGCCGCGAGGCCGCTTCGACGCCGTAAGCTCCGTGTCCGAGATAGACCTGATTTGCGTAGAGCTCGAAGATCTGGTCCTTGGTGAAGTTCTTCTCGATGTCGATGGCGAGGAATGCCTCGTTGACCTTCCGCTTCCAGCTCTTCTCCGGCGTGAGAAAGATCTGCTTTGCGAGCTGCTGCGTAATCGTGGAGGCCCCTTCCACCTTCTTACGGGCAATGAAATCCTTGAACAGCGCACGGGCGATCGCCTGCGGATCGATCCCGCCATGCTCTCGGAACCTCTCATCCTCAGTCGCGATCACCGCGTCGACGAAGTTCTCGGATATCTGATCGAGAGGAACGACGATTCGCTTCTGGATCGAGTACTCGGCAAACACCTGCCCCTGCCGGTCGTGGAGGCGGGTGATGACATCCGGCTGATAGGTGTAGAGCTCCTCGACCAGCGGCCGGTTGATCATCCGGGCCAGCAGGTATCCGCCCGGGATCCCGAGAATGACTGCAAGGAGAAGGACCGCGACCCTCAGGAGGATCCAACGTCTCTGCGAAGACTTTTTTACCTCGTCGCTCATTACCGCAGTCTAACCCGTCACCGTTCCATTTCATTCAACAGTTGCACCTTTACGGCTCTACCGTACAATAGAAAATCAGGCGGATGGACCAGCGTGTCCCGCCTGCTCCAGGGAGCGCAATGACGGCCGACAAATTGATTACAGGCGAGAACCGCCCGACGACTGAGTGGAGTCGTCTCGTTCAGCAGTCCATCGAGTCGCGGGGACTCTGGGCGACTTATGAAGAGCTCACCGCCCACGCCTCGAAAGAACCGGAACCGGTCATTCTCGGATACATCGAGATCGTGCGGGCGACGATCGTGCGCCAGTTTCTCGAGCGTTCCACCGAGATGGCTTCGGTCCCCAGAATCTCTCCCCTCTTCCTCAGCGACTTCGACCGCTTCAACCTCAACGTTCAGGAAGGGTTTCTGATCTCGCTCATCGACGGCCGCTCCTCGCTCCAGGCGCTCCTCAAACTCAGCCCCTTCGATCAGTTCACCACGCTGTTCAATCTGGCCAAACTTCACCATCAGCAGGCAATCACACTTCCCTCATGAACGATCTCGCGACGACTCTCCTCGAGCACATCCGCATTCCGATCAGCGTCGTCACCGACGACGGAAACATCGCATACAGCAACGCCGCTTTCGTCGAGACCTTCGGAGCCGGAGCTGCAGACTGGGTACGTTCGGGAGCACGGGCGATCGCCGGTGAGCGCGGATGGCTCCAGGCGTTTTTCGCAGATCCGGACGATCCACACGAGTCGGAAGTCGATTATCAGGGCCGCACCTATCACGTGACGCAGATCGGCCTCGGCGATCAGCAGGGCACCGATCGCGTGGCTCTGTCGTTCGATGACATCACCAGGCAGAGAGAGATCGAGCAGGCGAAATCGGACTTCACCTCCATGATCGTCCACGACCTGCGCGGTCCTCTCTCAGGAATCCAGGGCACGCTCGAGTTCATTCTGGAAAACGAGACCTCGGGGTTCGACGACACGCAGATGGAGCTCCTCGTCGAGTCGAAACGCGAGACTGAGCGGATGATGCACCTCGTCGACGAGCTTCTCGATTTCTCGAAGATCGAATCGGGAAACTTCGAGGTCTCCAGCGATCCGATGCACATTGCGAGCGTCCTCAAGCGTTCGGTCAAGAGTTTGCAGCAGGCCGCGACCCGCGAGGGCATCTATCTGATCTCCGGTCACGGATTCGATCTGCCTGTCACTCAGGGAAGCACCGAAAAGCTCACCCAGGTCGTCATCAATCTCCTCAGTAATGCGCTGAAATTCACGCCGAAGAAGGGCATTATTTCCGTCGGCGCGCGGGTCGTTCGTGACGACGAAGGTGGTGGCCAGATCATCATCACCGTCACCGACACCGGGATCGGCATCAAGCCTGACGAACAGAATCGACTGTTCCAGAAGTACAAGCAGGCGAAAGGAAAGTCCTTCCGAGGCGGCGGCGGCACGGGTCTCGGTCTCTACATCGTGAAGCAGGTCGTGGAGGCACACGGAGGCACCGTCACGCTCGCCAGTGTCGAAGGGGTCGGGACCTCCATGGTCTTCACGCTCCCATTCCTCACGCGTCACGCACGCACAGCCTGATCACGTTGTGAAGCGGATGGTCGAGGCTTTCGAGAGCACCGATGGGCATCTGTCGCTGCGTTCACTCCGCTTCCAATGGAACCTCTTCGTAAATGACTGGAAACAAAGAGGGACTGTCATCCTGAGCGAAGCGAAGGATCGGGTACGTCCTGACTCTAGCCGAACTTCGGGCCGGTAGGCTCCACGAGATCCTTCGACGGTCCCGTCGGCTTCGCTCAGGGCAGGCCTCCTCCCGCTTCGCGGGATCCGGCGGCTCAGAGGCTGTGAAAGAATCCAGCGTACCCTGCGTTACGGGCGCGGCGAGTCTCGAGCGCGCGAAGCAGTGACGCAGCGATGTGGTTCATCGGAAAGGAACTGCGACCCGATTCACCCCGAGATATTCATTCTGAAAGCTGCGTCGATCCCGGATTGAACTTCCTCTGCCGTGATGTCGTCGAAGACCTCGCACGATCCGATCGCAACGGGGAGGATCATCACCTGCCTGTCCTTTACGAACTTCTTGTCGTGCTGAACGGCCGCGAGAATCTCCGCATTCTTCATCTCCGGGAGCGGCTCCGGATCGTAAGCCAGGACGCAGCGGTTCAGTCGCGTCTCGATGTCGGAAGAAATCAGTCCGCGTTGGGCCGCGATCGCATTGGCGGCGATCATTCCCCACGCCACCGCGTCACCATGCGTCAGCAACGAGTAGCCCGTCGCAGCCTCGAATCCGTGACCGATCGTGTGCCCATAGTTCAGAAGGCGTCGCCGGTCCCCCTCCCTCTCATCCTCCGATACGATGGCGATCTTCACGTCGACCGCTCTTGCCACGACCTCGTCGAGAACCTCATCACCCGCGCGGATCTGATCCCGCTTCGACTCCATGAGCTCGAAGAGTCCCGCGTCACCGAGGATCCCTCCCTTGAGGGCCTCGTACAGGCCGGATCTGAGCTCTCGGGGAGGAAGCGTCTCGAGCGTCTCCAGGTCCGCGACGACACCCACAGGCGGCGCGAACGAACCGATCAGATTCTTCCCGGCGGGATGATTGACGGCCAGCTTCCCTCCGATGCTGCTGTCGACCTGCGCCAGCAGAGTGGTGGGAATGTGCACGTAGCGGATTCCCCGCATGAAGATCGAACACGCGAACCCGCCCGTGTCCCCCGCCGATCCGCCACCCGCCACCAGCGCCATCCAGTCCCGGCGCACACCCGCCTCGAGCATCGCGCCGATGATCTCCTCCGCGGTCCTCATCGTCTTCTGCTCTTCGGAGTCGGAGAAGACGATCGTCGGAACACGCCGGCCGATTCCTTCCCTCACCCGCTCTCCCCAGGAATCGACGACCCCGCCCGCCATCAGCAGGACCACTCCGCCGGACGGTTGGAGCTCCTCGACGACCTCACCGAGCCGCCCGAGGATGCCTCGACCCAGCCACACCGGGTAGTCACCCGACTGCTGACGGACGGA
The DNA here is from genome assembly GCA_963829355.1 of uncultured Acidobacteriota bacterium. GTDB lineage: Bacteria > Acidobacteriota > Thermoanaerobaculia > Gp7-AA8 > JAHWKK01 > CAWHHZ01. Next base: position 179,379 of record CAWHHZ010000014.1, read on the forward strand.
GCGGAACGGCTTCACGCTCTCATTCCTTCTGGCGCCGGTTGATACTGATCGCGAGCTCGCGGAGCTGAACCTCATCGACCGGAGAAGGTGCGTTGGTCATCAGATCCTGGGCACGCGCCGTCTTGGGGAACGCCATGACGTCCCGGATCGAGTCGGCGCCGGCCATCAGCATCGTCATCCGGTCGAGCCCGAGGGCAATCCCTCCGTGAGGAGGTGCACCGTAGCGGAAAGCGTCGAGAAGGAATCCGAAGCGTCTCTGTGCCTCCTCCTCCCCGATTCCGAGCGCTCTGAACATCCTCTTCTGCACCTCGGTGTCGTGAATCCTGATGCTGCCACCGCCGAGCTCCAGGCCGTTGAGGACGACATCGTAGGCGCGAGCGGTCGTGGAGCCGGGATCACTCTCGAGCGTGTCCAGATCCGAGAGCCGCGGCGAGGTGAACGGATGGTGGCGCGCGTAGTAGCGGCCATCGCTCTCGTCGAATTCAAACAGCGGGAAGTCCACGACCCACAAAAAATTCCACTTCCCCTCGGGGATGAGTCCCTCGCGGCTGGCCAAACGGCCACGTAGGATCCCGAGCGTATCGAGTGTCGGCAGGGTCCGTCCGGCCACGATGAGAACGAGCGAGCCATCCTCGGCACTGAATGCGTCGCGAATCTTGTCGTAGTCTGTTTGCGACAGAAACTTCTTGATCGACGAGTTCGGCTCCGCGCCAAGCTTTACCCAGGCGAGGCCCGACGCCCCGAGCTCCTTTGCTTCCTCGACCAGCCCGTCGAGCTGCTTGCGTGAATAGCCGGCCGCATTCGGGACCGCGAACCCGCGGACTGTGCCTCCCTCGTCGAGTACGCTCCGGAAGGGTGGAAAGTCAATCGTGGAGAAGATCGTGGAGAGATCTTTGAGCTCCATCCCGTAGCGCGTGTCGGGCCTGTCGCTGCCGAAGCGATCCATCGCCTCCTGCCACCCCATTCGAGGGAACGGGGTCGTGAGCTCGACGTCGATCAGGCGGAAGATGTCCTGGAAGAGCTCCTCGATGAGCTCGTACACAAACTCCTCTTCGATGAACGAGGCCTCGATGTCGATCTGGGTGAACTCCGGCTGCCGGTCGCTGCGCAGATCCTCGTCCCGGAAGCACTTCGCGATCTGGTAGTAGCGCTCGAGGCCGGAGACCATGAGAAGCTGTTTGAAGAGCTGGGGCGACTGCGGAAGAGCGTAGAACTCGCCCGGATGGATACGACTCGGAACCAGGTAGTCGCGCGCCCCCTCGGGTGTCGAAGCCGTGAGGATTGGGGTCTCGAGCTCGAGGAATCCATGCTTCTGCAACGTGCGGCGGACCTGCTGCGAGATCCGGTCGCGCAGAATGAGATTCTTCGCCAGTTGAGGACGCCGGAGATCGAGATACCGGTACTTCAGTCGCGTCTCCTCGGTTGCCGTCGTGTCGTCGCTGATGGTGAACGGGAGCGGCTCGGAGCGGCTGACGATCTCGAGTGAGCTCACCGCCACCTCGACGTCTCCTGTCGGCATCCCGCCGTTCTTCCGCTCATCGTCGCGCTCGACGACTTCTCCTTCGACACGCAGAACGAACTCCTGACGGATCGCCTTCGCCGCGTCCACCAGCTTGGAGTTCTGAATCTTCTCCTCATCGATGACGAGCTGGATGATTCCGGAGCGATCGCGCAGATCGATGAAAATCAACTCCCCGAAATCCCGCTGTTTGTGAGCCCAGCCGGCGAGATTGACCTTCCGCCCCACGTCCTCGCGCCTGAGTGATCCCGCCTCTGTTCTGTTCTTGATATTCACGATGATTCCGCGCTTCCTTCCGAGAGATAGATTTCCTTGTATTCGAGGTAGTTCCGACTGTTGGTCCTCACCCGCTCGAGCTCGGCGTCGGTGAGATCGCGCCGGATCTTGCCGGGTATACCGAGAACCAGCGATCGCGGCGGGACATTCATTCCTTCCGGAACGAGTGCTCCGGCGCCCACGAGCGCCTCTTCACCGATCGTACAGCCATCGAGCAGCCGCGAGCCCATACCGATCAGACAGCCCCGCTCGATCGTACAACCGTGAACAATGACACCGTGTCCAATCGAGACATCGTCACCGATGACCGTCGGCCAGGTCCCATTGGTCACGTGAACGACACAGTTGTCCTGAATGTTCGTGCGCTGGCCGATCCGAATGTAGTGAACGTCTCCCCGAACGACCGATCCATACCAGATGGAGGAATCGTCACCGATCTCCACATCGCCGATAATCGAGACATTCTCAGCCAGAAACACGCGCTGATCCGATCTTCGGATGCATGCCTTTGTACGGCCGGATCAACATGGCCCGCGACTGTACCAGAACCCCCGGACAGTGTCAGCGGCAATCGCAGCAGGCGGAAAAGTTCGAAGTGAAAAGTGAAAGGTAAGCGACGGTGCGGGACATCAACGGCCTTTCCCTATGATCCCAGGTGCTGAAGTTGCCCATGTTCTATCGTCACCCAATCGACGGCGGAATGATCAGAGTTGTTCGGCCTCTCCCTGCATGGGCCGCCTCGCCGTCACGCCCATAGGAGACCTCGTAGTGGATATCCGCGAATCTACGTCCCGCTGGCGCCTCGCGCGATACAATCCCCGCGGCGGCTGAGTTAGAATCCGGCTCTGGCCTCCAATCCAGGAGGAAGAGTCGCCACCCCGCCCTCCCATGATGAGTGATAACCGACCATGCGGGCTAGTGTGAGACCGCGAGAGGAACGCAATACCCGGGACTGCAGAATCGGACGAGAGACTGGAGCTGCGTGGTGAGAGTATGGAAAGTATGATGAGCAATTCAGAAGAAGACGAAAGCACTACTGCACTGAAACGTCTGCACATCGGGTGCGGCACGGAGCTGCTGGAAGGGTGGGTAAACATCGACCTGAAAGAAGCGCCGGGTGTGCAGGCGCTGGACGTAGGCGGCGGGCTTCCGTTCGCGGATGTCGAGTTCATCTTCGCAGAACACTTTATCGAACACCTCAGTTTCGCCGAGGGAAGATTTTTCGTTCAGGAGTGCCGGCGAGTGATGAGGGACGATGGGGTCCTGCGTCTGTCGACTCCCAATCTGGACTGGGTATGGATGACCCAATACCACCCGTACGAATGGTCGACCCAGGAGGAGGGAGTCAGGGACTGCTTCTGGATGAACAAGGCGTTTCGAGGCTGGGGACATCAGTTTCTGTACAACGCACAGACGTTGACGGCGCTTCTCAAAGATGCCGGATTTGAACAGGTGAAGATGTGCCACACGGGGAGAGCGACATCGATCAATTGCGTGACCTCGAGCGGCATGAGAGATACAAGGACGTGCCGGAGCTCCCCCACATCATTATCGTTGAGGCGTCAGGTCGTACGTCCTCTGCGGTCCAGAACGAACAGATGACGAGCTCCGCGGCAGATTACGAGGAGGCCATCTCGTCACTCTGAGGCCGCCGAAGACAAACTCCCGATCAGACCGCTATTGATGAGCCGTCTCAACCGGCGGGAGAGATGCAGCCGCCTGGTCGAGCTCTCGAGAGAATTCGATGTCGGCCCGGTAGATGGTCTTGATCGGGCAGGCCTCTTCCGATTTGCCAGCACACATCGGAACGGCGATCGCGTCGTTTCCCGGCTCCCACTGCTCATGCTGAACGAGGATCTGACGCAGCTCGGATCTCAACTGCTGGTACCGCTCACCGAACCAGACATCGCGCACAGACGATTGAAAGACATTTCCCAGCGAACGATGTTGAAGGATGCAGCAGGGCGCGACATCTCCCGACGTCTTGATGACGAGCGAATGCCAGCCGATCACGCAATCGTCGACCATGTTTGCAGTCTCTGACGACACCTGACGCAGCTTTCGCATCTTGAGCCAGTGCCTGGCCTTTTCGGACAGGGAGAAGTCCCGGCGGCCGGCAAATCGCAGCGCTTTCCCGATCAGACCCTGACCGGCTCGCTTTTCAGTGAGCCTGCGCGTGATGACCTGCAGCTCATTCGCGAGCGGCTTCTCATAGCTTTCGATCGATTCCACCACACGGAACTCGTCTTCTTCAATGACCTTCTCGTAGAGGTGCAGCATCTCGGTCCTCTGCTCCTCGGACATTCGCTGCTCTGCAGGAAGAAATGAAAGACCATTAAAGATGACGGAATCGACCTCCAGCTCCCTCGCGAGCCGGTACATCCGAGGGATCTGAAGATAGTTGTCGCGCCAGACGAGGAACTGGAGATTGATGAGAGGGCGGCGCTTCTTCCGCGCGGCGATCAGAGCTCGAATGTTTTCGAGCACCCTGTCGAAGTTCTTCGGGGAGGTCTTCATCATATCCCCGTACGACTCGGCGTCCCCCGTATTGAGACTGATCGTAATCCTGTCGCAGTTGCTCAGAAGCTGCTCCGCGGTCCTTGCCCGCAGCAGTACGCCGTTCGTCGTGAGGTTTTCAATGGGAAGAGATGCTTCGGCCAACCGGTCCAGGATCAGCGAGATTTCTGGTGGAAGGAGGCTCGCCCCCGCCCAGAAACGCACCGACCGGGTCCCCAGCTCCGCCAGGTCATCGATAATGCCGAGAAAGCTCCCGAGCGGCAACTGGTCATCCTTGCGGATCGATGCGGTCGAACAGAAGAAGCATGCGACGTTGCAGCGACCAGCAGGATGAATCTCCGCATGGTAGGGACCTCCGAACGCCTGTCCGGCGCGGATTCCACGCAGGATCGTCGATATATCCTGCCGACTGAGGTAATCCCATCCGAGGTAACTCATTAGCATCCTGGCACAACGGGGAGTTGGACTAAATGCTTCCGGCTGTAGCCTGGTGCCAGGTCTTCGTTTCCGGTCGCCTGTACGAGGTGGCGAGTTTTCTCCGAGCCTCAGGCGGGGAGCAGCTCGCCGATGGTCTTGATCAGGTGGGAGGACTGAATCGGCTTGGAGATGTAGGCGTTTGCGCCGAGGGCGAGTCCCCGTTCCCGGTCTTCTTCGGCACCCTCGGTCGTGATGATGATGATCGGGATGTTCCGGAGCTGCTCATTCTGGCGGACCAGTGACACCAGCTTCAGTCCGTCCATCACCGGCATGTTGATGTCGGTGAGGATCAGATCGATCTTCTCTCCCGACAGCTTCTTGAGGGCGTCGACCCCATCGACGGCCTCGATGATCTTCGCACCCTTGAATCTCTTCAGGGAGAATGAGATCAGCTGCCTCATCGTAGGCGAATCCTCGACTACGAGGAATGTGGTCGACATCTCCATCCGATGAACCCGTCCTTAATTTGTCGTCAGCAGATCGAGGAAGCTCTGGATCGTGCTGAGCTTTCTTTCCGATTGAGAGTACAACTTCGATGAATAGATCGCCGTGGCGGAGTGCGCAGCCAGAAGCGAGAACAGCTCGTAGTCGACAGCGGTGAAACCGTCCTTCTGCTGTAGAAGCTTGTAGATAGCGATCAGACCGATGACATGATCCTTGATCTTGAGCGGCACCGCGGCGACGGGACTGTCGAGAGTCATCTCCCCGGCCGTCTCGTCGATGTAGAAGCTCTCGCCCGTCGCGAGAACGTCACCGAGTACACCCTCACCCACCTTCACGATCAGCTCGCCGACACCAGGCAGCAGCTCGGTGCCCTCCGTGGCGATCACCTTCAACTCGTCCGTCTTCTCGTCGCGCAGGAGAATCGCAAACACCTCTGCGCCGACGAGATTGATCACGATCTCCTGGACGATCTGGATGACCTCCCGGAAATCGAGCGTGGAGTGGAGCTGATAGCTCGCAACGTAGAGGTTGGCGAGGTTGTTGTTCTGCTCCTCGACCTCGACATACCTGACCGCGAAGTCCTTGTTCTCTTCCTCTACCCGGGAAAAGCGGTCCTGCATCTTTTTGTTTTCTTCGGTGAGCTTCTCGATCTCCGCCCTCAGGCGGCTGACCTCTCCCGATGCCGGAGCTTCGGGCGTATCGCCGGAAGTTCCCTCGAGCGCCGCCACGCGGTACCGGAGACGCTGGTTCTCGCGCAGGAGCTCTTCGGTGAATTCCTTGCCCTTGTTGAACAGGTCGAGGAATGTCTCCAGTTTGTGATGTTCGTCGCCGCTCATTCGCCTCTTTCCTACCTCTGCAGCCGACTCAATCTAACACAAACTCCGCGAGCGAGACCAGCCTTCCCGGACTCGCGCTCCCCTCACTCGTCGACACAAACCCGCCGGATTCCGGCAGGGATCTCGTGCAGAGGCAGCACGCTGTCGATCACTCCAGCGCCGATCGCAGCCTTCGGCATCCCGAAGACGATCGCGGTCGACTCGGACTCCGCGATCGTTTTGCCGCCACGCTGCCGGATCTTCATCATCGCTTCGGCGCCATCGTCCCCCATCCCGGTGAGGATCACCGCCAGAAGACGATCACCGCACACCTCCGCGGCGCTTTCGAACAATCGATTGACGGATGGCGCATAGAGATCGCTGGGACGGCGATCTCGGACGCGAATCAGCGAACGGCCGCCGTCAGTCACCACTGTGGTCTGCATTCCTCCAGGCGCAACATAGACGACTCGCGGAAGGACTGGCTCCCCATCCTTCGCCTCCTTCACACGATACGGAGAGAGACGCGTGAGACGTTCTGCGAACAACTTCGTGAACGTCCCCGGCATGTGTTGCGCCACGACGAACGGTACCTCCATCAGGGGGAGCGACTGAAAGATCAACTGAAGCGCAGGCGGCCCTCCAGTCGAGCTTCCGATCACGACGAGATCGACGGCGATCGGCCCTCCGAGCGCTTTCTCGGCGGGCGCCGGCGGGGCCTGCTCGGTCCTCGAACGGATTTTCTCGAGCGAGGCCGTGGCAACCTCGAGAGCTTTCCTTACCAGATCGTTCTGGACCTCCATGAGCCGCGGCGACACCGGTCCTCCCGGCTTTGCGATGAACTCGACAGCGCCGAGCTCCAGGGCCTTGAATACGCTACGGTCCGTCGCCTTTGATGATACGACGATCACCGGAGTGGGATGGTTGGCCATCAACCACCGCAGAAACGAAAAGCCGTCCATGACGGGCATCTCGAGATCGAGCGTGATCAGATCGGGCTTGAATCTCATGGTCGCCCGGATCGCCTCTTCTCCGTTAGCCGCCGTACCGATGACACCGATCTCCCTGCTCGCCTCGAGCATGCGGGAGATGGTCACCCTGTTAAAAGCGGAGTCGTCGACCACGAGCGCACGAATCATCGTGGGTGATTCTACATTGAGTCGCTGAGTCGTTGAGACTTTGAGTCATTGAGTCGTTGGTCATAAGTCGTTGGCCGGCTGGACCAGACCGCGAGGCAGACGAAAGGTTGGGGGACATACGGCGCGACATCATCTGCGAGCCCGCGGAGCTGTCGGCAGACGGTGGTACGGGCGTGTGCGCGCCTGGAATCGCGACGCGCCGACGGCGATCCGCGAAAGAATCTTTCGCCCGCTTCGCGGGCTGGGGCAGCGTGCGACGCCCCAGCGACCAGCGATACAACCCAACGACTCAAAGTCTCAATGACTCAACGACCCGAACGCTACTTCTGATACACCATGTCGTGCTCGAGATGCTTGAGCTTGAACCTCGTCGACAACGAGATCAAAGACTCCGAGTGGCCCAGAAGCAGGTAGCCGTCGTCGCGGAGGCGATCGTGGAAGTTGGTCACGACCTTCTTCTTTGATTCATCGTCGAAGTAGATGATGACGTTCCGGCAGAAGATGACGTCGACTGTCCCGATCATTGCGACACGGGCGGAATCGTAGAGGTTGAGGCGGCCGAACGACACGCGATTGCGGATGCCGTCGCTGATCTTCCATGTCCCGTTGTCCTGACGTTCGAAGTAGCGGTCCCTTACCTCGGTTGCGGTAGCCCGGAAGGAGCTCTCTCTGTAGACGCCGCTACGGGCCTTGGCGAGAACGACCTGGCTGATGTCACTCCCGAAAATTTCGAAGCGCGCCCGGTCGAAGTAGCCCTTCTGATCGAGCAGCATTGCGATCGTGTATGGCTCCTCCCCCGAGGAACAGCCGGCGGACCAGACCCTGATCTTCCGCTCCGGATACTTCGCCAGAAGTTCCGGAACGATCTCCTCCGAGAAGGCGGCGAGTTGTGCAGGTTCCCGGAAGAAGTATGTCTCGTTCGTGGTGACCAGATCGAAAATCTGATCGAACTCCTTGTCGGCGGAGCGGTCGTACTGGAGAAAGTAGAAGTACTTCTGAAACGAGTCGAAGTTCAACTCCTTCGCGCGGACCGAGAGTCTCTTCTGCAGCAGGTACTTGTTGTTGTCCGAGAAGTAGATTCCACACCGCTTGTAGATCGCATCACGGATCTTCCGGAACACGTCGTCCGGCAGATCCATGCTGTGATTCAGCGAAAAGTTCAGGTTGCTCATTTTACCGGCGGGCGCCTGTCCCGTTCCTCAGCATCCGCTCTTTCATGCCGAACGCATCGCCTCGAGTATCGCGGCGATGACGCTTTCCCTTCTCGAGTCCGCGGTCCGCCAGGCGTTTTCGAGCTGCTCTCTGTAAACGGCCTTATGGTGAACCAGGAGCTCAGAGACTTCATCGACGATCGCGGGATTGTCGAGTGCAGCCAGCAGATGCGGAAATGACCGCGGGTCGGCGAGCCGGCCCAGAGCCTCGATCGTCGCCTGCTGAACGTACGAGTCGGGATCCTCCGAGAGCCTCTCGTGAAGCAGCTCCACGGCCGAGCGATCCCGCCGCGAACCGAGCGCGAGCGCGGCCGCGGCTCGGCGCCTCCAGTCGTCGCTCTTCAGAGCTTCGTACATCAGGTTCGTCACGTCATCGCCGGGAACTCGGGCGAGCGCCAGGAGTGCGGCACGCTGAATCTCGGGATCATCCGAGCTCAGGCTCTGGAGAAGCGGCTCCTTGACGCTTTGATCGCCGAACTTTCCGAGCGCGTCGATCGCTGCGATACGGATCGGCGGGATGTCCTGGTCAAGTTGCGCTTTCAGGTGCTCGATCGCCGAGGGATCCCGATATTCGCCGAGAGCCTGCGCGGCGGCCGTCCGGATCCAGATGTCCTCATCGTCGAGTGCGTGGAGCAGCGGCTCGAGTCCCTCCGCGGGCTTCAGCCGCACAATCGCCTGGATCGCTTCGAGTCGTACCGGGGAAGACTCATCGGCAAGAGAAAGGACGAGTTGATCGGCGAACCGTTCCTCGCTGAATTTGCCCATCAGGTGAATCGCCTTCTGCCGGACCTGAGGATCCTCGTTCTTCGAGGCGAGAAGCAGTTCGTCGTGATAGCCCTCACCCTGGATGTTCACATAGACCGACAGGGAGTTGATTTTCGTCGGGACCGAGCCGGACGCGAGGAGTTTGCGAATCTTCGCGAGTGTCTCTTCCTTCACTTCCGGATAAGCCATCACCAGCGACGAGATCGAGTTCACGGCTGCCTGCTGACAGGTGACATCCGGATCGTCGAGACGGGCCAGCAGGTAGTTGATCGTCGAGGGATCCGTGATCTCCCCCAGCGTCTCGATCGCGTACTTTCTGATCTCTGGACTCTGATGATCGAGAAATCCAATGACCGTCGTGACCGCCTCTTTTCCCGCGATGACGTGAACGACGCGGAGAAGCAGCGCGACCTGTTCATCTTCGTCGGCGTTTCGGAGAGTCTCCAGAACTGGTTTGGTCGCGGGCCTTCCGAAGTCCGCCAGCGACTGAGCGGCAACATCCGCGACATCGGCGTGAGCGAGAAACTCGAGAAGGACCGGAACTGCCCGATCGTCCCCCGACCAGCCGAGAATCTTGAGAATGAAGAGCCGGACCTCACGGCGCGGCGTCTTTCTGAGGTGTTCGACGAGCGGTCCGAGCTTTTCCTTCGGGAAGGCGGAGCTGACCTTCTTCTTGATGAGCGCGCGCTCGGCGATCTTCATCACTCGCGGCTTGTCTGCCTCTGCAATGTTGACGAGCGCCTTGAGTGCCATGAGGTTCAGCTTCTCTTCCTCCGCGAGAATCTTCAGAAGGAAATTCACCGTGCCCACGTCGCCGATACGCCCGATCGCTTCGATGATCGGCTTTCTCAGAGAGCTCTCCGAGTACAGAGGAAGGATGGCCGGCAGCGCCGCACGATCGCCGATCTCTCCGAGCGCCTCGATGACGTGGAATCGAAGCCACGGCTCATTCCGCTGGAGGGCCTTCATCAGCGGTTCGACCGATTCGGACCGGCGGTAGCGACCGAGCGAGGTCGCAGCCGCGGAAGCGAGGTTCACGTCCTGTTCTTCAACGAGCACACGCTGAAGCGTCTCGAAGCCGCGCTGATTGCGCAGATCGCCCAGGAGATTGATCAGAGAAAGCCGTACGTCCGGATCAGTTTCCCGCTCGAGCGTCGCGATGATCGGATCGATCGTATCCTCTCCGATCCTCACCAGGCTCTCCGTCGCCGAGTTTCGCCGCCCCGCATTCGAGCCGTCTCTGAGCGATTCGATCAAATTGTCGATCACCTCTCCGGTGGGATGTTCGACCAACCCTTCGACGATCGTCTTCCTGACGCGCCAGTCGCGGTCTCCGAGCAGCTCGAACACGAGTGCGAGGTTCTCACCCGGGTTCTCTACGAGCTCCAGCGCCGCGCCCTGGCGCTCGTCGGCATCAGCGGATCGCGCACGCTCCGGGGCGGATTTATCGTTCATCTGAGCTCGCAGCATCCTCGGCCAGCTCGTCGTGCTTCATCTTCACGAACTGCTGGAGGGTATCGTCGAAAATTCGCGACTTCCGGAGTGGTTCCGGAACCCGACTGTCAAAGTACTCGCGCCCCTCGGTAATCTCGGAGCTGAGGATCTCGAAGAAGTTCCCATCCCGGATGCCGTGGTCCGCCTTCTGGGAGTTGTAGATCACGATGTCCGACAGGATCAGGCGGGCCAGACGCTGCGCCTCTTCGGTATCGTGATCCTCGATCTCGAAGCTCGGACCGCCACTCCTGAGATCCGGGTAGAGCTTTGAGATGATTCGGTGAAGATCCTTGGCCGGGATCTGCTCTTCGATGTACTCATCCGCACCGTAGAGATTGGTCGGATTCGCCCGAAACCGGTTCGCACGAAACAGGGCGCCGATCAGGACGACCCTCGTGTGCGAGAGCTCTGAGTCCTTCCGGATCTCCTCGGAGATCTCCACCCCCAGCATGCCCTTCAGATAGACGTTCAGAATTGCGAGATCGGGCCGGCTGACCTTGATCTTTGCGAGTGCGTCGTCACCCTGCTCGGCGAAGTCGATGTCGAACCCCAGCTTGTCCAGCTCACGGCCCAGGAAGTCTCGAAACGGTCGCGGCTCGTCTGCAACCACCACTCGCTTTCGCTGTACCCCACCCGTCGGTCGCAGCGTCATCTGGTGACTGCACGCCGGACAAACGACTCTGACTGGGGACGTCAACGGCAACGCCACCTTGGCGCCGAACCTGGCGGAACAGGCTCGGCAACTGATCTCAACCATTTCCACCTCTTGCTGCAAATTTCGCGAAACGCGACCTCGAGCCTACTTTACCAGCAAACCACCGGTTGCGCCCCGGCCCGTCACACGGGAACCTGATCCGCGGCGATTCGCTGAAGATCGAGATAGATCGTGATCGTCTCGCCCGAGACGAATACGCCGCGAACCACGTCGTCATGCTCGGCCGCGCTGACGATCGGTTGCGGCTCGATCGATGCCTTGTCGACCTTGACGACGCGCAGAACCTTGTCGACGATGAAGCCGAGACGCTCGTTCTCGTGCTGTACGACAATGATCCGTGAATCCTCGGTCTCCTGGCCGGATCCTGAATGTCTCAGTACCTTCCGCAGATCGAGAAGGGTCACGATCGAGCCGCGGAGGGAGATGATTCCGATGACCTCTTCCGATGCATTCGGAACCCGCGTCGACGCCCGTGGAACAATGATCTCCACGAGGTGCTCGACATCGATCGCATACTGCTCTCCAGCGAGATTGAACGTGATCACCTCGAGCAGATCCTCATCCACCCCCTCGTCAGACGCCGCCGTCTTCCTGGCTGTCCTCCTCACCGACCAGCCCGGCAGTCCGTTTGAAACGACTCAGGCGTGATTCTCCATCGTCATCTTCCGTCCGGGCCGGTTCGGTTGACGCTTCAGCACGTGCGGGAGCCGTGTCAACGACCTTTGCTGGTTCTGGCTCGACAACGGACGTGGGATCAACCGATGGCGACTCGGAAACAGGGTCGTCAGTTCTCTTCTCGGCTTTCTTTTGCTGTTTGGCGGCCTTCCTCTTCGTCTTGCCTTTCGGGGATCTGACGCCTGGGGAACCCGCGGAGCTCTGCGTCTGCGGTTTCGGTCGCGGGGCGGATTCCGTCTCCGGGGCCTGACTCTCCCCGCTGGCGTCCACCGTCTGCTCACCCGAGGATTCGCCTGCCTCCCCCTTCTGCTCGCGTGCCTTCTTTCGAATCTTGACCAGATCGACCATCACTTCTCCCTCTCGACGAGCCTGTGCTCGCGCGCCGCGTCCATCACCCGCGTCTCATCGACCTCCTGGTCCCCTTCACCGTAGGCGTCCAGCAGTGCCGTATTCGCAACGGTGTTGATGAGACGAGGGATCCCGCGGGACACCTGGTGCATCGCAGCAATCGCCTCCCGATTGAAAGGATTTGTGCCCCCCCCCGCCTTCGCAATGCGATGCTCGACGTACGCGATCGTCTCGTCAAGATCGAGGGGACCGAGACTGTAGCGGAGCCCGATCCTCTGTCTGAGCGCTTCGTACGCGGGCCGGTCCAGCCGTCGCTCGAGCTCCGGCTGACCGATCAGGATGACCGAGAGAAGATTCTCGTCGTCGAGCTGAAAGTTGGTCAGAAGCCGGATTTCGTCGAATGTCGACTTCGACGGGATCAGCTGCGCCTCATCGATCATGAGCACCGGCTCGCGCTTCTCTTCGTACAGCTCGAACAGTCTTCCATGGATCTGATCGAGCAGATCGTTCCGGAAGTACTTCGGTTCGAGACCGAGACCCGCGGCGATCGATCTCAGGAGCTGGGAGGGGGAAAGGCGCGGATTGATCAGCAGAACGATCGGCCGGCTATCCCCCACGCGGTCGATCAGAGCTCTCGACAGTGTGGTTTTCCCGGAACCGATCTCACCAACGAGCAGTGCGAGATCCTTCTCTTCGACGGCGAACTCCAGCCGCGCGAGAGCCTCCCGGTGCTGAGGACTTTCGTACAGAAAGGCCGGATCGGGCGTGCGCCCGAACGGCCGCGCATCAAAGCCGAAGTGCTGTTCGTACATAGCTGTCGCGGCATCAGGCCGAGCGGGCTCGCCGGCTCGATCGTGCCTTGCTGCCAAAATGTTCGATCAGAGAACCCGTGTCGACCACGAGTATTGCCTCGTTCTCGCCGATCTCGGTCGCGCCGGCAATGCCCGCGACCCGCTTGAGTCGCTCCCCCACCGGCTTGATGACGATCTCCTGCTGGCGAACGATTGCATCGACGAGGAGTCCGACAACGCGGTCTGCCGATCGAGTGACGACCACGAACCACTTCCGGTTCTCGCCACCGTCGCCATCGTCTCCGAGATCGAAAGCGTCTGCGAGACGAAGAAGAGGAAGAGGAGTGTCCCGGAGCTTGTAGATCTCACGGCCTTCGATCGTTCGAAGCTCGTTGCTCCAGACGCGCAATATCTCTTCGACGGAGGTCAGAGGGACCGCGAAGGTCTCCCCCGCGGCTCGAACGATCAATCCCTGGATGATGGCGAGGGTGATCGGCAGCGTGATCCGGAACGTCGATCCTTTGCCGGGTGTGGAGATGATCTCGATCGAGCCCTTCAGCTCCTGGAGATTCCGCTTGACGACGTCGAGCCCCACTCCCCTTCCGGAAACCTCACTGACGGTCGATGCGGTCGAGAACCCGGGTGAAAAGATCAGATCATAAACCTGACGCTCGGATAGCTGTTCGCTCTCCTTGATCAGCTTCTTCTTCAGCGCCGTCGCACGAATCGTCTGCGGGTCGATTCCCTTGCCGTCGTCCGTGACGTCGAGGACGACCGAGTTGCCCTTCTGGTACGCATTGAGCCGGATCTGCCCCGCGGCAGGCTTGCCAGCGGCGATCCGCTCCTCTTTCGGCTCGATCCCGTGATCGATCGCGTTGCGGATGATGTGGAGAAGCGGGTCGGTGAGCTCCTCGACCATGACTTTGTCGAGCTCCGTATCCTCGCCATGGAGCGAAAGATCGATTTCCTTGTCGAGCTCCCGTGCGAGTTTCCGGACGGCGCGTGAGAGCTTCGAGTAGATCTGCCCGACCGGCACCATGCGCATCTCGATCACCGAGCGTTGCAGCTCGTTGAGGCGCCGGTCGAAGCTCCGTGTAATCTTCAGAAGCTCCTGGGATAGAACCCGGTTCCCCTGCACCGCATCGGAACGGCTCAGCGTCTCGAGCTGGGTGCGCTCGATCAGGAGCTCGCCGACGATGTTCATGACGTGGTCGAGCCTGGAGATATCCACCCGAACCGTCTGCGCCACACTCCGGAGCGAAACATCATCCTCGGAGCGATCGGCTCCGGGGGATCGAACTGCCTCGCTCGTCAGGAGCCGAACCGTGGCGTCGTCTCCGGCGAGAACGGAGAGATCCTCCGCGCTGGAAGTGGTGCCGTAGAGCAGACGGAACGCGAGCCCCTCTCCTCCGCCGGGATCGACGGAAGGCAGGGTCGAGATGACCTCACCCGCATCGCCCAGCTTCTCGGTCAGCGCACGCAGCTTCTCGTCGAAGTCGGCGAAGCTGAACGTCACCTCTACCGAATAGATCTGCTTCCCGCTGCGCACGTTCGTGACGAGACGGTGCTCTTCATATTCAGTGAGGCTCTTGCGGGTCTGGTCATCGAGGTCGAGCTCCTCGAGCGGATCATCGGCGATTGCCTGCTCCTTGAGGCTCAACTGACGATGGATTCGCGTGGTGAGCTGCGAGAGGTCGACGAGACCCTCCATCGAAGGATCGCTCAATCCGATGACGAGGCGGTTCAGAGAATCGATCGAGTCGAAGAGCAGATCGAGGAGCTCTCCGGTGATCTCGATCTTTCCCATCCGCAACTTGTCGAGAAGGTCCTCGAGATTGTGCGCGAGCTCCGAGATCTCGACGAACCCGAGCATGCCCGCGAGTCCCTTGAGTGAGTGGATCTCGCGAAAGATCTTGTTGATGACTTCGGGGCGCACATTCCGCCCCTGCGCCTCGAACTCCGAGAGATCCTTGCTCAGTTGTTCGAGAAGCTCTTCCGCCTCGGAGGTAAACTCCCGGCGGGCGCGTTCGTCCTCGCGGCTCATCTCAGGCCCTGAGCCCCAGCAGCGTCTGCACCTTGCGGGTCAGATCCTCAGGCTCGAAAGGCTTGACGAGATACTGTTCGGCACCGAGCGCCGCTGCCCTCTTGCGATCCTCTTCACTTCCCTCGGTCGAGATCACCATGATCGGAATCGCTTTGTACTGCGGATGATTCTTCAGAAAGCTCACCAGCTCCAGGCCATTGATGTCCGGCATGTTGATGTCGGTCAGAATGGCTGAAAACTCGTGGTGCGGCAGGAGTTTCAGAGCTTCGAAGCCGCTCGAAGCCTCGACGATGTCGAGCTCGCCCTCGATGTCCCCCGACTCGAGCATCGTGGTCAGATACGCCCGCATCGAGTGAGAATCCTCTACGACCAGTATTTTCATTTGGTTTCCCAGTCGAGCCCCTTCCGTCTGGCGTTCGTCACGATCGCATTATGAAGCGCCAGTCCTGCCTGTTCCAGGAATATCTCCAATCCGCTCGTCCGTCCCATCGGCGACCGGCTCCCCGCGTTGTCCCCGTAGAGGACTCCGACGGGAGCCCCGTCATTCTCGATCGGAATGACGATGACCTGCGTGGGCTGGGTCGTTCCGAGCCCCTGCAGAAGTTTCACATTTGCACTCGTCTTTTTCAGCTTACCGCGATGGGCCTTGCGATTCATCATCACGTCGCGAAGAACGGAGTCGTCATCGCGGGCGATCCTGATCTTTCGGGCAAGATCATCCATATGCTTGTCGGTGCCCGTGGGACCAAACCCGCCGAGACCGATGAACCTGGTCGGCGACGCGGCGAATAGCGCAGCCCGATCCAGATATTCGTTCGCGAGCCGGAGAATCGTCTGAGCGAGCTGACCGATGTCGTCGGGATCGGCGAGCTCGTTGATCAGACTCCGCATCAATGTTCTCGTACGGTTGAGACGTTCTTTCTCTGCGATCTCGTAGAGCTTCGCCCCCACCGCTCCCTCTCCCTCTCCGTAGGTCTCGGTGAGCCGCTCCCAATTTTGCACGGCATGCTCGGCAAACTGTACCAGCTCGTCCGCGAACAATCGGAGTGACTGATCCGCAATCGCAGGCTGAAGATGGGCCTGCCCCGGTTTGGTGAGATACATGTCTGCCCCGAGCTTCAACATGCCGTGCCTGCGCTCGAGCGACGCCTCCTGATCGATCACGACGAGAGGAAGGTGCCGGTTCGTCCGTTTGATCTGGTGAATCAACATCTCGGTATCGGCTTCGCGACCAGGGACGATCTCCAGGAACGCGACGAAGAACCGGTTGCCGTCGAGCATCTCATCGGTTACCCGCCGCACCTCGTCGAGCTGTCCGAACTGGAAGATGTTGAACCCGCTCTGGCCAAACGCGCGTTTGGCGGCAACACGCAACATCGGATTCCGCTCGTAGAGAATCACGTTCCGATCATCGATCGTGAGGCCACTCTGGCCCTCGATCCTGAACCTGGAGGACGACCGGGCCTGAGGCGGTGCCGCAAGGCTTCCGACCCTGCTATCGACATCCGTCTTCGTGCCCCCCTCGGAGGACGGGATGCCCGACACAGCGGCCGGACGCTCCGTCCGAGCCGGTGATTCGTCTATCCGCTCCGGGTGCGGCTCCTCGCTCCAGTCGGATGCGGTCTCGATCGGCTCTTCCTCCAGCAGTCCTCCTCCGAGGGTCTCGCCGGGTGGAATGCTGAAGGGTGGAGCGTCGTCAGTGGCACGGTCAATGTCGTCGTTCGGGGACTCGTCGGGACCAGCGGCGTCAAGATCAAATAGATCGTCCGGCTCCGCCTCGAGGTCGAGCTCGGAGAACGCGGAATCGCTCTCGGCCTCTCCGAACGGAGACTGGCTCTCATCCTCCTCATCCTCGTCATGATCGTCAGGGAGATCGGCGTACTCGTGATCGTCGTCCGGTTCGGAGGACCGTGTGCCTCCTGCCATCTGTTCGATCTCCTCGCCGAACCCGAACGCCGCCACTTCGCTGCCACTCTCGCCCCGAAGCAGCGCCTTGCCGGCGCGCATGGTCTCTTCGAGGTTCTGCAGTGGCTTCGCCTTTTCTCCCTCGTCGAGAATCTCCGAAGGAAGGACGCCTCCCTGCCGGAAGAGAGTCTCGACGTCGTATCCGAGATCGGAGGGAGCAATGCTGTCGCTCAAAATGAAGTTGAACTCGCCGCTCCGCCGCGTCAGGAGTGGCCGCACGATCGTCGTGATCCGCAGCCGGATCAGCTCCGCCAGATCATCATTCGACAACATTCCGCGAGAGACGACGACGTCTCCGACGACCTCGCCGCGTTCTCCCGCTTCGCGTAGAGCCTCGACGCCGTCGGCGGGGATGACTTTTCTGTGATCGAGAAACTCGAGCAGACTCTGATCTTCGGGAGAAAAGGCGTTGGCGACGAGACCGTTGAGAAAGAAGATTCCCCAGCGCAAGTCACCATCCACAATCTCCAGCATGCCCGTTCGCCGGCTCAGATAGACGATCTGAACGATGTCGGGGAGAGACAGATCCTCCAGACGTCCGAGAAGGCTCAACGCGTCCTCCCCAAACGTGCAGCATGACGCTGCAGGACGGCTGTGGGCTTGGCTAACACTTCCTCGACCCCATGATCAACCCTCGCTGGAAGCCGATTCCAGATTGTAGCGCTTGAGAATGCCGTCGAGGATGCCATTGATGAACTGTGAGCTCTTCTCGCTACCGAAACGCTTTCCGATCTCGATCGCCTCGTCGATGACGACCAGTCTCGGCGTCTCCTTCTCGTGGAGCAGTTCGTAGACGGACATGCGGATGATGTTGCGATCGACCGCAGCCATACGCG
Source organism: uncultured Acidobacteriota bacterium (assembly GCA_963829355.1). GTDB lineage: Bacteria > Acidobacteriota > Thermoanaerobaculia > Gp7-AA8 > JAHWKK01 > CAWHHZ01. Next base: position 197,410 of record CAWHHZ010000014.1, read on the forward strand.
ACATCTTCCATCTCTCGGCCTGACGAGAAATGAGCTCGTCGATCTCGTCGCGATGATCGACCGTGCCGAGAAACAGCCTTGTGGCGAAGCGCTTCACGTCTTCGCGGGCCTTAGTGAGATCGTCGAAATGCCGGACGATGTGCTGAGAATCGTTCCCGGACATGTCGAACTGGAACAACATCTGGAGCGCGAGCTCGCGAGCAGATCTCCTCGCGCCCGTGGTTCGGTCCTTCGGTTGTTTCGACGTCGCCATTTCAATTTTCTACGCCAGAGCCGTTCCAGCTCATCCGGCCGTATCGATTTCCTTCCACACATTCACCATCTCGATCGCGGCCAGTGCCGCTTCCCAGCCCTTGTTCGCCGGGCCGCTGCTGCGTGCCAGCGCCTGCTCCATCGTTTCACACGTGATGACGCCAAAGGCCACTGGAAGCTGCTCGCGGCTCGCGACTGACGAAATCCCGTGGGTGACCTGGGAGAGAGATGGATCGAAATGAGCGGTTTCACCTCGGATCAGCGCCCCGATGGTCACGATGCCATCGAAACGCCCGCTCCTGGCGAGCTTTCGCCACAGTCATCGGTATTTCAAACGCGCCCGGAACGCGGTAGAGGTCAATCATGCTCTCGTTCGCCCCATGGCTTCGAAGGCATTCGATCGCACCCTGCAGGAGTCCGTCCGTAATCTGCTCATTGAACCTGCTCGCCACGATGGCAAACCGAAATCCGGTTGCCGTGATCTTTACCTCGTGTTGTCTCATATTTGTCCAGGCGGAGATTGCCGGAAGAAGCTTCCGACGCGGTCGCGCGATTATACCCGCTGCTCTCAACCGTCTGCAGATGGAGATCATTCTGCAAGCCTCAGAGGGTGGACATGCACCCGTTGTACCTTCGGTGGAGCGGCGACGCAGCACCGTTCTCCCGCTCGCCGGGAATCGCGATCTCAGCGGGCAGCGGTGACGGTGCTGAATCCACCGGCGGGCGCCGTTCTGCGGAAGTGAGTGGTGATGCCGTCGGCAAGTGCCCGCGCGACTTCATTCCTCCACTGACTCGTCGTGAGCCGGCTACGATCTTCCGGATTGGCGAGGTTGCATACTTCCACAAGGACCCGCGTCGGTACCTTGTTGTACCGGATGACGGCCGGGACCCACTCGCGCTTCTCACGAACGACGTGCTCCCGCACTGGATCGAACGGATGGACCTCGAGCCCCTCCCTGCGGAACGAGCTCATCAGCGACTCCGCAAGCCGGTTCGAGAACGCCTCGGCCTGGAAGGCTTCCTCGGCGGAATGAGACACGGAGGGCTCTTCGCGCACCTCAGCACGGGCAAGATAGACCTGGTCACGTTTCTCGAAGCTCAGATTCCTGACATACCGTTCGCCCGGAATGTAGGCCATCGCCCCCTTCAGAGAAGGATGGAGCGAGTCTGCGTGGAGCGAAATGAAGATGATCTTCGACGGGTCAACCGTGCGCGAGACGCGACGATAGATCGCGTTCGAGAGATACCACCGGAGATTGACGCCGACGACGGGGTCCTCCAGATCGTAGTTCGGCGTGGTGAGCAGCACCTGATCGGTGTTCTTCCTCGAGAACGTCATGATCCGGTATTTCATAACCGAGCGCCTTCGATCGCGAAGTCATCCAGACGGTGGCTCCCGTCTCCTTCTCGAGCAGGTCCTTGAGCCGGCTCGCGATATCGTAGACATAGACCGCTTCATAGAGGCCGCCGAAGGTCGCTCCGACGTCACGCCCACCGTGTCCGGGGTCCAGGATCACGTGCACCCCTTCCAGACGATTGGCCTCCACGGCCTGTGCGACGAGATCGCGCTGCCGTCGCAGATGTTCCCACTCCAGCCTCTCCGGATCATCCGACGGCCGGTATTCCGGCGTCAGAAGCGACAGAGGGATCCTGACGGGATATCCGACGGGCAGTCTCGACACGTCTTCGATGCCGCTGAATCGGACGATCTCCGTAATCACCTCGTTGACGTCCTGAGCGTGAATCCTGCCGGTAAAGCGAACGGCCACGGAACTGTAGATCGCCTCCCCTTCCCGCAGCCGATAGATCGCGTGACGGTCGGCACCCGCGCCGGCGTACTCAAGAGGAGCGTTGTCTCGCCGCGCCACAGCGTGAACTGCCACAGGCCGAACCGAGACGCTCGAAGCCATCGCGACCAGTGTCTCGTCGGAGTCGACGGGTGCGGTCTGGAACGAGGCGAGGAGCAGCGGTTCGGGAATCAGAACCCTCTGCATCAATTTCGTCGATAGCGTCAGCCCCGGATTGGCATCCCTGATCGCCGAGTAATTCTGGCCGGACCCCGTGAACCACTCTGCAATCCGCCAGAGTGACTCTCCCTCGGGCCCGGAGCTGCTGACCACCTGATGAACCCAGCCTCGTTCGTGACGCCGGTCTGCCGGAAAGAGAGCACGCATGATCTCGACACGCAGGTCGTCACGCACGAGCTCGTAAGGGATCTCGACGGCTACGCCGCGCAGAAGATCCGGTCGGCCGTTCAGTTCTGCAAGAGCTTTCCAGCGGCTCGCATCCCCACACACGCGAAGTGCGAGGCGTGACCATGCATCTCCGTCGTGCGGGACGACATGGAGAACGATCTGGTGATCGGTCGTGAGCTCGACCTTCGTGTTCGAGTCGAGTCGAACCGATAGCTCCGACGCGACCGCGCCCGTCGAAGAGCAGAGAAGCGAGATCCCTGCGATGACTGTTGCCTTCCACACTTTCATCCCACACACACCCGGCAACCTGCGAGTTGCTGCGATTGGTTATCTTAACATAAGAAAATGCTGTATCGATGACAAATGTCAACAGAAAAACACGTCGCGGAGCTCTTCCAGGGAACTCAACTACAGAATACTGAAGAACAACGACTCGTCATCCTGAGCGCCGAGACTGTGTGAAAACGCCTCGTGAATCGAGGCTGTGACTTTGGAGTGCGGTGCTCGCCGGAGGACGAGCCCCGCTTTGGATCCCGTGGCAACCACCATCGAGGCCGCAATCGGGACCAGTCAGGAAATTTCCACTGCAGCTTGCAACCCGCCGCAGCCCGTAAGGCGGCGTGATGTAAAGCTGAGCTCGTCCTTCGGCGAGCTCAGCACTCCAAAAAAGACGGTCGCGAAGCCGATCGGTTTTTCACACTAGTTGTTCAACTCGCGCAGCGACTCCATGACCTCGGCTTCGTCGGGAAACCGTCCCTCGTCATGTTTCGAGAACACGAGCTTGTTCCCTGCGATGACATTGAAGACACCATTTCGCCCTTTCACCATCTCGGGCTCGACATCGAATTCCTTCCTGATTCTGGCCGCCAGACTGGAGGCCCGGGGAAGGTAGTTTCAAACAACGCAGTATTCGATTGTGATGTTCATGATCAACCTCCTTCCAGATCGTCTGCAGAACTGCAGTGCGATCAGGATGCCTGGAGCAACACCGCGGTGATGTTGTCATGGCCGCCGTGCTCGTTGGCCTGGGCGATCAGCTCACGGACGGCCCCTTCGATATCGGTCGCCCCCGTCACGATTCTCAGGATGTCATCGTCCGAGACCATCCCCGTGAGCCCGTCCGAGCAGAAGAGGAAATAGTCCCCTTCGTGAACATCCATCTCCGTGATGTCCGGTACGACGCTGTTTCCTCCGCCGAGGGCACGCGTGATGACGTTCCGCAAAGGGTGCTTCTCAGCCTCGGCCTCGGTGAGCATTCCAGCCTTCACCTGCTCGAATACCCACGAGTGATCCGAAGTGATCCGCGACATCTCGGTGCCCCGGATCAGGTACGCCCGCGAGTCACCCACGTGAGAGATTGCGGCACGGTCTCCGGAGAACAATCCCGCCACCACGGTGGTCCCCATTCCCCGCAGACGGGCGTCCTTCTTCATCGCCTCGATCACGCGGGTATTCGCAATCCGGAGCGCGGAGGTCAGCCGGTTCGCATTCCGCGAATAGTTCTCGTCATAGGCGTGGGGCCACGTTCCGTCGTCTTCGATCGTATGAGAGATGAACTCGCGAGACCGCTTCGGCGGCGATTTTCGAGGCAACCTCGCCCGCGGCATGACCGCCCATCCCGTCAGCGACGAGATACAGCCCTGCCCCATCGTCAACGAGATATGCATCTTCGTTGTGCTGTCGCTGCCGACCCACGTCGGTATTCCCGAACGACTTTATCTGCACTCCTCAGCCCTTCTTGAAAAGGGAATCCAGCAAACCCTTTCCACCCTCTCGACTTTCCCGGCCTGCGCCGAGCTCTGCCAGTGCGTTGATGACTTCCGTATTGTCGGCGTCCCACTCCAGCGCCTTTTCGAGATGCCGCTGCGCCTTTGCACTCAAACCCGCTCTCTTTGCGATCAATCCGGCATCTTTCAGATATACGGGATTGAGTGGTTCCAGTTCAACAGCTTTCTCCGCGGCGTGAACCGCGTCACGTATCGCCGTCGGTATTTTCGCACAGACCAGCGCCAGATTGTGAAATGCCTTCGCATCGGACGGATCGTGCTTGGCCGCCATGTCGAAATTCGCACGGGCAGCGTCGAGATTTCCTTCCTTGTACGACTTCACTCCCTGCGCCAGATACGCTTTCGCAATCTGCTTCGGATCGGTCGGCTTGGCCACATTGGGCTGGAGCTGCGAGTCGTGCTGTTTGCGCCGCTCCGGCTGCGTCAGAACGTTCAGAGCCGCGGTCAGCTCCTGAAACTTCATCTCCGCTGCCTCACGCTCCTCGCCGGAGAACCGATCTGGATGGTGCTTGCGCGCGAGCTCGCGAAACTTCTGACGAATCTCCTCGTCTGAGGCTCCGCGGGACACTCCCAGAACTTCATAGTAGTTGGTCTTCATCTAGTGTTTTGATCGGTTGACGAAAAGCTTTCTCGCCGAGATTCGAACTGCTTCCGGGACATTCCGGTCCTGGCTCAGATTCTTCAGGTCTCTCAAATTTAGCCGATTGATCAGGGGTAGGACAACTCCGATCGGCGCTTTCGGGTTTTTCACGAGGTTCACAACGATCGGATATTTGCGCATCCATTCCCTCTTCGTTCCTATATGGCGCAGCACCTCGGTCTCGATATTTCGCATCAGGGCGTAACCCTCCACCTCACTCTCAGTGATCCTCGGACTCTTGATCACGGCCGAGCAGACGAGCTTGTTCCGGTCCCGTATGAGAATGCCCCGTTCGGTTCTTCCCCCCCTGAAAGCCAGTTTGACCCGATCAGAAACACCCATCTGAAGAATCTGTACCCAGACCGACTTCTCCTGCTCGGACACACCTTCCGGAGGCTCGACCGATACCGGCTCCTCGTCCGGCTCCGATTCAGCCTTTACGAGCAATTCCTCCAGCGCCTGAGCATCTTCCTCGGAAAGTTCCTCCTCGGCCTCGGCTTCCGCCGCTCGCCGTGCGTCCCGTGTGGCAACCTTCTCGAAGAACTCCTCTTTCGCTTCGTGAACCCGTCGCTTCACATCACCGTTGAGCTCGGGGTTCTGCAGAAGCGACTCGAGGATCTCCGGCTCTTCAATGATGCGCCGCTGGTTGGTGACGATCACTTCCTGCAATTTCGCCGGTGCCGTGCGGGCGGTTGCCGCGACCGCAGCGTTCGGCGTCGACCGGTTCCGTACGAGGGTGCTCCGGATCTCGTGATCGTCGCTGTGCGCGAGCAGCGCTGCGAGTGACGCCCCCGGAGCGTCTTCGTCTCTGGCGAACGAGAGCAGACCTCCACGAGGAACCTCATCGAGGGAGCCTCTTGCATTCGCCGCGATCACTTCGTCGTCATGACGAACCAGAATCGCGAGGATCGCGATCAGATCACTCTGAGGGATCGGGAGAAAACCTCTGGCGACCAGCGAGAGAAATTCCGGGGGAAGTTCCTCAGCCTGGATCTTCTCCAAAAGCTCGCTCGGCTGGAGTCCGGCAGGGTTCTCCATCATGCGTCGCTATTCGCTCCCGTTCTCTGACGAAGGAGCCTGACTCTTGCGAAGGAGCGCATTGACCTTCTCGAGATCAAACTCCACATCACGGACGACCTGCCGCTCGCGTCCGAGCGGTTCTGCGCTCACGCCGTTGAGCTCGACCTCGACAACCCCGGCATTCCCCACCGTGCGCAGGATGATCCTCTCCTTCGCCTCGAATGTTCGGGATGACCCCGACTGCAACGTGAAGTCGGTGGGAGGCTCGTCGTCGACCTGCAGGTCAATCCATGAGTCACCCGTCGCCGTGAGCTTCATGCGGATCGAGTCGGCCTCCGGGACAGGCTGAGGCTCCGATTCCTTCTGGACTTCCTCGGGCTCAGCGGGCATTTCCTCCCCAGCTGGAGCGGGTTCCTGCTCGCTCTTCCCGCTCGTCGAGAGGTAATAGACTCCGGCACCGAGGATCGCCAGAGCAACGATCGCGATCACGATCCATTTGATGACGCTGCTGCCCGGAGAAAGTGGAAGACGGCCGCTGATACGGTCCCGCATCTCCTCCTCCTCATTCTCCCGCTGCTGTTCCTGCCGGGCGACCATCGACATGTAGCGATCGACGATATCTTCAGGTTCAAGCCCCAGATAGCTGGCATACTCGCGAATGAAACCGCGGGTGAAGACAGGGGCTGGGAGTGACGCGAAATCGCCCGATTCGATCGCCTCGAGAAAGCGAGTGCTGATCTTTGTCGTCTCGGAAATCTCCCGGATCGAAATGTCGCGCATCTCCCGTTCACGCCGCAGTTCCTCCCCGAACGGGGCGTCCGCGGCGGATCCGGTGAGCTCGGTGTTCTCGTCTCGCTCTGCCATCAGCTCAGGCATTGTAACGAATCTTGGCGCCGATCGACACGGGGAACCTCACATGATCAGGACCAGGAGCCTGCGCCGTAGAAATGCCCGGCCGCGAGAACGTGGAGCGGCAGGGCACTTTTTCTGCGGCGCAGGCTCCTAGTCGGGAATCAGACCGAGCCGTTCGATGCACGCCAGCAGGTACCGTGACGTTCTCTGGTTGCCCCAGAGCGCATTCAGATCCTCTTTCCTCAGGCGCGTGAGCAGCGAGGCGGCAACGGCGCGCGGTGTGTCTGGATTCTTCACGAGCGCCCGCACCAGAGGGTAGCGCAGGGACCATTTCGGATGATCCGCCACCATGCGCAGATGTTCCGCGGGTGCGCTCTCCGAGCTCACATGCTGGAGGAGCAGTTCCTCGGTCAGCCTGCTGTTCAATAGCAGCGAAGCGAAGATCTTCGGGTCCTTCTCGGCCATCAGAATCTTCATGATCGCACCGCTGCAGAACTTCCCCGCCGTAATTTTCTCACCGAGTGTGAGCTTGACCAGCCTCGTCTTCATGCTCTCCTCGATCGATCGTCGGATCGGAGGAGGAACGCGCACGTCGGTCGAGAGCCGCAAAAGGTCCCGCCACTGAAGATGATGAACGAACTTCATCGCGTGACCCTGCGGCGTCAGACGGTGGGCAACGAGAGCGCGCTTGACCGAATAGCGCCCCGTCAGACGCGGTGACTGAGCGAGCCGGGCGATGATGGTGTTGGTGCAGAAATGGTTGTCGAGGACGGCGAGAGCCTCCTCCTCGATCATCGAGTCGGCTGAAGAGCTCACGAACTCCTCGAGCTCCTCCCGGTTCATCTGGCGAATCCGGTCGAAGGACCGCATCCGCGACTTCGGCTTCATCTGCTCGACCATAGCGGCGGGACTCCCCGCTTCCTCGAGATCGTGAAAAAACGCGCGCGCACGGACATTCCCCCGCATCGTCCGCCGCCTTCGCGCGGCTGCCGGGGACCGTGCGCCCGCACGAGCCCCCGGGCCCTTCAGCTCATATGAAAAAAATGGTTCGACGCGACTCCTTAAAAAGGCGCGTCTTCGCGTTGGGGGGTGGCAATCGCAACCCAGCCATCACCCGTGATGTTGTCATTCGAGGTCGCGTACGCCAGCCACTCGAGATCCGTCGCGTCTCCCTGGACCTGGAACTGGATGATCACGCTGCCGAGCTCGGCAGCGGGCACCGAGACATGAGACATCGATACGGCCGGAACCGTAACCATCATCGTCGTTCCTCCCGCGCCCGACTCGGAAGCAACAATGACCTCCCATGTTCTCGCCTCGCTGTCGAGGTTCATGATCCCCACATTCGCCCGAAACGCGCTGTCGTGCCGGATGCCGATCGCCAGGGCAGTATCCCAATCGGAGAGCAGTCCCATGACCACCGCCGGGAACTGCTGCGAAACGGTTCCTTGCGGATTGCCTGGCTGAGGGGTCCAGATGCGCGAGTACCCGTCGATGCTGGCCAGCTCGTCCGCGTCCAGGTTCTCATCGACCGCGACAAAAATGACTGAACCGAGCCCAGTGGTCTCCAGAAGTTCACCGACGAAATCACGGACCGTCACGATGATTCCCGGATCGAGCTCTACGACAAACACAGGGGGGTCTTCGCTGTTATCAACGCCTCTTTCCAGCCAGACGATCGCAACGAGTTGTGAGTCGGCGTAATCCTGGTTCGAGAGCGTGATGTCGGAGCGGAAGTACGTGCCCTGGCCACCTTGAAGGCTGCCGGCCGACGGAATGGCAAAGCTGTGGTGCCATCGATCGCTGGCAATGACCTGCGGTGTCATCGGCGACTCTTCCGCGCCACGAGGGAATCGCAGTTGGTCGAGCACGTGTGCGGCCTCCGAGGGAGCGAGTTTACGGACGACCAGGTCTTTCGCTGTGTCATCAGTAGAACGGAGCGGTGATGCGAAGGAACCGAAGGTGACGGACAGCAGCAGCAGAAAAATGGCGAATTTCTTCATGCCTGACTCCCGACGCGTATGCGTCTTTTGAAAAGTTGAACTGCTCTGAAACGGAAGTCGGGATTGTAGATTCTTCCCAAAACTGCCGCCACACGTTTTCACTTCCTGACTGGTTTCGGGATTGCACGCCTCGGGAGTCCTGATGAACCAGCACGACGGAGGAATGGGAACGCGAGGAGTCACGCGCCCAATGGCCGAGATGTCCAGCGGCGGTATGGAGCACGGGGAGCCCTATTCTGAAGCGCGGCATGAGATGCTGCGCAAGCACCAAAAGCAGACGCTGTGGATCTGGTGGACAATCATCATGCTCGGCGTATGGACAATGATTGCCCCATTTCAGTTCGGCTATCTGAATGAGAGTCTGTGGGTGGTCCCGAGCGGCGGGCGCGGCGTCTGGTTCTCAGATGCCACCCATACTGCACTGAGGGCAATGCTGATGACCGGCAGCGACTTGATCTCCGGACTGCTGTTGATCGTCTTCGGCTGGCGTGCTCTGAGACCGAACCGCCCCATCAGCGCCTGGATCGCCTGCGGCGTCGGCGCCTGGATGAGCGCTGCTCCGGTCTTCTTCTGGGCCCCGACGGCTTCAGCGTATCTGAACGACACGCTGATCGGTATGCTCGTCATCGCTCTGACGATCCTGATCCCGGGTATGCCGAACATGATCCTTTACATGAAGATGGGTCCCGGTCAGCCCGCCGGATGGACCTACAACCCTTCTTCGTGGCCACAGCGATGGATCATGATTCTTCTGGGGTTTCTCGGTCTTTTGGCATCGCGCTACCTCTCGATGTTCCAGCTCGGCTACATCGAAAGCATCTGGGAACCGTTCTTCGGCAGTGGCACGGTCAGCGTCCTCAACTCGAGCATGTCCCACAGTCTGCCCGTCTCCGATGCCGCGCTCGGTGCGCTCGCCTATACATTCGAGTTCCTGATGGGATTCATGGGTGCGCCCACCCGCTGGCGAACCATGCCGTGGATGGTCACGTTCTTCGGAATCCTCGTCATCCCGCTCGGACTCGTGCACATCATCCTCGTCATTTCGCAGCCGGTGGTCGTGGGGTCATGGTGCACGTTCTGCCTGCTTGCCGCTGCGATCATGCTGCCGATGATTCCGCTCGAGACTGACGAAGTAATCGCGATGATCCAGCACGTGAGACAGGCACGCAGGCGGGGGGAACCGTTCTGGCGAGTCTTCTGGAAGGGCGGAGATCCCGGAGAGAGTGACCAGGATGAGCGCTCACCTGAAATCATGTCGCTCTCCCAGCAACCATTGCGAGTTTTCATAGCGTCAGTCTGGGGGATGAGCGTTCCCTGGACACTCCTGGTTTCGGCCGCCCTGGGTGTATTCATGATGGGAATGCCGGCGCTGTTCGCAATTGAGAAGCCAGCCTCCACGGTGCTTCATCTGGGCGGTGCTCTGGTGGTCGTCGTCGCCGTCGTCTCGATGGGTGAAGTCGTACGCGCGGGCAGACTTGTGAATGCTGTGGCCGGTCTTCTCATCGCGATCCTTCCCTGGCTGCTCGAGGGCGCCACGGCAACCGCTGCAGGTACAGCAACTGTACTGGGTCTGGCCGCAGCACTGCTCGCACTTCCACGCGGACCTGTTCTTGAGCGATACGGACAGTGGGACCGTTATATCGTCTGAGCCGGCGATGCGGAAAGGGTCGGGGGTTGCAGCGGCGGTTTGCAACCGGCCGGGCCCCAGGTTGGAAACCTGCAGTCGGTTACCGTCGCTACGGCCGGGCCGGTTGACAACCGGCGGCCCGGCCGATTGGTAATCGGCGCTACGCTTCGCGAATGGCGGCGGCGACCCGGTGCAGCTCGTCATCCGTCAGCTCGGGGAAAATCGGGAGTGCGAGAGAAGTCGCTGCCGCGTTCTCCGAAACGGGGAATGAGGCCTTGTGGCAGTCGAGATCTTTGAAACAGGTCTGGGCCGGAAGGGTCAGCGGGTAGTAGATCTCGGTGCCGATCCCCTTCTCCTGCAAATGCTTCCGGACCCGCTCCCGGTCAGCTTCCGAGGGGAAGCGTACGATGTACTGGTTGTAGACGTGTCTGCGATTCTCGAGCGTCTCCGGAAGCGTGATGCGACCCTCTTTCTCGAGATCAGACAGTAACTGTCGATACGTCTCTGCATTTTTCTGACGCCCCTCGGTCCAGCGCGTCGAGGTGACGGAGCTTGACGTCGAGAACGGCTGCCTGGAGTGCATCGAGCCTGAAGTTGCCACCGACGGAGTGGTGGTAGTACTTCGGCTTCATCCCATGAATGCGGTAATCGACGAGTCGCTCCGCAAGCGCATCGTCCTGAGTACTGACCGCGCCTCCATCACCGAATCCTCCGAGATTCTTCGAGGGAAAGAACGAGAAACAACCGATGGCGCCGATCGAGCCCGCTCGCCGCCCATTGAGCTCGGCACCGATCGCTTGCGCGGCATCCTCGATCACATGAAGATCGTGTCTGCCGGCGATCTCCATGATCGCATCCATGTCAGCCATCTGCCCGTACAGATGGACCGGAATGATGGCTTTGGTCTTCGCGGTGATCTTCTCTTCAACCAGCGCAGGATCGATGTTGAGGCCGCGCGGTTCCACATCGACGAATACGGGTGTAGCGCCCGTGCGTGAAACGACCCCGGCCGTTGCGAAAAACGAATAGGCGGGTACGATCACCTCGTCTCCGTGCCCCACTCCGAGAACCATGAGCGCTTCGAGCAAAGCATCGGTCCCGGATGACACACCGATCGCATGACGCGATCCGCAGTACTCGGCGAGATTCTTCTCGAACTCCGCGACCTTTGGTCCGAGAATGAAGTACTGCGACTCGTACACGTCCGTGGTCACTTCCATGATCTCGTCGCGGATCGTGTCGTACTGTCGCTTGAGGTCGAGCAGGGGGATGTTCATCGATTCTCCTTCGCGTGGTGCGGACTGGCGGGGATCGCAGCGGTTTGTACTAACCGATCAGGTGTCGAGCACCTTCCGGCCGCAATATCCTAAACGATTTCGAGTCGGCGTCCGTATAATTTGTGGACGACCTCCCTCCCGCAGCAGCCATTCTTAATTATATCAACCGAAATCACTTATCATTCATCTTATGCTATAGACGCATATCACTTCGGCTCCGTATCAGGTGTTTGAAGAGCAAATGATGGGTTGCCCATCAGGCCTCCCGCACGACACCGAAAGGAGCAACATCTTGAAGAAACTGCTACTCGTCCTCGCTATCACCCTTCTCACCGCCTCTCTCTCTGCATCACAACTCGTCGTTCCCGCCGTCGGATCCATACCCGGAGCACAGGGCAGCCAGTGGCAGAGCGACGTCACGATCCATAACGCCAGCATCACCCCCACCACGATCACACTCGAGTTCCACGATGCGGACGGCCTCGTAACGACGGAGGAGCTCACCATCTTCTCGCGTCAGACGATCTCGATTGAGAATGTCGTCGAGGAGGCCTTTGGACTCTCCGCAACCAGCGGAGCGCTGGTCATCACCGGCGACGAGTTTGCTCTCCGCAAGCTCTCCGTAACAAGCCGCACCTACAACCTCTCAGACGAGGGCGAGTTCGGCCAGGACATTCCGGCCTGGACCTCCTCCTCTGCCGTGACCGTTGGGGATACTGCAGTGCTCAATGGTCCGGCCGATCCGGCAGCGACCCGATTCAACTTCGGCCTCTATGCCCCTGTCGACACCGAGATCGACTGGATTCTGGTCCGCGAGGACGGTTCCTCCGAGGTCACGATCTCCGAGAGCTACGAAGCTGGCACCCACGAGCAGTATAGCCAGGGCATCTCTACATTCCTGGAGGCCGAGAATCTGGCGAACGACGTCGTCTACGCCCGCGTTCGTGAAGGCCAGGCATTCGTCTACGGCAGCATCGTCGAGAACAGCACCGGCGACCCGAGCTTCGTACCGTCGATCGCGACGCGTGAAAATTTCGCTGCTCAGCTTCGCGGAGTCGATCTGAACGAGGACGGCATTCTCGACATCCTCGATGAGGACGGCGATGGCATTCTCGACGGCAACGTGAGCGTATCCACCATCGGGTTCCCGAGCTTCTTCCGCATCGTGGCGGTCGATCCCGAGGGAGACGAAGTCCAGCTCCAGCTGGTCAACCCCGGCAACGACATCCGTCTGTTCGATGACGGAACCGTGCAGTGGAACCCGAGCAGCGCACTCCGCGGTTCGGCGGGCGTGCTGAAGGTCATCGCGTCCGACGGCTTCGCCGAGACGGAGTTCATGATTCCTGTTCTCTTCCGCTGAGCCTCATCAACTCGAGCGGCAACGGAGAACACGGGGGCGACCTTCACGGGTCGCCCCCTTTTTGTCTGTTGAGTTCGTCGATGTGCTGGCGAGTGCGGCATGAGCTTGTCATCCTGACAGCTCGGATCGTGCGGTGGCCGGAGTGGCGAGCCCGTGAGAGATCCGGGTTAAGATGCCGGGCGAATGACGCCTGCACGCGCCCGAAGCCTCAAGTCCACGATCATCGATCATCTTCCGTTGCGTGGGTCGCTCCACCGCATCGCTCGCTTCCGTTCGCGCTATCTGGGAACAGCGCGGGATATCCTCGTCTATCTCCCGCCGGGGTACGACGAATCGGTCGCGTATCCGACGCTGTACATGCAGGACGGGCAGAACCTGTTCGACCCTCCACCGCATTCGCCGGCAACCACTGGCGGGTGGGCGAGACGGTCGACACGCTGGGGGACGCTGGAATCATCACACCGCCCATCGTGATAGGAATCAACAATACCGGTCCGCTTCGCATGGACGAGTACACGCCGACAATGGATCGGAAGCATCACTCCGGCGGAGGCGCATCAATGGTTGGACAGATGATCACGCGGGAGCTCAAACCGCGGATCGACGAAACCTTCAGCACCGACGCTCGACGCGAGTCGACCGGCATCGGCGGCTCATCCCTCGGCGCCTTGCTCTCTCTCTACGTCGGACTCGAATGGGGCGAGTCGTTCGGCAGGATCCTGGCGATGTCTCCCTCGGTCTGGTGGGATCGTCGCTCCATCCTGCGCAGGATTCGTTCACTCCCCGCACGGCCTTCAACGAAGATCTGGATCGACACGGGCACTAATGAGGCGACGGGACAACTCCCCGACGTCCGACGACTCGATCGGGTCCTCAGAGCGAAGGGATGGTCCGACGAGGACCTCCGGCTGGAAGTCGATGAGGGCGCAGGACACGACGAAGGCGCCTGGGCCGCACGGCTGCCCGCGGCGCTCGAGTTTCTCTACGGCCGCGCGGCAACGTCATCCTGAGAGGCTGTGAAAAAATCCAGCGTGCCCTGCGCTGGTGGTGCTTACGGTTCGAGCTCAAGGAACGAGGAGGAGTCGCGGTGGTTCCTCGGTGACGACGAGTGACGCGGAGATCGGCCGTAACCACCACCAGCCCAAAGGGTTACGGGCGGGGCGTCGCCGATCGCGTTGTCGCAGCTCCTTTCCGATGAACCACATCGCTGCGTCGCTGCTCCGCGCGCTCGACGTCGCCGCGCCCGTAACGCAGGGTACGCTGGATTCTTTCACAGCCTCTGAGCGCAGCGAAGGATCGCGTACGTCCTGACTGTCGCGTTCTTCCCCTCCCAGACAGTCGGACCGTACCAGATCCTTCGACCGTCCTGCGCTGCGCTCCGGCGGCTCAGGATGACAGCCGGGGGGGTATTTTCAGAGTGGACATGGGACTACTCGGCGGTCCCTCGCCTACTCCTGCTCGATGACGTGAACTTCATTCGCGGCGAGATCCCGCACGATCTGCGTCTCGCCATTCGGCCACCTGATCTCCAGATCGACATTCTCTGCACCGCCGAGCCCGAAATGCTGGGTTCGCGGATGAACGGAGAGATATCCCTCCGTTCCGTGAATTTCACGCCAGACCCGCAGCCCATCTTCGCCGGTGACGATCAGACGTGCCCCCACGGCGTCCCGGTTCGAACCACGCTCTGGATTTCCCACGAGCCTGACCTTGAGCCAGTTCCGCCCGTCGGTCTTCATGTCATTCCGGTACACCAGCGCGGGTCCCTGGTAGTTGTTCACGACGATGTCGAGATCGCCATCCCCTTCGAAATCGAGATAAACGGCGCTGCGGGAGTTGCCGAGATAATCGAGCCCACTCTCCTTCGAGGCGTACCCCAGCGTCCCGTTCTCATTCAGGAAGAACACGTTCGGCTCACGATCCGAGACCGGCAGAACGATCTCCTCGACCGAGTCCTGGACCGGCGCGTAGTAAGGCGTGTCCGAGTACACCTTGTATTCGTTCATTCCATTGAGAACGAACAGATCATCATCTCCGTCGTGGTCGAAATCGAAGAAGTCCGCATCCCACGACCATCCTGTCGTGGCAAAGCCGCGACCCACGAGATCCGAAAGTTCCCATTTCGGAAGAGAATCCTTTCGAACGTTCGAAATGAACAGATCGTTCGCCTCCACCACACGCATGCGGGCAAGCTTGTCAGGGTTCAGTTTCATCGGTGTGTCGGCGCTGGGCAGAACATACTTTTCGTCCTTAACCATCGTCACGATGTTCGAGATGTAGATGTCGGGCCGGTCGTCGGCGTTGAGATCGGCGATCCCGACGTTCATCGTGAACGACGGCTTGTCAGTGCCGATCCGTGCCGAGATATCCTCAAATGTTCCGTCTCCGCGATTGCGGAGATAGGCATTGATCCCGAAGTCGTTCCCCACGATCAGATCCTGCCATCCGTCGCCGTCGAGATCGGTGTGCGAGAGCGCCTGCGCCCATCCGCTGTTGTCCGTACCGCTGCCTGCGGTCACGTCCTTGAATTTCAGCTCGCCCGTGTTCATGAACAGGCGGTTCGGCTCTCCGTTGAAGTTCCGTCTGTTGAGAGTCGGCAATGTCCCCTTCAGATAATTTCCGAAGTATCCGATGTAGACATCGAGCAGGCCGTCGCGATTGAAGTCGAACACCGTCGCCGGACCTCCGACCTGTCCCTCACCTCCGAGACCGCTCCGCGCCGAGACGTCTTCAAACTCGAAATTACCCTTGTTTCGGTAGAGGCCGTGCTTTTCTCCGACGTAGGTCACCAGAATATCGGGACGGCCATCATTGTCGAGATCCGCGATGATCGGCTGCCTCGGCTCCCGGTACGTCCCGTCAGCGCGCAAACCGGAGACGGCAGAGCCTTTCGTCACGTCAGTGAAGGTGCCATCGCCATTGTTGCGGTAGAGTTTGTTCCCGACACCGCTGAGGATCAGTAGATCATCGTCCCCGTCGCCGTCGAGATCATCCGCCGCGATTCCCGCTCCACCGAATGCAGGAGGAATCGTGAGCGTCCCCTCGGACTCGCTCTTCCGGAGGTACGATCGCAGCGTGCGGCTCAGCCAGTCGGAGGTACGATGCTCGAAGTCTATCCCGGACTCCGCGGTGATATTCCGGAAGAAGGTGGACTCCCGGGAAGTCGTCTCCGCGCTCGACGCAAGAGTGATCGGCCTCGCCCCCGCTTCCGGAACCTTTGCGTGGCGGTCGAGCCTGGCCTGAATCATGTTGAAGCCACCTCGCAGATGGTCGACCGTCAAAGCTTCAGCACCTGCATCCCTGGCCACGAACCCCGCGGCTCTCAGCACCAGCACGCCAAACTGGGCCACCCCTTCGGTCAGGAGCTCCGCCGCAAATGGATCGGGTGCCACGGGCAGTTCCGAGGCCACTTCTTCGAGTGCCTCATCGAGGTACCTCCAGTGGAGACCGCCATCGCGGAACGAGTCGGCATCGTACGCTTCGATGATGATCTGCTCATCGCGGGGAAGGCGGGGAAAAAAGATGACGTCCTCGTACTGATTGACCTCGAACGGGGTGAGTCGTTGCAGAGCCGCGTGGACGTGACGCAAGCGGACGAAAGGTTCTCCTTCCGCTTCCGCGAGTGCAGCAGAGTCGCGCAGGAGGTCCTTCATGAAGGCGATCATGCTCTCGTTGAATGCGACTTTGAGCGCTTCCCCCGTATCCTCGTCGGCCGGCCACTGATAGCGTGCGAAGTAAACCTGCAGGTTTCGCATGAATACCTGCATCGAGACAGAGTTGTAGGCCTCGTACGCCGCGAGCTTCTCCGCGACCATTCCCCGAATCACGCTGAAATCGGCGGGCCGGTCTGAATCGGTGTGAGCCAACTCGCCATTCTCCTCCTGGACGGAATGTGCGCGGGTTACCTGACGCCACCCCTCGGTGAACAACTCCGGGCTGATCTCGCGCCTCGAGAGGATTCGGGCATCGTGATCGGCGAGGCCGAGAGCGGTCATCGTCACCAGGTCGAGCCATGTTCTGAGGTGCGAAACAGAATCAGTGCTGAGCCGCAGCCGACCGGCATCCCGCAACATAGCCTCCTGTTGCGAGGCGAGGATCGCCCGGAATGAGTAGGCGATACTCGAATAATGCTCGACGTCCCGCTTTGCCAGAAGGAACCGGTTCGACGGCGGCCACTTGACGACCAGATCCCCGTTCGCCTGGAGGTCGAAAGTGACGATCGCGTTGGTGATCGGAACCAGGTCCTCCGGCTCGACCACAGTCGCTCCACGCTCGCTAGCTCTCTCCGAAGCAGCACGCCAGATCCCGGTAACCAGATTCTTCTGGAGCTCGGCCTTCTCGAACCTTGCCGGCTCAGTCAGAGGCGTACCAAAGATGAAGTTCTCCAGCCTCGCCGCGGTGGCGTAACACTTCGGATCCCGCCGGCCCTCGAGCTCCCCCATCTGGTCCAGAATCACCTCATAGGGCTCGCTGACACCACTTCCGGCCTCTGTAGTCTGCGGAAACACTCCAGGTCCCGGAACGGACACGGCGACTGTCGAAACAAATAGAGCGGAGAGAATAGAGATGACGCGTCTGGGCATACTGACTCCAACTGATAGGGGTGGACGATTCCTCACTTCATAGCCAGGTTCTCAGGTACCCGCCGGCTCCATCACCTGCTGCATCACCTGCTCGGCAAGCTTGACGAAAGCCTTCGCCGCCGCTGACTCCGGGTCCATCGCGACGATCGGTTCTCCCCGATCACCACCAACCACCACCTGTGGATCGATCGGAACCTCTCCGAGGAATGGAACGTCGAGCATCTCGGCAGTGCGCTGCCCGCCGCCATGACCGAAGATGTCCTCGCGCTGTCCGCAGTGCCGGCAGATGTAGTAGCTCATGTTCTCGATGATACCGAGAACCGGGACGTGCACTTTCCGGAACATTGCGAGACCCTTGCGGGCGTCGATCAGCGAGATGTCCTGGGGAGTCGTGACGATCACAGCTCCGTCGAGGGGCACCTTCTGCGTGATGGTGAGCTGCGCATCGCCCGTTCCAGGGGGAAGATCGATCACCATGAAGTCGATCTCGCCCCATTTCACGTCGGTCAGGAACTGGTCGAGCGCCTTCATCACCATTGGTCCACGCCAGATCACCGGCGTATCGACGTCGGTGATGAAACCGAGCGACATCGTCTTGATTCCGTACTTTTCCATCGGAAGGATTTTTTCGTCTTCCGTGTCGATCTCGGGCCGCCCTTCGATGCCGAGCATCATCTGCTGAGAGGGACCGTAGATGTCGGAATCGAGCAGTGCGACACGGTGACCGAGTCGCTGCAGCGCGATCGCGAGGTTGGTCGAGACAGTCGACTTTCCGACACCCCCCTTTCCGGACGCGACGGCGATCTTGTAGCGCACCTTTTCCATCGACCGGATCGTCGTCTCGGGAGGTGCGCCACTCATCGAAGCCATACCTCCGGCCATCTGCCGGGTCTGGATCTCTGGTCTGATCTGCACCTCCTGAACCCACTCGAGCGCGCGCACGGCTTGTTCGGCCTCCTTCATGATCTGCTCGCCCACAGCGGGGTTTTCGGTCTGCAGCTTGATCGTGAAGGAGACGTTTCCGCCACTCACTTCGACATCGCGGACGAACCCGAACGAAACGATATCGCGCGACAGCCCAGGAAATTTCACCCGGCCCAGAGCTTCCATTACTTCATTTTCGTTTGGCATTTGCTCTTTCCTGCTTCTGACTCTTGAAGTCGTCGTAGATTTTTCTGATGATCGGCAACGCGTCATCCGCAGCCGGAACGACCGTAGCAATTTCGATTTCTCCGGGACTCACGAGCCCGCGGGATTCCATCGTCGATTCCATCCACTCGATCAGACCATCCCACATGTTTCCGACGAGGATCAATGGATGCTGCCTGATGTGCTTGACCTGAAGAAGCTGCCAGATCATGAACGTCTCGAGTGACGTGCCGATCCCGCCAGGCATGACGATGAACGCCGAGGAGAGGCGCACGAAGTGGTGAAGCCTCGAGAAAAATGTCCGATGCTTGAAAACCTGATCGACGAACGGATTCGCCGCCTCTTCGGTAGGAAGGTGAATCGGCAGACCAAAACTCCGGGACTTGCTCTTCTCCCGACCCTCGACGGCGCCGGAGTTGGCCGCTTCCATGAGGCCAGGGCCGCCGCCCGTTACGATATCGACCCCCATCGCCGCCAGTTCCCGGCTGAGGTGCACGACCTCTTCGTAGATCGGGTCACCCTTCCTGATCCGTGAGCTTCCGAAAATCGAAACGCGAAAAAACTCTATATGCTCGGGCTGGATCTGCTCCAGATCATTGATCGTCTCCCATAGATGGTAGATCGCACGATCGATGATCTGCGTGGGCTCCTTGTGGGATCGTTTGTCTCTCTGGGCTTGTCGAAGCCGTTCGACCATAACTGCCTCTGAATTGTTCGCTCACTCTCGAGCTCTCGAGCCATTCCGGGGTTCCGGGATGGAGAAATGTCTCATGCGCAATGCAGCCCATGCAAAATGGTGGCGAAGCCGCACTCTCTGCGGGCCTTGCGTAAGAAATGCAGGCCAGGCACCCGACGCAGAGTATCAGAAACGACCGTCAGCCGACTGCGCGGACATTACTGAGGTGCGCGGCTGACCCAGATCTCACCCGGAGCGAACGGCTTCAACCGGTCGACCGCCCCTCTTGCGGCTTTCTCCGACGGAAATCGTACCCTGACGCGATACAAAGTACCGGCATCTCCCGGCACGCGCTCCACGTACGCGCTGGTGAAACCCGCCTCGATCAGTCGCGCTGCGAGTCGCTCCGCCGGTTCCCGTTCCGTCGTCGAGAGGATCTGGGCGACAAAGGGAACGGCTTGACCTGCGCTGCCGGCCGAGCTGTCTGGTCCCGGAACCTCCAACTCGGGGGTACCGGCGGGAGACTCAGCCTCCGCCACCGTGGCGACAGGCTCCTCTTCGATCACCTCCGGCTCCTCGATTGCTGCCGCGGGTGTCGGCTCGGCGTCTTCGGCAGGGGTGGCGAACGGTTCGTCGGTCTACTCCGAGCTCTTCGATGTGGCCGGGATCCTGGTCGTCTCCCTCGAGGATGACGGGTGGACGAGCGCGAGTGGCCACTGTGGTCTTCCCGCGGGCTTCACCCACCACGATTCCGAATGCAAAGGCCGCGGCCAGAGAAGCGATCAGAAGCACGACGGCCAGGAATGCCTGCCCCGCCGTGATCGAGATCTCGTAATATGAAGAATCATCGTGAATCGGTTCGTCGACCATCTCTCGGCCCCTTCTCCCCTGGTCTGGTGTAGCTCCTCATGAACCAAACACTACACTACGCCCCATTCGAATCGGCGGGTGCGGCATCCCAGTTCTTGTGATACAGAATGCCATTATCGAAGTATACAGCGGCCGCGCCTCCATCGGCCTTCGGATAGATCCAGACGGTGTAGGTCCGCCCATCGCGAACCGTTTCCCTGACCCAGTCGATGCGCGGGTAGCCCACGATCGACACGACGTCGGCCTGACTCATGGAAGGCTGGATGTCTCCGAACTTTCGGGGCGAGAGGTAAAGACGGTCCTCGGCCGCAGCGATCCTCTCCTCGATCGCGGCATTCCCTGGATCGAGCTCCAGCGCGCTGCGGTAGAGCGAGATGGCCCGGTCGTATCGAGCGAGATAATGCGCATATTCATCCCCCATGAGAATCCTCTCGCGGGCGTAGAGGGCGCGCGCTCTCGCGTCGGCGCTCTCTTCGACGTATGAACGCAGCGTCGCCATGAAGGGCACGTAGATCGGCTCGAGCCGCTTCTGCCGCTCGAGAAGAGCCGCAATCTGCTCACGTCGTCCTGCGGCAGGGATCGGACTCGATGCGCGGACCGACTCGATCGTCTCGTACTGGGACCGCAACTCACTCCATCGGTCCTGCTCCGGCGTCCGCACGATCGCCTGCGCACATCCGATCACGATGATCGACACCAGCATCGGCAGCATTCGATTCATCAGCGAGCCTCGATGACGGGAGCGACGATCCGATCTACTTTGGTCTGCAGCCGTGTTCCGAACTCCTGACGTGTCTCGACGATCCATCCGTACAGGAGCTGGTTCAGCACCTCGTGCGCGACGGTCGCACGATCCTCGAGACCGGACGAGATCAGGTTGTTGAGAAGCTGCTCGAAATCCACCCTCGCCTCGTTCGTCAGACTCATGCCGCTCAGATACGGCAGGCGGTCGGGACTCAAATGCCTGACGACGCGATCTGTGAAGTCCCAGACGTGATCGCCGATCTCCTCGCGGACCGTCGCGAACAACTCCATGAACACCGAGTTGTAGCGCTCGACCTTCGCTTCGAGCTCGAGCTCCTCCTGGGTATCTTCCTTCTGCTGCAGGATCTCGTTCCCAGGTGCCTCTTCGATCAGATTCACTGCCCACAATGCCCAGATCGTCCGGCACGTCTCGAAGTTCGACAGATAGCTCCGATCGCAGAGCATCATCAGCATTTGGGGTTCGCTCAACGTCGAATAGAGATGCAGCTCCTCTTCTGTCACCTCGAGCGAAAAGATCCGGCTGTCAGCGCCCTCGCTCTGTCGCAGCGGACTGGTCAGTCGTGAAATGCCACGACTGATCAGGCTCCACGACTCGACCGCCTCGATCCCGTTCATCACGAGCCGCTCGGTCTCGATTTTCCGCCGGTTGATCTCCTCCGGCGCTTCCGGAACGAACTCGATCGAATAATTTCCGGATCGGAACATGACGGCGTCTCTGACGATGTTCGCAATTTTTCGCTCGTCGGAAAACGCCAGCTCGTCCGGTGTGAGAAATCCGAGCTCGCAGAGCAGAGATGACATCTTCGTCGTGGTGGAGAGCCGATCATTCGCCTCTTCGTACTCCCGGAGGCTCAATTCGCCCCGCCTGAGAAGAACGGAGGCGAGACTGAGATCCGGATCAGAGCTCACAGCGGAGACGATCTCGCCGTTCTCGAAGAAAATCGTGTCATGCCGTTCCGCGATCTCGAGAGTCATCGTCGCCGTTTCGCGGCTCCGAATCAGAGAACGGAAGAGGTCGGCCACTGTCGTCTGATCCAGTGTCCCCTCAATGTTGAGATTCTCACTCATTCAACCAAAGCAATTCCTATGGCATTTTTCGAGCCGGTCTTGATGCGGTACATCGCATCGTCCGCCTTCCGTACCAGCCCTTCCTTCGACTTCGAGTGCCGCGGGAATGATGCGATGCCGAAGCTCGCGGTGATCTCCACCTCGACCGAATCATCGAGAGCGAATCGCTGACCGGCAATCGCGTGCCGAACTCGCTCAGCTACGGCCCTCGCCTGATCTTCGTCAGTCTGCGGAAGAATGATACAGAACTCGTCCCCTCCGAAGCGCACGACCTTGTCGATCGCCCTGACTGCTCCGAGAATTCTCCTGGCGACCTCCTGCAATGTCTTGGAGCCGCTGAGGTGGCCGTAGGCGTCATTCACCTTCTTCAGTTCATCCAGATCGAGGAAAATGATGCTGAAGATCGTTCCGTACCGAATGCCGCGCTCGATCTCCTGATTGAGGTACGACTCGAAGAACCGGCGGTTGAATGCCCGCGTCAGATCGTCCTTCATCGCCAGCTCATTGCTGCGTGTCAGATGAAAGGCCGTCGATACGAGAAGGGTTACTCCCTTGAGAAATCGTGCGGCGCGGCCGATCCGGGGAACATCCACAACACCCCCGGGAGGAATTCGGAGGGACAGAACACCGATCGCATCCTCCTCGGCTCGCAGCGGAATGACGAGCAGGCCGGTCGTGGTCTCCGTCGCCGGCTCATAGCCGAAGTCGGATCCGCGCTCCATCGCGTCCTGCAGGAGATCTTCCGGAACGCCCGGAAGGTACTCGCCGGTCTCCGACATCTCCGGATCATTCGTATAACTGATCGAGTACCGCTCGTCGTTCGAATCGTAGAAGAGGAGCGTCACCCGCTCGAAACCGGCCACCGAAGCCGCCGTTGTCGAGACCTTTCGAAGAACTGACTCGAGATCCCGCGTCGCGAGGAGCTCCTCGATCGATCTGCTGATCTCGAGTCGTTCACTCAGCGATGAGATCTCCAATTGTCTGGCGACGATCTCATCGAAGCAGTTGAGCCAGGCCAGCGGCTCTCCGAGGAGTGCCGCTGCGGAGACGCACATTTCCGTCCCGTCGCCGCCCCCCTCGCCATCCACCCGCACGACGAGTTGCACAGACCCGGTCGTCCCTCGATGATCACGATCGACAATGGCAAGAAGCTCGTCTCCTCTTGCCGCATCGGCCTCGACGAACTCGACCCCTGCAGATGCCTTGCGCAGACATTGCACGAGGTTGCTGTTTTCGAGGGAAATGATGACGCTGTTGACCGCTTTCATCTCGATTCCCGATCATTCTACGCGAAGAGCGACGAAGTAGAGAGAGGATTTGGACTTTCCGATGAAGATTCTGCACCTTACCTGCACCTGAGGATCCGCCACTCTGCCGTCGTCTACAGGAGCAGGATGCGACTTGATGGCGCCGCTGGCCGACGTGGAGACGTGGGCTCTCGGTGAACGCGGCTCAGACCTCGCGGGTGCTCCGGTCCGGGAGAAGCAACTTTCCTCTCTCGTCCGCAGCAGCGGTGCTTCCCTCTGCCATTTCTACACGAACAATCTGCCCTCCGGCTCGATCCTTCGGAACCTCCCCGTTCCCTGGATTGCAGCCAGCAGCGGCGTTCGCTGGCGGCTGTTCCGGAGAGAGCGCGTAGTTTCCCTCCACGACGATCTTCATCCACCCCGCGCTCGGCGATCCCGTCGCTCCCCGAGGCCGTCTCGTCCAGCTTTTTCGAACAGGCGGAACCCGTCGAACCAGCGCCCGCCATCGGCGCGATCGTTTCCGATGCAACGGATCACCAGTTCCAGTCGGTTCGCGCGCGGATCTCCCGGGTGCGGGACGACGTTACGTGGCACGGATACTCCACCGTTCCTTCGCCCCATGAACTTCTTGGCCTCGCCGCCTGGGTAGATCTCGGAGTGAACGAAGAACGGGAACCGAGCGGCGTACCCGAAGCACTCGTTCTGGGACGTGCGGTGATCGCTCCACGGACAGATCTGCACCGCAGCAGGCTCCTCGATGGAGATGCAGGCTTTCTCGTCCCGAGTGGGGACCCGAACGAAATGGCCCATGTGATCCTCACGGCATTATTCAAGCCGGAGGTGGCCGCACTCCGAATTGCAGCCGCTTTGAGCAGCCGCGACCGCTTCAGGCCCTCGCGCCGGCAAGCGGCGCTGCACGAGCTCTACAGCGATGTGACGGCAAAGGCGGAGCTGACACGCTGATCGGCATAGTCTCGTCCTTCCTCCAACTGACCCGGATTACACTGAACACGTGCAGATCATCGAGAACATCATCGGTCTCCCGGCGAGCGACCTCGAGGTCGTTCGCGCGACCGCGCTCGAAAAGGACCTCGCGGTCTGGTTGGTGGGCGGTCCGGTACGCGACGCGTTACTCGGCAGAGAGGTTCACGATCTCGATTTTCTCGTCGAACATGGCTTCGAAGAGATTGCCGAAGCCGTCGCGGCGCGGCTCGACGGATCGGTTCGCCTTCACCGCAAATTCCTGACCGCGAAAGTTTTCCGAACCGTCGGGACGGGCGATCGACTTCACCACGGCCAGGACCGAGACCTATCCCTTTCCCGGTTCTCTCCCGGTTGTTCGCCGCGCGACGGCATCCGAGGATCTGCTGCGTCGCGATTTTTCCATCAACGCGATCGCCCTCGATCTGCGCGACTCGACTCTCCTCGATCCGGCTCAGGGATTTCAGGACATCGAGCGGAAACTCATCCGCATTCTCCATCGAGGACAGCTTATGCAGATGATCCTACGCGAATTCTGCGCGCGCTGCGACTTGGTGCGCGTCTCGGGTTTGAGATCGAATCACGCACGAGCGTCCGGCTCCGTGAAGCCCTCGAGGCAAACGCGCTGTCGACCGTTTCACCACAGAGGGTGTGGCGGGAGATCTTTATTTGTGTACAGGAGCCCGAGCCCGCATCGGCATTCGGTGCGTTGCTCGACCACGGTGTGCTCCAGACATGGACCGGGGCGAGCAGCGTTCATCCGGAGCTGCGCTCGCGGCTTTCACGGCTTTCCGCGTCTGCCGACAGCCACTCTCCACTCGACCTCGAGGTGCTGTATCTGGCGACACTTTTCGAGGGTCTCGAAGATGCCACGATGCCCCGTGGTCTTCCATTTTCCCGGCGGCGGCTCGCCCTGCTCGAGTCTCTTCTCCTTGGTGCGGACTCGTGGTCTCAGAGCTGGAGCCTCGCCGCGACCGACGCAGAGCGGGGAAGGCTCTGCATCCAGCTCGGTCCCGAGGAGCTGATTGCGGCTTCGATCCGCCATCAGCGGCCGGAAGAGATGCTCCGGCCGTGCCGTGAGCTGAGGGGCACGAGGCTCCCTTTCAAGGCTGAGGAGCTCGGCCTCGATCCCGGACCCCACATCGGAAAGGCGCTCCAGGAGGCGCGAGTCGAGGCCTGGCTTCGTGGTGATGGATCCCGAAAGGATCTCCTGGAGTTTGCCCGCAGCACAGCTCTGCGCTACCTTAATGAACGGAAACCATGACGATTCGGCACTTCGCACTCATCCTCGGAACCATTCTGCTTCTGGATGGGACGGCAGCGGTCGCAGCGCAGGAGTCAAGAGACGCGATACCCGAGCTGGCGGGCGCAGAGCCGGTGACCGGCTCGATCCTCGTCGACGGAAAGCTGCCCGCCCCGTTCCTCGACTACATCATCACCTTCAGTCCGACACATTCACAGAAGGTCTCGATCTTTCAGAACGGTCTCGTCACGGTGTCCACGACCATCGACGATCGCAGGAGTGTGAAGAAGGTGCTGTTTCCGAAGGGCGCAATCGATACCTATCGTCGAGTATCTGAGCGTCGAGATCCTCGAGACGTCGCGGCTCCAGCCACTCATAGGAACCCCTACGAAACTGCGCGAAACCATACGGATCTACGACGAGCGGGGGCATGCGGTCGAGCGCATCTATGATCCGTCTCTGTATCTGCCCTCAGGAATCGAAGGAGCTCGCGCACTGCTGCAGGATCTGACGAGGATTCTCGTCGAAGACAATGAAATCACCAATCCGATGATCGACTACCACCCCGTCCCCGGCGATCAGTTGCTCGACCAGCAGATGGAAGCGTGGAATGTCGTGAGAATCGTGAACGATCACGTCGAGGTGCAGTCGAAGCGATCCCCGCTCCGCGCGTGGGTGAAGGTCGACCAGCTCGATGAGCAGTTCATGAGCTGGTCCCGCCCCGACCAGCCGTCTGAATGAGCGGCATCAGGATCACGGCTGGATTCCTCAAGGGGAGAAAGATCGATCTTCCTCCCGGCCCCATCCGTCCCACTTCGAGTCGCGCCCGCGAGGCCGTCTTCAACATTCTCTCGAACGAGATCATCGACGCCCGCTTTCTCGACCTGTTCGCCGGAAGCGGCATCATGTCGCTCGAAGCGGTCTCCCGCGGCGCCTCAGATGCTCTGGCGGTCGACATCTCAGGCAAGTCGATCGCTGCCCTGAACGCAGTGGCGAAAAGCCTCGAGCTTCCTCGTGAAGGCGAGAAGAGCTGACGTACTCCGCTATCTCTCCGGAAGCGATCATGAACAGTTCGACATTATCTACGTCGACCCGCCCTACGACTACCAGGACTACGGCAAGCTTCTGGAGTCGCTCGACTCCTCCCCCGCCATCTGCCCAGGCGCGACCGTCGCCGTCGAGCATCGGAGGAAGACAACGATCACAGCGGGACTGAATCTCGCACAACTCGTCCACCGGGACGGCCGCTCATGGGGGCAGGTCACGGTTGAATTCTTCGACGTGATCGATCCATGAATGACCGGAATTTTGCCTGCCGACCGCAGTTTACCGATGCATCTTCAAACGGAGATCGATGACAGAAATGACGACTGACGTAAACGCAGCAATATTCGGGGTGAACGATGAGAACCTGCGAATGGTTGAAGAAGCCTTCGAGGTCACGATCAACGCCCGTGGCGGCGAAGTGCAGGTTCAGGGAGATCCCGAACAGGCCCGAACCGCCCTCAAGCTGATCAAAGACATGCAGATCCTCGCCGAGCGAGGACTCGAGGTCCGAAAGTCTGCGATCAAGACCGCGATCCGCGTGCTTCAGGACGATCCCGCCGCCAATCTCGTCGAGTTCTTCACCGGTGACACGCTCGGGACGACGCTGCGAAAGGTCGTCAAGCCGCGAACCCTGGCCCAGAAGACGTATCTCGAGATGATCGAGAAAAACGACATGACGTTTGCGATCGGTCCGGCCGGAACAGGGAAAACGTATCTCGCCGTCGCGGTCGCGGCCGCCGCGCTGAACGAGAAGCTGATGAAGCGGATCGTTCTCTGCCGGCCCGCCGTCGAAGCGGGAGAGAAGCTCGGGTTCCTCCCCGGCGATCTCGCCGAAAAAATCAATCCCTACCTCAGACCGCTCTATGACTCGCTCTACGAGCTGCTCGGGTTCGAGAAGGTCGAGAAGCTGATCGAGAAGAACATCATTGAAGTCGCACCGCTCGCATTCATGCGCGGGCGCACGCTGAGCGATGCATTCATCATCCTCGACGAGGCTCAGAACACCACCACCGAGCAGATGAAGATGTTTCTCACGCGTATGGGCTTCGGCTCGAAGGCAGTCATCACGGGCGACATCACGCAGGTCGACCTGCCGACCGGAAAGCGATCTGGACTCCGCGAGGCTCGCGATACACTCCAGAATATCGATGGAATCTCGTTCATCGAGTTCACCGATCGGGACGTCGTCCGGCACCCGCTCGTCAGCCGGATCGTCAGTGCCTACGCCGTGCGCGAGGCAGCGCTCGAGAGCATGGCCACAGAGCCCCAGCTCCCGCCGACGGTACCCGATGCGGATTGACCTGACCGGGAAACGGATCGACGGCTTTCCGCACCGGAACATCCGAGCCTTCGTCGAACAGTGCTGGACCGAGCTGGAGAAGAATGGCGTCACGCGCCCCGTCGACGACGTCTCCATCTACTTCACGAATGACACGGAGATGCAGGAGCTGAATCGCACCTGGCGATCGGCCGACCGTACAACCGACGTTCTGACGTTCACCGCCGCGGAAGACTCGCTGCCGGATGAAGCGGAGCGTTCCCTCGGCGACATCGTCATCTCCGTCGATCAGGCCGAACGGCAGGCGCGCGACCAGGAGCACAGCCTCGCCGTCGAGATCCGATACCTGATCCTCCATGGCCTCATCCACGCGCTCGGCTACGACCACGAGACCGACCAGGGCGAGATGAATGATCTCGAACTGGACATCCGCTCCCGCGTCAACCTCGACTGACAAGTCATCCTGAGAGGCTGTGAAAAAATCCAGCGTGCCCTGCGCTGGTGGTGCTTACGGTTCGAGCTCAAGGAATGAGGAGGAGTCGCGGTGGTTCCTCGGTGACGACGAGTGACGCAGAGATCGGGCCGTAACCACCACCAGCCCAAAGGGTTACGGGCGGGGCGTCGCCGATCGCGTTGTCGCAGTTCCTTTCCGATGAACCACATCGCTGCGTCACTGCTTCGCGCGCTCGACGTCGCCGCGCCCGAACGCAGGGTACGCTGGATTTTTTCACAGCCTCTGAGCGAAGCGAAGGATCGCGTACGTCCTGACTGTCTCGTACTTACCGTCGGGAGAGTCGGGGCGTACGAGATCCTTCGACCGTCCCTTCGGCTTCGCTCAGGGCAGGCCTCCGCTGCGCTCCGGCCTCTCAGGATGACAGCCTGCCGCTGAACGTAAAATCACCCGAAGGCTTCGCGGAAGAGGCGCGTCGCCGTCAGGCCGGCCACGGTCGGGTGGAGCGACGGGGACATGAGCTCGATCAGGCGCTCCATCCGCTCGTTCTTCGGCAGTGACTCGAGCTCTCGGACCATCTCACCGATCCCGTGATCCGGGTCGCCTGGAGCTGTCTCGTCGGGGGGGTCCGGTGCTCGCGAGGCTGAGGGACGCGCCCGTCGAAAGACTCTCGGCCGGCTGCGCCGATCCTCCCGGCTCTCTTCCTGCTCCCGGCTGCCGTCGTCGAGACAGTCTCCCGCGATCCAGTCGTGCAGCAACTGTCTTTCCCCTTCGTCGAAAACGCCGTACATCTGCGCGCCCTCCCCTTCCACGAGTTGCCAGAGCCGGCTGTTCTCCGGGTCCTCGTGACGCCTGACCCATCCTCTCTCTTCCATCGCGCGAAGAAAGGCGAGCATCTGCCCCGGCTCCTCCAGCCACTGATTCACCGTTCGACCATCGACGAGGGAGTGGTCGGAGTGCATGTTCCGGCCGAAGACCCGCTTCCGCTCCAGCATAGACACCAGCTCCTGCTCGAGATCGAATGATTCGATGATCGCGCTGGCACTCAGCCCCACCTCGTTGAGGCGAAAACCGTTCGCGACCCGCCGGAGGAACTCTTCGGAATCACCAACGAGTGGAATCGCGTCGAGCACGGCCGCAACGGCTTTCCGTGCGTGTCCGCTGTCGGCGTTGTCGACGGTGATGTGCAGGGTGAAGTAGTACGGGTCGATGTCGAGCTCGTTGAGCTCGAATGTCGGTGATCAGCAGGTGCAGCGGAATCGCTTCGTACCCGAGGTTGTAGCCGAGAAGCTCTGGCAGAAATTCATCAGCGTTGCGAGGCGAACGCAAGCTGCACGGCTCCCTGCACGAAATGCTCGTCGCTCAGCTCTGCCAGATCTTCCCCACCGTACTGGGCGAGGATCTGCCGGTAGAGCAGAACGTGATTCTGTGAAGGATCACCATCACCGAGCTCTTCCAGATAAGTCCGGATCAGCGGACGGAACCGAGGATCCTCCCAGCGCTGAAGAGTGCCGTATAGCCACGCTCCGTCGACCAGTTTCGTCGGGGCGATCTGCTGGAGATACGAGATGGCGTGGGCCCGGGACGAAAAGTAGCTTCGCGACTGTCCCTCACGACGTGAATCGAGATAGCGTGCGTACTTCTCGCCCACTTCCAGCGCCTGCCGTTCCATCCATCCCTCGAGTGCCGTCGGCATTCAGGGGCAGCGCGCACGGAAGGTTCTGCGCCTTCCCGAGTTGCGTCTCGAGGAAGCGGCGGCCCAGCTCGCGGCTCTCTTCCGCCGAGGGATTGTCCCAGAGCGTGTCGTAGACGTATCGGGCGCCGCCTGTCTTGGTGCTTCGCGCTGGTTCGGACGATTCGAGATGTTCTCCTGGAAGAGGGTGGAATCGGTATGCTTTGCTCCTGCATCGTACAGGGGAGCCATCGCACTGAACATGCCAGATAGTCAGCTGGAGAAGGGTGATCTCGGTCGCTCGAATATCTCTCAGTTGACTTTCAGGTTGCGGAGCCGGTTGACAGCCGCAGCGAGCTCGTAGACGCGCGGCATGGCGAGCTCGGGGAGAGGGTCGAGCGCCCACAATCCTCGCTCCCCTGCCTCCCGGATCATCTCCTCGAGGACGGTGCGCATCGCCGTCTCACCGTCGCACCTGTTCTGAAGCTCGCGCATCAGGACGCCGATCGCTCTCGCCTGACTGTCGTCGACGAGCTGCTCGAGGGCGGACAGATCGATGCGCTCATGCCCGTAGACCAGCTCGCGGAGGCCGTGCGAGCGCACTTTGTCGCGATCGCCGCGACGGGGATCGAACGAGCTCCCGACCGGTTTCCGATCGCTCAGCGTCAGACTGTGCGCCTCCTCGCCGGTGCTGCGCACGGTTGGGATCTCGCGGGCCACCTCTCTCGCACGATTGGTCACGTCTTTCGGCTGATACTCTTCGAGCATGATCACGAGGTCGGCCACGTCGAGATAGTCGCCGCTACCTCCGAGAACCAGAATTGTCGAGACGCCGAGCGTGTCGTGCATCTCGTTGACCCGATCGATGAACGGAACGATCGTTTCCCGGGCAACGAGTCGCTGCATCCGCGCGTCGCGGATCAGAAGATTGGTCGCGCACGTGTCTTCGTCGAGCAGGAGTATTTCGGACCCCATTTCGAGCGCTTCGAGAATGGCCGCGGCGAGACTGGTCGACCCCGATGCATCCTGCGTATCGAATCGCGCCGTATCTTTGCTCCGGGGAAGATCATGAATGAACGGACGAAGATCGATCGCCGTCACCGCGCGTCCGTCTTCGCTGCGGACCTTCACGGCATCATCACGCGTCACGACCCACTCCCGCCCATCTCCCGGAGCATGCGGATAGACCCCCTGCTCGATCGCCTCCAGCAGCGTCGTCTTACCGTGAAAACCTCCCCCCGTGATCAGCGTGACGCCCTCGGGAATCCCCATCCCCGTAACCTCTCCGTGGTGCCGCGTCTCGAGCGTCACGCGGAGCTCCTCGGGACTCTGGAAAGGGACGGCGTCGGGAAGAGGCTGCGACGAGATGCCGCTCAGGCGGGGAAGGATGCTGCCGTCGCGGACAAACGTCACCAATCCCCGCTCCTTCAACCCACTCTGAAGGAACTCGTGGTCCTCCACGAGCTCGACGAACTCCCTCGCCGCAGCGTGATCCAGCGCGTCCCACATGAGCACTGCGGAGGCTTCGATGAGCTCGCTCAGAAGCCGTGCTGCGGCGTGCCCCGCGATCGAGCGGCCCCGGGCGGGAAGCCCTGCGCGAAACCGGATCTCCAGTCTTTCAAGATCGATCGAGCCAGCCGAACGAGCCAACACCTCGGCATCGCCAGCGTCGACGACGACCATACCCGACTTTCCGGACCCGGAACACGAGACGTCCCGGGTCGCGTGGCGATACACGCGAAGAAGGTGGTCACAGAGCGCGATCGTTCTGATGCGGGAGTCGTGAAGGGAGGGAGGGATCTGATGCAGATGCGCCGGGATGATCAGGCGTAGTTTGGATGGGTTGGCGAACGGATCGGACTGGACGTGATCCACGGAGAAGATGACCCCGTCTTCGGTGGTCCACTCCCCCTTGATGTCGCGGTATCCCTTGTAGCCTTTTCCGTCGAGACGATGAAGTGCAGCGGTCAGATCGTCGATCGTTCTCATCGGTGAGGGAGTGGAGGCAACATTCGGACCGGGTGTGATGACGACGCGTCGCTTTCCGACGAACTCTCAGGATGACAGGACTGGTGCCGGGAATCCGACACCAGTACCTGTAAACATGTCTTACCTGATCGAGTCGTTGGCCTTCTGGATACGGCCAGCGACCACATCCCAGTCGACGTTGGCGAAGAAGGCTTCGATGTACTTGCCCTTCTCTGACGGCTTGTAGTCGAGCAGGAACGCATGCTCCCAGACGTCCATGACGAGGATCGGAGCAAAGCCCGCGACGTTTCCGTCCTGATGCTCGCTGATCCAGTGGTTGGAAAGTGCTCCGGTCTTGAGATCCTGATAGCAGATGACCCAGCCGATTCCGCGCATGCCGCCTGCGGCGTTGAACTCCGCCTTCCAACCATCGAAGCCGTCGAAGTGCTGCTCGACGGCGGAGCGGAACGCGTTGCCGGAGCCTGGACCGTCTCCCTCGCCCTTCTTCATGTTGCCGAAGTAGTACTCGTGCAGGACCATCCCGTTGTACTCGAAGCCCCTGCGTCGGACGAGCTCGGAGAACTTCGGTTTGTCGGCCGCATCGAGTCCGCCGTTCATCATCCCGGCGATCTGCTCGTTGAGGGTGTTGGTGTTGGCGACGTAGCCTTCATAAAGCTTGAAGTGCATCGCCAGGGTTTCGTCGGAAATGCCGTTGAGGCCGCTGAGATCGAATGTTTTTGCTTTGTAGGTCATGTAGTGTCTCCTGTCATGGGTAATAGTCGGACTCTATCAAATGCTGAATGGTGAATGCTGAATGATTCGTGGGCCGACGCGATCCTTCATCTACTAAAGACAGTAAAAGGGGACGATTCGGAGTGGATTCAAACCGGATGTCATCCTGAGCGCAGCGAAGGATCGGGTGCGTCCTGACTCTAGCCGAACTTCGGGCCGGTAGGCTCCACGAGATCCTTCGCTGCGCTCAGGATGACAGGACTGTTCATTTCACTCCACTGGTGCCGGCGAAGCGGCGCCATTCCCCGCTCAGAGGCTGTGCTGCGTGATCATTGGCCGGGCTTCTCGAGCATTTCCTTCAATCTCAGTGCATCGGACGGCGCGTGACCCTTATGATCGTTGTCGAAGTAAAACCAGATGCTCTTCAGGCTCTTCGACCACTCTCTGATGCGGGTCGCCCAGGCGTGAAGTTGATCATCGCTATAGCTTCCTTCGTAGGCTCGAATACTCGGTCCGTGCAACCGGATGTACGTGAAGTCGGTGTTGACGATGATCGGGCTCGTGTAGCCGCGGATGTCGTAGATGCAGAACGCTGCCTTCCGCTTCGTGAGCAGGTCGATTACCTCGTCGTCGATCCACGATGTTTCACGGAACTCGAAGGCGTAGCGACGGCGCTTCGGCAGCGCACTGAGAAACTCCTCGAGGCGGTCGAGGTTCTTCGTCCACTTCGGGGGAAGCTGGAAGACGATCGGTCCCATCCGGCCATCGAGAGGTCCCACCGCGTCGAAGAATCTCCCGACTGCCTGTTCCGGGTCTTTCAGTTTTTTCATGTGGGTGATGAAGCGACTTCCCTTGACCGCAAAGCGGAATGACTTCGGCACCGAGCGCTCCCAGTCGCGCACGGCGTTTTCCGGAGGGAGCCGATAGAACGTATTGTTCAGCTCGACCGTGTCGAAGTCGCGCAGGTAGAGCGCCAGCATCTCTCCCGGCTTCGTTCCCGCGGGATAGTACGTTCCGACCCAGTGCCCATAGTGAAATCCCGAGGTTCCGATCCGAATCTCAGCCATCGGAACTTGGGAGTGCAAGAAGGATGAAGGGTCTGGCGAACCTCTTCAGTGGCCGTGGCCGCCTTTGTGGTGGTGCTGGTGCCCGGCCGGTTTCGCGAGATCTTCTGCGAGCGTTTCGAGAAACCGTTCGCTCGTGATGAAGTTCCAGCTCCAGTCGTCCCACTTTGCGAGAATCTTCTCCTCCTTCATCTGCTCGACAGTCGTTCCTCTCTTCGAGAGCCCTGGTCACGAGCAGCGGACGTCTCTTCGAGCATCTGGACAAATTCTCTCAGCTCCGCGATGTTCGACAGAGAACCGTGTCCCGGGATGACCTTCACGTCGGCCGGCAGCATGTCGATCATCATGTTGACGTTTCTGATCATGCCCCGAACCGAACCGCCGCTCGCGAGATCGATGAACGGGAAACGACCCTGAAAGTAGTGGTCACCCATGTGGACGACGTTCGACATCGGAAAGAAGATCGCAATATCACCATCGGTATGCCCGTGCGGAAGATGGATCGCCTGGATATCCTCACCATTCAGATGCAGAGTGAGATCATCCCCGAACGTAAGGACCGGCAAAGCCTCTTTCGGTGCGGGTTCGATCTCCCGATCGGCGGATCCCTCTGCGAGGCGTTTGCGCACGTTGTGGTGCGAAACAATCGGTGCGCTCTCACCGAAGAATTCATTTCCTCCGGTGTGGTCGCCGTGCCAATGAGTATTCAGGACGTAGAGAACGTCCTTGTCGGAGAGCTCGTGGAGAGCTGCTTTGATTCGCGGCGCCAGAGGGGCGTACTGATCGTCGATCAGGATGATTCCGTCCTCGCCTACCGACACACCGAGGTTTCCTCCGGCGCCGGTAATCATGTAGACGTTGCCGCCCACTTTTGTCGTCTTGATCTCGACGTCGCTGAAATCGTTCTGTGCCGCTGCGGGAATCGCGAACAGGAGTCGTCAGAAGAAGCGAAACCGCGAGAGTGGAGCGTCGCGACAGCTTGAGCAGATATCTGATCATCAGGCCCTCCGGGGATTGATCTTTTGCTGGTTCAGAGTCTGCTACTTTAGAACATTGGCAGCGCCATGGGGAGATTCGACTCTAGCGTCACTGACATCCACCGCCTGAATGCGATCGTACGCATTGGCTTCCCCCCTCTGCTCGGGTCGGTCCTGAGCAGGCACGTCATCGCGCTCACGATCGGACGACGGATCTGGGTTGCCCCCGCCGTGCTCGAAGGAGACCGGGGTTCAGCCGCTTTGCTCTTGCTGTTACGGCACGAGCTCGTTCACGTCGCGCAGTACCAGAGGGATGGCATCCCGCTTTTTCTGGTCCGGTACCTCCTGGAGTACTTCCGGAATCGGATCGCCGGAATGCGCCACTACGACGCCTACCGGTCGATCTCGTACGAGGAGGAGGCCTGGAATCGTGGTGAGTCCAGCGATGGGGAGACCATGCTCTGAAGGATCGCCATCGCTTCGCTGACACGTTACTTGCTTGGATTCCAGACATGATGAAGAAAGAATCCATCACCATGAAGAAGTCTCTGCCGATGTTCCTCGGACTGCTACTGCTGGTCGCTCCGATCGCCTGCGGAAACAATGACGAAGAGTTTCAGGAAGAGGTCACACAGGAGGTGGGCGAGCTCGACACGTCGATGACGCAAGTCGTCGATGAGCCGGTTGAGCCCGAAGTACAGGCTGGCCTCACGGCCGCCGTCGTCATCGACGAGAACACCATCGGGATTGAACAGGTTCTCCAGCCAGGCCCCACGGTATTCACGATTCGGAACTCCGGGCTCAACGAACATTCCCTCGCAATCAGCGGTCCCGGAGGTGAATGGGAGCTCGAGACGGCTCTGGCGCCTGGTGCGACCGGCAACCTCGAAGTAAACCTGGCCGAAGGCAGCTACCGAGTCTACGATCCGCGAGATGAAAACCTCTCCACGGAGGTCGTGGTCGGAACCGACACTGCGGCGGCGCAGCAGTAGCAGAACGTTGTCATCCTGAGCGGGGGACTGTGTGAAAACGCCTCGTGAATCGAGGCTGTGACTTTGGAGTGCGGTGCTCGCCGAAGGACGAGCCCCGCTTTGGATCCCGTGGCAACCACCATCGAGGCCGCAATCGGGACCAGTCAGGAAATTTCCACTGCAGCTTGCAACCCGCCGCAGCCCGTAAGGCGGCGTGATGTAAAGCTGAGCTCGTCCTTCGGCGAGCTCAGCACTCCAAAAAAGACGGTCGCGAAGCCGATCGGTTTTTCACACAGTCTGGCGCAGCGAAGGATCTCGTTCGTGTCGACTCGAAGTGAATAGAGTATGACCCCACGAGATCCTTCGACCGTCCTTCGCTTCGCTCCGGCGGCTCAGGATGACAGCCGGGAGTATTTTCAGAGCAGCGAGGAAGCCGCTCCCTGGAACTCCTACCCTCCCGCCACCCACAGACAGAGTCGCGCGGTGACGAGCGCCATGTAGGTACCGAGCGCATACCCGATCAGAGCCATCAGGATCGAAACGGGAACCAGGCTCTCGCGGTGATATGCGGCGACCACCGGAGCCGACGCAGCTCCGCCGACGTTGGCAGCCGAGGCGATCGCAGCGCTGTGGATGTCGACCTTGAAGACCCACGCCCCGAACAGACAGAACGCGCCATGAATGATGATCCAGATTGCCGCGCCCAACAGGAAGGCGGGAGCCTGCGCAAGTCCCTCCAGCGAAGCCGTTGCGCCCATCCGCGCGACAAAGATGTAGACGATCGCCATCGCAACTTCGTGGGTGTGAGGGATCCGTCGCGCTGGCGTGAAGGAGAGCGCGATTCCGAAGGTCGTCAGAAGAAGGATGCGCCACGTCGATGTCGACAGGATCTCACCCACCTCCGGGATCATCGGCGCCAGATAGTCTGAGATCCCCAGGATCGTGAGCCCGATCGCGGCCATGTACAGGAAATGGCGCATCGCCAGAGGCTCGGACTCTTCGGCGTGCTCTTCGATCGCAGCCTCCATCTTCTCGAGCCGTCCGGCCTCCACTCCCGTCCACCTGTTGAACCGCTCGGCGAAACGTCCTGGAGGCAAGGAGAATCGGGAGCCAGATGATGTAGATGGCCTGATCGGCCAGCACGGCAAGTCCGAACATGTCGGGCGGGGTCTGCACGGCTTCGGCGACCGCTGCCATGTTTCCAGTCCCGCCGATCCAGCTTCCCGCCAGGGCTCCGAAACCCTTCCACGCTTCCGGATCGAGCCAGCGATGAACGACGAAATAGGCGATCGGCCCCCCGACGACGATTCCCATCGTGCCGAGCAGCATCACCATGACGCCCTTCCCCATGATCTTGAATGCCGACCCGACATTGATTCCGATCAGAAGAAGAACAATGAAGATGGGTAGACCGTATTCACGGATGACATCGTAGGCCGGTGACTGCGACGGAATGACACCCGTATTCGAAAGAACCACAGGAAT
This sequence comes from uncultured Acidobacteriota bacterium, assembly GCA_963829355.1. Taxonomy (GTDB): domain Bacteria; phylum Acidobacteriota; class Thermoanaerobaculia; order Gp7-AA8; family JAHWKK01; genus CAWHHZ01. The sequence continues at coordinate 234,651 of CAWHHZ010000014.1, forward strand.
CGCATAGATCCAGACGAGCGGCGGAAGAAACTCGAACACCTTCCAGCTCGTACGTTTCTCCAGATAGAAGAAAAGCGCACACGTGACGGCGAGAACGGCTGCAACGGCTCCCGGAGATTCGAACATGGGCACGAATGATAACCGATCAGGGCGATGGCAGAAGATCACCCGTGTTTTCACAACTGTTACGAAATCTTTCGTTGACTTTCTACGAACCTATTCGTATATTAGATTCAGCCGACGAAAGGACCTCATCCAAATGGCAAGAGAAAAGCTCCCGAGACCAACAGATGCCGAGCTGGCAATCCTCCGCGTGCTATGGAAGCACAAGCGTGCAACCGTTCGCGAAGTCCACGACGAGTTGGCAGACAGTCAGACCACCGGCTACACGACGGTGCTCAAGCTGATGCAGATCATGACTGACAAAGGTCTGGTCGAGCGCGACGAGTCGAATCGTGCGCACGTCTATCGCCCGCGGATCAGCGAGCAGCGGACAAAGGGCCAGCTCGTAGGCGACCTCCTGGACCGCGCGTTCGGGGGGTCGACCGGAGAGCTCGTGATGCAGGCTCTCTCTTCCCGGAAAGCCAGTGAAGAAGAGCTCGCGGAGATTCGAACGCTCCTCGATTCGCTTGAACGGAAGGAGAAGTCGCGATGAACGTCGACCTGCTGCTCCACGGGCCCGTCGGAACCACGATGGGCTGGACCCTCATTCATCTTCTCTGGCAGGCCACTGCGGTCGCTCTCATCCTTGGCTCTGTTCGAACGCTCTGGCCGGCGGCTTCGTCGAACTTGCGTTACGGAACGGCGATCCTCGCACTCGCGGTCGTGATGATTCTTCCAGTCCTCACCTTTGCTCATCTCTGGGGGGACGTTGCGGAGCCCTCGCCACGAGCGATCTCACCTGCCGCCGCAGAAGTCGACTCCTTTTCAGTGACTGCAGCACTTCCGGTCCCTGACTCCTTCGAGGCCGGCGTCGAATCACGAATCTCCACCACCCTGCCCTGGCTTGTCGCGCTCTGGATGCTCGGTGTCGCCCTCCTCGGTACACGCCTGTTCGTGCGCATCGCCTGGACGGCGCGGCTGGCCCGCGAGCAGCTCATTGATGTCGAGGGCTCATGGAAGCGCGTGCTCCGGCGGCTCAGTCAGAAGCTCCGCATGCGCCGGATCGTTGCTTTGTACGAGTCCGGACTGGTCGAGGTCCCGACCGTAGTCGGATGGCTCAAGCCGGTCGTTCTCGTACCCACGAGCGTGTTCACGGGCCTCACCTATCGTCAAATCGAGACTGTCCTCGCGCACGAGCTCGCCCACGTGCGGCGACACGACGCGCTCGTCAATTTCCTGCAGTCGATCGTGGAGACCCTCTTCTTCTTTCACCCGGCAATCTGGTGGATCTCCGGCCGTATCCGCGTCGAACGTGAGCACTGCTGTGATGACGTAGCCATCGCCATCTGTGGAGATCGGATTGCCTATGCGAAAGCTCTCACGTTCCTCGAGGAGATGCGGGCTGCCACATCCGCAAATGCACTGGCGGCGACGGGCGGCAACCTGCTCGAGCGCATCCGCCGGATTGCGGGTGTCGACGAAAGAGATCGCAAAACTTCGTCAATCTCAGCGCTGGTTCTGCTTCTGACCTTCGGCGCTGCGACGGCCTGGGCGGTGAACAATCCCCAGACCGCACCCGACGCCGAGGTAGAGGTATCGGAGTCCGGGTGGCGGTACGAGGCCGTTCCCGCTCCGCCCGCCCCACCTGCTCCCGAACCGTACGGTGTCTCAGCGCCCACAGCGCCGGCACCTCCTACTCCCCCGGCTGCTCCCCCGGCTCCCCCTGAGCCAGTGATCGAGGAAGAGTGGATCGACAGCATTCTCTACGAGGTCGGCTGGGGGCTCGAAGTCCCACCCGCACCGGAACCTCCGACCCCGCCCAAGGCTCCCGCGAGCCCGGCACCGGTCGTCCGCGATCCTGCCGCACCCGAGGCTCCCCACGCGCCACGTGCACCGCGGATGGCGGTCCGCGCTCCACGGGCGGATCGGGAGTACACCGTTCGAGCAAAGCGGGACGAGCACTCTAATCGCAAAATCAGTGAACATCTGACGGAAGACGAGGAGATCGCGCTCCGGCAGGTCGGAGCAACTCCGGAGTATCTCAGCAGTCTCCGCGCAGTCGGACTCGTCGACCTGACAGTGGGCGAAGCCCTGGCCATGCGAAGCGTCGGCGTTTCCCGTGCCTACGTCACGGACATGCGCGAAGCATTCGGCTCGGTTCTCGATCCGCGGGAGCTCGTACGTCTCAAAGCCGTCGGTGTCACCCGTTCGTTCGTCAGCGACATCCGGAAGCAGAGGGGGGGATCCATTACGGCTGAGGACGCGATCCGGCTGCGGGGGGTCGGCGTCTCACCGGAGTGGATAGGCTCGGTCAGCCGCATTCTCGGCTCCGAGGTGAGTCTCGAGGACGCCATACGCCTGCGCGGGGTGGGTGTTTCCGAGGAGTACATCGCCGAGATGCAGGCGAGAGGATTTGGTATCCTCCCCCCGAATGATCTGATCCGGCTGCGTGGCGTCGGCGTCACAGCCGAATTCATCGACAGGATGAGGAAGGCTGGCTACGCGAGCAGCTCCGTCGATGAGCTCGTCCAGCTGCGAGGCGTGGGTGCGAGCCCCGAGTACATCGCCGATCTGCGCAGGGCCGGCCTCGAGTCACTCGATCCAGGTGAGGTCGTCGCGCTCCGCGGAATCGGCGTCACAGCAGACTATGTCCGGCGTATGCGTGAACTAGGTCTCTCCGCGGCATCGGCGAGCCAGCTGATCCAGTTGCGCGCTCTCGATATCGATCCGGGGTACGTCGAGTCACTCCGCGATGCCGGGATCAGGAACCTCACCGTTGAAAAGGTGATCCGGATGAAAGCCGCTGGAATCGAAGCGGGCGACATCCGCACAGGAAGCGAGTAATTCCGAGGTACGCAACTGTCATCCTGAGCCGCCGGATCCCGCGAGGCGGGAGAAGGACGGTCGAAGGATCTCGTACGTCCCGACTCTCAGGCCGGGAATTACGCGACAGTCAGGACATACCCGATCCTTCGCTGCGCTCAGAGGCTGTGAAAGAATCCAGCCTCTCAGGATGACATCTGTTGCTATCATCCGCGGCATGAAGCAGGTCGTCATCATTGGTGCGGGGTTCGGAGGGTTGTACGCGACGAAGGAGCTTGCGCGGCACGACGTGGAAATCACGATCGTCGATCGGAAAAATCATCACACGTTTCAGCCACTGCTCTACCAGGTTGCGACGGCCGCGCTGAATCCATCCGACATCGCCGTTCCCATCCGGTCGATCGTCCGTCACAGGAAAAACGTTCGGGTCGTTCTCGGAGAGGCGATCTCAGTCGATGCGCAACGCAATACTGTCGTGTTGCGCGATGGGGAGCTTCCGTACGACCAGCTGATCATAGCCACCGGCGCTACCCACTCCTACTTCGGCAACGACGAGTGGGCACGTCACGCGCCTGGCCTCAAGACGATCGAGGATGCTCTCGAGATTCGCCGCAAATGCTCCTCGCCTACGAGGCCGCCGAACGTGAGGCCGACCCGCAACTGCAGAAGGAGTGGATGACCTTCGTCGTGGTCGGAGCGGGTCCGACCGGCGTCGAGCTCGCGGGCTCTCTCTCGGAGATTGCCCGGCACACACTCCGAAAGGATTTCCGGCGAATCGATCCCTCAGCGGCCCGCGTGGTGCTCGTCGAGGCGCTCCCCCGCGTTCTTCCACCCTACGCGCCCGACCTTTCGGAGAGTGCTCAGGCGGCAGCTCGAGAGGCTCCAGGTCGAAGTTCGCACGGACACGCGAGTGAGCGACATCGAGAATGACCGCGTGGTTCTCCAGGATGGGGAGATCCGCGCGAGAACGATTCTCTGGGCTGCCGGAGTTCGCGCCTCGGAGCTGGCAGCAACGCTCGACGCTCCGCGCGACAGGGCCGGCAGAGTGAAGGTGACGCCCGATCTCACGGTGCCGGGACACGAGAACATCTATGTCATCGGCGATCTCGCCGCGATCGAACAGGATGGCAGTCCGGTGCCGGGAATCGCTCCTGCCGCGATCCAGCAGGGCCGCCACGCCGCGCGAAACGTGATCCGGGCACTCGAGGGCAGAAACAAGGTTCCCTTCCGTTACCGGGACAAGGGAATGATGGCGACCATCGGCCGTGCTGCGGCGGTGGCTCAGTTCGGGAAGCTTCACGTGAGCGGGCTCATTGCCTGGCTGCTGTGGCTCGGAGTTCACATCTTCTTTCTGATCGGCTTCCGCAACCGCTTTCTGGTCGTCCTCCAGTGGGCATGGGCATACGTGACGTGGGCTCGAGGAGCGCGACTGATCACGGGCGACGTGAAGATCGAGAAAGAGCTCGAGCGACCGGTGGAGGATGTGGACCAGACGTAGGGCGCGAGGCCGTATAGGCCATTCCAGGCCGAGATCGACTCTATTCGTCGAGCCTCTCATCTTCGGTGGGTTCCAGGACGACGACAATGCACTCGGCGACGCCCTTTTCTCGGACACGGTTGACCTGAAGCTGCAGATTCTTCCACGTCACGATGTCGGCGATCCGGGGAGGACGTCCCAGGAGCGAAAGGATCAGCCCGCTGACCGTATCGACTTCCTCGTGCTCGAGATCCAGGTCGATCTCCTCACCCAGCTCCTCGAGTCGCACGGTACCGGCAACGATGAGGCGCCCGATCGCATCGATCGAAATCGGAGGCCGTCGTGTGGAGGTCTCTTCGATCTGACCGATCACCTCTTCGAAAAGATCCTCGAGCGAGACGATTCCCTCGGTGCCGCCATGCTCGTCCATCACGACGACCATCTGTGTCCGTGCGCGGATCATCGCCTTGAGCACATCGTTCAGCGGTGCTGTTTCCGGAACGAAAGGAGTTTCGTGAACGTACCGTGAGCTCAGAGGCTCCGCGCGCATGAGGGCGCGAAGCACGTCCTTGATGTGCGCGACGCCCCGGATGTGATCCAGATCGCCTTCGTATACGGGGTATCGTGTATGAGTCGTCGTCGTGATGATCTCCCGGGTGGACCGCGGCATCGCATCGAGCGGGATCGCGTTGATCATGACACGAGGCACCATGACGTCCTTGGCGGAAAGGTCACTGAAGTCGAGAAGCTCCTCGATTACCTCTCCCGACTGCTCCTTGAGGAGGCCGACCTCACGACTCTCCTTGATGATGTACTGGAGCTCCTCGATCGAGTGCGTCTGCGCACCCTTTCCGCGCGTGTGCTGGTCGATTCCGATCAGTCGCAGCATCAGGTTGCCGAATCCGTTGAGGAAGACAACGAGCGGAAGCATCGCAGTCTTGACCCACATCATTGGACGACTGATCCAGAGGACCGTCTGCTGCGCATTCTGCAGAGCGAGTGTCTTGGGAATCATCTCTCCCAGCACGATGTGCAGATAGGTGAGAAACGTGACGGCCACGACGCTCGAGAAGGTGTGAATGGAGACGAGGCCGAAAATATCCGGCGCAGCGATCTGATGCGTGATCCATTCCGCCACGGCGTGTTCACCGTACATGCCCAGCCCGAGGCTGGCGAGGGTGATACCGAGTTGAGCGGTGGCGATGTAGCGATCCTGCGAAGCCGGATTCTGCAGAATCTCATGAACGATTCTGGCGGTCCCGTTTCCCTGTTCGGCAAGCCGTGCGATCGCCGCGCGCGGCGCGCCGACAATCGCAAACTCCGCCGCGACGAAAATTCCGTTCAGAGCGATCAGAAAGGCGATGATCAGAATGACTTCCATCTACGCCTCCGGCTCCTCTGGCAGCAGAGTGGCCACAACCGCGGTCACCTGGTGCTCGTCCACGCGCTCGACCAGAAGCTGGACTCCTCCGATCTCCACGACTTCGCCCTCGTCCGGAAGATGTCCGAGCTCTTCGGACATGAATCCCCCGATCGTGTCGGAATCTCCTTCGAGAGGTTGTCTCAGCCAGGGCTCGACTTCGTAGAGGCGCATCGCTCCAGGGAAACGGATGCGACCGTCTGCCAGTAGCTCCGGTTGCGGCTCGCCCTGTTTGAACTCGTCAGTCACTTCGCCGAGCATATCGGTCAGCAGGTCCTCGAGCGTCACGAGTCCTTCGACGCCTCCAAACTCGTCGACGACGATCGCCTGGTGCGTTCGCTCGCGCCGGAGATCCTGCAGAAGATGATCTGCCGTCGCGGTCTCCGGCACGTGCAGAACCGGGCGCAGCAGCTCCTCGAGCCTCCCATTCGCCCCGTGCTCTGCATAGTGCCGCACCAGATCCTTCGTGTGGAGGATTCCTACCACGTCGTCGAACGACTTCCGATAGATCGGAATTCTCGTGTAGGGGCTGTCAGCCGCGACGTCGAGCACCTCCTCGAGCGGAGTCGAAAGCTCCATCGCCTCGATGTTCCGGCGGTGAACCATCAGCTGTCGGGTCGGGCGAAGACCGAGCCGTAGCGCTCTTCGAAAGCGGACGTTCTCGTCAGGCTCGATGTCTCCGCTCTCGTCGATCAACATCTCGATCTCTTCAGCGGAGTGAATGTGCCGGTGTCCCTCTGACGCCTTGAGGCCGAGCAGACGCAGGATCAGCAGTCCACTCCCGTTGAGAACGAAGATGAACCATGAGAACAGACTCAGAGACCACCGGAGGGGCACGACCGTATAGAGAGAAGTACGTGCCGGATAACGGATCGCCACTGACTTCGGTACGAGCTCACCGAGCACCATCTGAAGCGCGGTCAGGACGACGAGCACCACGGCGGCCGCGGCCGACTCTGCTGCAAGGCGATCCTCAAAACCGATCTTGGCGAACAACGGCCACAGAATCGGCGCCAGTCGTGCCTGGCCGTATGCACCGAGAATCAGGCTCGACACCGTGATGCCGATCTGACAGGCGGCGATATATCGGTCGAGCAGTCCCGCATCCCGAACGATTGGATCGAGAAGCTTTGCGAGGCGGTTTCCCTCCTCCGCAAGAATCTGGATACGGCTGCGGCGCACACTGACGACGCCAAACTCAGCCGCGACATAGAGTGCGTTGAGCAGGATCAGGAGGATCAGAAACAGGACGACGTAGATCATCGGAGCGACAGGCTCCTTCGATCGACTCTCCTCAACGGTTCGGGAGGCTCGGAATCACGACGTTCGTCGGACCCCTCTCCGATCCTGCCCTCACCTTCACACACGATCTTTGACATACGACTGACAATCGAATTTAGCATGATCCCGGATCGGATACGATTCCGGAGACAGCCGCACCGATTGTCCGGCCTCTCTTTCGCAACATAAACTGAACGCGATGAACGAAATCGAGCGACAACGCATTCTTCATTGGTTCGAGTCTAATCGAAAGCATACCGAAGCCCTGTTTGCGAGTATCAGGCCCGAGGCCTACTACGTCCGGCCGATCCCATTGCGACAGCCGATCGTGTTCTACGAGGGACATTTCGCGGCGTTCAACTACATCACTCTCGTGCGCAGAGCGCTGGGACGAACCCCTTTTGCCCCGGAGCTCGACGAGCTGTTCGAGCGCGGCATCGATCCCGACACGGTCGAAGAGGCGGAAGCGGCTGATGCCGACTGGCCCACGCGTGATCAGGTCCTGCGCTATGTGGCCGAGACCGATGAGCATGTTCGGCGGGCGCTGCAGCACGACACTCCTCACCGACGAGTACGAATCCTCTTCTGGCCGGTGCCGAGGCCGTCTACACCATTCTCGAGCACGAGGCGATGCATCATGAGACATTGCGTTACATGCTCCATCGCCTCCCTCATGAGATGAAGATCGCTCCACCCGACCTGCAGGTGAAGACAGGCGGAGCGGCACCGTCTCCGGAGTCCACGACGGTGCCTGCCGGAACCGCTACCATTGGTGCGCTCCGGGCGGAGATCCCTTTCGGGTGGGACAACGAGTTCGAGGCCGTCAGGGTCGACGTGGCTTCGTTCGAGATCGACCGGTTCAACGTCACCAATGCCCAGTTCATGGAGTTCGTCGAGAGCGGTGGCTATGAGTCCCGCGAGTGGTGGAGCGAGGATGGGTGGCGATGGCTTCAGGAGTCCGGAACGAAACATCCGTGGTTCTGGGAGCACCTCGAGAACGGATGGAAGTGGCGTGGAATGTTCGCCTTCTACGATCTCCCTCCAGCCTGGCCCGTCTACGTCACACACGCCGAAGCCATTGCGTATGCGAAGTGGAAGGGGCGGCGCCTGATGACCGAGCCCGAGTTTCACCGGGCGGCCTACGGACAGCCCGGAGGGTCGGAGCGCACTCATCCCTGGGGGGACGAGGAACCAGACCATACGCGCGGAAACTTCGACTTTCTCAGCTCGGAGCCGTTCCCTGTCGGCTCTTTCCCCGAGGGGCAGAGCGCGTGGGGTATCCATGATCTGGTCGGCAACGGCTGGGAGTGGACCTCCAGCTGTCTTCGCACCGCTGCCGGGCTTTCGAGAGATGCCGTCGTACCCTCCGTACTCGAGTGACTTCTTCGATGAAAAGCACTTCGTGATGAAAGGCGCATCGCCTGCGACGTCGAAGACGCTGATCCGGCCGAGCTTCCGCAACTGGTTCCGCTCGACCTATCCGTACATGTACGCAACATTCAGGACTGTGCAGAGCAAGTAGCACAACCGTCATCCTGAGCGAAAGCGAAGGATCGCGTACGGTATGACTCGAACGCAATTCGAAGCGAAGGATCGCGTAAGGGATGACTCGAATGCAATTCGCAGCGAGTATGCTCCACGAGATCCTTCGCTGCGCTCAGGATGACGGAGGTTTTTTCACCAGCGATCGACACCGCTGCGATCCTTCGTCTGTTTCTCACAGTCCTGATCTGAGACACTATCCGCATGAAAGCGATCGTGTTCGATGCCCCCGGCGATGCCGACGTGCTCCATCTCAGCGAAAGCCCCGATCCTGTACCGGGTGACAATGAATTCGTGATCGAGAATCATGCGACCGCGATCAACCGGGCGGACCTTCTCCAGCGAAGCGGGCTATACCCTCCCCCACCGGACACCACCGAGATTCTGGGGCTCGAATGTGCTGGAACGGTCGTCGCCTGCGGGTCGTCTGTGTCTCAGCTTCAAGCCGGGGGATCGCGTGATGGCTCTCCTCGCCGGAGGTGGCTACGCAGAGCTGGCGATCGCTCATGCAGGATCGGTCATGCCGATCCCCGAAGGAATGTCCTTCACCGAAGCGGCCGCGATTCCCGAGACATATCTCACAGCCTTCCTCAACGTCTTTCTCCTCGGCGGCGTCGACGCGGGCGAATCTGCTCTCGTCCACGGCGGAAGCGGTGGTGTCGGCACCGCTGCCATCAGGCTCTGCCGCGAGGCGGGCGTTCGGATCTTCGTCACGGCCGGCAGCAGGGAGCGGGCGGATCGTTGTCTGGAGCTCGGGGCCGATCACGCGTTTGACTACTCTTCCGAGGATTTTGCCGAACGCGTACTCGAGATCACTGACGACGAAGGCGTCGAGGTGATCGTCGATCCTGTTGGAGCTCCCTATCTGGAGAAGAATCTGACGATACTCACCGTAGAGGGGCGTCTCGTTCTGATCGGTCTGATGGGTGGGCAATCGACCAGTATCGACCTGTCGAAGCTTCTGCGCAGGCGGCTCTCGGTCATCGGTTCAACGTTGAGAAGCCGTTCCGCGGAAGAAAAGAGCGTGATCGTCGACTCATTCATCGACGAGTTCGGCGAGGCCCTGGCGGCCCGCCGCATCGATCCTGTGATCGATACAGTCCTTCCGCTCGAGGAAGCCGCCGAGGCACACCGTCTGATGGAGAAAGGTGACCATTTCGGCAAGATCGTCCTGAAGGTCCGGCAGTCATCCTGAGCGCCAGCGAAGGATCGCGTACGACATGACTCGAAGTGAATTGCGGAGCGAACTTCAGGCGAGTATGACTCCACGCGATCCTTCGCTGGCGCTCAGGATGACGGTCTTCTCCGTTTATAGCCTTGTAGCGACCGTCACAGCAATCCGTCCCGTTCCAACTCACGCTCGAGGGTCAGTGTGTCGGAGAACTGGTAGGACCGCATTCCGAACTGTCTTGCGGCACGGACATTCTGATCGAGATCATCGATGAAGATGATTTCATGAGGGTCCGCTTCGAGACTGGTGCAGGCGAGCCGGTAGATCGCCGAGTCCGGCTTGAGCATTCCGTGATCGTGAGAAAACAGGACGAGGTCGTCGTCGCGGAACAGCACACCATAGCGGCGACGGATCAGTTCCGCATGAACTTCGTTCGAGTTCGACAGAAACGCAACCCGGTACTGCTGTCTGAGCTTCTCCAGAAGGTCTTCGATGCCTTCGACGGGAGCAGCGAGAATCTGTCCCCACGAGGCCCTGAACCGCTCGATCCCTCCGCGGTACGACGCTCGAGATCTCATGAAATCGTGAAACTGCTCGAAGCTGATCGCGCCGCGCTCCAGGTCGTGGTATCCGCCCGACCACTCCATGATCTGGACGAGCTTGTCCCGATCGATCTCCGCGTACCGGCAGATCCCTTCCAGAGCGGTCTCATAGTCGAGACTGATCAGAGTATTGCCGATGTCGAACAGAAACGTTGTCGGTTTCACTGCCATCTCACATCCGGAAGACGCCGTATTTCGGTGGTGCCATAGGAGCGTTGTACGAGGCGGAGAGTCCGAGCCCGAGAACATTTCTCGTCTCCGCCGGATCGATCACTCCGTCATCCCATAGCCGCGCCGTGCTGTAGTACGGGCTCCCCTCCTTTTCATACTTCTGCAGAACCGGGTCGGCGATATCCCGTTCCTCCTCGGTGCTCAATCGGGACCCTTCGCGTTCGAGCTGATCCTTCTTGACCGTCACGAGAACGCCGGCGGCCTGCTCTCCACCCATCACGCTGATCCGCGCATTCGGCCACATCCAGAGAAACCGCGGATCGTAGGCTCGGCCGCACATACCGTAGTTCCCGGCGCCGAATGAACCTCCGATGATGACCGTGAACTTCGGTACCGTGGCGTTGGCGACGGCATGAACCATCTTGGCCCCGTCCTTCGCGATTCCGCCCCGCTCATACTCCTTGCCGACCATGAAGCCGGTGATATTCTGGAGGAACACGAGAGGAATCCTCCTCTCGTTGCAGACCTCGATGAAGTGAGTGGCTTTCAAAGCGGATTCGCTGAAGAGCACGCCGTTGTTCGCCAGAATCCCGACCTTGTATCCCCATATGCGCGCGAAGCCGGTCACGATCGTCGGAGCGTAACGCTCCTTGAATTCGTGGAACCGGGAACCGTCGACGATTCTGGCGATCACTTCGCGCACATCGTACGGCTTTTTCAGATCCCGAGGGATCACACCGTAGAGCTCCTTTGGATCATTCAGCGGCGGCTCGGGAGCTTTTCGCGTCTTCGGCTCCTCTTTCGACATCTGAAGATTTTCGGCGATGTTGCGCACCATCGCGATCGCGTGTGTATCGTCCTCCGCAAAGTAATCTGCGACACCAGAGATGCGAGTATGGACGTCGGCCCCGCCAAGATCCTCGGCCGAGACTTCCTCTCCCGTCGCAGCCTTCACAAGCGGCGGCCCTCCGAGAAAGATCGTTCCGGTGCCCTTGACGATGACCGCTTCATCAGACATGGCCGGGACATACGCTCCTCCTGCAGTGCACGATCCCATCACCGCGGAAATCTGAGGGATTCCGGCGGCCGACATCCTCGCCTGGTTGTAGAAGATCCGTCCGAAGTGCTCCTTGTCGGGAAATACCTCAGCCTGAAGCGGCAGAAATGCTCCGCCCGAGTCGACGAGGTAAATACACGGTAGATTGTTCTCGAGCGCGATCTCCTGGGCACGCACATGCTTCTTTACGGTCACGGGGAAGTACGTGCCCCCTTTGACGGTGGCGTCGTTCGCAACGATCAGGACTTCGCGACCCGAAACCTTGCCGATCCCGGTCACGATCCCGGCACCTGGAGCAGCTCCGTCGTACATGTCCCACGCCGCAAGTGCGGAAAGCTCGAGAAAGGGGGTATCCGGGTCGAGCAACAGATCGATTCGTTCCCGTACGGGCATCTTCCCCTGAGAGCGATGACGTTCGAGATACTTCTCTCCCCCGCCCTGTCTGATGGTTTCCATCCGCGCGTTCAGCTCGTCGACCAGATCCTGCATCACCTCGGCATTCTTCCGGAAATCCTCGGAAGAAGGATCAAGGTGCGATTCGAGTATGTCCATCTGTTGCCTTCCTCCTCTCGCAACTCGCCATTCCGTGAAGGGTTTCGAGGTGCTTCGCGTGCAGGGCGAGAGACGCGAGATTCTTCCTCTTCGATGTGAGGACTTTCAGTTGCGGAAGCCGCTTGCGTGCCTCACAGATCGTGAGGAGCCGTCTGGCAACCTGGCGTTGTTCGACATCGACTTCGTGCACGAGTCCAACTCTGAGCGCCTGCGCCGCATCGAGAACTTCATTATTGAGAAACAGACATCCTGCGGCCGAGGGGCGTGCAGCGGTGCGCCAACGCGCGGTTCCTCCGAATCCTGTCACGATGCCGATCTTTCCACCCGGGTGGGAAAACCTCGACCGGCCGGTCGCGACACGCACGTCGAACGAAAGAGCAAAATCGAGCGCTCCTCCGAAGCAGTCCCCGTCGATCGCGACCATGGTCAGGGCTGGGAACTCCGCGATCTTACTGAAAAGTCTCTGTCCCTTTGCGGAAAACTCCGCCGCTTCCGTCGCGCCGAACGATCGCATCTCCATCATGTCAGCGCCGGCTGCAAACAGTCCGGGGCGGCCGCTCTCCATGGTCACCACGGCAGGCACCGTCCCCTGCTCAGCCACGCGACGGTCCAGCAACCTCCGGATCGACTCGAAGGCCTCGGAGATGTCGTCGAGCCCTTCGTGCGACAGAAGATTCATCCGTCCGTCATCAAGGGTCAGCCGGGCGTGCCGGCCCCGGACCTCGACGCGGACTCTTGCGCTCATCGACTCGAAACCGCGGCTCGCACGGCCTCGACCACGCTTCCGGTCGTGGTTCCGGGCAGGAAGATCTCCTTGATTCCGATCGCTTTCATCTTCGGAATGTCCTGCTCAGGAATGATACCGCCGGCGAAAACCACGATGTCGAGTGCATCCTCTTTCTTCAGGAGATCCATGATCTCGGGAAACAGTACGTTGTGAGCCCCTGAGAGAATGGAGAGACCGATCGCATCGACATCTTCCTGAACCGCCGCGGCGACGATCTGCTGCGGCGTCTGGCGCAGTCCTGTGTAAATGACTTCCATACCGGCATCGCGAAGTGCTCGCGCAATCACCTTTGCCCCGCGATCGTGTCCGTCGAGACCTGGTTTCGCGATCAGTATTCTGATCTTCCGTTCAGCTTCAGCCATGGATGCTTTCTCCGTCCTTCTTCCGGAAGCTCGAGAAGATCACGAGGTCGTGATAGTTCCCGTCCCGGTAGAATTCTTCGCGCAGAACTCCCTCTTTCGAGAATCCGAGGCTCTCGAGAAGGTGCTTCGCGCGTTCGTTGTAGTCGAATACGTTGATTTTCAGCTTTCGCAGGTTCATTTCCTGGAAGGCAAAACGGCACAGCGTGCTGATCGTGTCCGATCCGAATCCTTTGTTCCAGGCAGCCGGTTCGCCAATGAACATTCCAAATGACGAGACACGGGAGATCCAGTCGATCTCATGAAGCGAGGCATTTCCGATGTGGCTGCGATCATCGCGCCGCTCGATGGCGAAGTGTCGCTGTCTGGCGTCGGAATGAATCGCATGCTCGAGCCACTCCGACTCCTTCTCGATCGCCATCGGATACCGTGATTTGAGTGTGTGAACGATCTGCGGATCATTGACCCATCTGTAGCAACGCTCGAGATCTTCCTTCTCGAGAGCGCGCAGAATCACTTTTTCTCCAGCAATCATGAAAACGCGTCTTCCTCCTCCGGAGGGCCCGTCTCCGAGCCCCTTTTCTGTCTTCCAGTCCATCGCACGGCGGATTATATAGTCGATACGCGCAGAGAGCTTCGCTCACATCTCGAGGAGCTCGAGAGTCTGAGTACCGGGTCTTCTGTAGAGAACGCGGGATCCGTCGCGCGAGGCAGACGGCTCGACCGCCGCGCCGGGCGTTCGCAATTCCGCGATCTTGAGCCCCTCGGGCGAGATCATCCACAGTTTCGCAGAGGGTTCGGCACCAACCGAATAGACGATCGATTCGCCGGCCCATGCGATTCCGTGAATCGGCTTCCCATCCGTGGTCAGCCGGCGCTCATTGCGGGTCGCGAGATCGAGCAGAAAAAGATCCCCGGATCCGGCGGTGCCTCGCGAGAATGCAATCCGTGACCCGTCTGGCGCGACCGCGATCCATCGGATGCCGGCGCCATCTGCAACGGGTGATGTCGCATTCTCCGGATTCCCTCGCTCCACCGCGGACAGAGTAGTCGAGCCGTTCTGCGACTTCCGGACGAGCCATACGGTTCCTCCGGTCCGGTCGAGATCCAGCACTTCCCCATCCACCGTCGTGATGAGCGACTCCGGACCGCCGCGAAATGGCACTTCGACAAGCTGGGTCTCTCCGCCAGAGCTCCGTACGAAGGTGAGCGACTGACCATCGTCCGACCAGTCGAGCGGGCCTGTGATTCCCGGAGAGCTCACGAGAGCGACGGTAGCCTCGACACCCACGGACCCGACGCGAAGCACGTTTTCCGTCTCGCCTTCCGACACGAACGCGAGCGACTTCCCATCGGGTGATATCTCCTGCCCGTCGATGTTCCCTGCAGAGGTCGTGACGGTCCGCGCCTCGTACGAGCTCTCCGGTACATTCGTAAAGCGGTTTTTCCTCGCGTCGTAGGTGAACAGGAACACCAGACCACCCACGACGATGACTACACCCATGATCACAGGAAGCAGCGCTCCCGGCCGTTCCCGTTCTGTCCCCGGCTCACTCATTCACTCTCTCTGCTCCACACGGCGAATTCACAGGCCGCCTTCCTCGTCATCCTGAGCGAAGCGAAGGATCGCGTACGTCCTGACTCGAGTCGAACTTCGGGCCTGTAGGCACCACGAGATCCTTCGACCATCCTTCGCTGCACGCTGGCGGCTCAGGATGACGTCAGTGTCCCCTTTTTTCCTTTTCCATCTGTTTCATGACCCGCATGAAGTTCCCACCGAGAATCTTGCGTACCTCCTCATCGGAGAAGCCGCGCTCGCCAAGATGCTCGATCAGGAGGGGCATCCCCGCGGCGGTCTCGAGTCCGGCAGGAAGTGATGGGACACCATCGAAATCCGTTCCCACGCCCACGGCGTCGACCCCTGCCACGTACGCGGCGTGAACGAAGTGATCACCGAGATCATGAATCGTTCCGGCTGGGATGGACAAAGCTTCGTAGCGGCGGAGGTAATCGGTCCAGTAGGCTGCGTCATTCGGAACCTCCTCACGAAGCCCGACGCCCTGGACGCTTGACGGTTCCAGGTTCCTCAACTGCGAAGCCGCATCGTCGACGATGAAGGCCGAGAAAAAGTTGATCATGCAGATCCCACCGGTCTCGGCGAGGTCTCTGAGCATCTGATCCGTCAGATTCCGGGGGTGATTCGCGATCGCTCTACACGACGAATGGCTCGCTATGACCGGTGCGGAAGACGTCTCGAGCGAATGGTAGAACGTAGCGTCGGAGACGTGGGAGACATCGACGAACATTCCCAGCTGATTCATCCGCTCGACCACCTGCCGCCCGAACTTGGTCAACCCACCGTGGAGAGGTGGCAGCGAAGAGGTGTCGGCCCAGTTGTTGTGGTTCACGTGGGTGAGCGTCATGTAGCGAACGCCGCGGTCGTAGAACCTCTCCAGCGTCTCGAGCGAGTCCTCGATCGCGTGACCTCCTTCGATACCGATCAGGATTGCAATACGTCCCTCGTCATAGGTCCGCTCGATGTCACCCGAAGAAACAGCGAGAGCCAGCTCGTCGTGCTCATCGCACTCCTTCTCGATGATGTCGATCATCTGATCGGCGAAGGCCGCTGCTCCGTGGTCGACCCAGTGGCCGGGGACGTAGGCCGCAAAGAAGCTCGCGTTGATGCCGCCCTCACGCATCTTGTCGAGATCGATCTGCGCTGTCGGGTCCTCGTCAGCAAGAGAGAGTCGGTGCCTGTATAACCGGTATGGTGCGTCACAATGGCCGTCTACGATCAGGGGCCGCCCGCCCCATCTCCTCTGCCGAGGTGTGTTCTCTGAATCAGTCAATCAATCCTCCAGATTGCTCATCATTTCCTTCACGCGTTCGAGATTCTGCACGAGATCGGGCACATCGTCGAATCGGAGCTCTGCCTTCTCGAGTGCCGTCTCGGGAAACCCACCGCATCTCACTGCCGCGACCGGAAGGCTACTGCGATGGGCCGCAAGGATGTCATACGGCGTGTCCCCGACCACGAGTGTACGGGCCTGACGGGTGCCGAGCTTGTGGAGCGCAGCAGAGAATACATCGGGAGCCGGTTTGCTCATCTCGACGTCATCGGCCGAAGTGGCGTCATCGAGAAGATCCTCGACTCCCAGTAGGTCGATATAGAAGGACAGGTCCTCTTTGTTCGATGACGTGGCGATGACGAGACGAATGTCCTTCTCGCGGAGCCTCGCAAAATTCTCCGGAATCCCCGGAAACGGCTTGATTCTCTGCCGATAGCGGTCGCGAAACAGTTTCTTCCTGTAATCTTCGATCTCGCTACCGAACGAGATCATCTGCTTCGCGTTCAGAAGATCAGGGACGAGGAGGTCTCCGCCCTTGCCTATCTGCATCCGGATCGTATCGAGCTCGAAAGTGACTCCGTAGTCGAGGAAGGCATCACGCCACGCTCTCGCGTGGAGATCATTCGAGTCGATGAGGGTGCCGTCCATGTCGAAGATCACTGCCTCCAGGGCATTTTTCATCATCAGGTCCTGTCTCCGTTTCTGCTGTTCATCCGGGCGGACAAACTTATCAAGACTGCTGCCACGATTTTGTTATTATTGTTTCTTTCCAAACGTTCCCACAGGAGATCCTCATGCCGTTTCAGGTGAATCGTCTCAACGCCGGGCTGGTCATCTTCATGGCTCTGCTCGTCGCATCGACCGCTTCTGCAGCCGTATTTCGAGTTCCGACCGACCGTCAGCTCGTCGAGCAATCGGATCTGATCGTCATCGCGACGCCGACGAGCTCCCGCGTGGAGCTGGGCGACTCTGGCGTGCCGGAAACGATCACGACGATGCGTGTCGAGAAAAGGATCGCCGGACAAAGCGGAGCTGTGATCGAGGTCCGTGAGCGCGGGGGCTGGTTTGCCGGCCGTGGCGCGATCGTCATGGGGTCACCGCAGTTTGAAGAAGGCGAGCGGGTATTTCTCTTTCTGGAGCAGACGGCCTCGGGCCAGTTCCGCAGTTCCGGCATGGCCCTCGGCAAGTTCGATTTCGTCGAACATGACGGCGAGACACTTCTCGTCCGCGGCCTCGAGGAGGGTAGCGTCTGCGCGCTCTCCGCAGATGGCTCGATCGGCCATGACGTGGTCCGAACGACCGCATTCGCCGACTGGACGCGCGAAATGGTAACGAAGGGGGACTCGCAGATCCGGTACGAGTCAGCCGTGTCCCATGAAAACATTGCCGCCGCGAACCGGGCGGGCGTTTCACTCTCCACGACGCATCGAGGCGATTACCTGCTCCCCGGCAACGGAAGCAGCGGAACCAAGCCCGTCCGCTGGAACGGCCCGACCATGAGCTACAAGACGAACGGTTCACAGCCGGGCGTCGATGGTCTCGCGGGATCGCAGGCAGCCGCTTCCGCCTGGTCCTCGGCCACACCGGACGTGAGCATCGGCGTGAGCGCGAGCTCCTGCAGCGGTAGCTGTGAACGCCAGCCCACCCAGGGGGGTGACATGGCGATCATCCTCGGTGGCTCCCCGTCCGACGTCTCTGGAACCGTCGGTGAATCTTTCGTCGCGGGCGTTCTCTACTGGGCCTCCAACAGTTCTTACACTCTCGACGGAGAATCTTTCTATCCGATCGTTCACGCTGACATCATCGTCTCGACCAATCTGAGCCCGAACCAGCAGCTCTTCAATGCAATCGTTACTCACGAGATGGGACATGCGCTCGGCCTCCGTCACTCGAACTCGGGGAGCCCGAGCAGCACGAACGCGATCATGAACTCGACGTTGAGCGAGAACAACCCGCCGGGCGCCAATCTCAAGACCTGGGACCTGGACGCGATTCAGACCGTCTACGGTGACGGGCCCGCCTGCCGTGTCGTGGACATCACGAACCAGTCGTCCGGCAGAACGATCGGGTACATGAGCAGCACTTCACTCTCGGTTTCCGTCTCCTCGAATACCACCAGTCCGACCTATCAGTGGTACAAAGGCACGACCAATAATTTCGGGACCGCCACGGCGATCAATGGCGCCGTTTCGTCGACCTACAACACTGGTCCACTGTCGACCGGTACCTACTATTTCTGGGCAAAGGTAACGAACGAGTGCAGCAGCGAATCGACCACCGCGATCAGCATCACCGTCAGTTCGTGTGAACCTGCACTCATCGTGACGGAGCCGTCTGACGTGGAAATCCAGGCGGGCTCGACAACGACACTCAAAGTCACGGCGGATGGCTCTTCGCCCCTGTCCTTCCAGTGGTACCGCGGCGACAGAGGCAACACGGGATCGCCGGTGATCGGCGCAACTTCGTCGACCTACAAGACCGTGGCGTTGAATGCCACCTCAAAATACTGGGTGAAAGTCAGCAACTCGTGCGGAGGCGAGAACAGCAGGACCGTGACCGTCACCGTGGCAGGCGGATGCGAGCTGCCGGTGATCACCACACAGCCGGCCAGCAAGTCGGTCCCCGAGGGGACGCAGGTCACGCTCAGCGTGAGCGCGACGGGCACGAACGGGATACTGAGCTACGCATGGTTCCGCATCGACGGAGAGACCTCGACGCCGGTTGGCTCCAACTCTCCGAGCTTCGTCACCCCAGCCGTAACGACCGAGCTCAAATATTTCGTGAGCGTATCGGATAGCTGTGGGTCGGTCGTGAGCAATGTGGCCACGGTCGCACCCGTCGGCTGCCAGCCACCGACGATCGATTCGATCACGCCGAACGCGTTCATCCGATGGGGAGACAGCGCAACGCTCCATGTTTCTGCATCGGGCGACGGACCGTTCACATACCAATGGTACGCGGGAATCGCACCTGATACGTCCGCTCCGATTGCCGGAGCGACGAGCAGCACCTACCAGACGACCTCGCTCACCGAGAGGAGCTTCTTCTGGGTCCGCGTCGCGAACGGTTGCGACGCCACAAACTCGGGCACGGTGGTCATGGAGCCGCAGTGTCTTCCACCTGCCGCACCCTCGATCGGTGTTGCGCCCGCCGAGGCCCAGACGGGAATGCCTTACATGGTGTCGTGGCCGTCTCAGCCTGGTGTGACGTCCTACGAGGTGCAGGAATCCACCACACCCGAGTTCTCATCTCCATCCACGTTCGACGTGGACGGACACTCCAGAGAGTTCCTGAAGATCGTTGCGGCGCCTACCCGCTTCTACTACAGAGTGCGAGGGATCGCCGAGTGCGACGGCTCGATCGGCAGCTACTCGCAGGTGATCAGTGTGACGGTCGTTCCACCACCGGCACCGACCTCGACCGAGTTCGATGTCGTCGTCCCGTTTGAGACGACGACGCCGGTGTCTCTGTCCGTCTTCGTGCCCGGAACCGGTGCGGATATCCCTTTCACAATCGAAACGACGATCGACTGGCTGACGGTCCTTCCCTCCTCAGGAATCCTTCCGGCCGCGGGCAGGACCTTCGAGGTGATCGGCGATGTTACGCAGATGCAGCTCGGATCGAACACCGGATCGTTCACCGTCGTGTTCGGCAGCTCCGGGAAATCCGCATCGAACAGCCATGGCACGACTGTGCCGGTTACCGTGAGCCTCGTGACCCCGGTAAGCACGGCTAAAAAGACGACGCCATCGGACAACAGCCTGATCCTGCTCGGCGTCGCTCATGCGGTCGGCTCCAACTCCTCGCTGTGGCAGTCGGACGTGCGGCTGCTCAACATCGGAACGTCCCCGGCATCGCTGTCTCTGAAGTATGTTCCCGCAGGCGCGGCGGGGGTTCAGAACGTGAAGTCGACGGCGATGCAGCTCAAGGGGGGCGTGAACACGGCGTTCAATGACGTCGTGAAGAATGTCTACGGCGTCGGATCGACCGGAGAGAGTCAGGTGGGCTCTCTCGAGGTTCAGCCAGCGTCAAGCGGCTCCCTTGCGACCATTGCTTCGAGCCGCACGTTCAACAGGAGCTCGTCCGGGACCTTCGGCCAGTTCATTCCGGCCATTCCGTATTTCAAGTTCATCGGCCGGAGCGAAGGTAGTACGCCCAGGTCCCGTCTCAGTATGCAGCAGATCTCGCAGTCCGATAAGTTCAGGACGAACGTCGCGATTCTCGAAGCCTCTGGCTCCCCCGTCTCCGTCGTCGTGTCGGTATTCGACACCGCCGGGAAACGGATCGCCGACCTCCCCTATAACCTCGGCCCGGGCGAGCTGAAGAACCTCAATGGAATCCTGGCCGCGAACGACATCACGCTCGAGGAGGGCCGGCTGGAGCTGAGCGTCACGGGCGGCGAAGGGCGCGTCAATGCTTATGCGTCAGTCGTCGACAACAGATCGAACGATCCGTTCCTGGTGCCCGCGGTCGACCTCAACGAGACTTCCAACACGCGGTGGGTTCTTCCCGGCATGGCGGACTTCCAGACCGGACAGGCCTCGTGGCGGAGCGACGTTCGAATATTCAACGCCGGCACGACCACCGCTCGGCCAACGTTGACCTTCTATCCCCAGGGAGGCGGAACACCGGCCGTGGCCAACGCCACGATCGCTGCCGGGGAAACGCTCGTGCTCAACAGCCTGCTTCGAGAAACGTTCGGGCTGACATCCATCGGCGGTGCGCTCCACATCACAACAGCCTCGGCGGCGCCACTCGTAGCGACTGCGCGGACTTACGATCTTCAGACGAGCGGAACCTACGGTCAATTCATCCCCGCGGTTACTCCGGAGCAGGCGTTCGGAGCAGACTCTAGACCCACATACATTCTGCAACTCGAAGAGTCGGAGTTCTTCCGCTCGAATCTCGGATTGACAGAAGTGACGGGAAAGTCAGTCCTGCTGAAAGTCTCAGCGAGCGTTCCCGGGGCGAAGACTTCCGTCAGCACCCAGGTCGGCCTCAATGGCTTCGGGTTCACACAACTCAACCGCGTTCTGACCAGCTTCCTCGGTACCGGCACGGCATTCAACGGGCGTGTCACCGTGGAAGTGATCGGAGGAGAGGGACGCATCGCGGCTTACGGATCAGTCATAGACAACACAACTCAGGATCCGACCTACGTCCCAGGGCAGTAGCGCTCTTGTGAACAGATGTCCTCGTCCCAGCGGTCCCGGCGTTCGCGCCGGGACCCGCCGAAGGATCGCGTACGGCCCGACTGTCAGGACGGATCCGCATACACCCAGTCACCAGTAGTAGGAAGGTCGATCGCGGACTCTGCAGAGTAGTTTCCGGATAGCTCGGCGAATATCTCGGCTCCTCCCTTCGTGACGGTATAGCTGTCTCGGTGTACGGAGACGATCCTGGCAACATCGTGGTTGGCAATCGCTTGCTCATTCGCCCTGCTTCTGAACCAGTCGCTGTACCCAAGGTTCTCGAGATCATTCATCGTCAGCTCGGTGGAGGAGCGACCAAGGCTCAGCCTCCGGATCGCAGTGTCACGACTTCTTCTTTCATTCTCGAGAGGAGTTGTTCGGTGGAGGTGACGCGTTCCACAGCGGGACTCAACTCCACGTTGCGTTCACTGCTCGTCACGAAGAAGCCGCGCCCATGCTCGGCGGCGAGCTCGATGGCGGCGAGGTCGGTGACGTCGTCGCCTGCGTAGACGACACGCTCCGCCCCCGTCATCTCGATCAGGGTCTCGAGCACCTTACGCTTCGAAGCTCCTGGCACGGCGGCTTCCAGGACACAGCGACCGTGGGTCGTTTCGAGCTTCTCGGCGTCTGCCCATCGCTCCAGTTCCTCGACGAGCGGGTGATCGTCCGTCACCCCTTTCACTCCACGCCAGTGGACCGCCACGCCGAACTTCTTCTTTTCCAGTCGCAGGCCCGCCGCAAGCGCTCTCTCCTCCCAGTCGGCAGGCGGCTCACTCGTCCGCTCTCTGGCCGATCTGATCAGCTCACCCCCGGCCGACTCGATCTCCTGTCCGTGGGAACCGCTACGCCACGCATCGACTCCGGACGTCCGGCTCCTCAGATCGTCCAGATCCCTGCCGGAGATGAACGCTACTTCGACGCCGGCCTGCTGTGACGCCCAGTGAAAGAACGAGCGTGCGGCCGGCTCGATCTCGACTCGTGTCGGATCGAGCTGGATCGGCGCCAGGGTTCCGTCGAAATCGCTGGTGAGCAGAAGGCGGACCCTCATCGCCTCTCCATCACCTCGAGCGAATCCTCGAGAATCTCCGCGGCCCAGTCGAAGATCGTGTGGGCGGCAATCCTCTCGCGCAACGCGTGCATGCGACTCCGACGCTCTTCACTGGACATGGTGATCGCCTGCTCGATGGCTGCCGCGATTCCATCGGCATCGTAAGGATTGATGAGCAAGGCTTCTTTCAGCTCCTCTGCTGCACCCGTGAACTCACTCAGGATCAGAACACCATCATCGTCATGACAAGATGCCACGTACTCCTTCGCCACGAGGTTCATCCCATCGTGCAACGGTGTCACGAGCCCGCTGTCGGCGGCGGCGAAATGTGCTCGCAGCTCCGCGAGAGGCAGTACTCGACGCTCCAGGATGATGGGGAGCCAATCGCCCTCTCCGAATCTCTCGTTGATCCGCTCGACCTCTGAGACGAACGAGTCGTTCAGCTGTCTGTATGAATCGATGGCAGTTCTACTGGGGGATGCCAGTTCGAGAAAAACATACTTGTGCTTCTGTTCCGGATACAGCTCGAAGAGCCGTTCCACCCCCGCCAGGCGCTCGAGAAGGCCTTTGGTGTAGTCGAGCCGATCCACGCCGATCGAAACATGAGCCTCGGCCGGGATACCGAGCTTTCTGCGGACCTTGGCTCCCTCCTCCCGCGACGCCGCCTCCATCGGCCACTCGATGCTGATCGGATGCTTTCGGACGGAAGTCGTGCGTCCCTCGTAAGTGACGGTGAGCTCGTCCTCGTCGATCTCGCAATCGAGAACTCCCGCGCAGCTTTCGACGAAGTTCCGGCAGTACCGCAGGCTGTGAAACCCGACGATGTCGGCACCGAGCATCCCTGCGAGCAGTTCCTCGCTCCAGGGGCAGAGCTGGAAGATCTCAGCCGGGGGCCAGGGGATGTGCCAGAAGAAATGTATGGGAGCGCGTGATCCCCTCTTGCGCAGCATCGCCGGAACGAGCGCGAAGTGATAATCCTGAACCAGAATGATCGTTGCTCCGTGCGTGACCTCCACGGTTGCTTCGACGAACTTCTCGTTGACCCGGCGGTAGGTCTCGTAGTCCTTCGGCCTGAACTTCGGTTTCGTGTACGCGAGATGGCAGAGCGGCCACAGAGCTTCGTTTGCAAATCCCTCGTAATAGCCCGTCACCTCGTCGTCGGTGAGCCAGATCCGCTTGAGCGAATAGCTCGGATCTTCCGGGGGAACTTCCACGATCGACCTGTCATCCACGACCGAGCGATCTGCCGAGCCCCCGCCATGCGCGATCCAGACGCCTCCGGACGCGACGAGCAAGGGCTCGATTCCCGTCACCAGCCCGCTGGCAGGGCGCCTGACGACCACCTCTCCCTCGATGTTCTCGTGGATGTAAGGTTCACGGTTTGCCAGCACGACGACACGTTTGCCGTGCAGTTGGGCGAGAAGCTCCTCTTTCAGTCCATCACTCATTGAACGCGATTCCTCTGATCCTCCGACCTGCCCTGCTTCGAACGGACGACTACTGCATGATTCGTTGCCGGAAGTTCTGAAGCGAAAAC
Organism: uncultured Acidobacteriota bacterium; assembly: GCA_963829355.1. GTDB lineage: Bacteria > Acidobacteriota > Thermoanaerobaculia > Gp7-AA8 > JAHWKK01 > CAWHHZ01. The sequence goes on from CAWHHZ010000014.1 coordinate 258,621, forward strand.
CGAACCACTACCAGGCATCGATCTCGTGAACGATCTGATCGATCAGTTGCCCGGCCTGCCACGAGGGGCCCGAGTGGTGGTTGACGAAGATCGCGAAGTACCTCAGTTCTCCGTCCCGCCGAACCAGATACCCCGCCAGTGCTCTCACCCCATCCAGAGTACCGGTCTTGCCCCAGAGCCGGCCTTCGAAACCCTTCAGGCGACGACGGAGTGTTCCCGGCTGGGAGGGGCTCGCAAGAAGTTCCTCCCACAGTCCGCGCCGCGACGGCTCGGTCATCCATCGGAGCAGATGAACGGTGGCGTGTGGAGTCACGTAGTCCTCCACTGCCAGCCCGGAGCCATCGTCGAACTGGAAGCTGTCGTCGTCAATCCCGACGATCCCGGTCAGAAAGTCCCGTTCCACGGCGTGCGCACCCTCCAGACTCGCTGGAGCCTCGGCCGACACAGACTTGTAGAGCATCTCGGCGAAAAGGTTGGAGCTCGTCTCGAGCATCGTCCCCAGGAGAGTGTAGAGCGGCGGCGATTTGATCGTTCCGATCATCGTCGCCGCCGCCATCGGCTCCTTCGTCACCCGCGGCTCGGCCATGATCTGGATTCCGCCGTCTTCAAGCGCTGCGTCCAGCGCCTGACCCGCATAGAGAGCAGGATCGGTGACTGAGCGAATCGTGGTGAAAATCTCGCCGGGAGTGGACTTTCCAGGGTTTCCACGAACACGCAGCGTATTCTCTCCGATGGTACTCATCGAGAGCCGGCGGTCCGTACAATTCGTTTCCATGACCACGGGCAGGAACCACGGGTCCGTCGCCACCCAGAATCGATTGCAGTCCTGGGCAGTCATGAAGACTCCGAGTCCATTTTCGTTGAACGCCAGAGCATCGATGGGAGGAGCGTACGACTCCCCGATGTTGTCGTGCTTCCAACTTCCGGGATAATTCTGGTCGTCGAACGCCGACGCATCGGCGACGACTCCCCCGTTGATCAAGGTGATTCCGGCATTCCTGACGGCCTCTACCCAGGGATCAAAAATCGTGGTCGTCGAGGGGGTGTAGCGGGACCCGAGGGACGGGTCACCGCTTCCGCGGAGCACGAGATTTCCGTGCAGAACTCCTTCCTCCACGGTGCCATCGATCCAGAGCTCGGTCTGGTACTGGTATCCAAACCCCTGACAGTTCGCGACCGTGGCCGCGGTGAAGAGTTTTCTGACCGAAGCCGGAACGGCAAGTCGGTCACTGTTTCGGGAGTAGACTACCCGACCCTGTTCGTCTTCCACATGAATGGCCCAGAAGGCGTTATTCAGTTCAGAGCCGCGAATGCGAGAGTCGATGTTCCTGCTGAGAACAGAGGCATCCGCAGAGAAAACGACGAGCAGCAGGACGGTCAGGACAGCAACTTTTCGACTCAAGCGAAACTCCACTCTTCGAAACCCTCCGAACTCATCAGGAATCTGTATGCGGCATCCGGAATTCTCTCGCTGCTTTCTCCGTCCGGAGATAGATCGTCCATGCGCTCTGAAAGAGGGACTGACTGGATGAAGAAGCCATAGTCTGCAGCGAACCGGTAGATGAGATCATCACGCCCCCATCGCCGCTCGGGGAGTTTTCTGCCGCTGCTGACGTCTCCGCCAACGTAACGCTCGAACAGGGAGGTGTAGCGCTCCGTATCGGAGACGATCCGCCCGGCCGTCCTCACTGCGTCGAGGACCAGCAGCGGAGAGAAACGGTGCGGTTGACCGCCGCTGCGCACATAGTCACGGATCGCCGCTGCGATCGCTTTCTCGTCCGTGAGGCTTGAGCTTGCAGGCACACTCCGCGCTCTCATCCATTCCAGCATGGCGGTCCGGAGAACCGCGAATCGGACAGCGGCCGGGAACATGTCCGCGATTCTCCAGCTCACGACTGCGGTCGTGAACCCGTAGCCCTCATCGCCCGCGTGCCGCGCGGCTGCATCGAAGAACCGCCGCGCGACGTCGTCACTCTCGACCACCGCAGCGAGCCATCGCTCTGCCGCATGGAGATCCTGTGCGGAGACGGCTTCATCGATCGCGTGGGCTTCGATTGATTGCGCCTTCTGGATCCTCGGCGGATCCGTCACGGGAGCCTCGCTCCACGGCACCCTGCTCTCACCTACATAGCGCGCGCACTCGACCAGGAGCGCAGCCGGCCTCTCGAAACGGTCGAAGATGATCAGCCATCGCGAGCGCAGCGTACATCGCGCCCCGCGAATGCAGTGACGGAGAGAACGCAAGGACGGAGAAAGCGGATGATCGAATCTCTCGTGGACTCCGGGCCTGACTCCCGGCACTCCTGGAGAACCAGTTCCTGTGCCTTGTCGAGCTCACGCTGCAGGAGCGCTTCGTAGAGAGCGTTCATCGTGCCTTCAATCGGCCTCGCCGTCCTGCGTTGCGGTCGAGCTGGTGTCGCTTTCCCCGCCGATCACTTCGCCTTCCTCGAGAGGGCCGCCTTCGTAAGGCGAGCGATTCTCACCGGGATCGATCGTCTGGGTGAGCGCCGGGTCATCGTCCACATCGACATTCGGTTCTGGCGTCGCAGGAGCGATCGTCGCCGTCTCGGCCGGCTCTTCTGTCTTCTCTGCACAACCCATCGCAACCAGCGCGAGCAAAGTCAGCAGAATCACTGCGATCGATCCTCTTCGCGTATCTTGGCCTCTTCACGGTGTTCACCTCCTCGATTCTTCGGGAACATGGGAAGCCTGAGTCGCCCCGTCGCTGCAAGAACTTTGACAGGAACCGAATGACGATACAATCCCTCCCGATATGAATGATAAGCCCCGAATCGGAGTTTTCGGCTGGGGAGTCGTCGCGCCGAAGTCTCCTGATGTAGACACCTTCGCACGAAACCTGCTCGAGAGCGAGTCATGGCTCTCCACCTTCGAGGGCTTCGGACCCTCGAACTTTCTGGTGGGGCAGCCCGAGTTCGACTTCGAACGTTACCGTCCCTGGTTCGACGAACGCTTCGCTCCCTCGAAGTACTCGCAGCTCAACGAGAAGATGGGGCCGATGACCAAATACGCCATCGGTTCCTTCATCCAGTCTCTCGGACAGAATCCGGGGATCGAACAGTACCTCCAGGAGCTCGGTACCCGCTGTCACGTCTACGTCGGGACCGGACTCGGCGAGATGACGATCGCGTACGAGCAGTCGATCCGGTACTACCACGCCCAGCGTCGCTGGAACAGCTTCTGGGCCGATCCCGAGAGAAACAGCGCTCTTCGGGCCCATCTCGAAGGCGATCGTTCCACCGATGATTTCCAGTCTCCCCGGACGAATACGACATCGGCACGGACGACTGGCTGGAGGCACGGGACGCATGGAACGCCTTCTGGGCCGCCCGCAGCGATGGACTCGCCACATATCTCGAGCAGGCTGGAGAGATCCAGTCCGAGCCCGTCCCTCCCTCTTCCGGTACGGCGAAGCTGGGGAGTATCCGACAGAAGCTCAGCAGGATCCGTGCGCTCAACAAGAGCTGGGGCTGCCCCGAGGAACCGTGGAGCTCAGTGTCCCCGAATCTGCTGTGGAACATCGCCAATATCCCGGCCTCACAGATCTCGATGATCGGCCGGATCATGGGCCCTGCCATCGCTCCAATCGCGGCGTGCGCCTCGTTCGGCATCGCCATCCGTCTCGGAATGAACGCCATCGAGCTCGGGCAGGCGAAGGCAGCGGTCATCGGCATGACCGATCCGCCACCCCATTCGCTCTCGATCTCAGCGTTCTACAACGCCAACGTTCTCGCCGCCGACAAAGCCGTATCCCGGCCGATGACGGGTCTGAAAGGGACACATGTCTCTGGTGGATCGTGCGTCTGGATCATCGGCGACTCCGAGGAGCTCACCAGACAAGGTTTCAAACCTCTCGGGCTGGAGATTGTCAGCGTAGGAACGTCTTCCGATGCCCACCACATCATCACGCCGTCGCGCGAGGGCCCACAGCTCGCCATTCACGAAGCGCTCGAGCGGGTCGAGAAGGGGGACGTGAAGACGTGGGATCTTCACGCGACCGCCACTCCGGGCGACTCGACCGAGATTGCTCATACCCTTGAAATGCTGCATCCGGACGTGCTTTTCACCGCACGCAAGGGAACATTCGGCCACGGAATGTCTGTCGGCGGAGGATGGGAGCTGACCGCTCAGCACCTGGGTGTAAGCACCGGAATGCTGTTCCCGACGGTGCTCCGAGAGGAAGAGATCCACGCCGATGTGAAGTCACAGGGAGCGAGATTCGTCCATCTCGAGTCGTGTGCCGTGAATCACGGATATTCGGGCAAGCTGAGCATGGGCATCGGCGGGGTCAACTCGTGCGTGATCAGCCGCCCCTGGGATGAGTGATTCAGCGAGTCGACCCGCGAGCCCGCCGTTGCACACTGATCAGTTCCTGAACGAGCACCTGCCTGCGCTGTACGCCTGCAGGCTCTGTCCGACCGTCGAAGGAAGACCCGTGACCGGGGCGGTCGCGGGTGCGCGTACTCTTCTCGTCGGCCAGGCTCCCGGTCCTCACGAGATCGAGCCCGGAAGGCCCTTCGCTCACACGGCCGGCGTGAGACTGTTCGAGTGGCTCGCAACAATCGGCTGGAGCGAACAGGAGTTCCGGGAACAGGTTCACATCTGCGCGGTCGCGCGATGTTTCCCTGGCCGAACCCCCGACGGACGTTCCGACCGGCTGCCGAACCGGCTCGAGATCGCCAACTGCGCGAGATGGCTCGATGCCGAGCTGCGGATGCTGCGCCCGGGTCTCGTCATTGCCGTCGGAAAGCTGGCAATCGATGAACTTCTCGGAAAGGGACGGAAGCTGAGTGAGATCATCGGCCGGTCGTTTCGTGCGGAGCGCGCGGATCATGAGTTCGATCTCATTCCGCTGCCCCACCCGTCAGGCAGATCGACCTGGCTGAACAAACCGGAACACCGCGATCTGCTGAACGACGCGCTCGAGCTGATCCGCAATCACTCGTCGATGCAGCGGCAATAGCCGTGCAGGGCCGCGGGATGTAAGGCCCTCACGCTCTGCATCCTCACATCGTGCTACTCTCCGCGGCGATGAGCTCGTTCCGGGGCATGCTGATGCTGCTTGCCGCCTCCGTGTCGTTCGGCCTGATGGCCTTTCTGGTCAAGATCGCCACCCGAGACCTCGCGGGCTCGCAGGTGGCGATGATTCGCTTCCTGGTCGCCCTCGCGCCTCTCCTGATCGTACCGTCGATCCGGCGTGCGTCGGTGAAAATCGGAAGATTCGAACCGCTCCTGATCCGCGGAGTGTTCGGAGGCGCTGCGGTGCTTCTGTACTTCACGGCGATCTCACAGATACCCGTCGGCGTCGCCGCGCTGCTCAACACGACGGCTCCGATCTTCAGTGGGATCATGGCAGCCGTTTTCCTGAAGGAGAGACTGAGACCGACTGTCGTGGCCCCTCTTCTCATCGCCATGGCGGGAATCTATCTGGTGGTTCGAGGCAACTCCACCGCTGGCGAGATTCTCGGCTTCGGGCCCTGGGAGCTCATGGCACTCGCGTCGGCCCTCTGTGCCGCGGCCGCCGTGACGGCCATACGCGGCGCGAGGCGTACGGAAGGAACGTGGGCCACCGTCAGCTCACTGTCGCTCTTTGGTCTCGTGGCGACCACGCCGCTGGCGATCATGCACTGGCGCACGCCGACGACTCAGGGTTGGTTCCTGATGCTGGCCGCGGGTGTCTTCGGCCTCGTGGGTCAATTGCTCATGACCTGGGCATATCGATGGGTGGAGACTCTGATCGCGGGCGTCATCACTCAGTTCACAGTGATCATAGCGATGTCCCTCGGTATCGTCTTTCTTCACGACCGCCTCGGCGCAATGGTTCTGGCAGGGACTTCCCTCACCATGCTCGGCGTCGTTTCCGTCATCGCGCTGAGCAGCAGAAGAAGACAGGACATTGCGACCGAGGGTCCAACCGATTCCGCCATCGTCTGAGAATGGCCGGACCCAGATCGATCACTTTCTCGTCCGCAATACCAGGAATCCCACCACGCCACTCAAAAGAGATCCGGCCAGAATGCCGATCTTCGCCTGCTCGTACTGAGCTCCATCTCCGAACGCGAGACCGCCGATGAAGAGCGACATCGTGAACCCGATTCCGGCGAGCAATGACAGCCCGTAGAGCCAGACCGTCGTGTTCCTGCTGTCGACGAGTGAGGTCATCCCTGCCTTCAGGAGAATGAGACAAGAGGCGAATATGCCGAGCTGTTTGCCGAGGAACAAACCCCCGACGATCCCGAGCGTCATCCGCGACGAGAGCGCGGAACCCAGAGAAGAGATATCGATCGAGACACCGGCGTTTGCGAAAGCGAACACGGGAATGATCAGAAATGCGACGAGGGGATGGAGCTTGTGCTCGAGTCTGTGGAGAGGAGACCCCTGCTCCACGACCAGATCCTCGAGCTGCTCGAGTTGCTGCTGATGCAGCTCTTTCTGAGCTGGCGTGAGGCCGGTGCTGCCGGCGGGCCCCACTTCACCGATCAGCTCCCGCTCCCGCTTCGTCATGACTTTCTGCGTCGTTGCGATCGCTGGAATCATGAACCCGAGTATGACGCCGGCGATGGTCGCGTGGACACCCGACTTCAGCACCGCCACCCAGAGAACCAGGCCCACCATAATGTAGGGCGACAGAGAACGTACCTTCAGGATATTGAAGAACAACAGTACGCCGATCGCGCAAGCCGCCACGATCAGCGCGCCCCCCTTGATGTTCTCCGTGTAGAACAGCGCAATGATGACGACCGCGATCAGATCGTCGACGACCGCCATCGCCAGCAGAAGAAGCTTCGCCCAGGAAGGAACGCGCGATCCGAGGAGCGCCAGGAGACCGACAGCGAAAGCGATATCGGTCGCCATCGGGATTGCCCACCCCCGCGCCTCCGGCGTTCCCCCATTGAGTGCGATGTAGATGAGCGCCGGAACGACCGCACCACTGAACGCCCCCACCATCGGAAGAAGTGCGGAACGGAAGCTCGAGAGCTGACCATATTTGATCTCGCGCTTGATCTCGAGACCGACGACGAGAAAAAAAATCGCCATCAGACCGTCGTTGATCCAGAGGAGAAGCGGCTTGTTGATGATCAGCGAGCCCACGCCAGCAACGACTTTCGTCTCGAGCACTCCCGCGTAAATCTCGGAGAGCGGGGAATTGGCGACGATCAGTGCGAGAATGGTCACGACACCGAGGAGGATGCCGCCGGCAGACTCTGTCTGCAGAAACTCCTGAACAGGGTTGGCTGCTTGTCTGATTTTCCGCAGTGTGCTGGTCATGACCCGGGATTGTATCCGACGACATTTTCCTGCGCCCTTGTACGACTGGGCTTGCTCGTTTCGGGCATGTCAGATTGAATCGTCATCCTGAGCCGCCGGAGCGCAGCGGAGGACGGTCGAAGGATCGCGTACGGCCCGACTCTCAGGACGGAAAGAACGCGACAGTCGGGACCCACCCGATCCTTCGCTGCGCTCAGGATGACATGCACGTCTTACGTGACAATGGCCTCAACGCTCTTGAACTCGGGGTCGCGGCGCTTTACCATCCGCACGATGCTCCCCTGCCGCCTCGCTCTTCTCACACTGGCATGCTTCTTTGCCCTTCCCTCGTTCGGCTGGACCGTTGCGACCGAACGCGCCCTGGCTTCCGCATCTCTCGAGCTTGGGCCCCCGAACATCCGTCAGCTCGTCGCCATCCATGAACGCTCCTTCGAGGAGGGACTGCGCGACGCAGCGCGACATGAGCAGCAGTTCCCCGAGCTCCACCTCGGCGGCGACCGTACCGCACTCGAGCGGCTCCTGCGGAAGGAGATCGACGAGGCCGTCTCCATCATGAAGCGAAGAGACCCCATCGAGATGTTCATCTATCAACTCGGCGTCATCGCACACCTCGCAGGAGACCTCAATCACCCAATTCACCTTGGTGTCGACACCGAGCTCGAGACGCGACGCGACGACTTCGAGCAGTACCTGGAGAGACGGCGTCCAAAGTTTCCGACTATTTTCTACGGCATCGAGCGTGACCGGCCTATCGACCGTGTCATCAGGAAGAGTCAGTTGCGCGCGCAAGCGTTCAGTCCCCTGCTCGAGAACGAGTACTTCGGCAGAGGTGGGTCGCGCTGGTCCAGAGAGTTCGACGATCGATCGACTGCTTTCGCGATCGCCTCTCTTTCGTGGTCGCACTCCGTATCCGATCTGGTCAACATTTACTATGAGATCTGGCGGCAGGCAGGCGGCGATGTACGAAACGCCGCTCGCCTTCGTCGCGGTCTCGTGAAGGGAGAATTCAACTGAGCCCAACATTCCCGATTCAACGCGCCCTTCTGTCCGTCTTCGACAAGACCGGCATCATCGAGCTTGCCCGTTTCCTGCAGGACCACGACGTCGAGATTCTCTCTACTGGCGGGACGGCACGACATCTCAGCGACGCCGGGATCGATGTCGTTTCGATCGTCGAATGGGCCGCAAGCCCCGAGATCCTCGGTGGTCGCGTGAAAACGCTCACGCCGCGGGTCTTCGGCGGTATCCTGTACGACCGCGACAAGGACAGTCACCGGAAGGATGTCGACGAGCACGACATACCCCCGATCGATCTCGTCGCGGTCAACCTCTATCCCTTCGAGGAGACCATCGCGCGGGAGGGAGTTACTTTCCAGGAGGCGATCGAGCAGATCGACGTGGGAGGACCTTCGATGCTTCGCGCCGGAGCAAAGAATCACGCCCACGTCGTGACTCTGGCCGATCCGTCCCTCTACGAATCGTTCATGACGGAAGCGGCGAACGGCGCCATCTCCGACGATCTCAGGAAGCGCTGCGCGATCGAGGTGTTCCGCCGGACGGCCGAATATGACCGGACGATCGCAACATACCTGGCCGGCGCTCAGTCGGAGGACGCCGGGACATCCTTCCCCGAGGTCATGACTCTTCAACTGCGGAAAAAGCAGGATCTCAGGTACGGAGAGAACCCTCAACAGAGCGCGGCGTTCTACCTCCCTTCTGATCTCGAACAATCTTTCGAGCAACTCCAGGGGAAAGAGCTCTCCTACAACAACCTGCTCGACCTCGACGCTGCCTGGAAAGTTCCCGACTCGTTCGACCAGCCGGCCGTGGCCCTGATCAAGCACACCAACCCGTGCGGGACGGCGGTCGCCGACGAGATTGCCGTGGCGTTCGAGCGGGCTTTGGAAGCCGACCCGATCTCGGCCTTCGGCGGTATCCTCGCTGCGAACCGGGAGATCGACGCGGCAACGGTCGATAGGATCGGATCGCTCTTTCTCGAGGTCATCGTGGCGCCGTCGTTCTCGAAGGAGGCTCTCGAGGGTCTGGAGCGGAAGAAGAATCTGCGGCTCGTCATCGCCCGGCAGCTCGATCAGCCGCTCGAGGTACGATCGGCAGCCGGTGGCTATCTGATTCAGTCGCGTGATCGCTTTACCGCAGATGAGACCTGGAACGTCGTGACGAAACGCCAGCCCTCCGAGGAGGAGATGGACGGCCTGCGGTTCGCGTGGCGACTCTGTGCTCACGTCAAATCAAATGCGATCGTTCTGACGCGGCAGCAACCAGAGTGTGGGAATCGGTGCCGGGCAGATGAGCCGGGTCGATGCGGCAAAGCTCGCCATCGAAAAGGCGGTTCTCGGAGCGGAAAGAACGGTCGCCGCTTCGGATGCCTTCTTCCCCTTCCCGGACGGAGTCGAAGTGCTAGCCTCGGCGGGGATCACGGCAATCGTGCAGCCTGGTGGTTCTGTGCGTGACGAAGAAGTGATTGCCGCCGCTGACCGCCTCGGTATCGCGATGGTAATGACCGGGTTCCGGCACTTCCGGCACTGAGGAGAAATCTTTGATCCATCCTTCAGAGATTCGACTGATCGTGACCGATATCGATGGCGTCTGGACCGATGGACGAATCATCTACACCTCGGCCGGCGACGAGATCAAGGAGTTCAATGTCCGCGACGGTCTCGGCGTCAAGCTCGCTCAGCGGTGCGGCATCGAGGTTGCGATCGTGACCGGACGCAAGTTCCCGCCGCTGTCACGACGCGCGGGTGAGCTCGGAATCGAGCGGGTACACGAGGGAGTGGAGAACAAGCTCGACACCGTTCGCACCATCGCAAGCGAGATGGATCTCGATCTCAGTCAGATCGCGTTCGTGGGGGACGATCTTCCCGATCTCGCGGCGATGAAGAGCGTTGGACTCTCTGCTGCGCCGGCTGATGCGGTGCCGGAGGTTCGAGCAATCGCAACGTGGCGACTCGACTCGCAGGGAGGACGAGGCGTCGTGCGGGAGCTCGTGGAACGTCTCCTTTTCGAGCGGAACGAGTGGTCCTCGATGGTCGATCAGTTCCTGCAGTGAAGAGAGCTCGCAACACGCTTCTCGTCGGAGCTCTCGGAGTCATCAGCCGCGTCGTACGCGTCCTTTCACTGTCGGCGGCGCAGCGGATCGGCGACGGTCTCGGATGGCTCGCGTGGCATCTCGTGCGGCGCGACCGGCAAAAGGCACTCTCCATGATCGAGATCGCCATGCCGGATGCGAAGCCAGAGGATCGGCAAAGGATCGTCCGGGCGTGTTTCCGCCATCTCGGGACATCTCTCATGGAGGTAGCCTGGCTACCGAATCTCGACAAGGCTCGTGCTGACCGCCTCGTCGAATGGGAGGGACTCGAGCATCTCGAAGCCGCGGTGGCCCACGAACGAGGAGTGGTGCTGTTCACGGGTCATTGCGGCAACTGGGAGTGGATGGCTGCGGCCATCGCCCTCGCTGGATTTCGGATGAACGTGATTGCGCGGGAAATCGAAGAGTCCCGGTTCAATGACTACATCGTCGCGTCGCGGGCGCGGTTCGGAATCGACACCATCGGCCGCGGCAGCAGCTCATCGGCTCGCGAGATCATTCGTACGCTCCGCGGCGGCTCGATCCTCGGTGTTCTGATCGATCAGAACATCCGTACGGAGGTGGTCAAGGTGCCATTCTTCGGACACCCAGCGCCGACACCGGTGGGCCCCGCGAAACTGGCGGTGAAGAGCGAGGCAGTGGTCATCGCGGGCTTCGCCGAGCGCAGGGATGGACGTCACCACATACGGTTCGAGCCACCGATCGATACGAGAGAGATCCGGGACCCGCGGGAGATCACGAGGATCATGACCGAGTCGATCGAAGCGCAGGTGCGAAGAGTACCGGAACAGTGGGTCTGGATGCACAAGCGCTGGCGGGATCGCTCCGGTCAGCGTGAACTGAAAGACCGCCCCGGGAAGAGCGCTTAGTCGGATCTTTCTCAGCCCGGCGGGGAATTCGCATCGGGAACGACGGCGGAGCCCGCGCTCCAGAGCCTATGATCGCAATCATTTCACTTCTGATGGTCGTGATGCTGTCGATTCTGGTCACGAGAATCGCCACCATCTCGCTCATTCACACCGGTATGACCCGGGAGGCCGCACGTTTCCAGGCCCGCTCCGCCTTTACCGGCACCGGATTCACCACCCGTGAATCGGAACAGGTGACCAATCACCCCGTCCGTCGCCGGATCGTCATGCTGCTGATGCTGCTCGGTAATGCCGGAATCGTGACGATCGTATCGTCGCTCATTCTGTCGTTCGTGGGGCCGCGCGAGCTCGGAACGCTCAGCCTCAAGCTCGTCATGCTGATCGGCGGTCTGGGGGTTCTCTGGTTCATCGCGAACAGCAGCTGGATCGATCGTCACCTCTCCCGGATCATCGACCGCGCGCTCCGCAAGTACACCAAGCTCGACGTCCGTGACTACTCGAGCCTCATGCACCTCGCCGGCGACTACCGGCTTGTCGAGCTGCACATCGCACCCGAGGACTGGATCGCGAACCGTACGCTCAAGGACGCAGAGCTGCGCGACGAAGGACTCGTCGTGCTCGGCATCAAACGCGAAAACGGTCCGTACATCGGCGGTCCGAAGGGAGATACGCTGATTCTTCCAGGCGACACGCTCCTGGTTTACGGAAGGATCGTCAATCTCGACGAGCTCGATTCAAGAGCCAGAGATTGGACCGGCGACCAGGAGCACCAGGAACAGGTGCGCAAGCAGAAGAGCGCGGACAGTCACGAGGAGACCGCATCGAAGTGACCGCCCGCATGTCATCCTGAGCCGCCGGAGCGAAGCGGAGGACGGTCGAAGGATCGCGTACTTTACCGACTGTCAGCACGGAAAAATGCGCCGCAGTCAGGACGTACCCGATCCTTCGCTGCGCTCAGAGGCTGTGAAAGAATCCAGCGTACCCTGCGTTACGGGCGCGGCGAGTCTCGAGCGCGCGGAGCAGCGACGCAGCAATGTGGTTCATCGGAAAGGAGCTGCGACAACGCGATCGGCGACGCCCCGCCCGTAACCCTTTGGGCTGGCGGTGATTACGGCCCGATCTCCGCGTCACTCGTCGTCACCGAGGAACCACCGCGACTCCTCCTCATTCCTTGAGCTCGAACCGTAAGCACCACCAGCGCAGGGCACGCTGGATTTTTTCACAGCCTCTCAGGATGACATCTGCTGTTCAAACGTGCTCCTAGAACGACAACCGCAGCCCGGCTCCCACGGTGACGAATTCGTACTCGTCGTCAAAGTTCACCCAATGGTAGGCGCCTTCGACGACGAAGCCGAGCCGCCTGGTAAGAGGAAAGTCGCCCGAGACTCCGCCGCTGAGCCCGAAGTCGGTCTCGGATCCGTCGGCTGAGTCCTGTCTGTACGCTCCGGGGCCGAAGAACAGCGTGGTCGAACCGAAAATCTCGTCGAACCGATACTCGGCCAGCAACAGGCCATACTCGATCGAGTGCTCACCGAGCGGGAGCGCGCTGCTCTCCTCGTCGACTTCGAGGTCGGCCTGGCCCAGCTTGAGCCGGATATTCGTACCGAGATCGATCTCTTTCGAATACCAGATCTCCTGAACGTCGAAACCGAGATCGAGACTGAGGCTGTCGTCGAGAAATTCGGAGCTTCCGAAGAGGACGCCGGCGGAGCTGCTCTGCGCAAACAGCGGCAGTTGAAAAACTGAGAATCGCGATGAGGAACAGAGCTTTACGAGTCATATGGGCCAATATAGGGAAATCGCGGACTGGATTCAATTTGCATCTCCTTGGGCGTCGGAACAAGATCCGGGCGAGCGTCTCATGAACTGATCATGGTTATCCTGGTGTACTGTTCGGCTTGATGCAGCACATCATTTCCAGGAGCCTCTCTTTACTGGGACGTGAGGCGGCGAAAATCGTTCTGCCCTCCGACTGTGTCGTCTGCGAGCGGCCACTTCCGTGGAGCGGAAGGCTCGGCTCGTGCTGCGGGAGCTGCTGGCGAGAACTGCCGTCGATCGAGGAGGCGAAGTGTCGCCTCTGTGCCACGCCCTGGAGTGGGTCCGACTCCCGAACATCGTACACATGCCTATCCTGCCACGATCGCAATGGGCGTTGAGCTGGATCGACTCATGGGGCCACTACCGTGACGGGCTCGAGGTCCGTTCTCCACGCGTTCAAGTTCGGTCATCACGACTTCCTCGCGCGGCCGCTCGCCCTGCTGCTACGCGACGTGCTCGAGACACGCGGGGACCCGTACTTCGACTGGATCGTGCCCGTTCCGATGCACCCGAAGAAGCTCCGGAACCGCGGCTATAATCAGGCCGAGCTTCTGGCCCGGTCACTTGCCGCGGCAAGTGGAGTTCCGGTATTGGGGTCGCTGCGAAAGCAGCGGGACAACTCGACTCAGTCCCGTCTTCCGAGGGCCGAGCGGGCCGCGAACGTCAGAAACGTGTTCATCGTAGGGGCCGGGCGCCGAAGCGGGCGCAGATCGCCGGCTCTCGGATTCTGCTCGTTGATGACATCTGCACGACCGGCGAGACACTGGCGGCAGCTTCGCGCACATTGATCGCGGCGGGCGCCGGCGCAGTCTCTGCCGTCACCGTCGCTCGCGCATGAAGGACCCCTTGGGTTCGAACGCTCGCGCTGGTTCGCCGGCGATGGCGGCGGACCCCCGCTTGTTCGCCCGAACCGGCACAGCCCTCGCATCTATATAAAATAACTTACGAGTTACCTGAGCCTTAGTCCGGCGAGGCGACTCGTCGCATTTTCGCACCCTGACACACTGGAGGTTTACAAATGAGAGAACGAAACGATATTCCGAACGAGAACACCAATCCTACACTTCATCGCGACAGCGAAACCCGCTCTTCGGAGACGGTACGCAAGGCAATGACGGCGAGCCCGGCGACCGTGGGAGAGAATGACACGGTGGTTCGGGCGGCCGAGCTGATGGTCGAGCATGACTGCGGCGCGATTCCAGTCGTCGAGGGGAGAACGGTTCGCGGAATGATCACGGACCGCGACATCGTGGCCCGACTGGTCGCGAAGAAGATTGATCCGGGCTCGAAGCGCGTTTCCGATGCGATGTCGAGCGGTGTCCAGACGATTCGAGAGGACGACTCGCTTCAGAAGGCGTTCCAGATGATGAGCCAGCACAAGGTGCGCCGCCTCCCCGTCGTCAACGCGCAGGGCGAGCTGACTGGGATGCTGGCACAGGCTGACATGGCCCTCGACTCGAACGAAGATCGTCGTCTCGCCGACACGGTCGAAACCATCAGCGAGCCCGACCGACTCCGCCGCTGAGCTCCGGAAGCGATTCATCGAAAAGAGCACCGGGAAACCGGTGCTCTTTCTGCATCATACGTTTTCGTCGGAACCTGATCTCGAAGATCGGCCGGCCCTCTTCCCGGTATTTCGCTTCATAGTTCGTCCGCGGAGGCGTCTCGGTCACTTCACCGGCCTCCGTAGCGAACCATCGATCGAACACCGGTACCGCATCCTCGAAATAGCCTCGGTGGTCGGTGACGAAAATACCCTCCCCTTCCGGATCCATGATCCTCACGAGTTGCTCGAGAACATCATCCTGGATGAATCGACGCTTCTTCGTCTTCTTCTTCGGCCACGGATCAGGAAAATAGATGTGAATCTCTTTGACCGACCCATCTCTGAACATCCTTGAGACCACCTGTTTCGCATCGAAGTTGATCACGCGGGCATTCGGAATCTGACGTCTCTCGAGACTCTCCTTGACGATCCTGAAGTACTGGAGCGCCATCTCGATCCCCACGTAATTTCTGTCGGGATGCTCGAGTGCTTCAGTCACGAGAAAGCGACCCTTGCCCGAACCGATCTCGAGGATCAGAGGGTTGTCGTTACCGAACTCATCCCGGTTGTCGAATGGTTGCAGCCCACGGTCGCGCGGATTGATCCCATGGCTGCTGCTCGGCTCGAGCACTCTCATGCTTCGCGGAAGCTCTTCCTCGGGGACGGGAGGGGCGTGATTGTCACTCATCGCTGCCCCTGAACCCGATCGGACTGCCGCTACATTTCGGATCGTCGTGCCGCGTGGCAATGGCGGTAGGTATTCGCATTGCACTCTCAGCGATCTCACAGCACGACTGAAGTCGAACTACCTGACGCTCTAATGAGGAACGAACTATGAATCGAAAAAGTGTAATCGGCACGGCTCTGGCCATGCTCATGTTCATCGCCTGCTCCACCAATCCTGCCACGGGACGTCGCGAGATCAGTCTCGTCTCCCAGCAGCAGGAGCTCGCTCTCGGGCAGCAGGCTCACCAGCAGACGATCCGCCAGTTCGGCGTCTACGACGAAAATCCCCGCATCAACCAGATGGTAAATCGCGTCGGCCAGCGAATCGCCGCCGTGAGCGACAGGCCGGATCTGAAGTGGACCTTCACTGTTCTGGACTCCCCGATGCTCAATGCGATGGCACTCCCGGGTGGCTACATCTACATCACCCGCGGAATGCTCGAGAGAATGAACAGCGAAGACGAGCTCGCGGGCGTACTCGGCCACGAGATCGGGCACGTCACCGCCAGACATGCTGCGCAGCGGATGTCTCAGGCACAACTCGCACAGCTCGGACTCGTGATCGGCGCGGTCGCAGCGGGACCGCAGGCAGCTCAGGCGTATGGCGATCTCGCGCAGCTCGGAGCTTCGCTTCTTTTCCAGCGCTACTCGAGACAGCAGGAGTCGCAGTCGGACCTGCTGGGCGCCGCCTACATGGCCGAGGCGGGCTACAACCCGCTCGGATCGGCGAGAATGCTCCAGACACTCTCCCGGCTCAGTGGACAGGAGACCACGAAGGTCGATCAGTATTTCCAGTCGCATCCTGATCCGGACAAACGTGTCGCCGACGTCATGAGCCAGGTCGAGGAGATCAAGACAGTCAAATCCGCAGATCGTCTCGGCGGCAATGACCCGCTCCCCGTTCGTCAATCAGCTCGAGGGAATGATCACCGGAAAGAGCACCCAGTCAGTCGTGATCAAGGACAACACGATCTTCGAAAAGAAGCACGGAATCGTACTCCCCTTCCCCTCCGGCTATACCGGCGTTTCGGGATTCGGAGGACTCTTCCAGGTCGTTCCCGAGGCAAACAGCTCTGCTGGCAGTGCGGTTTACGTCGATGCGATTCCGCTCGAGCTGATCAAGACGAGAGACGTGCGCGGAGCGCTCCGACAGAACTTCCAGGAAATGGGTCTCCAGTACGTTAACTCGTATGAGGCGCGATCGAAGGACGGCACACGCTTCCCGATCGATCTGTGGGCCGGAAAGACGCAGTCCGGAACCGTAGCGGTCGAGACCGCTTACTGGATCGACGGAAACGAAGTCGTGGTCTTCCAGGAGATCTCGCCCTCCGTCAGACAGGGGCAGAGCAATCTCGCCAATACGTTCTCGATGCTCGAGATCAACCCGGGAGCAGCCCGTCGTGCGGATCCGCCGCGGCTGCAAGTCGGACAAGCCTCGTCGCGCGATTCATGGCAGGGGCTGGCACGAACGGCTACGGGTGACGCGAGCGACGCAAGGGAGCTTGCGGCCATCAATGGGTTCGACGCGGATACCCAAGTGCCGGCCGGGATTATCGTGAAGCTTCCCCAGCAGATCATCGACCGCGACTAGCAAGAATCAAAGCCGTTGTTGCCGCCGCCCTGACGGAACACGCTCCGCCCGGGCGGCGGTTCTTTCTCAGTCGTCCGTCGTCAGTCGTCAGACGAAGCGACTCCCCTCAGAACAGCTCGGCCAGAAGCTCATCACTGATGAGAAATCCTTCCACGCTGAACCTCACCCATCCTGCCTCGCTGATCAACCAGCCCTGTTCCAGCCACTCCTCGAGCCACTCCTCCACTCCCTCGCCAGCCAACTCATGGAGCTCGTCGAGTGCCAGCCCTCTCGACTGCCGCAGACCGAGAAACAGTCTCTCGTGACGCACCTCCTCGTCCCCGAGTCGTTCGCGAAATGTTTCTGGAAGGGCCCCGGAATCAGCGGTCTCGATGTAGTCGCGGATCACTCTCGTGTTGGCGCTGCGGACTCTTCCGTCGAAGGAGTGGGCGCCGAGGCCGACGCCGACGTAGGACCGGCGACTCCAGTAGTGGCGGTTGTGAATCGATTCCTCTCCTGGTCGTGCGAAATTGCTGACCTCGTACTGGTGAAATCCTCGCTGTTCCGCAATGCGGATCACCGTTCGATACATCTCGGCAGTCTCCTCTTCCGAAGGGAGTTCGACGAGTCCCGCCCGGACCCGCTGCTCGAGCGCTGATCCAGGCTCCAGATCGAGCAGATAGAGAGACAGGTGCCCGACTGGACCGGAAGTCGCGAGCTCTGCGCTCTCCGCGACACTCTCACGCGTCTGGCCCGGAAGACCGAGAATCAGATCGACGCTGAGTCTGGGCACATTCGATGCGGCGAGGGCAATCGCGCCGAGGGCGCCTGCTCTCCCGTGTCCGCGGCCGAGCGGAACGAGCTCCTGCTCGTGAAACGACTGGACGCCGAGACTGAGCCGGTTGACGCCGAGCATGTCGGTCCACATGCCGAGTGTTTCGGCTGAAACATCCTCAGGATTTGCCTCGAGAGTGACCTCCGCCCCTTCAGAAACCTCGAAGGAGAGAGAGTGCTTGCGCAAGTCGCCGCATGCTTTCCTTCGATATTCTTGAAGGAGTGCCACCACCGAAGTAGACAGCTCCCGATCGAGGCCCCCGGTGGAACTCTGGAGTTCATCTCGCGAAGCAGCGCGGATACGTACTGCGTCTCCAGCCTTCGGTCGGTGGAGATGGCAAATGCGCAATACGTGCATTTGACGCGGCAGAAAGGAAGATGGATATAGAGAGAGAGCAGGTCCTTCGACTCAACGGTGACGGGGCCGCTATTGATGATGAAACATTTCCGGCACGATGGAATCCCTCCTCGATTGCTATAATCCACGCGGCATGGCGGCAAACTTTTCTCTACCCCGTCCAGGGATCGTCTGGACGATCATGGGTGCATTGGTGATCGTGGGCGTGATTCCACTGCTGGTGTCTCAGTATTTCCTCACTGGCATCAATCGCGATTCGCTCGAGACGCTCGAGAAGAAGTATCTGACACGATCCGCGGTCTCGATCGCTGACGACATCGATAATCTGATCTCGAACAATCTCGAACAGTTGCAGAATATCGCAGGCGGGATCAAGAGCACGGCCTCGCTGCTGAATGATCAGGAGGATCCCTTCACCTACGCCTCACGTGAAGGCACCATCCAGAACTACATCACGCCTCAGAGCGACCTGCTCGCCCTCTGGATGGTCAATGCGTCCGGTCAGGGTGCAACGGCCCAGCCCGCGGAAATCTCCGAGTCTGCACTGGTCGAGATGAATCGCGGCCTCTCCCAGTCACTGCAGGGCACCCAGTACGTCGGCGAGTTCCTCTGGCTCGACTTCGTGAACCAGCCGGCGGTGGTCGTGGCCGTACCCGTCCAGAGGGGGGACAGAGTGATCGGTGGCGTGGTGGGTCTGGTCAGCCTCAAGATGATTCAGGACCGGTTGCGAGGCGAGACCAGCAGCGACGTCACCGCATTCGTGGTCGACAATGATGGAACCGTTCTGATGCACACCGAACCTTCCGTCGCGGTCCAGCGGCCCGACTACTCGCGAGTACAGATCGTGAGCGAGTTCATGAAGGCTCCGGTCAGGCTGACACAGACGTACAAAAGGACGATCGGCGGCGTATCGATGGAAATGCTCGGCACGGTCGCTCCGGTCACCTCGGCGGACTGGGGGGTCGTCGTGGAGCGGGAGACTTCGAAGGCTTTCGCTTCTGTGGCGGCCATGAAACGCTCCACGTTCCAATGGGTCGCCCTGGCGCTGGCACTCGCTCTGATCACGGGTGCCTTCTTCGCTACGAGGATCTCCCGGCCGATCCGGCTCCTCGCCGGGAGCTCGAGAGAGATCGCGGCTGGCCGCTATGACCAGCGCGTATCGATCAGAAGCCGGGACGAGATCGGCGAGCTCGCCGAGAACTTCAATCACATGTCGGGCGAGATTCAGAAAGCGGTCGACGACCTGAAGAAGGCAGCGCAGGAAAACCATCTGCTGTTCGTCAATTCCGTGAGAATGCTTGCGGCCGCAATCGATGCGAAGGATCCGTACACACGTGGCCATTCGGAGCGGGTTGCGAAATACTCTCTCGCGATCGGCCGGCGTCTGGGGCTTTCGCAGAAGGAGCTGTCAGATCTGAGAGTGGGAGCGCTGCTTCACGACGTCGGTAAGATCGGGATCGATGACAGGATTCTGCGCAAACCGGGCGCGCTCACCGAAGAAGAGTTCGAAGTGATGAAAACTCACCCGCAGAAGGGTGAAGCGATCATGGGCGGGGTTCCTCAGTTGATCAACATGATTCCGGGAATGCTCTACCATCACGAGAGATGGGAAGGGGGCGGATATCCTGAAGGGCTCGCCGGTGAGCGGATTCCGATGCAGGCGAGGATCGTTACGATCGCCGACACCTTCGACGCGATGACGACGAACCGCCCCTATCAGAAAGCCATGGAGATGAATTACGTGGTTGAGAAGATCGGGAGCTTCCGGAACACCCGCTTCGATCCGCGGGTCGTCGAAGCGTTCATGGATGCGATCACGAGCGGCGAGATACAGCCGGAACAGAGTCGAGGAGCTGCCTGAGCTGAATGCCGTTCAAGATGATTCTCCAGGGGCTCATCGATGAGCTCCAAGGCTCTGTCGGCGCACTGTTTCTCGACTGGGAAGGTGAGGCAGTCGAGCTGGTCGGCCGGTACCACGACCGCTACGATCTGCACCTGGTCGGCGCCTATCAGGGTATCTTCCTCAACCAGCTCGAGAAGGCTGCCGTGAACGTGTCGCTCGGCAAACTCCTGAATTTCAAAGTCGGGTTCGATCACCTGACCTTCTTCAACTGCACTCTAGCGGACGGCTACTATCTCGTCCTCATTGTCGAAAAACAGGTTCCGGAGTGGCTGGCATGGGAAACGCTCCGGAAGGGACGCAAGCTGCTCGTCGAGGAGATCGAATGACCGATGATGACATCACAATAGGAGATCGCCGTCTCCACTATCTTGCAGAGGGTGAAGGCGAGCCGATCCTCTGGATTCACGGGTTCCCACTCGGCGGAGAAATCTACAGCAGCCAGCTTTCGATCCAGGGTTTCCGTCACATCATCCCGGATCTTCCGGGCTTCGGACAGTCGGATCCGTACGACCTCCCGGAAGAGACGACGATCTCCCAGTACGCGAGTGATCTCCTCGGTCTGCTCGATGCCCTCAAGATCGAGAAGGCGGTGGTCGCAGGTCTTTCGATGGGAGGTTACGTTTCATTCGAGCTCGCACGTGTCGCACCGGAGCGGCTGCTGGGGCTGATCCTGATCGATACGAAGGAAACCGCGGACGATCCGGAAGGACAGAAGACACGGATGAGCTCGATCGAGATGATTCGCAGAACCGGCAGAACACGCGAATTCGTCGACGGGATGCTGCCGAAGCTGCTCAGCCCCGGATCGAAGGCGAATCCGGACCTGGTAGAGACTTTGCGATCACTCATGGCGAGCGCCTCGATCACCGCGGTCGTGGCCGCCCAACATGCCATGGCGCAGAGAATAGATTCCAGCTCAGTCCTCCCGACGATCAGTTGCCCCACCCTTGTCGTTGCGGGAACGGAAGACGTCATTACGCCGCCAGCCATCACCGAGCGGATGGGAGGCGCGATTCCCGGCGCGTCGATCCGGTTGATCGAGGGCTCAGGGCATCTTCCCCCGATCGAGAAACCAACCGAGTTCAACGCCGTCGTCCGCGAGTTTCTGCGGGAGAATTTCGAGTCCGCCTCATGAACCGCTCTTTGATCGCCATCCTCGCTCTCGCGGCCGCATTCCTGACGGCGGGCTGCGCAGACGACTCCGCGGCCGACGGGGAAGCACCGCTCCAGATCTCAACGATCGAGAACTCTCCGACTGAGCTCCGGCCTGTCCGCAAACCACCGATGATCGAGTTCGACCACGGCCCCGCTCCTGCGCTCGAAGGCGAGGAGGAATCTCCAGCTCCCGAGGCGGCCAAGGGTGGCGAACCGGAAGAGTCCCAGGCCGCGCAGTGGACGCAGAATCTGCCGTTCTCTCCAAAGATCGCGATGGACCCGGTCGATGGGTCGAAGTTGTCGATCCGCCGTGCCACCCCAGTCGCCGAGTACAAGGGCCGCGTCTACTACTTCTCGACCGAGGCGAACAAACGCGAGTTCATACGCAGCCCCGACGACTTCCTCTCCGGCGCCTTCGCGTCGTACTGATCGCGTCATCCTGAGAGGCTGTGAGCGAAGCGAAGGATCGGGTACGTCCTGACTCTAGCCGAACTTCAGGCCGGTAGGCGCCACGCGATCCTTCGACCGTCCTCCTCCCGCTTCGCGGGATCCGGCGGCTCAGGATGACAGTTCATCACTCCATTGGCGAAGCGAAGCGCCGCCATTCCCACGGCTCAGGATGACCATATTCTGGCGATCGGAGGTCTCGTAACGTCCATGCAATTTCAGATTCGCCGCACCTGTCCGCTCAGCCCCCGAAATCAGCCCATCCAGACCTTGAACGCCTCCAGAAGATCAGGCGGGGCAACGACAGGCTTTCGCGCGTCGCGGTCCAGCCAGATGTGGGAGCTGAAGCCGTGGCCGTGAAGCGCTCTCCCCTCCCCGTCCAGAAGCTCATACCCGAACCTGATCCCACGACGGTTCAGCGATTCGATCGTCGTCCGCATCACCACCTCTTCGTCGTATCGGTAGGGCGTACGATAGCGGCAACCGATCTCCGACACGACGAGAAGGTAGCCTCTGCTCTCGATCTCCTTGTACTCCACCCCTGCAACTCTGCAGAGGTCGGTGCGACCGATCTCGAACCAGACGATGTAGTTCGAGTGATGAGCAATGCCCATCTGATCAGTCTCCTTGTACCGCACCCGAGTCCTGCTCTCACTGAACCTTCTCACACTCAAACCCTCCTCCTCATGTCCGGCAACGGATCTTCGGGCCGCTGAGAAGGAGCTCCCAAGCGGAAGCGAACCACACCCCAGATTCCTCAGTCGCGATGAAGCCGCTCCTTCGGAATGACAGCCACCAGGAACCAACGAGCAACGAATAGCGACTAACGACCAACGACCAACGACTAATCACCAACGACTGATCCAAAGCCTCCTCCTCCCGGCGTCTCGATCACAAAGAGGTCGCCGGCGGCGAGATCCACCGTTGCGGTCCCGCCGAGATCCTCGCGCCTTCCGTCGGACCGAATCACAAAGTTACATCCTGACATCCCGGCCCCGCCACCTGCCAACCCGAAAGGAGGAATGATCCGGGAGCCGGACAGGATCGAGGCCTTCATCGGCTCCAGGAACCGGATCTTCCTGACGACGCCATTCCCTCCCCGCCATCGGCCCTCACCGCCGGAGCCTTGCCGGATGGAGAACTCCTCGACCCGTACCGGGAAGCGCCACTCCAGCACCTCCGGATCGGTCAGCCTGGAATTGGTCATGTGCGTCTGAACTGCCGATGCCCCACCGAATCCCGGTCCCGCTCCGGCGCCGCCGCAGATCGTCTCGTAGTACTGATGCCGATCGTCGCCGAAGCTGAAGTTGTTCATGGTCCCCTGTGATGCCGCGATTGCTCCGATCGCGCCGAACAGGGCATTCGTCACGCACTGACTCGTCTCGACATTGCCGGCCACGACGGCGGCGGGATGATGCGGTGAGAGCAATGAGGGATCCGGAATGATGATTTCGATCGGTGTGAGGCATCCTTCGTTCAGCGGAATGTCGTGGTCCACCAGGCACCGGAAAACATACAGAACCACCGCGCGCGCGATCGCCGACGGCGCATTGAAATTGTCGCCACTCTGTCCGCTCGTTCCGCGAAAATCCACCGTCGCTCGTCTTCCATCGCGATCGATCCTCACGGCGGCGACGATGCTCGAGCCGTTGTCCATCTCAACCGTGAACTCACCCTCGTCGAGCGTTGAGATCACATTCGAAACAGCTTCCGCGGCATTCCGGCGGACGTGCCCCATGTACGCACGCACGACGTCGCGTCCGAAATGCGCGACGACCCGCCGAATCTCATTGATGCCTTTCTGATTCGCGGCGATCTGTGCCCTCACGTCTGCCACGTTCTGCGAGGGATTCCGTGCGGGATGGTCTCCGGCGGTGAGTCTGGCGATCAGCTCGTCCTCGTGGAGCTCTCCTCCCGATACGAGTCTGAAGTTGTCGAACAGAGCACCCTCTTGCTCGATCGTTCGGCTCTCCGCTGGCATCGAACCTGGAGTGATCCCGCCCACGTCGGCGTGATGGCCGCGTGAGGCAACGACGAACTCCACCCTCTCTCCGGCGTGATCGAAGAGCGGCGTGATGAGAGTGATGTCGGGCAGATGGGTTCCCCCGTGATACGGATCGTTGAGCATGTACACATCGCCGGGGTTCAACTTGCCACCGCGAAGGACAGTGCGGACACTCTCTCCCATCGATCCGAGGTGGACGGGGATGTGAGGCGCGTTGGCGATCAGGCTCCCTTCGCCATCGAACACTGCACAGGAGAAATCGAGACGCTCCTTGATGTTCACCGAGTAAGCCGTGTGCTCCAGAACGGCGCCCATCTGTTCGGCTATGTGCATGAAGAGATTGTTGAAGACCTCGAGGAGGACAGGATCCGCGACATCGGGATCGAGCCTGTGACCAGCGGTATCGCGTATTCTCTCGAGCAGGAGATTTCCATCCTCGTCAATCGTCGCACCCCAGTCGGGCTCGATGACTGTCGTGGAGTTGCTCTCGATGACGATCGCCGGCCCCTCGATGAGAGTTCCCGGACACAGGTCGGCCCGGCTGAAGACAGGACACTTTCGCCAGACGCCACCGAAAAGCGTGCGCTCGATCGCGATTGGTTGCGGGACGGTCGCATTCCGCGTAGGCGCGGTCAGATCCGTCGACACCTCGTTCGCGGCGACAGCCTCCACCTCCACGCTCTCGACGACGATCTCTCTCTCCGGCGCGAGGAACCCGTACTGACTCTCGTGCTTCTCATTGAATGCCCTGACGGCTTCGTCGAGTGTGCTCCAATCGACCCGAATGGAGGTGTCTGTCCCCGCGTAGCGCAGGTGCAGCCTGCTCGTGACCGAGATCTGCTCACGCTCCACGCTCTGTCGCTGAAGTTCATCACACGCGTCCTGCGACAAGATTTTCACCCTCTCGCGCAACACGGACTCGGATTGAGCGTCGAGTGGCAGCACCACAGACTGCTGTCTCATCGCTCTGAGGCTGGCCAACCCCATACCGTATGCCGACAGAACACCCGCGAAAGGATGAAGGAGGATCGACCTGATTCCGATGCTGTCCGCCACGCGACATGCGTGCTGTCCCCCTGCTCCACCGAACGAACAGAGAGTGAACTCGGTGACGTCATGCCCTTTCTGAATCGAGATCTCCTTGATCGCCGTCGCCATGCGCTCCACGGCGATGCGAAGAAAACCTTCTGCGAGCTCGGAGGGGGTCATGGTCACGGCCGAACCGGCGTTGACGACCGCGGCGAGCTCGGTGAACCGCTGTTCCACGATCTCTCGATCGAGCGGCTCATCCCCGGACGGTCCGAACACATGAGGAAAGTGCTCCGGACGGATGCGGCCGAGCAGAAGATTCGCGTCCGTCACCGTCAGGGGACCGCCCTTGCGATAGCTCGCCGGCCCTGGATCTGCTCCCGCGGATTCTGGTCCGACCTGAAGCCTCCCGTCCCGGAACACGAGGATCGAGCCTCCTCCCGCCGCGACGGTGTGGATGCTCATCATCGGAACACGCATTCTCGTTCCGGCGATCTCGTTCTCCAGCGTTCGTTCGAGCTCCCCTGCCCACAGAGCCACGTCTGTCGATGTTCCTCCCATATCGAAGCCGATCACCTTATCCAGTCCTGCGCGCCTGCCGACCTCGGACATCCCGACGACCCCGCCGGCCGGCCCCGAAAGAAGACTGTCGCGCCCGCGGAAGTGATCCGCGGTCGTGAGCCCGCCATTCGACTGCATGAAATAGAGCTTTGCTGAACTGCCGAGCTTCGCGCGAACCCGGTTCACGTACCGCATCAGGAGAGGTGACACGTAAGCGTCCACAACCGATGTGGCTCCACGACTGACGATTCTCATCAGCGGAATCACCTCGTGCGAGACGGAGATCTGCTCGAAACCGATCTCGCGGGCAATCTCTGCCGCCTGCAGCTCATGCTCGGGATAGCGCCACGAGTGCATGAAGACGATCGCTGCCGACCTGCAGCCGCGGTCGAATGCGGCGGCGAGCTCCGCCCGCAAACGCTCCGGACGCATCTCGCTGACGATCGCTCCGTCCGCCCCCACTCTCCCATCGGCTTCGACGACTTCCTGGTAGAGGGGCTCGGGAAGAACGATGTGTCTTGCAAAGATTTCGGGACGGTTCTGATAGCCGATCCTCAGCACGTCTCCCATGCCGCGGTTGGTGACGAGCAGAGTCGGGCTGCCACGGCGCTCGAGAAGAGCATTCGTCGCGACGGTGGTGCCCATGCGGATTGAATCGATCGGCATCGATCTGATCTGCTCCGCCCGATCAACTCCGAGAAAGCGTCTGATTCCTTCGATCACCGCATCGTCGTACTGGTCCGGCGCCTCGGAAAGGAGCTTGAGCGCATCGATGGATCCGTCGGGGCGCTTCGCCACCACGTCCGTGAACGTTCCTCCCCGATCGATCCAGAAGCTCCACCCACTCATGCCGTGGAATCATACCTTCCACCGAAGGAGATGCCCCGAGCGGCCCACAGTCATCCTGAGCCGCCGGAGCGCAGCGAAGGCCTGCCCTGAGCGAAGCCGAAGGGACGGTCGAAGGATCGCGTACGGTCCGACTGTCAGGACCGAAAGTGCGCGATAGTCAGGACGTACCCGATCCTTCCCCCGCGGAGCGGGGTCAGGATGACACCGTCGCTGACCGATATACTGCCGAGGGACAATATGAGTCAGTCGCGTCTGCGATTCATGCACGTACCGAAGGCCGGGGGAACGACGCTGAACGCCATTCTGGCGCGTCAGGTTCACCCTCGCCACACCTTCACGTTTTCCGGCTCGATCGAGCAGGACATCGCCCGCTACCGTTCTCTCTCACACGCCGCACGCCGCTCGATCACCCTGTTCGCCGGCCACGCAGCGCTCTCCTCTGGGATCGCCGATGCCGATGAAGCAACCACGATCACGATCCTGCGGGATCCGGTCAGCCGGGTAAAGTCCTTCTGTCAGCACGTCTCCGAGGGAAAGAGCGCGTACCTGATCAATCTCTATCCGCCGGATAGGTTTGACCTCGATCGGTTCCTGCTCAGTGGCGATGGCCACCTGTCGAATCAGCAGACGAAGATGCTGATCAACGATGGCGACATCAGCGACGCGACGCTGATCGACTCCCTCTCCCCCTCGGAGGCACGAGACATCGCGCTTCACAACCTCTTCACGCGCGTCAGCGCCTTCGGCCTGCAGGAACGCTTCGACGAATCAGTCACTCTCTTTGCCCGGCAGCTCGGCTGGTCAATCCCCTGGTACTTTTCGAAGAACACACCCACGCCCGGGAAGCGTCTCGTCTTCGA
This sequence comes from uncultured Acidobacteriota bacterium, assembly GCA_963829355.1. Classification (GTDB taxonomy): domain Bacteria; phylum Acidobacteriota; class Thermoanaerobaculia; order Gp7-AA8; family JAHWKK01; genus CAWHHZ01. The sequence goes on from CAWHHZ010000014.1 coordinate 285,547, forward strand.
GCCTCGTCATCTCGAGCAGATCCGGGAGCTGAACCAGATCGACATCGAGCTGTACGAAGCCGCGAGAATTCATTTCGAAGAGGTTCTGAGAGAGAGCGGCGTCACGACCACCTCCTTCTCCCGTGCAAACCGTGCGCTGTCCCCATTGATGGCCGCCTGGGACGACTTCTCCCTGCGCGCCCTCTACTGGTACCGACGACTCACCGGACAATTGTAGGTTCAGAAGTTCAGAGGTTCAGAGGTTCAGGAGTTCAGAGGTTCAGGAGCAGTGTGGTCGAGCGGGCGGCTCCTTCAACTGCAGCTGAGCTTCCAACGCTTGAACCTCAAAACTCTCGAACCCCTGAACCTCTGAACACCTGAACTTCTGAACCCTTGAACTTCTGAACCCCTGCCTTCTTGAACCTGCTTTACACTCTCTCCCCATGACTCGTGAACAGGCGATCCTCGCAACGCTTCTCGTGTACAAGGTCACGCTGATTCTGATTGGCGTCTGGGCGAGCAGGCGGACCCACGACGACGGGGACTTCTTTCTCGGTGGGAGGAAGCTCGGTGGCTGGGTAGCCGCCATGAGCGCGTCGGCGAGCTCATCCTCGGCATGGACACTTCTCGGTGTCAGCGGCGCCGCGTACGCATGGGGACTCTCGGCGATCTGGCTCTTTCCCGCAACTCTCACGGGATTCGTGATCAACTGGCTATGGGTCGCCCCACGTCTGATGACGCAGAGTCGAGAGAATGACAGTCTCACGCTCACGGAGTTCCTTGCCGGCGACACCAGCCATCGCCTCTTTCCGACGGTCGTCCGCGTGTCATCGATCGTCATCCTGTTCTCATTCATGTTTTACATCGCCTCGCAGTTCCAGGCTGCCGGAAACGCCTTCGCCGCGTCGTTTGGCCTGTCGATCAACGCGAGTATCGCTGTCGGGGCAGCGATCATCGTCATCTACACCTTGCTCGGCGGATTCTGGGCCGTCAGTGTGACCGACACGCTTCAGGGTCTGCTCATGGTCGGCACAGCCGTCGTGCTGCCGATCGTGGCGCTCGTGGCCGTCGGCGGTTTCGGACCCTTGATCACCGGTCTGGCTGAGGTTTCCTCGACCGGTGAGCCGCGGCTCTTCGGCCCATGGAGCGGCGCGCTCGCGCTTGCGTTCGTCGCAGGAACGATGGGCATTGGTCTCGGATACCCGGGACAGCCGCATGTGGTCAACCGGTTCATGGCGCTGCGGGATCCCAGGGCGCTTGCTCACGGGAAAGTGATCGCGATCGCGTGGGCGGTGCTGATCTACAGTGGAATGCTCCTGGTCGGCTGGTGCGGGCGAGTTCTCTTCCAGCAGATCCCCGACGGGGAGCAGGTCTTCTTTCAAACCGCCAACGACCTGCTGCCGCCGGTCATCGCCGGGATCATGATCGCCGCCGTTCTCTCGGCAATCATGTCGACCGCCGACAGTCAGTTGCTCGTCGCCGCGTCATCGATCACCTGGGACTGGCGCCTGTCCGACCGCAAACCGACGTCCGCTCATGGACACGGGCTTCGCAGCACCAGAATCGTGGTCCTGCTGGTAAGTGCCGTGGCGATGCTGCTGGCGATGTACGCACCCGCGGCGATCTTCTCCCGTGTCCTGTTCGCGTGGCACGCGATCGGATCGGCGTTCGGTCCTCTTCTCATACTCCGGCTCGCGGGCCACAGGGTCGACACCCGTTACGTTCTCGGGGCGATCCTCGCAGGATTCGGCCTCACCGTCGTCATTCACTTCTTTCCGGACGGACCGGGGGACTGGGTCGAGAGACTCGTTCCACTTGCTGCATCATTCATCATCGGCTGGTCGGGCAGGACGAGGCGAGTGTAAAATCGATCCCTCGATATGCAGGCTCTCATCTTTGCTCTCGCTCTCAGCGTCATCGCCCCTGGTCTTCCGGGCACCGGGTTCCACGACGACCTCGACCGTCCTCACGGCACCGACACCCTTCTCTCACGGATCGAGGACGAGGTCGAATGGGCGAGGGACCAGGGAGCGTTCGAGCGTCCAGCCCCGAGTCCGGAGGCACCTCCCGAGCCGGAGGTCCCCGCAGTTCTCGAATTCGACACCGGTGAGGCAACCTTCTACGGCGGCCGGTTCGATGGTCGTCGGACGGCGAGCGGTGAACGGTTCGACCAGACGCCATGACGGCTGCGCACCCGAGCTACCCTTTCGGAACGATCGTGCGCGTCACGAACCTGAAGAACGGTCGCAGTGTCGTCGTCAGGATCAACGACCGAGGTCCGTACGGCAAGGCAAAGAAAGCGGCCCGCAAGATCATCGACGTCTCGAGAGCAGCAGCCGAAGCCCTGCGCTTCGTCGGCGACGGCCGAATCCTCGCTCGCGTCGAGGTCCTCGAGTGGGGCAACGGACAGTAGCAAAAGTCGCGAGGGTCGCGCGCGTGAACGCCCGTGTCATCCTGAGCGAAGCGAAGGATCGCGTACGTCATGACTCGCCCCAACTTCCCGCGAGTACTCTCCACGAAATCCTCAAACCGTCCCTTCGCTTTGCTCGGGTCAGGCCTGCTCCCGCTTGCGGGATCCCGCGTCTCAGGATGGACTGACGATCGGGCAACGACTGTAGCGAGGGACAACGCAGCTTACAAAGTAAGGCAAAGTCAATGTTCGAGCTGCGTCCCCAACTTGACCGTCCCGGTGACGAGCGCTGCCAAGACAGAGAGCACCACAGTCCCAATGATGAGCAGAGCGGCGCGGAGCACGTGGTCAATAAAATGGGATTGCGTCGGCATACTGAGTGCGATGAAACAATACAGCAGCACAACGGAAAGAGAGAGAGATGAGACAGCGATTAGAAATCGGCGCCGAAACTCAACCAGCTTCTGCCAGTGAATGACCGTAACGATCGATAGGAAAAGAACTGCGTAGGGGATCAAAATCTGCTTCCCCGGAGTGATCAGCGCGTGAAACGTGATGAGAGATAACCCTCCGAAAAGTCCAAGCGCCGTTGATACCTTAACGTCTTCCTTGTTCATCACCACATCACCTCGATTCACATCGTGTCACAGGGATACACAAAAGTTACCACAGCCATCGATCTTTGGCTCGCAATGCCCTATCCAACGAACGCCCCGACCCACACAAAAACAAAACGGAGTAGTATGGATCCCGACGCCTCACAGCGTCAGGAGGAACACATGTCCGGATCCGTCAGCAGTGCTCCAAAGCAGATCACCTGGATCATCTCTCTCGCTCTGTTCATCGTCGCGCTGCTCGGAACCTTTGGGGCGGTCGCGCAGATCAATGGAGAGATCACGCAGTGGGCTTGGATCATCGGTTTCGCGCTCATCCTCGTCGCGACAAAGGTAAAGGATCTGTAACCTCGTTCCCGAGCCCGCATCAGTCCGCCGGGTTCTGATCCAGAAGCAGCTTCACGCGCGCGACGACTTCCGGCAGCCGGAACGGCTTTTCGATGAAGCCATCCGCGCCTGCGGCGAGCGCGACGTCCCTCTGCCGCGGGTCTGCCGAGATCACGAGTATCAGCACCGGCTGAGAACGCCGGATCTCGCCCAATTCCTGCAGGACCTCCAGACCGCTCATCTCCGGCATCTGCAGGTCGAGCAGGATCAGATCGTAATGATCAGTTCGATGGAGACTTCCTGCCGCCCGGGGGTCCGTCGTCGAACTGAGCTCCTGAAAGCCCGCCCGGCGGAGTGTCAGCTCGAGCAGGTTGATGTTGGTCTGCAGATCATCAACGATCAGGATTCTCGGACGGGGCTTTTCTTCTGTCGGAGGCATGGGTATCGACGAAAGCGAGTGCTTCGTTCAAGCTGGCCATGAACTCCTTCACTCGTATCGGCTTCGTAAGATAGCAGAAGAATCCTGCGTCGAGTCCCTTCTGTACGTCGCGTGACATCGCATTCGCGCTCAATGCCACGATCGGAATGTGCGCCGTGGCGCTGTCGCCGCGAAGAATGTTCAACGCCTCGAATCCGCTGATCCCGGGCAGATTGATGTCCATCAGAATCACGTCCGGAAGATTCGCACGCGCCATCTCCACGCCACGATATCCGTCGGAGGCCTTGATGAGCCGTAGATCGGTACGACGCCCGATCAGCTTCTCGACCAGTTGCATGTTCGCAGGATTGTCTTCGACGTAGAGCAATGTTCTCTGTCCATCGTCAGCTATGGCACTCGCCTGAAGTTCCTCGGCAGGAATCGAGGCGGGGAATGTCAGCGGCGCGGTCGAAGGCAGCTCCACCGAAAAGGCGGAGCCAGAGCCGACAGTGCTCTCGACAGTGATCTCACCATCCATCAGTTCGACGAGCCGTTTGCTGACCACGAGTCCGATTCCCGTTCCCTCCTCGCCTCCTTCCTCCTGTCCCAGGCGGTTGAACGGCTGAAAGAGCTGCTCGAGTTTCTCGGGAGGCAACCCGGCGCCGGTGTCCCGGACCGTGATCCGGACGCGCCCCGTGCGGGAGTTGGCCTTGCAGACGAGTGACACCGATCCGCCCTCGCTGTTGTATTTAATCGCATTCGAGAGCAGGTTGATCACCACCTGCTTGATCCGTGTCCGGTCCCCGTTGACACAGTACTCGTCTTCGATGCGGGGGAAGCTCATGCGCACTCCCTGTCGCTGAGCGAGCGGTTCGACCATCGAGTGGCACTCCAGAAGGAGGTCGTTGAGCAGCACCGGCTCCAGAGACATCGACAGCTTCCCGGACTCCACGGCTGCGAGATCGAGAACCTCGTTGATCAACTCGAGCAGATACCAGCCCGCATTGAGGATCTGGACGATGCTTTCGCCCTGGGCCGGTGTGGGAGCGGGGCTGTCCGACTCCATGAGCTGCGCAAATCCCAGAATCGCATTGAGTGGCGACCTCAGTTCATGGCTCATGCTGGAGAGAAAATCGGACTTCGCCAGATTCGCTCTCTCCGCCAGTGCTTTCGCATCGGTCAGCGCCGCCTCGATCTTGTTGCGCTCCGTCAGATCACGCGTCAGCTTCGCAAAGCCGCGCAAGTCTCCGGCCTGATCCCGGATGGCGGTGAATACGATATTCGCCCAGAAGAGCGAACCGTCCTTGCGTACCCTCCATCCTTCGTCTTCGTGCCGGCCACTGCCACATGCCAGCTCCAGGTCTGCCTCCGGCTTTCCGCTCGCGATATCGTCAGGCGGATAGAACACCGAGAAATGCCGTCCCACGATCTCGTCGGCCTGAAAGCCCTTGATCCTCTGTGCACCCGTGTTCCAGCTGACGATGCCACCTTCCGGATCGAGCATGACGATCGCATAATCGGAGACGCTCTCGACCATCAGACGGAAACTCTCCTCGGTCCATCGCAGCTTCTCTTCCGCGTGTCGCCGCGCGCTGTTGTCCGTACCGATGAGCAGGTAGCCGATAATCGTCTGCTCATCATCACGCAGCGCGGTCACCGACACAATCGCCGGAAACCGGGTCCCATCCTTCCGGATGTAGGTCAGCTCGTAGATGTCCTCAATGCCGCGCGACGCTTTGAAGGCGAGCGCCTCGAATCCCGGCGTGATCGGCGTTGCCAGCTCCTTGCTCAGGAACTCCGCGCGAGCGATGACCTCCTGAGTATCGGAGATGTCGGCCGGCGTGATCTGGTCGATGACTTCGCTCGCCGAGTAACCGAGCATGCGCTCGGCCCCCACGTTGAACAACTGGATGACTCCCTTCTCGTCGGTAGCGATACTCGAGAAGTTGGCGCTGTTGAGAATCGCGCTCTGAAGTGCACCGGTCTTGAGGAGTGATCCTCGGCGACGCCCCTCGGCGGACGCGTCCGGTCTCTCAGCAGGCTGGAAAACCGGGTATCGTCGAGAACCACGTATGCCTGGTGGGTTCGTGGGTACGGTCATCGCTCATCCTTCTGCCTCTCGCCGCATCCAGTTGATGGACCACGACGGGCGCAGGCTCGGCGGCGAGCCAGACTGCGTACAGGGCGCGGACGGACCTGCAATCCGAACCCATCCTCGTGTCTCGATATCTGACTGAACGTGCGTGTGAGGTTGAATATGTCCCCTCGCACAGCAATTAAGCCCCTCCAGCAGCGGTTATATCCGGTACCGACACCTTTCTGATCATGCATCTGACGCCGCAACATGGTGCGGAGGACTGTCAGACGCACTCTTCCTCGAGACCGACGTCATCGATCACGACGAGCCGCTCAAAGAAGATTCTCCGGAACACAGGCGGGACACGCCCGGGGATTACCAGCCTCGCGCAGCACCGAAGGAGAATCACATGACGGTAGTCGCCCCCGCGGTCAACCATTCAACAAAGGCACCGAGCGGCATCCGAGGTCTCGACGAGATCACGGGTGGCGGTCTCCCCCGCGGACGAACCACACTGCTGGTAGGTGGATCCGGCTCCGGCAAGACGATCCTTGCGCTGCAGTTCCTGGCCTACGGCGCGCACGACTGTGATGAGCCCGGAATCTTCGTCGCATTCGAGGAGACGCCCGGACGCATCGTCGCCAACGCTGCAACCTTCGACTGGAATCTCGAAACGCTGCAGAAGAAAGGGCTCTTCTTCATGGACGCCCAGCCGATGCCTGATCTGGTGCAGTCGGGAACCTTCGACCTCAGCGGAATGCTCGCCGCCCTCGGCACCAAAGTCGAAGAGATGGGCGCCCACCGAATCGTATTCGACGCACTCGACATCGTTCTTGCTCTGCTGCCGGATGCGGCTGCGCAGAGACGCGAGATCTATCGACTGCACGCATGGCTGCTGAACCACGGCATCACCGCGATCATCACCGTCAAGGCCGACAGCGACCACTCCGGCTCGGTCAGTCAACCGTTCGAGTTCATTCAGTTCATGGTCGATTGCGCCGTGGTTCTCAATCACACGGTCGTCCTGGGTGTCTCACAGCGGAACCTCCGCGTTCAGAAATACCGCGGCTCCAGCTTTGACGAGAACGAAGCTCCCTTCCTCATCGGCAGAAACGGCTTCGAGGTCGCCGTCACACGAACTCTCGGCCGAGGCGAGGCTGAGGTGACCAGCGAGCGTGTCTCCAGCGGCATCGATCGCCTCGACACGATGCTCAACGGGGGCTACTACCGCGGAGCCAGCATCCTCATCACCGGCTTTCCGGGTACGGCCAAGACGACGTTCAGCGGTGCGTTCGCTGAAGCCGCGTGTCTACGTGGAGAGCGCACAATGTTCGTCAGCTTCGATTCAGACTCGAACGAGGTCATCCGGAATCTCGCGTCTGTAAATATCCAGCTCGAACGGTTCGTCGAAAGCGGGGTGCTTCATATGGTCTCGGCCCGGACGATCACCGGCAGTGCCGAGACGTATCTGGTGCGCATCAAGACTCTCGCCCGCGAGCATGGCGCGCGGTGTCTCGTGGTCGATCCGGTTTCGACGCTGTCCAAGTCGGGAAACGAGCTCACCGCTCACAGCGTCGCGGAGCGGCTGATCGACTGGTCGAAGGCGGAAGGGATTACCCTCGTCTGCACCAGTCTTCTCGACGAAATGTCGAGCCAATCGGAAGCGGGCTCGCCACTCCAGATCTCGACCCTCGCCGATACCTGGATCCATCTCAACTACGTCGTCCAGGCTGGAGAGCGCAACCGCGGCATGTCGATCATCAAGTCGCGAGGAACCGGCCACTCCAATCAGGTGCGCGAGCTGATCCTGAGCGACGGTGGGATCACCGTCACTGACGCCTACACCGCAGGCGGCGAGGTCCTCATGGGGACGATGCGTTGGGAGAAGGAGAGCGCCGAGCGGCATGCGAAAGAGGCAAATGCCGTCGCATCGCGTCTCACCAGCGTAAAGCTGGAGGCCGAACAGGCGGAGATCGAGGCCCGAATCGCTCTGCTGCACGTCGAGCTCGAAGCGAAGCTCACGGAAAAGACTCTGCTGGCTCAGAGCGCTGAGGTGCACGAGAAGGAAGCTTCACTTGCGCGAGCGCGACTCAGAGAGTTGCGCGGCAGTGATCTGGGCGACCCGGACGTGATCCAATGACTTCCGGCATGTTCATCTTCCGGCTATACGTGGCCGGGGACGGGCCTCACTCCCGGCAGGCGATCGCAAACCTCACTGAGCTGTGCGACACCTATCTCGCAGACCGGCACGAAGTCGAGATCGTCGATGTACTCCTCCACCCGAGGCGCGCTCTGGAGGAAGAGATTTACATGACGCCGATGCTCGTGACTGAGTCTCCATACCCGGGGCACCGCATCGTCGGCACGCTCAGTCACACGGAACCGATTCTTCAGATCCTTGGACTCGGAATCGCGCAGCGGAGAACGTTTGCGGGTCTGAAAGTGCGGGACGCGGCACCTCAGCTACGCCGGCCGTAGCGGCCATCCCGTTTCCATGTGTGCTCTGGCGGAAGCCGCGTAGCGCGTCCTCAACGCGCTCGTCCAGCAGCATCCCGCTTTTCACCGTGGCGACGCAAGCAAGCTGTGCGCGGGCCCGGGCGCGTTCACGGGAGGGAGCTGGACGCGAAAGCGATTCGAGCGCATCCCGCGCGACATCCCGGGCCAAACGCTGGAACCTCGCCAATGATCACTGTCGCTCGTCGCCACCCGCCACCTGGCGCGGGAAGCCGCGTTGCTTTGCAGGATAAAGTTAAGCTTCCGGTTCTGACCCCAACACGCCCGGTTGCAGAAGCGCCCTCGGCCCGCTGGTCAGCCGAGCTACCGTTCGAGGAACTTGTCGAGCCTCTCGAGCGCCTCTTCAGTTTCGGGTCGCGTAAAGCCGACTCTGACATGATCCGAGGGAACGTCGGCGAGCTCGGAGCGGAACAATGATCCGGGTACGAGCAGGACGCCGGTCTCGTCGAGGAGCCGTGTGCAGAAGTCATCGGCCGTCCCGGATCCCCGCCAACGGGGAAAGGCAAACAGCCCTCCCTCGGGGATCGACCATTCGAACAGCGTCTCATGAGAGCGAAAGAAACGATCGAACATCCCCAGGTAGCGTTTTTTCAGAGTTCGTGTTCGAAGGAAAAGCTGATCTTGTGATCGAACTGCAAGCGTTGTCAACAGCTCACTGGGAGCCGACGAGCAGATCGTCGTGTAGTGCTTGAATCGCTCGATCCTTTCCAGTGCCTCGACATCAGGCGAGACGACCCATCCGATCCTCAGCCCGGGAAGACCGTACATCTTCGAAGTGCCACTGAGTGAGAAGCCACGCTCGTAGATGTCCGCCACCGCAGGAAGGCGGCTCTTTTCGTCCGATCTCCGAGCCGCGAAAGATCTCATCGCTGACGAGCCAGATACCGTGCCGGCGACACAGAGTCACGATCTCCTGCAGCTCGTCCTGGGTAATCACTCTTCCCGTCGGGTTGTGGGGGAAGTTGATGTAGAGCAGTCTCGTGGAGGGTCGTATCGCTCGTCCGAGCTCGTCCAGATCGAGCGACCAGCCCGCATCGCGATCCAGCGCGATTCCGGTGACGTCGCATATCGACATCGGAACAGACTCGGCGGACTGATACCCAGGGACGATCACGATCGCGTGGTCCTCCGGTTTCAGGAGAGCGTGCATGAGACAAAAGATGCTCTCTTCGGAACCGCTGAACGTGAGGACGTTGCGCGGCTCTATTCTCTCGTGAGTCTCTGCTATGGCAGCCCTGAGCTCGGGACTCCCACGGTTTTCGGTATAGCCGAGGTGGAGACTGAGGAGCTCCTGGGGGTCTGTATCAGTCATCTCGAGCAGCTCACTGATGCTGATCGAGTGCATGTCTGTGCTCGAGACGTTGTAGCGGACAGAGAACTCCCACTTCCCGTAGAAGACCTCGAGCTCGAAGTCGCGCGACAGTTTCATCTGGGATCGCCTTCTTCCTCTGTCACTGTGCCGGTTGAAAACCGGCGGCCCGGACGGCTGCTAACCGGCGCTACTCTACTCACCCGGAACCAGCCTCAGGACGTTCACGGGCTCACCCGGGAGAAACGGCGTTGCCTCTCCCCTCACCCACGCTTCATGCGCGTCGGCGAAATGCGGCGAGAGAGGATGACCGCTCTGACCGCCGGGCATGTGAAAGATTCCCTCTTCCTCGTGCCCCGGCGAGACCACCATACGCTCTGAAGCGCCGAAGGTCGGACCTTGCGCCCGCGGCATGTTCGAGTCGCCTGGAAGCTGGCGCTTCGGGTACTCGAGAACCTTGCCGAGATAGGGGACCGCTCCCGCCATCGGATGCCTGAAGTTGCTGGTGTTGCGCCGCCCCCAGGTCTGCTCCGCCAACGACTCTCCCCCCTCCGTAAAATACGAAATCGTCTCGTCGACCGCTGCCAGCAGTTGCTCGGTCCAACTCTCGTACTCCTTGCCGAGCAGGTGCGGGGGACGCTGCGTCACAACCGCCCAGAGGGCATGTTCCTCCTGAGCCAGATCGCCCCAGCGAAACCTCTCGTCTGCCTCCGCCGCGTGCGCCGTCAATGCCTCAAACACATTTTCTTCGACGAATCCGCGGAAACCTCTCACGAGCCTGTACCCCACCGAATCGACCGAAGCGCGTCCGCCCCAGTTCTCGACGAGCTGCCTCATCTCCGCTCGATGCGGATGTCCCTCGACCGCCCGATCATCGAGGATCTCGAGCAGAAGTTGCTGCCAGCGCTCGAGAAACAGGGCTCGATCATCGAGCTGGATCCGCAGCAGATCCTCTTCCTCGAATTGATCTTCGGCCCGAAGTGCGTCGCGAATCTGCTTTGCCCGAGCGCCCAGGGCGTAGCCGCCATCACCGATGAGATCGAGCATCTCTCCGCCCACGACCCGCGCGTTCGCGGTCCAGATCCGGTCCCCCGCCGGAGCCACGATCCGCGGGTACTCCTCCGGCTCGAGCCATCCATCCCAGCCGGTCGTTCCGTCCGCCCACGACTGCGGCAGACGACCATCGTAGTCTCCGACTCGCCGCGGAATCGCGCCCATGATCGTCCAGCCGATCCTTCCCTCCCGGTCGACGACCACGAAATTCTGCTCCGGCGATCCGATCGTGTTCGCCACTGCGATCGCCGCTTCCACCGAATCGGCACCCTCGAGGTCGAAAAGGTTCTGGTTTGCGCCGCGCGTATCGTGTGCGACCCATCGCAGCGCACGCGGACGCCCGAGGTGGTCCTCGTCGATCACAGGTCCCCAGATCGTCTCACGGACCTCGAGTGTTTCGACGTTTCCTTCACTATCGCGAATCCGCTCCTTGAAGATCTCGTACGGCCGCGGCCCCTCAGGCGTCATGTAGCGGCCGTCTCCGAGATCTTCGAGCACGACCAGATCGACCCAGTCGCCGTAGCTGTTCGTAAAGCTCCATGCGACCTGACCGTTGCTCCCGGCGACCATGACCGGAGTGCCGGGTAGCGTCACTCCCGTGACGACTCTGGTCCCGTCGCCATCCGGAAAAACGAACGACGCCCGGTACCAGATCGATGGCACACTGATCCCGAGATGCATGTCCCCGGCGAGAATCGCACGACCATCCTTCGTCAGGCTCCCGCCCACCGCGAAATTGTTGCTTCCCGGAACGGCGTCGTGCTCTCCCTCGACCGGAGGAGCGTCACTCGCCGAGGCTGTCGCCGCCGGACCCTCGCTTGCGGGCTCAGGGATCACCGGCAGCGTGAGCACGGAGTCATCGATCGGTGCGTCCCACTCTGATCCGGGCGTCGCAAGAAGCTCGAACATCTCCGGGGACATCGTGTCCCTGAGTACTCCGTAGCTCGAGTCCGTACGCCCGCTCTCGTCCTGAAGGTCGAGATACATCGCGTAGACCACCAGCACCGAGTCCTCTGGCTCCCAAGGCTCCGGTGACTGTCGCAGAAGAAGATACTCGAACGGTCGCGCGTCGAGAGCCGCCAGCCCCGCATTCACTCCCGCCGTGTACGCCATCAGAAGCTCACGCTGATCCTCAGGCTCGTTCTCGACCACCGCGCGCGCCCTTGTCCGAAAGCGGTGAACCCGCAGATCCCGGTCGGAGCCCATCGCCATCGGACCGAACAGCTCGGCGAGCTCCCCTGCCGGCTGGCGGCGAAGAAGGTCCATCTGAAAAAAGCGATCCTGCGCATGAAGGAACCCGAGCGCGCGTGCGACGTCGACCCTCGACTCACCGCGGATCGTCGGAATGCCGAGAGAATCACGCTCGATGACGACCGGATGCTGGAGTCCGGCGATGTCGACCTCACCTTCCACCTCGGGCAGACTCGCGCGCAACGTGAGCCAGACTCCCAGGATCGCGATCAATGCGATCAGAACGAGAGCGCCGAGGGTGAAGCCGATCAGACGCAGGACGCGCCTCGAGCGAGAGGAAGAGGTCGAGCGATCAATAGACATTGAGCGACATACTAAATGGACCCTTCAACAAAATGCACCCAACGTTTCCTCGCTCCGCTGAAAATGGCCCCAGTAGGCAGCCATCCTGAGCGGGGAATGGCGTCGCTTTGCTGTCGCCAGTGAAGCAGAAATGAACCTTGTCATCCTGAGCGCAGCGAAGGATCTCGTACGTCCCGACTCTCAGGACGGAAGGAGCGCGACAGTCAGGAGGGAATTACGCGACAGTCAGGACCTACGCGATCCTTCGCTGCGCTCAGGATGACTGGTCGGCCTGGCGGTATCCGACGCACACCACATGCGAGTGCGGATATCCTCGGTCGATCCGGACTGACTGGAGGTCGGCGAGACCCGCACGACGCATCCTCTCGAGCACGTCGTGCGGCGTCTCGTAGTGCAGGCCGCTTCCAAGCGTCAGCCCGAGCAGGTTGTCCGAGATCAACTCCTGCACACGATTCCACGTGAACTTCAGCCGCGAAGTCGGATCGAGATCCTTGATCAGCAGAACACCCCCAGGCTCGAGCCGCGCGACCAGGCTGCTGAACAGGCCGTCGCGCTCCTCGAGTGGGATCCGGTAGAGCACGTCGAACATTGTGACGGCATCAAACCGTCCGCGAATCGCATCCACATAGGCGCCAACGCGGACAATCCCGTCCGTCCGCGCTCCATGCATCAATTTCTCGAGATCGGGCTCTGCGATCGTCACTTCTTCGGCGCCAGCTTCGACTGCGAGCTGTGCGAACACACCGTGTCCTCCTCCGACATCGAGGATTCTGCCCGCTGGTATCCACCGGAACGTCCGCAGGAACGGACACGACAGAAATCGCCCCAGCACATGAGTCCAGACTCCGAGCGGGGCCTGGCGGAATGCCGTATTGAGGATCGAGACGCTCCGGGCATAGCCGAGTCGTCGTAGCGGTTCGGATTGCATCGACCGGCATGATGAACGATGCTCACGTAATTGGGAACCTCGGAGGCGCGTCCGACACCAGTGCCACGCCGCTGGAGAACCGATCGTCGCGGTTCCGGGTCCGTCTGATACTGGCAGCGGCCCTCGTCCTCATCGTCACGATCGCCGGAGCACCAGAAACGCACTGGGAGATGGACGAGATCCTCTTCCACATGGGAGTCGAGCAGTTCAATCCGCTGCAGCATCATCCCCACCCTCCCGGCTATCCTCTCCTCATCGGCCTCGGGAAGTTTCTGAATCTCTTCATCGGCGATCCGTTCGTTTCGCTCGTCACCCTCGCGATCATCTCGGTCGTGATCGGCTTCGCCGCTTTCGTCGCCGCCATCCGGAACATCACGGGATCGGAGGCGGCCGGATTTGTCGCGGGCTTCATTTTCTTCTTCTCGCCGGCGATGATCATTCACGGCCCGACGCCGATGTCGGACCCGCCGGCCCTGATGTTTCTCGCTCTCGCGCTCTGGGCCGCGTCAGGTCCGTCGATCGGCCCGCGTCGAGCCCTCCTGTTCGGAGTCTTTGCCGCCGCGTCGATCGGATGCAGGCCGCAATACGCAGTCCCGATTCTCCCAGCGCTGGCCCTCGTTCTCATCATGTTGCGAGACCTTCGCGCTCGTCTCGCGGCACTGCTCGGATTCACGACCGTCTGCTTCGCCTGGATCGTGCCACTGATCAGCGCCACGGGTGGCTTGAACGCGTTTCTGGCGTGGCAGAGCGGGCAGGCGTCGTGGGTCGCGGAAGTCGATGCCGGCGTCGCGAGACACGCGCTCGGCCTCGGCGATCTCGTCAAGCGCTTCGTCGCGCATCCGTGGGGCCCGAAGTGGATCTCGATCCCGATACTCCTGCTCGCCGGCGCCGGTGCCGTCCGGGCAGTCCTGTCGAAACTGGTTCTGCTCGGCCCGCTCGTCGTGATCGCCCTCGTTCATTTGGTATTCACGATCGTCGCGTGTGATCCCGCGGACGGGGTTCGCTACATACTTCCGACTCATCTCGCGACCGCGGCGTTCGTATCGCTCGCTCTCGTTGCGGTCACCCGCAGGCTGCCCGCCTCTCGCGTTTTACTCAGCGCCGTAGTCAGCATCTTCGTTCTCGGCTCGTACGCCTACGTGTGGCCGCTCCTGTACGTTCGGTCCACGACCACCTCACCGCCCGTGGCCGCCGTCGAATGGCTTCTCGCGAACGTGGACGAGAACACGGTGACCCTCTACGACGACTCGGTGCTGCCACACGTCGAAGGACTTCTCTCGGCGGTGAAGGTGCGGCGGCATCCGGCGGCCGACGCCGATCTGCTCCACCATCCGTCGCAACCGGCCGTGTTGTTCGGTGAAGGTTCCTCGCTCGCCCCCGACGCGTTGGTCTTCCGTTGGCCCGACAGCGACGCCTACGGCAAGATCACGAGGAACCATTACCGAACGGTGACCCTCGATCCGCTCGAACCGCGCGAGCGATTCGTCGGACTTCGAGGTCTCGGGCCCTGGCAGTCGTCCGACGGCGGGGCGCGGTGGCGATGGGTGGAGCAAAGTGCCGAGATCGAGATCCCGGGTTGCTGCGGCGCGCTCGAGCTCCTCCTCGGATTTCCTCCCGACGCACCGTGGGACGAAGTGGCTCTCCACGTTTCCGTGGCCGATCAGAACCTTCGCACAATCGTCCTGCACGTGGCGAGATCAAACATGTCACAGTCGCACTGCCCGATGGAACGCGACGGATAAGCGTCTCCAGCAACCGCGCGTATCTGCCTGACGACCGTCCCGAATCCGCGGCTCCAGTACGTCTCGCCGCCAGACTGTACGATCTGCGCAGGGAGCATGACGGGCCGTAGCTGACCTCGTACAATCAGAACCGATGACGCATTCTTCGCAAAGCAGAGTCCTTTCAGCGGCCGGTCTCTCACTCGTGATTCCGATGTTCAACGAGGAGGAGACGATCGAGCATGCCGTTGCCATCGCGATCGATGCTCTTCGAAGGGATTTCGAGGACTGGGAGATCGTCATCGTCGACGATGCGTCGACCGACGAGTCAGCGACGATCGTCTCGGGGATCACCGCCCGTGAGCCACGGGTCGTCATGATCCGACACGACGTGAACCGCAAACTCGGCCGCACTGTTCGTGACGGCCTGACGGCGGCCACGAAGGATCTCGTCATCTACATGGACGCTGATCTTCCCTTCGATCCCAATGAGCTCGCCCGTGCAGTCCGCGCTCTGGAGATCACACGCGCGGACATGATCGCCGGCTATCGATTCGATCGTACGACGGAGGGATTCCGGCGAACGGTGTATTCGTACCTCTACAACCTTCTGATCGGTCTCCTCTTCGGCTGGCCTCATCGAGACATCAACTTCTCGTTCAAACTGATGCGCCGCACGATGATCGAGAGGCTGGACCTGAAATCGGAGGGCTCGCTCATCGACGCCGAGATCGTCGTGAAGGCGAAGAACCTCGGCTATGTCATCCATCAGATGGGCTTCGATTATTTTCCCCGAACGCGCGGGACCTCCACGCTCTCCTCCCCGACAGTGATTCTGAAGATCTTTCGGGAGCTCATCCGGCTGTACCCGGAAATGAAGCATCCGGATAGGGCCAGGGAAGATGCGCCGGAGCCAACAGCCGAGTGAAGCGACTGATCGTCACAGCCGACGACCTCGGACTCCACGCCGGGATGACCGCCGGCGCGATTCATGCGCATCGGGAAGGGATCGTCACCGCATGCTCGGTCTCGGCGTGTGGTCGGGATCTCGGCGCCACGGCAGCCGCACTCCTCGAGGAACCGGAGCTCGACGTGGGAATCCACTTTACGCTCGTCGAGGAACGGCCGGTGCTTACGGCCTCGGAGATACCGTCGCTCGTCGGACCGGATGGACGATTCCCGCGGAAGTGGCCCCAGTTTCTTGCACGATATCTGACGGGCGGGCTCGATCCCGGTGAGATCGAGGAGGAGCTTCGCGCACAATGCGCGCTGCTGCGTGAGCGCGGACTCACGATCGTGCACGCCAACTCTCATCAGCATCTTCACCTTCTGCCGTCACTGCATGCTCTGATCAGCCGAATCGCCAGCGATGAAGGAATCGGATACGTGAGAACGGTGCGCGACCGACCCGTTCACAGACGGTCGCCCCGCGCGCTTCTGATTTTCGCGCTCGGGCTGATTGGAAGGCGCGCAGACGGGAAGTCGAACGACGCGACGATTGGAGTGACCGACGGCCGGACATCTCGATGAAGAGTCGCTCATCGCCCTGCTGGACCGCGTCGATGGCCTCACTGAGCTCGTTACGCATCCTGGCATCGGCGACGAGAAGATCGCGAATTCCTACGACTGGGGATACCAGTGGGACCGTGAGACCCGCGCCCTTACCTCGCCCCGGGTCCGCAACGCCCTCGAGTCCCGGAACATCCGCCTGACCCGAATCCGCGATCTCGTCTACTAGGAGTGTCGTGACGGAACAAGATCATTAGGGAACTCACAACTGCTCATTGACCATGTACGCCAGCCGGTCCTTCAGTCTGTGAGCGATGCTCCGCTTCTTCCAGTGTTCCAGACTCCATTCTGTTGCAGTCTCCGCGTCCGCTTCGAAGATCTCTTCGAGCTGGCGCGCCAGCTCCGCATCCCAGACGACGAGCGAGACCTCGTCATTGATCTCGAACGAGCGATCATCGAAGTTGGCCGAGCCGACCGACGACCATTCACCATCGATGGTGAAGACCTTCTGATGCAGGAGCGTCTTCTCGTACTCGAGAACGCGAACCCCTCCCTCGAGAAGAGCTCCGAAGTGGCGATGGCTCGCATGCGATACGAGCTTTGCGTCAGTCGCCGCGGTCGAGGGAAGCATCACGCGGACAGCTACGCCTCGCCTGACTGCTTCGAGAAGCGCCTCAATGGCGTCAGGGTCCGGAAGAAAGTACGGGTTCTGAATCGTGATCGATCGCTTTGCGTGCTTGATCGCGAAGTAGTGAAGAACTTTGAGCGTCGACGGTGCACCGACGGGAGAGATGTAGACCGCGTGCGCCTTCGCAGAACCGGCGACTGCGCATTCCGGGAAGAAGGTCTCCCCCCCGAACGCTTCGCCGGTCTCCTCCATCCAGTTGTCGACGAACGCCGATTGCAACTGACGCACGACCGGTCCCTGAACACGTGCTGAGATGTCGCGGAAATGCTTCCGGTCCTGCGCGTCTCCGAGCCAGTCGTCGACGAGACAATGACCTCCGATGTACCCGAGGCTACCGTCGATGATGACGAGCTTCCGGTGCGTACGCTGGTTGAAGTGACCCAGATTCGACGGCACGAACGGGTGGAACTTCTGAACCTTGCAACCTGCTTTGCTCAGCCGGTCCAGATCAGCGTCGCCGAATTTCCGCCCTCCCGAACCGTCGAGAAGCAGACGAACTTCAACACCGCCTGTCCGCTTCCGTACGAGCAGGTCAGTCAGACGCCGTGTGACCTCTCCTTCTTTGGCAAGGAACGTCTCGATGTTGATCGACGAGTCCGCCGCCTCGATGTCGTCGAACAAACGATCGAAGAAGTTGCCGTTCTGGACCAGCTCGATGCTGTTGCCGTCGACGAGCGTCGCGTGGACGAGGCCGGCGAGACTCTGCTCGCGGGTGTCGGCCGCCATCGTGGTGTCCATGAGACGGGGCCGGCGCCGGCGTTTGAGCGACCAGACGATTACCACAAGCGCAACGATCGCCAGAGCCAGCAGCACCAGGAACCAGATCGGAACGTCGATCGTGGCGCTCACGAGCTCGCCCGCACGAGATCGACGACGAGCGGCCAGTGGTCCGAAGGTCCGCTCCGTACGACCCGGCTCTTCACGACGCTCATCTGCGAATCGTGAAGAATGTAGTCCAGGCGCATGCGCATCAGCGGGAAGGTCGGCTCGCGCGAGGTGTCGCTCCGGCGCAGACCCGTTCGGGTGACGAGCTCCCGAATCTCACGGGATCGCGGTGGCACGTTGAGATCCCCGGCGAGAATCCGCGGAAGTGAAGAGGCCGGCGAGATCACCTCGGCGATTTGGGCGACTTGTGCGAGCCGGTCGCGCCGTCGCAACCGCCCCCATGGCGAAAGATGTGTCACGAGCACCTCCAGTGCTGTGCCGTCGAGCCGGACTTCGTTCTGCATGAGCGTGCGCGGTTCGCCGGAGCCGGGTAGTGGATGAACGGTTGATGAGGTGACTTCGCCCCGGGTGAGAAGAGCGCTGCCATAATCGCCCCCGTCGATCTCGCAACTCCGGCCGAACGCGACCAGCAGCCCGGTGAGCGAGCTCAACTCCTGCGCCTGATCCATCCCAATCCTCCCCGTCCGGCAATGGACTTCCTGGAGGCATACGATGTCTGGCGCGGCCTCATTGATCTCCCGGGCGATTCCCTCGAGATGACGAGGATCCCTGACCGCCGCATGCCCCTGAATGTTGTATGTCATCACCCGAACGCTTTCCACGGCTGAAGCGGCATACAGCGAGATTTGAGCCATCCGTGAGGCGAACCGATTGAGACACGCGAATGAAGGGAATCGCCTCGAGGCGACTATCGTTCTTCCGGAAAGACACCTACTCCAGGTAGAAAGGTGGAATCATGGCGATCAGCATCAAGGATCGGAAGACGGATGAGTTGGCCAGGCGCCTCGCAGACCAAACCGGCGAATCCCTTACCGAAGTCGTAAGAAAGGCGCTCGAGGAACGCCTCGAGAGACAGCGTCGAAGCACGGATGAGACCGGGCTGTCCGATCGACTTCTCGAGATTGGTCGCCGGTGTGCGGCGCAGATGAATGAGCCTTTCCATTCCTCCGATCACGGAGACCTCCTTTACGACGAGTCGGGACTGCCCCGATGATCGTCGACAGCTCGGCCATCCTGGCCATCCTGTTCGCAGAATCTTTGCTCCCGCCATTGAAGCCGCGCCTGTACGGAGGGTTTCCGCGGCAAACGTTCAAGGGCGAAGATTTCTCCAGAACCGACGTCGGCATCGCGCTGCCGGCGTTATGATCGTCTCCTCAGTTCTGGAGACAACGCTTTGATTCGAATCTCTCAATTACGCCTTCCTCTCGATCACGGCGACGATGCACTCGAGGCCGCGGTTCGACGCCGGCTCCGACTCGCTGCCGATGCCCCGCTCGAGCTCACCGTGTTCAGGCGGAGCCATGACGCACGTAAGAAGCGGGCGATCGTCCTCGTCTACACGGTAGACGTCCGGACGCAGGACGATGCTGCGATCCTCGACCGGATGAAGAATGATCCCGAGGTGTCGGAGACGCCCGACACGAGCTATCGCTTCGTGGCGAATGCTTCGGGGCGGACGATCGAGCCACGGCCGGTGGTGATCGGGATGGGCCCATGTGGTCTTTTCGCCGCGCTCGTTCTTGCGCAGATGGGGCTGCGACCGATCGTGCTCGAGCGCGGAAAGAAGGTCCGCGAACGTACCGTCGACACATTCGGATTCTGGCGTACCGGCGATCTCGATCCGGAGTCGAATGTCCAGTTCGGCGAAGGCGGTGCCGGAACGTTCTCTGACGGGAAGCTCTACAGCCAGGTGAGCGATCCCCGTCATCTCGGTCGTAAGGTCCTTACCGAATTCATCGAGGCCGGCGCGCCGAACGAGATCCTCTGGTCGAGCAAGCCCCACATCGGAACTTTCCGACTCGTGAAGATGGTCGAGACCATGCGCGCGAAGATCGAGGCCCTCGGCGGTGAGATGCGGTTCGGCGCCCGCGTCACTGCGCTCCATCTCGAGGAGGGCCGCCTGCGCGGCGTCCTTCTCGCCAGTGGGGAGCAGATCCGCGCCGACCAGGTCGTCCTTGCGGTCGGCCACAGTGCACGAGACACCTTCCAGATGCTCCACTCTTCCGGGGTTCGAATCGAGCCGAAGCCGTTCTCGATCGGGTTCCGCATCGAGCACCCGCAGAGTCTGATCGATCGCAGCCGCTTCGGCGAGGCAGCTGGCCACCCGAGACTCGGCGCTGCCGATTACAAGCTCGCGCATCACTGCAGCAATGGCCGCTCGGTCTACAGTTTCTGCATGTGCCCGGGCGGCACGGTCGTCGCGGCCGCTTCCGAGCCTGGGCGCGTCGTCACCAACGGCATGAGCCAGTACGCCAGAACCGAACGCAACGCGAATGCCGGGATCGTCGTCGGCATCACGCCGACGGACTACCCCGGAGATCCGCTTGCGGGCATATCGTTTCAGAGAACGTGGGAGGAGACTGCATTCGCATTGGGTGGCAGCGACTACCGCGCCCCGGTGCAGCGTGTCGAGGATTTTCTCCTCCGACGCCCGTCATCGGGCCTGGGCGAGGTCATCCCCTCCTACACTCCCGGCGTGACCCCCACAGATCTCGACTCGGCACTCCCCGACTGGGCAATCGCAGCCATCCGTGAGGCGATTCCGGCGTTCGATCGAAAGCTTCGCGGCTTTGCGATGGCCGACGCAGTCCTCACGGGGGTCGAGACGCGAACGTCTTCCCCCATCCGAATCCCGCGCCACGCCGAGTCGCTGCAGAGCGTCAGCACTCCCGGTCTGTTCCCCGCTGGCGAAGGCGCCGGCTTTGCCGGAGGCATCCTCTCCTCGGCGATCGACGGCATCCGCATCGCCGAGGCGGTCGCGGTCGATATGTTGAGATGAGTGCCGCGCGCCCGGTCCAATTCGATGTCGCCTCACGTCGTGGCACATGGGTGGCAATGGTCGGGTGACAAGAGCCCGCAAGGCTTTGAAAGGTGACTCCAGATGAATCTGATCGATCTCCTGATCATGTTGCTCATTGCCGGAATCTGCGGCTCCATTGGACAGGCCATTACGGGATACTCCCGTGGCGGCTGTCTCGCTTCGATCGCTGTAGGATTCATCGGCGCACTTCTCGGCGGATTCCTCGCGAGAAATCTCGGTCTGCCGGAGTTGTTCGTCGTCAGGGGATTCCCGATCATCTGGTCGATCATCGGCGCAGCTCTGTTCGTTGCGCTCATCGCATTGGTCAGCGGCGGACGAAGACGGCGCGGCTGACGCGAGCAAGCCCGGTACGCACGCGCATATCAGCCGCACTAATAAACCTCTTCGTAAATGACTGGAAACACCGAGGGACTGTCATCCTGAGCGAAGCGAAGGATCGCGTACGTCCTGACTCTAGCCGAACTTCGGGCCGGTAGGCTCCACGAGATCCTTCGACCGTCCCTTCGGCTTCGCTCAGGGCAGGCCTACTCCCGCTTCGCGGGATCCGGCGGCTCAGGATGACAACTTCATTTCACTCCACTGGCGAAGCGAAGCGGCGTCATTCCCCCGCTCAGGATGACGGCTCTCTCAGCCGACGAGTGACTTGAACTGCTTCAGATGGCGAAACGCCTCGGCCTTCTCCCCCAGCTTCTCGTAGAGCTGAGCGATGTTGTAGTGGGCGTCGGCGAACGAGTCATCGATCTCGAGGGCCTTGCCGTACGCGAGCACGGCGTCTCTCACTCGCCCTGCATCCTCGAGGACGACACCTAGATTGTAGGCCGCCACCGCGGATGAGGACTCGCCACGCAGCGCCTCGCGATAGTGGCTTTCGGCGTCCGCGAGTCGTCCCTTTTCGTGCAGGAGCCTTCCGAGGTTGATGTGAGCGTCGGCGTGGAGGGGGTGGAGCTGGATTGCTCGCTCATACGCTTCGATCGCATCATCAGGCGATCCGATCTCGACCTCGCAGCCCAGCTCGTACCACTCCTCCGCGTTCATGAGAGCTTCGCGGGTCTTTGCGCTCTCGGCAGCTCGTCGTGCCATCGGTGCCACTCGGGCCGCGAGATCCGCGACTGAGAAATCGAAGACATACTGGCCCGACTCGGGAGTCCATGCTCGTCCGCCATCCTGAACGACGACTCGATCCCCCTCAGCGGCGATCCGCACAGCCGTGAGTGGACGCCCCGCGGGAAGTTGTTCCCGGAGCCGCTCGAGTGAGCGCCGGATGCGCCGGACGGGAATCTCGGCGTCCATCAATTCCACGGCGGCCCGCAGCAGTACGAGATCCTGGAATGAGAAGAGATACTCGCCGCGTGGGCCCCGGCGCGGCTCGACGTACCCGCTCTTTGCGTGAGATCGGATCTGCTGTTCGGTCAGGCCGAGGATCGTCGCGATCTCTCTGGTGGTGTAGTCCATCTGTCAGGGTCGTCTGGTTACCCGCCTTCTGTGGGTCACCCGCTCCAGACTATAGATCACTCCCGCGCCGTAGTCTGCGATGTACAGCTCTCCCGAGGCATCCTCTCCAAAGGCTGTGACCAGCATCGACGTCCGAAAGAGAATGGTTCTAGTCCACTCTCCCGCCATCTCGTCCGCACGCCACACGATCCCGCTGCAGAAGTCACCGTACACGTACGCGCCCTTCAGAGAGGGAATTCTCTCGCCCCGATACCGGAATCCCGCGGTGACCGAGCAGCCGAGGCTGTGGTCGTACTCGATAATCGGCAGTGTGAGGCCTGCGGTGTTGCAACCGATGCCGGGATTGAAGCAGTGGACGCCCTCCATGATTCGCCAGCCGTAGTTTTTTCCGCCCTCCCCCGGCCGTTCCATATCGATCTCTTCCCAATCCCCCTGACCGACATCGCCGACGAAGAGGTCGGAGGTGAGACGATCGAAACTGAACCGCCACGGATTTCTCCACCCGTACGACCAGATCTCCTGACGCGCACCCGCCTGCCCCGCGAATGGATTGTCGGGCGGGATCGTGTATGGAAGATGCGCGACGTCGATCCGCAGCATCTTTCCGAGCAGCGTGTCGAGCGACTGAGCGTTGTTCATCGGGTCGCCGCCACTTCCACCATCCCCCATCCCGATCCACAGCATCCCGTCGGGACCGAATCGAAGCTGACCGCCGTTGTGGTTCGAGAACGGTTGCGTGATCGACAGAACGATCTCACCGGAGTCGGGATCTGCTCGGTCCGGGGAATCGTCGGAGACGGAGAACCGCTCGATGACGGTATGGCCGCCGCCGCTCGCGGTGTAGTTGACGAAGAAGGTTCCGGTCTCCGCGTAATCCGGGGGAAACGCGAGGCCCAGAAGCCCTTGCTCACCGCAGCAACTGACGCGTGCAGTCAAGTCGAGGAAGGGTTCGGACAGCAGACGGCCCCCCTTGAAGACTCTGATCCGTCCCTCCTGTTCGATGATGAAGAGACGCGCATCCCCGGCGTGAGTGATCTCGACCGGCTTGTCGAGACCCGCCGCGAGTGGAAGGAGAACGATCTCGTCCGTATCGGCCGACTGGGCGGCAATTGGAAGAGCCGAGACCACCAGGACGACGACGAGCAGAAGATGTCTGATCATGGGCAGAGAAGTATCTTTCCGGAGCTCTGTCGCGACTCGATCCGACGGTGCGCGTCCGCTGCCTTCTCGAGCGGAAACGTGCTGTCGATCCGCACGTCGAGCTTCTGGTTGTCGATCCAGTTGACGAGGTCGTTCGCCCGCCTCGCCAGCTCATTGCGGTTCTGGGTGTAATCGCCGAGTTTTGGACGCGTGAGATTCAGGGATTTCTTCGAAAGGCGTCTGATGTCGAACGGAGGAACGGGTCCGCTCGACTGACCGAACGACACCATCGTTCCTCGAGGCCGCAAGCACTCGAGGCTCTTGTCGAACGTCGTCTGACCTACCGAGTCGTAAACGACGTCCACCCCTTCCCCATCGGTCATCTCCATGACGGCATCGAGAAAGTCGTCACTTGTGTACTCGATCATCTCGTCCGCGCCCGCGGCCCTCGCCCGCTCGACCTTCTCCGCGCTGCCGGCGGTGCCGATCACCCGGGCTCCCTTCATCTTCGCCATCTGCACGAGCAGAAGCCCGACACCTCCCGCCGCGGCATGCGCGAGGATCGTGTCGCCACTGTCGATCGATACCGTGTCGTGAACGAGATAGTGCGCCGTCATACCCTGGAGCATGACGGCCGCGGCGAGCTCGAACGAAAAGTGATCGGGGATCTTCACGAGCTGCGCCGCCGGCATCACCCGATACTGCGCATACGATCCGGTGACTGACGCATAGGCGACGCGATCACCGACCTTCAGATCGTCGACACCGTCCCCCACCGCATGCACGAATCCCGCGGCTTCCTGTCCCGGGATGAATGGAAGGTCGAGCGGATAAAGCCCGGTACGATGATACGTATCGATGTAATTCACTCCAGCGGCGCGGATTTCGACCCTCACCTGTCCGAGTGTCGGCTCGGGAACCTCCACGTCGGCCAGCTCGAGTACCTCGGGGCCGCCATATTCTTTCACTTGTATCGCTTTCATTCTCTCCTCAATCGTGATTTCTTAAAGTCGTACGGAGATGATGCGGAGATCGTTCCTGTTATACGAAGTCTATCAATCAGAAGACGGCACAGGGACGAGGACGGAAGGAGAGCAAGCGATGTCAGGAGCAGTGGTTGTGAGAACCGGCAGATCATTCTTGAGCCAGGTGGAGGCGGGACATCACGAGCTCGTCGCGGACGAACCGGAGCGCGTGGGAGGAACGGACAGGGGTCCGAGCCCGTACGACTTTCTCGCGACTGCGCTCGGGACCTGTAAATCGATGACGATGAGAATGTATGCGGACCGGAAGAAGTGGCCGCTCGAGAGCATCGAGGTGATCGTTTCGCACGGTCGCGAGCACGCGGAGGATTGCGTCGATTGCGACGACGCCAACAAGTTCATTCACCGGTTCGTCGTGAGCATCGCCCTCCATGGTGACCTCGACGACGAGCAGCGCCTGAGAATTCTCGAAATCGCGTCCAGATGCCCCGTCGCACGAACGCTGTCAAACAAGATCGAGATCGTCGACGAGCTGCGATAGGGGTACCGTACCGGCGCGTGAAAACAATGTCATCCTGAGCCGCCGGAGCGCAGCGGAGGACGGTCGAAGGATCGCGTTCCGTCATACTCGCCCTGAATTTCTTCGCAATTCACCTCGAGTATTGCCGTACGCGATCCTTCGCTGCGCTCAGAGGCTGTGAAAGAATCCAGCGTACCCTGCGTTACGGGCGCGGCGAGTCTCGAGCGCGCGGAGCAGCGACGCAGCGATGTGGTTCATCGGAAAGGAGCTGCGACCCTTCGACTCGCTGGCGCTCGCTCAGGGCAGGCGCCGCGATCGGCGACGCCCCGCCCGTAACCCTTTGGGCTGGTGGTGGTTACGGCCCGATCTCCGCGTCACTCGTCGTCACCGAGGAACCACCGCGACTCCTCCTCGTTCCTTGAGCTCGAACCGTAAGCACCACCAGCGCAGGGTACGCTGGGTTTTTTCACAGCCTCTCAGGATGACATCTGCTGTTTCAATGTGCCCTGAGCAATGGGCCTCCTATTCGCTGAACCAGAAGGGATCTGGGGTCCGCTCCCTCGGAGCGACTTCCTTCATCGTCCGGGCATCGTAGAGGCGGCCGTTGATCATGGTGTAGCTGATCGATTCCGAGTTGCGGATGTTCTCGAGCGGGTTCTCGTCGAGAACGATCAGGTCCGCGAGCTTTCCCGCCTCCAGTGAGCCGAGATCGCGATCGAGACCGATGTACTCGGCGCCCGAGATGGTCGCAGCTCTCAGGGCCTCGTGATTCGTCATCCCGCCCTGCTCGAACATCCAAAGCTCCCAGTGTGCACCGAGGCCCTCACGCTGTCCGTGCGCGCCGATCTGGATCTTGACTCCGGCGTCCTGAAGCTCAGCCGCCACTCTGGCATTGTTGAAGTGGTTGTAGTCTTCGGGTGCAGCCTTCATACGACGACGTGAGCGCGCATCGATGAACTGGGGCGGTGCGAAACGCGTGAGCCGTTCGTTCTCCCACACATTGGTGACGTCGTACCAGTAGTGCTCTCCCCAGATGCCGCCGTAACCGACGATCAGTGTCGGTGTATAGCCGGATTTGCTCTGCGACCAGAGCTGGATCGTGTCGTCATAGATGTTGGCGACCGGGATGGAGTGCTCGATGCCGGTGTGACCGTCGACGACCATGTTCATGTTGTGCTCGAACAGCGATCCTCCCTCGGGGACGACCATCATCTCGAGCTCCCGGGCTGCCTGGATGATCTGCTGGCGCTGATCTCGCCGCGGCTGGTTGTAGCTCTTGACCGAGAATGCCCCAACCGCCTTGAGGCGTCTGAGATGGGAAAGGGCATCGTCATAGCTCTCGATGATCGCCTTGAATGGCGCCTTCGCACCGTAGAGAATCGTTCCGGTGGAGTAGATCCGGGGAGCGACGATCAGTCCCGCCTTTCCCATTTCGCTCGCGGCGAAGATCTCGCTCGTATCGTTCGATGGATCGTGGATGGTCGTCACACCGAACGCGAGGGAGTTGAAGAAGTACCAGTTCTGCTCGGGGATGATCTCCTCGTTCGCTGTCGATCCGTGCCAGTGGGCATCGATGATCCCCGGCATGATCGTCTTCCCCTGAACGTCCACGACCTTCGCACCGCGCGGCAGATCGATCTCTGAGGCGGGACCAACGGCGACGATGCGGTTGCCGTCGGTGACGATCATGCCATTCTCGATGACCTCGTCCCCGTTCATCGTGATGATGCGGGCACCGGTCAGCGCGATCATGCCGGCCGGCTCCGCGTACGGCTGCGTAAAGGAGATATTGAGACCGGCAGCGGGTGGCTCCGGGAGCTCTTCCGGTGCTCCCTCCACAAAGGCGAAGGTCTCCCGCAGCTCACGGGTGAACAGCTCCGGACCGAGCGACCAGTGAAGTGCGCTCGAGTCACCGGACCAGTGGATGTACTCCCCTGCGTCGCGGGAGACGCGCGCGGTGGGAACTGATGAGGCTTTGGGTCCGATCGCGATCGGCTTGCCCGTCGAGATGAACGGTGTTACCCAGGCGTTGAACTGCTCGGTGAAGGCGAGCCACCTTCCATCTGGTGAGATTGCGAATTCGGTTGCGTTGTCGCTGGTGTAGTGAGTTCTCTCGTCACTCCCGTCGAGCTCGATCGACTTGAGCTGACGGTTGAAGTCTTCGCCATACTCGATGAAGTACACGCGGTCGCTGCCCGTGGCAAACTGCGGCTCGAAACCACTGCCGGACAGCTTCGAGGGCGCACCACCGCCCGACAGAGGTACCGTCCAGATTCCCGTGTCAAAGGAATAGTGGGGCGAGGTGAGATAGCCACCGCCCATCTTCCGATAGACGACATTGCGATTGTCGGGCGAGAGTACCGGCTCGACATAGTGACCCGGCTGCGCGGTAACCACGCGGCCGTCGCGACCATTCGGCCTGATGACGCGCACGTCGCCGAGCTCGAGATCGTCCCATGTCGAATAGACGATCCAGTTGCCGTCCCGCGACCACGAGGGGTAGTACTCGAACCGTTCCGTCTGAGACGTCACACGACGTGGTGTTCCGTTCGGGAGATCCTTGATCCAAAGATACCCGAGTGCCTGATAGAGAACCTGCTTTCCGTTCGGTGAAACTTCGACCCAGCGAAGCATCTTCGGCTCGAAAGTCTTTGGCGCCACCTCGACCGGAAATCTGACGACTTCCGTCATCGTCCGCTGGTCCTTCACGTGGAAGGGGATGAGCGCGGCTTCCCCGGTGGCGACGTCGACCTCGTGGAACTGACCTCCACCCCAGACGACGATGGAGCGATTGTCCGGAGTCCAGGCCATCGACGGGTATACCCCGTGGATCGCCCAGGTTTCCTGCATGTCGCGGTCGAGACCGTTGAACAGTGGGCGAATCGCACCACTCTCGAGATCCATCACGTGAAGGACAGTGTCGAGTCCTTTTCGCCGGATGAACGCCAGCCACTTGCCGTCATGGGAAGGTGTCGGACGGATCGCGCCACCCGGACCGGAGATGATCGTCTCGGTCTCACCGGTCGTACGATCGAGGCGCTTGATGCTGTAGATCCCTTCGTAGACGTTCTTGCTGTACTCGAACACGGCACCCGGGGTGGTGTCCTGGCTGTAATACACATATCGCCCGTCAGGCGAGATCGCCGGCTCGCCGAGGTCTTTCTGATCGTTCGGCTTCTCAGTCATCTGGAGGCCTTCGCCCCCCGTCCGGTGATAGAGCCAGATCTCCCCTGCCCCCAGAGAACGGCGGGACGTGAAGTGCTTCCTGGCAGCGATGTACTGACCGTCGGGCGACCATGTCGGGCTGTTGAGCAGCCGGAAGGTCTCCTTCGTGACCTGCTTCGGATCGGTTCCGTCCTTGCGGATGATCCAGATATTGTCTCCACCGGACCGGTCGCTCGTGAAGGCGATCCAGTTGCCGTCGGGCGAGTACTTCGGCTGCATGTCCCACTCAATGCCGCTCGTGAGATTCCGTGCCTCTCCACCACTGAAAGGAATCACGTACAGATCGCCCAGCAGATCGAACACGATCTCTCGCCCATCAGGACTGACGTCGAGGCTCAGCCACGTCCCCTCGGATACGTCGAGGTTAGCGGTGTAGTGGGGTCCGGGAGGATTGGAGACATCCCACTTCGGTTCCTCGTTCTCCTGCTTGCCCGCTATTTCGTCCGGGACCGGAGCGACCTCGCGGTTGTGGTCGTCGGTCGGCGAAGGCGGAGCCTGCGCACTCGCAGCCCCTCCGGGGACGAGCAGTAGCGACACGGCGAAGAACGAGACCACGAGACGGCTGAGCATTGATTTCATTCGAGCTCCTTTCGATTCCGTGAATCATACCAATGCCGCTGACCGCCGGTCCCCGACAAAGACCTGTCATCCTGAGAGGCTGTGAAGCGTAGGACGGTCGAAAGATCGCGTGGAGTCATCCTCAAGCCGTGACCCCAGGGGAACCCACCTCGAGTCATCCCGTACGCGATCCTTCGCTGGCGCCAGACTGTGTGAAAAACCGACCGGCTTCGCGACCGTCTTTTTTGGAGTGCTGAGCTCGCCGAAGGACGAGCTCAGCTTTACATCACGCCGCCTTACGGGCTGCGGCGGGTTGCAAGCTGCAGTGGAAATTTCCTGACTGGTCCCGATTGCGGCCTCGATGGTGGTTGCCACGGGATCCAAAGCGGGGCTCGTCCTCCGGCGAGCACCGCACTCCACAGTCACAGCCTCGATTCACGAGGCGTTTTCACACAGTCTCGCGCTCAGGGTGACAAGGTTCATTTCACTCCACTGGCGAAGCGAAGCGGCGCCATTCCCCCGCTCAGGATGACACGTTCGGCGCCACACTCTGGAACACACTTCCGCCGACGTGATAACGTTCGTGCGCGCCATCCGGCGCTGGAGGCAACCCTTTGCGCAAGCCCGCCGCCCTCATTACCGGCGCGAGTGGAGAGATCGGCCACGGCCTGATCACACATCTCGCCGAGAACGAAGACAGACCAGTCATCACCCTCGATCTCAAACCTCTCGAGCCTGAGCTCGGACGACTCGTGGCGCATGAGTTTTCCGGATCAATTCTGGACAAGAATCTTCTCGAGCGCGTCCTCTCCGAGTACGCCGTCGATCAGGTCTTTCATCTCGCCGCGCTTCTCTCGACGCGGAGTGAGTTCACGCCCGTCACCGCTCATGAGGTGAACGTCGAAGGCACGCTCAATCTGCTGGAGTTTTCGCAGAGACAGGGTGAGTCACATGGCCGACCGGTGGTGTTTCTCTACCCCTCGTCGATCGCAGCGTACGGGATGCCTGATCTCGAGACCAAGGATCGGGCAGGGCGCGTCAGCGAGGACGACTTCAACACGCCGACGACCATGTACGGCTGCAACAAGTTATACGCCGAGCATCTCGGGCGATACTACAGCCGGTACTACAAGCAGCTCTCAGCAGACCCGCTGGCCGGGCGCGTCGACTTCCGCTGTATTCGTTTCCCAGGACTGATTTCAGCGGTGACCGTGCCCTCAGGCGGAACCTCGGATTTCGCGCCGGAGATGATCCATGCCGCCGCACAGGGTGAGCCGTATGCCTGCTTCGTCAGACCTGATACGAGAATTCCATTCATGGCGATGCCGGACGGAGTTCAGGCTCTTCTTACTCTCGCCGCAGCTCCGAGAGACAACCTCACCAGGACGACCTACAACATCGGGGCGTTCAATCCATCAGCGGGAGAGATCCAGGAGATCGTCGAGCGCTCCTTCCCGGGGCCTGTGATCACAACCGAGGTCGACGAGAAGCGCCAGGGGATCGTCGACTCGTGGCCGGCCGATGTCGATGATTCCGCCGCGAGAAACGACTGGGGCTTCTCCCCGCAGCTCGGACTCGAGGAAGCATTCCACGACTACCTGATCCCCCGTATCCGCGAGCGATATCAGTAGCTGGCAGCGACGGAATCATCCTGAGAGGCTGTGAAGGATCGCGTTCGTCCTGACTCGACGTGAATTTGCACGAGGAATCGGCGGCGAGTATGACCGTACGCGATCCTTCGACCGTCCTTCGCTTCGCTCCGGCGGCTCAGGATGACGTGTCAAGTGCTTTTGCCAAACTCGTCGGTGGCCTCGATCAGGGCGCTGCGAATGCCGGTCTCTTTCATGCTGTGCCCCGCGTCCGGCACGATCGTCAGTGAAGCGTTCGGCCACGCCTTGTGAAGATCCCACGCACTCATTGCGGGACACACCACGTCGTACCTCCCCTGCACGATCACGCCGGGGAGATGCGCGATTTTGTGGATGTCGTCGAGTAGCTGCGCATCGGTCCGAAAAAAGCCACCATGAACGAAGTAGTGGCATTCGATGCGGGCAAACGAGGCGGCGAAGGTCTCACCGCCCATCTGTTCGATCAGACTCGGATCAGCCAGGAGTTTGCTCGTACTCGCTTCCCAGATCGTCCACGCTTTTGCCGCTTCGGCTCGCACCTCAGCGTCCGATGAGGTGAGACGCCGGTAGTACGCACTCATCAGGTCCCCTCGTTCCACCGGCGGAATCGGCTCGAGGTACGCTTCCCAGGCCTCCGGAAAGATCGCGCTCGCTCCTTCCTGATAGAACCACAGGAGCTCTTTGCGCCGCAGCATGAAGATGCCCGCGGAGAATCAGCCCCAGGCACCGCGCAGGATGGGTCTCGGCGTACGCGAGACCGAGGGTGCTTCCCCAGCTTCCGCCAAAGACCCACCACTTCTCGATTCCGAGATGCTCGCGCAGTCTCTCCGTGTCGGCCACGAGATCCCAGGTCGTGTTCTCGCGAAGCTCTGCGTGCGGTGTGCTCCTTCCACAGCCTCGCTGGTCGAACAGCGTCACGTGCCAAAGCTCGGGGTCGAAGTAACGGCGGTAATCTGCGTCGAGTCCGCCCCCCGGTCCGCCGTGAAAGAAAATTGCCTTCTTTCCTTTGGGGTTACCTACCTGTTCGTAGTAGATGGTGTGGATCTCCGAAACTTTGAGGAAGCCACTGTCGAACGGTTCGATCGAGGGATATAACTCGCGCATTCGTTCCTTCTCCAGGCCGCCGCCGCAATGGCAGATGGCGTTCATTTGATGAATATTCACAGCCTCCGGTGCTCAATGCATGATCACCGCCTCCCGCTTTGCACGGAGTGATCATCGTGACGGGTCCGCCTGTCGAGCATCACCTGAGCGGGTAGATTGCCACTCTAGTCCGTCTGCTCCGCTGGTGCCATTCTACTGTTGATGTGGGCCAGATGGTGCCACCCATGTCTCGAGGAGATCGAGGCTCAGCGGGATCGGTGTGAGCTCGTAATCGGATAGTGCTGCTCACTCGTTCTCGTCGTACGCCTTGATCTCGGGCTCGTCCTCGGTCAGTGCCAGCTCGATGCGGATGTAGCTGTTCATGTGGCTGTCCGGGACCAGAACAGGAAGGCGTACACGAGAAGGTTCCAGACGGTGACGCTGATCGCGGCCGTGAGCTCGAGCCGGCGCGGCATCCCGGCAGGATAGACCAGCGGTGCGATGTAATGCGCGACGAAGCCTCCCTCGTAGCCGACGATGGATGCGCGGCGGCGCAACTCCTGCTCGAGTGGAGTGAGCGGGCAGGTCCAACCAGCCAGATTCACCACTGCTGACCACACGACAGCCGGCACGTGGAGCCACAGCCAGCGCGTGTCAATCAGCGCGAGAAATCCGCCGAACACGGCGAACAGGACGAAGGCGAAGTGAGTCGCAAGAACGAGCTCCGGTGCCATTCTCCTGATCATGGTTACCTCCCGTCGGTCAGATTCTATCGCCGTCCACCGTCCTGGGTCGAAGCCGCGACACGAACCCGTCATCCTGAGCGCAGCGGAGGATCGCGTACGTCCTGACTGTCGCGCTCTTGCCGGCCTGACAGTCGGGCCGTCCGAGATCCTTCGACCGTCCTTCGCTGCGCTCCGGCGGCTCAGGATGACAGCGGGTCACGTCGATCACCCTCGGGTGGAAGGGCTGGCGAGCCGGTCCTCGAGCCACTGGGAGAGGCGATGGATCGATGCAACCGTCAGAAAAATAGCGAGGCCGGGAAACAGGACGAGCCACCAGGCGCTTCCGATCGCCTGCCTCCCCGACGCGAGAATCGCTCCCCATGAAGTGCGGGGAAGCTGGACGCCAAATCCGAGAAATGACAGCGCAGACTCGACCAGTATCGCTCCCGCGACGCCGAAGCTCGCGGAAACGATCGCGGGTGGAAGTGCTCCGGGGAGCAGATGCACGAACATGATTCTGGCGGAACCCGCGCCGCTCGCCCGTGCTGCATCGGCGAAGTCGCTCTGCCGGAGCTTGATCATTTCGCCTCTTACGAATCGCGCCTCCGACACCCAACCGGTCACCGCCAGCGCACCGATGATCGACCACACCGATGGACCCACGAGCGCGACGATCACCAGCAGCAGGACCAGGAACGGGAACGCGAGCACGATCTCGATCAATCTCGAGATGATCCAGTCGGGCCAGCTCCCGAAGGCCCCGGCGACTCCACCCATGATTGAACCGATCAGAAGAGAGAGCAGTCCCGCGGAAAAACCGACCAGAAGCGAAACGCGCCCTCCGTAGAGCATCCGTGCAAGTACATCCCTGCCGAGCTCGTCAGTCCCCATCCAGTGCATCTGTCCGGGCGCCTGCAGCCTCGCGCCGAGCTCGATCGCCGAGGGGGAGGCCGGAGCCAGAACGGGCGCTCCGACGGTTGACAGAAAGATGATGATGAGCACGAGCGCGGCGATTGCCGGAAAGTCTCTTTTCACACCCTCACCTGCTCCCTCACACGCACTCGCGGATCGACGATTCCGTACAGCAGATCGGTCAGGAGACTCGCGACGACGACGAACACTGCAGTAAGCAGCGTCAGCCCCATCACGACCGGATAATCACGGGAGAGTATCGATGTGAAGTACAGGCGGCCGAGTCCGTCCCATTCGAAAATCTGCTCGACGATGATGCTGCCGGAGATCAAGGTCGGCACGACGAGCCCAAAGAGTGTCACGAGCGGAATCAGTGCGTTTCTGAGCGCGTGGCGGAAAAGGACGCGCCGCTCCGGAATCCCCCGAGCGCGCGCCGCCGCGATGTACTCCCTGCCGATTACCTCGCTCACCGCAGTGCGTGTAAAGCGAAGAAAGACGGCGATCTGAGCGTATGCGAGAACGATGGACGGAAGGATCAGGTGATGCAGGTGGTCAACCACACGCTGAATCACCGGAAGTTGCTCGGCACCGGAGGATGACATCCCGTAGAGGGGAAACAGGGTGAGCTCCACAGCGAGGTAGTTCATGAGCAGCAGCGCCACCCAGAAGTTCGGCAGCGCAAACAGCACGAACGCGGCCGTGCTGCTCGACCGATCGAACCGACTTCCCGGCCGGGAGCCGGCGACGATTCCGCCCGTCACTCCGATTGTGACCGCCATGAGAAGTGCTACGAGGTTGAGCTCGACCGTCGCACCGACCTTACCCGCAATCGTCTCCGCGACCGGACGCCCGGTAACATAGGAGACGCCGAAATCGCCTCGAACGGCCGCGTTCATCCAGGCCAGATAGCGCTTCGGAAGCGGCTCATCGAGGCCGAAGTCGTGTCTGATCTCAGCAACGATCTCGGGAGGCACCGAGCGTGCGGAGGGACCTCCGAGGTGGAACAGAACGGGATCGCCCGGGACGGCGTGAATCATGAGAAAGACGACGATCGTGATGCCGATCATCGTCAGCACGGAGTGACCGAGCCGGCGAGCGATGAAGGTGGTCATTCTCCGGTAACTGTCTCAGGCTGTTCCCGCTGCAGATCCCTGGGGATCCACCAGGCGCGGGAGTCTGGATACCACAGGAAGAGCCCGATTCCCCGGGCCACTTCGACATCGCGAATCCGTTTGTTCACGGCCCACTTCTTCGACTCCTGGACGATCCACGTGTACGGCTGATCCTCCGCCAGGACTTCATGAAGCTGCTGGTAGATCTGAATCCTCGTCTTCGGATCCAGCTCTCTGCGCCCCCTGGAGATGAGCTCGTCCGCTGCAGGATTCGAGTAGTGCACGAAGTTCTGACCCGCGGGCGGGAACTGCGTCGAATGGAAGAGCGTGAACTGATCCGGATCCGGATCGATCCCCCACGAAAGGAGTGCTGCTTCGAAATCTCCCTCGATGATTTTCGAGAAGAAGGCGGCACGCTCGAGAGGATTCACCTTCAGCTCGACACCGATCTCTCCCAGAGCCTCCTGGAGAATCTGGGCGACCTGCTGCGAGAACGTGGAGCCTGCGGAGATCGTCAGCTCAATCGTGAGCGGCGTCGACTGCCGCTCACGCTGTCCGTCACCATCCTCGTCAGACCAGCCGGCTTCATCGAGAAGTTTCGCGGCAGCCGCAAGATCGTATTCGATCGCCGGAACCTGCGGATTGTAGAAGGGCTGATCCGGCGTGAATGGGCCGGTGATGATCCGCGCGGTCCCTTTGTAGATCGAATCGATGATCGATCTCCGGTCGAGAGCCATCGACATCGCACGCCGCACGCGCGGGTCGCTCAGTGCGGGATGGCGGTTGTTCCATGCGATGAATGAATACTCGAGCTCGTAGAAGACGTGGAAGTTCATGAGCGCCTTCGCTGCCGGCGACTGCTGCGCCTCCACCCACCGATCGGTCGAGATGGCCATGGCGTCCAGATCACCACGACGCATCACGTTCCAGGCTGTGGTGTCGTCGCCGATGATGTGAAAGACGATTCGCTCGAGAAACGGCTTCGTCCTCCAGTAGTCCTTCCGCCTCACCAGGCGGATCTCCCGCCCTTCGTCGCGCTTCTCGAGAACATACGGGCCCGTTCCCACCACGTCGAAGTCGTGGTCGGAGAAATCACCCACACCGTAGACGTGCTCCGGAAGGATCGGGATGTTGAATGCAAGAAGCTGAGACGCCCTGGCCTGGTTGAAGACGACCTCGACGGTGTGTTCACCGATCGCGCGAGTCCGGCTGAGATCGAGGCCGCTGAACAGACCGGCGTACTGTGCGGATTGCGAGGCGGGATCGACGATTTTCTTCAGCGTGAAGACCACGTCGGAAGCCCGAACCGGACGGCCATCGCTGAATGTTGCACGAGGATCGAGCTCGAAGACGAATCGGCGCCCTTCGTCCTCGACTCTCCACTCGGTGGCAATACTCGGGATGAGCTCGAGAGAATCGTTCCATGCGATCAGGGCATCGTGGAGATAGGAAAGAACGAATTTCTCGTTGAGGTTGCTATGCTGCACGAAGTTGAGCGTGCCGACATCGCTCGTCAGCCGGCGGTGCAGTGTGCCCCCGACGTCCGGAAGCGCGTCCACCGTCTCCTCGATCGGTGCTTCGACCGCCTGACAGGCGCCGAGCGAGAGAACGAGAAGCAGGACGAGGAGAGGCGCGAGATAGTCTCTGTGTCTCATCTCCAGCCATTATAGGGTGTCGCCAGCAAAGGGCGGGTTCTCTTGCTACGCCAATGGAGTGAATCCTTCTGTCATTCCGCCTGCCCTGAGAGCGAAGCGACGAAGGGAAGGAGCGGCTTCATCGCGACTGAGGGTGGGGGAAGCCCGGTCGACCCCCCGCCAAGATTCCTCGCTTCGCTTCGGAATGACAGCCCTGTGCTATCAGAGGTTTGGAAAGTTGCGGTTCATCCGGGCGATGAAGTCGATCGAGATCTCCGTCGGGCTTCAGTTCGCCGAGGCCGTCGCGACGTTGTAGAACGCATCGACGGCGCGTATGACGACAAAGCTACCCTCACGCGTCTCTGCCGGAAGCGTGTAGCGTTCCGATCGGGAGTCGGAGAGACCATCCTGAGGCAGCAATGTCTTCCACTCTTCAGCATCGATCGCATACTCGACCTTCGTGACCGGAGACGACGCGTCATCAATCGTCACGACAGTCGCGCCGCCCGACCGGGTGACCCGGATCAGCGGCGCGGTGTTGTCGACGGTGAACATGACTCCGGAGCGCTCGGAGATTTCGGCACCGGCAGCATTCGACGGAGCATCCGAGGCGATGAGCTTCAGTTCGTAATCACCGTCGGGGAGCTGAGAGGTGTCGAAGTTCATCTGATCCGACCGCACATTCTCCCGCAGACGAAGCCAATTGGCGGACGAACGTGGCCTGAAGAAGAGATCGTACGAGAGGGTATCTCCATTCGGATCGGAGCTCTTCCAGCTCACCGTCCGAAAACCCTTGCGGAAATACTTCTTGCTGGTGTCCTGCTGGCTCGGGGCTTCGATGCTCGTGAATATCCCGTACTGATCGGGATTCGTTGCTTCGACGACACCAGGGCTGCTCGGGTAACCGGCTGACAGAAATACGACCGCCGGGTCAGCCACGATGAGCGAGTCGATCTTCGGTGGCGCGTTGCGGTTTACGAACACCGAGACGACCTGGTCGACGACCATTCCCTGGCCCGGTTTTCCGAGCTCGAGCTTCCACTGAAGATAGCGCGCCGGAGGAGCGGCAATCTGTCCGCTGATTCCCTCCGAGATTCCCCAGTCACTCCAGGTCGCGTCAGGAGTACTCGTGTTGCCGCTGCGCCACGCCACACGGATCGCCGAAGGTATGTTCTGTCCTTCGACTCGATACGAGCCAAAGCGGGACAGCCGCTTGGTATCCTTCACAGTCGATTCATAACTCGCCGCGGCCGTGCTCTGAAAATCGAGCGAGTAGACAGCTCCCGAGTTCGTCGTCGTCGCGATCGATCTTTCATTTCCCGACCGATACGAGACCACCTGCTTTTCCGGCAGCTCCGCGATCAGATCGACCTCGCCATCACTCACGCGATAGATGCGGCCATTGGCGCCGGTGGAAACGACGACTCCCTCGCCACGCGAAGATCGGTCGATCGAGTAGATGATCTCACGCTCGAGCTTCCAGACCGTCTCCACATATCCGTCTGGACGGATTCGATAAAGCTCGGAGCTCCCCATCGGCTGAGTGGGGAATGCGCCCTGTGCGGTTCCTTCATCGAATGAGACGGAAACTGATACCGACGCCTCGCCTCCGGACTGCTGGGTGTTGCCAGCACCCTGTTGAGCGGTTGCGCTCTGCTGCTGGTTCTGCGGCTGAGGCTGTGTTGTCGGGAGCACGCTCTGTCCGGCGGCAGCCCAGGTCGAGCCTGTGGCCGCATCGTGATAGAGGGCGGAGATTTCGGTCAGCGGTGAATCGAAAAGGGCGCGAACATCGCCGCCTTTTCCAATCTGATAGATGCGTCCCTCGCCCGACCCACCGACGATCAGAGAACCGTCCGGCAGGACGGCAATCGACCGCAGATGCATCTCCGGTGCGTCGAAGAGGACTTCGACATCGTTGCGGCCTTTCACCCGGAGCAGCTTCCCCTCGAGTCCTGTGGCCACCACGACAGCAGAGCCAGAGACGATCTCGATATCCCATATGTATGCCTCGTCGATCGCAGCCCAGACCTCCGAGGTCCCGCTCTTCAGGTCAATCCGGTAGAGGCTTCCGTTCGGCGACGATCCGGCATACAGGAAGTTTCCATCGACCGCGAGAGCGTGCACCTGCTGCTCCTCAGTGTCGAGAAGGAGATCGAGCTTCTCTCCCCGGAGCCGGTACACTTTTCCGTCGTTTCCCGTCCCGAAGTAGAGGGAGCCATCCTCGCCGGCAGCTTGCGAGAGGACGAACGGATCTTCGAACGTCGCGATCTTCCTGACGGCCGGTCCCGGTACGAGCTGACCCTTCGCCGTCACGGCAAATCCCTCGGTCTCACCCGCGAGCAATTCCTCGGTGGAGCTGACGGTCCAGGCCTCAGGCTCCACCGCTCCCGCACCGGTCGTCATCAGCAGAATCATCGAAAGGAGCAACGGTCGCATCAGTCCTCCATACTCATTCAGTCGGGCATCGGGGGCTCGTGAGAGGGTCAGGATGGAGGCGCGATCTTCAGATCGATTCTGTGAGCGCCGGAGATGACGTAGTCCGTACCCTCCGCAACATGCCGCACGGGATGGTACTTGACTGCGGTTCCTCCGATCTCGCTTTTTTCCTCGACTGTAACCAGATGCATGGTCGGGGGAAGCTCGGGGAGATACACGCCACCACTGATCACACCGTCCGCAGGAACGTAGGCACTCACTCCCAGCTCAGTCGACGGGTTCAGCCTGTCGATCACGTCGATCACCTGTGAGAGGTTTGTCGGAGTTGGGGGAAGGAGCATGAAGTCGAGTCGCGTCAACGCGGACCCACTTCCGACGAACAGGTGGAGGGGGCCAGGCTGCAGGCTGTCGGGCAACCGCATATTCATCGTCTTTTCGAACGGCTCGCCTCGAAATGGTTTCAGGACGGTCCGTACCGTGATGAGATCACCTGCTCGATATTTTCCGTCAGCGGAGGGATCGACCGAAGCCCTGAGCAGCGAAGCTGTCTTCGGCTCGTCCTGGTGATACAGATGAATGTCCACGCCTTCGAGGTGGGTCTCGTCAAACTCGTTGGAGATCAGATAGCCACTCACGATACCGAGGTACATCGGAATGGCTGCCTTGGCATCGGCGCCCGACCAGCCCTCTGTAATCCGGATTGGATCGTGCCCGGCAAGACGGATCTCCGCTTCCATCATCACCGTCCGTTCTCCCCCACCCCTCTGACCGATCGTGACGACGCTGTCTGCAGTCATGGCCAGGATCAGGGGAAAGAGAGTCGGATGATTGACGGCACGCAGATCGTACGACTTCGATCCGCTTTCGCTGTCGAGAACGAAACGGAGAGGAATCATGTTCGCGCTCTGCCCCATTCGTCCGTACACTCCCGGCTGACGGTCCTGAGTCAGAGCACCGACGATCTGTCCCTTGTTTGAAAGCTTGAACGAGCTTGCGAGGCTCGGCAGGACCGTGACGACTTCCGCCTCGGCGATCGGAAAATCGATCGTGCCCATATGGAGAAAAGGATGACCGAATCCATACACTTCGGAGCCATCGACCCACGTCACCGTTCCCGTCGCGGCGAGTGAGAAATCACCGTCGACGAGCACCGCGGAAAAGGCGTCTCCCGGGAGCCAGCTTGCCGGTCATCGGCGCCGCACTCGTTCCCGCTCCAGTACTCCCCGCCGGCACCGGAAGGAAGTTGGCAGCTTCGAGATACGGACCGAAACGATCGATCGTTCCGCGCTCGAACATCGACATGCTCAAAGGAACGGTCAGAGGCATGGCTCCGCCTGCGAACGTACTTTTCTTCGGCATCATCGCGGAGAAGATCGTCTGCATGGCTTCCAGATCGTGAGAGGCGAGCGTTCCGAAAAGATCCCCGGCGCTGGTCTGAACCATCGGGCCTGTCGAGACTGCCGCTCGCGCGTGCTTCTCGATTCCGAGCATCTCTTCAATCGGCGTGATGCCGGCGATCGGAGCCTTCGAGAACGTCCACGAGTAGGCGAGCGCTCCGATGACCCTGCCATCGATGTAGATGGGCGATCCGCTCATTCCCGCGATCACGCCGCTCTCGCGAATCACCTCGGAATCGACTCTGGCGAGGATCAGACTCTGGTCAGGGGCGATGTTCTCGAGGATGCCGAGAATCTCGACGTCGAACCGTTCGACCTCGCGCCCCTCGAACACCGTGAGACCGTAACCGGTCATGCCACGCTTTACCTCGTGAAGAGGCATGAGCTTCTGAGGCGTATCGTCTGCGCCAAAGGCGCTCACACTCGAAACGCAAAGCGCCAGGGAAAGTAGAAGAACGGATTTTCTGATCACGGTCTGGTCAACGTCCAGCCCGCATTCGACATTTCGGCCGCGCTGGCGAGATCCGGTGACGTCGCCGTGAACATCGTTTGTCAGTTACGGAAAGAACGCGACAGTCAGGACGTACGCGATCCTTCGCTGGCGCTCAGGATGACAAGCTTTTCGTGCTCGGTCGTCTTCCTACTTCAGCGTCGCAAGGCCGCGTTGGAAAATCAGGTCTTCCTCGTTCTCCATTCTGCTCGTTGAGCGCGAGTGCGGCCCGGTTTACAGCGACGTCAGGCCTGACGCCATTGTCGACGATCGGGTCACCCTTGGGATCGGCGTAATGTGCGATCGTGATGTTCAGCCCGCCACCACTCGGCAGAAGCACGAACTTCTGCTCGATCGCTCTGCCGTAAGTGGGGATGCCGACGGTCTTCCCTCGCTCGTTTCCGCTGACGGCGGCGGCAAAGATTTCGGCTCCGGCAGCCGTGGAGTTGTCGATCAGCACGACGACGTCGCCGCTGTACGCTTCCTCTTCATCCGCCGTCCACGACTTTTCCTCCACCCGGCGCCCCTCGAGCGAAGCGATCGTCCCCTTCTCGAGGAGATGATCCACGGCGGCAATTGCCTCCCGGTAAGACCCCGAGGCATTGCTGCGCAGATCGATCAGCACTTTGTCGAGCTTCTTTTCAGAGATCTCCTCGAGTGCTGCACGAAACGACTTCGCGGTCCCCTCGGTGAAGTCGGGAATGCGAATCAGCGCGTAATCGTCGTTGTACTCGACCCTCAGACCGGGAGACTTGAACTCCTTGCGTGCAATCTCGAAAGACTCGCGCTCGTCCAATCCGCTTCGGACCACCACGAGGCTGATCGCGTCCCCATCGTCCCACCGCAGAGCGGACCGGATCTCTCCAGATCGGCATGTCGGTGGTGATGTCGCCATTCACGCGCTCGATGAAGTCGCCCGGCTCGACTCCGGCCTCATCGGCCGGAGAGCCATCGACGACGGCGATGACGTATGCGTATCCGAGTCGCTTGGAGACCACCACGCCGACACCGCCGACGTCATCCGTCTCGCTCTCGCGGTGCAGCGCCACAGACTCCGGCGGCACGTAGTAGCTGAACTCGTCGATCGCGTCCGTAATGCCATCGAAAGCGCCCTCGATCAGCTCGTTCTCCGAGACATCGTCGACGTAGTTTCTTTCGACCAGCGACACGACCTCGGTGAACAGGCTGAGGTTTCGGTAGAGGTTGTCTCCCCTGTTCGCCTGGCCCGAGATTCCCGCGGCGAGGATCGATGACAGAAGAAGTATCGAAAACACCAGAAATGCGATCTTGCCTCGTTTCATCATCTCCTCATCGCAACCAGCCGATCGGATCGACGGGCTGATTGTTCTCTCGTATCTCGAAGTAAAGTGCGCCGGCTTCCTCACCTTCTGACTCACCGACGATTCCGATGGTTTCGCCCGCCCTCACCACTGCTCCCGGTGAGACCGTGCTCGCCCGGAGGTTTCCGTACAGCGAAAACACCCGTTCGCCATGGTCGAGAATGACAAGGTTTCCATAGCCTTTGAACCACTGCGCATACAGAACTGTTCCATCGAAGATCGAGCGCACGTCCGTTCCGGCCTCCGCAGCGATGGTCACACCATTGTTGATCGTGAATGTCGCAAATTGTTCACTTCTTTGACGCCCGAAACGTTCGGTGACCTGCCCCTGGACCGGCCACGAAAGTGCTCCTCGCAGTTCCTTCATCGAAGGGCCCCGGCTTTCCCGGGTGCTGTCCCGCTCGTAGAGAAGATTCATCAGGCGCTGCAGCCGGCCTGCCTTCTCGGTCAATTCCGACAGCCGTGCGGCTGACTGCCGTGACTCTTCTCTGAGGCGCGAGAGCACCTGCTGCTTTTCCTGCCTCTTCGACTCGACAGCAGCCTGTCGAGTGACCACCTCTTCGTGAGCCTGTTCGACTTCGGTTCTCCGCGCGGCGAGCTTCACCGATTCCTGCTCGATCACCCGACGCATGGCCCGGAACTCGTCGATTGCCTTTGCATCTCGCTGGATCAGATAATTCAACATGCCGATCGAGTCGAGCATGTGCTCGTCGGTTCGCGCCGAGAAGAGCAGACGCAGGTAGCTCAGGCTTCCCATCTTGTAGAGAGCTCGCATGCGCCGCGACAGAAATCGCTGCTGAGCGTCGTACTCGGCCGAGAGTCGGTCGACACGGTTCTCGATGAGACGCTGGTCGGCGTGAAGTTCGGCTACGGCACGCTCCGCCATTTTCAGCTCGCGATTTCTCAGATCGAGCTCCAGATCGATCTTTTCGAGCTCGAGCGCCGCCTTCTGCTCGCGGGATCGCAGTCCCTGCAGCCGGCTCTCCACCTGCGCGATCTGCTGGCGCAGGGCCCGCAGGTCCCTCTCCTCTGCAGTCTGCGCTCCGAGGCCGGCCGAGGACGAGCGCGAGCGCCACGAAGAGAAGCGCCGAGGATCAGCGCAGTGAGGTGGCGCGGATGGGGTCGGTGGAGAGGGGCGTCGTCAATCGGGAGACGAATACGTCTCATCCCCCTTCCCCGACTGCCGCGAGTGCCTCCTTCGCAGCCTGCTGCTGAGCTTCCTTCTTCGAAGTTCCGATCCCCTGTGCGTCCAGGTCGCCCACGCGAACCCTGACCACGAATCTCTTGTCGTGGTCCGGTCCGATCTCTTCGACGACCGCATACTGCGGCAGGGCCAGCCTTTCCCTGTGCGATCTCCTGAAGGGCGGTCTTGTAGTCCTGGAACATGAGATTGTCCACGGAGATCGAGTCGAGGTCGTCTTCGAATGTCCTCAGGATGAACTCACTCGGCGGCACTGATTCCCCCATCGAGATAGATCGCAGCGATGACCGCTTCATAAAGATCAGCTAAGAGGGAGTCCTTTTCTGCGCCCGCCGGACCGCTCCTCCCCCACGCCAAGCAGCAATGCTTCGCCCAGGCTCAGGTCGCGTGCTTTCTGTGCGAGTGTCGAGGCACTCACCAGATAAGCCTTCATCTTCGACAATTCTCCCTCACGAAGCGTCGGATACCTCCGGAAGATGCGATCGCCTATGACGAAGCCGAGGACAGTGTCGCCCAGGAACTCCATGGTCTCGTTGTCGGAGACTTCGTGCTCGGGCGATTCGTGGGAGTAAGACCGATGCGTCAGAGCACGGATGAGATAGCTCGTATCGTCGAAACGATACCCGAGCCGGTCCTGGAGTTCGGAGAGTGCGATTCGTTCTTCAGTCATCAAAACGGAATGAATTATGACCGGAACCGGCGTGAAAGAGAACCCAGTCGTCAGCCGCCGGTCTGCAGTCGACAGTCGTCAGGAGGGAAGTCGTCAGTGTCAGGCTGGGAGAGCTTCGCTGAGATCGCCTGTCAGCCCGCCTGCCCTGACGAAGGGAAGGAGCGGCTTCATCGCGACTGAGGAATCCTGGTGGATGGGCGATGCCAGTCCGACGACGACTTCCCTCACCCAGATTCCTCGCTGCGCTTCGGAATGACAGGCCTCTAGTTTCGAGTGACTCGAGAATCAGTTTCCTGAAATCTCGCAAAGCGGGGAAAGAAAAGGAGGGGTGGTGCCCAGGGCCGGATTTGAACCAGCGACACCCGCATTTTCAGTGCGGTGCTCTACCAACTGAGCTACCTAGGCAGGCAGCGGGCAATCTTCTCACCCACGCCGCTGCAACAAACGGAAAGGTATTCGTTCTTATTTCCGTCGTCGGACATCAGTCGTCAGTCGTCAGTCTCACTCTCCGACGAAGCAGTTTCAGTGCTGACGGTCGCGAATCCAGACGGCGAGGTGTTGCAGGCGGTCAGATCTCACTCCGAGCGTACCGATCGCCTCGATCGAGGTTTCGATCAGCTCGTCCGCCAGTTGCCTCGCACCATCGAGTCCGGCCAGCCGGACGAAAGTCAGCTTCCCCTCGTCTTTTCCGACGTCCTTCCCGAGGATCTCCGGGGTGGAGGTAGCATCGAGAATATCGTCGGTGATCTGGTATGCGAGTCCCAGATTCTTCGCGTATGCCTCAACGGCCTGCAGGACGGGCCGTGAACCGTTCGCCAGCATCGCTCCGATCGCCGCCGAGGCGACGAAGAGCGTTCCGGTCTTGCGCGAATGGATGTACTCGAGAGTTTCGAAATCGAGCGATTCCCCCTCGCTGTGAAGATCGACGGTCTCCCCGCCAATCGTGCCGTCCCACCCAACGGCGGTGACCACACGCTGCAGAACCTCGTCGTGAGCCCACCGTCGCGGTTTGAGGGCGGCGTAGTTGCGACTCAGAAAGCCATAGGCATGATTGAGCAATGCAACGGCAGTGAGAATCGCGCGGTCCTCGCCGCATGCGCGGTGCAGCGTTGGCTCCCCTCGCCGGAGCTCTGCATCATCGAGTGAGGGAAGATCGTCGATGATCAACGACGAGGTGTGAATCATCTCGAAGGCAGCGGCCGCATCGAGAAATCGCTCCGCTCGTGATCCACAAGCCTCCGCCACCGCCATCGTCAGAACACCTCGCAGGCGCTTGCCTCTGGACCCGATTGCTTTCTCCACGGGAGCACGGACGGTGTCCGGCATCGCTTCTCCTGAAACGAGCGAACGGAGATGCTGGTCGACCTGTTCGCGACGTCGACCGAGATAGGAAGCGAGACCGGCAGGATCGAATGGGGCTGGTGCTGGCAT
This sequence comes from uncultured Acidobacteriota bacterium, assembly GCA_963829355.1. Lineage (GTDB taxonomy): Bacteria > Acidobacteriota > Thermoanaerobaculia > Gp7-AA8 > JAHWKK01 > CAWHHZ01. The sequence goes on from CAWHHZ010000014.1 coordinate 330,351, forward strand.
CAATGACCGATCACTATGGTAGCATCCGACCATATTTCAGAGGTCTGGCCGCCCATGAATCAAAGCTCAAAAATTGTCCGCAGCGTCTCGGGAACAGCAGCCGCCACAGCTGTCCTCTACGCGATCCTTTCATTCCTCTTTCTCGATGTAACCGCGCAGGGTCGATGGATATCGATCCTGCTCGCCGCCGTGTCTGCGCTCGTTTCGGCTGGAGTGGCGATATTTCTCAGCATTCGGGAGTCCGGTGAGGAGACGGATGCGGTATCCGTTCACACACACTCCGCGCAGCGCGCAACCCTTCACCGCGCGACGGGAAGCCGAGGAAGACGAGCCGTCCAGACCGAGACGAGGCAAGGATCGCCTGGCGCCCATTCTGACGCGCCTCTCGGCTGGTGAACTGACGATCCCATCCAGTGAGGTCACCAGCGCGACCGACAACGTCGAAACTGCTGCGGCCGTCCGGGGACTGATCCTGCGACTCGTCCGGACGATCAACCGGTTCCAGCAGCTTTCCAGTGATGTCGGCAATGTCAGTGGCCAGATCGCCCGACGGGCCCGCACTCTCGCCCAGAGCGCGACCGATCAGATGACCTCCACGGAGGCCACTGCCCGCTCGATCACCGAGATTGACCAGTCCATCAACGAGGTTCGGGGCAGCATGGAGAACCTCTCGCTGAACGCCGAGGAGACCTCGACCTCGGTTCTGCAGATGTCGGCGAGTATCGAAGAGGTCCGCAAGATCACGGATACGCTCTCCGACTTCGTGGAGGAAACCGCCTCTGCGATCGAAGAGATGATCGCCTCGATCAACGAGGTAGCGACCAACACGGAGAGTTTCTCATCCTTTGCGGCGCAGACGGCGAGCTCAATGGTCGAGATGAACGCGACCACAGAGGAGATCGGCAGATCTGCTCATCAGTCATCCAACATTGCCAGTGATGTCGTGAGCGCAGTGAATGACGGGCGTCAGGCTGTTCAGGGCACCGTCAGCGGAATGAAGAAGATTCAGACCTCCGTCGAGGAGGCGCGGAACGCGCTGCAGAATCTGGGAGCACGCTCGGAAGAGATCGGGGAGATCGTCCGAGTCATCGACGAGATCGCGAGGCAGACCAACCTGCTCGCACTGAACGCGGCCATCATTGCCGCACAGGCGGGCGAACAGGGCAAGGGCTTCGCCGTGGTCGCCGACGAGATCCGCGACCTCTCGGAACGGACCTCCACCTCCACAGACGAAATCAGAACGCTCATACGGAACGTGCAGCACGGCGTCCAGAACGCCGTGAGCCAGATGGTGGCGAGCTCGGAGAGCGTCAACCAGGGAGTCGAGCTCACCGACCAGGCAGAGAGCGTTCTGGAGAGAATCCTCGATCTGACCAACCGTTCCAGGGAATCGGTCGCGGAGATCGCTCGAGCCACAGAGGAGCAGACCCGCGGTTCTCAGGCTACGACTCAGGCGATCGAGGAAGTCACGAAGATGGTCCAGCAGACCGCCGTGGCGACCCAGCAGCAGTCACAGACCTCTTCGAAGCTCGGCGAGCAGGCTTCGATGGTGATGGACTACATGAAGCACCTCAAGCGCGCCATGGGCGAGCAGGAAAGCGGCAGCCGCGCGATCGGTCAGGCGATGGAGAACATCATGACCGCCGTCTCCACCGTCGTGGAAGCTTCCAACACACTCGCCAAGGAAAGCGCAGCGATCGTCGACTCGATCAGCATCGTCGAGGAAGGTGCGAGAGAGAGCGCGTTCTCGGTTTCGGATCTCAACCAGATGGCGAACACGCTTCGTCACGAATCGACTCTCCTCACTCAGGAGCTCGAGACATTCCATCTGCCGAAGGCACGCCGCGGAGGATCGGTCACTACCGCGACTGTGCTCCCGCACAAGCTCACCCTCGACCCCATCTACTGCCAGTTCATGGCCCTCAACTACCCGCAGAAGGCCATCCACCAGACGCTCGTGGAGTTCGGGGAAGGAGCGGAACTGGTTCCCGGCATCGCCGAGCGATGGGAAGTGCTCGATCAGGGGATGCGCTATCGGTTCAAAATTCGCGAGAACGCGAGATTCCACAACGGCCAGAAGATCACTGCCGGCGATGTGAAAAAGTCGCTGCTTCGGATGATGGATCCGTCACTCGATTCGCTCGGAGTGTGGATCGCCCGGAGCATCGACGGCGCCAGCGACGTGATCGAAGGAAGTGCCAAGGATGCCGATGGGCTCACCGCGGTTGATGATCACACGCTCGAGATCAGGCTGAACCAGCCCCTCGCCTTCTTCATCCTGCTGATGTCGATGCCGGAGACGGCCGTCCTGCCGGTGGATCAGGTCAGCAACGAAACGATCCGACTCCATCCGATTGGCGCCGGTCCGTACGCAATCGAAGAGGTCGTCGAGGGCGACCACATCAAGCTTCGCCGTCACGAGGGGTTCTACGACAGCGAGCGACCTTACCTCGACGATCTGGTGATCCGTCTCGACCTCAAGAGCAGTCGGGACGTCGTCGACGCATTCGTCAAAGGGGAGCTCGACATCGCTCACGGAATCCCGCCGAGCATCGTGAAGGATCTCCGGGACGATCCGCAGTACGCCCCTTACCTCCTGAGCGGCGTCCAGCTTCACACCTCATACATCGGATACGACCACTCCACCGGCCCCTTCTCCAAGGTGGAGGTCCGCCAGGCCTTCTCCCACGCGATCAACAAGAACCGGATCAACGAACGTGTCTTCTCCGGCCTCGGATTGCAGGCAACATCTCTCGTTCCCCCGGGACTGCTGGGATACGACCCCGACGTCAAGGGTTACGATTACAACGTCGATCGCGCGAAGGATCTGCTGAGCCGCGCGGGGTATGCCGACGGCTTCGAAGTGAACTACTGGACCTTCGACACCGACGAGTTCAACAACTCCGGACAGGTCGATCTGATCATCGAAGATCTCGATCGTGTCGGGATCCGCGTCAGAAAGCACCGTTTGGATGCGACCGAGGCACGGAAGAAGCATTCCGGCAAAGGTCACGATTCGATCTTCGTGGGGAACTGGTACGCCGACTTTCCCGACGCCGACAACTACTTCTTCATCTTCTTCCACTCGACCTCGAAGGCCATCCCGGGAGTGAACTACAACAGTCCGGAAATTGACCAGAAGATCGAGGAGGCCCGGCGCACGATCGATATCGAACGTCGCTCCGAGATCTATCGCGAGCTGAACCAGCAGAGCCATCGGGATGCGGCTCTCGTCTATCTCTTCCACGACCGGATGTTCGTTCTTCACCGGCCGCGTGTACGAGGAGTCAAGATTCATCTCGCTCCCCCGCCAATCCGCTACGACGACGTCTGGATCGAACAGGACTGAGTTTCGGGCGGCTTCGCGACCGCTTTTCTTTGGAGTGCTGAGCTCGCCGAAGGACGAGCTCGGCTTTCCATCAGGGACGCCTTGCAGAGTGCGGCGAGTTTCAAATTGCACCGGAACTCTCAGCCGATCGCAGCCTCGATGGCGGTTGCCACGGGATTCAAAGCGGTGCTCGTCCTTCGGCGAGCACCGCACTCCAAATTCCTCAGACGCTGCGGCCGGCAGGGGAGCTGAGGCCGCAGAACAGACCGACGAGGTCGAGAAGCTCCGCAACATGAAACGGCTTCTCGAGGACCGCGGCAGGCTTGTCTTCCTCTTCCTCACTGACGAAGCGGTGCCCGGTAATGACGATTACCGGGCGACTCGCACGGCTGGGTTCGGAACCAGCGCAACCACTCCCGTCCGTCCATCTGCGGCATCACCACATCGAGGATGACCAGAACGATGTCGGGATTCCTCTCCACCAGCGGGATCGCCTCTTCACCGTGACTCGCGGTCAGAACCTCGAATCCGTAAGGCATGAGAAGGTCGCGATAGGACGCGAGCAGGCGTGTGTCATCGTCGATGACCAGAAGCTTCCGTGTCTGCCGTTTTGCTCGTCTGAATTGCACTTGCGGTCGTATCCTCCGGGGCGCAACAATCCACGTGCCGCCCGAACCCAACAAGTATCGCCCACTCGGGCCAAGATTACCACCCCATGCAAGCTGTTTCCGGCATCAGCCGCGGCATGAACGCCGCGGCTGATGCTCGTTTATCTCGATCGGACCGCGCGCTTCCGCGGCGTCGGGAAGTGAATCTACCGTCGCGTCATTGAATTCTCTGCGTGCCAGGATCGTCGGTCACGACCACCCTACCGGGGGCTGCGACCTCGGCCTGGTTCGAGATGAGGGCGAGACCGGGCTGCAAATCGGGCACCACATCGACATCGAATCCAACCTCCACGCTCTCTCCCGCACCGATCGAGCTAAAGCTCACCACCACGGTGCGGTCGCCCGTTCCGTTCCCTTCGACAATCGATCCGCTCTGGCTGCCCGCGCCTATACCGACGGAGCCGGGAACGATCGAGAGGCTCGAGTCGATCGGATCGGTCAGTGTGACGTTCGATAGTCGCCGATCCAGAGTTGTTGGAGATCAGGATGTAGTAGCGCAGTCGGTCTCCGCCACTGAGGCCTTCATCCCCCTCGTCCGACACGAGCTGCACGGTCTTGAATGCACGGAGCGCCGTGTGGCTGATGGCGATCACCGTCGCATCATCGGTCTCGACAGTCGAAGGATCATCCGTCACGGCCGTCTCGATGTTCGAGAGAATCGCCCCCTGGAGAGTGAAAGAGTCAGATGTCGGAGGCAGAAGGGGATCGATGAGCAGATCGAAAGTCACGGTGACCTCTTCGCCCACCCTGATCGTGCCGAATCGCGACCGTCAGTCTGCCGTCAGCATCCGTGACCTCGCCCCCGTCGTACCGATCCCGGAACGACCGACAGCCCATTGGGCAGCGGCAGATCGAGCACCACATCGCGAGCGGAGGACTCGCCATTGTTCTGAATCGAAGCAATCATCCGGAGCGTATCTCCCGGATCTGCCTTCGCCGTCCCGGTCGCGGTCGATCATGACGTAATGGCGCAGGAAAGACTCGATGATCGCGTCGGAGTACCAGCCGATATCGGCAAACAGGTCCCTCGAGAGATCGATGCCATGGCCGAGACTCGAGTTGATGTTCGGCTCCATGAGCAGGTTCGGCTGTGCTGAGGTGTCCCAGTGCGAAACCGAGGAACCAGGCTCGATGGGATCGGGCGCGTACATTTTCGGACGGCCCATCGAGTCGGTGCCGGCGAGCTTATGGGGATCGAGACGGATCGTCGCTCGAGGAGGACTCGCGAGAACGGCGCGGATGGCGGCGCCATCGGTCTGCGACACGCTGATGACCGGAATCGTGACCGCATGCATCGTCACCGCTCATACCCTGGCGGGGCGCCGGCAACATTGTTGGCGATGATCACGCCGATAGCTCCGGCCGCCTGGGCATTCGGCGCCTTCGTCACGAACGTGCATTCACCCCGATCGATCAGTGCGATGTTTCCAGCGATCGCCGATGGGTTGAGAATCGTCGTGCACGCGTCGTGGTCGAAGGACCCGTGGCGTTAGCCGCATCCTCAGCAGCGACGACACTGCCCGACACGCCCGCGACGGTGATGTCTCCCCCGAAACGTGGCGAGACCCACCTCGTAGGTGCCTTCGATCGAGTCAGGATCCGTGAGCTCCAGAACTGGCCGTCCCGCCGAGAAAGCTCGGGGCTGCAGCGACGGCATTCTCGCCGATCCAGACCAGATGATCGACGCTCGTTACCGACGCGGTACGCTGCGCGGTGTCATCTGTGGCCAGCTCGCACCGAGCGCGTTGTCGTACAGAAATCGGGCGAAGATGTCTGGGCGACCCTGGAGAAAATCTCCGGTTTCCTTGTCGGTCGTCGTGAGAAAGCCGAGCCCGTGACCCAGCTCGTGAAGAACCACGACGACCAGATCGATCTGATCATCTGCCGGATGGTTGTCGAGCCCGTAGTACCAGCTCGATCCGCCACCGCAGTTCGGACTGCCGTTGAGGGAGCTGTTGAACCTCGCCTGGATCTCCGCCTCGCCAGCTTCCAGATCCGCTGCCCGCGAGCTTGTTTGCGAGAGCACTGACGTACCAGGTATTGGCTATCGGCTCACCGGAGACATTGGAGAATACGCTTCGTGGCCCCGCTGAGCCGAGAACGGCCGAATCGCTCGAGCATTCGAGGGGATCGAAGTTTGCTTCGACTCGAATCTCTACGGGGCTGTCGATCAGGGCACCCCAGAGGTCAGCAGCGTACTGAAACGCGATCAGCCGTTGCTCTCCCAGCGTCGTACCGGGGTTTCCCCCGATCGGGGCCTTGGGAGTCGGGTCATTGAACCCTTCTCCGGTACCGTCCATGTTGATGATGTTGATGCGTGTCCCTGCCTCCTGCGAGTAGGCGGGTATCGACAGCAACACGAAAGCGATGAGAATCGTCATGGTTCTGCGCATCGAATCAGTCCTCATCCTCTTCAGAGGCCGCCGATGCCTCCGTGACGGGTTTCACCAGCTCCGCTTCGTGCGCGGCGGAATCGATGCATTCGACTGTGCGGCTTCCATCGGGAGCGATCTTGAGAACCAGCGCATGCTGGAATCGCCCTTCGAGATCGACCTTCGCGGCGCCGTCATGCCGTCACGGTTGCCTCGAGACCTTCGACTGAACGATTCTGCGGAGAGAGAGCTCGACCCTCCGCGGGAGGAGTCGTCTCGTGGCTGTCCGAAGTGTCCTGGTGTGCTTCAGCGGCCTTCGGCGCCGGACCTTCAGAACGTGGCTCGTTCGTGGCGTAGGATGATGCAGTAAGGCAGACCAGCAGGCTGGCAAGCGCGACAGTACGATTCATGAGTCCTCCGGTAGACGAATCATATCAACGGATTTGTTAGTTGATTTCCGAGAACCGATCGTCTGCCGGAGTTAGTCCGTGAAGTACGGAGATGCGATGGATTACGGAGGATTCGCTAGTTGCTGCTGAGCAGCATGCGGTCGGTGCCGCAGGCATCCGACGCCATGTCCAGCTCCATCGAAGCGAAGGTCTGATTGATCACGATCTTGACTGGAATTGCGCGGTCGTCCGTCGTGAGCCAGACTTCCACTCCGCCAGGCCACTTCTTCTCGTCCCCGGGCCGCGCCGTGATCTCGAAACCGATGGTCTCGATCATCTTTCCCGCGACCTTCCGCTTCATCTTTCCGAGAGGCTCATAGACCACCGGATAGAGCGTTCCGTCCGAGTAGATCTCCGTCGGAACAGTCCTCGTGATGTCCGCCGACTTCATCCGCAGATAGTAGATCCCGGTGAGTATGTCGCGCAGGTCCCTCTCGGGAATCGTCTCGGTCTTGGTCTTGACCTCGTCGGTCTTCGAAGAGGTCTTCACCGTCGTCGATATTCTCCGCGTCCGTAATCGAGGAGAGTCCGCTCTTCCTTCTGCTTCTTTCCCCACGAATAAGAATGGAAGCTCATGACGGTCCGAAGAAGGCCTGGATCGATCTCGGACTGGTAGCGATAGAAGTCGGGACGCGATCCGGGGCCCTTGATCATGAGATCGGTGGTGACCCGGCGGTTGGCGTTGGTCGTGAGGAGCTCCGCCGTCCCGGAAGTCGGAAATGCGATACCCGCGATCCAGGCGAGCGCTCCCCGCAGCCGCCACGTGTACAGGATCTCTTCAGACTTGTCGGGATCGGGACATATCTCAGCGGCCGACACAGAAGCAGAAATCGACCCGAGCAGGATCGCGAACGTGAGGGCTACATGCTTCATGAGCGCCCCACCGAATGGATCTTCTGCTCGACTTCCTCGATCATGTAATCCGGAGTCGACGAGCCGGCCGTAACGCCGACGACATCCACATTTTCGAACCAGGAATTATCGATGTCCGCGACGTCGTGAATCAGGTACGAGGTCTTGAACTCGCGGCAGATCTCCCAGAGATGCCGGGTGTTCGCGCTCTCCCGGCCACCGATCACCAGGATCAGGTCGATCTCAGGGTCGGTTGCGAGCTCCCGCGCGGCATCCTGATTCTCCTTGGTCGCATAACAGATCGTGTCCGCCCGATCCGCGACGCTCGTCTGGCTCTCGATGCGGCGCACCACCGGTTCATATTCTTCCGCGTTGAGGGTGGTCTGGTAGAACACCTTCACCCGTGGCCATCTGCGCCAGTCGATCGCATCCACGTCCTCGATGGTCGAGACGATATGGTAGGCCGAGGGATCGAGATCATTCGTATAGCCGATCACCTCACGGTGCTGTTTCTCGCCGATGAAGACGAGGTGGTATCCCTCTTCGAGGGCCTTCCGCGACTCCCGATGGATGTCGTAGACGAACTTGCAGGTCGTATCGAGTACCTCGAGCCCCTGGGAGGTGGCGCGCTCGTGAAACGACGGCGGCACACCGTGGGCGGAAAAGACGATCGTGGGCTCGGACGCGGACTCGATCGAGTCGATCGTCCTCACACCCAGACGTTCCATCTCTTCCACCACCCGTTCGTTGTGGACCACCTGCCCGAGGATCGCGCCTCGGCCTCCCTTCGAGGCAAAGCGCTTCACTTTCATGTCGGCGATGCGGACGCCGGAGCAGAAGCCGTACTTCGCGGCTCGTTTGACTGTGAGCACTCTCTTTTTCTCCTCAATCATCGGTATGGTTCTCTAACGGGACGTTTCCGCAAAACATTGCAATCACAACTCTGGCCGGTCGTCCCGCTCTCCCAGTTGTGACGAGCCGGTAATGGAAAGGTCACGGAGGTATCAGTTCGAGAAGAGGCCTGGCTGAGCGGGAGAATGGCGCCGCTTCGCCACGCCAGTGGAGTGGAACGAATCCACGGTTCAGCTATCGCACGACGCCGGTCTCGAAGACCTTCGCGTCGATGAACAATTCGACGAGATCAGAGTCGAGCAGCCCGTCCCCCTTTTCCATCTGGAGGATGTCGAGTGCGCGGTCGGTGGGCACCGCCCTCTTGTAGGGCCGGTCCTTCGCGGTGAGCGCGTCGTAGATGTCGGAAACGGTCATCATCTTCGACTGGAGCGGGATACCGTCGGCATTCAGTCCCCGGGGATAACCACGGCCATTCAGCTTCTCGTGGTGAGCGTAGGCGTAAGCCGGAACATTCCGCAAGTTCCCTGGTCCACGGGATCTTCGACAGGAAGTGATACGTGTGCGTCACATGACTCTCGATCTCCCTGCGCTCTTCGGAGTCGAGACTCCCCTTGCGGATCGAAAGCATCTCGACTTCCTGGGGCGAGAGAAGTCGCTGCTCCTCACCGTTCCTGAGGGCGTAGGTCACTTCCGAAAGCGCCCGGAGAGCATCGAAGTTTCCCTCCGGGAGCACGGTCGGCTCGTTCGAGCTCGCCACCAGGTGCCAGTGTTCTTCGATCCCGCTGAGCTCGTCGCGAAGATCCTCATCAATCTCGCTCAGGAGACTCTCCAGCGCCTCACCACCTTCCTCGAGTGCTGCCTCGAGTCGCGCCCTGATCACCTCGGCCTCGCGCGCCTTCATCAGATAGTCGAATCGCGACTTCACGAGCTCGAACTGAAGCGGATAGAGCTTCTTCTGCTTGACGAGAACCTCCTCCCGCACCCCGACCTTGCCGAAGTCGTGCAGGAGCGACGCATACCGGATCTCCTTGATCTGTTCGCGGCTGAAGCGGGTATCGCGGAACGGACCCGACTCGAGTTTGTCCATGACCTCGGCGAGAGCAACGGTCAGATCGGCGACTCGCCCCGAATGACCGGAGGTCGTGGGATCCCGCTGCTCGATCGCGGTGACCGACGCAGTCACGAATCCTTCGAAGAGTTTCTCGATCGAGTCGTAAAGGATGTTGTTCTCTACCGCGACGGCTGCCTGACCCGCGAGCGACTGTGCGACGCTGATCGTGTGCTTGTCGAACGAGATGACCTCGTCCTCGACATTCTCCTTCGACAGAGGCCCCGTCGATCCCTTCCGCCGCCGATTGATGAGCTGAAGGATTCCGATCAACTCCCCGCGGTGGTTCTTCATCGGTACGACGAGAAGCGATTTCGTGCGGTAGCCAGTCGCGTCGTCGAACGACCGGTTGATCGAGTACTCCACGTCGTCCGGCAGTTCGTATGCGTCGTCGATCACGAGTGTCTCTCCCGTGAGTGCGACGTAGCCCGCGAGACTCTTCTTGGTGATCGAGAGAATCTGCTCGGTAAAGTCCACCGAGATCGAGTCGTTCTGTGCGACTTTCCATCGCAGCCGCTCTTCTCCTTCCTCGTCCTCTCCGAGGAGGTAGAGCGAGCCGGCATCGGAACGCGTCAGCTCCCGCGTCTTTCTGAGGATCATGTCGATCAGGATGCCGTGGTCCCGCTGGGTCGACAGAGCGATGCCGATCTGGTTGATCTCCTGGATTTCCGATGTGCGCTCCTGAAGCCGCGCCTCGAGCTCTGCGCTTCTCTCGCGCTCCCTGAGCAGGAGAATTGCGCTTTCGATCGTCGCCATCAATACACGAGGACCAGCGTCCTCGGGAAGAGAAGCGAAGATCTCGGTCCCGGGACTCTGGGTGACCTCCTCATCCAGACCGATCCGAATGGCCAGCGACGGGCGTGGAAAATTCGAGCCGACCTCCCGCAGGGCGGAATCGAGAACGATGATGGCGGAACCATCTCCAGGCTCCGCGTCATCTGAGACGACGGGCTGGATGCGCCGCTGCTCCAGGAAAGCGCGTAGCTGGTCAAGGGGAAACGTGCGCGAGTGGATCAGCGTCAACTGACTCATGACTGGCCCTCGATGGTTCTGCATTCGGCTAAGACTCGGAACGGCCATTCTGCCACGGAAGGAGAACATTTTCGAGCGAGTTCAGAATGATATGCTCCCCAAAATTGTTGGACTGGTTGCACGAACTACAGCTCAAGCACCGCCGAAGGAGGCTATGTTGGCACGTTACGAAACCGACAGAATTCAGGCAAAGTACCACGACGCGCTCGTCGGGTGGCAGAAGAAGAACTTCCCCGAGCTCGAGTTTCTCGAGAAGAACTGGTCGAACTACTTTGCCAAGCAGACCCCCTTCGAGCTCGTGGCAAAGATCGGAAAGCTGAAGGACGAATCGATCGAGTTCGGACGCTTCACAGGCAAGCCGAAAGTCGAACGAGCCGGCGACATGACCGGCAACATGTTCTATTCGGCCCGTGACATCGTCCGCGCCCAGGCGTCGACTGAGCTCGGTTCCATCCAGCAGCATCGCCTGACACTCGAGAAGGCACCGACTGACCAGATGAAGGTCTCGGTCCTTCGGATCATGGCCGAAGAGCTCCGCCACGCTTACCAGATGTTCTGGGTTCTGGCGCACGATCCGAGCTGGAAAAAGCCCGGTCATCCCGATATCGCGAAAGACACAATGGACGAGCTTCTCTCGATGGAGCTCGGCAACCACGTTCTCGACGCCTTCAACATTCCTTTCAACAATTTCCTCGACAATGTGACCTTCGCAACGGTCATCGATCTGGTGGGCAAGTATCAGCTCGAGATGCAGAAGGTGTTCTCGTACGCTCCGATGGCGCGCTCGATGGGGCCGATGCTCTCCGAGGAGGGCTTCCATATCGGCTCCGGACGCAGCTTCCTCAAGGAAATCGCCGTGATGGCGACCGAGGGCAAGGGCGACTTCTCGATCGAGGACATTCAGCGCCACCTGAACCTCTGGGTCCCGCGTGGGGTCGAGATGTTCGGCAACGAGCGCGGCGGTGAAACTGCGATCGCCTTCGGGTTCAAGGACCGCAACAACGGCACGGCTCAGGGCGAGTACTACAACGAAGTCCGGGAGCTCCTCGAGCTCATCAACGTCGCGATCGTTCAGGTGCGGGTCCCGGACATCTCGGCTCCGGACGCACGCTCACTCGTGCGTGAAGTCCAGGACACCGGAGAGGAACAGCAGGGCGTGAGGATGGAACACCTGCTGTATGTTCCCGATCTCAAGTTCTTCCGGCAGCGGGGAATGGAGGAGATCGTCTTCCTGCCGTACGACGTGCACGGCGAGATGATCACGGAAGCAGGAAAACCTGCTCCCGGAGAGTCGTACGTCAGCTACCTCGGCACGACGCTGCCCGAGTACTTCCTCGAGACAACGGAGTTCGACAAGTACAAGAAGATGCTTCTCGGACGCGAAGAGCCAAGCCACGACCAGAGCTACGGCTGGTGATACCAGCACAGCGCAGGCGGCGCTGTGGCCATTAGGTGTTCAAACGACAGCCTCTGAGCCGAAGCGAAGGATCGCGTACGTCCTGACTCTAGCCGAACGTCGGGCCGGTAGGCTCCACGAGATCCTTCGATCGTCCTCCTCCCGCTTCCCGGGATCCGGCGGCTCAGGATGACAGTTCATTTCACTCCACTGGTGAAGCGAAGCCGCGCCATTCCCCCGCTCAGGATGACCGCTTCTGCGTAGCGCGCTCCAGCGCTGCGTCGTAGAGAGGACCGAGCTCTTCGGGATTCGTGACGCACAGAGAGAGGTCCTTCAGCAGACCGTCGGCGATTCCATAGATCCATCCGTGCACCGACAGGCGTTGGCCCCGATCCCAGGCAGCCTCGACGATCGTCGTCTGGCTGACATTCGCGACCTGTTCGAGAACATTCAGCTCGCACAACCGTCGCCACTTCTCTTCCTCTGAATCGAGCCGGCGAAGCTCTTTTGCGTGCTTCCGCGCAACGTCGTTGACGTGATGGAGCCACTCGTCGATCAGTCCCAGCCGGGTCTGTCGCAGCGCGGCGAGCACGCCTCCACAGCCGTAGTGGCCGCAAACGATGATGTGCTCGACCTTCAGCACATCGACGGCATATTGCAGCACCGAAAGACAATTGATATCCGCGTGGGCTACGACGTTCGCGACGTTCCGGTGGACGAACAGATCGCCGGGCCGCAGATCGACGATCTGGTTGGCCGGCACGCGACTGTCCGAGCAACCGATCCAGAGATAGTCGGGCTCCTGCTGAGCGACCAGGCTCGAGAAGAACTCAGGATCACTCCCCTTCATCTTCTCGACCCATCGCCTGTTGTTCAGAATCAGTTGTTCCAGAGTACGCATCGTCTCCCTCAGTCCCTCTTTGGCTCCAGCGCTTCGTACAGAACATCGAGCCGCTGCTTCTTTGACTCGGGTCTGTCTGTCAGCAGTGAGCTCATCCATGATCCGTACGTCGGGTTCGGCACCATGAGCCATTGCCTGCCCCACCGGTCCCGGTTCGCCTCGATTAGTTGGCGGCGACTCTCGACGCCGCTCCAGGTGCGCGGAACGAAGTCGCCGAGATCATCTCCGATGAGCAGCAGAACGCGGAAGTCGCGGGCGACGTGTGCGCGTCTCGGCGTCTTGTCCGACCCCCACCCCTCTCTCTCGTTCTTCGTCAGAACCGTGTCGATATCATCCCTTAACGGAAAGCCGGCCGATCGCAGGTTGCGCCGCGTCGCCGCCTCCTCCTCCGTGGTTCGATTGGTCACGTAGAAGATGGTGACGTTGCGGGACTCTGCCCAGCGGGCGAACTCATCCGCTCCGGGGACCGGCTCCGCTGCTGCCTGTTCGACCCACGCCCGCCAGGACTCGCCCGCAAACTCCTGATCGTCGAGTATCAGACGCGCCTGATATGGAGAGTTGTCGAGCACGGTGTCATCGACGTCAACGATCACCGCTGCCGGCATACCCTCTCCCGAGCCGTCCAATGCAGTCCAGCTCGCGTCATTCATCCCCTGCTCGACCAGAATCCTCGCCATCTGAAAGGTCTGCAGCGCACTCGCTTCGTACTCGGCCGCCGTCTGGAGGTAGAGCGTTGCGTCGAGATTCTCGTGCGTGCGAAGACAGTCGATTTCCGGGCATGATGGGGCCGGACGAACGGCAATGTCGTCGGAATGCGCGCACCCGAGCATGAGAAGAATGGCCAGGGAAACGTACAACTTCATGAACTGCTCCTTTCGAGAAAAACGGCCTGGACGCGAATTCTGCCACATCGACCAAGCGCGGGGAACCGCAACCGTCTCGAATCGTGTTCCGCAGGAGCGCGAGCGGTGAAGATCACGGCGACTCGATACTGGCGAATGCATTGCAAAGCACATCCGCAATGCGAGTCTCCATTCTTCTTCTGGCCCTCCTGTGTGTAAGCGGTTGCGCGGACGACAAGGCCCCACCTGTGTCAAACCGCCCTTCGAGCGCGACGCGAGCACGGAGCACGGTAACGAATACTGCGGAGGAGACAGCCGGACCATCCGCGCAGCCTCAGCGCCCGGACGTGAACGAAGGGAATGTCACGATCACCCGGCCGCTCGAAGGAGCTGTGGCGGAAGCAAATCCAATCCACCTGGAGGGCACCGCACGCACGTTTGAGAACAACGTCGTCATTGAGGTATTGGACTCGGACGGTGATCAGATTCTCCAGACCTCGGCGACCGCCCAAGGTGATCTCGGGAACTTCAATCCCTGGGCGAAAGACCTCTGGCTCACGGAATGGCCGGGAGAATCACTGACGATCCGCGCGCTCGAGTACTCCGCAAAGGACGGGACGATCCGGTCTTTTACGAGCGTGACTTTGAAGAACGGGATGGAGAAGCGGGAAGTGAGCCTCTATTTCCCAAACACCCGCCGCTCGTCAGATGACTGCTCGATCACGTACAAGGTCAACCACATCGTCCCGGGCTCGGTTGCGATGGCTCGTCTTCTGACGGAGGCTCTGATTGCCGGACCGACGCGATTCGAGCAGGCACAGGGGTTTTCATCGGAATTCCCCAGAGGAGCGCTGGTCGACTCGATCGACATCGACGGATCGACCGTGATCGTCGATTTCTCCCCTGAAATGCAGAACGTCGGCGGTTCCTGTCGGGTGCAGGCGATCCGCACGTCGATGGAGAAAACACTCACGCAACTCCCCAACATCGACCGTGTGACGATCACCGCCGGAGGCAGTGAACCGCTCGCCCTCCAACCGTGAGAACCTGCACTCCGCCCGCTCGAAACTCTTTCCTCAAAATACCTTGTCATCCTGAGCCGCACGGAGCGCAGCGGAAGGACGGTCGAAGGATCGCGTACGGCCCGACTGTCAGGACGGAAAGAACGCGACAGTCAGGACCCACCCGATCCTTCGCTGCGCTCAGGATGACAGCCCGTTCATCGTTCCGTTCTCTGTCATCCTGAGCCGCCGGAGCGCAGCGTGGCCTCACCTGAAAAGATCCGGAGCGATCTACCCCCTCCACTCCCGGATCGCTGCAACCACGGCCTCCGGAGTGAATCCCAGCTTCTCCGCGATCACCTTGTACGGCGCCGAGTGACCAAAGTCATCGATGCCGATCACGAGCGCGTCGCGATTGACGAACTGATACCACCCTTGTGTGGAACCCGCCTCGATCGCGACCACCCGGCTCCTGTCCGAGCCAAGGACTTCGTCCTGATAAGCCTGATCCTGCTCCTTGAACAGCTCCAGACAGGGGGCTGAGACGACGCGGACATCAGTACCGCTCTCACCGAGCTTCTTCGCGGTCGCAACGGCGAGAGAAACCTCCGAGCCTGTTGCGATGATCGTCAGATCTCCCTGTGCGAACCCGCTCACCACGTAGGCTCCGCGCCACACCCCTTTCGCATCGTCGTCGCCGTGAGGCAGGGGCTCGAGCTTCTGACGCGTGAGTGCGAGAGCCACGGGCGAGGTCCGGTTGTTCATGGCCCAGGCCCACGACATCGCCACTTCCACAGCATCGGCCGGACGAAAAACCTTGAGATTCGGCACCGCACGAAGAGACCAGAGCTGCTCGATCGGCTGGTGCGTCGGCCCGTCCTCTCCGAGAAACACCGAGTCGTGGGTGAACACGAAAATGGACGGAACCTTCATCAGCGCCGCGAGCCGGATCCCGGGACGCATGTAATCGGAGAAGATGAGGAACGTGCCCCCATAGGCGCGCCATGACCCGTATACAGTCATGCCATTGACGATCGCTGCCATGGCGTGCTCGCGTATCCCGAAATGGAGATTGCGCCCACCAAACACATCGAGCGCAGGCGGGCCGGCAACCTCGGAGGATCTCGCAATCCCAGTCGAGCTCTTGATCTCGGTGTTGTTCGAGGGTGCCAGATCCGCAGAGCCACCCGCGAGGAACGGTACCATTCGGGCAATTTCCTGGATGACCTTCCCCGAGAGCGAACGTGTCGCGGCTGCTCCCTCGTTCTTCACGCTCTCCAGAAGCTCGTCCACCCAACCGGCAGGCATTTCCCGGCTCCAGAAGCTGTCCCAGATCGTGGCGAGCTGCGGCTGAGACGACCGCCACTCGTTCATCATCTTCGACCACTGCTTCCTCGATCGGGCGAGCTTCTTCGTCCGCTTACGGAACTCGTTCCGGACTTCGTCGGGAACGAAGAATGTCGGTTCCGCGGGCCATCCGAGGGCCTTCTTCGTCGCGGCCACTTCCTCGGCTCCGAGCGGGGCTCCGTGAACACCGGCGGTTCCGTGCATGTTCGGACTGCCCCATCCGATGACCGTCCGGCAGATGATCAGCGACGGCCGGTCGGACACCTTCTGACACTTCCGGATTGCCCGGCGGATCGCTGCCCGGTCGTGTCCATCGATCGCCAGAACGTGCCATCCATACGACTCGAACCGCTTTTTCACGTCCTCTGAGAAGGCGAGCTTCGTCTCACCCTCGATCGTGATCAGATTGTCATCGTAGAAATAGATGAGCTGTCCCAGTCCGAGATGACCGGCGATCGACGCAGCTTCAGACGAGATACCCTCCATCAGATCGCCATCTGAGCAGAAGGAGTAGATGTAGTGATCAATCGGCTGATGGGCCGCCGAGTTGAAACGCGCCGCCATCATCCTTTCGGCCAGCCCCATTCCGACTCCGTGCGCAAAGCCCTGCCCGAGCGGCCCGGTGGTGAGCTCGATTCCTGCAGCGTGGCCGTACTCGGGATGCCCTGCCGTCTTCGCTCCCCACTGCCGGAAATTCCGAAGCTCCTCCATCGTCATGTCCTCGTAGCCCGTCAGATGAAGAAGGCTGTAGAGGAGCATCGACGCATGACCAGCCGAGAGGATGAAGCGGTCGCGGTTCACCCACTTCGGATCCTTCGGATCGTGCCGGAGAAACTCGGTCCAGAGAACGAACGCCATGTCGGCCATTCCCATCGGAGTTCCCGGATGACCGGAGTTTGCGGCCTCGACAGCGTCGACGGCGAGGAAGCGAATCGTGTTGACGCAGAGCGTCTCGAGCCGGTCTCTGCGATCGGCATTGCTCTCTTCGGCGACTTCGACTGCGGCTGCAGCTTCCGCCGCTGTTTGTTCGACGGAACGGGAATCGGACATCGTGAAACCTCCAGCTTTCGGGTGGGTCGGGGAAACAGCTACGGGCGCGCCGATTATACCGGGTCAGAGGAACGCTGACATTTCGCCTCCGGCGAATGTCGGCGTCGTGAGGGTTTCC
>CAWHHZ010000015.1:0-77686 GCA_963829355.1 uncultured Acidobacteriota bacterium
TGTATAGTTCACGCATCGAAAGGAGCTGTCTCATGCGAATCAGAGCCTCACTGGTTCTTCTGTCCGTTCTTCTTGCGAGCATCTTTACTCTCGGGTGCTTCGAGATCGAACAATCGATCGAGCTCGACCGTGATATGAGTGGTACCGCAGATCTCGAGATCGGTATCGACTTCGAGCCGATGATTCTCGTCATGGCGACGATGCAACGTCAGATGGAGGGGAAAGAAGGTCCGCCCAGCGAGGAGGATCTGGCTAAGGCCCGAGCAGAGTTCAAGTCCCAGAACGCATCTCCGGATGATGACCTGCCTTCGATCGAAGAGGCCAATGAGAAGCTTCCCGAGGGGATCCGGCTTCTCGATATGAAGGTTGACGAGAACGACCTGAATGTCTCGACTCACTTCAAGTTCGCCTTCGACGAGCTGAAGAAGCTCGTCGGGCTCCAACTCCCCTCGAAGGACGATGTCCAGAAGCAGGGGATCATGGATTCTCCCTTCGAGAACCTCGAGCTCGTCGAGGAGGGAGACACATTCACCATTCGGACGAAGCCATCAAATCCCACTGAGAGTGTCGAGCAGCAAGTCGCCGATCAGGGGGCAGAGCCGGACCCTGCGATGGAAAAGATGATGGAGGATGCCTTCAGTAATCTCCGGTTCACGTGGAAGATCAAGGCCCCGTTTGAGGTCGTCTCGCACAATGCCACACGCGTGGACGGCGACACGTTGATCTGGGAGTTCGACATGGAGCGCTTCAAGCAGATGGAATCCGCGGGAGATGACGACGAGATCGGCGTTCAGGTGACCTACCGGAAGTAAGTGTAGAGAATAAGGGCGACCCGCGGGGTCGCCCTTACGATTCGCTTCAGTGGATCGGCTCGATGATGATCTTTGCGACCGGATTGAGCCACCCGAGCCTCGAAGGATCGAGATCACCGAATCCGTGGATCCCACTCGAGATCGAGACCACTCCTTCGGCTCCGGCGGTGTCGCGCATGCCACCCGAGCCGCAGGGCGGTCCCGGTATGAAGTCGCAGTCCTCGGAGTTGTGCTCGGAGCCCGCATCGTAGGCCGGAATCAGGATCTCCTGGCGGTCCCGGTGCTGGATCTCATACGAGTCGAGCCCGTAGAACGAGTCGTTCGTCGAGCCGAGCATGCCCATGATCGAAAGACTGTCAGCCTGCCACGGTGCCTCGATTTCGATGGTGACGGAACTCCCGAGGAAGAAGGGGCCGTCTCCCGCAACGGAAACCTGCTGAACGTTTTCGGCTCCCATGAGCGCAGAAATCATCATCGAGGCGTCTCCCTCCTCCGCGAGGAGCGCAAGTCCCTCACTGGCGGGCTCTCCCGGCTCGAACAGATCCAGATTGTCATTGTGAACGACGATCAGAGCCGGTGAGAAGGGCTGCCCGGGAGTCATGTTGACGATCGTCACCCTGAACCGGGTCGACGCATGATTCACCTCAACCGATCGCGCCCGCTCCCCGGCGCTGGCGACTACGGCGATGAGAATGACGGCGAAGGTGACCAGGACGTTTCTTACTGAGTGTGTCATGTCGTTTCTCCTTGTCTCGTTGTGGATTGCTTTCACAGCTTCCACTTTGAATCGCGGAGATAACGCCCTCTTCACAGGAATCTAAAATTTGCATCACGAGCCGGAACACTGTAGCGTGATTGGCCGGGCAACACTGCGAATCGTGCCGATCGAGGGTGGGGCACGCGGAGCGGCGGATCAACGTGCCAATGGCAGATGGAACGTGAATGTCGTTCCACGCTGAAGCTGGCTGGTCACTTCGAGAATGCTGCCGTGAAGCTCGACGATTCTCTTCGCGATTGCGAGGCCGAGGCCGGCGCCACCGCTGGTCCTGGCGACATCGCGACGACCGGATCGATAGAAGCGCTCGAACACGTGGGGCAGATCCTCCCCGGAGATGCCGGTGCCTGTATCGGCTACCCTCACGCGCAGATGATCTCCCGAGCGGTCGATCACGATCTCGATCGTGCCATCCGGCGGCGTGAAGCGAATCGCGTTCTCGATCAGATTCTGGAGCACGCGTTCCAGCAGGCCGATGTCGACCGGCGCACTGGGGAGGTCGGAAGGAATCACCGACCGCAGGACGATTGCTTTCTTCTCGGCCTCGGCCCGTAATTTCTGAACGACGTCCTGAATCAGTTCCCCCACCGAACACGTCTCGAACTCGGGCACCGCCTCGTTCGCCTCGAGCTTGGAGAGCTCGAACAGCTCGGTGACCAGTTTTCCCAGTCGCTCTCCATGACGACGCGCGATCTCGAGGCACTCCCGTCGCTCAGCCGCGGAGAGCGAATCTTCCTTGACCAGAGCCGTCTCGATGTACCCCTGAAGCGCGGCAAGCGGCGTCCTCAGATCGTGCGAGACATTGACGACGAGTCTCCGCCGCAATTCATCCGTTCTCTTCAGTTCGCTCACCTGATCGATGATCCGTTCGGACATCCGATCGATCGCATTGCCGAGCCGACCAATCTCGTCATCGGTCGTCGTGTCGATATCGTGTTCCAAAGGCTGCGAGAAGTCACTCCTCTGAAATTTCTCGACCGCTCGACTCAGACCTCGAAGGCGTTTCGTGAGGAGGTAGAACGCCAGAAGACCCGCGACCAGCGCCAGAAGGAGACCCAGAGTAACGAGCGTGGCAGTCGTTCTGACGATCTGGCTTGCTGCCAGACTCTCGGTCACGGAATCGACCTGCTGACTCGACAGGATGACGTACAGATATCCTTCGAGAGCTCCGTCGTCCGAGACGATCGGCGCAGCAGAAAAATACTTCCTGCGTCCCTCGTTTCTCGGATCATCCCCACGGACCAGTTCGTCGTCGTCCGAAGACAGAAGCTGCTGAACGGGATCGAGAGCGACCCGATCGAGGACGACTTCGCCGGGAGGAGCAGAAAACGCGAGTATGCTGCCGGAGGGATCGAGCAGATAGAGCTCGATGGAAGGATTGATCACCATCAGGTCGTGAAACAGTGATTTCAGCGCTGGCTGATCGATCTCTCCATCGTCGATGAGCTTCCGGTCGCCGGCGATCTGTTCCGCAACCTCCGCCTGCAGATACAAGCCTACCTCGTCGCGATAGAGCTCGGCGGATCTGATGATGATGAAGGAGAAGATCGCGGCGATCACGAGAAAGATCGCGAAGAGAGCGAGGGCGAGTTTCGCGTAGAGGGTTCGTGGCCGCACCGTCGTCATTGGTCGCCTCTGGAGAAGTCGTGAAACTTATAGCCGACGCCCCACACCGTGACGATGTAGTCGGGGTGCGATGGATCGCTCTCGATCTTCGATCGCAACCTGTTGATGTGCGAGTTCACGGTGTGTTCATAGCCACTGTGGCTGTATCCCCAAACGAGATCCAGAAGATCGGCGCGGGTGTAGACGCGCCCTGGATGCTGCGCGAACTGGCAGAGCAGATCGAATTCCTTTGCGGTCAGGTGGAGGAGCTCACCATCGAGCCTGACTTCGCGTCGTTCCTGGTCGATCCGGAGACCTCCCGCACGAATCTCATTCTGATGCGCCGGAGGAGCCTGCAACGCTTCGATTCTGCGAAAGATCGCCTTGACCCGTGCCACGAGCTCGAGCACATTGAACGGTTTGGTCAGGTAGTCGTCCGCCCCAATCTCGAGACCGACGATCCTGTCGAGCTCGGACGAACGGGCCGTGAGCATCAGGATCGGAGTGTAGGCGGACTGCAGACGGATTCGCTTGCAGATCTCGGTTCCATCGAGCAGTGGAAGTCCGAGATCCAGAATCACGAGATCCCACTCTGTAGCGGTTGCCTTCTCCAGACCCTCATTGCCGTCCGTCGCGTGCTCGATCGAGCCGAGGTCACGCAGATGAATCGAAATCAACGAGCGCAGATCGGCATCGTCCTCGATGACGAGGATGCGACGTTCTTGATGACCGGAGCTGGTGGTCGACATCGATTCAGTCTGCCGTGTGATCTTCATGGAAACCTCGCTCAATTATCACGTTTCGATCACGAAGAGCTCGATTCCAGGCGACCAGCACGCGAGACTTCCTCGGCAATCAGAAGCGCGAGAGGGTCGAGCTCTCACATTCGCGCTCGCCCATATCTCAGAAGGCAGCGTACCAGTCATAGCCGCCTTTCGCCCACTCGTCCGCTAGTATTGAGCGGTCTGGCGGACCGCACCAAACCGTTACTTCTCTTGGGGCTCGGGGATCGGGGCGGGGATCGATTCATTTCCCAGGACGTCCGGTCCGATCGGAGAACCCTGATCGCGTCACGATGGATCGGCAGTCGTGCCGGTCGCCTGCCTTGTCTCGATCGTGGCCGGCTCGACTTCGTGGAGACGGTTGATATTGACGCTGATCCGGCCCTCCCCGTCCAGTGGATTAAAGATGCTCGCGAACTTCGCTCCGTAGACGACCTCGGCTCCCTTGTAGGAGCTTCGTGCGTGAACCGTCTGTGAGCTCGTCTCGTCGAAGCCGGTCAGCAGGATCAGGAACTCCGCGTCGCAATCGAGAAGATCCTCGGGAGTGTACTCCACGAGTGGACTCGATTCGGTGATCGGGTGGACGACCGTCCAGGAGAGCGGGAAGAACACGACCGAACTTCTCTCCAGGGCCAGTTCCGTGAACTCACGCTTCGAGGGCTCGTCTCGCTTGCGCCGGGCGAACAGTACCTTGCACTGGAGATTGATCAGCTGATTCTGTTTCTGGTTCGCGATCCGGAACATGAACGCGCTCGTTCCCTCATACGGCGCGATCACGGCGCTTCGGCTGAAGATGATCCTCGCCTGCGGTCGCGAGAAGCGCGCGAAGATGATCCCGGCCGCGACCGCGACGCTGAGAAATCCCACGAGTGCCTCGCTCACCACGACGAGGTGAGCGGCCACGGTCACCGGTGCGATGTTGCCATAGCCGATCGTCGAGAGCGTTTCGACGCTGAAGAAGAAGCAGCTCAGAAATCGCAGACCGGGGGTCGTACCGACCGAGCCCTCGAGCGCTCCGGGGCCGAGGAGATAGTAGGTGGTGGCGAACAGACCGTTGATCGCGAGGAAAAAGAAGATGACGAGCAGAAGAAGACGCGGCCACGAGATCTTCATCATCAGGTCGTACAGGTGGATCGAGTCCCAGAACCCGAGGCCCTCCTTCGCCACGTTGAACGTGCCGTCCCTGTTGAGAAAGCGCCTCCTGCTCTCGCGCGCGACGATCGCACCGAACCCGAGATCGATCTCCCGTGCTTTCGAAGGATCTGCCGGCGTTTCGCTGCCTGAGCCTCGAACCATGCGGTGATTGTAGATGACAGCGCCTACTCGGCGTCACGCGAAGGATTGGTTGGTGCGCTTCGCCGCCAGGGCGAGGTCTCCTACTGCGACGAAAACCTTATGAATAATCCGTGACAAAGGGACAAATCCGTGACAAAGGGACAGGTCTTTGTTTGGCGGTGGATCTACCGTGACAAAGGGACAGGTCTTTGTTTGGCGGTGGATCTACGAGGGGTAGAGTTTTGAGCTGATTTGCGCTGATTTTCTACGGGTGGTGGAAACAACCGGAGACCAAAGACCTGTCCCCGATCCCCCTTCTCCGAGACGTTCCCCATCTCCCTGTTCTGCGGGATTACGCAATCGCTGACCTTCTCGGTCACCTCAGCCATTCGCGCGTCGGTTCCCTCGACTCGATACGCGTCCTCCGCGAAGAGCTCCTTCGCCTCCTCGAGCCGCTCGGCCGAGCAACCGCCTGCGAATGCCGGCATGAACGCGATGCACTCTCGCGGGAACTGATCACACTCGCTGTGTGCCGCTGATCACCGCCTTTGGAGGACGCGGCGCTCAGGATGTCGGGCTGGAGGACACTGATGAAGATCTCGACCTGTCTGATTCTATTCGCCGCGGTGGCGCTGCCTGTCGCAGCTCAGAATACCGACATCGAAGCTCTCTCGGGACTGCAGTTCGACTTCGGAAATCCCGGCGCACGGGCTCTGGGAATGGGTGGAGCGTTCATCGGCCTTGCCGACGATGCCTCTGCGGCTGAAGCAAATCCAGCGGGACTGACGATTCTCCGGAAGAGCGAGGCATCCGTGGAAGCTCGCCGAACCACCATCACCCAGACCTTCGGAACTGGCGGCTACTGGCCGTACGTGACTTCCACCGATTTCCCGACGGACGCAACGGCGATTTCATTTGCCAGCGTCGTCATACCCGCCGGCAGTTGGGCGCTCGCGCTCTACCATCACTCGCCGCTGGAGCTCGACACGAACGACGATCTGATCTCCCGGTACCCGACTCCCACGTATTATGTGGGGCCGAACGGGCCGCTCGACCGCGAGAGCTGTGCGGACGATCCGGCTTGCATCACCCGACAGATCTATCCTTATTCGACCGCGGTGTCGCTCGACCTCGAGACGTGGGGCGTCGCTCTCGCGTTCGATCTGGGGGATGTGTCGATCGGAGGCGGGGTGCGCTATCACACATTCAGGGAGTCGTCCTCGAGCCACCGCGTGGATCTCGACCTTCCGGGGCCGCCGACATTTCTCATTCTGCAGCGAAATGCTTCCGGAGCCTGGGATGAAAAGGACAGTGACATCACCTGGGTGGCAGGACTCAAGTGGAACCTTCGCGATGATCTCAGTGTGGGCGCAGTCTACAAGGACGGCCCCGGTTTCCCGACCCAGCTCTACGCCAGCGATGTGACGAACGGAGAAGGCGGGGCTCTCGACGCGATTGCCATGACGCGATTCGACGTACCCGACGTTGCCGGTATGGGCGTATCCTGGCGTCCCTCGGCGCCTCTGACACTCAACCTCGACGTGATCTACATCGGTTACTCGAGTCTGACCAACGACTTCGTGTCCCTGATGGAAGTGAAGTACAGCGACGGTAAGCTCCAGGACCTCGAGCAGGTCACAGGCTACGATTCAAATGACGTGGTCGAGATCCATGCCGGGGTCGAATACTTCCTGCCGACCAGGACGCCACTGGCGATCCGGACCGGCTGGTGGCGCGATCCCTCGCACAGCATGGTCTTTCGGGGGGAGCTGCTGGCGGACCATGACATCGCGGCGAGCATCCTCTTTCCAGAGCAGGCCGATCAGAACCATTTCACGTTCGGGGTTGGCCTCTCGAGACCGGGGTGGCAGATCGATGCCGGATACGATTACTCCGAACGGCTGAAGATCGCATCGATCTCCTCCGTGATCCGTTTCTGAGCGCCATTCGGAACCGTCACGTCTTTGGATAATGGCTCGAGGTTGGCCGCGTCTGCCGCATCACCGTCGCCAGCCGCGATCATGTCGAACTGAATGACCGGTGCGTGGCCGGTGATGTTCTCCGTGCCCCTTGCCTTGCGGTTCTGCTTTGCGGTGGGCTGGAGCCCACCGCGAGTCGGGGCTGGAGCCCCGACCCCCAACAACGGTGACCAACGACCAAAGGGACAGGTCTTTGGTTGGCGGTGAAGTCTACGAGGGGTAGAGTTTTTTGCCGATTCAGCGAGATTTTCTACGAGGGGGAGAATCGACCGTCGAACAAAGACCTGTCCCCCTTCATTGTCTCTCTTCATTGTCTACGGAACGAAGCTCTGACCCCTGAGGACGCCCCTCGCGCTCACTCGAGCGATTCGAGCCAGAGGAGGTTACGCCGGGCGAGGTCGAAGTCGGGGCGAAGGGCGACGGCCTGCGTGAACGCGTCGCGAGCTTCCGCGCGAAACCCAAGCAGGGCGAGCGACCACCCGAGGTTGTTGAGAGCGTCGGCAGATCCCGGATCGAGGTTCAGCGCCTGACGGTAGGCGATCGCAGCCTCCAGATCGTGCCCTGCGGTCGTCTTCTGCGCACCGAGGTCGAACCAGGAGCGATAGTCGTTTCGGGCAACCGGAAAGGGAGCAGTCCCGGCCGCATACGCCACCGCCGCCACGTCATTCGGATCGATCCCGAGCGCTTGTCGAGCCATCGCCTCGAGCTCCGTGCCCTCGCCCCGGGCCGCGGCGAGGTTCATCGCGAGCGAACGCGCCTCGGACGTCCCGGGTCCCCGAGTCAGAGCGATCCCGAGTTGAGTAACCGCATCGGGACCACGGCCGTTATCCGCGAGCCAGCGTGCATAGTAGTAGTGTCCGTCGAAATCGTCGTTCAGACGGAGCGCCGCACGAAAGTGTTCCTCGGCGAGCTCCTTCTGGCCCAACGCTCCGTTGACGATCCCGAGGTTGATCTGCAGGGTGGAGTAGGTGGGAGTGAAGACGAGCGCCCGCTCGAAGTACGACTTCGCAATCGAATACCTGCCCGCGGCCATCTGCGTCAGCCCGTAGTTCATCAGCGCTCTGCCGTTCCCGGGGCTCTTCTCCGCGGTATCCCGCCAGAGCGACTCCTCGGTGCGCCACGTTTCATTTCGCGCGCGCGTTCCAATCACGTGCATGCCGATGACGAGCACGATCGCCACTCCCGCGGCAAGCTCGACTCCTCGCGCTCTCCATGCAGGTCGACCGGGCACGGAGACGCGGATGCGACCGGCAATCCATGACGCGGCGAGCCATGCACCATGAACGACCGCGAGTGTCAGGCCAATGTAGGGGAAGAAGATCCGATGCTCGTTCGCGACCTCGGCGAGTGGAAAGAAGCTCGAGGTCGGCAGCAGCGCAATCGCGAACCAACCGAGGCCGAAGGCGATGGCCCGCCGCTCGCGCACGAGACTCAGGCGGCGGATCACGATCAGCAGCGCGAGCACGAAGACGAAACCGATGATCGCCCGCGTGTCATACCAGTGCTCGAACGGACGCCAGTCGGTATCGGCGGTGAGGCCGGCGGGGAGGAAGAAGAGACGCACGTAGTGGAGCCAGACAAATGGCTGCGTGATCGCGTAGTGGAGCTTCGATCCGCCGCCTGACACCCACTCTCGCGCGTTCATCGAGCTGAGGAACCAGAGCAGCGCGATGCCGGTCACGAGCGATGGAATGGCACTGCGGAAGGCGCGCACCCATGACCGCGGCTCCTCGGAAAAGAGGAAGACGTACAGCATCAGCAGAGGTGCGAAGACGACGACGGGCGCCTTCGCCAGGGCGCCGAAGACGAGCGGCAACAGGTAAAGGTGATAGCGCCGCGCCACGGGAGATCGCTGCACGAGCAGGAACGCCGCGAGGAGCCCGATGGCGGAGATGAGCTCCGAGCGGCAGGAGATGAAGTTCATCGTCTCCGTGTTGGCGGTGTGCACCGCGAAGAGCGTGGCGGAGGCGAGCGCGATGAATCCATTCGCAGCGGACGGCGCTGCCAGGTCGAGCAGCCGCCGGTAGAAAGGAATCAGCAGCCCCCACACCGCGAGGAGCAGGGCGATCTGCGTGACGTGAAACGCCGTTGGATCGAGGCCGCGCCCCGCGGCGTAGTCGATCGCATAGCTGAGTGTGACGAGCGGACGGTAGGTTGCGTTCTGCGGCAGGCTCGAGAACGTGTGCGCGTCGGTGAAGAAGCGTGGAGCGTTTTCCAGGCTTCGGATGAACATGTTGTTGACGATGACGTGACTGTCGTCAAAGTGGAATTCGTTTTTCAGCGAGTTCGCGTAGGCGAAGACGATGAGAAGGGCCGAAACCAAGGTGAGAAGCACGACGCTTCCGCGTGATCCTGACGGGGATTCATCTGGCATCGTTGGATGTGTCACCTGATCTCATGTCTCAGTACTTCGCCGATTGCCGGAAGGCGTCGAGTGATCGATGCCTTCCGGCTTCCATGCGACACCGCGAGATCAGTCGAGCTTTCGGATGAGGATTGAAGCGTTGACGTTAATCTGTGTTCCGCCGGTGAGGGTCTGGAGCGTCACCGCGGCTGCCGAGCTGTGGTTGGCGAGCGTGACGACGTCACCCGCGGCAAGGTTTGCCAGGATCTGTCCGTTGTTCTGCTGCGTGCCCGCTCCCGAGCCGTAGACCGCGCCGGCAGACACGGCGCCGTTGATGAACAGCGCAAATTGATTCGGCTCGACCCCCGACACCGAGAACGATATCTCGTAGATTCCGGAGGTCGTGACCGTGACTGTGGAGGTGCCGGGGGTATGCGAGATGCCCGACGTCATCACACCGTTAGTGTCGAATGTGATGGGTGCCTCAATGGCGACGACTTGCGGGCCGAGGTTATAGATGTATGCATACTCGGCGAGTCCTCCGCCGGTGGCTCCGGTGGCTCCGGTGGCTCCGGTGGGACCAGTCGCTCCAGGGAGTCCAGGGGCGCCAGTCGCGCCCGTGACGCCAGTCGCGCCCGTTGCTCCGGTCGGACCGGTCGCTCCCGTCGTGCCAGTGGCGCCGATCGGGCCCGTCGCTCCGGTTGGGCCAGTGGCGCCGGTCGCGCCGGTGGTTCCGGTCGGACCGATCGGACCGGTGGCTCCGTTTGCTCCGGTGGGACCGATAGGACCGTTTGCTCCCGTCGGGCCGGTAGCGCCGTTTGCTCCCGTCGGCCCGGTTGCGCCGTCAGGTCCGGCGGGACCCCGCGAGCCCCTCGGTCCCGTTGGCCCCTCCGGTCCCGTTGGCCCGACCGCACCCGTCGCATCGATATTGATGTTGTTGCCCGATGGTGTGATCGTGACGCCGGAACTGCCCGTCAGCGCTGACCACGCCGCTGAGGCCGTTGAGCGAGATGACGCGCTGCGAGTTCTCGGCGAGCAGATCGCTCTTGAAGCTCATCTCGAACCCGGTCGAGTCCTGGCTGCCGTTGGCGACGAGCGATCCTGCGAAGATGGCGCGCCCCTGATCGCTCACGACCGTCGCGTCGATCCGGCCGCCGTCCACCATGATTCCGGGCGCGAGATCGCTCGTGCTCACCAGCATCTGCTCCCAGGGACGCAGCGGGTAGGTCTTGGTTGCGAGCTCAGCTCCGGCACCGTCGCGCAGACGGACCTCCAGGAGAGTCTGCGCTCCGCTCACCTCCACCACGAAGAAGTTGTAGCGGAAATCGTCGTTGTTGGTGACTCCCTGGAGTGATCCCAGTTCGTCCTGACCGATCGCAAAGCTCGACGGCACCGCCGCGAAGTAGACACCGTTGGTGTCCGCGAGCATGGCTCCGGGCGCCTGACTGTAGATCCGTGCAGAGGCGAGGATCCGCGCCGAGGACCGAACCCTCACTGCGCCGAGGACCCCGACTCTGTTGAAAAGCGTCTCCGCGAGGTTCTCGTAGGTCTTCGTCTGCCCCGGGCTCAGGGTGTCAGTCACCGTGACCGGATTGGGGTTCGCCTGGCCTGCTTCGAGGAACTGGAACTGCACGTCGACGGCTTCGGCGTTAGGGTTCGTCACCCATCCCGTGGTCAGGAACTCCGAGCCCCCTCCGCCGAGGACTCGGCCCGCAGCGGGCAGAATCAAATCGGTTCCCGAGAAACCCGCGAGCGCGGGGATCGCGAGCAGGACCAGAAACGCAAGTGATGCGGAGAGGATCAAACGTTTGCGCATGTTCACTATGTGAATCTCCTTGGATCGTGCACGGGACGAGAATAGATGGGAGGAGGCTGGGAAACGACCAGTGTACACGTTCAGGGCAGACGGTCGTAGATTCGGGGTGGAACGGGGAACCCGTCCCTTCACGCGCCGGTTCTCTTGTACCGTGGAAAGCTCATCCGCTCGAGGCGACGTTTCTGCTGGGAGAGTCGTATGCTCAATCGATGAGCACACCCCGCAACCTGACCTCCGGAGCTGGAGGGGACAGGTCTTTGGTTGGCGGTGAAGTCTACGAGGGGTAGAGTTTTTTGCCGATTCAGCGAGATTTTCTACGAGGGGTAGAATCGACCGTCGAACAAAGACCTGTCCCTTCATTGCCCTTCGGCGGGGAGATGAGAATTCAACCGTTCGAGCGCCGTGCGAAGCCGCGCCTCCAGCACAGTGTCGCGAAACTCCGCGTCGATACGCTCCGCTCCGCGCTCGCCCGCGGCAATTTCCGGACCGTGCTTGACCTCGTAGCCGAGCGTCTTCAGCCATTCGAGGGCTGCATCCTCGACTGTCGATTCGGTGAACCGGCTCACGGCGCCTCCCAAAGGAATCGGATGGGCACCGCGAACAGTCCGTCGCCGAAGTCGATGGTCGCGGTGCCGTCATAGAGGACGACTCCCGCTCTGAACCGCTTCCCGGCCGCGTCCCGCAGTTTCCGGAGTCCTCGCAGATCGGCACGCCGCACCGTCGCGGCGGCCTTGACCTCCACTCCTGCGACGGCGGCGTGACCCTGTTCCAGCACGATGTCCACCTCGAACCCATCGCGATCGCGGAAGTGATGGAACTCGATCGGCACGGGTCTCCAGCTCGCCTGTTTCCGGAGCTCCTGGAGCACGAACGTTTCCAGCATCGAGCCGAACAGCTTTCGGTCGTCCTCGAGCCCGTGGGCGTCGGTTCCGACGAGCGCACAGGCCACGCCGGTGTCGCCCATGTGAAGCTTCGGGCTCTTGACGAGCCGGCTCAACCGGTTCGTGTGCCAGGAAGGCAGCCTTTCGAGAAGAAACACTCGTTCCAGAAGGGTGACGTACTCATGAATCGTCTGCCTCGACAGGTGGAACGGTGCCGAAAGATCCGCGACATTGATGAGGCTGGCTGTCTGTCCGGCCGCGAGGGCCAGGAGCTTCGGGAGAGCGTCGAGCGAATGAATGCGGGAGAGGTCGCGGACGTCACGCTGGATCTGGGTCTCGACGTAGTCGCGATACCAGGCCCGCCGCCGCGCCGCTGCTTTGCGGGCCAGGGCGGCAGGGTAGCCTCCGGCGACGACCCGATGCGCGAGCTCGCCACCGATCCGATCGGTGATTCCCGTCTTGAAGCCGCCGCGAAAGAGCTGGTCGATGAACCGCGGCTTGTGAGTGCCGATCTCGCACTGCGCCAGAGGATGCAGGCGCAGAATGCCCATTCGTCCCGCGAGTGATTCCGCCAGGCTGGGGATGAAGAGCACGTTCGCCGAGCCGGTCAGAAGGAAGCGTCCCGCGGTTCTCCGGTGATCGATCGCTGCCTTGAGCGAGGGGAACAGTTCAGGTACCCGCTGAACCTCGTCGAGAATCGAGCGCGTCGGCAGGCTGCTCACGAACCCGATCGGGTCATTCACGGCGGCCGATCGCACGCCCTCGTCGTCGAACGAGAAATACCGGTAGCCGATCTTCTCGCCCACCTCACGCGCGAGCGTCGTCTTCCCGCTCTGCCGCGGACCGTGAATCAGAACGGCAGGGGTATCGCGCAGCGCCTCGCGGAGGCGGGGGACGAGGAACCGAGGGAACTTTCTGACAGCACGCGGCACGGCCCATGTTAGGGCGGGCCGTCGGCTGAATGCAAGTTTCGATGGCGGCAAAACGCTGGAATTCGTCTCGGCAGAATGCCAGAATCAATGTCGGCTGATCGCAAGGTTTGTTTCAGGCCAATCGAAACCTTTCCCGGGCGTATCTCTCTTCGTGGCGGTGCCCATTCGCATTTCCTTCAGGCCTTTCGAGATTTGCTTCTAAATGAACAACTCCTGCGACGTCAGTCACTTGACTTTCGCCCGGGTCACGCAGATCGGATCCGCCCGAAATAGCGCCGTCTGATCCCTGACGTGATCGTCTTGACTTGGGGTGGGGTAGTGGGGGACAGGTCTTTGGCCTGCGGTGGGATCTACGAGGGGTAGAGTTTTGAGCTGATTCGGGCTGATTTTCTACGAGTGGTGGAAACAACCGGAGACCAAAGACCTGTCCCCGGTCACCCCGCAGCATAGTTTCTGGAGAGGGATCCGTCACCTCACCAGTTCTGGATAGCTACCGCGCCTGGATGGCTGAGCCGTCTCCTTTCGGACCGCTATCGCGATCGGGCCGGATGGCTTCAGCAGGCTTCTGGTAGCTCACGATTTGCCTGCCGAGGGCTGGAGCCCTCGGCGAGTCGGAGCTGGAGCCTCGACCCCCGACCAACACCGCCTCGGTGGTCAGTCGTTCAGAACACCGACGATCACTTTGCTGGGATACTGGCTGGAGTGATGAACGGTGTTCGTCACCGCGACAAAATCCTCGTCGGAAGCCTCGAAGATATTCGGAACGAAGGTCTGCGGATTTCGATCGATGAATGGGAACCAGGTGCTCTGGACCTGCACCATGATCCGATGCCCTCGTTTGAACGTGTGAAGCACGTCACGAAGCTCGAACTGAACGTTCGTCACCTCGCCCGGCACGAACGGCTCGGGCGTCTCGAAGCTCTCTCGGAATCGTCCACGGATGACTCCCCCGCGGACCAGACGCTGGACGTTTCCCAGATCCTCCTCATCCTGATCACGGGTCGCGGTGCTGTATCCCGGTTCCCGCGAGGGATAGACATCGATCAGTTTCACGATCCAGTCGGAGTCGGTTCCGGTGGTCGAAACCCAGAGATCTGCGGTGAGCGGGCCTGCAACGGTGAGATCCTCACCCAGCGGCTCGCTCTCGTAGACGAGCACGTCGGGGCGTCTCGCGGCGAACCGCTGATCCTCGGTCATGTAGTTTTTCGCCCATCGGCTCGTGTTCTCGCTCGTGTACGGGACCGGCTTGTCCGGATCACTCACGTAACTGTCGGCGCCACCGTCTGTTGATGGCTGCTCGAACGAGAGATCTCCGTCATTCCTGAGGTAGAGGTCGCGTCGGTCGACCGCCCGCGGCGGCCACTGATCAAACTTCCGCCATCGGTTCGCGCCGGTCTCGAAGACGTGCGCGTCGCCCTCCGGCGGCGATCCTTTTCCTTTGAGGAACGCTTCGAAGAACGGAAGCTCGATGTTCTCGAGATAGTAGGCGGAGGTAGAGAAACCGAAATCCGCGTCCCCGAGCGAACGTCCTTCGCTGCGGCTCCACCCCCCGTGCGACCACGGACCCATGACCAGGATGTTGTAGATCTTCGGGTTCAGACGCTCGACTGCCCGGTAGGTCTGGAGCGGACCATACAAATCCTCCGTGTCGTACCACCCACCAACCACCATGACCGCAGCCTTGATGTCGTCGAGGTGCGGCAGAAGATTTCGGCTCTGCCAGAACTCGTCGTAGTTCGGATGCCCCACGATGTCATTCCAGAACGGGACCTCGCCGTGGAGGTATCTCTCGTTGAGGTTCCTCAGCGAACCGGTCTCGAGAAAAAAACGATAGGCATCATTCGAACCGATGTCGAATCTCTTCTCCGGCCATTCGGTCGTGCGGCCATCTCGCGGCTGGCCGAAGCTCGAAAAGAATGTGAAGGAGAGCTGAGGGTTGAACGCACCGTTGCGGTGCATGTCATCGAAGAACCAGTCTGCGATCGGTGCCTGCGGGGAAACCGCCGCCAGCGCCGGGTGTGAATCGATCATGCCGGCCGAGGCATAGAACCCTGGGTAGGAGACTCCCCACATCCCGACCTTCCCGTTGTTTCGAGGGACGTTGCGTACCAGCCAATCAATCGTGTCCCACGTGTCCGTACTCTCGTCGATCTGCTTCGGTCCCTTCTTCTCGACGTGCGGTCGCATGTTGATGAATTTTCCCTCGGACATGAATTGTCCGCGCACGTCCTGATAGACGAAGATGAATCCTCGTTTCGCGTAACCGTCAGACGGCCCGAGCGACTCCTTGTACTCGTCTGCCCCATAGGGGCCGGAGCTGTACGGAGTCCTGTTCATCAGAATCGGGTACGTCGTGTCAGGCGAGTCACTCGGAACGTAGACGGCCGTGAACAACTTCACTCCGTCCCTCATCGGAATCATGTACTCGAACTTGCTGTAGTGCGACCGGACGTAATCGGCCGTCTCATCGGCCGGGGACGCGACCGCTGGAATCAGAATCAATATTGAGATGAGAGCGGACCGTAGTGCGTTGCGAGTGATCATCGGCTGACCTTCCTCCCGCTGTGATGAGGCGGGTACGATCGGAAACTGTAACCGAAAAGCGTTGCGGTTGGACGGCCCGCGTCGGGCTGACGAGCTCACGGCTGCGCCCGACGTGGTGTTCGGCGTTCGTCTTGCACGAACAGGACGCTGTTCATGGGGCAGATCTACGGACCTCGCGCAGACACCATCCTGCGAGTCACGATCGTGGTGGGTATCGTTGCAGCCGTTGGATCGGTGCCCGCAGCATGGGGAATCTACCATTCGTCCTGGTTCACCGAGGTCGGCAGGCCGGTCGAGCAACCGGTGCCCTTCAGCCATGAACATCATGTGAACCAGGTCGGCATCGACTGCCGCTATTGCCACACCAGCGTCGAGACGAGCGACTTTGCCGGCATTCCCCCGATCAAAACCTGCATGACGTGTCACTCGCAGCTCTGGGACGAAAGCCCGATGCTCGAGCCGATTCGTGAGAGCTGGCGCACCGGCGTGCCGGTCCAGTGGAACCGCGTCAATGAAGTTCCCGACTTCGTCTTCTTCAACCACAGCATTCATGTGACGAAGGGGATCGGCTGCGACGAGTGCCACGGCCGCGTTGATCTGATGCCGCTGACCTCGAAAGAGCAAACGCTGCGGATGCGGTGGTGTCTCGAATGTCACACGCATCCCGAGCGGTACGTTCGCCCGCGTTCGGAGGTCTTCAACCTCGCATGGCAGCGCCCCGAGAACCAGGAAGAGCTGGGGCGTGAGCTCGTCGCGCGCTACCACATCGACACCGAAGGAATGACCGATTGCGTGAGGTGTCACAGGTGAGAAGGGGAACGGGGAAACTTGAGTATCGGACCGGGGGAACGAGCCGGCGCGATTTCATGAAGGGTGCAGCGGCGGCGATGGCGGCGCTCGCCTCCGGCAGATGTACGCCGGCACCGCACGATCAGATCGTTCCCTACCTCGACATGCCTGAGCATCTGCTCCCTGGGAAGCCCGTTCACTTTGCGACGGCGAGCAGCTTTGCGGGCTACGGTCGCGGTGTGCTCGTCGAAAGCCAGATGGGTCGCCCGATCAAGATCGAAGGCAACCCCCTCCATCCAGCCAGCCTCGGCGCAACGGATCCGTGGGCCCAGGGAGAGATCCTCAGCCTCTGGAATCCCGATCGGGCGAAAGAGGTCATGCATGAGGGGGTGCCCTCGACGTGGAGTGACTGGTGGACGGAGATTGTCGATCAACCTGATTCTCCTCGGCGGATCGCGCTGCTGAGCGGAGCCGTGACCTCCCCGGTTCTTCACGACCAGATCGAACACTTCCTCGCGGCACGCGAAAACGCGCGGTGGTTTCAGTGGGATCCGATGCATGCTGGCGAAGAGCTTCGCGCATGCGAGCTCGTCTTCGGTCGGCCAGCACAGGCCGTCTACGACCTCAGCCAGGCGGACGTCGTCGTTTCGATCGCAAGCGATCTTCTCTACATGGAGCCCGGGAGTCTGAGATACGCGCGAGATTTCGCGGACCGGCGCGGGCGGGGCGTGCTCGAGCCATCGAGATGGAGGACGAAGCGCGGTGAGCGGCCCCGGCTCTACGCCGCAGAGACGATGCCGACAGTGACGAGTGCGATGGCCGATCATCATCTGCCGCTCCGTCCGAGCGAGATCGAGCGGCTCGTGATCACGCTCGCGAACGAGCTCGGTGCGGGCTATCCGGAGGAGAGCGCATGGAGTCCGTCGACGCGGGAAGATGAGGAGTGGCTCGCGTCACTCATCGCGGACCTTCGCGCCAGACCGGGACGTTCTCTCATTGCGCCTGGTGGCTCCCTTTCAGCAGAGGCTCAGGCGATCTGTCACTGGATGAACCAGCAACTCGGCAATGTCGGGTCGACCGTCCGCTACGACGACCCGATCCTCGCGCGACCGGAGTCGATGCTCGCATCGATTCGGGAGCTCGTCGAGGCGATTGACCGCGGTGAGATCGACATTCTTCTGATCGCCGGGACCAATCCCGTGTACACCGCACCGCCCGATCTCCATTTCGAGGAAGCAATGAGGCGTGTTCCTCATGTTGCGACGCTGAGTGAAACCGCGGACGAGACGACAGCCGCCTCGAACTGGTCGCTGCCGATGACGCACTTCCTCGAGGAATGGGGTGACATCAGGGCGTGGGACGGGACCGTCACGATCCGGCAGCCGCTGATCGAGCCACTCCACGGAGGACGATCTCTGATCGAGGTCCTCTCGATGTTCGACGGCGCGATGCAGCCGGGCTATGACATCGTGCGGGATTACTGGCTCCGGTCGATGTCGGAAAAGGAGTGGAGACAATCGGTCCGGATCGGGATCGCTGCCGATTCGCCTCCGGCAATCACGACGTCACCCGCGACCGCCGAATCCGCACCGGAGCCGGGGAATGGAGGAAGCAGCGAACGCAGCGATCCAGCACGCATGCGGTCGGCCCCTCCCCCGCTGCCGATCATCGCCGTAGACGACAGCGCGGCGGTTGATCTCGAGGTTGCCTTTCGCCCTGATCCGACGGTTCTGGATGGGCGGTACTCCAACAACGGCTGGCTGCAGGAGCTGCCGAAACCTCTGACCGGTCTCACCTGGGACAACGCGATCATGATGAGTCCGCGAACGGCTTCGTCACTCGATCTGGAGAGCGAGGAGATGATCGAGATCGAGGTCAATGGACGCTTGCTCCGAGCGGCCGCGTGGGTTGTTCCCGGCCATGCCGATGGCGCCATCACGCTCCACTTCGGTTACGGCCGGCGGCGAACAGAGAGCCTGCAGGAAGGTTTCGGTTTCGACGCGTTTGCGTTGAGCACTTCTGTGTCGTTCTGGAGAGGCTCGGCGCGGTTCGAGCGCGGGCTCGGTGAGCGTTACCCGCTCGCGACGACACAGAATCATCATCGCCTCGAAGGCCGGGACATGGTGCGACATGCGAGTTACGAGGAGTTCCGCGCGAACCCCTTCTTCGCAAAGCGTCCGGAGAAAGAGCCAGCGGAGGACGAGACGCTCTACGACGAGTTCGACTATGAGTCACCCTCGTGGGGCATGGCAATCGATCTCAACGTCTGCATCGGCTGCGGTGGTTGCACGATCGCCTGCCAGGCCGAGAACAACATCCCGTACGTCGGCAAGGAGCAGGTTCTGATCGGCCGTGAGATGCACTGGATCCGCGTCGACCGCTACGTCGAGGGTGACGTCTCGCGCCCGCGGGTCTTCCACCAGCCCGTTCCGTGCATGCATTGTGAGAATGCACCATGCGAGGTCGTCTGCCCGGTGGAAGCGACGCTGCACAGCAACGATGGCCTCAACGAGATGATCTACAACCGTTGCATCGGCACGCGCTACTGCTCGAACAACTGTCCCTATAAGGTCCGGCGGTTCAACTTCCATCGCTACACCGATGGCGATGCCGAATCGCTGGCGCTGATGCGGAACCCGGAAGTCACCGTCAGGGAGCGGGGTGTGATGGAGAAGTGCACCTACTGCGTACAACGGATCGAGCGCGCGAGGATCGACGCTTCAAAGGAGATGCGCCCGATCCGGGACGGTGAGATCGTGACGGCCTGCCAGCAGGTCTGCCCGACACGCGCAATCACCTTCGGCGACGTGAAAGATCCTGACACGGAGGTATCGGTATGGAAACGAAGTCCCCGGAATTACGCGATGCTCGAGGAGCTGAATACCCGCCCGCGCACAACTTATCTCGCGCGGCTGGGGTGGGAGGAGTCTGATGAAGGATAGAGAGACCCGTCATCCTGAGCGGAGCGAAGGATCGCGTGAATCCAACTCGAGGAGAATTGGACGCGATCCTTCGACCGTCCTTCGCTTCGCTCCGGCGGCTCAGGATGACAGCCTGTTCTACACCCCTGCCGGAATGAGGTGACGACTGAACCCTCCGAACCCTTGAACTCTTGAACTTCTGAACTCTTGAACCCTTGAACCCTTGAACCTCTGAACCTCACGATATGAGCGAGCGAATCAAGACAGCTACAGTCAATCGGGCGGCTCCGGTCGCCGGTGAGGGGCTTACCTACGCGTCGATTTCGCAGAAGGTGAGTCACGATGTCCTTCGCAGCGGATTCTCCCGCGGCTGGCTGATCGGGTTCGCGGTTGCATTCCTTCTCGTGATGGTGCTGTTCTGGGCGATTGCGGTTCTGTTCATGCGCGGAGTCGGAATCTGGGGAATCGACATTCCGGTGGCGTGGGGATTTGCGATCACGAACTTCGTCTGGTGGATCGGGATCGGGCATGCCGGAACGCTGATCTCGGCGATCCTGCTTCTGCTCCATCAGGAGTGGCGCACCTCGATCAACCGCTTCGCCGAGGCGATGACGCTGTTCGCGATCGCTTGCGCGGGCATGTTCCCTCTGCTTCACCTGGGGCGGCCACACAAGTTCTATTACATGATTCCGTACCCGGACACGATGAATCTCTGGCCGCAGTTCCGTAGTGCGCTCATATGGGACTTCTTTGCGATCATGACCTACGGGATCGTGTCTCTGCTCTTCTGGTATGTCGGGCTGATTCCGAGTCTCGCCACGGTCCGTGACAAGGCGAAGAGCGGCTGGAGGAAACGGATCTTCGCCCTGATGGCCCTTGGATGGCGAGGGGATGCGCGGCACTGGTTCCGCTTCCGTAAGCTCTATCTCGTGATGGCGGGACTCGCAACACCCCTCGTCGTCTCGGTGCACTCGATCGTCAGCTTCGACTTCGCGATCACGATCGTTCCCGGATGGCACTCCGAGATCTTCGGACCCTACTTTGTCGCCGGTGCGATCTTCTCCGGCTTTGCGATGGTGCTCACGATCGCGATCCCCCTCCGCAAGGCATTCGGTCTCGAGGAGATGATCACGATGCGCCATCTCGATAGCGCGGCGAAGGTGCTGCTCGCCACCGGGTTGATCGTCGCCTACGGTTACTTCAACGAGTATTTCATCGGGTGGTACGGCCACAATCAGTTCGAGAGATACGTTCTTCTCAACCGGCTATTCGGACCGTACGCCTGGACAGGATGGCTGATGCTCGCGTGCAACGTCGTCGCGCCCCAGGTTCTCTGGTTCCGTGGAGTCCGGCGGAACGTGGCGGCCCTGTTCGTGGTCTCGATCGTGGTGAACATCGGGATGTGGACCGAACGGTTCGTCATCGTCGTCACCTCGCTGCACCGTGACTTCATGCCGTCGGCGTGGGGCATGTTCTATCCGACCGTCTGGGACTGGGCGACGCTTGCCGGCTCGCTCGGGCTGTTCGCCGCGTTGTTCTACCTCTTCGTCAGATTTTTCCCGATCATCTCGATCGACGAGATGAAGAAGCTCGTGCGAAAAGGAGGGACGCCATGAGTCGCCAGGGTGACGTCTACGGTCTCCTCGCCGAGTTCGACGATGGCGACAGACTGAAGGAGGCGGCGATTCAGGCGCGAATCGAGGGCTACCGGAACGCCGAGGCCTATGCACCCTTCGAACTGGAAGGTCTTCCCGAATCACTGGGAATGCGATGGTCTTCGGTTCCTCTGATCATGCTGATCGCGGGGATCATCGGGGGGGTGGCCGGATACTTCATGCAGTACTACGCGACGGTGATCGAATATCCACACAACATCGGAGGACGGCCGCTCAACGCGTGGCCGATGTACATTCCGATCACATTCGAGATGACGGTTCTGTCCGCCGCGGTTGCCGGGGTCATCGCGTTCTTCGTCCTCAACGGGCTTCCGAGGCTCCATCACCCCCTGTTCAACGATCCGGGCTTCGATCGGGCCTCGGACGATCGTTTCTTTCTCTGTCTGCGGGCGGACGAGAAGCGGTTCGATCACCCGCGAACGAAGCGCTTTCTCGAGCGACTCGGCCCACTCGATGTCAGGGAGGTGCGATGGTGAAGGGATCGCCGGTCTGTCGCCTCCTGCTCGTTCTCCTTCTGTTCGCTGCCTGCAGCGGTGACATGGAGAAGCAGGCCGTACGAAAGACGCTCGAGCCGTCGACGATGTTCGCCGACGGACGCTCGGCCCGCGATCAGCCGCGCGGGACGATCGCGTGGGAAGACAGCTACGATCCCGCATTCCGCACCGGAGCTCGGGAGGGCGAGCTCCTGACGAGTTTTCCGGTTCCCATCACTCTCGATCTGCTGGAGCAGGGACGGGAACGTTTCGATGTGTTCTGCTCTCCATGTCACGGGCTGAGCGGGTACGGCGACGGAATGGTCGTCCAGCGCGGCTTCATCGCTCCACCCTCATTCCACTCCGAGCGCCTCCGGCATGCGCCCCCCGGGCATTTCGTGAATGTGATCGCCGAGGGCTTCGGCGCGATGTACGACTACTCCGATCGGGTCAGTCCGGAAGAGCGATGGGCGATCGCTGCCTACATCCGCGCGCTTCAGCTCTCGCAGCACGCGACACTCGCAGACGTGCCTGCAGGAGAGCTCGATGAATAGACGGACGATGGTCATCGTCGGGTGTGTTCTGCTCGTCCTCGCCGTCATCGGTGCGCTGTTCGATCCACGGCAGTTTTTCTTCTCCTGGCTGGTCGGCTGGATGTTCTGGACCGGGATCACGCTCGGCTCGATCGCCGTGCTGATGCTGTATCACCTCACGGGAGGGGCGTGGGGATATCTCATCCGGCGTCCGCTCGAGTCCGCCGGCCGTACATGGCCGCTGATGCTGATCCTGTTCGTGCCCATCGCTCTCGGCATGGATACGATTTATCCATGGGCGCGTGAGGGATATCTGGAATCTGAAGGGCTCGGGCACCGGATCGGATACCTGAACGAGCCGATGTTCATCGCCAGAACCATACTGATCTTCCTTCTGCTCGCAACCTTGCTCTGGAAATTGAACACGATCTCAGACCGGCAGGACCGTGAAGGTGGCGAACCTCTCGCGATCGAGGCGCAGCGATGGAGCGCAGGCGGAATGGTCGCCTGGGTGGTTCTCATGACGATCGGGGGATGGGACTGGCTCATGTCACTCGATCCGCACTGGTGGTCGACGCAGTTCGGTTTCATCACGATCGCCGGCAGCGGCGTGTCGACGTTCGCGTTCATGACTCTCATCGGAACGAGACTGGCACGGCGTGAGGACGTGGGCCTGGTGGCCACGGAAGGGACCTTCAATGACCTCGGCAACATGATCCTGATGTCGGTGATGTTCTGGGTCTACGTGGTCTTTTCCCAGTTCCTGATCATCTACGCCGGGAATCTTCCCGAGGAGATTCGCTGGTATCTGCCGAGGATGGAGACGAGCTGGTTCTACGCGGGAGCCGTGCTGATGGCAGGGTATTTCTTCATACCGTTCTTTCTGCTGCTATTTCGCGGTGCGAAGCGATCGAGGAGTATCCTCGGGGCAATCGCGGCGTTCGTCCTGGTGATGCGTCTGCTGGAGTTGATCTGGCTGGTGGAGCCGAATCTTCATGCCGATGGCGCGAGCATCAGCTGGCTCGACATCGTGATCACGATCGGGATCGGGCTGGTCTGGCTCGCCATGTTCTGGCGGGAGCTCGATCAGCGACCGATCCTCGTGGCTCACGACTATCGGTTCGAGGGAGGGGAAGCGGAATGAGCAGGAACGTCTTTCACGCCCACGAGATTACGGACGGACGGCCGAAATGGGTCGTGATCGCCGGGGTGCTCGTGGTGCTCGTGGTTGCGTTCAGTATCGCGCTGCCCTCTTTCTTCCCCGGGGGAGGCCGTCGGAACATCGCACCCGCTCCGGACGAGAGATCCCCGTCTCGTGAGCAGGCGCTGGTTCCACCCGATCCCCGAATCGACAGCCGACCGAACGTGGCGCTCCGGCAGATGCGCAGGCAACAGCTCGAACGACTCTCGGGGTACCGGTGGGCGGACCGGTCGGCGGGCGTCGTTCAGATTCCGATCGAGCGTGCGATGACGCTGGTCTCGAAGAGAGACCTCCCGTTGTGGGAACCGTTGACGATGGACCTCGATCGTGCCCCGCCGCGCGCGGTCGTTCAGGGTACGCCGCCACGGCGGCCGGCGCCAGGGGATCTCCGCCCGCGGGACCGGGTGGGCGTGGGCGAGCCGCTGAAAACCGAGACTCTGGAAAGAGATCACGATGACTGATCTCCTCGCCACGGTCATTCCGCTGTTTCCCGATGCGGCATCGCAGTACGCGAGTCGAGTCGACCGGCTCTTCATCATTCTTCTGATCATCTGCGGGGGCATGTCGCTGCTCGTTTTTGGGCTGATGATCGTGTTCGGAACGAAGTACTGGTCGAAGCGTCGCACCGATCGATCCGGTCGGATCTATACGTCGATTGCGATCGAGGGATCGTGGCTGGTGGGCACGCTGATCGTCTTCGTGATCCTCTTCGCCGCCGGTGCGGCACTCTATTTCGACGTCCAGTCTCCACCGGCGGACGCGGAACCGATCTACGTCGTCGCGAAACAGTGGATGTGGCAGGTACAACAT
This sequence comes from uncultured Acidobacteriota bacterium, assembly GCA_963829355.1. Lineage (GTDB taxonomy): Bacteria > Acidobacteriota > Thermoanaerobaculia > Gp7-AA8 > JAHWKK01 > CAWHHZ01. The sequence continues at coordinate 24,149 of CAWHHZ010000015.1, forward strand.
CCGGAAGGACGCCGGGAGATCAACGAGATCCACGTTCCTGTGGGACGGCCGGTGAAGGTGATCCTGCGATCGGAGGACGTCATCCACGATCTCTTTCTTCCGGAGTTTCGCGTCAAGCAGGACGCGCTTCCGAGCCGCTACACCTCGCTGTGGTTCACCGCGGAGAAACCGGGAACTTACCGTCTCCTCTGTGCCGAATATTGCGGAACCAATCATTCCCGGATGACCGGTCGGCTGATTGCCATGGAGGAAGACGACTACCGGCGCTGGCTCGAAGGTGGTGTGTCGGGATCTCTCGCTTCGCAGGGGGAGAAATTGTTCTCGCATTATGCCTGCGACAGTTGCCACAAGCACGGCGGTCGCGGACCCGATCTGGGAGGGCTCATCGGGCGCCGTGTGAGCTTCAGCGACGGATCCTCGATGGTCGCGGACCAGGAGTATGTTCGACAATCGATTCTTCGACCCGCGGAGAAGGTCGTCGTGGGTTATCAGAACATCATGCCCAGCTATGAGGGGAAGATTGACGAGGTCGAGATGATCAAGCTGCTCGCATTCATCGAATCGACGAGAGGCACCGTGGAAACCGAACCAGGAGCCACAGTGCCCGATCCGGAGCTCGAGCGATGACCGAGACGCTCTCCACCGCGGCCACCGACCGGGACGACTATCTCAGCGAGTCGTACGGTGTGAGGTCCTGGCTGCTGACGACCGACCACAAGCGGGTCGCCCTGCTCTACCTCGGCGCGATCACGCTGTTTTTCCTTTTCGGTGGCGTCGCCGCTCTGCTGATGCGGCTCGAGCTGTTGACGCCTGAGCCGGATCTGGTCACGTCGTCGAGCTACAACCGGCTGTTCACGATCCACGGGATCATCATGGTCTGGTTCTTTCTGATCCCTTCGGTACCGGCGGTCCTCGGAAACTTTCTCGTCCCGCCGATGATCGGTGCGCGGGATGTGGCGTTTCCGAAGCTGAATCTCCTCTCCTTTTACATCTTCATCTTCGGTGGCCTGTTCGCGATCGGCGCAACCGTTCTGGGGGGTGTCGACACCGGCTGGACCTTCTACACCCCATTCTCGAGCACCTACTCGAATGGCAATGTAATGCTCGCGGCAACGGGAGTGTTCATCGCCGGCTTCTCCTCGATCCTCACGGGCCTCAACTTCATCGTGACGATTCATCAGATGCGGGCGCCTGGGCTCACGTGGTTCCGCCTGCCTCTGTTCATCTGGGCGATGTACGCGACGAGCGCCATCTTCGTCCTGGCGACACCCGTGCTGTCGACGGTACTTCTTCTCATCGTGCTCGAGCGCTTTTTCTCGATCGGCGTTTTCGATCCTGCACTCGGAGGGGATCCGCTCCTGTTCCAGCACCTGTTCTGGTTTTACTCGCACCCGGCCGTCTACATCATGATCCTCCCTTCGATGGGCGTCGTCAGCGAACTGATCACGACGTTCAGCCGGAAACGCGTCTTCGGCTACCGCATGATCGCCTTCTCCAGCCTCGGTATCGCCGTACTCGGCTTTCTCGTGTGGGGTCATCACATGTTCGTCAGTGGCCAGTCGATGTACGCGGGATTCGTCTTCTCGTTCCTCAGTTTCCTCGTGGCGGTTCCCTCCGCCATCAAAGTATTCAACTGGCTGGCGACGATGTACAAGGGTGAGATCTTCTTTACGACGCCGATGCTCTATGCGCTCGGTTTCATCGGGCTCTTCACCATCGGCGGGCTGACAGGGTTGTTCGTCGCGACACTCGGAATCGACGTCCACGTCCACGACACCTACTTCGTCATCGCGCACTTCCACTACATCATGGTCGGAGGCGCGGTGATGGGATATCTCGGAGGAATCCACTACTGGTTCCCGAAGATGTTCGGCAGGAACTATCCGGAAACCTGGGGCAAGATCTCCGCGGGGATGATCTTCCTCGGATTCAATCTGACGTTCTTTCCACAATTCGTCCTCGGATATCTCGGGATGCCGCGGCGCTATCAGATCTATCCGGCGGATTTTCAGGTACTGAACGTCTTGTCGACCGCAGGAGCGTCCATCCTCGGCCTGGGGTATCTGTTCCCGCTCGTCTATCTGCTGTGGGCGATGAAGCGCGGGCCGAAGGCGGGTCCGAATCCGTGGCGAGCCACGGGACTGGAGTGGAAGACGAGCTCACCGCCACCGCGGGAAAACTTCGCCGAGACTCCGATCGTCACGCAGGGAGCGTATGCGTACGACGACGAATGAGAGACATGCGGACTGAGTCACCATGACCACTGAAAACGACAGCAGGCTACAGATCGGACTCCAGAGTCAGTTCGACGACATCGGGCAGCAGCGCGAGTCCGTGCGGCTCGGCATGTGGACGTTTCTGGCGACCGAGGTGCTGTTCTTCGGTACCGCATTCACGCTCTACATCGCGTACCGGAGCGTGCATGGGGAGGCGTGGAAGATCGGCAGCAGTCACATGGATTTCTGGCTCGGAACGGTGAACACCGCGATTCTCCTTCTGAGCTCCCTGACGATGGCGCTCGCTGTCCGTGCGATTCGTGAGCGGCACCGGGGTGTGGTGCGAAATCTGTCTCTCACCTGGATCCTCGGCGCGTCGTTCCTGGGGATCAAGTTTTACGAGTATTACCGCCACTGGAAAGAGAACCTCGTGCCCGGCCCCGGCTTCGAGTACAAGGGAGCTCACGAGCAGGCGGTCGAACTGTTCGTATCGTTCTACTACGTCATGACCGGCATGCATGCTTTCCACATGTTGATCGGACTGGCAGTGGTCGGTTGGCTGATCGTGATGACGGCGAGAGGACGGATCAACCAGCACCAGTACGCGCCTATCTTCGTTGCCGGTCTCTACTGGCATTTCGTCGACATCGTCTGGATCTTTTTGTATCCGGCGTTTTACCTGTTGTGAGAGATGAGGTCACAGTCATGTTGAGCAGGAGGGAGACGTGATGAAACTGATCAGGACAGAACCATCGAGTCCGCGGACTTACGTACTCGTCGCGATTGCGCTGCTGGCGCTTCTGTCGCTGACCGCCTTCGCGGCGAAGCTGCCGCTGGGTGCGGCGAAGCCGTGGGTGTCGTTCGGAATCGCGATCGCAAAGGCCCTGCTCGTTCTCTACTTCTTCATGGAGCTCGAAGTGAGTCCGAAGAAGATGTGGATCTTCGCGGCCGCCGGATTCTTCTGGCTCGCCATTCTGATCGCGCTCACTCTGACCGACGTCTGGACCAGGGTCCCGCTCATCCCTCCGTTCCAGTTCTGACGATCCCCTGCCCAAAGTTCGTCAGGGAATCGCGCAGACCCGGCCTGGCTGACTCCATCCGGTCGGGACAAAGCCACTCTCCATATCGAAAGAAGAGCCGCCTCCGGGTGAAGCAGCTTTTCGATCCTCCGTGAGGACGCTCGTGTGGTATCCCAGCTTCTGCAGCAGCGGATCGTACTGATCGAGTCTCGAAACGTCGCGCGACCAGGGGGTGAGCATGGTGTAGAACTTTGTTCCGGTCAGCTCCGGGTCTCCGAAATCCTTGTCCATCCCGATCATCGGATCGAGGATCAACAATCCGAGAGTGAGCCCTTCGACCGGGCTCCATGCTCCACGCACGTGACCGCGGCGAAAACCGCTCGTGTAGTAGAACGATGAAGTCTCGCCTTCGCCACCGATCACCGGGAGTTCGTGAAGCTCCTCGATCGGGCGCAGCTCCAGAGTCTTCTGCACGCCCGCGGAGACCCGATCGTGCACGATCGACATGTCGTAGACGCGATGCGTGTGCGAGCGCATCGAGACGAGCAAAGGATCTTCGGTCGTGGGTTGAGCGATGATTGGCTCCAGGGTTTCTCCCCACACCTGGAGCTGATCCGAGGGGTAGTCGTCTGGCAGGGCCGCCTCGGGCAGCAGCTCAGTCGGAAGAAGTGCCCGATAGCAGCCACAGGTGAACACGGTGGTCACGAAGAGCGGTTCGAATGACTCGGCGTCGAGCGTGACGAGGGTCAGCAATCCCGCGTTCCGGTGCTTCAGAAAAACGTCCTTCCATCGAAATGGGATCTCCGTGAAATGAATCCGGTAGAGAAGGTGGACCACATCACGTTCGCCGATGCGATCGTCGTGCGTACCGACATAGACGGTGTGACGATCGGGATTGATGCTCACCCGCTCTCTTCCGTCCTGCATCCTGATCTCCGGAGTACCGATCCGGTTGAATTGCAGCGATCCATCCTCGATCGTGTAGACCGGAACGAAGCATGGCAGGAGGCTCGCCGCGTCGGACGCGTGCGCCTGCGCGGCGGTGCACTCCGGTGCGGTGTATACCCATTGCTCCGCGTCCGCAGATGCTGCAGTCAGCGTGGCTGAGGCAAAGAGAGCGCTGGCCAGAAGAATGATTCTCGTCATCGTGTACACCTACCGGCGCCAATCATTGAGAGACCAGTCGTAATCGTCGAATCGGATTTTCACGCGGCTGGTCCCCTTCAATTTCGAACGCTTTGATTCCGGCATGTAAGGCAGGAGGAACTGGACGACTCCTCCATGCCAATCCTCGAAGTCGTCTCCGTACCAGTCCATGATTTTCGTCGTATGGACGACGACATCGCCACCATCGTTCTCGATCCGTAATCCGGACCCGGCCGCGAACCTTCTCACCTGGTCATCGAGCTGTTCGTCGAGCCGCGCGCCGACGTATGCCTCGCCTCGCACAGGCGGACAACTCTTCGCTCCGCAATTGACGGCGAAGTGAATCCGGCCGTCGCGGAATCGTGGCCGGATCTTCTCGTGCTCGATGTAGTCCAGGGAGATCGCGTCGCCTGCGAACGGAACGTGCGGCTTTTTGAACACATTCAGCCGAATGAAAAGATCGGTGGAGAGATCACGAATCGAGTCGATCGGATAGTTGTCGACGATCAGACCGACGATGTTGACGTTGTAGAGATTGATCCAGTAGGCCAGCTCTTCGTCTGGATCGAGCGCCTCGACATTGACCATGGCGAGAACGTCGCGAAGGTCGCGGAGAGTCTGGCTCTCGTGTAATTTCAGGCCCGCATAGTCGAAACCCTGCGTCGAGTGGTACTTCGCGAGAAGCCGGTCCCACTCGCTGTAGTCGGGTTCTCCTGCGCGTCCCGGCTGCGCCTGAATCGCTGACGCGACGAACAGAACCAGTCCGACGGCCAGGACGCGTCCGAAGGCGCGGTAGCGCGCTCTGGCAAGATCAGCTTTCGTCATACTCTCCTCCTCGTCTGCGACGCGACACCCATTGTCTGGCCGATCCGTATCGAGCCGGGGGTGGAATCGCATCCCCGCGTGCAGCGGATGATGAATTGAACGCCGCTCATGGCGCTCAAAATGGCCGGAACGCCAGCAGCACTCTCACGTGGAGAAGATCGTCGCTCGTTCCGACGTCCTCTGGGCGTTCGACCGCAAGGGGTGCATACAGCACTTCCGCGGTAGCGATGAGATTTCTCTGAAGATTCCAGCTTGCTCCGCCGGCGACGGACGGAACCCAACCGCTCGAGAGCAGGCGGGTCCGGTCGATGAAGCCGACGCGCCGGGCGTTGACGTGGAACTCGAGATCCATCCACGTCGACACGACTCCGAGATGCAGCGTCGGATTGCCCATTCCGGCGATCTCCTTGAGCGCACGAAGCTCGAGACCGGCCACGGTGAAATTGTAGTCATCTGTGGAAAGCGACTCGCAACCGAAAGGATTCTCTGCACCGTCTTCGAGAACCCGATCGAAACAGGTGAAGGAGCTCCTGATCTTTCCATCGCTGCCGAATCCACTGATCTCGAAGCTCGTGGATTCTGTCCTGAACAGGGAGCGATGCACCGAGAGAGACCAGACATTCGGTTTCACGCCTTCGACCTCGACTGGCGGGAGGTAGGTGGCGGTCAGAGACCAGTCGGCGGGCAGGTCCAGCATCAGCCGCCCACGCGCGTAGGCAGCCGTTTTATTCAGATCCTCTTCCTTGATTCCATTGAACCCGACGGTCCGCTCGGTCTCGTTCAAGTGTGGAATCGAGACCAGCTCCAGACCGAGAAACCACGTCCCCTCGAGGTCACCGGGAGGAGTCATGGCGGTTGGCGTAAAGATCGTCGCGAATCTCTTCATCGCCCACGCTTCCGGGCGATCGAAGTCGAGATCGATGGTCTCATCGACGACCGGCTGGCCTACGGCGGCACTCGCGACGAAGCATGCAACCAGAAGAAGAAGACCGACTCGCGTGCCGGTGAGCGTCAAGGCAGCTCCTGTGCGGGAATGTAGATCTGATCGCTGGTGAAGTTGTCGACGTTCGATCCGTACCCGAAGACCGGTTGATCGGACGTGAACGTGACTCGCAGGTTCTCCTGATCCAGATCAGTCAATCCGAAGAGTCCGGCAATGCCGAGCGGTGGTGTCACGCCGAGCGGATCGAGCACGACCTGCACCTCTCCGATCATGCCGCTCGGATCCCATAGCCGTGCCGTGATCGTGGCTGGTGAATCACTCGTGTTCGCGAAGCCGACATTCGATCGGAACGATTCGCTGACGTTCAGGTGCAGGATGACTCCGCTCGTGAGAGCTTCAGAGATCTCGGTGCCGGGCGCGAACTGTCCAAAGGTTCCACCGGCGGGATCGCTGCACTTCGAATCGGTGAAGATCCTCGACGTGACGTAGAACGAATCGTCGGAATGGAACCGTATCGCCCCCAGCCCGTTCGCGTTGAGGAGTCCGCCCACGACGTCTTCGAAGATTTCTACCTGTCCCGGGGCGACGGTGAAGACGACGTCCGGAGCAGCGCTGTTGTTCTGTCCGACCGGGAGGAATGCTGCGGCGATCGAAATGGTCTCGGTCAGAGACGGATTGAAGACGCGTAAAAACGTACGAAAGAAAGTATTGTTGTTCCCTAGTACGCTTCCGGCGATCGGGACGAATACCACGACGCTCTCACCTGGCTGTTCCCCACCGCTGGCAGGCTCCACAGTGACGGATCCTGACATACCGATACCGCCGGGCGCACCGTGCACTTCGCAGTAGTAGGGGTTGTTCCCCACGTCGTTGAAGGTGAGACTGAAGCTCCACTCTGCCGATGTCGGGCTTCCATTCCCACCTGTGCCGTCACAGCCCCGGGCACACCGAAAACTTCCGTCATCCGCGACCACGTTGTGAGGAACGCTTCCCGTCTTGACCCAGACCACAGTGTCACCCGTCTCGATGGTGAGTTGTGCGGGGCTGAAGAAGCTGTTTCCCACTGTGACCGTGTGTGTCGCTGCTCCGGCCGAGGTGGCTCCAAGAACCGCGAGGGTGGTGACTGCAAAGCGCAGGACTTTGTTCATGACGAAACCTCCGGATGGGGAACGGCGCCGTTCGCTGGCGCAGATGATCTGAGATGAACGACAAGAGGGAGACCACAGCGATGGTGGCCTGGGAGCGGTCGCAGCTTGGACCAGGCAAAAAGCGCTTTGCGTTGCCGGTGGACAATCGTTGCCTCTGGAAAGGAGGCACTCCTTCGCGGATACGAAGAATGTTTCATAATCGAAAAATGAATGATCAGAGTACCAGAGTTGCCCGGTCGCGGATGTGCTTCGAAACATCTTTGTGACAGCGCATTCGACCGCCGCGGGTCATTCGCTCCGTACGGCAGGACTGGACTTGCACGGGCTGTCGTTGCAGAGGGCCTCGCCCGCCCTGACAGGCGATCCGACATCATCGATATCGCGCATGACGACCAGCAGCCCGTAATCTGCGAGGTTCTCCGTATAGCCGGCAACGAGTTGCTGATTGTAGAGGTCGAGGAAAAACTCGAACGGGTCCGAAGGATCGCTGTCGGCAACCTGCATGTCGGCCCGGACCATCAGGAGCTTGCCCATCCGCAACGTTCCGTGGCGGAAGAACATGTAGTTTGGACGGTCGAGCGGCGGGTCGAGCGGCTCCCATGGTGAGTCGCTGGAGAAGACTTGAACGAGCTCCCCATTCTCAACACGGATCTCGGTAATGGTCCCCCGCATCACCGGCGGCGGAAGAATTGACAGCGGATCGATCAGCAGGTCGTTCCCATCGGCCGTGACACCCTCGACGTTCCGAAGATCCATCACATCCTCGAGAGTCATTCCGAATGCGCGCATGAGCGACTTGCCGGGAAGCTCGCAGATCTCGATCGATTCGGGATGAAGGCGCAGGCGACCATCATCGGTCAACTGAGCGCTCGCTCTCATACGGAAGGGGATGTCGATCAACTTGTGAAGGATCCCCTCCTGGACGATCTGACCGTCCTCAATCGTGATCGACAGGTCTCGGAGCGGGGCCTCCGGGCCGTTGAAGACGTAGTGGTTCATCAGATGCTCGAGGTCAGGCGCGGCGATTCCGACGGTTGCATCGTGGATGTCCACGATGAAGCTCGATTTGTCATCGAAGTTGAGAGGCTTCCCCTCCTCTTTCGCCGCCATCGTTCCATGCAGCTCATGGATGTTCAGCACGAGATCGGATGCGAGCCAGAAGTGCACGTTTCGCATCTCGGTGCTCGTCGCACTCGCGGGAGTCGCTTCCTCGGGCAAGTCAAACTGCTGCTGACCGATGACGGAGGCAGGCAACTCGTGGTGTGGAACCCGAGCTGTCTGTCCCGGTTCCCTGACGCAGCAGCATGCCGGCAGGAACAGCAGCGAGAGAAGGAGGACCACGGCGATACCGATCGTCGCAATCTTCCACCGTTTATCAGATTCCACGTGCCGCTCACCTTCAATCTGCACGCCATCCACTCTCGAAAACGCGTTGATCGGGGCTGAGGCGGCCGTTTGTGGCAGCGGATTTGCCCCCTCAGACGATGCGATGACCGGCACGGCTGAAATCCAGAGCGTAACGAAGTCCCTGAAGGATTACGGCCGCGGGATCTCCGGCGGTCTTCTCTTCAGCATTCCGCTTCTCTACACCATGGAAGTGTGGTGGCTCGGTTTCATGTCGTCACCCCACCAGCTCCTCGGCTTTCTCTCCGTGGTCCTCCTGCTCGTCGTGGGCTACAACCGGCTTTCGGGATTCCGTGAGGATTCGGGGTGGCTGGAGATCATCGTCGATTCCATTGAAGCTCTCGGAATCGGGATCGTGACCGCGTCCGCTGTTCTCTGGATCCTCGGCCGCATCACGATGGAGATGCCTCCGGAGATCATCGCCGGCAAAATCGTGATCGAAGCCGGGATGGTCGCCATCGGAATATCCATCGGCACGATGCAGCTCGGAGCCGATGACTCTCAGGGGGACAACTCCGGCAGTTCATCGAGTGATCAAAACCGGTCGAGCAGTCTATCCGCCGATCAGGTCATCCTGGCATTCTTTGGCGGGATCTGGTTTGCCGCCAACGTGGCTCCCACCGAGGAGATCGTGCTGATCGCCGTGGAGATATCTTTCGGAAAACTGCTGGCTCTGGCTTCCCTGTCTGTTGCAGTGGCTCTTGTGATCCTGCACTTCAGCGAATTCACCGGTGCCAATCAACACTCACACGCTGAGACACCATTCGAGATGGCGACCGGCGCCGCCGCAACCTACGCGATTGCGCTCGCCACTGCAGCCCTCATCCTGTGGTTCATCGGGCGGTTCGATGGAGCGCCTCTCTCTTTGATGATCGCGCTTACCGTCGTTCTGGCATTGCCAACCGTTCTCGGCGCTTCGGCGGCACGACTGCTGCTCCAATCCTCATAATGAGAAGAAACTGGCTCGAATGGGTAACGCTGACGATCAGCTCGGTCGTGGTCGTGTCGACGTTCGCATATCTGATATGGCTGGCAGTGGCTACCGATCATCGTGAAGCAAGCCTCTCGGTGCACATTGGTCAGGTGACGCAGAGCGAGGATCTCTTCGAGGTCGCCCTGATCGTCCGGAACGAGGGAGACAAGACGGCCGAGAACGTCCAGGTGGTTGCCACACTGAAGGATTCCGGCGGGAATGAGGAGAAGGCCGAAGTGATGATTCACTACGTCCCTTACCACACCGAGCGGAAAGCGACTGCCGTCTTTCGCACGGATCCGCGAGGTCAGCAATTGACTGCCGTGGCTCGCGCATACGCGAGGCCATAGGGGCGAAGAACTTCCGCCCACGGATTGAACAGGACCGCAGGTCCTCACGGTCCGCTCAGCCAGCGAAGCCTACTCGAATTCGGCCCAGCACTCCTCTGAGTTGCAGCGGAGAACGACGACGGATGACTCGCAGAGATTGATTGCACTCCACTCCACCGGCTCGCCATCCTCGCATCCCAGTCCGTTGCCTCACGATCAGATCGGGTCGCTCAGTGAAGTTCCGGAGCAGTCTGCCGTCAGCGCTCAGCGGTCCAAAATGCCCGTTCCTCTACCAGCTCGCTATTCGGCGTCGACTCGCTTCCAGAAGCCGTCTTCTTCTCTCCACTGGTACCGGGCCTTGCCGTTGACCTTGTGGATCATCAGCTCCTGCATCGCGAGTGCGTCGGCCGAGTCGCCCTTCATGAAGAAGTCGACATCGACTTTCTCGCCCGATTGTGCGTCGAAATCCACGCATGCGAAGTAAGTGTCCGGGGCGATCTTCGACAGCCGGTCACGATGGACCTTGTCGAGCTTCAGCGTCCAGGTCTTTCCCGTGACCTCGTCCTCGACTTCGATCCAGCCGTCCTCACCCGCCATGTCACCGATCTGCGCCTCGATCGCGGCTTCGAGTGCGTCGAGATCGACCGCCCTGGCCTCTTCCGGGTGCTCCGGATGTTCCGGGTGTTCCTGTGCGAGCATCGGGAATGCTCCGAGAGTCAGGCCGAGAATCACTGCCAGTACGAAAATTGATTTCCTTCGCATCGTGAGCTCCTTCATTTTGCAGGCTTTCGGCTCAACTATAGCGGAAGGTACGCGGCTGCGCAGAAATCTTGTTTGCGAGAGGTCAAGCTCGCCGCGGCATCTGCTCGATCTCTTCATTGATCTTGTCGGAGAGTGCGGACCCGTCGCCGATGTCGCGAATGATCGAAAAGCCGCCACTCGCTTCGAGGATGATCGCGTCAATCTCGGAGAGCGATCCGACCCCCTGCTTTCTCGCCGCCGCCCGGAGCTCGTCCCGGTTCAGACGCTCCCGTCTCATCTCGCGCTCGTTGAACTGACCTTTATAGAAGAGGAGCGAAGGAGTGTTTATGATCTTCGAGAGCCGGGGCGATCGTGCAAGCAACGAGCTCAGACCGTATTGGAGTCCGATCAGGACCAGAAATGCCGCAATGGCTTCGGAAAGCCCGACCTCACGTGCCGTCAAGGCCCGTCCCAGCGCCGATCCGATTGCGACGGTGACGATGAAGTCGAACACGTTGAGATTTGCGAGCGTGCGGCTTCCGCCCAGACGGAGCAGCACCGCAACGGCGACGTACATGAGCGAACCGACGATGACGACCCGCGCGATCGAGCTCCAGGTCGAGAAGAAGTAGACGGTCTGATGCGTCATTGTCGGTACCGGAGAGATTTGATCGTGCAACTGATGTTCCATCGGAAGCAAGTGCCGGTCTTGCTGGTTCCCGCGCCAAAGCCCAGCGGCGTCAGCCGAGATAGACCGCCAAGAAGGTGAACAGAACGAAACCGCCCAGCAGTGATGCGGCGGCGGCCCCGCGGCCCTTCTGTTCTGAATGCGTCTCTGGAATGAGCTCCTCCACGACCATCGTCATCACGAGCCTCGCCGTGAAGGCGAGAACCGATCGCTTGTAATGCTGCCCTCGTTCGTCAATTACGATGCAGCGGTGCGTCTACGACCTCAGGAACAACGGTTGCACAAGCAAGACGTATGAAACGATCGACCTCGGCCGCACTGACATTCGGAGGGGGAGTCGCAGCTGCAAGTCTGCTCGGCTCCCTGTTCACACCCGCCCGTGGTGAGACCAGAAAATGGTACCGCCGGTTGAACCAGCCACCATTCAATCCTCCTCGGCAGGTCTTTCCTGTCGTATGGACGACGCTCTACAGCATGATGGCGATCGCGGCGTACCGGCTGTGGAAACGGGGCGGGGACCGTGCGCTCGAGCTTTGGTGGGCGCAACTGGCGCTCAACGCGGCATGGAGCCCCATCTTCTTTGGCGCAAAGAAGCCGGCCCTGGCAATGGTCGATCTCGTCGCGCTGCTCGGCGTGCTCCTGGCCCACATGGACCGGGCCCGGAAGGTCGACAGAAACGCTGCGGCGCTCATGATTCCGTACCTGCTCTGGACGATCTTCGCGGGAGCGATCAATGCAGAAATCATCCGTCGCAACCCCTGAGTCTTCTTCACTCCCCGATCGGGGCAACAGCCTCCGTCGATTGCGTGAAGTGATCCTCGCCTGAAGTTCGGGCGTGTCTTTCCGTACGCGATCCTCGTGGGACCGTATCGCACTGCACATCGCCCTCCCCTGGCTCGTCGTCAGCGTGGCCGCCCTCGTCGACCAGATCGTGAAGCTGCGCCTGACCGACCGAGTTGGTGAAGTCGATCCCGCAGCATGACAGCCGTGGAATCTTTACGCCGACGTGATCGTCGGAGCGCGTTGGTATAGCACCGGCGAAATCGGCGAAGGAGCGGACGGGGGTCGAGGCCAGCGCTCATGCGCGGAGCAGGACCAGGCGGGGGCGGGATTCGGCGTCAGTGTCTCGAGCGCGGGCGTTCGTTCACCACGGCTCATCACCGCCGATCAAAGACGTGATCACCAGAGGCCCCAGGGATCCGAGAGGCCTGTGGCTACTGCTCTGACAGACCGTAACTGCCGCCGGCTGGACCCCGGGGTCAGTCGAATCTGATCAATGTGTCGCCAGTCGCGTTCTCGACCATCTCGGTGATGATGAGGACCGAGCCATCTCCGTCCAGCACGTCGAATTCGACGACGAGGTCGTGGAGATCATCGATGGAGGTCTCCCGCGCCTCGCCCATGATCGCGCGTCCGATCGGACCGAGCGGAAGCATCTGGTTCGGGGCCAGCTCGAGCTCGCGCCGGACGACGGCGGCGGCAAGTGCAGCGCCTGTCGCGACACGAATCGTCGCCCGAACGGTGACGCTTTCTCCACTCGTCTCGAGTAACCGGAAGCGAGTCTGCCAGGTCGTGGGAATCGCGTCGTCAATCGTCTTTTGACGACTGTCTTCGACCGCCCCGATCGAACGCCGTTCCCCGAGTCTCACGCCGCTCCAGCGCGGACGGAGCTGAATCGCGGATCCTCGCGTTGCGCCTCCTCGTCGTGTCACGAGCCGAGCCGTCCCCGTGACCTCGCCTCGAAGCGGCGTGACCGTGATGTGGCCGTCCACCGTTCCATCGAGACCGAATGTCGCGACGACGTCACTGATCGTGATGGTCCGCCGCGAGGGCGCCGCGACGATCGCTTCGTAGCTTCCGCCGTCCACCTCGTGGAAATTCAGTAGTGCCACTGCCTCCGACGCGGTCGGGTTGAAGAGAGCGAGATCAACTGTCGTTCGGTCCCCAGCGACAGCGCCGGGCCTGAGGACGCCGCGGCGACGGCCTTCCGCCAGAACCGGCCCGTCCCGGCGCGCGATCGGGACGACAAGGGTCGACGTCCGCGGCTCGCCCCAGTATGCATTCCAGTCCACCACGACCCACGGATCGGTTCCGTTCTCGCCATAAAGAAGAGCATAGGCGACGACCGGACCCGGCGAGCTCTCCTCGACGCGTACAATCGCCGTCGCGGTGGCTGCAGGAGCGAAGCTCTGCAGCTCAATCACCCCCCACTCGCCAATCTCAAGGGGTCCGAGCGTGCCGACTTCCTCGCCACTCGAGTCGAGCATTTCGATTTCTACAGTGGCTCCGGCGGCACTCGTGGCCTGAATGAACAGATCTTTCCGGTCGGAGGAGGCAAGTCCGGTCAGGTTGATCTGCTCCCCAGCCTCCGTGCGCCGTTCTGCAGCGAACACAGGGAGCGCCGTTCCGGCGAGCCCCTCCTCCTCGACGTGGAGCCGTCGAGCCGACACCAACACCGAGCCGGATTCGGTCGAGCGCACCTGGATCGCGCCACTGCCGGAGGGTTGAGAAAACATCGTGCGAAGCGGCGACCCCAGCATGATGACGCCGCGGCTGCCGAGCTGCTTGAACGTGGCGAGCCGTGACGATCCGGCGGAGCCGGCTCCCGTGAAGAAGGCACGGAGGTCGTCGATTCGCAGCGCTCCGAACGCATTCGCGATCGAGACGTCGGTGAAGGTGGCGACACTCTGCTGCAGACCGGGGATCAGGAATCCAGCATCGACTTCATCGAATGGTGGTGGATCTCCGTCGGACACATCGGGAGGGATCGTGCTGACGACGGTCGACAAGGTCGTCGAAACTCCGGTCGTGTGCTGGTCCTCATAGCCGAAGCCATTGGTGACAGGCTCGACCTCATCAGCGTACTCGACCCTCAGTGTGCCGGTGTAGCTCACACCGTTTTCCCTGGAGGAGTCGAGACGCGCCTGTGGGTCGATGTCGAACTGGACGTCGGCTGACCCGTGGGGAGGTACCGAGACGTACTCGGTGACGGGAATGATCCAGGGCACGTCGGAAGTGACGGCGCCGGAGAGCACCTCATCGCCATCGTTGCGGAACGTGGCAGTCGAGCGAAGCGTCGTTCGGCCACTCACGAGGTCGACACGTCTCTGCTCCGGTACACCATCAGGATCGGCTGGTGAGGGGATCGAGAGAAGCGAGACCGGCATGCGAAGAGGCTGAAAGGTCCCGTCACCCGTGAGCACGACCTCTCCCTCGTACTCACCCGGAGGCTGAGGCAGGGACGAAACATCGATTCGCTTCGTCGAGAGCCGGTCGATGAAAAGCTCCGACTCGCTCAGCGTGAAGAACTCGCCCTGCTGATCGAGCAATGCTTCGCCGCCGAGTCCTCCGTAGTTCACGATCGTGAAGTACGTGCTGTTCTGAGGAACGCCGGCGATCTGCACCAGCGGCTCCGGTCGGATGCCGAACTGAAAAAACGGGAAGTCGGGAGCGTAACCGAAGTTCGTGAACTCCACTGGTGTGGACGGACCGCTTATCAGCAGGTTCTTCTGTCGGCGATGCGGGACGGTGACGGTGTGAACGGTGGTCGTCAGTTCGCCGAACAGATCGCGCACGTCGTATCGAGACGCCGACTTCGAACTGGTGGAACGCACCTGCGGGGGTCCTCCAGACTGACTACTCAAAGACGATTCGATAATGTCCCTCACCGCTCGCCGGCGACACCGGATCCCACTCGATCCCGGCTGCGGAGAGGGAGGCGTTGAGCGGTGCCACGGTCTGGCTGCTCGCCCAGTCACCGCCGATCTGAGTTCGGTCGAGCAGCTCCTGCATCGAGGCGTTGCTCGTCATCAGCGCATTGAACCGGAAGTCTGACTGATCATCAGCGAGATTCGTCAGAGCGAGGATCGAGTCGGGCAACTCGGATCGGAAGGCGTTGTACGAGAGATCGAGTGAATGGAGCGCTACGAGGCTTCCGATCGAGGGCGGGATCGAACCGTCAAAACGGTTGCCGCTCAGATCGAGTCTCTCCAGACGATCGAGCGACGACAATGAGTCAGGAAGCGGAAGCGTCAGTTCGTTGTCCGCGAGCACCAGCGCCCGCAGATTGTAAGCTGACCGATGGCTGCCGGGAGCTGGCCCGAGAGGTAGTTTCGCGACAGAACGAGCTCCTCGAGCTGGGAGAAGTCTCCGATCTGAGGTGGAATCATCCCCTCGAGGTAGTTTTGCGGAAGCGCGATGCGGACGATCGCACTCTCCGATCCGTTGCACGTGATACCCGTCCAGTCGCATTCGGAACCGCTGGCGCCGAGCCAGCCCTGCTGATCGAGCCACTGCGGACCGGTGGTCGACTCATAGAGTGCGACCCGGGCCTGGCGCTCAGACGCAGGCACCGCGGCCTCGGCACCGATCGCAAGCATCAACGCGAGGAGCGTCGTCAGAGAGACGTTGTTGCGGACCATGGCGGCTCCCGGGTCAGGGGTTCGTGTTCAACGGAAAGAGCGATGGTACCGAAAGAGTACCGAACGCGAAAATTGGAACATGATGACGTCGCCGTCAGATTCGACCTCTTTTCAGGATGGGCGCGGTAGTGAGACTGATCGAAGTCGAAGTTGCAAACGAGCTGGTCCGCCCGACCGTGTCGATCAGGATCACCACGCCCCGGAGCGACGAAAGTGCTGACAACGCCATGGGTCGGGCAGACCAACTCATGTACGAAAGCAAACGAAACGGCCGGAACCGGATCACTGCGGGGCAATATCCCGACTGCTTGCCCTCTACCGGATCAATGTATTGAGAGTTTCGGACTTTGAAGGCATCTACTCTGCCATCGAGCGGGAATGCCCCCGGTCGCCACGACAAAGATCGCGAGTAGTCTCGTTTCGAATAGTCCATGGCGGATCCCTCACTTTGAAACAGGGCGTCATCCGCGTCGTACACTGAGTTATGAATGAACGAGCGTTGAACACACCGACCTGCGGCCGTCGGCTTTTCTCAACCCTTCTCGCTATCGTTTCGATCACCGCGACCTTTGGCTGTGCCAGCTCCGCGCCTCCTGCGATACCCGACCCCACGCCACCGCCGGCCTCGGAAACGGCACTTGGTTCGGAGATCGAACGGATCGAGCGGTACGTCGAGGACAGGATGGAGTCTCAGGGGACCGTCGGATTGACCATCGGCTTCATCAAGGGCGACCAGATGTGGGTCCACGGCTTCGGGTACGCCGACCTCGAGAATGGCGTTGCGGCGATCCCCGAGTCCTCCTACCGTATGGCCTCGGTCACCAAGCCTATGACCGCGATCGGGATCCTGACGCTGGTCGACGCGGCAAGGTTGACCTCGACGCCGAGGTCCAGACCTACGTTCCGTATTTCCCGAAAAAGGAGTACCCGATCACCATCCGTCAGCTCCTCGGCCATCTCGGAGGGATCACTCACTACCGCAACTACGATCTCGAAGGTCATTTCAAGGAACCGAGGAACACGCGGGAGGCGATCGCCGTCTTCGAGGATTTCGATCTCGTCGCGGAGCCCGGAACGAGGTACAGCTACACGAGCTATGGGTTCAATCTGCTCGGCGCCGTGATCGAAGGGGCAAGCGGGCAGAGCTACGGCGAGTACATGACCGAGCACGTCTGGAAGCCCCTCGGGATGCTCGACACGCGGATGGACGATCCGCGCGCAATCATCCCAAACCGGGTGGAAGGCTATGAACTCCTGGATGGGGAGCTTCAGCGTTCCGAGTATGTCGATATCAGCAGCCGCTTCGCGGGCGGAGGTACACGCTCGACGGTGCCCGATATGCTCGCATTGCCCAGGGCCTCTGGGAAGGAAAGCTGCTCAATGACGACACACGGAGCCGGATGTGGACGGCGCAGTCGACGACCGACGGACGTAACGTCGGGTATGGTTTCGGGTGGGGAACCAACACCGCGAATGGCCGCTTCGTGGTCGGTCACGGCGGCTCCCAGGCAGAAACCCGGACCTACCTGCTCATCGCTCCACATGAACACTTCGCCGTTGCTGTCGCGACCAACCACGAGAACACAAATCCGTCGGCGTTCGCGTTCAGAACATTCGAGATCGTCATGGATGAGCCGTGGGCGATTCGATACTGGGCGGGTGACACAAAAGATCGGACCGTGATCCGAGGACTCGACAACGCGTTCGATTTCGGGATGCGGTACTACGACCAGTTCGGTGAGCCTCTGACGACCGACCCCGAAGAGCTCGCAGCCGCCTTTGCGTACCTGGATGAGGCAGTGTCGTCGCCGCCGGAAAAGGCGGCCGAGATGCTGTCCCGCGGCGTTCATCCCGCAACCGGCGAACCTCTCGTTGCCGTCATTTCCTGGATGGCGGACGTCCTCGACGGCAGGGGAAAAGACCTCGACTCCTATTACGACCATGGTGTTCTCCGTTGCTCAGAGACTTTTCCGGGATCGACGGAGGTAGCGACAGGATCGCTCTCGATGCCGGTTTCGTCTCCAGCATTCAGCGATTTGCCTCGGACTGGGAGCGCACCTGGACGGCTGAGACCCGTGACCTGACGATCGACTCCGGCACCGATCTCGAGCGGCTCGTGAAGACTCTCACGGAGATGTTCGCGGGTGCGACGGTATATCCCGATTTCACCACGGAGCTCGAGACAGAGCTGCGTGCCGCGGTCGTCGACGGCGACATCCCGAAGGCCTTCTCTTTCGCCAGGGCCGCGGTCGACCTGTACCCCGATTCAGACGAGACGACCGCGAATCTCGCAGTCCTGCACATCCTGACCGGCGATGCCGAGGGAGCCCGACCGTTGATCCGGAAGTCTCTCGAGATCGACCCCGAGGGAGGAGCTGGAGCCGTTCATCTCAACGTGCTCGCCTATGAGCTCGCCGAACGCCGGAAAGCCTGAAGCGGGCCTGCAACTTTTGATGGCCGCGACAGAAATACATCCGAACGTCGCCAATCTCTATGACTCGATCGGCGAGTTCCACTTCCATCTCGGAAATCAGGCGAAATCGATCGAGTTCTACTCTCGTGCCCTGGAGATCGACCCTGAGTACCCGAACGCCGAAGCCGCGCGAAAGCGCCTCGAGGCGCTGCGATCGCAGTAAAGGAGCCGATGCCGGTGTACGGAGGTAGTTCGAGACCGGGACTGGGGTCCTAATGGCGTTGAGTTAAGGGTGCGATGGAGAATCGTCATGCCGAGCGGCGGTGGGTGGGCGGGGTGACAATCGCTTAACTCAACGCCATTGGGACTGGGGCCCCGGGTTGAGCGTGAACTGAGACTCGATGGAGTGGAGAGTGAATCGCTCCGCCCTCCACTCCGATCAGAGGTGAAGACTACTTGTTCGGCCAGTTGCCCCAGATGCTGCAGTGGCCTCCAGATCCGTACCTGTGAGCGCGCGCTGCACTCCTCCGTAGCTGGGGGGCATTCATGACGGCCCGCGGAGAGAAATGAAGGTTGCCGTTGCCGCCGCTGGCGAAGATCTTTTCCGAAATGCGCCTGGCTGAGACCGTGACCGGCCTCCGTGGAGAGAAACGGTCTCGACATAGATCCCACCCTGGCCAGTCATACTCCGAGTAGTAGTTGCCCGACCAGTAGATCTCACGAAAAGCGGGCTAGAATTTCAGCGATCATGGCAGCAAGTTCACATCTCCGTAAAAAGACACGCGTCTTCAAGGTTTTTCTCCTCCTCGCTGGCGGCCTTCTCGGCTCCTGCACTACGACGGACGATGTCTGGACGGAGAGCCTTACCGGGATGAAGTTCGTCCGGGTCCCGGCCGGAGAATTTCTCATGGGGAGTCCTCCTGAAGAACCAGGCCGGGAGGATCAGGAGGTGCTTCACCGCGTCACGATCAGCCAGCCGTTCTTCCTCGGCCAGTTCGAGGTGACCCAGCGGCAATGGGAGCTCGTAATGGGCGAGAACCCCAGCTCGTTCGCCGGTTGTGCCGAATGTCCCGTCGAAAGGATCAATTTCTTCGACGTGATGGCATTCATCGAAGCACTGGAGGAGATGACCGGACATCGGTTCCGGCTGCCGACCGAAGCCGAATGGGAGTATGCATGCCGCGCCGGTACCTCTACGCCGTTCCATACCGGCGATCAATTGACCACTGACGATGCGAACTACGACGGCAGCTATCCGTACGACGGCGGTCCGCCAGGGATCGATCGTGAGGCGACTACGCCTGTCGGCTCGTTCTCACCAAACAGTCTGGGACTCTACGACATGCACGGGAACGTGTGGGAATGGACCGAAGACTGGCACTGCCCGTATCCGACTGGAGCGGTGACGGATCCTCTCCTGCAGTGCGACTCAGAGCTCCGCGTCATTCGAGGCGGGAGCTGGTACTTCGACGCGAACAGTGCGCGCTGTGCGCTCCGCTACACGCACCGCCCGCAGGACCTGGGCTTCAGTATCGGCGTGCGCCTGATCGCGGAACCTGCCAATTGACCCGAGGGGGGAACTCGCAGTGGTCGCCGTCGTGCGGACGTGTATGCGCTGGATCCGGCCTGGCGGCCCGCCGCCAACGCAGTGCCTCGCTGCTCGTCGCCCGCTACGCCAGTGGAGTGAAATGACACCCACCTCATCCCGAGCGCAGCGAGCGGAGCGGAGGGATGACTTCTCCATCAGTGTTCAATGGGATACCAGATGGCTCATTAGAAGGTGCTGAGGGAATTGTGCCGCGGAGTCTGGCGCGGCGAAGCCGCCGATCGACGACCGTCTCGTCTCAGACGCTCGTCTCGATCAGTGCGGCCACTCCCTGCCCACCGCCCACGCACAGCGACACGATCCCTCGCTTCAGTCCCCTCCTCTTCAGAAGGTGTGTCATTGTGACGACCAGACGCATTCCTGACGCGCCGAGCGGGTGGCCGAGCGCGATCGCGCCGCCATTCACATTGAGTTTTTCAGAGGGGATGCGGAGCTCCCGGTTGACAGCGAGGATCTGCGCGGCGAACGCCTCGTTGATCTCCCAGAGATCGATCTCGTCCGCGCTGAGGCCTGCAGCGTCGAGCAGGTCGCGACTCGCCCCGACAGGGCCCAGACCCATCCGCGACGGATCGAGTCCGATGACCGAGGCTCCCGTGAGCCACGCGTCGGGAGTGATTCCCTCTTCTTCGAGTGCGCTCTTCGACAGCACCAGTCCGGCCGCTGCACCGTCAGTCAGAGGCGAGGAATTGCCTGCCGTGACCCGGCCATCGTTTCGAAACACGGTGGGGAGCCTCGACAGCGCGTCGACGCTCGTCCCGGCCCGCACCGTCTCGTCGGTCACGTGCTGGTAAGGCTCGCCCTTCCTCTGCGGGATTGCGAGCGGAACGATCTCGTCAGAGAACCCGCCATCCTCGCCAGCCTTCGCCGCACGGGCGTGGCTCTCCGCGGCAAACTCGTCCATCTCTTCCCGGGTGATCCCGAATTCATCGGCAAGGATCTCCGCGGTCTCCCCCATCGGCGGATCGCCAATCTCTGGTGTCGACAGGCGGATCGGGTACGGCCGCGGCTCCGCGTACGACCAGGCCCTCGGCGTCTTCTCCATGAACCACGGGCAGCGGCTCGCGCTCTCCACGCCGCCGACCAGTACCGAATCGGCGAGCGAGGCGTTGATCTTGGCTGCCGCTACGACCAGAGCCTCGAGGCCCGAGGCGCACTGCCGGTCGATCGTCATGGCCGGCACGCCGACCGGGATCCCGGCGTCGAGTGCAGCGACCCGCGTCACGTTGCCGATCGAGTTTCGCACATTGCCCGCGATGACCTCGTCGACTGAAGCGCGGCCCGATTCGCGCATCACCGCGCCGAACAGGTGGCCGAGCAACTGGTACGCCTCGAACCCCGCGAGCACGCCGGCGAGCTTCCCGACCGCCAGACGACGGGGATGAACGATTCCGACCGGCTCTCGCAACATCATCGGCCCATCCTCCTCAGCCCACACCAGCGGCCGGTGAAATCGGCCATCACTTCCGCGACACGCTGCATCGAGTCGATACTCACCTTCTCGTCGATACCGTGGATGTCTCGCGCGACCGGTCCGTAGCAGGTGACCGGAATGTCGTGGTAGAGCCTGAACATGCGTGCGTCGGTCGTGGCGGTGGCGCTCAACTCCTCCGGCTCGCTCCCGCGCCAATCCTTGTGTGTCTGACGAAGCGCGGAACCAAACTCGCCATCGAGATCGAGCTCACATCCTTCTGCCTGAAAGCCGTTGTACTCGACCCGGGGAGGAGACTCGCGCAGCCACGGATCCGACTCGGCGACCGCACGCACGCGATCCTCGACCATCTCCCTGACCTCCTCGAGGCTCTGACCCGGGAAGAGCCCGATCCGGAAGTGCACGACGCATTCACCCGCCACCGTGCTCGCCCAGTCGCCA
Source organism: uncultured Acidobacteriota bacterium (assembly GCA_963829355.1). Taxonomy (GTDB): domain Bacteria; phylum Acidobacteriota; class Thermoanaerobaculia; order Gp7-AA8; family JAHWKK01; genus CAWHHZ01. Next base: position 45,891 of record CAWHHZ010000015.1, read on the forward strand.
CCCTGGATGATTCCGACATTCAGGTTAGCGGGATGATCGATGCCTGCGTACCCCGCGGGAACGTTCTCCGGTTTGTTGATCTCGTCCTCGAGCTCGCGCATGGCCCGGATGATGAGCCACGATTTCTCGATCGCGTTCACTCCGCGTCCTGCGGCGAGCACGTGGGTCGTCCGGCCGATTACGCGCACCGTGAACCAGATCACACCGACCTGCCGGCGCAGAATCGTTTCGCCGAACGGCTCCGGGATGATGCACGCGTCGGCGAGGTGGCCGTTCGCCAGGATCGCCAGCGACCCGTTACCCGAGCATTCTTCCTCGACCGGAGACTGGCAGATCACGGGCGAGGCGGGCTCAAAACCGAGATCCTGGAGTGCGGTCAGCGCCCAGAGAAAGCTCGTGGTGCCACCCTTCATGTCACCCGCTCCCCGCCCGTACAACCACGTTTCGCCATCCTCCTCGTTTTCGACGAGGCGCGGCTCGAACGGGGGCGACGACCACAACGACACAGGCTCGGGGCTGACCACATCGATGTGGCCATTGAAGGCGAGTGAGCGTCCGGCCTTCTCGCCGGGGTCGTGGATCGCGACCAGATTTTCTTTCCCGTCGAGAGTCCAATCCACGGGACTGAATCCCGGGCGTCCCTCGATCTCGTTGCGAGACATCGGCTCGCGCCTCACGTCGTAGCCCATCTCTTCGTAGATCGCGGCGATCCGCCTTTGCCCCAGCTCCTCCGAACCGAGAATAGTCGGCTCGCGAACCAGGTCGCTCAAGGTGTCGATTGCCCATGCGCGCCGCCGGTTAATGGCAGCGGCCAGTTCGTCGCGGGTTGGTTTTGAGGTCATGTTGAGCTCCTCGTTTCCGATCGGTCCCACGGTTCCTGCGGCTCCTCGACCTGGATCGGGACCTCGATCGAACCATTGATCGGGCCGAGCACCTCGTCGATCGTGTAATCGGGATGAACGCTCGTCAGCACGAGGCGGTCATCCCGCTTGCGGAAGACGGCGCACTCGGTGATCAGCGTATCGACGCAACCCCAGGCAGTGATCGGCAGCGAGCACGACTCGACGAGTTTCGGCCGCCCCTTCTTGTCGAGGTGGCGCGAGATAATGACGACGCGGTTGGCCTTCTGTGCGAGCTCCATCGCGCCTCCCATGCCGGGTGTCAGCTTTCCAGGGATCTTCCAGTTCGCCAGATCTCCTCGCACACTCACTTCGAAGGCGCCCAGGATCGCGACGTCCAGATTTCCACCTCTGACGATGGCGAACGACATCAGGCTGTCGAAGAACGCACCGCCGGGGACGAGCTCACACGCCTGCCCCCCGGCATCGATCACGTCGTGGTCGGGAGTCTTGTCCTCGAGCGGCTCCCCCATTCCGAGAAAGCCGTTCTCCGAGTGGAACATCGGTTCGACCCCCGCTGGCAGGTAGGCCGGCACCATCGTCGGCAGTCCGATCCCGAGATTCACGACCATGCCGTCTTCCAGCTCCATGGCCGCGCGGCGGACGATGGTCTCCTCAACGGAGTCGAGCTGGCGCGGCTTACTCATTCACCCTGCTCCTCGACGTGACGTCGCGGACCGGCCGGAACCACCGCGTCGACGAATACGCTCGGGACGTGGACCTCCTCCGGTGCGATTCCCCCCACCTCCACGATCTCCTTCGCCTCGACGATGACGCGATCGCAGGCCGAGGCCATCACGACGCACATGTTGCGATTCGATCCGCGGAACCAGGCGTTTCCGATCCTGTCGGCGCGGTCGGCGCAGATCATCGCGACGTCACCACGAAGCGCCTTCTCGACGAGGAACGTCTCGCCATCCAGCTCGAGGGTTGGTTTTCCCTCGGCGAGCTCGGTACCGAGACCGATGTCGCTGAGGAATGCCGGGATTCCGGCGCCTCCGGCACGAATGCGCTCGGCGAAGATCCCCTGAGGCATCAACACCGCCTCGACCTCCCCTCGGTTCATCTGATCGATGAACGCGGGGTTCAGACCGACGTGAGTGGCAATCAGTTTTCGAACCATGCCCCGGGCGAGAAGCGGACCGATTCCGAGGTCTGGCTCATTCGCATCGTTCTTGATCAGCGTCAGATCCCTGAATTTATCTGGCCGGTCGGCCATGTACTCGAGGAGTGAAAAAGGCACACCGCCCCGTCCGAACCCCCCGACCATGATCGTCTGGCCGCTCTCGAGGTACCTCGAGACTGCTTCCTCGATCGTGATGCACAGATCGATCATCAGCCCTCGTCACCTTCTTCGTCGAGAACAGTCCACTCCGGATCCATCACCTCGGTGACGTTCGCATTCATGACCGGAACCGCACCGGAGAGATCGGCGCGAGCCCATGGCGGCACACCCTCGTCCTGCGAATACCGCTTGATCGTCTGAATTGGTTCGCCAGTCTCCTGCGCAACGAACCGGTCGAGGATGATTCCGAGGTCCGCGAGTGCTCGATCGAGGCGGGTGATCAGGTCGTCGACGCCAGCCTCGTCGATGATCAACGGCGGAGCGATCAGAATGTGATCGCCCGAATGTCCGAAGAGCGACCGGCGCGGATAGACCAGAAGCCCGTGATCGCGGGCGAACCCTGTCATCTCGAGGGCCACGAACCAGTGCGCAGGAAATACTTTCCTGGCAGAGCGATCACGAACGAACTCGATCGCGGAGAACAGCCCACGCCCCCGCACGTCGCCGATCATCAGGTGCCGGTCCTTCAGCTCGTGAAGCCGCTCGTGCAGGTAAGTTCCGACCTTTCGAGAGTTCTCGACCAGTCCCTCGTCGATGATGATGCGAACCGCCTCGAGCGCGATGGCGCAAGAGAGAGGATTCCCCGCGAACGTGTGTCCGTGCATGAACCCGCCATGATCGAGCACGGTCTCGACGAGCTCACTCCGGCAGATGATCGCGCCGATCGGCGTGTAGCCTCCGGAGAGCCCCTTCGACGTCACGACGATGTCAGGGCTGATGTTCCAGTGCGAATAGCCGAAAAAGGTACCCGTTCGGCCGCAGCCGGTCATGACATCGTCGATGATCAGCAGGATGTTGTTCTTTCGACAGATCTCCTCGATCATCGGGAAGTACTCGTCGGGTGGAACAGCGGCCCCGGTCGATGCTCCGCCGATCGGCTCCGCGATGAATGCGGCGATGTTGTCGGCACCGTACGATTCGATCGCCCACTGCAACTCGTTCGCGCAGTCGACCCCGCATTCGGGATATGTTTTGTTCAGAGGACAGTGATAGCAATAGGGGGCGGAGATCTTGGGCCACGTCACCGTCAGTGGCATGAACGGGATGTTCAGCGCCGAATAGCCGGTCGACGCGAGTGCCCCCAGCGTCGCGCCGTGATACGAGGGACGGCGGCTGAGAAAGATCGATTTGCCCTGCTTGCCGGAGCTCCACCAGTACTGACGCGCGAGCTTGATCGCGCTCTCGACGGCCTCCGATCCGGAGTTGACGAAGAAGACGCGGTTCAGTTCCGGGGGCGAGAGCTGAACCAGGAGCTCGGCCAGCTCATTGGCCGGCGTGTTCTCGAACTGGAGCCGGTAGCTGAACGCAATTTTCGAGAGCTGATCGGCTGCCGCCTTCGCGATCCGCTCGTTCGCGTGCCCGAGATTCGCTGCGACCGCACCACTGCATCCGTCGATGTACTCGTTCCCATCGGTGTCATAGATATAGATGCCCCGTCCGTGGCTGACGGTGGGGAGCGTTTCACGACGCTGATAGAACAGCGGTGAGCGACGCGAGCCAGGGATCCCGACCCGTCGCTTCTCCTCCTGCTGCCCTGAATCAGACGGTTCAGGCGTTGTCTTCTCGAAGATCGACATCGTCCAATGCGCAGCCTACCACGCCCCTCACCCAGAGTTGCTGGTTTCACCCTTGAGGCCGGTTGGGGTCGCCTCACCTCCAGCGCATTCATCATTGCCTCTCCTCCCCCATATGAAGGATGGCCTCCCGGCTTCGCGCGCACTACAATCACTCCGTTCCTGAGCCCTGATCGTCCGGGCTCAATACGTGGGAATGCGCGTCGGGCGACTCCTGAGCGGGTTGCGAGCCGGGCGCGGGTCTGGAGTCGGTGGTGGTCTGGAACGTTCAGATCGACGGCACGGTCTACACGGCGTCGTCTCTCGAGGAGCTGCAACAGTGGTGCGAACAGGGGAAAGTGCGGCGTCATCACAAGGTGCAGCGCCCTGGTACCGGCTCATGGAGGCTTGCGGCTGAGATCCCGGAGCTGAAACTCGCGGAAAAGAGTCAGGGGCTCAAGACTCCCGCCATCATCCTCCTCGGAATCTACCTTGTCCTGGTGGTGATCAAGGTTGTGGCCGATGGCGCGATGCCGGTTTCGGAGCGGGTCGGCTACGTCACCGGCGCGATGATCACGCCGGCGATCTTCTACTGGATACTCGCCCTTCCCATAAGGCTGATCCGCAAGCGCTGGCCCACCGATCCCAATCCGCTACTGCTCGTCATCATCGCTCTGCTCGTGATCACGCAGGCGGCTCAGTTCCTGACGGGGCCGGCCATGCAGAGCCAGCGCTCCGCCGCTCTTCAGCAGGAGCTCGACGGCCTCCTCGAAACGAGTCAGCCTCAGCCGGAGCGGGCGTCGATGAACCCTGCGGCGGTTCGCTCCGTGCTCTCCTCGCGCACCGGGGACGACCTGGTGGAGGCGGTGAAGTTCGGCAACCGCTGGTACCGGACGGCAACCGAGGAGACCAACCGCTGGTTGACCACGGGGGGAGCGATCTCGCTCGACGGACTGAGCGATCCTGCTGTGCTTCTCGACAGGAACGGTCTCAGTTCGCTCCGGCTCTCCGTGCACGAGTACCGGCGGCTTCTCGGGATGTACGAGACGAACATGATCCGGATCAATCGCGAGTCGATCGCTGAGGCGAGATCACTCCCTTTCCGCGATCAGGATTTCCGGAAAGGCTTTCTGACATCGGCCGAGGAGAACCATCGCACGACGATGGATCTGAACGCCGAGTTCTTCGCCATCGAGAAGGAGTTCGCAGCCGTCGCTCTCGAGCTGATCGACTTCATGGACGCCCGCCACGGAACCGTCGGCTGGGACGAGGTCATGGTCTTCGAGACCGACGAAGACGTCGCCACCTACGAGTCCCTGTGGTCCGAGATCGACCGCATCGCCGCCTCCGAAACAGACGTCCTGCAGCGCATGCAACAGGCCGAAGAGCGCCGGGTTGCAGCGGTGGAGAATTTGAAGGAAGCGGTGCGGTAGTCAGGAAGTGGCCGCCGGAAAGATGACTCACTCGAACATGCAGAAACCCAGCTGCCTCTAGCAGCCGCATTCGCCGATCGCGCGAGCGGTCGAGCTGTTCATTGCGCGTAGCTGCGGACCGGACACCCAGCGAGAGGCTGCCGTGGCTGCATCGAGGGTGTTGTACATACCGTTATTAGACGTTTTAGGCTCCGCGCTCGTATCACCTCCGTATGAAGCAGCTTCTTCCCATCATCCTTCTCCTTGCGGTTCCTGCACTGGCTCAGGTTCATCCGCCCGATCCCCAGGGCGGCATTCCCGTCTCTCCGGCACCGTCTCCACTGCCGATCGATGGCGCGATCGGTACGGACGGTGAGCACTATTTCATTGCGTGGAGCGGGACCCTCGGCGACATCCATGGGACGCGGGTCTCCCCCACCGGCGCCATTCTCGATCCGGAAGGGATCGTGATTGCGCCGACGTACGAGCGCGACGAAGCTCCTGTCGTCGTCTCGCGTGGCGAGAACTGGATCGTGTTCTATTCTGCCGGTCGTATCGGGACCAGGGTGGCGGAGGTTCTGTCGTCCGGTGCGGTTCCGCGGGGTCGGACGCTGGGAAGAGTGCGAGTCACTGACGCGGTCGAAGTGGCTGGCGTCGTGCGAGCAGCGGTAACGCAGTATGACGAGTACTGGTCCCCCACCGTACACTGGGCGAAGCTCAGCGATGACCTGGAGATCGTCGACGAGACACCACTGACCACGGCGGTGTCCGAGAACCCCAAGGCCGCGACTGATGGTCGCTCCTCCTTTGTCGTCTGGAACGAGCAGGAGGGTGAGGACAAGATCCTTCGCTTCGCGCTGATCGGTGTCGACGGCCAGGTGATCGCGACGGCAGAGCTGGCTCGAGAGCCGTCCAGCTCCACGCACGGGTTTCCCGGATTCGACGCGGATGTAGCGTGGAACGGGAATCGGTTTCTCGTCGTCTGGCGTCAGCACGGCATTCAGGCGGCGAGTTACGACCCGCAAAGTGGAAACATGGGTACGTTCGCGATGAGTGAAGAAGAAACCTCCACCCAGCCATCGATCGCAGCGGCCGGTGGCGAGGCGATCGTCACCTGGTCGCACGGAGGTGAGTTCGTCGGGGCGCGCCTCATTTCGGAGACCGTTGTGGACCGGTTCCCACTGACTGACGGCCAGGTATCAGCAGTTGCCACAAATGGAGACAACTTCCTCATGATCGCGGGTGGGATGGCGAGACTCATCGAGACCTCGGTGACCCCGCCCCGCATCAATCCCTCCTACCCGGTGACCTACGGTTTTCGGTCGCAGCCGCGTCCGGAGATCGTCGTCGGCGACACCATACTCCTGACGCTACCGGAGACCGATCACCTCGAGGCGTGGCGATTCACACGCGATGGCAAAAGGCTCGACCCGGCAGATCAGCCGATCGTGATCGACCAGATCGACCTGGAGTACCCGAAGCACGTCGCAAAAACGTCCAGCACCGACCAATACCTGCTTGCCTGGAACAGAGAGGAAGAGGTCCCTTCGTGGTTTGGCGAGGAAGACGTCGTAGGCCTCCGCGTCTCCCATGACGGCACTATTCTCGACGCCGAGCCGTTCGTCATCGTTCCTGCGACAGAAGGCCTGCCATGCAGAGTCCAGAGTGTCGCGTCAGATGGCTCCGAGTTTCTCGTCGCCTACGCGTGCACCCGCACGGCGGAATTCTTCCTGCCGGCGCTTCTCCGCACGGCGAGGGTGAGCGCAGAGGGCGAGGTGCTGCGAATCGATGATGAACCGATCGTACCGCACGAGTACTCGCAGACCGACAGTTCGATCGTGTGGACAGGAACGGCTTACCAGCTCGCGTGGAATCAGCATCTCAACCTCCCCCCCTTCTTACCTCACAGTCCGCCCGCGACCTACGAAGTGCGAACGGTCCAGCTCGACAGAAGTGGCGAGCTGATCGACGGGACTCTCCACACACTCTCAGGCGTGATGGAGAACTCCGAGGAACTCGTCAATCCCGATGTGGCGACGAACGGACAACACGTGCTGGTGGCGTGGTCCGCCGGTGCAGAGCTGTTGTCCCTCGACGGGGTTCCGTCACGGTCTTTCTCTTTCGATGAACAGCTGCCTGACGTCAAGGCGATCTGGACGGGCGGCGACTACTTTCTCTGGGCCCCCGACACCCGACGAGTCACGCGGATCGATCCTTCAGCCGCAGCCACGCATCTTTCCACGAGCGAGCTCTTCGACGCCGAGGGGACGCCGCTGCTCGGAGGCGTCGCCCCACTCTATGGATCACGCCTTCTGATGACCTACACGACGCGATGGACGCCGCGACCGCAAGCTCACTCCGAGTTCCTGGAGCGTGCGTACTACCGGATCACCGGCGGAGTACGCCGACGGGGCGTTCGAAGGTAGTTTCACGTTCACTCGGTGGGTGCTTCCGCAGACATCACTCATAATCTCGCAGGTGGTGCCAGGTCTTCGCTTTTCGGTCTTGTGCACGAGAGGTGGACTCTCACCATGGTTAGTAGTTAGCCAGTCTCACCTACGCTGCTCAGGAGGCACCCAGTCAGATGTGCAAGACGACACGATTGGGGACCGTGCTGCAAAAGCACCTCGGTCAGAAAGTGACCGTGAAACTGAGCTCGAGTGATGAGCTCACCGGGAAGGTCGAGGCGGTGGGAGAGCACGTCGCCCACCTCTCCGAGCTGGGGCGGAAAAGAGTTCTTCGACGGAGCGATCGATCTCGAAGAGATCTCCGCCGTGATTGTCCGGGCCCGCGAGCAGAAAACAGGAGTCGCTGAGGGGGGGTCGGGCCTCCAGCCACGACTCGCGGTGGGCTCCAGCCCGCCGCAAGACCGTCCGTTCGCACAAAGGGAAAGAACGTCAGTGGATTTGCAATCCACCCCCGGCGACGAAGAGCGCGGAGCAAAGGCCTCCGGCGAAGACCTCCCACGATCAGACCGATCAGTGCACCGCGACCAAACGGATGCCGCGAGACCCGGAGCCACATCACCGCCATCGTGACGATCGCTCCGTAGATCACGATGATCAGGGTCAGGCCGATCGCGCCGGAGTCGCCCGCGATCAGACCAGCGAACAGGCTGAGAAACAGAACCACCCCGGTCGCGCACTGAGACCCCCGAGCACAGAAATCAGCTGATTCTTGGTCGACCGCTCCATCTGGTCATCTCCTTCGCTGAACGATCGGTTCGAGTCGTGTCTGTTCCAGATCGTCCCTGTAGAACAGATTGTACGTGTCGAACGGAATGATCCGCCCATCCGGGTGAGCGATGTGAATGCAGCTCTTCTTGATCGATCGGAGGTCGAAGGCATCGGCATCGATGAACTCGAGGATCAGAACGCGAAACAGATCTCCGTAGCTGACCGGCCGGGAGGAGCTGACGCCGGGAAGACAACAGAGGAGCTGGCTGAGCCGCGGCGAGCGATCCTCTTCGGACAATCCGGTCGAGAACAGCCGCACGAACTCGTCCCGCATCGACTCTGGTCCTTCGAAGACGATCGTGTTCCTGCTTCCGTCGATCAGGACGTCCCGATCGACGAGAGACGTGAGCGCGACGCCGGCGCCCTCATGCTTCAGCGCGTAAGCCATGCAGAGTGCGTCGGGATGGCAGGGGACCGGAATCAGATCCTCCGGACGGAACAAATCAGTCTGATCGAGAATCCGCCGTCGAACCTCGGTCAGCGTCAGGCGGTGCTGCTCGGGGTCGTGTCCATCGGTCCTGCCGGCGACCTGTACTGGCTGGATCGTGACGCCGCGCACGCACGGCTGCGCGATCGCAAAGTCGATCAGTTCACCGATCTCGTCGTCGTTCACACCGCGCTGGACTGTCATCACGAGAGTCGTCGACAGATCGAGCTCATTCAGTTTCGCAAGTGCCTGCTGGTGGAGCTCGGCCAATGATGCTCCCCGATCTGTTGGAGGGCATCGTCCCGGAAGGAGTCGAACTGCAGATAGATCTCGAAACCGGGTGCGTACGTTGCGAGACGTTCTGCAAACCCCGGCTCCCGGGCGATCCGGACGCCATTGGTATTGACCATCAGATGACGGATCGGCCGTCGCCTCGCCGCATCGAGTATCTCGAAGAACCGAGAGGGTGAATCGTCGGCTCACCGCCAAGAGATCTGAACGATGTCGGGCTCTCCCTCGTTGTCGACGATGGCATCGAGCATCCGTTCGATCTGATCGAGGGGTCGGTGGTTCGATCGCTCGGGACCACTCGAGGCGTAGCAGACCGGACACCGCAAGTTGCACGAGTCCGTGATCTCGACGAGTGTGAGGCAGCTGTGCTGCTCATGGTCGGGACAGAGACCACAATCGTAGGGGCAGCCGTATTTGATCGGCGTGTTGCGCCTCAGAGGCATCTCGGGCTTTCTTGATGAAAATCTCTCTGCACTGGCGGTAGTAGTCGACGTCGTCGGCGACGAGCACGCGCTGCGACCCGTGCTCGAAACAGTGCTTCAGCATCCAGACGCGTTCGTCCTCGAAGACGATCTTCGCGTCGACCTTCTGAAAGCACGTGGCGCAGATCGACACCGCAGCGTCGTAGTAAAGATACGGTCGCGTCAGTGTCATGCAGTCACCTCGAGTCTCCTGCGTCTCGTGTCAGAATCACGCCGTAGCATGCGAGTCCCAGCAGGCATGCGATCTGGATTGCACTGAGTCCGCCGGCGAGTGCGGGAGGTTCCGGCTTGAGAAAATCACAAAGAAAGCGAAACAGAAGATAGCCGGCGAGAAACACGATGAACTTGTCTCCCCGTTGCCCTCGTGCCCGGATGATCGTCGCCAGCAGAAGCAATGCCGCGATGGCCACGATCTCGTAGAGCGCAACGGGATGCCTCGGGATTCCGTCAGCTCCCGCGACCGCCCACGGAAGTGAGGTAGCCTCGCCCCCCGTGCCGTCTGCGGACCGAGTCACGAAGCATCCGATCCGGCCGATCATGATGCCTACACCGAGTGGCACCACGAGCTCGTCCCCGGTCGAGACGCGGATACCGCGCCGCGCCTTGATGGCCTCGACCGCGGCCCACCCTCCGAGAAGTGCCCCGACGATCGTCTTGCCGAAAACGACGCGACCGGCACTGAGACCCTGCAGAGCGATGACGGGATCTCCGAGGAACGCCAGAACACGGGATCCCACCATTGCTCCCAGACCTGCCGCAGTCAGAATTACAAAGCGATCGTCGCCACCGAGAGCGTCACCGCGCCGGTTGCGAACGATCATGAACAGCGAGATGCCACACAGGTACCCGAGCCCCTCGAAGGCGAGATGGACCCATTGAGCCCGCACTGCGATGTCGGGTGCCACCATGTATGTCCGAGATATCTCACAAGCCGGAGAGGACCTTCGCGGCCGCAAGCAGCGAAGCCACGAGCCGTAGATACGGCGAAACCCGGACCAGACCGGGGGTCGGGTCTCCAGGCCCGATCCTGCGGGGCTCCAGCCCCCGCAAAGCCGAAGCGCCAAAGAATGGAAGCAGAGGAACCTCACCGTGTTGCGCCGTTGGCTCAGGTCGGGATCTTTGGTCTCTTTCAGACGCTTGCTTTGCGAGGGGCTGGAGCCCCCGCGAGTCGGGCCTGGAGACCCGACCCCCAAACTAGGACTCACCCGTCAGCGTATTCAGTGCCTCGCGGAGACCCTGCGATGACAGCGGCTTCACCAGGTGACCATCGAACCCCGCCTCGGAGGTCTTGCGGCGTTCCTCTTCCTGTCCCCAGCCGGTCAGGGCGGCGATCGGGATGTCCCTGCCCCAGTCTTTCTTTCGGATCGCGTCGAATGTTTCGTAGCCATTCATTCCCGGCATACCGAGATCGAGCAGAATGAGGTCCGGGTTCCGCTCCTTGCCTTTCTCCAGGGCATCTTCTCCGCTGAAAGCAACCTCGACCTCGTGCCCGTCGCGAGAGAGAAGCTTCGCGATCAGGGTCGCGGCATCTTCATTGTCGTCGACGACGAGGATGCGGAGCACTCCACGTTCGTCGTCGGAACGGCCGGGTTTCGGAGCCTGCTCCGTCGCCGCCGGCTGATCCGCAAGCGGCAGGCTGACCGTAAAGGTGCTTCCTTTTCCTTCTTCGCTTTGCACCTCGACTGTGCCGTCATGCAGTTCGACCAGCGATCGTACGAGCGTCAACCCGATCCCCAGACCGCTGTGCCGCCTGTCCAGCGGCTCCATCTGAGCGAAGATCTCGAAGATCCGCTCGCGCATCTCCTCCGGAATTCCGATCCCGCGATCCTCCACCGCGACCTTCACCCGGTCACCGTCCACCCGTGCCTTCACGTTGATCCTGGAACCCTCCGGCGTGAACTTGATCGCGTTCGACAGCAGATTGGAGAAGACCTGCGACAGTCTCATCTCGTCCCCGTCGATCGGAATGTCCTGATCGGGAAGATCGAGATCGATCTGCTGGCCGGATTGATCGAACATCGGTCTCACCGTTTCCATCGAGGAGGACAGGACCGATTCGAGATCGATCACATCGCGCTGCAGGGCGATCTTGCCTCGGGTGATCCGTGACAGGTCGAGGAGATCATCGACGAGACGGATCAACTGCGACGTCTGACGCTCCATGATCGCGAGCACATGGCGCACCGTCTCGGCGTCTGTCTCCTTCGGATCGGAAAGAAGCTCGACGCTGGTGCGGATCGGTGCGAGCGGGTTCCTCAGCTCGTGGGCGAGGGTCGCGAGGAACTCATCCTTTCGCCGGTCCGCTTCCTTGAGCTTCTGCTCCATCACCATCTGTTCGGTGATGTCCGTATTCGTTCCGAACCACCGGATGATCTTTCCATCGTCATCGCGGATCGGCATTGCCCTCGACAGGAACCAGCCGAACTCGCCATCGCGGGAGCGCAACGGGAAGATGTCTTCCCACTCGATCCCCTTCTCGACGTGTTCTCGGAACTTCTCGACCACACGCTCGACGTGGTCTGGATGGTGAACTTCCTGCCATCCCCAACCCTCCATATGTTCGAGAGTCGTTCCCGTGTAATCGAACCATCTCTTGTTGTACCAGAAGATCCATCCGGACGCGTCCGCGATCCACGCCAACTGCGAGATGTTGTCCGCGAGCGTTCGGAACCGTTCCTCACTTTCACGTAGCGCCGCCTCGGCCTTTTTGAGGATCGTGATGTCCTGGATCGTGGCTACCGTGTACATGGGCTGATCCTCGCCACTCAGCATCAGCGTGCCGCTGACGAGCACCCACACGATCTCGCCATCCTTGCGGATGTATCGTTTCTCGCTCTGCCAACGTCTCTCGTCACCCGAGTGGACTGCCTCGATTCGCGCCAGGTCCTCCTCGCGGTCATCGGGATGGGTCAGATCGCTGAAGCTCATCTCAAGAAGCTCGTCCGAGCTGTAGCCGGTGATTTCACAGAAGCGCCTGTTGACGCGGAGGAACTGGCCCGTTTTCACGTCGGCCTGTGCCTTGCCGCTCCCTGCGAGCTCGAAGATCGTGCGGTACTCACGCTCGCTGCGGGCAAGGCGCTCCTCCGCCTCACGACGGGCGGAGATGTCCTGGATCAGGGCGTAATAACCGATTGGCCGCTCGCGCGAACCGTCGAAGTGTGGGATGTAGTCGACCTGAACGTGTCGTGTCCTTCCCCTGGAGTATGGAAGGGTTCCGGTCCACGAGACCTCTTCGCCCGAGAGTGCCCGGTGGATATTCTTCCGGATCTGGTCGTATGCTTCCTCTCCGAGCACGTCACGGACGGTGCGACCGACGACCTGCTTCGCATCGACGCCGAACCACGTCTCGTAGGTGGCGTTTGCGAACCGATAGATTTCCTGGTCGTCCACGTACGCAATCAGGACCGGCAGGGAGTTCGTGATCAGACGAAGCTGGCTCTCCTGGTCGCGAACTTTCTGCTCCGCCTCCTTGAGCTCGGTCACGTCGTGGAACGTGGCCACGATGCCGGCGATCCGGTCATCGTGGGTTCGATACGGATGAATGCGTCGGAGATAGCATCGTCCTTCCCGCGTCTCCACCTCACGATGAATCTCACGCAGGTCCTTCAGAACCTTCGAAGCATCCTCGGCGAGTGAATCGTCCTCGAACTTCTTCTCGATCTCGTCGACCGGTTTGCCGATGTCGGTACTGGACAGATGAAAGCGATCTACAGCTTCCGGAGTGAACGTTCGGGTCCTGAGGCTGCGGTCGAGAAAGACCACGGGCATCTTCGTGCTGGCGATCAGGTTGTCGAGATCATTGTTGGCGGACTCGAGCTCGCCGATCTTTTCCTCCAACTGAGCATTCAGCGTCGTGAGCTCTTCGTTGAGCGACTGAAGCTCCTCTTTCGACGCCTCGAGCTCCTCCGAGCCCGCCTGCAGCTCTTCGTTCGCCGACATCGCTTCTTCGTGCGTGGTGCGAAGCACCTCGTAGGCGTTCTCGAGCTCTTCGATCGTCGCGTTCAGCTCCGAACGTGTCTCGTGAAGCTCTGCCTCGAGCTCAGGTACGACTTCTTCACCCTTCGCGTCGACCTCGATGGAGGATGAGCTCGGTGGGAGGGAGGGCGATCGAACGTCTTCCTCGAGGTAAACGAACAGGAGCGTGTTGCCGTCGCGCTCGGTCCGCATCACCCGTCCTCGCACGACCAGTTCCGATTCGTCATCCTGAGCGATTCGTGCGCGACGAAACTCCACCGGCTCGTCGGCACCCTTTGCGGTATGGAGCGCACTGCGCAGCTTGAGAGCCAGCCCTCGCCGGGCCATGTCGAGCAGACTGTAGCGCTGCCGGCCCTCCGGGAGGACGAGGTACTTGCTGATGTTCCCTCCGAGGTAGAGCGGCTGGAAATGTTCATTGAGGAGCGCGACCGCGGTGTCTGAGCCTGTGAGCAGCATCTCGCAGGCGATCGACTGGTAATCGGGCTCGTCCCGCTGGCCGGCCGACGGACTCCTTCTGGCTGGAGGGAGCATCGTCATCGACAGGTCATGGCGGCTCCTGCCGTTCATCCTCCGGAAGATATGAGCTTCCTTGTCGAGTGTCTCGAACGATTCCGCCTTGCCGGTCGATTCGGCAGAACCGAGAAACAGATGCCCCTTCGGACGTAGCGCGAAGTGAAACTTGTCGAGGATCTCCTCCTGCGCCTCCTGTTCGAGATAGATCAGGAGATTCCGGCAACTGATCAGGTCGACGCTGGAGAACGGTGGATCGGTGCGCAGGTCCTGCAACGCGAAGACGACCATCTCACGAATCAGCTTCGAGACCTGGTACCCGTCAGATCCATACCCGACGAAATATTGTTCGAGCCGCTCTTTCGTCAGATCACTTTCGATCGCCTCCGGATATCGTCCTGCGCGCGCCGTCTCGAGCGCTGTCTCGCTGACGTCGGTCGCAAAAATCTTGACCGGAATGCTTCGCGTGTTCCCGACGATCTCAGCGACGAGAATCGCCATCGTGTACGCTTCCTCGCCAGTCGCGCATCCTGGAATCCAGATCCGTACGGGATCGTCGAGATCCCTGCCGCCTTCACTCAGGAGTGGCTCGAGAACCTTCGTCCTGAGCGTCGCCCACGCTGCCGGGTTCCTGAAAAAGGACGTCACGCAGATGAGAAGATCGTGAACGAGGATGCCCACCTCTTCCGGGTCTTCCTGAAGACGCAGGATGTAGTCGGCGACCTTGTGAACCTGGGCCAGTCCCATCCGGCGCTGGACGCGTCTCATGAATGTCGAGCGCTTGTAGGCAGAAAAGTCCTGACCGGTTCGGGTATTGATGGTCTCCAGAATCTGCTCGAGAGCCTGATCATCGTCGAGCATGGCGCCGGCTTCGCCGAAGAGGCGGTGATTGCTGACGTAGGAAGCGAGGTACTCGGCAAGTTTCGCAGCCGGTGCCACGAAGTCGGCCTGCCGCGTCTGAATCGCGTTCCGCGGCATCGGATCATGCTCTGCCTCTTCCGGGTCCTGAACCAGAACGATGCCGCCTTGCTCCTTCACGTCCCGCAGCCCCTGTGATCCGTCGGCACCGTTTCCCGAGAGAATGACGGCGACCGAGCGGTTTCCCTGATTCCGGGCGAGGGAGCGGAGAAACGCATCGACCGGAAGGTTCTTGTATCGCGGCTCAGGCGCTTCCGACACATCGAAAGCACGCTTGCTCAACCTGACGACGGTCCCCGGCTGGATGACGTGAATCGTGTCGGTTTCGGCCTGCGAACCCGATTCCACGGGTTTCACGGTGAGACGGGTGTGTTTTGCCAGGATCTCGACCAGGCGGCTGTCGTGATCCGCCGACAGGTGCTGGATGACGACATAGGACAGCCCGAGTCCAGGCTGGATCGTGCTGAAGAATGCCCTCAGCCCCTCCAGTCCGCCGGCTGAGGCACCGACTCCCACAATCGCTTTGAGGGTCATATTTCGATTGATTTCCCGCCGACTCAGAGATTATTGCCAGAAACGATACCGACGGACCAATCATCATGCAACCTTCGCGCTCAGAACCGCCGAAGGAGTGCGCCTGCTGGTTCGGAGAGGCTGAACCCGCCACCGCCGGGGGCGTTACAGAAGCGGTTGATGAGCCCTATTCTGGTGGGTTCGGGCGTCCGCGTCCGACGCGCAACGGCGGCACCGCCGCGACCCGCCGCCCACATTCATACTTCATACTTTCGCTGCAATGCTCGTCGTGATCTCGATCGCCTTGTAGATCGAGCGATAGACCGGGCAGCCATCTTTGTGAATCTCGTGAACCCGCCCGATCGTCTCAACCGGCGTATCAGGTGCAGTCTCGAGGTGATAGGTGACGTGGATTCGCCGGATCACCAGAACCTTCTGCTCGAGCTCGATCTCGCCGACTGCATTCGCAGAAATTCGTTCAACCTTGATGTTACGCGCTGCCAGCGCGCCTGCAAAGGTGCCGGTCAGTCAGCCGGCCGCCGCGGCGACGATGTAGTCGAGTGTCGTCGCATTCGAGCCGAACTTCTCCGGACTGGCGCCATAGTGTTCTGCCACGGCGCCATGCATGCCAAACGTCACCGGCTCCGACTCCGCCGGCAACCATGCGAGACGGATCGGCCCGCGCTGCTTCTCGATGCGTACTTCCGATCTGTAAACCACGTCGCTCATGACAACCTCCCCCACCGTCACGGGTCACTCGTTGGCCGACAATCAACCTTCTATGTCCGCCATATCGGTATGGATCAGATCGTAGCACGCCATTCAGCCGAGGAAGCTCAGCCTGCCGCGCCACAATCTCAGTCCTGAAGGGGCGACATATCTTTCTTCCACGAACCGCGAGAGGAGCATACCGAATGGGGACAGGTCTTTGTTCGGCGATCAATCTATGACCAGTAGAATATGTCCTAACACTGAACGAAGACGTGACCCTGCGCCTTGCAACAATGCATGCACATCAGAAGAGAGGGAGTTGAATATGCCGAAAGCTGTGTGGAACGGAACCACGATTGCGGAGAGCGATGACACGGTCAGGCTGGAAGGAAATCACTATTTCCCGCGCGAGAGCGTCGATGAGCGCTATCTGCAGAAGAGCAGCACCCGGACCACCTGTCCGTGGAAGGGCGAGGCGAGCTACTTCGACGTCGTCGTCGAGGAGAGCACGAACTCTGACGCTGCCTGGTACTACGACGATCCGAAGCCGGCCGCTGAGGAGATCAGGGGCCGGATCGCCTTCTGGAAGGGCGTCGAGGTGAAGTGATTCGCACGACTGAGCGCTTCCAGGAAACTCCCGGCTTACGGGAACGGGCCCCTCTGTCATTCCGACGAAGCGGCTCTGCCGCGACTGAGGAATCTCGGCTCCGAGCTTCTCGGGTGACTGCCGGGAAGGCCTCGTTCATCCTTCCGCCTCCATCGTTCAACGCTCCCATTCAGCGTCGCCGCGTGGCCCGTCGGCGTCCCGAAGTCGGCTCCAGCTCGTACGCCCGAAGACGCCTCACCGTCCCCTCCTCCGGCACGAGTGAGACCTCGCTGCTGATGAGGTAGATCGTGCCGTTCCATTCGACGAGCACTGGAACGAAGTGGAACGAATCGAGCCAGGCGGCGTCGGCGATCGTCACCTCGATCCGCGCCTCTCCCGAGTCTCTCAATGTTGCGATACGTGTCGCGGCTGAGCGGCCCTGCCAGTGCGGCGAGTCTCTGCTGGCGACCACGAATCCCTCTCTCCATCCGAGTGCTCTCGAGTAGTGAGGGCTGTAGTCGCCAAACTGATGGGTGCTGACGAATGCACCACCAGAGAGATCAAAAATCTCCGTCTCCCAACTGTCGGCGATCAGCAACTGCTCGCCGTTGGCTGCGACAGCCGGCGGGCCATGAAGACTCGAGCCGAAGTTCTGTACGGTCGACCACTCACCAGTCTCGGTTGCCAGAAGAGCTCCCACATCGAAGTTGGGTTCAGGACAGAGGAACTCACAAATTTCGTATCTGACTGCGGTGGCGACGATCACCAGATTGCCGCCCACCATGACTGCAGCAGCTCTCGAGGCGTATCCCTCGTGAAGCAGCGGTGGAAGATCCGCCATTTCAATCGTCCAGTCATCTCCAATCCATGCACCACGAAGCCTGCTGCCATACGGGCAGTCGTCGCAGTCCACCCAGGCAAGAAACCAACCGTCATCCACCGCTGTCAGGCCGTCAGCATCAAGCGCAAGAGCGTCCGTGCTGATTGTCTGCTCACCACCGAGCCACGACCCGTCGACATGCCGCCTGCGCGTCTTCAGTTCCGTTCCCTCGATCCACGCGAACTGAACCTGGTCGCCCTTCGCACTGACCGCGGCACGCACCGGATTGCCAGAATCACCAGGTCCACCGAGCACCTGACCCTCCGTCAGTGTCTCGACGTTGCTTAATGTCAGATCCTCAGGATCGAGCACACCAGTCATCAGCGACTGCGAACCCGTGGTCGACCACTCGACCCACACGACCACGATCCCTTCGGGCGTCGCCGCAGCATCAGCAACCAACTCGAAACGCTTTGCGGCCGTCAGCGCCTGTCCAGGGCCTGTCGCCGGAAGACCGAACCCGTATCGCAACTGCCCCGCCTCCTGCCAGATACTGAGTGGAGGGGACCCCGCCATCGCAACTTCTCTCGACTCTGGGATCAACTCCACATCGGTCGACTCGCCCCTGACCTCGAGCAGATAGGGCGCCTGCGCTGTCATCAGAACGCGTACCGAGCCATCGTCTTCTCTCCACGCTTGTTTGATATCAAACGCGGGCGGTACATTCTGCGGGAACCACGACGCAAGCGTCTCTCCAGTCTCGGTGATTCTGTCGAGCCGTACCGGCCCTCCTTCATTGGCAGGGTTGAGATCGATGACGAGGAACGAATCTCCCTCGTCCACGACTCCCCAATGGTTGATCTCGGACGAGATGACTTCTGTCGCAACCGGTGAGGCACCGGCCGCGTCGACCGTCCACAGGGTGAGAGTGCCGGTTCGGTCGCCGGGCTGGACCAGGACGTATGCCGTCGTATCCCTGATCACCGCCTTGAGCTGGTAATAGTCCGTGTAGATGAAATGAGTCCAGACGATCTCGCCATCGGCGTCGATGAGCGTGAGCTGGAGTCCCCGTCGATGGTGGGCGGAGACCAGTGCGAGCTCTCCGTCCGCTTCTGTCACCTGCCATGGAGCACCCGGTGTGAGGAGAGCTTTCGAGACGGGCTCGGGAGACCCTTCCGCCGCGATCGACGTTCCCATCACGAAGCCGCCGCTGCCGTGGATCGCCATGCAACGCCCGTTGCGAGAGATGAGCTCGAACTGCCAGTCAGCCGAGGAGCCAGCGAGCGGTATCCCGAACGGATCGAGAAGAGCTCCGGTCCGATCGATACGCGCGACCATCGCCAGCTCACCCTGACGCGTATCGAACCATCCGGCGCAGTAGCCGTCCTCGGTCTCGATCAGACGAGGCGACCAGTGCGTGCCGAATGGAACGTCGGGTTCGCCCTGCGTGAGAAGGGCGGAACGGTCGAGCTCCAGGCGGGGCATCCCCGCCGCGGCGGGGTCCAGAGGCAGAAGGAGGAGCGCGAGCGCCAGACAAGAGGAGCGAATCATAAAAACGGAAACGTCATCCGAACGCAGAACATGCCGTAGCTAGAGTGTGGCAAGTGATTGCTCGAAGACCGGCGCGTGCCCTCGAGGTGATCGAGAAGTTGCTCTCCATCGCCCGACCGGGAACGGTGTACCACATCGGCGCAACCGATCTGAAGCAGCAGATCGATTCACAACGATGAGTGCCAGATTGGCTGCCGCCGACGCCACAGCGATTGGCGGCAGCTCATTGCGGCGCCTCCCACGAGAAACCCGGAGGGACCAGCAACCGCATCTCGGTGAAGCTCAGCTCTTCTTGCCGCTGTTCTTGCCGCCCTTTTTCGATCCACTCTTGCCCGAGTTCGCGATTTTTGCCGCGCGCTCCTTGCTGTAGCCCTTGTCCTTCAGAGCCTCATACTTGCCGTCATCCTTGACGCTCTTCCCATGGTCCTTTGCCATCTCGTTCTCCTCTCAACGCATCCAGAATGATGGCAACCACCGTGCCCGACACGAACCCATCAGCGCCCGTCTACCGTCTCCAGAACTCCCCACCCCTGCCCCAGTCCTGCCACATTGCCGCGCGATATTGATCGACAGGAAGGAAACGACCGATGGCGAATGAGATCGACCCGAGCGGCAACTCTCCCCGATTCTCCGATCACGGGAAAAAGTTCCTGCTTCTCGCCATCGTCCTGCCGATACTCCTGATCTTCCCGATCCTCGTCGATGGCAACCTGGGGGCGGACGAGGATCACTGCCTTTTCGGATGCCTTCGAGTCATCGACGAGGAGTCCTCGCCGGTAGAGGAGTACGCGGTGACGGTCGTCGACGAAACGGATCCATTCCCCGATGTCTTCACCTTCCCGCCCGGTTTCCCTCCGCCTCCGCGGGGAACCGTCGTGCGCTCGCACATCGTTCGTTCGCCGGACGGAGCTCACGAGATCTCCTCCCCCGTCGGTTCCGGTCACCGCATCGACGTGTTCGCTGCCGGGCATCTGATGAGCTCGGTTCCGCCCCCTCGCCCGGGAGAGACCGTCGTCATCCGTCTTTCGAGAGCATTCGCCCTACGTGGCCGGGTCGAGAACTCCGACGGGCGTCCCGTCGAGGGAGCAGAAATCCGGCTTCACGGATCAGAAGTTTCAGTGGAGTCGCCGCGATCTGCGATGGCAATGACGGATGGCGAGGGACACTTCGAGATCGCCCCTCTGTACCGGAGACAACTTCTGCTGGAGATCGTGCATCCCGGCTTTCGAAATCTCCGGAGCTGGATCGACATCAGCCAGCCACCGGAGCGGCAGACGTTTCGCGTCGGAGCCCCTGACGAGCGGACGACCCTCCCGCTCCCGAGCTCGTCACCGGTCGTAACCAGCCTTCCTCCGCCCGATGAAGAAGCACAGGCCCGACCCGAAGTCGACCCCGTCCCTCTCATCCAGCCTCACCTCATCTATGTCAGTTCTCTTCCAGTCCCTGCACCGGAATCCACGCTGTCGGATCTGGATCGGTCCATTCTCAGAGAGGTTTTTCGCGACGTCCGTCGACGCGTTCAGGACGTGATGGATGAGTGGGAAGATCCGGTGCCCTGGGAGCTGCTGGTTCTGGCACGTACAGAGCCGTTCGACTGGATGGAAGAGATGTCATGGGCGATCGACCAGGAGCGCTTCGATGCGAAGCCGCTCCTGCGCATCCACGATGTGGAGCGCTCGGGCGTACCGGTGTCGATCGATCGCGTGGTTCGAGAGACGGGTCTCGAACCGGTCACGCTCTTCGATCTCCCGCTCGAGAAGCATCCATCGAGTTTCCCGATCGCGATCGATTTCGTCGATCACAGCCGGCACCGAGAACAGATCGGACGACTCCCGGTCCTCGTCTCGGCCACCCTCCCTGCGATGAATGACTCGCGAACCGAAGCAATCGTTTTCATCCGAAGCAGTGTTTTCGACTTCTTCCAATGGGTCTACCACGTGAAGATCCAGAACGGACGCCCGACGATCACCTGGGTTGCCGAGCCAGTGCCTTCCTGCTGACAGCTGGACGACAACTTGATCCTTCATCTTTCATCGTTCATCGCTCGCTTCTTCGCGATGGCAGACCCTCGGCCTCGAGATTTCTCTCAGCGCTGTGATTCGATCTGGTGCTTCAGGTCGAGCGCGGCGGTGTGGTACAGCGTGCCTGGACGGGTGGTGGAAAGGATTCGTTCGATCAACTCCAGTGCCTCGCTCACCTTCTGATCGTTGGCGAGCCTGATCGCTTCCTCATACAGTTCCGGAGCTTTTCTCGCCGCGACGATATGACCGGTAGCAGCAACGACCTTCTCGAGTCGCTCACGCTCCTCGGGGGTCTTCGCCTCCTCCAACTCCCGTAGCGTTTTCTCCCGGAGCTTCCGCATATCCGTTTCAACCTCCTCGGGTGAAACAACTCTCGAGGTCGTCGTGACGACCATCCGGCCGCTGGTCACGCCCGTTCGCGCTCCAGGCCCAGCCCTGCGCTGGTCGGGATCGATCTCACGAGCAGTCTCCCACGACCGGATCGCCGCATCACGGGCCCCCCGCTGCATTTCGAGATCTCCGAGTGCGGCGTGCGCCAGCGCGTTCCGCCCATCGAGTCGGATCGCTTCGCGGAGAAACGGTTCGGCATGTCTGGCACCGTCGCGGCCTGTATCGAGCAGCAGCGTGCCGAGCTCGGACAGGAGTTCGCTCAGTGAGACGTCCCGAGTGGCGGTGTCAGTACGTTGCTCTTCCGGGCGCACCCTCGACGAAAGGTGCTTCATTGTCGGAGCATTGATGTAGCGGTGGATCTCCTTCTCCATCTGATCCGTGCTCATGCCGAACGCCTCGGAAAATGCGGTGACGGAGGACTCGCCGCTCGTCAGCAGGTCGAGATAGACCCCCAGCCGGTCTCGTGTGGCCTCGTTGCCGATCAGCAGGTAGTGCACCATCGCCCATGACTGAGCGTAGACCACCTTTGTGCGCGGCCCGCCCCGGTACTCTTCCGCGGATCCCGTCATCTCGAGTATGGCATCCATCGGGATGAGAGTGGTCCTGCGAAGAACTTGAATCGCATCTCGATCGGGTACACCGAATGTCACGCGCTCCCCTCTCGCTTCGAAGGTGCCGAACAGCTCCGCGAGACCTTCGTTCAGCCAGAGCGGCGCCTCCGGAAACGTGTTCCGAACGAACTGATGAGTGAGCTCGTGGAGAAGCAGCGGCTCCATGTCGTGATGGGTCGTGTCGAGAAGGATGTAATCGGATTGAGCGCGACTGAGGAACACGCCCGTCTTGTCGGTGCCCGGGCCCATCACCAGATCCCGATAAGGTCGGAATTCGGCCGGTCTCCGGAACGCAACCACGAGGGTGGGATGATCAGAGTGCGTCTCGAGCAGCGTCGCCTGATCGACGGCTTCAGTGAGATTCTGGATGGCCTCGGCCATCTTCAGCGCGCGCCGCCTCCCGGCGTCGGTGAGAATCTCGGCGTTGCCCGCAGAAACACGAATCCATCCGGAGGCGTCCTCCGGCATCGTCTGGCCCGGCGATGCGCCTGCCAGAAGGGCCATGCCCAGCGCTATGACGACATGTCTCATTCAGCAACCAGAACTCCCACGATCCGATGATCTCTTCCGATTTTATCGACTGGAAACGGAAAAGGAAATCGCTTCACGCTCCTGGACTTTCCCGTGGGCAAGTGGGGCCACGTCTTTGCTTCTCGGTGGAATCCACGAGGGGTAGATTCTTCACCAGAATTGCTGGCTAAATTCTACGAGCGGTAGATACCAGCGAAAAACGAAGACGTGACCCCGAAGATCCGAAGATCCTGGGCGCAGCTCGAGTCCGTCTCGTCGCGCCACGTACCGCTGAGCCACACGAACGAGGACGCGACCGAGGAGGAGCGGTGCCGCGCGGCATTCACCGCACTCGAGTCCGCCCGCACCCTCTTCGGCCGCGACCACTTCGACCGCTTCCTGTACGAAGCCGTCGCCCCGGGAATGTCCTTCTCCATCGCAACGAACGCACCCGACCCGTCACAACGACTGCGCTGGATCGCAGATGGATGCCAGTGAGCAGATGGGTTGAACGGCTCGAAAACTTATATTTTGAGCTTTGAGGTTAAGTTCTTCCCGAAATCGACTGCATCGCCGCCGCCGAATGAAAAAACTTTTCCGCATGATGATAAGGAAATCTCTTCCCGCGCAACTCTTAATACGAGATGTGTGACGAGCGAACGGTGCGAAGGTATCTGATCCATTGTCTGGCGGTAAGGGAGAGGCCAACGGCAGACGAGCTTGCGGACCGGCTGGGTTGTAGCCCGGCCACGCTGCACCGTCATTTTGTGAGGAGGTTCGGCATGTCCCCTGGTCAGTACTTGAGGAAGCTTTGGCTATCGATGGCGAGGATCTTCCTGACTGCAGAACCGCCTTCGTCTGTGAGCGTACGATTCGGTTACTCCGACATCAGAAACTTCCATCGTGCCTTCAAATCGGAGTTCGAAACGACCCCCTCGAAGTTCAGATCGAGTCGTCGTTTAGCCCCTGAGGACTTTGATAGAAAATTATAGAAAATGATGAATGAGGTGGAACGCTTTCACTGTCAGAATGCTGAGACTATTCCGACACAACGAGCAGAAAGGGGAGAAACATGAAGAAGAAGTTAGGCTCCGGTTTAGTTTTGGCAATACTGACTTTCGTCGTTCTCGTCGGCGTACCGCCGGCGGAGGCCGACATCATCTGTGAGTCCGGCCTTGGGTTTCGCGGGAACGATGGGGAAATTTTGGATTGCCTGGAGGGAGGGGGCGAGGATTGCATGAGGTGCTGGGAAACGATCAAGGTCCCCCTTCATCAGAAATGACAGCTATGCGTACAGCAGCACTATTGACTCTTGCTCTCCTGAGCGGGATCTTCAGCGGAGGCAGCCTGGCTGCCTCCGCTCCTCCTGAATTTCTCGAGCCCGTTGGCGAGTTCGGGTTTCCGGCCGATGTGATCAGACCGCGGGACGTCACGTGGTCCGGCGACCAGATCCTTGCCGTCACTCTCTCTGGTGTTCACCGCTTCAGCAATGAGGGGGAACATCTGGGCGTATTCGTTCCGGAGGGTGCGTTGCCGGATGGGTCTCCATATCCCGAGCTGATCGATGCCGATGACAACTCGGTAGTCATCATCGGCGGCGGCCGTCGGAACTATCTCACCACTGACCTGACGGGCGAGGCGACCTCCGCCACCGCTGGAGGACCCTTGTACCCGAGGGGGCTCGCTGTTACGGAGGGCGTCGCCTACTATCTCGGATGGATGGGAGGACGGCCTGCCGGAGATCAGGTTTCGGGTGCATTGTGGCGGCTTCCCGTTGGTGAGCCTCTGGAGGCGATGACTCCTCTGCATCACATCGACGGCGAGAAGGCGCTCGCACAATGGCGCATCAATGGGTTTCCCTACGCGGGATCGGTTGTGGCAGAGCCAGGCGGCACCATCGCATTGATGACGACCGTCGAACCGGCGCTGTATCGATTCTCGAAAGAAGGTGAATTACTCGAAACCCTCCCACAGGATTCCGACCTTCTGATCGATCACCGGGGGTTGGCGAAGAACTACGCTCAGGACGTCACTGGACGGTATACGCAGTTCTTCGCGTCACAGCCACTGCTGGATGATCTGGTCGTGACGCCCTGGGGCACAGCCGCCCTCGTGCGGCAGATGAAGAAGGATCGCACGCGATGGACTCTTCGGCTGCTGGAAGGATCGGCCGCTGGCAAGGAGATCGAACTCGCCATCGAAGCCCGGGGGCCGTTCCCTCACATGCGTTGCGAATCCAGAGATAAACGACTCGCCTGCCTCACCAGCCTTCCCGGCGAAGAGGAGGCCCTTGTTCTGTCCGAGTGGGGGAATGCACCCACGCTGATACTCTTCGAGTTCCCATGAAGAATTCTTTCCGCACGCTGCTTCTGCTGAGTGTACTGCTAGCCTCTTCTGTCTCCGCCTCCCTGCATGAAGACGCATCGGTCGTGATGGTCCATGGTGACGCAACCGTACTGCCGGTTGCGGTCGGAGATGGAGCGTTCGAGCCCCCATTCTGGTGGTGGTCAGAGGAATGCGCGCCGCAACGAGTGTCGGCGATCGAAGAGATCGCCTGCAGTGGCAGAGAAGTTCAGATCGCAGTGCATGACCGAAGAGGAGAGCCGGTCGAGGGCGCGGAGGTCGTGTGGGGGAGCGAGAAGATGGTAGCCGAGCTTCAGGACGACCTGCTTCCATTCACGCACACCGATGAGCATGGACTCGCACACATCATTGCACCAGAAGGAAGCTCGTCTCTGGTTCGAGCTCGCGCCGAGAGTCAGGGCTCGCTCTGGCGTGAGATCGCGTCCGGCGAGACTCGAATGCTCATCACCACCGAGCTCGCGCGGGACCTCCGGATCGAGATCTCCGGAGAAGACGGTCACGCACCGTCAAATGCATGGGTGAAGGTTTCCTCCGACGAACGGACCGCTGCTCTTCGCGCCGCTTCGGCTGATGGAAAGATTATCGTCCGGGGAGTCCCCGCGCTCTCCCGCCTCGAGCTTGTCACATGGAGCGACAGTCATCCTCCCGCGGCGTCCACCCTCGGTCCGACGGCCGAAAACCTCCATCTGGTGATGCCGCCAGCGGGCCAGCTGTCCGGATCCGTCATCGACTCCGACGGGGAACCGCTGGAGGGCGTCAGCGTGGAGGTGCATCACGTCCTGCCTGCAGGCACCGGGATGGTGGCTCGTCGAGCAGAGAGCGACGCAAGCGGACGGATTCATGTTTCCGGATTGCCGCGCGACAAGGTGGAATGGGTCGTGTCGAGCGAGGGACGTGTGACGCGTGTCGGTGCCGCTGATCTTTCCAGCGGAATCGCGGACATTGGACGTCTAACCCTCGAACGTGCTCGGAACCTGGAGGTGCTCGTTCAGTCGGCAGGCCGGCCTGTGCCTGGGGCGACGATTGTTCTCGAATCGGGTTTGCCCGGACTGACGGGCGAGGACGGCAGAGTCACTTTGCCCGGCGTGCCGGCGAAACCGTTGTTCCTCGAGGCCAGCGCACCTCAGCTTCTTCCGAGCTCTGTCGAAGTGGGATCGGACGCTGACGAGGTTCTGGTATCGCTCTCCGCGGGCGCCGTGATCCGGGCGAGACTCATGAGCTCGAGCGGCGCGGAGCTCGGTCCGGAGATCGATGTACAGGTGGACAACATCGGACGAAAGAGCAACCGTAGCCTACCACTTCAAAAGGAGCAGATGCTCGAGCTCGGCGGGCTGTCGACCGGATCTCTGATCGTGACGATCGCGGCGCCCGATCATCTTCCTTACCGCTCACCAACCCTTGAGGTGACCGAGGGGGAGATCCACGACCTCGGACTTCTCGTGCTGGAGAGCGGGTATGAAATTGCCGGCAGAGTCGTCGACGAGTACGACCAGCCGATGGTCGGAGTGACAGTCAAGTCACTTGATGCACTCGATCAGGGACCGATGCTCGCGTGGGTCATGCGCGCATGGAAAGAAACCCGGACTGACGATGGAGGATCGTTTCACATCAAAGGTCTCGAACCAGGTCCTCAGTTTCTGGTGTTCGAGCCGGAGGGACGCATCCCCGCGGCGAAGCCGGGCATCTGGATCGATCCTGAGCTCGGGCCACGTCACGATGTGGGCGCCCTTCGTTTCCCGCGAGAGGTGAACGTTGAGGTTCATTGCACGCCGGTCGAGCAGTGCGGATCAACCGCCCAGTTCCTCCTTGCCGGTCCGGCCTTCCCATTCCTTTCGCTGGCCCGGCCGCTGGAGAACGGAACAGCCCGATTCGAAGCGGTACCGC
The DNA here is from genome assembly GCA_963829355.1 of uncultured Acidobacteriota bacterium. Lineage (GTDB taxonomy): Bacteria > Acidobacteriota > Thermoanaerobaculia > Gp7-AA8 > JAHWKK01 > CAWHHZ01. The sequence continues at coordinate 72,900 of CAWHHZ010000015.1, forward strand.
CGGGAAGCTGGACGGTACGCGTCTCCGAGGGGATGCAACTGATTCACGACGAGCGGGTGGTGGTGAGGGCGGGGGAGGCAGAGCAGTCTCTCGAGGTGGAACTACCCGTGACGTCGCTCGAGGGCCGTGTCCTGCTCGGCAGCGATCCACCGAAAGCTGGTCACGTTCGACTGAGGCGAGACCCGGGTTTCTCGCTCGTGCCGATCCAGGTGCAGCGCAAGTCCGCCTCCGGCAGTGTCCTCTCTTCGAGTCTTCATGGGACGACCGGTCGCACAGTCTCGGCCCCCGTCAGTCCCGACGGCACATTTCACCTCTCTCTGCAGCCGGGCACGTACGAGGTCTCCTACACGGAAGGATCTGCCAGTTCGGCAGCGGTCACCATCACGGTACCTGAAGCCGAGACGCACGCTCTTCCGCTGAGCTTCGGCGCCGGGCGTGTCAGCGGGTCGATTGTCGATCCGTCTGGAGAACCCGCTCCCGCAGCCGTCACTGCGATCGACGCCGCAGGGCAGTCATGGCAGATCGGGACAGGGAGCGACGGGAGATTCCAGTTGCTCGGTCTCGCTACTGGAGCCGTACGTCTGACGGCGCTGGCGCGTGACCGGAGCGCGACTGCGACTGTCGAGACCAGTCCCGATCGTACGACCGAGATCGCTCTGACCCTCGAGGATTCGGATCATTCGCTCACCGCACGAATTCGAACGAGCACCGGCGATCCGGCACCCGGAGTCACCGCGTACGCCTTCGATGGAAAGCAGATCCTCAGCCGGGTGTCGGATGCGGACGGACTGGTCACGTGGCCTCAGGGGACCGCAGCCGTTGCCCTCGCAGCCTACTCGAGGACCGCGGGATGGGCGTTCACCAAAGTGAATGAGCTGAACGATCAGCTTCGATTCCACGAAGACCCCGCGCTCGCGTCAGTGGAGGTTGAGGAACCGTGCACTGCCCGGATCATGCACGAGACCGGCTTCCCACTCCACCGCGTCCTCCCCCGCCTCGGCTTCGCCCCGGGTGCAACTCCCGAAGCTCCCATGATCCTCCACGGCCTCCCGCCCGGCAGTTACACGATCGAGTGCGGTACCGCCACGGAGAATGTGAAGCTCAGCCCCGGAGAGCTCGCCCGCATAACCGCCGCCGAGTAAGCCTCGTGAGGTTCGGATGAACTACGATCTCCCGACCGCTTCACGATGTGCAATCTGAACCGGACCGGCGCCTTTTGTGACGGGAACGGCGCACGAACGACCGGAGCCGGAACCGCATAGAGTTAATTTTCCGGCTCCGACTTCAACTTGCTCTGGAACCGCTTGTCCTTTGGGAGTCTCGGGGGTCAGGTCTGCGGTTGGCGGCAAATCTCGCCCGATCATGCGCTGAGGTTCGACCGCTCACGATAGAATCGCAGATGAACGCGGCGCGCCGCACCGATTCGACCCGAAACGGCGCGAGCAGGAGGAGGAGCATCATGTCCCGTCGATTGACCCGAGTGACATTCGTAGTGCTCATGGTGGCGAGCTTCGCCATGGCGGAAACCGCCGATAAGACGCCGACCGGCTGGCAGTCGCCACCGGAGGACATTCTCCGGGTGCTCCACGCACCGGATCTTCCCTCGGTTTGGACCGCCCCGAGCGGCGCGTACATGTTCCTGGCCGACCCGGTGCTCTATCCCCCACTCTCCGAGCTCGGCGGCCCGATGCACAAGCTGGCCGGGACCAGAGTCAATCCGCTGATCAACGGCTTTCACGGCAGGCATGGAGGAACCTCTCCGCGCCTGGTCCGCGTCGAGGATGGGACCACGACACCGCTCGACCTGCCCGCCGGCAGCGAAGTCCTCGACGTCGAATGGACCGCGGACGGTAAGCACTTCGCCCTCACCGTCGCTCACGAAGATCACATCGGACTCTGGACAGGCTCGGTGAGCGGCAAGGTCTCGAAAGTCGAGGATCTCGCCCTCAACCCGCTCCTCGGAAACCCGGTGAGCTGGCTGCCGGATCAGCAGCGATTGCTGGTCAGGCGCGTACCGGATCGCCACTCCCCTCCCGAGCCGCCGGTCATCCCGGCAGGCCCGGGGATCGTCGAGGGAGAGGGAGCCGCCGCGCGCTCCACGTACGAAGCTCGCAACCTTCTCGAGACCGCTCACGATGAAGCGCTGTTCGATTACTACATGAGCTCGGAGCTCGCGATCGTCGACCCTGCCGAAGGAAACGTCGAGATCATCAGCGAGCCGGCGCCTTACACCACGGCCGAGTTTTCGCCGGATGGGGACTACCTCCTCGTCGAGCGGCTGGTCGGACCCTGGTCCCACGAGGTCGCCTGGTGGCGTTTCGCAAGCGAGGTCGAGATCTGGAACACCGCGGGGGAGACGGTGGCGACGATTGCGTCTCTTCCTCTGGCGGACGCGGTTCCCGTCCACGGTGTACCCGAGGGACCGCGATCGGTTTCATGGCGCCCCACCGCCCCTCACACGCTCTACTGGGTCGAGGCACTGGACGGGGGCGACCCTGTCGCGGAGGTTCCTCACCGAGATCGTCTGATGCGCCTGAGCGCGCCATTTGACGGAGATCCGGAAGAAGTCTTCCGGGCCGAGTACCGGATCGAGCCCTGGCGGAACGCGTGGAGCGCAGAGGGCGGAACGCTGATGCTCACCCAACGCGAACGGATGCGCCGCTGGCGCTACGTCTGGCTTCTGGATATCGACGAAGGTACCGAGCGCCTCTGGTTCGATCTCAATGAGGACGACCGTTATGGCGATCCGGGCTATCCATGCTCCGCCCGTTGCCAAATGGCAAGTGGGTCATGCACCAGAAGGGGACGCGGTCTATTTCCGCGGGACCGGTGCGACCGAGCAGGGCGACCGGCCCTTCCTCGACCTGCGCCACATGGAGACGGGTGAGACCGAGCGACTGTTCCGGTCCCGGCCCGACCGATACGAGTACGTCGTCGCGCTCACCGACGACGACCAGTTCGTGTGCGTTCCGAGTCGGCGACCGAGGTGCCGAACTACTATCTCGCGACTTTGAGCGACGACGTGGAAAATGCCGAGGGCGAGTCGGCCGGGGGGTTGGCGAAACGGCCGATCACGCACTTCGGGGATCCGACTCCCGAGCTGCGACAGATCGAAAAGCGGATCGTTCGCTACGAGCGGGAAGACGGCGTGCCGCTCAGTTTCGAGCTCAATCTACCTCCCGGCTACGAGAAAGGCACGAGATTGCCCACGGTCGTCTATGCCTATCCGCTGGAGTACTCCAGCGCGGCGACTGCCGGGCAGGTCCGCGGCTCCACGCAGCGCTTCGATCGCTTTCGTGGCGCATCGCACCTTTTCTTTCTGCTCCGCGGCTACGCCGTGCTCGACAACACGGCGATGCCGATGATCGGTGATCCCGAGACGACCTACGACACATTCGTGCCCCAACTCGTGGCGGACGCGAAGGCGGCGGTCGCCACGGCCGTCGATCTCGGCGTGGCAGATCCGGATCGGATCGGTGTCATCGGCCACAGTCATGGTGGTCTCATGGTGGCCAATCTTCTGGCCCACACGGACCTGTTCAAGGCCGGAATGCGAGAAGTGGCTCCTATAACAAGACGATGCAGCCGTTCGGTTTCCAATCGGAGCGACGCTCGCTATTCGAAGCGCGCGACGTCTAATCCAGTTGTCTCCAACGTTCTTCGCCGACCAGATCGACGAGCCGGTGCTGATCATTCACGGTGCCGACGACTCGAATCCAGGGACGATGACGATTCAGTCCGAGGTCTTGTTCGAGGCAGTGCGCGGATCGGGTGGGACGGCAAGAATGGTGCTCCTGCCGTTCGAGGATCACGGTTATCGCGCTCGAGAGAGTATCGAGCACGTGTTGTGGGAGCGACTGCGATGGTTCGACGAGTACGTGAAAGGGGCAAAGTAGAAAACGAGAAGCCGTAGACTCTGGCCGCGATTCCGGCGGAGACATTCGTATGGTGGACCTTGCCTCGCCAGAGCACAGCATTCGGCGTCAACGGCAGCTCGCTGCTCTGCCACCAGCACTTCAGGCTTCTTCTTGTCTTTCTTAGGCTTCTTCGTTTGTTTGCGCTGATTCTGACCCTTCTGGCCATCGACGACTTCCTTGTCGAACAGGACAAAGTGACGACAATCCCATCGACGCACAGTCACTCTCAGGATTTCAGCGATGACACAGCGGTGGACAGCCGCGGCAGGATTGATCGTAGGTCTGGCAACCTCACGTTGGATCTCAGCGCAAAGAGTGCTGATGAAGACGACATCGATCCGGAGCTCTCGCGGAAGATCGCCGAGCAGGTGATGACGACCTCGAAACCATGTGACTCGCGGCCGCGCCACAGCGGTTCACTTCCCGGAGCCCGGATGCCGAGCTCGCCCTCTCAGCTTTTACTTTAGCTTTTCCCTTGAACTTTGAACTGCCTAGCCCGGTCTTCGGAGACCAACGAGGACGTGTGTATCGTTGGACTCTGCAGGCGATGAAGTCATGCACGGCTCGGGGGTCGGCCAGTCCCAACGATCGCGCCAGGTCGCTCCTACCCGAGCGCGGGCTGGAAGCGATGGAAATTACGGCAGGCATGCGCGCTTCACTCGCATCCATCGACCATTTTTCTCACGATCAGCGGCCTCATTCCGCCAAATAGACTGCCCGTTATGACGTCAGCCGGCAGGAACGCCTTTCAGCAGCGACTCGTCCGCGTGATTCGAGCGCCGCATGAGGTCTTCGACCGGAGCAGTTGCAGTGGTCGTGGCGGCTCAGTCTGTCACACACGCGACGATCTGACCGTCGCGCTCGACCCGC
>CAWHHZ010000016.1:0-141570 GCA_963829355.1 uncultured Acidobacteriota bacterium
GCAGGTCGTCGGCTGAACATCCTCCGCAATCGAGGAATCATCGAACACTGTGGCCAGAGCACGCTTCAGCCTCTCGATGTTCTCCTCAGCCGGCTCAACGAAGAGGTCGAGATCGTCGGTAAAACGGGCAAGACCGTGGAGGTTGAGAGCAGCGCCTCCGAAAACGGCGTACCGAACCTTCTCCGTCTCCAGTGAAGCCAGAAGCCGTTTGACGAGAACGAAGTCCATGTCCGGACATCATAGCGGATCGTGGCAGGAGCTGCGGTAGCGCTTATCGTCGCCAGATCTCCAGTGGTTCTTCACGGACCAGAACGTGAAGGCGTGCCGCCGAAGCCGCCTTTGGTCTTCTACGATCGATCGTCGATCAGTCGGCGAGGAACTCTCCCGTCTCGAAGATCTTCTCGACACTCACCTTTCGCACGTTGTCGATGTTCAGCGGATAGTTGGCCCACATCGCATCGCCGCGCAACATCTCGAGCTTGCTCTCGGGAATCTGATACACCTCGAGTCCGTCCTCGAGGGTTACCTTCTGAAGCTCATAGTCGGCGAGCGATTTTCCGTAGGCCGGGCGGTTTTCGCGGATCTGCGCAACCAGCTTGTCAGCGTTCTCGCCGTCCGTGAGGAAGACGAACTTCACGTTCCCCGTCTGCAGGTGCTTCCTGATCGCCCGGTTCACCTGTTCGGTCGTGACGCGGTCAATCTGATTGAGATATCCCTCGAGGAATCCGGGCGTCATGCCGTAAAACGCATCATCCATCTTCGCGGCAAGAAGACGGTTGACGGTTTCAGCGAGGTTGAGATACAGCACCTTCGCCTTCTTCTTTCCTTCCGCGACCTGCTCGTCGGTCAGCCCCTGCTGCACCATCCGGTCGAGCTCGTAGGTCGCGGCCTTCCCGAGGTGGTAGGCAAACTCGGGTGCAACGGGTCTGATCCAGATCGAGAAGTACTGCTGTTCGCGAGGCTGGTTGAAGATCTGGAACAGGCTGTACGGCTTGCCGTCCCAGTGCTCGATGTAGGCGTAGTCGCCATAGTTGTAGCCGCGCTCCTGCCTGATCTGTTGATAGAGGAGGCCGAATGAATCGCGGTGCGTCCCAAACCAGGTCTGCGCCACATACAGCGGCCAGAAGTCGGGATTGGATCGATTGACGTTGAGCGGAAAACCGAGGTGTACTCCCGCCGCCGGGGCGTTCGGCACTTCGACCACGACAGCCTGCCTGCCTTTGATCCGCTGTGGCGCGCCGATGTCGACCTGCCGCACGTCGCTCGCCACCCCCGCGTTGATCTGCCGGACGGCCGCAACGATCGGATCAATCACGCCGCTGTCACTGCTCGAGACGCCGATGACCATGTTGCCCGGACGATAGAAACTGCGATAGAAGCGAACCACGTCGTCTCTCGACAGCGCCGGAATCGTCTCCTCAGCACCGAATCCCTGGTGCTCGTAACTGGTCCCCTGATTCACGTACTCGTCGATCGCGTCGAGACCGAGCTGCTCGAGGTTCTCGTAGCGGATCGAGGAGATCGCCGCGTTCATTTCGTTCTTCAGGCGATCGAGCTCAGCCTCCTGAAAGAGCGGCTGCGTGAACATCGGGACGAACACCTCGTTCAGGTAGCGGTCGAGAACGTCGCGAGGAACCGTCATGTGGAACGTGGTCGTGCGGCCGGAGACCTGAGCTCCCGGCATGGCGCCGTCACCCCATGGCTGCGTGATCTCGGCGAGCTCCTCTTTGGTGACCGGATCAGCTGCGTTCCCGAAGCCTCCCTCGATCAGCGCTTCTGCAACGAGGTTCGCAAGACCTGCCTCTCCCGCGGGATCAGCCGTGTAGCCGCTTCGGACCATCACCTTCATGACGACGAGTGGCGACGGACTGTCGAGGGTCACGACTACCGGGCCGGTTTTCATCTCGGCCTGAGTCGCAGGGACATTCACCGGAGCCGGCGTGCGCTCGACCTGCTGGGTCGCGCAACCGGCAAGGATCATCAATAGACTGATTGAAAGCATTCTTCTCATCGTGGTCCTCCTACTCCGGTGCCGCTTCGCCGGGAATTACGTCCTTGAACGCCATCGTCACGACCGCTCGGTTCGACGGCACGAAATAAGTCCGCGCAAACTCGTCGATGTCGGAGGGCTTCAGGTTCTGGACGGACTCGACGATCTGGTTGATGACATCCGTGTTGCGGTTGAACCGATAGAACATCGCGAGGGTCTCGGCGATGTCGTGAGCAGAGTCGAGCCCGGAGAGCATGTCGTAGCGGAACTTCGACTTGATCGCCTCGAGCGTCTCGGCCGCATCGGAGCGCTGCGAGAAATTCTTCATCGCCTCGAATCCGGCGATCACGTCAGCTTCGGTCTCGTCGAGAAGCGCCTTCCCCTTCTCATCGAACATTGTCTTGTCGAAGCGCACGCTCGCTTCGAAAGGTCGAGCATCGAATCCCATCGCAGAGGTGCCACCGACGTAGAACGACGTTGCCGACTTCTTGTCGTAGCGCAACTGCTGGAACAGTGGTGCAGTCTGGCCGCCTAGCAGCTCACCCATGATCGAGATGACAGCCGCCGTCTCGGTTCCGGGCTCGAACGCCGGAACCGTATACGCGACTGTCATGCGTGGAGGAACATCCGAGTCCCAGCCCACGTGCCCGCGCTTCGGTCCCTTTACCGGTCTCGGATCCGGAAGGTCAGTCACGGCTCTCGGCTGCCACGATCCGTAGTACTTCTTTGCAAGACTGAAGACCTGCTCGGGGTCGACGTCGCCAGCGACGATCACCACCGCATTGTTGGGCCGGTAATATCTTTCGTAGAACGCTTTTCCGGACTTGTAGGAGTTCGGCATGTCCTGAACATCGGTCAGGTATCCCATCGTCGTATGTCCGTAGCCATGCGCGGTGCCATACACCAGATCGGAGAGGACCTCGTCCATCCGAAGACCGGGATTGCTCGCGTTTCTCCGGTACTCACCGAGTACGGCTCCGGCCTCGGTTCGATAGATCCGTTCCGAAAAATCCATTCCGAGGAACCGCTCCGCCTGCACGGCGGCGAGCTCTTCAATGTTGGAGGCGAACGTGACCGGGTGGTAATAAGTCACATCGAACCACGTCCAGGCATTGTCGAAGGCACCAATCGCCTCGATGCGCGTGTCGTAGGAGTTCTCCGGATCCTCGAACTTGTGGCGAAAGGCGATGTGCTCGAACAGATGAGCAAGTCCGCTCCTCCCCCGCTCGATCTCGTTCCTGGAGCCCGCGAGAATCAGCGTGTTCCAGTTGACGACATCCTTGAATTCCGGCGTCGGGATGACGAGCACGTCAAGACCGTTGTCGAGCGTCTTCTTGTGAATCTCATACGGGAAAACATCTGCTGCTGACGCGGTCGGCACGACCAGAATCGTGATCAGAAGCAGGATCAATGGCCGAATCATTCGTTGCATCCGGTTCTCCTTTTAGTCATTGGGTCGTTGAGTCATTGAGTCGTTGGGTCATTGGGTCGTTGAGTCGTTGGGTCATTGAGTTGTTGAGTCGTTGGGTCGTTGAGTCGTTGAGTCGTTGAGTCATTGGGTCGTTGAGTCGTTGAGTCGTTGAGTCGTTGAGTCATTGAGTCGTTGAGTCGTTGAGTCGTTCAGATGCTGGGTGTTCGAGCCCTCGGGGTGTCAGTCCAGGTGCTTCGCTGCCACCTTCTCGATCGCCTCGATGGCGCGGTCGAGATGCTCGGTCTCGTGAGCGGCGCTGATCTGACAGCGGAGTCTTGCCTCCCCTTTCGGGACCACCGGGAATCCGAACCCCGAGACGTATACGCCCTCGTCCATGAGTGCTTTCGACATGGCGATTGCCTTCGCCGTGTCACCGATGATGATCGGAACGATCGGATGGCTTCCTTCCCTGACATTCAATCCGAGAGCTTTCACCTTTCCCCGGAAGTAACGAGTGTTCTCATGCAGTTTTTCGACCAGCGACGAGTCCTCGGTCAGCAAATCGATCGCCGCGATCGATGCAACGACGACCGCCGGAGGCAACGTATTGGAGAACAGGTACGGACGGGACTTCTGGCGGAGATACTCGACGAGCGGGCCGGTCCGGTCGTAAATCCGCCATGTGAGCCACCCAGCGCTTTCCCGAGAGTGGATGTGTAGACGTCGATCTCTCCGAATACACCGAGCTCCTCGGCCGTGCCGCGTCCGGTCTTGCCGATGACACCCGTTCCGTGAGACTCGTCGACGACCAGAATCGCGTCGTGCTTCCGCGCGAGCTTCACCATCTCGGGAAGCGGCGCGAGCGAGCCCTCCATCGAGAAGACGCCGTCCGTGACGATCATCTTCCGTCTGGCGCCCGAGTTTTCCTCGAGAAGAGACTCGAGCTCCGCCACATCACGGTTCTTGTAGCGCAGCTTCTTTCCCTTCGCGAGTCGGATCCCGTCGATGATGGAGGCGTGATTGAGCTCGTCGGAGAAGATCGCATCATCATCCTCCATCACAGTCGGGAACAGCCCCCCGTTCGCGTTCCAGCAGGAGCCGTAGAGAATCGCGTCCTCGGTGCCGAAAAATTCGGCGATCTTCGCCTCGAGGGTCTTGTGAATACTCTGAGTGCCACAGATGAAACGAACCGATGCGAGACCGTAGCCCCAGTCGCGTTCGGCCTGTTCGGCTGCCTCGACGATCCGAGGATGGTTCGCGAGTCCGAGGTAGTTGTTGGAGGTCAGCATCACGACCTCCCCTCGCCCCTCGACCTCGACGACCGGACCCTGCGGCGAGAGCATCTCCGCTTCCTTCTTCAACGTGCCCGCCTTCTCCATCTCGGCGAGCTCTTCCATCAGACTCGTGATCATCGACATTGTTGCCTCCTGAAGAGTTCAATTTGAGCTCGGGAGCGATGCGCGTCGCGGTTCAGGCACTGGGATCCGTCGCCGGATGAGGCCGGGGCAGGTTCGACGCTGAGGCTCCGAGCTTCTCGAGGGTCAACTTATCAGGAGTGGGGGCCGCGGTCGAGAAAAACGTCAGGAGGGGCGGGGTTGGCGTGGTGCCCCGATCATGAAGAACGAAAGAGGACAAATTTCCTTCATGCCCGAGAAACAATTGGGGTGAGGACCGTCAATCGCGCAACTGTCGATCAGACAGTGAGTCAGACGGAACAGGTCCGCCAGGATGGTCTTCCGGCGAACCGAGTTCATAAACTGTCCGGAAAGCGGCCCTCACCCTGCCCTCTCCCAGCGGGAGAGGGTTTTTGTCCACGCATCAAGCACGTTGCATTCGTCACGCGGCTCTGACACCTTCCGCCGGCGCTTCGATCTCGATCTCGCGCGTCACGGGGTCGACCGACACGTCACGCCCCAGGAGCATGTCTGCAATCCTCGTCGAAGCTCCCTTGTAGTAGCCGACTTCACCTTCGAACGTCTCCGGGTTGTGGAAGGTGCCGAACACGATGTCCCACAGCGGAAGATCCGAATAGTTGTACGCATGCACTCCGCGCTGATGGTGGACGCCATGACTCTCCGGACGCTGGATCAGGTAACCGAGCCACCGCGGCGTACGGATGTTTGCATGCTGAAAGATTGCATTGAACGTCAGGAAGAAGGTCCCGACCACTGCCGCGGATGGCGAGACACCGAGCACTGGTCCCAGCACGAGAGTCGAGATGGAGATGAACATCACGGCATCCTGCGGAGCGATGTAGTTGGCGCCCCACGCGTCGAGAGATTCGGCGCTGTGATGCATCTGATGCAAGCCGCGGAAGAGCCGGTCCGAGCGGTGGACGGTGCGGTGATACCAGTAGTGCCCGAGCTCATAGACCAGAATCCCGACCGCTGCCCCGCCCCATGTGCCGAGGGATGACAGGTCGAGGAGACTCCATGCGCCAGTCAGCTTCGCCCATCCCATCGGGACGATGAACGACAGCGCGAACGCCACAGCGGTGACGCCAAATGCTCTCAGCCGCCAGTATGGTGGAGTATCGAAGCGGCGCGCCCGATAAACCACGTCGAGCAACAGAAATGCGGGCAAGAGCCCCAGCGTGGTCCAGATCAGTATGTCGATGAAAGTCATTGTGTTCCTCCCGGAGCGTTGAGCTCCTGTTTCGGATTGACGGCACGCGGCTCTGAGGCCGAAAGGCTGCTCCCGACTCGAGAAGACTCAGGATCGACCGCACCCTCTTTGACCATCGGTAGAACTGTCATATCTTTCTCCTCAATTTGCCCAGTCGCTCTTCAGAATCGCTTTCGACCGGAACGCGCACTAGAATTAGTTTCGACATCCATCAAGGTAGGCAGAGAGTGATCAGTTGTCGTGAAGGACTTCTGAGGATCTCTTGAGATTTCTATGAGTGCGCGGAAAACCGGCAGAAGGTACGGCTTCGGCTCCTTCGAGCTGGACGCTGACCAGGGACTCCTCAGAAGCCGTGAGGGAGAGATTGCTCTGACGCCGAAAGCGTTCGAGACGCTGGTCGCACTCATCGACCGGCCCGGTGTCGTCATCCCGAAAGACGAGCTGATGAACATCGTCTGGCCCGACGCGATCGTCGACGAGAACAATCTCGCGCAGAACATCTCTCTCGTGCGGAAGGCTCTGAGTGTCGCCGAGCCTGATGTGGAGTACGTCCAGACCGTGCCTCGTCGTGGATACAGGTTCGTGGGGCAGATCACGCGATCCGAAGACGTAGTCCAGCCTTCCGAGCCCCCGGCTACCGCCCGTGCGAGAACCCACTACGCCACGAGTGGCGACCTCAGAATTGCGTATCAGGTGGTCGGAGAGGGGCCGATCGACATCGTCTTCGTCATGGGCTGGGTCTCGCACCTGGAGATGTTCTGGGAAGAGCCGCACTTCGCCGCCTTTCTGAACGAGCTCGCCAAGGTGTCGCGCCTGATTCTGTTCGACAAGCGGGGAACGGGTCTGTCCGACAGCGTTCCACTCTCACAGCTCCCGACTCTCGAGCAACGCATGGACGACGTGCGCGCCGTGATGAATGCAGCCGGCTCTGAACGGGCGGTTCTGATGGGCGTTTCCGAGGGTGCGACGATGAGCTGTCTGTTTGCAGCGACGTATCCGGAGACTACGTCAGGAGTGATCGTGATCGGCGGGTATTCGCGACGTCTGTGGGCGCCCGATTATCCGTGGGGTCCAACCGCCGAGGCTCGTGATCGCTGGATCGAGGCGATGGAGCGGAGCTGGGGAGGTCCCGTCGGAATCGAGGAACGGGCGCCGACACTCGCAGATGATCCGGCGTTCCGGTCGTGGTGGGCAAAGTACCTCCGCATGGGAGCGAGCCCTGGAGCGGCAGGCGTCCTGACGAGGATGAACGCGGAGATCGACATTCGACCGATTCTCCCGAGTATCGGCGTGCCGACGCTCATCATTCATCGTCGAGACGACCGTTGCCTCAAGGTAGAAGAGGGCCGGTACATGGCCGAAAGGATTCCCGGCGCACGCTTTCTCGAGCTCGAAGGAGAGGATCACCTCCCGTTCGTGGGGGATCAGGCGAGCATTCTGGAGCCGGTCAGGCGCTTCGTTTCGGAGCTCCGCGCACCGTCCCGGCGAACGCTCATCCTTGCGACAGTTCTCGAGATCCGGCTCGATTCACCTCAACCGGAGGAGCATTCCGCTCTGAAAAAGCTGGAGAGCGATGCGGGGCTCGAGATCTCCTGGCACAGGGGGACCGTGGTCGGGGGAAGGCTGCGGGATGGGATCACCGCGACGTTCGACGGTCCTGCTCGAGCGATCCGCTGCGCGCGGGCGATCGTCGAGATGGCTCGTCAGTCGGGATTGACCGTGACGGCGGGGCTCCATACCGGCGAATGCGATCTCGTCGAAGGGAAAGTAGCCGGGATCGCCGTCGGAATTGCCACCCGGGTCGCGGCCGAGGCCGCGCCGGGTGATGTCGTGGTCTCTCACACGGTGCGCGATCTGGTCGCCGGCTCAGGAATCGACTTCGATTCTCCCCGGACAGCCGATTTCGAAGCTTTCGGTCAGTGGCAGTTGTCCCGCGTTCGTCCGGAGAACTGAAGAGCGACTCGAGCCCGAACGCCCGCAACGAGCTGTCATCCTGAGCGCCAGCGAAGGATCTCGTTTCTAATACTCGAGGTGAGTTGAACGAGATTCTTCGCCGTCCTCCGGCGGCTCAGAATGACATCGGGGACCTCTCAGAGCTGCGAGGGTTCGCGCAAGGAATGACTCGACCGAAAATTGTCCAGGAGCTTCAGGGCGAGGATAACGCGGCGCGATCCTTCGCTGGCGCTCAGGATGACAGCCCGGGTCGTTCACTCCATTGGCGTAGTGAAGCGGGGTTCGACGGTGTGGATTGAAATCTGCAGGTTCTCTGTGCCTGAGACGCTCTCAAGGAGGAACTGAATGCGCAGCAGGCTCGCTGAAACAACCGCAATGCTCATGATTGGCGACGGAGTTCTCGCCATGATCGCCCCGCGCGAGCACATCCGGTTATGGCGGAAGGGACCGACGGGATTCGAAAAGGTCATGAAGAAACTCGAGCAGAAGCCGAACGTGACGCGGACACTCGGTGCCGTGGAAGCGGGGATCGGTATCTGGATCGCCTATGCACAGTACCGCAAGCGGCAGACGTTTCTCGACAAGCTTCTGCCGTGGTGAGGTAAGGAAGGGTTCAGGGGTTCAGGGGTTCAAGAGGGTTCAGGGGTTCAGGGGTTCAAGTGAACTTGGTGGACTCTTGTGGACAGAAGCGGTGGACTTTTGTGGACAGAAGCGTGGACGGAGGCGTGGACAAAGGAGTGGACTGAAGTCGGATGGAAGGGTGTTCAGGGCTTGTCCACGCTTTTGTCCACGTCTCCGTCCACAAAGTCCACAGATTGATGTTGCCTCAGAGAACCCCGCTCAGCAGCACGTCCTTCGCCGCCTCGATGTCGTCGTGGAGAAAGCGGTCCTCCGCCATGAAGCTGACCCTCTCGCGAACTGCCGCGTGAAGTCTCTCGATCGCTTCCGAGCTTCGCAGGGGGCGGCGGAAATCGATCGCCTGGGCGGCGCAGAGCGCTTCGATCGCGAGGATCGAGTGAAGGTTTCGGGAGATCCGGTCGAGCTTCCAGGCGGCCGTCGGCCCCATTGAAACGTGATCTTCCTTGTTGGCCGAGGTGGGAATCGAGTCGACGGAGGCAGGATGGGCCAGGGCCCGGCTCTCGGCGACGAGCGCCGCGGCCGTGACCTGAGCGATCATGAAGCCGCTGTTGAGTCCCCCCTCCTTCACGAGAAACCCGGGTAGACCCGAAAGCTGAGGATTGACAAGCCTTTCGATGCGTCGTTCCGAGATCGATCCGAGATCAGTCAGCGCGATTGCAGCGACGTCGCAGGCAAGGGCAACGGGAGCTCCGTGGAAGTTGCCCCCACTGATCGTCTCATTCTCCTCGGCAAAAACCAGAGGATTGTCCGTTGCGGAGTTGATCTCGATCGACAGCTTTTCCCGCGCGAACCGAAGCGCGTCACGGACTGCGCCATGCACTTGCGGGATGCATCGCAGCGAGTAGGCATCCTGCACCTGCCCGCAGCCGCGGTGCGATTCCCGCAGCTCGCTCCCCCGCAGCAGATCGCGCATACGGGCAGCGACGTGCATCTGTCCCTCGTGAGGCCGGGCCGCGTGGATTCGTTCATCGAATGCGGCATCAGTTCCCAGGAGCGCGTCGAGCGTCATCGCCGCGATCAGATCGGCAGACTCGATGAGGTCGGTCGCACGGGCCAGGGCGAGCGAGCCCATACCCGTGATCGCCTGGGTGCCATTGATCATCGCGAGGCCTTCTTTCGCCTGGAGCTCGACCGGCTGGATGCCCGCCTGACGAAGCGCATCAGCCGCCGGAATCGCGCGACCTTCGACCGTGATCCGTCCCTCGCCCATCAACGCGGCTGCGAGATGCGCGAGTGGCGCGAGATCTCCCGACGCGCCGACCGATCCCTGTGAGGGGATGACCGGCAGAAGGTTGCGTCGCAGCAGCTCTAGAAGACTCTCGACGACTTTGACGCGGATGCCGGACAGCCCCTTGGCGAGAGCATTGGCCCGCAGCAGCATGATCGCCCGGACGACCTCCGGGGGATACGGCTCACCCACTCCGGCGCAATGAGAGATGATCAGGTTTCGCTGAAGTTTGCGAACATCGCTGCCGGAGATGCGAACATCCGAGAAGACCCCGAACCCGGTGGTGATTCCGTACACGGTGCGATCGTCCCGCACGATCTCATCCACGACCGCGCGAGACGCCTCCATGCGCGCTCTCGCTCCATCCGCGAGAGAAACACCAATACCGCCCGCCGCCACCGCGGCGACATCTTCGATTGTTAGAGAATTTCCATCCAAAAAAATCGTCATCGATGCGAAGTTTATCCTCAATGCCGCCGCAGGTGGCTACGCGTGGGCTGGTCCCCGGCTGCGCCGGGGGAATTGCGGAATGCAGAAACCCGCACGTCCGTAGGACGGGCCGCATTACCTGCCGACCGATGGATGGGTGTTTACCGTTCCGCGTTCATCGTTCCGCGTTCATCGTTCATCCTTCCCCGTTCATCGTTCCCCGTTCCGCCTTCCTATGCTAGTCTCCCCCTCGTATGAGCAAAGCAAATCTGGCCATTCTCGGTGCGCAGTGGGGTGATGAAGGAAAGGGAAAGATCGTCGATCTTCTCTGCGAGGATTTCGACGTCGTCGCTCGCTTTCAGGGTGGCCATAACGCCGGCCATACCGTCAAGTTCGAGGATCGGCACTATTCGCTCCATCTGATCCCGTCCGGCATTCTGCATCCCGACAAGCTCTGCATTCTCGGCAACGGTATGGTGATCGACCCGAGGGCTCTGCTCACGGAGATCGGCAAGCTTCGAGAAGCCGGAGTCCACATCCAGGACAACCTCCGGATCAGCTCCTCGGCGCACTGCATCCTGCCCATCCACACCGCGCTGGACCTTGCGCGTGAGAACGCAGCGGGAGACAGAAAGGTCGGTACGACCGGTCGCGGAATCGGTCCGGCGTATGAGACGAAAATGAGCCGGCACGGTGTTCTGATCGGGGACCTGCTCCGGCCCGATGAGCTGCGCCGGAAGACGGAGCTCATTTGCCGCGAGCGAAACGCAATCCTTCAGCATGTCTACGGCGCCGAGCCATCGATGCGGACTCGATCTGCGAGGAGTATCTCGAGCTCGTCGAGCAGTTCCGCGACCACATCACCGACACGACGCTGCTGATCAACCGGATGATGGCGGACGGCAAGAGAGTGATGTTCGAAGGAGCTCAGGGAACACTCCTCGACGTCGACCACGGAACCTATCCGTACGTCACGTCCTCGAGCTGTGTTGCTGGGGGCATCACCACGGGACTCGGAGTGGCCCCTTGAGTCGTCCATCGAGTGATGGGAGTGGCCAAGGCATACACCACCCGCGTCGGCGAAGGGCCGTTTCCGACCGAATTGAATGACGAGACCGGCGAACATCTCCGGACAGCGCGGAAACGAGTTCGGCACCACGACCGGAAGACCGAGACGTACCGGATGGCTCGACCTCCCGATTCTGCGACGCGCAATCATGCTCAATGGCATCGATCAGATCGCCCTGACCAAGCTCGACGTTCTCGATGAGCTGGACGAGGTGAAGATCTGCACGACGTGGGACGGAGAGCGGGTCGCGAATGGTGCGACGGCATCCCGAGAAGCTGGAGTGGCACACGTTGCCGGGTTGGAAGCAGTCGATCGCCGGCACCACCAGCTTCGACGACCTGCCCTCGGGAGCTCAGGAGTACGTGAGATTCGTCGAGGCCGAACTGGATGTTCCCGTCACGATCGTCTCGACAGGGCCAAAGCGCGAAGAAACGATCAACGGTAGGGACTCGGAGGTCCCGAGTCCAAAGTCCGAAGTGCGAGGCTGTCATTCCGAAGCGAAGCGAGGAATCTGGGCGGGGGATCGACCGACGACACCTGGCCCCGCCCAGATTCCTCAGTCGCGATGAGGCCGCTCCTTCGGAATGACAGGGGACATCACTCATTTTGAACTCAGGTCTTTGGACTCAGGACTCTTCGGACCGCTCTCAGTCCTCTTCCTCATCGTCTCCGTCACCGTGCATGAAGAATTCGCCACAGGCGATCGAGCAGAAACGTGCCCCGCGCGTCCGGTGAGCGCAGTCGCCGCAAAAGTATCTGAAGCACATCCGGCACCGTTCGAGAATCACGGTCTCCTCGGAGGCCTCGCATCCGATACACTTGTGATGAAGTTCGTGACTGGTCATGTCATCGTATGACGGAAGCGATGTTCAGTCTCGATCATAGCCACTTTCGAGGAACAAACCGATCCCTTCGCGGGTTCAGTATAGCTCGTTCGGGTCCCTCACCCGAGCGTCAGGCGGTGTAGCTCAGTTGGTCAGAGCGGGCGTCTCATAAGCGCTAGGTCCCCGGTTCAAATCCGGGCACCGCCACCAACCCTCACTCACTCTGTTTCACGTACACTTCCCCGCAGGTTCTCCGGATGACACTCCTCGACGATCTGCGTACGACTCTCGACCGATTCGGGATCGGGCACGGCCCAGCCGTTGTCGCCGTCTCGGGTGGAGCTGATTCGACGGCACTCCTCTACATGCTGGCCGAAGCGCGTCCTGATCTCGAGTTGATCTGTGCGCATCTGGACCACGGACTACGTGGCGAGGAGTCGGATCGCGATGCTGCGCTCGTGGCCAACCACGCCCGCGCGCTCGAAATTGAGCACCGCATCGTTCGAGCCTATCCTGATAAGCACCTGATCCGCCGTCGCGGGCTGGAAGCCGCCGCCCGTGAAGTGCGGTACCGGGAGCTCGAGGCGATCAGGGCCGAGATCGGCTCCGGCTGGATCTCACGGGGCACACGATGGACGACCAGGCCGAGACGGTGCTGCAGAAGCTGATCACCCGAACACCTCCCGAGACTCTGAGTGGAATCCTGCCGGTCACTCCGACGCACATCGCCCGACCACTGCTCGACCAGCGCCGGAAAGACGTCCATGAATGGATCGACGCCCGCTCAATCGAGTACCGTACTGATTCGTCAAATGCCGATCTGCGGTTTCTCCGGAATCGAGTCCGCCTGAAGCTGCTGCCGGTGCTGGAGAAGATACGATCCGCACGTCGTCGAAAGGCTCGCCGCAATCGCCGGACACGTCCAGGCGATCCAGACTCGACTCGCACCGGTCAGGAAGACGGAGTCGGAACAGTGGGACCGCGGTCGGAGCGATCGGCCATCGCAATCTCCGCGCTGCCAGAGGATCCGTCACTGCGTCGAATGATCATGCTCGACGAGATTCAATCGATCTCCCCGGAGGGGCGCGAGGTGTCGAGCCAGCGTCTCGAGACTCTTCCTGAAGAGCTCTCCGCGACGGGTCGCATCAGCCTCGGAGATGGGCTCGACGCCTCGCTCGAGAATGGTGCAATCGTTCTCGAGCACCAGCAGGAGAGACCCGCGATTGCAGATTCACGGACGATTCGTGCCGGTCAGACAATTTGCTGCGAGGAAATCGGTGCCTCGGTCACTCTTCGACGGATCGATTCGCCAGATCGCCTGACCGGCGATTCGCGACACGTTCAGGTGTTCGGATTGCCCGTTTCGGCCGAGGATTCTGTCTTCGTGGTCCGAGGACGTCGCCCCGGTGACCGCTTCCAGCCGCTCGGGATGACAGCGCCCGAAGAAGCTCAAGGATTTTCTGATCGACCGGAAAGTTCCGAGAGCCGAGAGAGATGCGCTCCCCCTTCTCGTATACGATGACGAAATCGTCTGGATTGCGGGGGTCGAGGTGTCCGAACGTTACCGTGTGATGCCAGGTCGCGATCTGTACGAAGTGCGGATAGACTATGAGACCGCAGCCACTGAGGAGATCCGATGAAAAAGGTCATCACGGCCGACCAGATTGCAGCAAGGCTCCGCGCCCTCGGAAAAGAAATCCGAAACGATGCGGGAGACGAGGAGGTCGTCCTGCTCGCCGTGCTCAAGGGAACCACGATCTTTCTGGCGGATCTGATCCGCGAAATCGAAGGAAATGTGCGGTATGAGCTGATCAATGTCGTGCGCAGCGTCGCAGATACCGAGACCGCAGAGGCGTTGCAGATCAACTTCATGACGAACTTTCTGTTCGAAGGAAAGAGGACGATCCTGATCAAGGACGTCGTGTCGACCGGCGTAATCGAGACTTATCTGCTGAGCCAGTTGAGCCAGAAGAATCCGGAGCAGATCAAACTCGCCGCACTCCTGGACCGCCCCGACCTCAGAACGGTTCCGCTGGAGGTGGACTATCAGGCCTTCGTCGCTGAAGATGGGACCTACGTCGGATACGGTCTGGAGAAGGACCGCGAGTTCAGCAACCTGAAGGACATCTATCGGTTGTAGGCTGGTTTTGGGTTTTGGGACTCGCCCAATCTAAACTCTCGGAGCCCTGTAATACAGAGTTCATCGTTCATCGTTCATCGTTCATCGTTCATCGTTCATCGTTCATCGTTCATCGTTCGTTTTTTTCGTCTCCTGATCTCGTCGGCGATCAGGTCGACGGATTCGGTCAGGCTGTGATCTCCGTCTGGGACCTCGATGAATCTCGAGCCCTCGACCAACTCTCCCGACTTCTCCCACCGGTCCCATGTCTCCCGGACGATCGAGAATGGGACACTCTCATCGAGCCGCCCCATGATCGCAGTGAGGGGAACCGGCGGCGCTTCGAGATCGATCTCGAGAACCGACATCTGCTCGAAGAAGCGGCGATGGATCGGTACCTCCCGGTCGAGTACATGGTTGTAGACGTAGATCGGATCCTCATCAGGGAGTATCTCGCTCCAGCGCCGGGCGACGCCGAGGGCGGGTGCGATCATCACGATCGGCGCCGTGATTCCTCCGTGAACGACCTCCAGCGCCATCAGAGCTCCGAGTGAGCTTCCGACCACCAGATCCGGAGGACGCCTGTGCCCCTCCTCTACTCCCTTCTCCACCATCGCCCGCCAGTCGAGCCGCTCGAATGACGGAACGTTCATGTCCGGGACGTTCAGATGAAACTCCTCGGCGGAGAGACGATCCCGCAACAACCCGACCTTACGCGATCCGGGCGAAGAGGCGAATCCGTGGAAGTAGAGGAGCTCGGTCATTGGGGTTCAAGGGGGGAAAAGTGAAAAGGTGAAAGGGTGAAAAGTTGGGATGGTGGAGTTTACGAGACCAGCGTCTGGAACTCCAGTGGCTCTCGTGTTCGGGCTTTTCTCCTTACAGGCCGCCGCAGGGCGGCCGACACACCCCAGCCCAGGGCGTGAGCCCTGGGACACCGGAATCACCCCGGACACCGCGAGCCCGCGAAGGAAGTCCCAGGGCTCACATCCTGGGTGTGTCGCGCCGCCTTCGCGGCGCTGTAAGGAGGCTTGACTTACGCCTCATTACCGCCTATCTTATCCATAGCGACAAACACCGGGCGAGTCCCGGTTTCGTCGTCTCAGGGGGCGCACCAGACTTTAATCGAGGTGCGCCCTTGCTGTCTCCGCGGAGGTGCCAAGTTGCTGAAAACACGAAACAGTCATCCTGAGCGAAGCGAAGGATCGCGTCCCGTTATCCTCGCCCTGAGCTCCTGGAAAATTTCGGTCGAGTCATGCCTTACGCGATCCGTCGCGTCGCTCAGGATGACAGCCTTTCGCTCTTTGAACCCTTGAACCCTTGAACCTTTGAACCTTTGAACCCTCGAGCTCTCAACCAATGAAACAGTCCATTCTCCCACTCACCCTCGTTCCGCGGCCCGCGCCGCCGAAGCCTCGGCTGGTTCCCCCTCCGGCCGGGATGTCGGAGGCGGCGCTCCGGCTGCTGGGCGAGCTTCCCGATGCGCTCGGGAAGACGATTCGGAGTGGGAGGGATCTGGTCCGGTCGAGGCAGTATCAGACCGATCGTTACGATTCGACGGTTTTCGAGCTCGATCGTCTTCTCGACGGAGGTCTGCGTCAGGGAAAGCTCACACAGATCAGTGGAGCGCGCTCCACCGGGCGGTTTGCGATCGTTCTCTCTGCCCTTGCATCGACGACGAGCCGCGGCGAGCCAGCAGCTCTGGTCGATGCGGGAGATCAGCTCGACCCGCGGAACGCCGAGGAGTCGGGAATCGTGCTCGAACGAGTGCTGTGGGTGCGGCCCGAAACGATGAAGCAGGCGGTCAAGGCCTCGGAGATGCTGATCACGACAGGTTTCCCGCTCGTCGTGATCGATCTCGGCCTGCGGCTCCGGGGACGGGTTCCCGATGCAGCGTGGACGCGGCTCGCCAGAGCGGCCCAGGACACGGGGGCAGTCCTTCTCGTCTCCTCTCCCTGGCCGGTGAGCGGCCACGCCGCCGACGCCGACGTCGCCCTCCGCCGCGGCCGCGGCATCTGGAAAGGAGGAGGAAGAACGCCGACTCTCCTCGATGGACTTTCTTCCACGCTCTCACTGGAAAAACAACGATGCCGCAAACCTGGAGAAGAAACGACGAGAGCGGTGCTTGTGAATGAGTCATTGAGTCGTTGAGTCATTGGGTCATTGGTCGTTGAGTCATTGGGTCGTTGAGTCGTTGAGTCGTTGAGTCGTTAGTTGTCGTTGGTCGGTGGTCGGTGGAGGGAGGATACAGATAGTCAAGAGGGGGTCGCAGCTCCCGAGCCTGTCATTCCGAAGGAGCGCATCCGGCGCGACTGAGGAATCTGGGCGGGAATCGCGGCCAGGCGTTCCCCCCGCCCAGATTCCTCGCTTCGCTTCGGAATGACAGCACGTAGCCCCGCATGTCTGCAGCAACAAGCCCAACCACTAATGACTAACCGCTGACGACTCAATGACCAATGACTCAATGACCTAACGACTCAATGACCCAACGACTCAATGACCCAACGACTCACATCTGACGACTGACGTCTGACGACCGACGACTGCCTCTCCATGCGAATCGCCTGCTTCCACATTCCCCTCTTCCCTCTAGCCGCCCGGTTGCGGAGCGAGCCGGAGCTTCGTGACGAGGCGGTGGCGATCGTGGAGGGGAATGGGTCGCGTGCGTATGTTGCGGTTGCGTCGAAGCGGGCGCGGAGGATGGGTGTTCGATCCGGGATGTCGCTGCCTCAGGCGCGTGCGATTCTTCCGCGACTGATCGCGCGGAGTCGTGATTTCGAGTGTGAGCATGCGGCCCAGCAGGCGTTGCTCGAGCTGTCCGAGTCGCTCTCGCCGCGCGTCGAGGATGCCGAGGACGGTGTCGTGTTTCTCGATCTCGAGGGACTGGAAGGGATCTATAGGGGGGTCGGGTCTCCAGGCCCGATCCGCGGAGGGCTCCAGCCCTCCGCAAGGCTGCGACGGCCAGGACACCGTCGTGAATCGGGCCGGGAGACCTGCCCCCCATGACTCCTCGTGGGAGGACCGTTTCGCATCCGATGCATTCAGGCAGGCTGATGCCGCGGGACTTCCGGTCTGGCTGGGGGTCGCATCGAGCAAGCTCGCGGCGAGAGTTGCGGCAGAGAGTCCTCACACGCCCGTCATCGTCCCGACCGGCCAGGAGTGTCAGTTTCTCGCGAAGCTTCCGCTCGAACGGCTCGAGCCGGAGCTCGAGGTCGTGAAGACGTTGACGCGGTGGGGACTCGCATCGATCGGCGACCTGGCGAAGCTCCCCGAGGCCGAGGTGGCGACGCGGCTTGGAGAAGCGGGTCGGAGACTGCACATGGCGGCTCGGGGGATCGACTCGCGGCCGATCATCCCTCACGTTCCCCCACCGCAGTTCCGTGAAGGAATCGAGCTCGAGTGGCCGCTCGTGGCGCTCGAGCCGTTCATGTTCGTGGCGCGCGCCGCGATCGAGCGGCTCAGCCAGCGGATGGAACGGCTCGGCTACGCCTGCCGCCGACTCGAGATCGCGATGCGGCTCGAGCCGGACGGGCATCACCATCGGGCGATCGATCTTCCTGCGCCGACGCGGGACGTCAAGACACTGCTGACTCTGCTGAAGCTGGATGTCGAGGCGAATCCCCCCGGCGCGCCGATCGCCGCATTCACTCTGATCGCGAACCCCGATCAGCCGCGCCGTGCGCAGATGTCGCTGTTCGGACCACTCGAGATCTCACCCGACCGGCTTGCGACCACCATCGCGCGTCTTGCTGCGCTCGTCGGAGAGGAGCGGGTCGGATCGCCCCGTGAGGTCAACAGCCACACACCATCGGCTGTCGCAGTGGAACGATTCGATCCGCCCCCCCCGCCAAAGATGAAACGTGATCCGGCACCGAATCGGGGACTTCTCGCGATCCGTGCGCTTCGGCCGCCGATGGAGCTGGAAGTGATCGTCGAGGAGCGTGTAGGGCCGGAGAGCGAGTTGCGCCCTACCCGGGTCCGCGCGCTCGAACCGAAGAACACGATCCCCCTCGACGGACTCGTCCGCATCGCCTCCGGACCCTGGACGATCGAAGAGGGCTGGTGGAGCGAGACCCCCGTCAACCGCGAGTACTGGGACCTCGAGCTCGCCCGCGGCGGCATCTACCGCGTCTACCGCGACACGGGAACGGGACGGTGGTTCGCGGATGCGGTGTACGACTAACTTCGGAACGATGAACGATGAACGATGAACGATGAAGAAGGCATAGCTCTTCGGAACGATGAACGATGAACGATGAACGATGAAGAAGGCATAGCTCAAATGACGATTGCAGATAGGACAAAGACATTTGCGTTGGGGATCATTCGTCTCTGTGGTTCCTTACCAATAACGATGGAGACACAGGTAATAGGAAAGCAGATATTTCGCTCCGGTACGTCTGTCGGAGCACATGTTCGGGAGGCGAGGCGCAGTCGATCTGACGCCGAGCTCATCAGCAAGTATGAAGTAGCACTGCAGGAGCTGGACGAAACACTGTACTGGATGGAGCTCCTGACTGCCTCGGGGTTCAGTTCCTACAACGCTCTTCCTGAACTACAGAAAGAAGCTGACGAATTGATTGCGATCCTCGTCGCTTCGGTCAAGACGATCAAGCGAAGAAAGGGACGATAACCATGGATTCTCTTCATCGTTCATCGTTCATCGTTCATCGTTCATCTTTCATCTTTCCGTCCCATGAGCAGAAATAACGATAACAACAACAACCTCCCTCCCTCGCGAACCTTCGGCACGTGGAACAAGAAATTGTCCGCGGGGGCGAAGAAGGAGAAATTGAAGGAACGGGCGTGGTCGCGGCCGGGGCGATCGGCACGTCCTTATGTCGAGCTGCGGGCGAACTCTGCGTTCTCGTTTCTCGAAGGGGCGTCGCTGCCGGAGGATCTGGTCGATCAGGCGGCGAAACATGATCTGCCTGCGATGGCGCTCCTCGACATCAACGGCGTGTATGGCGCGCCGCGGTTCTACTCTGCTGCGAGGAAGGCGGGGATTCGTGCACTCGTGGGGGCAGAGCTCGTTCTGGAGAACCCGGAGAGTCCCGCCCCCACTCTGCGTCTCGTCAAGGCGCACACCATCGGCTCGCGACACGAGGGGCATCCGCGCCTGACGCTTCTCGTCCGCAGCCGTGATGGGTACCGCAATCTCTGCAGACTCATCACTGCAGGTGCGCTCAAGAATCCGAAGGGTGAAGCGAAGTTCGACTGGCCGCTGATTGAGCAGCATCTCGAAGGACTCCATTGCCTGTCGGGCGGCAAGGAGGGACCGATCAGTCATGCCCTGCAACGAGGCGGAACAGACGAAGCGAAACGGACGCTCGACTACCTGTCCAGTCTCTTCCCCGGACGCTTTCACGTCGAGCTGCAGCGCCATCACCTGCGCGATGAGGAGCATCGAAATCAGGCGCTCGTCGACATTGCCCGCTCGATGAAGCTCCCTCTCATCGCCACGAACGGTGTCCGGTATGCTCACATCGACGACAAGCCCCGGCTCGACATCCTGACCTGCATCCGTCTGAGCCGGAACGTCGACAATGCGGGCCGGCTGCTCGACGCGAACCGCGAGCGGCATATCCGCACGGCTCCCGAGATGTCGCACCTCTTTGCCGATCTCCCGGAAGCGATCGATGCGACGGGTGATCTCGCCCACGAGCTCGACTTCACGCTCGCCAACCTCGGATACCGGTTCCCCGAATATCCGTTGCCTCCTGGTGAGACGCCGATGTCGTTTCTCCGGCAGATCACCTGGAACGGTGCCCGGACGCGATTCCGTCCATTGACTGCCAAAGCCCAGGCGCAGATCGAGAAGGAGCTGAACATGATCGAGAAGCTCGATCTGGCGGGCTACTTTCTGATCGTCTGGGACATCGTGCAGTTCTGCCAGCGCGAGAAGATCCTGGCGCAGGGACGCGGTTCTGCGGCGAACAGTGCGGTCTGCTATGCCCTTTCGATCACAGCGGTCGATCCGGTGAAGATGGAGCTGCTGTTCGAACGGTTCCTCTCCGAGGAGCGTGGCGAGTGGCCCGACATTGATCTCGACCTTCCGTCGGGAGATCAGCGGGAGAAGGTGATTCAGTACGTCTACGACCGCTATGGAACCCATGGCGCCGGAATGACTGCGAACGTGATCACCTACCGTGAGCGTTCCGCCGCACGCGAGGTCGGCAAGGCCCTCGGATTTTCGCAGGAGCAGATCGACCGGTTCGCAAAGCAGGTCGGTCGCTGGACCTTTGGCGAGGTGCGTGAGCGAATCACCGAGCTTTCAAAAGAACTGAGTGCCGCGGGACTCGACCCCGAGGACAAGCGCGTGCGGCATCTCATTGATCACTGGCAGCAGATTCAGAATCTGCCGCGGCATCTCGGTCAGCACTCCGGCGGCATGGTGATGACGAGCGGACGTCTCGATGACGTCGTACCGCTCGAGCCGGCATCGATGGACGGACGTGTCGTCATTCAATGGGACAAGGATGACTGCGCCGATCTCGGCATCGTGAAGGTCGACCTTCTCGGGCTCGGGATGCTTGCCGTGATCGAAGAGACGATCCCGCTGATCAAAACTCACGAGAACGTCGAGATCGACCTCGCCCACCTTCCCCCGGACGATCCGCTCGTCTACAAAATGCTTCAGGACGCCGACACCATCGGCGTCTTCCAGGTCGAGAGCCGGGCACAGATGGCGAGTCTTCCGCGCAACAGACCGGAGAAATTTTACGACCTCGTCATCCAGGTGGCGATCATCCGCCCCGGACCGATCGTCGGTGGGATGATCCGCCCCTTCTTCGACCGGCGCCAGGGGAAGATTCCTGTCGAGTATCCGCATCCTTCGCTCGAGCCGATCCTCCGCCGCACCCTCGGAGTACCTCTCTTCCAGGAGCAGCTTCTGCGGATCGCGATGGTCGCCGCGGGTTTCAGCGGTGGTGAAGCGGAGGAGCTGCGACGTGCGATGGGCTTCAAGACGATCGATGGAGCGAATGGTCGACATCGAGAAGCGTCTCCGTGACGGGATGGAGCGTAACGGGATCTCATGGCGAGGCGCAGGACGAGATCGTGCGCTCGATCACATCGTTCGCACTGTATGGATTCCCCGAGTCACATGCGGCGAGTTTTGCTCTCATCGCCTACTCGAGCGCCTATCTGAGGGCACATCATCCCGCGGCGTTCTGCGCTGCGATTCTCAACTGCTGGCCGATGGGCTTCTACCATCCCGCGACGATCATCAAGGATACGCAGCGGCACGGTGTCGACGTTCTCCCGGTCGACATCACGATCTCGAACTGGAAGTGCACGTGGGAGAACGGTGCAGTACGGATGGGGCTGCGTTACGTGCGTGGGCTGCGTGAGTCGACCGGCTCTGCGCATCGAGGAAGAGCGGCGAAACGGCCCGTTCACGAGCATCGACGATCTCCAGCGCCGCTGCCGGTTGCGCGAGGATCAGATCACGAAGCTGGCTCATGCCGGAGCACTCGCGCCCTTCGGGCTGTCGCGCCGGTCCGCGCTCTGGCAGGCCGCGCGAGTCGCGAAACCGGCCGGGCCACTGTTCGAATCGGAGCGCCGGCACCCTGCCGGCGGAGCGCAGGCTCCCCAGCCTGCGCCTGACGATCGTGGCGGCAAGGGTGCCGCCACTCCGCCGGCTGGGAGCCGGCGCTCCACGCCCCTTCCGGAGATGGATGCGTTTGAGGAGACGCTGGCGGACTACCATTCGATGCAGCTCACGACGGGGCCGCATCTCGTGCAGCACGTCCGGGAGGAGCTGAGAAGACAGGGCGTTCTGTCGTCAGAGGAGCTGCAGCGAATGCCGTCCGGGCGCCGGGTGAAGATGGGAGGAGCGGTCATCGTCCGCCAGCGTCCTGCGACCGCGAAGGGCTTCGTCTTTCTCACACTCGAGGATGAGACCGGGATGACGCAGGCGATCGTCAATCCGCAGCTGTTCCGCGATCAGCGATCCGTCATCGTCGGCTCCACCGGCCTGGTCGTCGAAGGAGTGCTGCAGAAAGAGGGGACGCAATGCTCGATCCGTGCGGATCGATTCTGGCCGGTCCTGGATTTCGCAAAATTCGAGAGCCACGATTTTCACTGAGACAGCTCGAAGTTACAGGTGAAGAACAGAGCCGGTTTCCGACAGTCGATGGAGGAAAGGACAGAAATCTTTCGATTGATCAGCTGCCTGGGTCGAGCTCCACCAGAACCGCCGTACGATCTGCCGCCTCCAGCCTTACCGGGATATGCGATTCGTCGAGGATCCAGATCCTTCTGGGTTTCTCACCGGCGGCAATCGTCACCTCGCTGACCTCCATTGAACCGAGCTCAGTGTCGAGCGTGGTGCTTGCGCCACGGACCAGTTTCACGGTCTCGAGACAGCCGACGCTCGCGCAATCATCGAGAGGAACCGAGTAGCGCACAGTCTCAACCGGTCCGCCCTCCGAGAACCGACGGCAGTCGAGCCCGTCACTCAGCACGGAGCCGGTCGCGAAGACACACCCGGGGGGAATGCCGAGGAACTGATCGACGAGTCCACTCCGATTTCCGCGAGACGTGACGCGGACGTGATCGTCACCCACCCGCATGATCCGTCTCATCTGCTCTCCTTCGGATTGTTTCGTTTGGGACGAGCAAGTGGAGACAAAGGTTCGCTCCAGATGAGTTTGGAAAGAGATGTTCCGGAAGCGGGGCAACTCGTCAGTTTACCGTGAGCGCCCCGTCCTCCTCATCGGTTCCACTGCTGATGCGGGCGGTGCACTGTGCGGCAGATTCGTAGAAATCGGCCTGATCGAACGGCTTCTCGAGCACGCTTCCATAGAGGTTTGGATCGATTCTCGCCACTTCATGACTTCCTGCGGCAGTAACCAGAAGAACGCGAGGAAGGAGAGCTGGATGCGCTTTCGCCAGATGATCGAGCACATCCCATCCGCTGACTGTCGGCATCATCAGATCGAGCACGACGAGTTGCACGTTCGAGTGATCGAGATCGTTCAGCATCGCCAGCAATGCTTCTCCGTTTTCTGCAGTCTTTACCTCGTGCCCCACGCGCCGTAGCAGAATCGCCATCAGATTCCGCATGCGTTCGTCATCGTCCACCACCAGGGTCACGGCCCCGGAAGCTTTCTGTTCAGGCGCCGGCCGTGAGGCCTTGCGGGACACCAGTGTGATTTCGCTATCCAGGTCGTTCAGCATAGGAGTGGAAGGACTGTTGGCCGCGGACGGCCGCAGGAGTCGGGCGATGGCGTCCGCCACCACGGGTTCCTCGAACAGGTAACCCTGCCCGAGGTCACAGTTCTCCGCGATGGCGGCCCTCTTCTGCTCGACCGTTTCGATTCCCTCGATTATCGCCACCTTCCCGAGGCGCTGCGCGATTGCCGCTGCCGCTGCAAAGATGCCGTAGCGCATCGTTCCGAGCTGACCGGAGACGAGCGTGCGGTCGAGTTTCAGCATCTCGATCGGGAATTGAGCAAGATGCGACAGCGAAGACTGCCCGACGCCGAAATGATCCAACGCGACTTTGACGCCGAGCTCCCGAAGCGACTCAAGGATTCTCCCCGTCCGTCGCAGATCTGCCATCGCGGTCGTCTCGGCGACCTCGAACATGAGCACGCCGGGATCGATTTTCCATCTTCCGAGCGCGCGGCGAATCCGGGGAATGAGCTCGGGATCGGCGAATTGCTCGGGCGAGAGGTTTACCGCGATGAAGATGAATCGATCGTCGAGCTCGTCGAACCATTCCGCCGCGTCACGGCAGACCATGTGGAGCACCAGCTCACCCAGGGGCCCTATGAGACTGGACGACTCTGCGACAGGGATGAACTCCGAGGCCGGCACGCTGCCGAGTACGTCGTCATGCCACCGTACGAGGGCCTCGACGCCGCGGACCGTTCCGTCCCCAAGGCTGACGACCGGTTGATACAGCACCGATAGCTGCTCGTCTGCGATTGCCCGGCGTAGAGCATCTTCGAGATCCGCCGCTGGCCGAGCGGGTACTCGTGACCGGGGACAAAGACCCATACTGGTTTCGTCCATCCTGCTTCGCGCGATACATCGCAGCATCCGCGTTCCTGATGAGCGCTTCTGCCGTCGTTCCGTGCCGCGGGTAGAGCGAGATCCCGATCGTTCCGGTGACTCGCACTTCCGTTCCTCCGGTGAGAATCGGCCCCTCGATACAGGACAGAAGCTTCTTACCGATGAGGTCGACATCGGAGTCATCCTTGAGACTATCGATCAGGACGATGAACTCGTCCCCGGCATATCTCGCCGCCAAGTCCGATCGCCGCAGAGAGCTTCGCAACCTGCCGGCAATCGTCCTGATGACTACATCACCTACCGAATGACCGTACGTGTCGTTCACGAACTTGAAGTGGTCGATGTCGATAAAGAACACCGCAGCTCTCTCAGGACCGTTCGGCAACGACGTGACGGCGATCAGCCGGTCGAGAAACAATGATCGATTCGCGAGTCCCGTCAGCGGATCGTGATAGGCGATATGCTCGATCTGGGTCGCCGCAAGCAGCGCTGCCTGGCGATCGTCCTCCACCGCGAACAGCAGCACCGCACATCCGGACAGTACGATGCTGAACAGGACAAGCGGAAACACCCACCCGCCCGGAAAACCTGCGACGACTCTAGTTGCATCCAGAAGCGACGCGATTCCCATGAGGCTCACAGCGGCTGCACAGACGAGAAAGCCTGGTGCGAGCCGGCGTCGCCTCTCCCACAACAGCAGAAAGGCAGAGAGAAGCGCAGCGCAACCGATCACTCCCGCATCCAGCGCAACCAGCCATCTCCAGGCGGAGCCATCAGCGAACCAGCTCAGGGTCGCGATTGCGCAGCCAACAGCAATTGCCCCGCCCAGCAATGGGCCCGAGAGGATCGCCCCGGGCGGGCGCCGGACGGCCATCTCGAAGCTCCCTCTGAACATGCTCCACAGCACCGAACCTGCGAGAGCGCCCGACAGCAAGGCCAGAGATAGTGGATGAGGTCCCGGATACAGCCGGCTGATCCCATACGTCACTGCATAAGCCGTCCCGATCAGCAGGAAAGCGACGCTCCAGCGGGACAAATACTCTTTCCTGTAGGTCCTGTTGCCGAACGAAATCATGCCGGCAATCAGAATCGCGGCAAGGGCGTAGTACCCGAGTTCCGAACCTGGCGTGAGTCTTACGTCCATCGATCTCCCGGCCCACGAAAGCTGGGTACATCCGTCCTGCGCCCGCGCCCCAGATTAGCAATCACCATGCCCGCAGAATGCCAATAACTTTGAATGACTGGGTGCCGGCTCTTCGTTCGATCCCCTTCCCGACGAATTTCTCGAGCCGCGATTTGTTGCATCTGCGGTGGAGCGAGTCGATCTGGTCCGGCGCGGACAGTACCTGGAGCTGTTTACCGTGGCGTACAACAGCCTCGAGGGTGTGATCGCGGTGGCGTTTGGCCTGTTCGCAGGCAGTGTCGCCCTCATCGGGTTCGGTTTTGACAGCGGGATCGAGGTCCTTTCCGGTCTCGTTCTGCTCTGGCGGCTCAACGCCGATACAGACGAAGAGCGACGGGAGATGGTCGAGCAGCGTGCACTTCGACTGGTTGGGGTTACTTTTCTGGTCCTGGCTGCGTATGTCAGCTGGGATGCTGTCAAGTCACTGTGGCTGCGACAGGCACCCGAGGAGAGTGTGCCCGGAATCGTTCTCGCCGCCGTCTCTCTCGTCGTGATGCCGCTTCTCGTTCGTGCCAAACGACGCGTGGCGGCGGGCATCGGCAGTCGGGCACTGAATGCGGACGCAACCCAGACCGCGCTTTGCACATGGCTGTCGGCCATTCTACTGGCCGGCCTGGCCTCAACGCGCTCTTCGGCTGGTGGTGGGCCGATCCCCTAGCGGCTCTGGTGATGGTCCCGATCATCGGGAACGAAGCACTCGAAGCACTCCGCGGCGAGCGCTGCGAGGATGGCTGCCACGGCTGACGATCGATGGGTCCAGCGAATCTCCTCTACCACCCATCCATAAGCTTCCAGTACACCGCAAGTCATCCTGAGCGGGGGAATGGCGCCGCTTCGCCTGCACCAGTGAAAAAGAAATGAACCTTGTCATCCTGAGCGCAGCGAAGGATCGGGTACGTCCTGACTGTCGCGTGCTTCCGTCCGCGCGACAGTCGGCAAAGTTCGAGATCCTTCGACCGTCCCTTGGGCTTCGCTCAGGGCGCCTCCGCTGCGCTCCGGCGGCTTCTGATGAACTCCTCCGGATCTCCTTGAAAACACGGGGCCATGTCATCTTTGTAGGCGCCCCGCCCGTTTGGGCTGATGGTGGTTACGGCCCGATCTCTGCTGCCTGTCCTGAGCGAGCGCAGCGAGCCGAAGGATCACTCGTCGTCACCGAGGAACCACCACGACTCCTCCTCGTTCCTTGAGCTCGAACCGTAAGCACCACCAGCGCAGGACACGCTGGATTTTTTCACAGCCTCTCAGGATGACAGCCGGGGCTATTTTCAGGGCAGCGAAAGATCGAGTACGCAATGACTCGACGTACACTCCGAAGGACCAGGGACTCAGGCCCTTCGCCTCCGCCTGTGGTCACGATCACGGCACACTCTCGACGAGGGCAGGGCTCGCTTCACGACGTAGTGGATGGCCGGCAGCCGCAGGTAGCGCAGCAGAGAGAGCGGCTCGAGCGCGCGGAGGTTCAGCGCCGCGGAGAGAAGAAATGCCGATGTGCCGCGCGATCTGAGCATTGGTAGCGAGAACGACCGGAGCGGCTCGCGCGATTCCTCGTCTGCAGTCATCCCCTCAGCGCAGCAAAGGCTCGGCATCGTCCAACTCGAGATGTGACCGGAAGATCCCTCGACGCCGCCGCGGATCCGAAGGGATCGCGAGCGCAATGAAGGTCGAGCTCGGTGGCAAACGTCTCCGCCCGTGCGGATTCTTTCGTACCTCTCGGTGCAAAATCCTGTTAAAGTTATCTTACAAATTGAACTAGAGCAGACGGACGATTCAAGGAGAGCGAATGAAGAAACTGCTGTTTCCGCATTGCTGATGACACTGCTGGCGCTTCCCGCCGCGGCAGACACGAAGTGCGAGATGGAATTCGAGCTGAGCGGCTGGTCGATCTTCTACAAGACGGCGAGTGGCGAAGGGACGATCGAGTGTGACAATGGACAGACGGCGAAGGTGACTCTTTCTTCCAAGGGCGGCGGCATTACCTTCGGCCGTTCGAAGATCAAGGACGGCTTCGCGACGTTCACTCAGGTCGACAAACTCGAGGATCTGCTGGGAACCTACGTCCAGGCAGAGGCGCACGCCGGCGCAGGAGAATCCGCAAAGGCCTCGGCGATGACAAAGGGAGAGGTCTCACTCAGCTTCGCCGGCAAGGGCCAGGGAGTGGATCTCGGCATCTCGTTCGGCAAGTTCACAATCGAGCGAGCGGAGTGAGCGGACAGGACCGGCTCCGGTTGCGGGTCGGCGAGGCACCAGCATGCAGCGGAATGTCAGACTCGCAACCGGCGACGATGCGGAGGATGTTCGCGGGATCTATGCGCCGATCGTCCGTGACACCGCGATCTCCTTCGAGACTCAGCCCCCCTCGGTCGAGGAAATGCGGTCCAGGATCACCTCGACGCTGGAGAAACTCCCCTGGCTGATCTGCGAAAGCAACGGGCGAATCGAAGGCTACGCGTACGCTGCCCCTTATCGTGCCCGCCCGGCCTACCAGTGGTCCGCGGAGACTTCTTTATATGTCGCCGCGGACGCTCAGCGGTCCGGAGTCGGCCGGTTGCTCTACGAAACACTCTTCGCGATTCTCCGCGCCCAGGGCTACTTCAATGTCTTCGCCGGAATGACTTCACCGAACCCCGGGAGTGCAGGACTCCATGCATCTGTCGGCTTCGTTCCGATTGGCGTATACCGCAATGCAGGGTGGAAGCACGGTCAGTGGCACAACGTGGAATGGTGGCAGCTCCAGCTTCGGGAACCGGTTTCTGCCCCCCATCCACCCACATCAACTCCCTTGGTGGAGAACTTCAACGAGGTGTAGAAAGCTCACTACGGCAGCTGTGCCAGGACGCTCGGCGAGACGTCGCCCGCCTCGCAAAGCCTCGTGCCGCCGTGCTCGATGATGAACTTGTTCGCTTCCTCGATGCTGCCCAGCGCGACGAGCTCCTCCCCAGCCGGCCCTTTCACATCGCTTCCGATTACGAACCAGGCGCGTTCGAGAGGGATTGTCCGCTGATCACCCCAGGTCGTCACGAACGTGGCGACGATCTCGAGCTCTGCCTTGTCCCTGGCGTAGCTGTGGGGGGAATGGAGATAACGGAACATATCCTTCGGCCCCTCGAAAAAGAGCGTACTTCCGTCGTCGAAGCGGACCTGCGTGAGCCAGTCCTGGTGCGGCTGAACCGCCATACCGCAGACCGGGCAGCGGTCATCGGGCACCACCGGCACCGCCGGAGTGACGGCAGTACCCTGAACCGCGGTCGATATCGCGATCAGACCACCCATGAGGACGAGAAGAAGCAGGCGAGACATGAAGCGGCGCGTTAAAGCCATGGCCATCCCCTTTCGTGTCGGAGCGCCCATAAGAATCTACACGCAGCACGCATCGCCCGCGATGTCATGTGACATCCCGCCCCGTGATATCAGTCGCGGGCCCGGGTGCGAGAGTGATCGCATTCCAGGACCCGACTCAGTCGCCGGCATGAACTCTGGCCTCGCAGCCTTGGCACCTTGGGAGCCTTTGAGCCTTGGTGCCGGGTCTTTGGTTTTCGATGAGCCTTTCGATGAGCCTTTGGTGCCAGGTCTTTGGTTTTCGATCGGATCTACGAGGTGTAGAACATTCACCATTTCTGGGGGCGAAATTCTACCTGTCGTGGAGTCGACCGAAGAACAAAGACCTGGCACCCGCGCAGGCGGTGTGGCACTCGGCTTCAATCCGATCGGCGTGTATCGGAACGCCGGATGGGAGCACGGACAATGGCACGAAGTGGAATGGTGGCAGCTCCAGCTCCGCGAGCTGGTCGCGGATCCACCAGCGTCTTCACCCTTCCCCCGGCTGACCCGAGGCAGCGGGAAGGAACGACGGAGGCAAATGACGCGTCTTCACGACAGTCAGCGAGACTGAGGAATCTGAAAATAGCCCTGTCATTCCGACGAGCGCAGCGAGGAGGAATCTGAGTGGGGTAACGCCCGCCGAGATTCCTCGCTCCGCTTCGGAATGACAGTTCGGTGTTTTGAGAGCATCAAAGGTCCAGCTGCGACGCTCTCTTACAGATCCCTGCGATACCGCGCGAACATCTCCTCCTGCGATTCGGGCGTCCTGGAGGAGTCCATCTGGTCGGCCAGCATCTCTCCCATCGTGGGGAGAACCGAACGTTCCTGTCTTGCCTGATCAGACCATAGCCTCGATCGCATCAGGGCTTTCGCGCAGTGCAGGTAAGCCTGCCGGACGGTGATCTCCACGATGACCCGATGAGCTCGCTGATCGTTGCTGAACACGGACAGCGCCTGCTCGTCAGCCCGGATGCAGGCTTCACCATTCACCCGCAGCGTCTCGTCGACTCCCGGGATCAGAAACAGCATCCCGATCCTTCCGGTGCGAATGATGTTTCGCAGCGAGTCGAGCCGATTGTTCCCGGGCGAGTCCGGAAGCCACAGCGTCGACTCGTCGATGACACGGACGAAACCCGGCGCACCCCCGCGAGGTGACGCATCGAAGAGATCGTCGTCCGCGGTAGCCAGAACAACAAACGGAGAGAGCTCGATGAACTGACGACAGTGGCTGTCGAGCTCAGTGAGCTCCTTCTTCAGCGCTCGCTCTCCAGGCTCTGGAAAGAGCGCCTTCAGCTTGTCGATCGAATCAATCAGGCGCATCGATAGTCAGGCGGTGATGTCGAAGGCGGCAAGAACGTGGGCGGCTAGCTGGCGGAGCTCGTCGAGGTGATGACTGACGATTCTGTCCACGATCCCGCGGGTCGATCTGCTCATACGTGTGCACGGCGACATTTCTGAAACCGGTCATACTGCGCAGGCTGCCGGCAAGGTCCGCCGGAATCACTCCCTTTTCCGCCAGGATCGTGAAATTCTCTCCCAGGCTGTCCGGCAGTCGCCATCCCTCCGCGGAGACGACATGTGCCGCCAGGTCGATTGCTGCCTGAGAGGCTCTCTGGATGTTGAGCACGAGGATTTCTTCTGCGTCCACCGGGTCGAGATTCTTCGTACGGGTCTCCCGTATCCGTGCGAGCGCGCGATCCATCAACGCGATCTTCGCGAAAACGACGTCACGCTCGACCACTCGACATCCTCTCGAGCAATCGCTGCTCCGCTGCCCGGCGAACGCGCAGCACGTCGTATCTTCGGGAGGGTACGGAGGCTACGAAGTTCGCGCTGGTCACCCTGTCGCGCTCGCTCAGCAGACGGCCACTCCTGACGATCTGCATCGCGAGGATCGGAGAACACTCACGCATGTCGACGAGATCTACCGGACGCCCCAGCTCGTCTTCGAGAGATCGCCGCATCTCCACCAGAGCGTCGACATCGACCCGTGCGCGGAACAGGATCCCCAGGTCGACGTCGGACTGGCTCGTCGAACGGCCGGTCGCTTCAGAACCAAACAGCCATACCGCCGCGACATCCTTTTCCGCGCTGAGACGATCGACAACCGCCTCGAGATGGTCGTGAGTTGTCATGCCGGCATTGTAGCGCAGCGGGGAGTGCCGAATCCGGAATCCTGATATGGTCGCTGTCACGATGGGACACCGCTCTTCTGTCGGCGAAACGAGCCGGGTCCCCCTCTTCCACTTCTACGGTCGTCGCCGATCGGCCGGATTGGTGGGCCTCTCTTCTCGTTTGGTGTTGCCCATCGAGAAGATGTGCTCGTCGAGTCGGCGGGCCACCTGCTTGTCGTACGGCCGTCAGCTTCGACGAAGGCCTGGATGGCATCTGCCGTCAGAAGCTGGACCAGGACACGCGTTTCCCTCCGTTCAACCAGCCGCGAACCGAGCGCTCACCCCGACGGGTCTGGTCATCGTGTCGAACACGGGCGAGTGTGAACACGAGTCCTCGAGGATCTCCTGCAACACCGACTCGTCCGCGTCGGAGTCGACCTGGAGCGAAAGACGTGCATCCGAGAGCCCCGGCGGGACGGCTTTCAATCCGAAAAATCCGTTGAGATCTATCGTGCCGTCGACATCGATCTTCAGCGAACGGAGATTCACTCCTCGCGCAGTTGCCTGGGCCGCAAACGTACCTGCCACGCATGCCCCGAGCGCCGCGAGCATTGTTTCGACCGCAGTGGGTCCCGTGTTCTCTCCGAGCAGCTCCGGAGGGTGATCTCCGCGCAACGTGAACCGCCGCTCCATCGCCCCTCCGAGCTGCTCGATTCGACAGGTCCGCACATCCAGTCCGAACCCACCGTCCCATTTCACCTCGCTCTGCCAGCGCAGCCGCCCCGCCTCCGGCGTCTGGCACACGGCATGCCCACCGCCTCGTTCATCGCTTCGATATTCCATCCATTCAGAATCGTCATACGTACATCTCCTTTCGCTCTCGGGCCTACCTGAAACCATAGAGGTTTGGCCCCTTCAGTCGTAAGTGCCAGAATGGACGTAACCGATCCATTTGCGTCTTAGCGAAGAGAAATCCAGATGGAAAAACGAAGATCGACCCACGTGACGCTGCTCGCCACCCCTGATACCCAGGTGGCACCGCTGAGCGGCTTGTACGAGACCCTCAACTCCTTTGGGCTGCTTCGAAGTTTCGATCCGACGGCCCCAGAACGGCCATTCGAACTGGAGATCGTTGCACCCGATGGAGCTTCGACATGCGGCGCCAGCGGTCTGCCGACCGGGGCGCGCCATCGCCAGAATCGATCGAGAGAACTGACGTCGCGATCATTCCGCTGATGATGGTCCATGGGCCCCATTGGAAGACGGGACGTTATCCCCGTCTCGTAGAGTGGCTTCGGAGGCAGCACGACCATGGAGCCGTACTGGCGTCCGCGTGCACCGGCGCGTTGCTGCTCGCGGAAACCGGGCTTCTGGACGGGAGGGAGGCGACGATCCACTGGGCATTCGAGGATACGTTCCGTCGGAGCTTCCCCCGCGTGCGACTCCGAACCGAGGAGGTTTTGATCATGGCCGGAGATCGGAATGAGTTCGTAATGACGGGTGGCGTGATGTCATGGCACGACCTCGCGCTTCATCTGATCGCCCGGTACGTGGATCCCTCCGCTGCGCAATCGATGGCGCGGATCCTGATGCTCGAGTGGCACGGAGAGGGGCAAGCCCCCTACATTGACTTCATCCCGCGGACCGACCATGGTGACGCGCTGGTAGCCAACCTTCAGAACTGGCTGTACGCGCACCTGTCGATACCCAATCCCGTGGAGCAAATGAGCGGACGGAGTGGTGTCGGTCGCAGAACACTCGAGCGCCGGTTCCGCAAGGCCACGGGCCACACACCAATTCAGTATGTGCAGCAGCTCCGGATTGACCGGGCGAGGCGACAGCTCGAGCGCACGAGCATTCCCGTGGAACAGGTCGCGCAGGGGGTCGGATACGAGAACGTCGCATTCTTCCGACGCCTCTTCAGGCGAGTCAGCAATACGGCCTGTCGACTACCGCCGGAAATTTCAGAGCCCGTCCACTCTATCGGCGTCCGACAGGATCAGAAGATCAGCGCGAGGATCCCGCCGTTCTTTGGAAGAGGAATGAGGAACGATCTGCCGCAATTCCGAAGGCTATGTCATGAATGACCCGCCCCATCGCGTTGCGGCGTGACGCCGGCGTGCATCGCGCGGGACGCGCGACCTGACGGCGCCAGTCTGACTCAATCGAGGGGCGGGTAGAGACGCTCGAAGTCTGGGTCGCCGTGGAGCGATTCG
This sequence comes from uncultured Acidobacteriota bacterium, assembly GCA_963829355.1. Taxonomy (GTDB): domain Bacteria; phylum Acidobacteriota; class Thermoanaerobaculia; order Gp7-AA8; family JAHWKK01; genus CAWHHZ01. The sequence goes on from CAWHHZ010000016.1 coordinate 33,139, forward strand.
AGGTCGGGATCGCGTCTCGCCCAGCTCGGGTCTTTGAATCCCGCGTCCCACGCCTTCTTCAATGCGTCGATCGCCTCGGATCTCTTCCCGAGATGACAGAAGATGCAGGCGACGTTGTACAGCCCCGTCGCCTCGTTCGGACGCAACGCCATCGCCAGGTTCGCCTCCCGCGTCGCATCCTCGGTCCTGCCGACCTGGGCGTAGTCGAGCGAAAGAATCGTCCTCGCCCGGGCATCCTCCGGCACCTTCTTGAGGTGGGCTCAATGACCTGAATTCTCTGCTGGATCACATTCCGAAGCGCTTCCTTCTTTCCGAGCGACCCGAGAGCGTTCACGATCGGTACGTAGATGTTGTAATCCTCGCCGGACGCTGCGGTCGCTTCATCAGCGAGATCGACCACGGACTGGTAGTGACCGGCCGCAAACAGAGTCCGCCCCAGAAGATAGTACGCACCCTCGCAATCCGGCTTCCGCAGAATCGCCTCCCTCACCCGCGAGCTCGCTTCGTCGAATTTCTCCTCGGCGTAGAGAATCCATCCCTCGGCAACGAGAACCTCCGGCGCATCCTTGCTGATCGCACTGGCCCGCTGGCTCGCCGTCACCGCTCGTTTGATCCACTTCTGGTCGCGCTCGTAGTGGTAGTGATACTGCGCGCACGCATTCGCAATGGCAGCATGCGCGAGTGCGAAGTTCGCATCGAGTGAGACCGCGTTCTCGAACATCTGGAGTGCGAATTCGAGATCCTGCCGTGTCAGCCTCCTCGCGTAGCTCTTACCGCGCAAATACAGATCGTATGCCTGCAGATCCTGCGTCGGTTTCGCCGCCAGCGCTTCCTGCTCCTGCGGGCTCAGCGTTACCCGCAACGCCTCCGCGATCTTGCGGGCGATCTCGTCCTGCAGCTCGAACACGTCCTTCATCTCACGGTCGTATCGCTCCGACCACGTCGGGAAGTCGGTTTGCGTGTCGACGAGCTGAGCGTTGATTCGCAGCCTGTTCCCCGCTCGTCGAAGACTTCCCGTCAGGACATATGCTGCCCCGAGCTGCTGACCGATCTGAAGCGGCGTCACCTGCTTGTCCCGATACGCGAGTACCGTCGGTCGCGAGAAGATCTTCAGATTCTTGATCTTCGAGAGCTCGGTGATGATGTCCTCGGTGACACCATCTCGAAGGTACTCATCCTCTTTCACACCGCTCAGGTTCTCGAGATACAGGACCGCGATCGATTTCTCGGCGTGAGTCTGCGCCTGCGAGTCGCTGCTCTCCGACAATCGTCTCGCCCCCGTCTCCTGATCTCGCTTGAGACGCATCAGATCGGTCTTGAGATCGTTCGCCGTCTGATAACGGAGATTGCGGTCCTTCTCGAGAGCCTTGGAGAGAATCCTGGACAGTTCCTGAGGCAGCGCGGGATTGATCTGATTGACCGGCAGAGGCTCCCTGTTGAGGATCTTGTCGAAGATCACCGCCGAGGTCTCGCCCAAGAAGGCTGTGTTCCAGTCGCCATCTGGTACAGAACAGTGCCGAGGGAGAAGATGTCTGTCCGTGCGTCGGTCGGCTGACCCTTCGCCTGCTCTGGCGACATGTAGGACACGGTACCGATGGCCGAGCCGGCCTTGGTCAACTCCTCGGGGCGGACGGCGGTCTGCATTCCGCTTCCGTCCTCATCCGATTTTTTCACTTCGATCTTCGCGAGACCGAAGTCGAGGATCTTTGCCTGGCCCCGCGAGTTATGAAGATGTTCGCCGGCTTGAGATCGCGATGGACGATGCCTTTCGAATGCGCCGATTCGAGCGCGTCAGCGAGCTGAACGGCCACCTCGATCAGGGTCAATGGCTCGAGTGGACCTCTTTGGATGCAGGAGGTGAGAGTTTCCCCTTCGAGAAGCTCCATGACGATGAAATGCTGATCTTCATGCTGCTCGATCGAGAAGATCGTGCAGATCCCCGGGTGGTTGAGCGCCGACGCTGCGCGCGCCTCCCGCTGGAACCGCTGCAACGCCGAGGTGTCTTTGGCGAGCGCTTCCGGAAGGAACTTCACGGCGACCTTGCGACCCAGCCGCGTGTCGTCGGCCTGATAGACCACTCCCATCCCACCCTCGCCGAGTTTCGACGTCACCTGGTAGTGCGACACGACCTGTCCGATCATTGATTCCCCTCGTTTGAGGTCGTCCTACACCGAAATTCGATGGACCACCGTTGAATCGGGGAAAGCGAGGACAAACAAAAGCGGCGACCAACTGGTCGCCGCTTTCGAAAAAGAGTGACGGACGGATATTACGGGCAGGTCAGATTTACCCGTATTCGAGCTCGCCCCCGTTGACGGAAACGTGTAGACGCCTCCTACAGGATCGCGACCGGCTCCCAGTTGTACGTGTAGTTGCAACTGTCGCCGCTGCGATCAACGACCGCTGTGTGCTGATAGGAATCGGGTCCGGACACGTTGAGCGTGGCTGCGGAGCCGAAGTCTCCCCGAACTGGACCTGGATGCGGACCGGACCGTTGCCGTTGCACATCCGGGGATTGCTCACGATCTCACCGAAGAACTCGGAGACCGGGCAGGAACTGGCGACGAGGCAATCGACGGTGACCGTCACCGGTGCCGAGCATGAACGCTTAGGCTCCCGACCCTGTGCACCGCTCTGCACGGCACAGACCTGGAATGAATACGAACCATTTCCGTAAAAGCCAGCGGTCCCACCCTCAGCGGTCTGGTGCGTCCGGAGAAGGTCCAGCCGCCCCCGCCGTTCACGTTTCCCGAGGCAATTGTGCCGAGCGACGACTCCGCTCCGTTCACGATCAGCACGACATCTGCGGAGTCCGCGGAGCCGGTCGAGACGACGCTGTAGAGCAGCGAAACGTTCGCGCCGCTGCCGTCAGACGTACAATTGACCGCCGGGGTATTGGTCTGGACGGTCAGCATCGTCCCTTCTACTCGACGACCACCGAGCTCTGACTACCCCGTTCCACATTACGTCCGCGCTGTGCCAGTGCGGGAAATGCCAGTAACAACATGGATCCAACTACAAGAGAGAACACTGCTTTATGACGAATCTGCTTCATTAGTTTCCTCCGAGCCTGCATGTGCAGTATTGGTGCGCCTGTACCTTCAATGTACAGCCGAGCGCCCCAAAGCGCCCTACCTCGTCGGACACATTCCTCTCCTATCGTTCGATATGAGCAGGCGGCCGTGAGCTCAACGGACATGGACCGGCCCCATGCCGGTGCGGGCTGGGACATCGGGCCAGGGCGCCGCCGCTACAGTCTGGTGATACGATACCCGGGATTCCCGGGAGGCTCATTGATGATTGGCGACACGGTGGGGCACTACCGCATCGCTTCCCAGTTGGGAAGTGGTGGGATGGGTGTCGTTTACGAGGCAGAGGACTCGCGGCTGGGCCGGCGGGTCGCGCTGGAGTTTCTTCCCGAATCGATGGAGAAGAACGACGCTGCGCTCCAGCGATTCCAGAGGGAAGCCCGCGCGGCCTCCGCACTGAATCATCCCGGCATCTGCACGATCCACTCGATCGAGCAGCACGAGGGAAACCACTTCATCGTAATGGAGCTTCTCGAGGGTGAAACACTCGCGGACGTCATCCGTCGCGGGCCTCTCGAGATCGGTGCGCTGGTCAAAGCTGCGGCAGAGATCATCGATGCACTCGAGTCGGCACACGCAAAAGGAATCGTCATCGCGATCTCAAACCCGCGAACATCTTCCTCACCTCCCGCGGCCAGGTAAAGATCCTCGACTTCGGCCTGGCAAAGATCGATCGCCAGAAGGAGGAAGGATCCGCCATGGAGACGGCGGTTCGTCCTGAGGAACTGACCCGCGAGGGCTCGACGATCGGGACCATCTCGTACATGTCGCCGAACAGGCACGTGGTCAGCTCACCGACGCACGCACCGATCTCTTTTCCCTCGGCACGGTCCTCTATCAGATGGCGACCGGGACCCTTCCCTTCCCCGGCGAAACGTCTGCCGTCATCTTCGATTCAATACTCAACCGCGATCCGCGCGACATTGGTGAGCTGAATCCGAACCTGCCTCCCGAGCTGAGCTCGATCATTGCCAAGGCTCTCGAGAAGGACCGGGCGTTCCGCTATCAGACCGCCACCGACATGAAGACCGATTTCATGCGCCTCAAGCGGAAGACGGACTCGGGCTCGCGCATGAGCGCCTCGTCGGAGTCTCGACGTGCCTCGACCGACGGTTCCGATGTGAAATCTGTCGCGGTCTCTACTTCGAGAACCTCAGCGGCGTCGACGACGACGAGTACCTGCGTGACGGCGTGACCGAGGACATCATCACGGAGCTGTCGAAGATCAAGGGCCTCAAGACCTTCTCCCGTACGGCCGTCTCATCGTTCAAGGACAAGGACGTGACGACCGAGCAGATCGGAAACCAGCTCGGCGCTGCGTACGTGCTGACCGGCAGCATCCGACGCTCAGGCGCCCGTCTCCGCATCAACACCCAGCTCGTCGACACGAAGACCGACTTTCCTCTCTGGTCCGAGCGGTACGACCGTGAGATGAAGGACGTCTTCGAGCTCCAGGACGAGATCGCCCACAAGATCGCCGACGCACTCCGCATCACCTTGACTCCCCAGGAGCAACAGGCGATTGCGCGAAAGCCGACGGACAACGTGCAGGCGTACGATCTCTACCTCCGCGCAAAGAGCTACGAGCGACGCAGGACACGTCAGGACCTCGAGTTCGCCCTGCAGGTTTACGAGAACGCGATCGCCATCGATAGCGGGTTCGCACTTGCCTATGCGGGCGTAGCCAATGTGTGCACGATCTATTACTTCGACTACGATCGCTCCGACAAGTGGATGAAGCGCGCGGTCGCCGCATCCGAGAGAGCGAAGGAGCTCGGCCACGCGCAGCCCAAGATCCAGATGGCCGAGGCGTGGATCCGCTACAAGGAAGGTCGACACGTCAAGGCACAGGAGATCGTCCGGAAAGCGATCGTCGAGAAGCCGGACTGCGAAGGCGCCTATTACCTTCTCGGAAGAACTCTCTTTGCTGACGGGCGCTATCAGGAGATCGTCGACATCGCCGACCGGGCAATCGAAGCCTCGGGCGATGACTACAACGTGTTCGTTCCGATTCTCAACGCTCTCGGTGCCATGGGCAAGACGGAACTGAGGCGCAATATGATCCACAGGGCGGTCCAGACCCTCGAGAACCAGGTGATGAAGGCGCCGGAGGATGCGCGCGCACGTTCTCTGTTGGCGGGCCTCTACGCCGAGCAGGATCGCGCTGAAGACTCCGAACGTGAAATGAAGTTCGCCGTCACGCTCCGTCCGAACGATCCGACACTTCACTACAACTGCGCGTGTACATACGCAAAGCTCTCAATGAGGTCCGAGGCACTCGATTCACTCAAGCGAGCATGGGAAGCCGGATATCAGGACAATGACTGGGTGCGTCGCGACCCCGATCTCGAGTCGCTGCATGGCGATCCGGAGTTCGAGCGACTCTATCCCGGAAGGTCGGAAAGCTCTTAGCGATGATTGGCGAAACGATCGCGCACTACCGTGTCCTCTCCCAACTCGGCCAGGGCGGGATGGGCATCGTCTATGAGGCCGAGGACACGACTCTCGAGCGGCGGGTGGCGCTGAAGTTTCTTCCGGAGGATATGGCCAGTGACGAGTCTGCGCTTCAACGTTTTCAGCGTGAAGCAAAAGCCGCATCGGCCCTCAATCATCCCGGAATCTGCACCGTTTACGCGATCGACCAGCACCAGGGGCGCCACTTCATCGCCATGGAGCTCCTCGAGGGAGAGACGCTCGATCAGAGAATCCGCCGGGGCGCGCTCGATGTCGCCTCGATCGTCGATTACGCCATCCAGATGGCGGACGCTCTCGAGTCGGCACATGCGAAGGGTATCGTGCACCGTGATCTGAAGCCCGCCAACATCTTCGTCAATCACCGCGACCGCGTGAAAATCCTCGATTTCGGCCTGGCGAAGATCGATCTTTCAAAGAAGGCTGCATCCGAAGCCGGGTCCGGAATGGTGACGGCGGTCCGCCAGGCCGATCTGACGAACGCTGGTGCGACGATCGGCACCGTCGCCTACATGTCGCCCGAGCAGGCTCGTGGACTCCCGACCGATGCGCGAACCGACATTTTCTCATTCGGCACGGTTCTCTACCAGATGGCGACTGGCATTCTCCCGTTCAAGGGAGAGACCTCAGCGGTGATCTTCGAGGCGATTCTCAACCGCGATCCCCAGTCCGTGCAGGAGCTGAACTCGTCTCTTCCTCCAGCTTTTGCCACGATCATCGAGAAGGCTCTCGAGAAGGACCGCAGCCTCCGCTGCCAGAACGTCTCTGAACTGAAGACGGACTTCATGCGGCTGAAGAAGAAGCTCGAATCCGGTGGTCGCGACGCGGCTCGTGAGTCGTCCCGGGGTGATTCCTCACCTGATCGTCGCAAAGAGTCGGCGGTCGCGGTGCTCTACTTCGAGAACCTCAGCGATCTGAAGGAAGACGAATACCTTCGCGACGGGGTGACGGAAGACATCATCACGGAGCTCTCGAAGATCAAGAACCTGAAGATCTTCTCGCGCGCGACCGTCCTCGCCTACCGAGACAAGCCGGCCACTCCGGGTCAGATCGGGCAGCAGCTCGGTGCCTCGTACGTCCTGACCGGAAGCATCCGGCGCGCTGGAAACAGGCTGAGAATCAACACGCAGCTCGTCGACACGCAGACCGACTTTCCTCTCTGGACCGAACGCTACGACCGTGAGATGAAGGACGTCTTCGAGGTGCAGGACGAGATCGCGCACAAAATTGCTGAAGCCCTCCGGATCACCCTCTCCCCTCAGGAGAAGGAGGCTCTCGCTGCAAAACCGACCGAGAACGCGCAGGCGTACGACCTCTATCTCCGCGGGCGCAACTACGCGCGCCGCCTGTCGCGTCAGGATCTGGAGTTTGCGCTGAAGATGTTCGAGCACGCCGTCACTTTGGATCCGGAGTTCGCGATCGCCCATGCGGCCATCGCAAATGTCTATTCGCAATACCACTACAACCACGAACGGAATGATTTATGGATTGAGCGGTCGAAGGAGGCGAGCAGGAAGGCGAGCAATCTCCGCCCCGACTCCCCTGAGGTGATGGTCGCCGAGGCATGGATCCTCCACGCGGAGGGGCGTTTTGACGAATCCGTGCGACGAGTCCGCGAGGCAATTGAGAAGAAACCTGATGCCGAGGGTGCCTACGACCTTCTCGGCCAGTCCCTGTTTGCGGCGGGACGGATCAGGAAGTGGTCGACGAGGCGGACACGTTCATCGCCCACGCTCAGGAGAACTACAACACCTTCATCGCCGTCAGGAACGCCGTGCGCGCGCTCGGCAAGCACGATCTGGCTCAGAACCTTACGATCCAGGAAGTGAACCTGCTCAATGAGCACATTCGGAAGGTTCCGGAAGACGTGCGGGCGAGAATCCTGCTCGCCGGCAGCTACGCATGGCTGGGCCGAGCCGATGAGGCGATGGCCGAGGCCAATCTCTCGATGACTCTGCGACCGAACGAAGCCACTGTTCTCTACAACGTCGCGTGCGTCTTCGGGACCATCGGGAAGAAGGACGAGGCTCTCGACGCGCTGAAGAAGGCGCATGCGGCAGGCTTTCACGATTCGAACTGGGCCCGGCGTGATCCCGACATCGCTGCCCTAGTCGGGCATCCCGAGTTTGACAAACTCTTCCCGGAAAAGAGCGCACAATGATTGGCGAGACTGTCTCCCACTACAAAATCCTCTCCCAACTCGGCGAGGGGGGCATGGGTGTCGTCTACGAAGCGGAGGACTCGAGGCTCGGCCGCAAGGTCGCACTGAAGTTCCTCTCCGACGGGACCGCCAAGGATGAATCTGCATTGCAACGGTTCCAGCGCGAGGCTCGCGCGGCGTCTGCGCTCAATCATCCCGGGATCTGCACGATTCACGCTATCGAACAGTACGACGGTAATCACTTCATCGTCATGGAGCTGCTCGAGGGAGAGACACTCTCGGAGCAGATCAAACGTAGTCCGATCGAGATCAGTCGCGTTCTGGCAATGGCGATCGAGATCGCCGACGCGCTCGAGTCCGCCCATTCCAAGGGAATCGTCCACCGCGATCTCAAGCCGGCGAATATCTTCATCAATTCGAGAGGACAGGTGAAGATTCTCGACTTCGGACTGGCCAAGATCGACGCCCAGAAGACCGGTGGAGACGGGGCGAGTCACGCGACGGCGGTACGGTCGGAAGAGCTGACGAAGGCCGGAGCGACCATCGGCACGATCGCCTACATGTCGCCCGAGCAGGCTCGAGGCCAGGCGACCGACGCCAGAACCGACATTTTCTCTCTCGGTACGGTTCTCTATCAGATGGCCACGGGTCAGGTTCCTTTCCAGGGAGATACCTCCGCGGTCGTCTTCGATTCGATCCTGAACCGGGACCCTGCACCGGTTGCCGAGCTGAATCCCTCTCTCCCTCCCCTGTTCGGGGCGATCATCGGTCGTGCTCTCGAGAAGGACCGGAACTTCCGCTACCAGACCGCTGCCGACATGAAGACCGAGTTGCAGAGACTCCGGAGGGATGTCGAATCCGTAAGCCGGCCCTCCGGGGCCACAAGCGGGTCGCACCCGTCGGTGTCCGCGGCGCAGCAATCCGTGGCGGTTCTCTATTTCGAGAACATCAGCGGTGTGAAGGAAGACGAATACTTCCGCGACGGAATTACTGAAGACATCATCACCGAGCTGTCGAAAATCAGAGAGCTGAATACGTTTTCGAGAGCGACGATCCTGAGCTATCGCGATCGCCCGGCGACTCCGACCCAAGTCGGCCAGCAACTGGGAGCGGGCTATGTCCTGACAGGCAGCATCCGGCGCGCCGGTGACCGCCTGCGCATCAACGCACAACTCGTCGACACGCGGACGGATTTTCCGATCTGGTCCGAGCGCTACGATCGTGAGATGAAGGACGTCTTCGAGGTGCAGGACGAAATCGCTCACAAAATCGCGGAAGCGCTCCGCATCACGCTCTCGCCGCAGGAAGTGAAGGCTTTGGCCGAGAAGCCGACAGCCAGTCCCCAGGCCTACGATCTGTATCTTCGCGGCAGGAACTATGCGAGAAGGTTATCGCGTCAAGACCTGGAGTTCGCACTCCAGATGTTCGAGCACGCGATAAGCCTCGATCCGAACTTCGCGCTGGCCCACGCTGCCATCGCCAACGTTCACGCCCAGTTTCACGTCAACCATGAGCGAAAGCAGAGCTGGATCGATCGCGCCAAGGAAGCCAGTCGTCGCGCGAGCAGCCTGCAGCCGAGCGCTCCCGAGGTTCTGATCGCTGAAGCCTGGATTCTGCATGCCGAGGAGCGGTTCGATGATTCGGCCAGTCGCGTTCGCGAGGCAATGGACAAGAAACCCGACGCGGAGGGCGCGGCTGCGCTGCTCAGTCAGTCGCTCTTCGCGGCCGGACGCTATCAGGAGCTCATCGACAACACCGACGAGCTGGTCGAGCGATCAGCCGAGGACTACAACGTCTACATCGCGCTGCACAATGCGATGGGGGCACTCGGAAAGCGGGATGCGGCACGCAACTTTGCCGTTCGCCAGATCAACGCCCTCGAAAGCCACATCCGCAAGGTGCCGGAAGATGCTCGTGCGCGTATTCTGCTTGCGACGACCTACGCACACACGGGCCGCAGAGAAGATGCCGTGAAGGAAGCGCAGGTCGCGATGTCTCTCCGGCCGAATGAGGCCACGGTTCTGTACAACGTGGCCTGTGTGTTCACCGGACTCGAGGAGATCGACGAGGCCCTCGACGCTCTGAAGAAGGCTCACGCGGCTGGATTTCACGACACGAACTGGGCCAGGCGGGACCCGGACCTGGAGCCCCTTCTAGGGCATCCTGAATTCGAGCGTCTGTTCCCCGCGGAGGATGCAACATGATCGGTCAGACTGTTTCCCACTACAAGATCACCTCCCAGCTCGGCAGCGGTGGAATGGGGGTCGTCTACGAAGCCGAGGATACGAAGCTCGGCCGCAAGGTCGCGTTGAAGTTTCTGCCGGATGACCTGGCGAACGACGAGTCGTCTCTCCAGCGCTTCCAGAGAGAGGCGCGCGCCGCGTCCGCGCTCAATCATCCGGGGATCTGCACGGTCCACGCGATCGAGCAGTACGAGACGAGTCACTTCATCGTGATGGAGCTTCTCGAGGGTCAGACGCTCGCCGACGAGATTCGAAAAGGACCGGTCGAGATCGAACGGCTGATGAGCATTGCAATCGAGATCACCGACGCGCTCGAATCCGCACACTCCAAAGGAATCGTTCATCGGGATCTGAAACCCGCCAACATCTTCATCAATACCCGCGGACAAGTGAAGATCCTCGATTTCGGCCTCGCCAAGATCGAGATCAAGAAGAATGCGAACATGATGGACGGGTCCGGCATGGTGACGGCGATCCGCCCTGAGGAATTGACGAAGGCGGGATCGACGATCGGTACCGTCTCGTACATGTCGCCCGAGCAGGCGCGCGGACAGATCACCGACGCCCGTACCGATCTGTTCTCTCTCGGCACCGTCCTCTACCAGATGGCGACAGGCGTCCTCCCTTTTCAGGGCGACACCTCTGCCGTGATTTTCGACTCGATTCTCAACAGGGAGCCTGCTCCCCTCAACCAGACGAACCCTTCTGTCCCGGCGGAATTCAACCGTGTCGTCGGCCGGGCGCTCGAGAAAGATCGCAACCTCCGGTACCAGACCGCGACTGATCTCAAGACCGAGCTTCTCCGGCTGAAGCGCGATCTCGATTCCGGCGGCCGGCGTGCTTCGGAGTCGAGCGGGTCGCGCTCCGACAGCTCGGCTGATCCCACCGTCAAGTCGATCGCAGTCCTCTATTTCGAAAACCTGAGCGGAGTGAAGGAAGACGAGTACTTCCGCGACGGAATCACCGAGGACATCATCGCGGAGCTCTCGAAGATCACGGGTCTCAAGATCTACTCCCGTCCCACTGTTCTCGCCTACCGAGACAAGCCAACCACCCCTGCCCAGATCGGACAGCAGCTCGGTGCGGCGTATGTACTCGCCGGGACGCTTCGCCGGGCCGGGAACAGACTCCGCATCAGCGCGCAGCTCGTCGACACTCAGACCGACTTTCCCCTCTGGATCGAACGATACGACCGAGAGATGAAGGACGTCTTCGAGGTCCAGGACGAGATTGCCCGGAAGATCGCGGAAGCCCTTCGCATCACCCTCTCACCCCAGGAGCAGGAGGCTCTGGCGGCGAAGCCTACCGACGATCTTCAGGCTTACGATCTCTACCTGCGAGGGAAAAACTACGCGCGCCGTCTTTCCAAGCAGGATCTCGAGTTTGCGCTGCAGATGTTCGAGAACGCCGCTTCGCTCGATCCGAACTTCGCGCTTGCGCACGCCGCCATCGCCAACGTCTGCGCACAGTATCACTACCACTTCGATCGCTCCTCCCGATGGGTGGAGCGGGCGGTCGAAGCGACCCAGCGCGCGAGTGCACTCGGCAAGAGCGCCCCGGAGGTTCAGGTCGCCGAGGCGTGGGTCTTCTACGTCGAGGGCAGCTTCGCCGACGCGGTGGATCGCGTCCGCCAGGCGATCGAGCGGAAGCCCGACACCGAGGGAGCCTATTACCTGCTCGGCCGCGCACTGTTCGCCTCGGGGCGGTATCAGGAGCTCGTTGAAGTTGCGGACGAGGCGATTGCTCACACCGGAGAGGATTACAACACATACGTTCCGATCCGGAATGCGCTCGGCGCTCTGGGAAAAACCGAGAAGTACCGCACGCACTCGCAGAGGGAGATTCAGATGTACGAATCGCATCTGAAGAAAGTCCCGGAGGATGCGCGGGCGCGAACGCTGCTGGCCGGCGATTATGCCGCTCTCGGCCGGATCGACGACGCGAGCCGGGAGCTGAGCCTCGCGATGACCCTGCGTCCTGACGACGCGATGGTGACCTACAACGTTGCGTGCGTTTTCTGCCAGATCGGGAAGCACTCCGAGGCGTTGCATGCCTTGCGGAAAGCATGGGATGCTGGATTCAGAGATCCCAACTGGGCAAGGCACGATCCCGATCTGGAGGGACTGCGAGGCGACCCCGAATTCGAGCGGCTCTTCCCGGAGTCCTGAGACTGCGGGGACGGACACGCAATGCGAGAATGGAGACAACCCGTTGGGCCATCTGAGCCGGAAGCTGGATTCGGTATCGCGTCTTCGTGATGGTCGCCTCGACGAGCTTCCTTTCGCCACCGTGCTGACAGCGATCGCGGCATCGGGGCGAAACGCTGTGATCGAGCTCAACCGGACTCCGTTCAACAAGCAGATCATTCTCGAGGAAGGGGTTCCAGTGGACTGCCGCTCGAACCTCGCCCATGAGACGTTCGGACGATTTCTGCTGACTGCGAAGAAGCTCTCGGAGGAGGAGTTTTCCACGACACTCAATGAGGCTGCAACTCGTGGGGTGCCGCATGGTCAGGTATTGGTTGACCGCGGACTCATCTCCCCCTCCGAACTATTCAGGATGCTCCAGCAGAATCTTGCACGGAAGCTGCTCGATCCTTTCACCTGGAGAGCGGGATCATTCTCCATTTCGTTCGAGGTACCAGAAGTCGAGTCACCTCTCAAGGTGCGGGTACCGCAGCTCGTCCTGACCGGGATCGCGAAGTTTGCGGATCAGGGCGAGATCGATCGGGCGATGAACCCGTTGATCGGGAAGACTCTCGTCAGAAATCCTCTCCCACCATTCCGGCCGGAGGATGTGCGACTCTCTCCGCTCCAGGTCAGGATCATGGAGGTCGCCGGTTCCGGCAAGCGGCTCGACGAACTGGCTGAGGCAACTCAGACCGCCTATGAGGACCTCACGCGCGCTCTGTATGCGCTGTCCACTCTCGAGCTCATCATCGATGCGAGCCAGGTTCCGGCAGATGCTCCTCCGGTCCCTGCTCCTGCGACCGTTACACTTCCTGCGGCTCCGGCTGAGCAGGCGGTCTCCCCCATTCCGCCTCCGACCACCAGTGAAATCGAGCAGAACCCGTCTGAGGTGGAGAATGAGCTGCTGAAACTCTATCTCGATTTCCGCAAACGCGATCCGTTCGATCTGCTGGGCCTCGAAGAGACTGCGAGTGGCGAACAGATCGACCAGCGGTGGCTCGAGTACGCAGAGCGATGGGCACCGTGGCGCTTCAATATCCTCCCGCTGCAGAAGATGCGTGAAAAGGCGCGGGAGCTCTTCCAGGCAGGTGCGAAAGCGTACGCCGTTCTGGCGAGCCAGGATCAGCGTATGACGCTCATCTCGCGACGGAAGACCCTCCGTGAAGAAGCCGCACTCGCGCCGGCGCGGGACCGTTTCAGAATCAAGACAGACCTTCTCGACTCGGAACAGCAGTTCCGGAAGGGCAAAGCTCTCATGGATGCCGGGAAATATCAGGAGGCGATCGCTTTTCTCGAGTTTGCGTCGGACTGTGATCACCAGAGCGGGCTGTACCACGCGGAGCTCGCCTGGTGCCGCTTCCTTCAGTCGCCGATGATCGTAACAGGCTCCAAGTCACTCGAGCAGTTGCAGGAAGCGATGCGTATCGAACCGGAGTGCGGTGTCAGCTGGTACTACGCGGGCATGATTCAAAAGCAGCTCGGGCGCGTGGATGAGGCAGAGAAGTTCCTGAGTGCAGCCATCAAACGGATGGCTCCCGATCGCAGGCCGATCGACGCGCTCAAAGAGCTGAGGAAGTCCTGACGAAATCGAGGCGCGCGGTCATCCTGCGGACTCTGGACGTCTCAGCCTGCGTGTTCCTGCCTCCGCTGCTTGTACGCGCCCCGGATGTTCATAGCCGCCAGTGCGACCTGCAGGGTGATCAATGCCCACGCGCCATCATGCGTCCCCCACACGACCCACAGGACATTGCTCACGAGGAACACATAGAAGCCGATCTTGCGGCGCCTTTCCTGTTCGGAGCCGACGAGCCAGGCCGCCGCGATGGTGGTAACCATCGCCGGCCACTGGATCAGGTCGATCAGATCGTTCAGTCGCGGTCCTCGAAATGGCGTTCGAGAAGATCGTAGGCCCGCTTCAGGTTGTCCGAAGGGACCGACACCTCGGTGAATGCACCGCGGTAGATCACCTCAGCGCGTTTGAGGTCGTGGTGCCGCAAAGCATAGAGAAGCTCCTGGAACGCCTCGCGGGATCCCGGACCAATGTCGGAGCGATTCAACTCGATCTCGATCAGCGAAACCGCCTGCCGAATCGGTAGAGGCACCTCTCCTGATGAGGCCTCACCACTCTGCTGCCCAGCCCCGGTCCGGGACGAATAAGCAGTCTCGACCGTGCTGCGGCCAGGAGCCACGTCCGCGGCGGCCTGTCCTGCGCCAGTGAGCGCGTCGATTGCCTGCTCTCCACTCTCCGCGGGGACGTCCTCCTCCTCGAGCGCGGCCATGCCGACGGCCCCAGGCAACTGTCGCAACTGACGGCTGAACTTTCCGAGCAGGAGATAGACCTCCTTCTCGTTGGCGAAATTGCCGACGAGACGACTCGTCGGCGAAAGATCTAGCGACTCGGACTCCTGGAGCATGATGTAGGCTCGAGCGCGGTCCTCGAGGGCGATCTTCTTCGCCGTGACGCGCCACGCGGTGAGCGTGCCCTGGATGAAGCAGGCCTGGCCGGCGCGCACCGAGACCGCATCGACTTTGACATTTTCCTCGATCCGGATCGACCCATTGGTGGATTCGATCTCGGAGTAATTGCCAGAATTCTGGATGACGAGATTTCCCGGGGTCTTGATCGAGAGCTGACCCTCTTCGTTCAGCTTGATCTCGGTCCCCTTGGGGATGATCATCGTCGGAAAATTCGATGTATTCTCTCCAGCATTCGACATCACGCCCTCTTTCTCCCTATGAACACCGACGGCAACGGATCGAAATTCTCGTCCTCGTCGCTGCTGCTTCGACTGCGGATCAGCAGCGCTTCTTCATCATTCCACCTGTGATCGAGGATGTAAATCCTCGGATCGATCGGCTTGAACTCACCTTCGGAGCGGAGGTCAGCCCTCACCTCGTAATGCAGGTGCGCGTTCGTGCTCCAGCCCGTTGACCCGACGTAAGCAATCACGTCACCCTGTTTGATCTTCTGGCCCTGCTTGACATTGACCGAGTCGGCATGCGCATAGATCGTGATGAACCGGTCGGCATGATTGAGGACGACGACGTTTCCGAAGCGCCACCACGCGACGCTCCTCGACATCGGGTACCGTCCCGCGAAGGTGACCTCCGCGTCCGCGGTCGCATAGATCGGCGTGCCTTTCGGCGCCGCGAGATCGAGCCCCCGGTGATAATCGCGGCTGCGGGTGAAGGGAGAGACACGAGTCCCGTAAGGAGAAGTAAGGACGAACTGGTCCTCCGGGACCGGGAGTATCGACGGAGTGTGACGCACGAGCTCCTGATTCGACTGCTCGTAACTCGACAGTACCTGGAGGTTACCGCTGAGACGTTCGAGGGCAGCACCGAGCTGCCGCTCCTTGTTTCGAGCGAATTCGAGGCGCTCCATTCCATCTTCGGAGGCTGCTCGAGACGGAATCACGACACCGCCCTTTCCGAAGGCTGATTCCTGCAGTCCGTACACGGTGGTGAGCTTCTCGATCTGGAGGCGCTGGTCATCGAGCGCTTCTTCGAGTATCTCCATCCGCTCGACGTGCTGATTGAGTCGCGCGAGCTCGGTTGCCTGCTGCTTCTGCAGCGACTTGAGATACGTCGTCCGGTAGGAGCGGCGCATGACTGAGGGAGCGGCAGCCATGGAAGCGAGAACGAACAGGAGCAGCAACGTACCCGCGAACAGTCCGAACGTGACGGTGCGCTCACCGAAGAAGAAATATCTCACCTTGCGGCGGATATCTGCTGGATGGATCTGGACTTCAATCATAACGATTACCGCGAACCTTCAGTCTACCATCGACGAGTGCTGATCGCGATCTGCCTCGCCCACCGCGACCGCATCGGGACGAGCGCCCATACGTCTTGCGATCAACGGAGGAGCAATCACCAGAATTGCCAGAAGGACCGATGCAATCACCAGACGCTGGGCAATCGCTCCCCGGTCGAGGGTGCCCGAGAAGATCGCGTCGGCCGAAAACGCAATGATGAACGTCGGAATCATGAGGCCTATCGAGCTTCCGATCATATAGTCACGCGAACGCAGCGAGGTCAGACCCGCGCCAAAGTTGAAAACGGGAAACGGAATGCCGGGAACCAGCCGCAGCAACATCACCGACCGGACTCCTGCATCATCGAACATCCGATGCAGCCACGGGAGTCGTTCGGAGAAGAGCTTTTCCGCCAGGCGGCCGAAGACGTATCTCGAGAGCTCGAAAGACAAGCCTGCACAGAGAATCCCCGCGACAGCGCGTAAACCCCACCGACGAGCCATCCCCAGAGGAACGCCGCGGCGAGAATGAAAAGTGTGGCGGGCACGAACAGCGCTGCTCCGACAACGTAGGCGAGAATGAACGCCAGGGGGGCGTACCAGTACGAATGTGCCGATTCGCGAAGCCCGGTGAGCATCTCACGAAGCTTTTCAGGCTCCATCATGTGTCGCAGCGGAGAGTTCATCACGACGACCACGGCCACGATTCCGAACAGCACCACCGCAATCCGCACATAAAGACGGGTCCGTCGCCCGCCACGAGCCTCACTCATCAGCGACCGAAACGTCCGATGCCGCTGATTTAATTGCCGAGGCTCCCTGCCGAGCGTGCCATGAAAAGGGGTGTCGCGACACCGCGACACCCCTCGTCGCAATCAGATTTCATTCTCCACGATCAGCGAGATCCCCTGACCGCCACCGATGCAGGCAGACGCAAGGCCGAAACGCTTCCCTCGGCGATTGAGCTCCTTGAGAAGAGTCAGCGTGATTCGTGTTCCGGTCGCCCCGAGAGGATGACCGAGAGCGATCGCACCACCGTTGACGTTCAGCTTCTTCTCGTCGATGCCGAGCTCCTTGACGACCGCCAGGATCTGACCCGCAAAGGCCTCGTTGATCTCGATCAGATCGATCTCGTCGAGGGTCATTCCGGCCCGCTCGAGCGCAATCTTCGTTGCCGGAACCGGTCCGATTCCCATGATGTCCGGATCACAGCCAGCGATGCCCCAGGAGACCACGCGACCCAGAGGCTTCTTGCCCTTGGCCTTCGCATTCTCCGCCGTGGTCACGACGACCATGGCCGCCCCATCGACGATACCGCTCGCGTTACCAGCCGTGACGAAACCCTCCTTCGAGAACGCTGGACGCAGCTTCTCCAGACCTTCCATCGTCGTCTCGGGCCGGAGATGATCGTCGCGATCAATGACCGTTTTCTTTCTTCCGACTTCAACCGGAACAACCTCTTCCGCAAGCCTTCCCGACTCCCAGGCCTCCCCGGCTTTCTGCTGACTGCGGATGGCGAACTCGTCCTGCGCTTCGCGGCTGATCTCGTACTTCCGCGCGAGATTGTCCGAGGTCTGCGCCATGTACAGGCCGCTGTAGCTGTCGAGCAGCGCCACCATGAGCGAGTCCTCGAGGGTCCCCTGGCCGAGCTTCAGTCCCGTGCGGGCGCCGCGGATGACGTGCGGTGCCTGCGACATGTTTTCCATGCCGCCCGCGAGCACCACCTCGGATTCTTCGAGCATGATCTGCTCCGCGGCGCTGATGATCGACTGGATCCCGGACCCGCACAGACGGTTCAGCGTGATCGCCGGCACGCGATTCGGAATGCCGGCCTTCAGACCGACGTGGCGGGCCCCGTAAATCGCGTCTCCCGAGGTCTGCAGCGCATTTCCGACGATGACGTGGTCGATCTCCTCGGGATCGTATCCACTCCGCTCCAGCGCGGCTTTGGCGGCGATCACACCGAGATCGATGGCGCTGATGTCGGTGAAGTGCCCGTTGTACTCCGCCATCGGTGTCCGTGCACCGTCGACGATGACGATTTCCTTTTTATCGATTGCCACTGTCTGACTACCTCCTGATGTGAGTTGTTGAGTCGTTGAGTCGTTGAGTCGTTGAGTCGTTGAGTCGTTGAGTCTTTGAGTCGTTGAGCCTTTGAGTCTCTGAGTCTTTGAGTCTTTGAGGTGTTCAGATTTTGGGGCCGATCGCGGCCGGATCCGGTGGCGAAAAGAGACGTGAGAAAACGTCGAAAGAGCAACCGTCGGACTCCCTTCAGAGGCTCAGCACTACGATGCCGTGTCTCGACGTCTCCGGATCTCAACTGATCCACAAGATCTGATCACTCAACGACCCGATAACGCAGCGACCCAACGACTTCAATGACTCAACGACTCAATGACTCAATGACTCAATGACTCAATGACTGAGAACAAAAAAGGGCACGGTGTCATCCACCGTGCCCTGATGTACGAATTCGAATGGTTGCAACTACTCGGTCGCAAGCTTGATCTCCGTCTGGCTCGGCGCACCCATCTCTTCGACGATGAGACCGATGTTGAGCGCGCCGGAGCTTCGGGCCAGGTCGAGGAACTCTACCGTATCCTGATAGTTGGCTTCGGGATCGCCGGCAAAGAACACCATCTTTCCGGTGTTCCCCTTCAGGATGCTCTGCAGCCTTGCAGGAAACTGAGTCCGTTCAACCTTTTCCTTGTTGATGAAGATCGTGCCGTCTTCCATGTACCGCATGATGATCTGCTCTGGTGCCACGCCTGGCGCCAGTGGCGGTGCCTTCGGCGGGACGCGCACGAGATATCCCATCTGCACGATGGGGGTGATGACCATGAAAATGATCAGGAGCACCAGAATGACGTCGATCATCGGCGTCACGTTGATGTCCGACATTGCTCCGCCGGAACCACCACTTACTTGCATTGGCTAATCCTCCGCAGCTTTCCGGTCATTCGGACTGTCCCATTGCGGCGGCCCGATCCAGCGGTTCGGTGACGAGTCCGACGTTCTCGTATCCCACTTCGCGTCCGGCTCTGAGCACGTTCATCACGGCGCCGTATTTGAGAGTCGAGTCACCCTTCACGGCCAGCTGGACGTTGGGCGATTTCTCATAGAACTCTTCGAGTGTGACCTCGACCTGATCCATGGGCCGCGCAGTCGGTCCGATGAAGACGAGGTCCCCGGTCTTGATCGATACGATCAGCTGATCTTCCGTCTCGGTCTTTTCCGGCTGCTGCGTCTTCGGCAGATTGACGGGGATACCTTCCTGGATCATCGGCGTGACGACCATGAAGATGATGAGCAGCACGAGACAGACGTCGACGAACGGCGTGACGTTGATGTTCGACTGCAGCGGCCGGCTCGAGAGCGCGGTCAGCTTGTTGGCGCTACTATGAGAGTGCCCGCGCTTCATTCGCAGCTCCTGCTTCCGCTTCCTTCACGAAGTACATCGACATCTCAGATCCGGAGTTGGACATCTCGACGGTGAAGCGATCGACGCGGTTCTGGAAGTAGTTGTAACCCCACACCGCGGGGATGGCGACGAACAGACCGAACGCGGTGGCGACGAGCGCTTCCGCGATACCAGCGGAAACCGCGGCGATACCGCCACCTTCACGAGCCATACCTTCGAACGCGTTGATGATTCCGACGACGGTTCCGAACAGACCGACGAAAGGCGCCGTTGCTCCGATCGTTGCCAGACCGCCGAGCTTCTCTTTCAGCTCTGCGACTGTGATCATGGCCGTACGATCCATCGCCTGACGAGCGGCCTCGACGGCGATCTCGGGATCGCTGACGCGCTTGTCACGAATGCCCGCGACGAAGTCGAGAAGTCCGGCCGCAATGACCTTCGCGAGATGGCTGCTCTTGTACTTCTTCGTGACGTCGATCGCTTCCTGATAGGCGCTCCGGCTGAGAACATTGGAAAGCGCGCCAATCAGCTTGAGCGACTGATTCTTGGCACGAGTATAAACGATCGCGCGATCGATCATGATGTAGATCGAGTACAGCGACATGACGATCATGACAGCGGTGACGCCCCTGACGATCGGCGACATCGTTTCCCAAATTGCTCCAAGACTCAAATCCATGCTCAGTTTCCTCCTGATGCGGCCGCCCGCGGGGCGCCCATCGTTTTCGATTTCTCGCTAATTCAGTGTGAAGTTGACTGTCAAGTTGAAGATGACGTCGACGGGCTGACCATTGAGCGTGCCGGGCTTGAACTTCCAGCTTCTTTACGGCATCGGCGGCGGCCTTGTCGAGACCAAACGGCAGCGGCTTGATCACCTTGACATCACGAACGTTGCCTTGCTTATCGATGATCGCTTCCACGATCACGATACCCTGTACACGAGCTTTACGGGCGACCTCCGGGAAGTCAGGCTGCACCCTCGAGATCGTCACCGGTGCCTTGACGTCACCGCCGACGCGCACCGGAGCTGGTGGTGGCGCCTCGGTGATCACTCCGCCGATCACTCCACCCACGACGCCGCCGACGACTCCACCCTCGACGCCGCCTTCAACACCGCCCTCGACTCCGACAGGACCGGACGACACTTCTGGAATCTCGTCCGGAACTTCCGTCGGCGCCATCTCGGCGATGTTTTGCGGCACTTCGGTCGGCGTCACCTGCACGGGCTTCGGCGTCGAAGCCGCTGGTGGTGGTGGTGGAGGCGGTGGGGGTGGTGGCGGCGGGGGTGGTGCCGCTACCGAATACTGAACGACCTGGGCGGGCGAGTTCCCCGGGAACGATACCGACCAGACCGACAGAAACGTGACCACTGCCAGCACGAGGACATGAAGGGCGACCGAGACGGGCAGCAGATAGTAGCGGAGCTTGTCCGCTTTCTTCTTTCTCGATTCGACAACTGAACTTTCAAACATGGCTCAGGCTCCCGGATTCTCCGCGTCGGCAGAAGCATCCGCGTCGGATGCTCCATCGGCTGCCGCTGCAGCCTCTGCCTCCTCGGCCTCTCTCTTCCGCTCACGCGCAATGGCGACCGCTTCATTGCGGTATTCGTCTGCCTGCGCGTAGAGCGCCTGCTGCTCTTCTTCCGATTCCGCCAGCTTCGCCTCTTCGCGGTAGAGGAGGTTCATGTAGACGAGAGCATCGAAGTACTTCGGCCTCAATTCGATTGCCCGCGCCAGAGCTTCCTGTCCGCGATCGATCAGCCGGAGCTTCTCTTCGCGCTCGGCTGGCGGATCCTTCGCAACCTTTTCATAGAGGACAACACCGTACGTGTAGTGAGATTCCGGCTTGTCCCCCTCCATTTTGGCGATCTGCTCATACCAGTACATGGTCTTTTCGAAGTTGCCCTGCTTCGCGTACAGGGTGGCGAGCGACTTTGCCATGCTGGCATTGTCGGGCTCGGCGTCGAGCTTCGCCTCGAACCACTGGATCGCCTGGGAGGTCCTGTTCGCATTGAGGAACAGGTTGATCAGAACTTCTTCGGCTGTTGCATCATCAGGTCGAAGCTGCAGATACTGCTGCAGGTTCTGGATCGCCAGATCGGCGTACTGCGCGTTTTCGGGCTCTTCGACACCTGGCTTGTAGAGACCGATGTAGCTGTAGCCGATCGACCGGTACAGCTCCGGAAACTTTCCGCCCAGGTTCTGAGCTTCCTTGTAGAGGCCGAGAGCCTTCTCGTAGTCTTCAGCTTGGTATGCCGCGTTCGCGTCCTTGATCGCCATACGGGATCGGACCTGATTGCACGACACCGCGGTCAGCGATAGGAGGAGCGCCAGAACTAGGCACAGATTCCGCTTCATGAACGTCAATATCTCCTTGATTTTGCCGTCATCCGACTTTGATTTGCCGAGTGTTTGCGGGAGTGAGTGATGGGCCTCGGAAGGTCCCGGACAACCGGGCAGCGAGTATAGATGCCGCCCCTTCGATCGTCAAGGTTGAACTTTCCACGTTCTGTCTTCCAGTCTCCTGAGGCTGATGAATGTGCATCTGCGGGTTGAACGTCTGTGCATGTCGATTATTTCGGCGACCCCGGAAGCGAATCCGTCAGATCGCTGATTGTTTCCCATAGTTTCGGGAACAACGGCTCCCGCACTCCCACCTCGAGCTGCGTCACGGGGACGCCCTTCAGAGACTTCACACGCGAACCGATGATGCGCATCGCGAGGCGCATGTGGGTGAATCTCCACTTCATGAACGCCGCGTCATAGTCCAGCATACCCTGAATCATCCGGTGAAGGTCATACCGCTCGTCTGGCGCACGCTCCACATCGAGCGGACTCATATCTCCGAGGGCAGCCTCCGCCGCGGGCCAGATACGCTCTCCCGCATCGAGAAGTCGATTAAACCCGGGCGACTCCTGCCCGCTCCCCTGCCCGAGCGAGCTGAGCCTGATCACGTGGTAATCAGCCGGGTCCATCGTCTCGAGAACGACGATCTGCTCGCGCAGAAAATCGAGAATCCTCCCACAGCGAAACAGAAGATCCGCGGCTTTGTGGCACTCTCCAGAGCCCAGCAGACCGACGATACGATCGACCTCATGATCGATCTCTTTGAGCCAGAGCTCAGCCGACTGATGGGTAATCTGAAACAGGCTCTCCTCGGGATTGACGAGGTCGGCACGCTCCTTCTGCAGTGCGAGAAGCTCATCCGTCCGGATGTAGCGCTCATAGTCGGTGGCGCCTCTACCCTCCAGAATCGGTCCGGTATGGGTCATCAGACGAGCTCCAGAATGTGACCGAGCTTTCTCTTTTTCGTTTCCAGATATTTTCTTGTCCCCTCGGATGGCTCGATCTCGAGAGGAATCCGCTCGACGATCTCCAGCCCGAAACCTTCGATCGCCACGTACTTCGCAGGGTTGTTGGTCATCAGACGCATGCGACGAACACCGATATCGCGCAGAATCTGGCTGCCCGTTCCGTAGTCGCGGATGTCGGGCGCAAAGCCAAGCTTCCGATTCGCCTCGATCGTGTCATCACCCTCGTCCTGAAGAGCATACGCCTTCATCTTGTTCGCGAGCCCGATTCCCCGGCCTTCCTGAAGCAGATAGAGGATGACGCCCTTTCCTTCCGCTTCAACCATCTCGATCGCTCGCTCGAGCTGCTGACCGCAGTCGCAGCGCCGGGAACGGAAAACGTCACCTGTCAGACATGAGGAATGGACGCGAACGAGCACCTCGTCCGACTCGTCGATCTCTCCCTTGACCAGTGCAACGTGCTCCTCACCATTGATGTCGTTGCTATATGCGTAGACCGTGAAGTCTCCCCACACCGTGGGCAGCTTCGGCGAGGCGACACGTCTGATGTGCCTCTCGTGCTGCATCCGGTATTTGATCAGGTCGGCGACGGAGATGATCTTCAGACCGTGCTCCACCGCGTATTTCTTCAGATCGGGAAGCCGCGCCATCGTGCCGTCCGGATTCATCACTTCACAGATCACCGAGGCCGGCGTCATCCCCGCGATCGCCGCGAGATCGACCGAAGCTTCGGTCTGGCCAGCCCTCTTCAACACGCCGCCCTTCTTCGCTCGCAGCGGGAAGATGTGACCCGGACGAAGCAGATCCGCGGGACGGGTATCGGGGTCGATGGCCGTCTTCACGGTCTCGGCCCTGTCGTAGGCCGAGATGCCGGTGGTCACGCGACCGCGCGCTTCAATCGACACACAGAACGCCGTTCCGTAGTTCGAGGTATTCTTCTCGACCATGAGCGGCAGTTCCAGCTCGTCGCACCGCTCCTCTGTCATGGTCAGGCAGATGAGCCCCCGCCCGTGGGTTGCCATGAAATTGATGGCCTCTGGCGTGATCTTTTCTGCCGCGATGCAGAGATCGCCTTCGTTCTCGCGATCCTCGTCATCAACGATGATCACCATCTTTCCCTGGCGATAGAGCT
Source organism: uncultured Acidobacteriota bacterium (assembly GCA_963829355.1). Taxonomy (GTDB): domain Bacteria; phylum Acidobacteriota; class Thermoanaerobaculia; order Gp7-AA8; family JAHWKK01; genus CAWHHZ01. Next base: position 56,913 of record CAWHHZ010000016.1, read on the forward strand.
CCGCAGCTTCTTCTACTGTGGTAAACGGCATGCAATTCCTCTCGGCCGGTCAGTTCCCGGCGATTCAGTCAATCGCCCTCTCCGGACTCAAATTCCGCGAGACCCTGGAGGGGAAGATCTCCCTCTTCCACCTCTCCGTAGAGGGTCTGAACCTCGTCGGCGATTTCCTCCTGCGTCAGGATCTCCTTGCGAATGAGCAGGTTGATGAGCGCCTGCGTGAGAATCCCGTTCTCCAGGATCAGGTCTTCTATCTGGTCTTCAAAGTCGTCGTCGTTGATCATCTTCCCCAATTCCCCAATCTTTCCCATACGGTCGGAAGAGCCTGCGCTTCGCTTTCCTCTCCGGACCGCGTCGTGGTTCGTACAGCGTTGTCGAGCATGGCCGCCACAGCCCACGTACTCTTCGTCGGATGCTTCGCCAACTCGTCCTCATGCGTCGCAATGAAGGTCGTGTCGTGCTCGCCGGCACCAAATTGCTCGTGCTCGATGATTCTTCTCAGATGTCCGATGTTCGTCTTCGTCCCGAGGATGACGTACTCGCGAAGCGCACGAATGGTCCGGGCAATTGCCTGCTCCCTGTCATCAGCATGACACACGAGCTTGGCAAGCATCGGATCGTAGGTCACGCCCACTTCAATTCCCGCTCCCACTCCGGAGTCGACGCGGATCCCCGGGCCCTCCGGCTCCCTGTACACGCCGATCATCCCGGTCTGCGGCAGGTACCCCTGGTCGGGATCCTCCGCGTAGATGCGGCACTCGATCGCGTGGCCGCGCTGCGAGAGATCCTCCTGGCGCCACGGGAGTCCTTCCCCGGATGCAACGGCAATCTGCGCCTTCACGAGGTCGGTCCCCACCACCAACTCAGTCACCGGGTGCTCCACCTGGAGCCGTGTGTTCATCTCGAGAAAGAAGAAGTCATCGCCCGAAACGATGAACTCGACCGTACCGGCGTTTCTGTATCCAATTCCGGCAGCACCACTGATCGCCGCCTCCGCCATCCGTTTCCTCAGCCCGTCCGGGTAGTTCGGGGCAGGCGACTCCTCGATCACCTTCTGATGGCGGCGCTGGACAGAGCAATCGCGCTCGAACAGATGAACGACATTCCCCTCACCATCCCCGAAGATCTGGAACTCGATATGGCGAGGATTCGTCACGAAGCGCTCGAGAAGCAGGGTTCCATCTCCAAACGACTTCTCCGCTTCGCGTCTCGCTGACGCGATTGCTCCCTCGAGTTGGTCGGCGGCGGTCACCAGCTTCATTCCCTTGCCACCACCACCGGCCGAGGCCTTGACAAGCAGCGGAAAGCCGACTCGCTTCGCCTCCGCTTGCAGACGCTCGGTACTCTGATCGTCACCGTCGTATCCGGGGACCACCGGGACGCCGAGCTTCTGCATGAGCTGCCGCGCCTCCGCCTTCGATCCCATCTTCTCGATGACGCCGGCCGAAGGGCCGATGAAAATCATTCCGGCGTCTTCCGTGGCGGCAGCCATCGCGGCCCTCTCGGAGAGAAAACCGTATCCGGGATGGATCGCATCGGCCTCGACCTCTCTCGCCAGATCGACGATCCTGCCGACGTTGAGATAGGTTTCGGCGACGGTTCCCCGCCCCAGCGAGACGACCTTGTCGAACAGCCGCGATACGGGGGGAACATGATCGTCCTCGGCTCGTGCAAGGACCGTCTCGATGCCGAGCTCCCGGCAGCTTCTCGCGATACGAGCCGCAATCTCCCCGCGGTTCGCAACCAGCACCCTGCCGATCTTTACTCGACCCACGGAGCCTTCTCCTTGGCGAGAAATGCGGCCATTCCCTCCTGCCCCTCGCGCGAGACCCTGCGTTCCGCGATGGCCTCGATGGTGTACGGCACGGCCTCTTCAAAGCTGTTGTGTGCCACGAAGTCGATCAGCTTCTTGCAATGGCGGACGGCATCAGGACCTGAGCCCCTGAGTTGCTCCACACTCTCGGCCACGAGCCGGTCGAGCTCGCTCACATCCTCGGCTACCCGGTGCACCAGACCGATGCGCAGTGCCCGCTCGGCGTCGAATCGTTCTCCCGTGAGAAACAGCGCCCTGGCGTGTGACTCGCCGATCTTCCGGATGACATAGGGAGAGATGACGGCAGGCAGAATCCCGAGCTTGACCTCCGAGAGACCGAACTTCGATCCGCGCTCACAGATGGCGATGTCACAGATCGAGACCAGCCCGACTCCTCCGCCGATTGCCGCGCCCTGAATGCGTCCGATGATCGGTGCCGGCGACTCGTTCATGAGGGCGAACATCTTCGCAAGCAGAGCCGAGTCGTGGATGTTCTCCTCGCGCGAGTAGCTCACCATCCGGGACATCCAGTTCAGATCGGCTCCGGCGCAGAAGTTCCTGCCGTCGCTCCTGAGAATGATCGCCCGCAAATCGCTGCGCCCGGAGATCTCCTCGAACAGCTCGATCGCCTCGGCGATGAGCTCGTCATTGAATGCGTTGTGCACATCGGGTCTGTGGAGCGTCAGCGATAGAACGCCTCGCTCCTCGACCACCTCGAGAGTCTTGAACTCTTTCATTCTCTCCTCATTGTCCGGCACGCGCGGCGCCAGCGTTTGAAACGCGGGCTCACCCGTGCATGCGTATCGGGATGGTGACGGTGAATGTCGTGCCGACGCCCTGCTGTGATTCTACCGCGATCGTTCCGCCATGCATCTCGACGATCTGCCTGGTGATATAGAGGCCGAGACCGGTGCCCTTCACTTCAGCTCCGCCCTCTCTCACTCTGTAGAACCGTTCGAAAATCTTGTGGAGCTTGGAGGCCTCGATCCCTTCACCATCGTCCGCCACGATGACCGCAACCTCCTCGGTGCCGTCCTTGACAGTCACGACGATCGTCGAATCGTGCCGTGAATACTTGCAGGCGTTCGAGATCAGGTTCTCCAATACCTGCCCGATCCGCAAGGGATCGGCTTCGAGCGGGGGAACGTTTCCTTCGCGACGGAACTCGATCTGCTGGGTCGCGGTCCTCCGGAAGCGCGCGATGATCGTTTCGATCACGGAGCCGAGCTCCACACTCTCGAGCTCGAGCGAGAACCGGCCAGCGTCCATTTTGGAGGCATCGAGCAGGTCCTCGACGAGACGCAGAATCTTTCGTGATTCTCCTTTGACGACATCGAGTGACTCGGTGATCCCCTCCCGATCTCCCGAGTCGATGCTCTGCTTTGCCAGGTCAACGTACCCGGAGATCGACGTCAGAGGGCTCTTGATCTCGTGGGTCACGACCGACACGAACTCGTCGCGCTCCTGATTCGCGAGTTGCTCGCTCTCGTAGAGCTGCGCATTTCGTATCGCACTCGCGGCCTGGGCGGCGATCGTCTCGAGCAGCCTGAAATGCCAGTGTCCGTAGCTGTCCGGGCGGAAGCTCTGAACGCCGATGGCGCCGATCACCGCGTCTCCGAACCGCATCGGCGCCACCACGATCGAGCGCGGACGCCTCCTGCCACGCGATGTCTCGAACTCCTCCACCTGCTCATCCGCCTGCCTCTCAGCCTCGTAATGGACGACTTCTCCCGTCGCCATCGCCCGGCCGGTGATGCCGATCCCTTTCGGAATGGTCCGCGCCGCGGTCTGGCTCCCGCTGGCGTCGACGAACACGAGGTCGATCCCTGCGTCGCGGTTGGTCAGCGCCACGAAGAAGCGATCCCACGACAGAACCTGCCGCGTCTCTTTTGCGAGAATGCTGAAGAGCTCCCGAGTCGAGAGGGTCGAGTTGAGGAGATTGCCGATCGTATTCAACGCCTTCTGCTCGCGATTGATCTTCATCAGGTTCGCGTTGAGCTTGAGGATCAGCGACACGGCTGCGGTGAGGGCGAGCATGATGATCGCTGCCCAATCCTCCTCGAAGGCGCCGATGAGGTTCCAGGTGATGATCGCCAGCGGGAGACTCGCCAGGATGCTCAAGCCGGTCCAAAGCACTGTCACCGGCCACAGACGCGTCCGTAGATCGGAAAAACCGAACCGCGAGTACACCGCCACGGACGTGAGGGTCGAGTGTGCGAGGAAGAATCCTCCGGAGAACAGCAGCATCGCGAGCAGGGGGTTTACGCCGCTCGAGAGCTCCATCGCCGGCAGCTGGAGAAAGATCATCACCATCAACGCACCGGAGAGCACCGCGATGATGTGAAGACCTGTGTCGAAGAAGAGGGAAAGGAGTGTCTCTTCCCGCTCCTTTCGTAGCCGTTGAACGATCCAGGTCACGATCCGGTCAACCGAGATCAGCGTCGCGGCAGCAACTCCTCCGAGAAGTTGGAAAAATACGATCAGGAATGCGAACCCTAGGTGGAACTTCGCCGAAGGGGCAACGCGAATGGCGAGAAAGAGCTGCAGAATCGTGAAAGCACCCGTGTAGATGACGAAATGCCTCATGCTGATCGGCGGGCGCTGGAGATAGAACCACGCGAGAATGCCCACGCCGATGATTCCGATCGACCAGCGGATGACGACAGTCACTCGAGGCAGCTCCGCCGTGGCCGTACGACGACTCAGCACCGTCGTTTCAGCCAGCTCGGCTGTTCTGTTCCGTATGGAGCTCATGCCTGCGGATGTGCAGTAGAAAGATTGGTGCCCAAGGAGGGACTCGAACCCTCACGACCACAAAGGTCGGCAGATTTTGAGTCTGCTGCGTCTGCCAATTCCGCCACTCGGGCTTTCTGCGGCTTCTGTCTGGCGCTGATCGCGATCAATGGGAGGACGCGACATCAAGCGATTCCCAGCGTCTCGCATGGTGGTGCAATTCTTCGTCGGTCAGCACCCGATCCGACTTTTTCGCTTTCTCGAAAAGGCTCTTCGCCAGGTCCTCGTTCGCCTGATACCCGTGATGCTCGAGCCAGTACTGCACGTTCGAGAGGCCGCACATCGGGCCGATCTCGATAATCTGTTCCAAACCGAACAGCTCTGCCGGAACTCCGCTGTAAACGCGATCGGCGAGCCAATCACTTCCCTTTCGCTTCGCTTTGATGATCGCCGCGGCATGAACCCCCGTTCCAGTACGGAACGCGTCTCTGCCAAAGACGGGGTACTGATCGCCGATCGGGACTCCGGTCGCCTCAGACACGGCCTCCAGATACTGTGGCATCTTCCTCAGATCATTGTCGATCCAGCCGATGAGCTTGAGGTTTACCATCAACTGGTCGAGCGGCGTGTTTCCGACACGCTCACCAATTCCGATCGCACAGCCGTGTACACGGTCCGCTCCCGCCTCGAGGGCCGCAATCGTGTTGATGACGCCAAGCCCGCGGTCGGAATGCCCGTGCCAGTCTACCCCTACCTCCGGATTGACCCGCTCCACGATCCCTCTGACGAAACGAACCAGATTGCGGGCGCCCCACGGCGTGGCGTGCCCGACCGTATCGCAGACGCAGACGCGTGTGGCACCCGCTTCGATCGCCGCGGTGTAGAGCTTCTCGATATCCGACGGCTTCGCGCGGATCGTGTCCTCGGTCACCATCATCACAGGGAGATTCTCTGCAACGGCGAACTTCACTGCCTTCACCGTCGTGTCAATCAACCAGTCGATGTCCCACTCCTCCGCATACTGGCGGATGGGGGACGAACCGATGAAAGTGCACGCCTCGATCGGAATGCCAATCTCCTGGGAGATCTCGGCGATCGGGCGGATGTCATTGACGTGTGTCCGGGCGGCGCAATTTGCACGGATGGCGAGCTTGGAATCGCGGATCTCCGCTGCGAGACGCCGGACGGTCTTCTGCACATGCGGCCCGGCGCCGGGGAGCCCGATATCAGCAGTGTCGATCCCGAGATCATTCATGAGATGAAGGATCCGGATCTTCTCGTCGATCGACGGATCTTTGACCGACGGGGACTGAAGACCGTCCCGCAGAGTCTCGTCGTCGAACTCGATCTTTCGATCGTGCGGCCTCGACGGCTGCTCCCCGGCGACATTCCAGTCGTAGATCAGATCGTGTTCGTTCATCTCCATCGCGCCTCCCTCTCGGCGGGCTGATCGTTCAATGCTCTCCGTCAGCAAATACCATCGTAACGGAATTCCAGTTTCGGAGGCCCTGAGGCGCTGGCGCTGAACATACTCCCGCATGTCATCCTGAGAGGCTGTGAAAAAATCCAGCGTGCCCTGCGCTGGTGGTGCTTACGGTTCGAGCTCAAGGAATGAGGAGGAGTCGCGGTGGTTCCTCGGTGACGACGAGTGATCCTTCGGCTCGCTCAGGACAGGCGCGGAGATCGGGCCGTAACCACCACCAGCCCAAAGGGTTACGGGCAGGGCGTCGCCGATCGCGTTGTCGCAGTTCCTTTCCGATGAACCACATCGCTGCGTCACTGCTTCGCGCGCTCGAGACGTCGCCGCGCCCGTAACGCAGGGTACGCTGGATTCTTTCACAGCCTCTGAGCCGCCGGATCCCGCGAAGCGGGAGAAGGACGGTCGAAGGATCGCGTGGCCTCATACTCGCAATTCACTCCTGGTCATGCCGCACGCGATCCTTCGCTGCGCTCAGGATGACGAGCGGGGCTCACTGACACAGTGGGCGCGCAGCGCTTCCAGCCAGCCGGCCACCTCCTCGGTCGAGACCTCGACGCGGACGGTTCGTGCGAGCATCGCGTCGACCTCGGCTCGACTGATGTCCCGCGAGACCGGATAGAGATGGATATGAAGATGGGGAACTGCGAGACCCAGCTTCACAGCCAGAACCTTGTCGGCACCGAACAGATCGATCAGCGCCTGCTCCGCAACGCGATAGAGATCGAAGAACAGACGTGCATCCTCGACGGACAGATCGGAAATGTTCTCGACGTGAGCGCGAGCCGTCAGGACCGTGTGCCCTTCGCAGGCAAACTCGTCCGACAACCGCGCAGTCGCCACTTCGTTCTCCGCAAAGTTCGAGGGAAGATCTCCGCAGAGCGCGCAATCAGTCTCCATCACCTCATCGTACGACAGTTCTCACCGTGCAATCCGTCGCAGCGTGCGAACGGGTCCTCCGCCGCTTTCGATCAAACGCGGCTTTGAGTCTCCATGCAGACGAAATCTCGCGAACTCCCGGTCGAAATCCTGGCCGCTTCTCGTAATCTCGTCGATCATTCCGGTGAAGTCCCGAGCGATCTCGTCGGTCTGCCGCGCAAACTCTTTCAATCGGTCTGCCGCCGATGCGATCTCGTCGGAATGGTTCACCTGCATTCGCAGGCGCTCCAGGATCCGCTCTTCTCCCCCGGCGATCTTCTCCATCGCCTTGGTGATTCCGCCAGCGGTCGTGATCTGCTCCTCGGTGGCACGGCGGACCTGGTCTGCAATGTCCCTGACCCGCTCTGCCTCCCGCGAGAGGAGTCTCGTCGAGCTCGCCTGCTCGCGCGTCGCGCTGGAGATGGCAGCGATGTCGTCAGAGATTCCCGATGCGATCTTCAGCAGATGGCGACTCGCATTCGCATGTTGTTCGAGAGCGGTTGCGACCTGTCCGGACATCTCCGAGGACCGCTGCGCGTTCTCGCCAATCTCGGTCAGTGCCGTGGAAGCCTTCTCTGCCAGCGTGACACTGTTCTCAACCTCACCGAGTCCGGTTTTCATCGCAACGACTGCCGCGTCGGTCGCTGGCGCGATGACCCGGATGATCTTGTGGATATCGCCGGTCGACTGCCGCGTACGGTCCGCCAGATGGCGAATCTCTTCGGCGACCACGGAGAATCCCATGTCACGGTCCCCTGCCTGCGCCGCAATGATCGAAGCATTGAGAGACAGAAGGTTCGTATTCTCCGCGAGCTCCTCGATGACCTTGACGACCAGGTTGATCTCCCCAATGTTCTTCTGGAGATCCGCGAGAAGCTGCGACGTCTTGCGCGAGGCGTCCCGCGCCTGTTCGATCCCGCGCACAGTCTGCAGAACGGCCTCCGTACCCGAGCTCGCGACCTCGCGAACCCTCTGGGACATCTCCGCCGTATCGCGCGTCGACTGGCGGAACTGCTCCACCGTGGAATCCATCTCGGAGACGTAGGTGAGAACCTCCTCTCCCACACCCGCAAGAACTTCGGCCCGCCTGCTCGTCTCACTTGCAGAGGCATCGATCTGGAGCACTGACGAGGTCGTCGATTCCACAGACTCGAAAAGTGTCTCCATACTTCCCGCGACCTGTTCGACGGAAGCCTGGAGCTCAACCGCACGCGCCGAGCTGTCCCGCGTCAGATCGCCTGTCTCCTCGGCGTCCTTCATGATCAGGCCCGCAGCGTCCCGGACTTCGGAGACCGCGCTGGCCGTGCTCTCGGTGAGCTGGCGCTGCGCACTCGCCTGCGAACCGAGTGACTTCGTTCCTCCCTCGAGCACACGCACACCGCGCGTAATCGCAGCGCCGCTGCCGCCAACCGTCGACAGGAGACGGTGGAGGTTCTCACGAGTATCGAACATCGTCCGGGAAAGCAGACCGACTTCATCGTCCGAGTAGACGGACCCGATTGCCGTGAAGTCTCCCTGCGACATCCGCTCGGAGACAGCAATCATCTCGTTGACTGGTGAGGTGAGATCCTCCCCCAGAAACCAGGTCGCAGCGAGGAACATCAACGCCGTAAAGAGCGCGACGATCGCTGCATAAAACTCGATCTCGCGGGCGAGCCCGATCGATTCGATCGGCATCGACATGGCGATGATCGATCCCCCGGCTTCTGCGAATCGAAGGGCGTGAGGACTTTCGATTTCCATACTGTCGCCGCTGCCGATCGCGACAATCGCTGCAATCTCTGCGGAGTCGAGCTCGTCACCCCCAACCACTGTACCCGACTCCGGATCGATCACGTGGAGGCCGAACGAACCGGGAACCAACCGCTTCGCCGCGATGAGTCTCACCGGCGAAAAGTCCTCACCAATCGTCGAGAGAACCTGTGGCCATTGATCATTGACGCTCTCGATCGTCTCCCGTTCGAGGGTCGCGGAAACGCGTGCAGACACGAGCTGCACCATGGCACCAGTCGAGACAAAGAAGAATCCGGCAAACACCATCGCGATCTTGATGCGAAAAGAAAAGCGCGGGCCGCGGTAATGGATGCCCGGAAATGTCGCTGACATGAGTGAGCAGGATTTTCTTGCCTGCCCAGTAGCTCCACGCCATCGCAATCGTGGCAACGATCAGCGATGACTCTACGAAGAAAGATGTGCCGTGGAGACTCGAAGTCGTTGCAAATCCGATGATCGCGGAGAGCACCACTCCAAACCCGGGCCAGAAGAGCATGGCGCCCCTCACGGTGCCGAGCAGGCATCGGGAAACAGCTCCCGAAACGTCTTCATCGGAGGTCCCCGCTATTGCATCGTCTACTCCGTGACTCAGTCTCGTCAGCCATCGCCAGAACAGCACAACGGCTGGCAGATACGACGCTGCACCGATCCCGGTCACGGCGAGCCATCTCTCATCGGTCATCTGGACGACCTGAGAAAGGAAGAGAAGCGCCAGCGGCCCGCCGATCAGAAGTGGGGGCAGGATCATCCAGGCCGGGTATCTGCGTGAAAAGCTCATGTCGGTTCCTCAGCCTCGCCGATCCGGTTGCCGCCTTGCGAAAGCCGGTCGCACAGTGGACTCCGACATCACCTTGCCCGGACCGCTTCCGCCCCATCGTGATTCCAGTCACCTCGTCTGGTGACAGATGGCGCATATGCACCATGACTGGTTGTTTGGCCCCGATTCTTGGCTGAAATGTCATCCTGAGCGCCAGCGAAGGATCGCGTACGTCCTACTTTCCGCCCTGACTGTCGAGTACTTTCCGTCCCGACTGTCGGCAAAGTTCGCGATCCTTCGACCACCCCTTCGGCTTCGCTCAGGATCAGACCTGCCCACGCTTCGCAGGCTCCGGCGGCCTCTAATGAACCACTTCGGATCCCCTTCAAAACACGGCGCCAGGTCATCCCGAGCGGAGCGGAGGGATCTCCCAACCTGCGCACAGTGCTGCCAAGGGCCACAGGGGTGGTGAGCCAGGAGCTTCTCCCAGAGCGTTACCGCGTACGTAACCTGGGAGATCCCTCCACTCGCTTCGCTCGGTCGGGCCTCTCAGGATGACTCTGCTTCATGCGTCGAGGCTATTTGTTCTTGAACTCCGCCTTCCGCTTTTCGAGAAACGCGCTCATCCCTTCCTTCATGTCTTCCGACGCGGCGAGCAGACCGAACAGCGTCGCCTCGAGGAACTGCCCTTCCTCGAATGGCATCTCCGATCCACTCATGACCGCCTCGATCGCGGCGCGCACGGCGAGTGGTCCGCGTGACATGATCGTGCGGGCCATCTTCTCTGCTTCATTCATCAGTTCGTCGTGCGGAACGACCTTGTTGACCAGCCCGATCCGTGCGGCTTCCTCCGCCTGGATACGATCCCCGGTCAGGATCAGCTCGAGCGCTTTCGCCTTGCCGAGCAGCCGCGCCATCCGCTGCGTGCCCCCGTAGCCCGGAATGATCCCGAGCGTGACCTCCGGCAGGCCGATCTGCGCCTTGTCCGAGGCGATGCGGATCTGACAGGCGAGGGCGAGCTCGCAACCGCCGCCGAGCGCGAATCCGTTGATCGCGGCGATCACGGCTTTCGGGAACCGCTCGATCCGGGACAATATCTGTTGTCCACGCTCGGACGTTTCCTTCCCCGTAAACGGATTCTTCTGAGCGAGCTCGTTGATGTCGGCTCCGGCGACGAACGCCTTCTCTCCCCCACCGGTCACGATGACGGCTTTGACGGTGTCGTCGGTACGCGCCTCGTCGAATACCTTTCCGATCTCCTCGACGGTCTGCGCATTCAGCGCATTCAGTACCTTCGGACGGTCGATCGAGACGATGAGGATGCCGTCCCTGTTCTCGGTCTTGACGTTCTCGAGATTCTCGTAGGGCATTCGTTACTCCTTGTCCATCGCGACCGGTTTGTCGCCCGAATAGTCATAGAACCCGGCGCCACTCTTCCGGCCGTGACGACCGGCGAGCACCATCTTCCTGAGAAGCGGCGGCGACGCGAACCTCTTCTCGTGGTACTCCTCGAACATGACTTTGGTGATGTAGTAGGTCGTGTCGAGACCGACGAAGTCGAGCAGCGTGAACGGACCCATCGGGTACCCGCACCCGAGCACCATCGATTTGTCGATGTCCTCGATCGATCCGACTCCCTCCTCGTACGCGCGAATGGCGTCGAGCAGATAAGGCACGAGCAACCGATTGACGATGAACCCCGAGTTGTCCCGCGCCGCGACGGCCTGCTTCCCGAGCGACTCGGCGAAGCGGAACGCGCGGTCGAAACTCTCATCCGAGGTGACCACGGTTCGAACGACCTCGACGAGCTTCATCATCGGCACCGGGTTGAAGAAATGAAGTCCAACGAACTTCTCCGGGCGCGAGGTTGCCATCGCGACCTCGGTGATCGTCAGCGATGACGTATTCGATGCGAAGATCGCATCCTTCTTCACGATCGTGTCGAGCGCCTTGAACGTCGACTGCTTGATCTCGGAGTTCTCGATGATCGCCTCGATGATGATGTCGCACTCGGCGAGATCCTGGTGCGTCGTGGTTCCCTTGAGGCGCGACAGACACGCGTCACGGTCCTCGGAGGTCATCTTCCCCTTCTCGACGAATTTTCCGAGACTCTTCTCAATCCCCGCAAACCCCTTGTCGATGAACTTCTGTTCGACCTCGGCGACCACCGTCTCGTACCCGGCCTGTGCAGCGGTCTGCGCGATTCCAGCGCCCATCAGTCCACAACCGAGAACGCCTACTTTTTTGATTTCTGACATCCTGTTTGGCTCCTTTCGATTCTTTCCGGCCGCATTGTATACAGTCGACGTCTTCCTTACAGCGCCGCGCAGGCGGCGCGACCCAACCTAGCCCAGTGGCGTGAGCCCTGGGACATTGAACCGCACAAGAACGCCCCAGCCCGCGCAGGCGGGCGACACCCTTCGTTGTCGTGTCGGCCGCCTACGCGGCCTGGGGATTTCTTGTGTGACGATTTCCCAGGGCTCACGCCCTGGGCTAGGTTGTATCGGCCGCCCTCCGGCGGCCTGTGAGGAAGGCATCAAAAGAAGTACGATTCACCCATGAGTGATCCGATCCCGACGTCGAAGGATGTCGTCGCGTACCTGAACCAGCGTTTCGAAGAGCTCGATCTTCCGTACCGTCTCGAGAATGTCGCGGTGCTCCCCTACGTCAATCCGATGTGGATGGCGAATTGGGATGTGCCGCAGCTCGTGGATGCTCCCGAGAAAGACGTGATCGAGAGAGAGCTGCGCGAGGCTCGCTGGAAGTTTCCGCAGGTCATGGATGAGTTCTGAGAGGCAGCCGTACCCGGCACAGAAGTCCTCGGTCGGGACCGTGATACGACGGTTCGACGCCGTGGTCACTGATTCCGAGGATTCCGTCGCCGTCGAGGAGCCGCTCGAGATCCAGCTCGTGCTCCGGGATGGCGACTTCAGCCTCTCGATCACGATGCGGACTCCCGGCGATGACGAGGATCTCGCGGCGGGGTTTCTGTTCACCGAGGGAATCATCGATCGCTCCGGACAGATCATCGACATTTCGCTCTGTGCCCCCAACCAGTCCGGCTACCGCAACGTAGTCAAAGTCACGCTGGGGCCGAACGTCGAGATCGACAGGCAGCGCCTGACGAGACATGTTTACACGACCTCGAGCTGCGGAGTCTGCGGAAAGACCTCCATCGAGGCCGTTCGCGTTGCGAGCATTCATCCCCTCCCGGGCCTGGAGCCCCTCGTCCGGCCTGAAGTGATCGAGTCTCTGCCTGCGCGGCTGAGAGAGGCGCAGGAGGGCTTTGCGGAGACGGGCGGCGTCCACGCTGCCGCGCTGTTCGATCTCGAGGGACGGCTCGTCGACGTACGTGAAGACGTTGGCCGCCACAATGCCGTAGACAAGCTGATCGGAGCCGCGCTGCGGCGGAACGACGTGCCTCTGTCCCGTTTCATCGTGATGGTGAGCGGTCGCGCTGGCTTCGAGCTCGTTCAGAAGTCGGTCCGCGCGGGAGCTCCGATTATGGCAGCCGTCTCCGCCCCGACCAGTCTCGCGGTCGAGCTCGCGAAGGAGAACGGAATGACACTGATTGCCTTTCTCCGGGAGGGGCGGTTCAACTGCTATTCGGCACCCGAGAGGATAGAGAGCTCGAAGTTCAAAAGTTGAAAGTTTAAAACGACAATTGTGGAGTGACGTAGTGAACTGTGTGGACAGAAACATGGACTAAAACGTGGACAACAGGAGTGGACGAGATGCGCAGGCTCCGTCCACGCTTCTGTCCACGCTTTTGTCCACACAGTCCACGGCCGTCCACCCCGTCCACCGTCTCAACTTTGAAACTCTGAACTCGCCTTCATGGAATCGCCCGGCGGAGCAACGCCGTTTCACCTGGTCAGAAAGGGAAATCCATTGACCAGATCGACCATTGGTATTCTTCTCCTGCTCGCAGCGCTTCCCCTCAATGCCCAGGCGGCCGCGGACACCACTGACCCGGCGCGGCCGTATCTCGAGGAGTTTCTGCCGTACTGCCCGGAAGCTCCCACGATCGAAGAGCGGGACTATTCCGACTCCGTGCCCGCCGGGATGAAGGCGGAGCTGATGACCGTCCAGGGAAGCGATCCGTACTGCCGCGGCATGTATCTGAAGGTCGTCAAGGGAGATCGCGTCTTCGTCGGTCAGCCCTGGATCCTCGGTGGCTTCGAGGGCTCGATTCCGGCGAAGATCAAGCGTTTTGCCTGGGATCGTCTGAACGAGACCGCGACAGCTACGGTTTCCGACAGGCGCACTCTCGAAGGTCTGCTCGAGGCGACCGTGGAGATCACGACGAGTTGGGGAAAGATCAGACTTGATGGTTCCGTCGACGAGAAGGGGACGGTCTTCTTCCCGGGAGGATTCGATCCGATCGCCGGGGGCGCACGGAAGGCGCGGCTCGAGGCGATGCAGACAGTGTTTGACGAAGCTCCCATGAAGGGGAACAGCAACGCCAGAGTAGAAGTCGTCGAGTTCTCCGACTTCCAGTGTCCCTCCTGTGGTCACGCCAGCAAATGGGTACCGAGTCTTCTCGAAAAGTACGGGGATCGCATCTCGTATCGCCGCGTAGATTTTCCCCTGATGTCGAGCCACCCGTGGGCATTCCCCGCCGCTCTGTACGGTCGCGCGATCTGGGAGCAGTCTCCCGAAGCGTTCTGGCAGTACAAAAGCGAGGTTTACCAGGCCCAGGATTCACTGACGACCTTTTCCATCGAGGAGTTCGCTCGCGACTTCGTCAAGACGAACCAGCTCGACGTCGAACGCTTCGATCAGGCGATCGCGTCGGAGGAACTGAAGGATGAGGTTCTGGCCGGAGTCAGCGCCGGCATGATCGCCGAGGTCAATGCGACACCCACGTTCTGGGTGAATGGTCAGCCGGTCGCGGCCGGGAAAGACGGAGCGTTTCTCGCGACGGTCATCGACGCAGCACTCGAGCAGACTGCGCAGTAGCAGGACCGGGAGCAGCGGTCGGAGCAGCGGCTGAGGTGCCGCCGCTCCGTCCGCGTGAGAGCCGGCGCTTCTGCTCTCGCGGCTCCTACCGCATCTGCCGGAGCGCCTCCAGCGGACCGTCAACTTCACGGTACCCCGCGGGAACGGCGAACTCGCTTTCCGGAATGTTGGCCTCTTCGATCCCCGTGACCGTATTGGTCGCGGTCGAGGTGGTTGTTTTGCCTCGGGCAGTGATCTTCGTCTTCGTTACTGTCTTGAGCGGAAAGCCCTTGATTGCGTCGACGTGCTTCTCGATCAGGGCATCGAGATCTTCGAGACCGGTGCGGAACGACCGGTACTGCACGAAAGCCGCGAGCGCCTGATCGAGCTGATCGGTCGTCCAGGTCGTGGTCTCCGTATTGATTTCCTGGTCCATGCTCATGCCCATGGCTTTCATCTTAAGCGTGTAGTCGGTGTTGATCTGATACTTCGTCGTCTTGTAACCCTCGAGAGTTTCTCCCGCCCCCATCGGCTTTACGTCGACGTTCTGATCCGCGATCGACATCTCGAACATTCCTCCCATGTTCTGGAGCATTGAGGTCATGGCGTTCACGGTGTCCTCGATCGAGAGGCGATAGAACTCCTTCTTCTTCGGATCGAGAACCATCATCGTCTTCCCGCCGTCGTCAGAGAGGACGATCGAGCGGTCCTGGAAGATGACCCCATCCCCTTCGGACAGCTCAATCCTGAAATCAGTTCCTTCGACCTTCGCCGTACCGGTCATGTTCGCGGCGTTTCCTTCGGTCTCTGTCTTGAATTGATAAACGAGTCCCGCATGAACAGGAACCGCAAGAATCATGGTGATGAGAATCGACAACAAGTGACGCATGAGAACCCCCGGGTGATCGACAAATCTCTGGACTTTTGCGGGCACACCGTGTGCTATGATCCGACGCGCCGCTTTAGCCCCATCATTGTATGACAGGAGGCCAGTCTTGTTTCATTTCCTCAGTAATCGCAGGTTCCTTTTTCTTCCGCTCAGCCTATTGATCGCCCTCCCCACATTCGGTGCCGGTTTCTCGCTTTTCGAACAGGGCGCGAAAGCCACCGCAATGGGAGGAGCATTCGCAGCAACCGCGGACGATCCCAGCGCCATCTTCTATAACGTTGCCGGAATTGCTTACCAGCGTGAAACAAAGGCGATGGTCGGCGGGACGATGATCACGTTCAAGGCAGAATTCGAGAGCGACCCCAACCAGTCGTTTCCGGGAGCCGATCCGAACAACCCAGTGCCCGGAACGGGATACCGTGAGTTCTACGAGGATCACACTTTCGTTCTTCCAAACATGTATCTCGTCATGCCGATCGGCGAGAATATGACGTTCGGCATCGGTCAGTTTTCAGCATTCGGTCTCCGCACCGACTGGGAGGATGGACACCGGTTCGTAGGGCGATTCATCTCGCAGGACGCGAATCTGAAGACCGTTTCTGTCCAGCCCTCTCTCGCCTGGAAGACCGATGATGGCCGTTTCGCGATCGGCGCGGGCGTCGAGGGACGGTTTGCCCACGTCTCGCTCGAGAGAAACGTCCCGCAGATCAATCCCTTCACGCAGCGGATCGTCGATGCTGCCCACGTCCGGCTCGACAGCGACTGGGAGAATGGTATCGGCTGGAACGTGGGGGCGATCTGGGTCCCTCACGAAAACTGGCGCGTCGGACTCAGTCATCGGGCCGGGATCGACATCGATCTTCAGGGTAATGCGAACTTCACGCAGATCTCCACCGGCAATGCGCAGCTCGACGCTCTCATCGCCGCGGGGCTTCCCCCTGATCAGCCGATCACCACGGCGATCCCGTTCCCCTCATTCACTCACTTCGGTATTGCGACGACGATGATCCCCGAATGGACCGTCGAGTTCGACGTCGTTCGGATGGGCTGGAGCGCCTTCGACAAACTCGCAGTTCAGTTCGAACAGACTCCTGCCAACAACATCGATCTCCAGCAGGACTGGGATGATGTTTTCAGCTATCGGCTGGGAGGCTTCCGGCCCGTCAGCGAGAACTGGGACATCGCCCTCGGCGCCGTCTATGACGAGAACCCGCAGCCTGACGAGACGGTCGGTCCGCTCCTCCCTGATTCGGATCGCGTCGGCGTCTCGTTCGGATTCCTCTTCGACAACGGGAAGTGGTCAGTCGAATTCACCGAGTTCTTCCTCCAGTTCCTCGAGCGCGACACCAACGGCAGGAACCACGACAACTTCAACGGAACGTACGAGACGACCGCAAATCTGGTCACTGTCGATCTCGGCTACACGTTCTGAGCGAACGTCCGCAAAGGAGCTAATTCATGTTCAGAAACTTTCAAAGAATCCTTTCGACGACACTGCTGAGTGCGGCCCTGGCCCTGCCAGCGTTCGCCCAGCGCGGCAGTGCCGACTTCACCCGGTATGTCGCAGTCGGCGACAGCCTCACGGCCGGCTTCTCCAGCGCGAGTCTCGTTCTTTCCCACCAGCAGTGGAGCTACCCGTCGGTCATCGCCCGCCAGGCAGGCACGGTCGATTTCCAGCAGCCGCTGGTCAGCGAGCCGGGAATCCCGGCCGAGTACCATCTCCAGAGCATCTCCCCGCTCATCATCGGACCGAAATCGAGCGGGAACGGGCAGCCGATCAATTTGATGCTGCCTCGTCCCTACAACAATCTCGGTATCCCCGGAGCGAGAGTGGCAGATCTGCTCACCCGCACCGGCGCCGAACAGGACGCGAGTAACCCGTTCTACCAGGTCGTGCTTCGCGGCCTCGGACCTGCCGTCGGGCAGGCTGCAGCGCTGCATCCTACCTTCGTCACGATCTGGATCGGCAACAACGATGTCCTCGGTGCGGTCACTTCCGGTATCGCCATCGAGGGCGTGACTCTCACGCCTCTCGACGTCTTCGCCGGAAACTACCTGACTCTGCTCGAAACTCTCACGACCGCCGCCCCGACAGCCGGTATGGTTGCGGCCACCGTTCCTCCGGTCACCGAGATCCCGTTCGCGAGCGTTCTGCCCCCGGTTCTTCTCGATCCTGCGACACGGCAGCCAGTTCCGGGACCTGACGGAAAACCAATCTTCCTGATCGCTGAGTTCGGTGATGGCACCGTCGGGCAGCTCGGACCGGGCGCGAAGCTCACTCTCGCCGCACAGAGTGCCCTCGCCACCGGCTACGGGATTCCGGCCGCACTCGCGCCGATGATCCCGCTCCCGAACGTCGGGAAACCACTGCCGAACCAGGTGGTCCTCGATCCTGCGGAGCTGCAGGCAATCGAAGCGCATCGCAATGAGATCAATTCGTTGATTACCACCGCTGCGCAGAGCTATAACATCCCGGTGTTGAACTTCGACCCAATCTTCGAAGCCTATGCAGAGGGTGTCGAGATCGCCGGGATCAGCTTCAGTCTCGACTTCCTGACCGGCGGCATCATGAGCTACGACGGGATCCATCCGACAGACATCGGCTACATGCTGATCGCCAACGAGTTCATCGAGAAGATCAACGAGTCGTACGACACGTCGATCCCGCACGCCTCCCTGGTTGCGTTCTTCGCCAATAACGCTCCCAAGGACGATGACCTTCTCGTTTTCGTTCCTGGAATGGAGCTGAATCTGCTGGAGGCTCCGTGGACGGAGTTCAAGGTGCCCTTTGCGGAATCGGCGATCACGACGCCGGAGACGACCGAGCCTGAAGCTCCGGTGCGGCGTCGCACCAGCCGTGGAGGTCGCGGCTGAGAAGCCGGCTATCGAACACGAAAAGCGGGGCTCCGGCCCCGCTTTTTTTGTTTGGGATCGCATCCGCCTCTGGCTGTCATGCTGAGCGAGAGACTGTGTGAAAACGCCTCGTGAATCGAGGCTATGACTTTGGAGTGCGGTGCTCGCCGGAGGACGAGCCCCGCTTTGGATCCCGTGGCAACCACCATCGAGGCCGCAATCGGGACCAGTCAGGAAATTTCCACTGCAGCTTGCAACCCGCCGCAGCCCGTAAGGCGGCGTGATGTAAAGCTGAGCTCGTCCTTCGGCGAGCTCAGCACTCCAAAAAAGACGGTCGCGAAGCCGATCGGTTTTTCACACAGTCTGGCGAAGCGAAGGATCGGGTAGGTCCTGACTCCAGCCGAACTTCGGGCCTGTAAGGCTCCACGCGATCCTTCGACCGTCCTCCTCCCGCTTCGCGGGATCCGGCGGCTCAGGATGACAGTTCATCCCGGTCCACTGGCGACAGCGAAACGGCGCCAATCCGCTCGGGAGGACACGGAGCACCACAGGACGCGCGGATCTACGAGCCGACGGGGCGGCCGCGGCGTGAAGGTTTGGAGATGTCGATCACTGCCATCTCTTCCTTTTCATCCCACCAGCAGCGGAAGCGACGAATGCCGTCCACCTCGATGTCGTAATCCTCGAAGAAACTCGGCACGTGAATCGATGTCGATTTGGCGGACTGGCGGACTTTCGCTGCAGCCTCATCCTTTTTCTCGCTCGGGCGGATGCCGATGACTTTGCGCTTCTTGTCGTAGAAGAGATGGGCGCCCGGTTTGTTGCGCAGGTTGAGCTTCTCGGCGACCGGGGAAGAGAGGCGAATCAAACGTGATTGCACGATGGTCGCTGAAGCGGGACGCCTCTTGTAGTCTGGCTTCGGATTCCACTTTTCGAAACTCATCTCCAACTCCCCTCACCCCGTCACGAAACCATGGACCGGGATAATATTAAATGAAATCGCGCGGCTTTCTGTCAACCTTTCGGTCACCAATTGCGTCAATTCAGAACGCGAATATCGGTAAAATAATTCTTATTCGTAGGAGTGATCACGGCGATTGTGGACGAGGTGGACAGAAGCGTGGACTTCGTGGACGTGGTGGACTCTTGTGGACAGAAGCGTGGACGGAGACGTGGACAGAAGCGTGGACTTTTTCTGGTTTCGGTCTGAGGTCCACGCCTTTGTCCACGTTTCTGTCCACCCAGTCCACCACGTCCACAATCCCTGCAACCTCACGGCTGAACACTCCCAACTTCTGATATACATCCTTCGCGCTCAGGAGGAGGCTTTATGGATCGAGAACAGGCACAGCACAGGGAACTGCGCCGGGCGACCGCGAATCAGGACCCGTTCAAGCAGTTCGCTCTCTGGTTCCGGGAGGCCAACGAGGAGATCGCGGTTCTTCCGGAAGGCATGACCCTCGCGACGTGCGGAGATGACGGTCAGCCCCAGGCGCGGGTGGTCCTTCTCAAGGACTTCGACGACCGCGGCTTCGTTTTCTTCACCAACTACAACAGCGCGAAGGGACGGGAACTGGGACAGAACGATCGCGCAGTGCTGAACTTCTGGTGGGGCCCGCTCGAGCGACAGGTGCGTATCACAGGCCGGGTCGAGAAGGTTTCGCAAGCGGAGTCGGATGCATACTTCGTAACCCGTCCACACGGGTCGAGAATCGGCGCCTGGGCATCGCAGCAGAGCGAGCCGGTCGCCTCACGCGAGATCCTGGAGTCACGCGTCGCGGATCTCGAGAAGAAGTACGACGACGGAGACATCCCCCGCCCTCCGCACTGGGGCGGCTACCGGGTGATTCCGGACGCCGTGGAGTTCTGGCAGGGGCGGCCTGATCGCCTCCACGACCGCCTTCTGTATCAGCGGGAGGGGGAAGGCTGGACGATCAGCCGGCTCAATCCGTAAGCCGATGAAGCTCGTCCACTTCAAGGGCGAGGCGCGTTCCTCCACCGTGATCCCGGTCGAGTACGTCGTCCTCCACTACACTGCCGAGACGCTGGAGGACACGCTTCGGATCTTCAATGATCCGGAGGCCCGGGCGGGAGCGCACCTGGTCATCTCCCGAGAAGGAGTGATTCACGAGGTGACACCGTGCTGGGACGGACGGGCAATCTCTGCTCCTCATGCAGGCCGGAGCCGGTGGGAAGAACGGAGCGAGCTCCGGGAACGATTCAACGATTTCTCGATCGGGATCGAGATCGTCAACTGGAACGGCAACGTCTTCCCCTACACCGACGAGCAGTACGAGTCGGTTGCCCGAGCGATCCGTCACCTGAAGTCCATCTACCCCGCGCTCGGCGACCCCCAGCGCATCGTCGGCCATGAACAGATCGCGGGGTGGCGTGGCAAGGCAGATCCGGGGGTGAAGTTCGATTGGATCCGCATGTTCCGCGACGTCTATCCCGAACAACCCGTTCCGGAAAGACTCTCCGTCTGCTCACCGCAACTCCTCTCGAGGTTGAATGAGCTCGCCGTCGGAGACCCAACCGATCAGCCAGAGCGCGCCCGCTTCTGGCGAGCGGTGAGCTACTTTCTGGAGAAGGCCGCCGCTGAAGTGCGGGACTGAGTCCTGAGTCCTGAGGAGAAAAGGCTTCCGTCGCAGAGAGAACTTGTCATCCTGAGCGCAGCGAAGGATCGGGTGCGTCCTGACTGTCGCGCACTTTCGTCATGAGAGTCGGGCCGTACGCGATCCTTCGACCGTCCTTTCCCGCTGCGCGATCCGGCGGCTCAGGATGACAGCGGTTTCTTACGCTCCCCATGCCGACGCACCCATCGTCCGGCGGCTCAGGATCACAGGGGGGTTCGGGGCCCGGACTTCGGACGCGGACTTCGCCCTTTACGCCGCGACCGCTCGATCGTCGAGGATCAGACCGTCCTGGATCTCGACGATGCGTCCCGCCCGATTCGCGAGCGCGAGATCGTGCGTGATGATCACGAGCGTTTTTCCCTGATCCCACAGCTCACTGAAGACGTCCATGATGTCGCCGCCGCTCGAGGTATCGAGGTTTCCCGTAGGCTCGTCAGCAAGAATGATCGACGGCTCCATCGATAGAGCTCGGGCGATCGCCACGCGCTGCATCTGTCCTCCGGAGAGCTCTGTCGGTTTGTGCTCGATTCGATCACCGAGTCCGACCTTCTCGAGAAGCGCGGTCGCGCGCCGGCGGCGCTCTCTCACCGAGACTCCTCCGAAAAGCATCGGCATCTCGACGTTCTCGAGTGCCGTGATGTGCGGAAGTAGATTGAAGTTCTGAAAGATGAATCCGACGCGCCTGTTGCGAATGTCGGCAAGCTGATCGCGATCGAGACCAGCCACCGTCTCGCCGCTCAGTTTGTAGGTCCCCGCGGTGGGCGTATCGAGACAGCCGATCAGGTTCATCAACGTCGATTTTCCTGATCCCGATGGTCCCACGATTGCGACGAACTCCCCGCTGTTGATCGACAGATCGATCCCTTTGAGGGCCTCGACCTCGACCTTGCCCGTCTTGTACACCTTCCGGACTCCCTGCATCTCGATGATCTTCTCTTCGCTCACTCTCTCATCTCCTTCGATTCGCACCCTATTCGTACCTCAGTGTTGCCGCGGGATCGACAGCGGCTGCGCGACGAGCAGGGAAATAGCCTGCAACGACTCCGATCAATCCGAGAATCGACGCGGTCAGCACACCGATCTGCATCGAGATCGTCGGCGTTCCCAGAAACTTCATCACATCGCTGTCGGATGGGATGAAGCTCATCGCGGTGACCAGAAGCATTCCGATGACGATTCCGAGTGCGCCTCCCACCAATGTGTACATCAGTCCTTCCATGACGAAGGGGAGCACGATCCATCTGCCGCGAGCGCCGAGCGCCATCTTCACGCCGATCTCCCGCGTCCGCTCCTTGACCACCGCGTACATGATGTTCGCCACCCCAACCCCGCCGATCAGGAGCGTCAGACCACCGATGATCCCGAGGAAGATCTGGATGCCCAGAGTCATGTTCGTCGTGATTTTCGAGGTTTCGACGGTATCCCATATCTGGAGCGCCGGCTCGTCTTCGGGATCGAAGCCATACTTCCCGCCGAGCAATTCGCGAAACTTCCGAAGCGCTCCCTCCATCTGATCCGGCTCAGCGACCTGGATCACCATGTTGTTGAGCCGCTCGAAGCCGAACTGGGACCGGAACGTCGAGATCGGAATTGTTGCGTGCTGCGAGTCCGGCCCGGAGTAGGTACCCATCTGCGTCTTCTGCTGCATCACCCCGATGACCGTGTAAGGGACATTGTTGACGAGCAGGGTCTTTCCTACCGGATCCGTATCGCCAAAGACGTCGGTCGCCAGCTCGTCACCGAGAAAGATCACGCGACGACGGAGATTCTCGTCCACCTGCGTCAGAAACCGTCCGCCGGCGACCGGATAGTGCTTGCGGGCCTCGCCATAAACGGGATTCGTTCCGGTGACTCGCGCGTTCACCGTTTTCCCCTCATAGTTGAGGGCCGTGCGCCAACTGTTGATCTCACCGATGACGGCGGTCAGCTCCGGCATCCGTTCCTCGATGTAGTCGACGTCCTCGATCCGCATCCGGATCGGCCGCCCGGGATTCATCCCCTTGTAGACCTTCGTCGTCTCTCCGCCCCACACCACGGCGATGTTCTCTCCCATCGCGCGACGGTTCTTGTCGAGCTGTCGCTTCAGCCCCTCGCCAAATCCGAGAAGCAGAAGGATCGCAACCGTGCCCCACGCGATCGCTGCGATCGTGAGATACGCCCGCTTCTTCTGAATCTGCGCCGAGCTCGCGAAAAGGGAGAGGATGATTTTGAGTTGGGTCATTTTTCGGTTCTCAGTTCTCGGTTCTCGGTTCTCAGTTCTCGGCTGTCGGTTGTCTGGTTCGGTGTCCGGTTTCGAGCTCCTGCTGAGAACGGAGAACTGAGAACCGGCAACCTCTTTCTACAGCTTCATTGCCACGACCGGATCGAGTCGTGCCGCTTCTCTTGCTGGAAAGTAGCCGGCAACGATTCCCACCAGCCCCAGTGCGATGGTCGTTAGAATGGCGACCGGCGCAGAAACCTCGGGTTGTCCGACGTATTGCACGAGGTCCTGGGGGAAGATCGCACAGATTCCTATGGAGATCAGAAAGCCGATCGCTCCCCCGATCGCCGTCACGAAGATGGTCTCGAGCAGGAACTGGCTCAGGATCGACCGCTGCTTCGCTCCCAGGGCCATCTTGATTCCGATCTCCCGGGTACGTTCCTCCACGACGACGTTCATGATGTTGGAGACGCCGATGCCACCGACGACGAGAGTCAGCGACCCGACGATTCCGAGAAACGAGTTGAACGCCAGCATGAAGATGTCGAAAAACTTGAACTGCTCGGTCGTGTCCCAGAGTGACAGAGCCTCCTTGTCGTCGGGAGCGAATCGAAGCCGTTCCGACAGGATCGTGCGCACTTCATCGGAGGCGGCCTCTGACTCGCCCGCCGTCTTCGGGCGGAAGATGAAGTTGTTCACATACTCCCGGCCGGTGAGCGCACGGAAGGTGGTCGCCGGAATGAAGACCTTCGAATGATCGCGGCCGCTGTAGCTCGAGTCCTGATCCTTCTCGACCATCACTCCCACGATCGTGAATGGAGAGCCTTCCATCTGCACCGACTTGCCAACCGGATCGACGCCTTCGCCGAAAATATCGGTCGCGAGCTGGTTACCGATAAAGGCGACGCGACGCTGCTTGTTCATGTCGATCGGGTTGAGATACCGCCCCCCCGCCTGCGGGATGAGATTCCGCATGTCACCAAAAATCGGAGTGACCCCGGAGACGTCCACAGAGAGCTGTTTCGTCCCGTAGATGAGCTTCATTCCGCTTCCGAACTCGCCCGAGATTCCGTTGAGAAGGCCGGCATCCCGATCGACTGCTTTGAGGTCCTCCATCGTGATCCTGATACGCCGTCCCTTCCCGAGCCCCTCGTACGGCATCGAAGTCAGACCGGGCCACGCGATCACGATCCGATCGCCGAGTCCCGCGGTCGCCCGGATCATCTGCTTGTGCAGACCCGTCCCGAACGCGAGCAGCAGACTGATCGCCACCGTTCCCCAGATGATCCCGAAGACCGTCAGGAAGGTTCGGAGCTTCTGCGATCGCATGTCGCGCCAGAGCTGTCGGAAAACGTCTTTGAGTTGGGTCATGGTTCAGTCATTGAGTCATTGAGTCATTGAGTCATTGAGTCATTGGGTCATTGGGTCGTTGGGTCGTTGGGTCATTGAGTCGTTGGATCGTTGTGTAATCAGGTCTGTGTCGGTGACTACTGGGTTATTGGCGTTGGTGGTCGGCTCGAGGCAGTAACCGATCGGCTATCCAATGACGCAATGACTCAACGACTCAACGACCATCAGGAAATCTCCTTCGGCGGGCGCTCGATGACGATGTCGCCCGCTTTGAGACCTTCGGTCACTTCCACGGTCAGTCCGTCGGAGATGCCGGTCTTGATCTCGACCTTCTTCGGCTCGGCCTCCGGCCCGTCTCCCGGAATTTCCACAAAGGCTTTCTGTCCGCCGTCTTCCCAGATCACGAGGCGCTCAGGGACGACGACGACGTCGGTCTTTTCCCGGATGATGACGTCGGCATTCGCGGAGTAGCCGGCCCTGAGGCTGATCTCCTGGCCCGGATCGAGCTCCACCTCGACGTCAAACAGCGTGGCGCCCTCCTCCTGCTTTGCCTGAGGAGCGATTCGCGTCACGATGCCGGTGATGACATCCGAAGGCAACGCACCGATCTTGATGCGGGTCGGCATTCCCATCGAGAGTTTACCCACGTCGATCTCGTCGACGGTACCGCGAAAGATCAGATCTCTCATATCAGCAATGGTCGCGAGCTCCGTTCCCGGCTGAAAGGAAGTCAGCGGAACGATTGGATCTCCCGGATCGACGTTCCTCGTGAGAACGACGCCAGCTGCCGGGGCCTTGATGAGTGCCTCGGTGCCGCCGCCGGCCGAGCTTCCCTTCCGGGTCAGATCGCGATCCTGCTGAGCCTTGAGGAGTGAGATCCGGGCGAGTTGGAAGGCTTCACCCTTCGAGTCGAGCTCAGAGGTCGGAAGGACTCCGGCGGCAGTGAGCTCTTTCGCACGCTCGTACTCCGCTTTGGCCCTGTTGAACGACGCCTGAGCGGACTCCACCCGCCGGTCGACCTCGGTGACTTCGAGCGGAGTCGGGTCGGGTCTGATCTCGAAAAGCGGATCTCCGGCCTGAACCTCATCCCCGACCTCGACCATCGCCCGGCCCACGATGCCGGGGATCTTCGACTTCACTTCGAACTCGAGCCGCGGCTCGATCTGCCCCACGGCGATCGCCTTCTCGGTGATGTCGCCCTTTTCTATCGTGACCTGCTTCAGTCCTCCTTCATCGTCGCCCGACTTTCGCACGTATCCGTAAATACCCGCGGCAACGAGCACGAGAACCAGAAGAACAGCCAGTATTCTGATCAGCTTGCGCATTCGTAAAATCTCCTCGTGATGTAGAACGAAAACCCTCTCTTCTGGTGATCTACGGAGCTTGTCGTAAAAGGTTTTCGTGGATGGGTGGACAGTCGTGGAAGGTGGACGGTCGTGGACAGAAGCGTGGGCAAACGAGTGGACCCTGCGTGAGGCGTCAGCAAGTCTCCAGCGGCCGTCTCTCCCATCAGGTCCACGTCCACGCTTCCGTCCACGTCCACGTCCACGTCCACGCTTCTGTCCACGTCTTTGTCCACGCTTCCGTCCACCGTCCACATTCCACGATCGCACGTGCGCGAATACCCGGCCATCTCCCCGTTGTTGCAGAGCCCGAGTCAATGCTCGACCTGTCAGAATCAGTCATCTCCCGCGTCCGCGACGCAGCCGATCTCGTCGAGATCGTGACCCAGATGACGCCTCTGAAAGTCGCCGGCAGGAGTCACAAGGGGCTCTGCCCGTTCCATCGCGAGAAGTCTCCTTCTTTCCACGTCGACCGTGGCAAGGGTCTCTTCTACTGCTTCGGGTGTGGCGAAGGGGGCGACGTCTTCAAGTTTCTGATGCTGACCGAGCGGATGACGTTCCCCGAATCGGTCGAGCATCTCGCCGGACGGTACGGGATTCAGCTTCCGCGTAAGGAGAAGACCAGAAGGGATCGCGCCAAAGACGAGCTGGTCGATCTGATCGACGAAGCGGCGGCCGCCTACCATCAGGCAATCCGGTGGGAGCCAAACGCCGCGGACATATACCTGCGAAGAACGCGGCATCCCGAAGAAGATCTGGGACCTCTACGGCTTCGGATACGCGCCCGATTCGTGGGATTACATCATCTCGCGCCTCGGTCGGAAATACACGAGCGAGCAGCTCGAACAGGCAGGTCTGGTTCTGCGGCGCAAGACGGGGAATGGCTTCTACGACCGATTCCGCAACCGTCTCATGATTCCGATCCACTCGGAGAGCGGAACGCTGATCGGTTTCGGCGGCCGCTCTCTCGACGGCAGCGACCCGAAGTATCTGAACTCGCCCGAGTCCGAGCTTTTCAACAAATCGAACACGCTCTACAACCTCCATCGCGCCAAGGACCAGATGAGAAAGCTGGACCGCGCCATTCTCGTCGAAGGTTACTTCGACTGCATCGCCCTCGACTCCGCGGGGATTGCCGGCGTGGTCGCTTCGATGGGAACCTCGCTCACCACCGGACAGGCCAGCGTGCTCAGGCGGCGCGCGAGCAAGGTCACGATCTGCTATGACGGGGACAGCGCCGGCAGGCAGGCGTCACTGCGGGCGGCGCCGGTGCTTCTGTCCGCAGGTCTCGGAGTCGAGATCGCGAACGTCGGAGAAGGAGACGATCCGGACGGGTTTCTCCAGAAGCATGGTCTCGATCGTCTCATGGAGGTCATCGGACAAGCCACGGATCTGTTCGATTTTGCCCTCGAGCTGGAGGCTCCTCCAGGGAAAACTCTCACGACGGATGACAAGAAGCGGATTCTCGAAAAACTCGAGCCGCTGCTGACCGCCGTATCCGATCCCGTGGTGAAGAACGATGCGGCGCAGAGGGTGGCGGACCGCATCGGTCTCCAGTTCGAGACCGTATGGAGCTCGATCCGCCGTGGCTCGAGGCAGATCACCGCACCTGAGACGACGTTGAAGGGGTCGACCGTTTCGAGCGGAGAGAAACAGGTGCTCCGAGCCCTTCTGAGGTCGACCGATGGAGACGAACGACTGTCGGCCGTCTCAGCGGAATGGTTCGACGACGCCGAGTGTCGCGCAATCGCCGAGACTCTCGCGAGTTTGCGTGAAATGAACCAACCCCTTGATTTTTCGCATGTTGCGACCCATCTTAAGGGGGAAGCCGAGCTGAAGCGCCTCTCCGAGCTCGCGTTTGAGGATGAGGAAGACGAAACCGACGATGCCGCCCTCGCCTCCGCGCTCGACCGCATGCGCCGGCGCCAGCTCGACCGCCGGTCGGATCAACTGCAGGCGGAGATCCGGGAAGCAGAGCGATCCGGGGACTCCGATGTACTCAACAGACTTCTCCGGGAGAAAATGGAGCTGAGAACTCTGAAATAATCTTCTGTCTCCTTTCGATTACAAAGTTGTCACCTTTCAAGATCGCGATGTGTGCTTCACATTTTTCCGATTTGTCAAGTACAGATTGAGACCTCGAAAAAAGGTCCGCAGTTCACTCGTGTGAGCTCGTAGTCCAGATCCGCGTGGCGCCTGACCCCTGTGCGGGAGCGCGAATGATAAAGGATGAGACTGCGCCGGGCACGACCAATGAGCTGTTCATATCCAGGCAAGGGGGCAGGATTGAGCGTTGAAGAAAAATACGTGGAAGTCAAGCAGCTCATATCGATTGGAAAAGAGAAGGGGTATCTTCTTTACGACGAGATTTACGACACCCTCCCGGAAGATGTAACCAGTCTCCCCGAGGAGCTCGACGAGATCTACATGCGGTTCAATGATCTCGGCATCGACATCGTCGATGACCCGGAGAAGCTCGGTTCTCCCAAGGAGCTCTCGGTCGACGACAATGACGACGAGAAGGACCAGAGAGAAGAGATTCAGAAGGAAATCGCGGCCGCGGCTGCCGGGATCGTCGACAAGACGAATGATCCTGTCCGCATGTACCTTCGCGAGATGGGTACGGTAAAGCTGCTCGACCGCGAGGGCGAGGTCGAGATCGCCAAACGGATCGAGGACGGCGAGCAGAAGGTCTTCCAGGCCCTTGCCCACCACAAACGCATCCTCGAAGAGATTCTCAAGATCAGCGAAGCGGCGCGCAAGGACTCGCGCGCTTACCAGGACCTGGTCGACGCTGCAATGTCCGACGACGAGGACGAGCAGAAGGAAGTCGATGACATCAAGCCGAGCTCGAAGGTCGCAGACACGATCAAGAGTTTCGATTCGATGGTGAAGATCCAGAAGAAGATCGACAACGCCTCCGGAAAACTGTCGCAGTGCAAGCGCGCCCGTTCCGCCCAGACACTCGAAAAGAACATCGAGAAGTGGACCACGCAGATCGCCGAAGTGATCAAGGAAGTCGACTTCCCCGCACAGAGCCGCGGACGGATGATCAGCCTGCTCAATGAGATCGAGCGCGAGATGTCCCGGTGCGCCAACAGCATCCGCAAGGACGAGACCCAGCACAAGAAGGAAAAAGACAAGACCCGGAAGGACTTCTACCGGCGACGGATCACCAAGTACAAGAGCAAGCTCGCCCAGCTCGAGGACCGCTACGGGATTACCCACGACGAGATCAAGAAGTCGATCCGTCTGATCCGGCAGGGCGAGGCCGATTCCGAGCAGGCCAAGCAGGAGCTGATCGTCGCGAACCTGCGTCTCGTCGTCTCGATCGCCAAAAAGTACACCAACCGCGGACTGCAGTTCCTCGACTTGATTCAGGAAGGCAACATCGGACTGATGAAGGCCGTCGAGAAGTTCGAGTATCGCCGTGGCTACAAGTTCTCGACCTACGCGACATGGTGGATCCGTCAGGCCATCACGCGCGCCATTGCCGATCAGGCGAGGACGATCCGCATCCCGGTTCACATGATCGAGACGATCAACAAGCTCACCCGTACCTCCCGGGCCCTGGTCCAGGAGCTCGGCCGCGAGCCGAACCCGGATGAGATCGCCGAGCGGATGGAGATGCCGGTCTCGAAGGTCCGGAAGATCATGAAGATCGCCCAGGAGCCGATCTCGCTCGAGACTCCGATCGGCGAAGAGGAAGACTCGCATCTCGGAGACTTCATCGAGGATCGCGCCGCGGTCTCACCGATCGATCACGTGATCATCTCGAATCTCAAGGATCAGACCTCCGGTGTTCTCCGGACCCTCACTCCTCGCGAAGAGCAGGTTCTCAAGATGCGCTTCGGAGTTGGCGATGGTTCCGAGCACACGCTCGAAGAGGTCGGCCGGTCGTTCAATGTGACACGCGAACGGATCCGGCAGATCGAGTCGAAGGCGCTGCGCAAACTGCGGCACCCCTCGAGGGCAAAGCGGTTGCGCCCGTTCCTGGACGCGACATTCTAGACATCAACCGAAAGGCGGGCTCCGGCCCGCCTTTCTTTTTGTGGTGTGGGTCGGGCTGGATCAGGAAAGCTGTCATCCTGATCGAAGCGAAGGATCGGGTGCGTCCTGACTGTCTCGTACTTTCCGTCGGGAGAGTCGGGCCGTACGAGATCCTTCGACCGTCCTCCGCTGCGCTCTGGCGGCTCAGGATGACAGTCTCCCGGGGGCTATTTTCAGAGCGGACCTCCCCCGGCCGCCGGGGCACCAACCCCACGAAAGCCTGTCATCCTGAGCGAAGCGAAGGATCTCGCTGAAAAAGTCAGACGAAAATGTTGAATTAATCTTTACGACATTTTATACTGTCACGCATCAGAGTGATCGACCCCGGAATGGACGTCATAATCGTCTGGTTTCGAATCGTCGAGAACGGTACCTCTGGTGCTGCCGCTCATTGACATTGAATTCAAGATCCCGCCCCAGCCCTCCATCACGGGTTGCGATGGGGCGGTCGATCCGGTCCTCGGACGGCGAGATGGATCATCTTCGGATGATGTCAACCGGGGGTTCCGCCGGAAATTCAAGGGGAGGAGGTACTGCAGTCGATGGATTCAAATATATGTTTGGGGGAAAGCAGCTCGTAACCCCTACCCCACTGAAAGGGCGCCGAAAGGCGCCCTTTCTTCGTTATGGCCGGTTCGCTTGATTATCATCTCCTTACGCGGCTCCGAACCAGAATGTCATTCTGAGCCGCCGGAGGACGGCGAAGAATCGCGTCCGGTTATCCTCGGGGAAGATTCTTTCGAGGTCAGTCGAGGAGAATGGCACGAGATCCTTCGCTCCTCTCAGGATGACACTCTGATCTGCCCTCTTCAATTTTCAATTTTTTCTCTCCGCCTCGGTGGCGAAATTGGTAGACGCAAGGGACTTAAAATCCCTCGACCTCCGGGTCATGCCGGTTCGAGTCCGGCCCGAGGCACCATTTCGAAATTGAAAATGAAAAATCGAAAATTGAAAATGGAGCGGCTCGCGACTCGACTCTACGGGCCGATGTCATAGAATAGCGCCGCGACGTTTCATCGTCCGCGCGACAGCCCTTTTTGTCGTCGCTGCCAATCGGGGCAGCCTACGCGACGCAGCGCCGCTTCGTTCCTTCGTTTTCAATTTTCCATTTTCAATTTTCAATTTTTCATTTTCCATCCCTGGAGGATCACACATGACTGATACCGACACCTTCACTCCCGGCGCGCCCCTGACCATCCTTTCCGAAGAGGAACGGATGTTCCAGGAGGCAGTGCGCGAATTCGCGGTCGAACAGATCAGACCGCTCGTCACTGAGATGGACGAGAACGCACAGATGAACAAGGATCTGATCAAGAGCTTCTTTGAGCTCGGAATCATGGGCATCGAGATTCCCGAGCAATACGGTGGCGCGGGATCGAGCTTCTTCAATGCCGTGCTCGTCGTCGAGGAGCTCTCGCACGTCGACGCTTCGTGCGGCGTCCTGGTCGACGTCCAGAACACTCTGGTCAACAACGCGATCGTGCGCTGGGGCAACGACGATCAGAAGTCGAAGTACCTGACGAAACTTGCCAGCGAGAGCGTCGGTGCGTACGCACTCTCCGAGGCAGGCTCCGGTTCCGATGCGTTCGCACTCGCGACCAGGGCGGAAGACAAGGGGGATCACTGGCTGATCAACGGTCGCAAACTGTGGATCACCAGCGCGGCCGAAGCGGAGATCTTCATCGTGTTCGCGAATATCGATCCGGACGCCGGATACAAGGGCATCACCGCTTTCCTCGTCGAGCGGGATTCTCCCGGATTCTCCGTCGGAAAGAAGGAGAACAAGACCGGAATCCGCGCATCCTCGACCTGTGAGCTGATCCTCGATGACTGCCAGGTGCCGAAGGAGAATGTTCTCGGTGAGGTCGGCAAAGGTTACAAGATCGCGATCGAGACCCTCAACGAAGGTCGCATCGGCATCGGTGCTCAGATGATCGGTGTTGCGCGCGGTGCTCTCGAGCACGCCATCGCCTACGTCAAGGAGCGCCAGCAGTTCGGCCGGGCAATCGCGGAGTTCCAGGGCGTACAATTCCAGATTGCAGAGGCGGCGATCGAGCTCGAGGCAGCCCGGCTGATGGTTTACAACTCGGCGCGGCTCAAGGACGCCGGACAACCTTTCCTGAAGGAAGCCGCCATGGCGAAGTACTACTCCTCGAACGTCTGCGAGAAGATCACATCGGTTGCCGTCCAGCTCTTCGGTGGAAACGGCTTCACGAAGGAGTATCCCGTTGAGAAGTTCTGGCGTGACTCGAAGGTGGGCCAGATCTACGAAGGGACATCGAACATGCAGCTCCAGACGATCGCCAAAGTGATTCTCTCCGGAAAACTGTAACGAGGACGGTTCGGCGGGAGGCCGAGACTCCCGCTCGGCCGCAACTCCGTCGTCGGGTGTCTTAGAGTGCTGCGGCTCGGCAGGGCGTTCTCGAGCTGACGTGCTTCAGCCCTCGTCCTCCGGCCGCTCCTCATTCTCCTTCCTCTGAGTCCGGGCGATCTTCTGGAGCATGTCGCCTCCCACTCCCCCCGGATTCATGCGGAGGGTGACGAGGAAAGTCGCGATTGCCACAATCGCACTCACGATCAGAATCGGGCCGAGCTGCGGAAAAAACGGCCACATCAGAGACAGAACGCCGGCTGCCGCACCCACGATCAGCAGCAAGACACGCTGGAGTCGTGGGGGCGCGAGTGCCGGCGGGCCCTCGAAGGTCAGAACCCCCTGGCCGGACGCTCCGTCCGGGTCTGGTTGCCAGCTCACCGAGCACGCGAGCGCACCCTCGGCACCGTCGGGAGAGAGATCGAACGCTATCCGATTCGACTCCCGAACGGTGACCTCACCGCCATACAGCTCGACGACTGCCTCGACGGTCTCCTCGATGCCGCCGAGTGGCACCCGGTGCTCTCTGTAACGAACGGGAGGCGTCATCAGCGTCTTGCCCTGTCGATGTCGATCTTCCGCCTGCCGAACCCGCCGGTCAGCCGGTCGAACACCGCAATAGGCATGATCCGAAGCAGCCGCATCAGCAGCACCATCGGAAGAGGAAAATTCAACTCGGGGACTTTCCGATCAATCCCGTCCGCGATGATCGTGGCAGCCTTGTCCGACTTCATCAGGAACGGCATTTTGAAACGGTTTTTTTCCGTCATGGGCGTTTCGATGAATCCTGGATTGACGGTGGTGACCTCGACCCCGGTCCGCCTGAGCTCGACTCGCGACGCCTCGAGGAATGCGCGCATCGCCGCCTTGCTCGCCGAGTACACCGAACCTCCGGGGATGCCGCGGAAACTCGAGATTGACGCGATACCGACGAAGTGTCCCTCTCCCCTCTCGACCATCTGCGGAATCGTTGCTCCGAACAGAGTAAAGGTGCCCTCGACATTCGTTCTCATGATCGAGATTGCGTCGCTCGTATCAAAGCGCTTTGCCGGGGTCGGGATGCCGATTCCGGCGTTTGCGATCGCGAGATCGAGAGGTCCCCATTCGTTCACCAGGCGCCGGACAGCGGCGGTCATCGCATCCGCATCCGTGACGTCCGCCGGGAGCGGAAGCGCCGTCCCGCCAATCCGCTCGAGCTCACGTACCCGTTCCTCGAGCACATCTTCCCTTCTCGATACAAGCCCGAGCCGATAGCCCCGCTGGACGAGCTCCTTCGAGAGCTCTGCGCCGATTCCACTCGATGCCCCGGTGAGTATTGCATTCTTCAGCTCAGGCATAGGGCAGACTTTAGCATGGGGCCGACGTCCCTCGACAGACTACGCCGGACCGCCGACCAAACAGTCATCCTTCGCGTCAGAAAAGACTCCATCGGAATTGCACCGAAACTCAGGGCGAGTCATGCCGCACGCGATCCTTCGCTGCGCTCAGGATGACTGCTGGCGACTCAGCGACTCCGTCTCCAGCTCCTCCACCAGCGCATCAGCGAGGACTTCGTAATCGCTCCGTCCGTTGTAGAGCTGCGCCGAGATGCGCAGGATACGGTTCGGCGGTGCGGGCCATGGAAAAACAGGAACCTCGATCGCGTGGCGATCCATCAGCGCATCCTGGAGAGGGTCGCCGAAGAGGGACGACGTGAGATCACGCTGTCTCCCGTCGGGCAGCGGCACAGAGGCAATCGAACCGATCATCGACCCGGGGCAGGGAACGTCGATTCCGAGGGACTCGGAGAGGATCTTCCTCCCCTCCAGCACGAGCTCGCGGTTATGTCGCATCACGCCCGTCCACCCGTCCTCGTGCATCCCGGCCATCACTTCAATTGCGGCCGGGATCGAAAGATACGGGCTCGGATCGTGAGTGCCGGTCCAGTCGAACTCGAGCTGAAATTTCGTACGATCTCCTCGGCTGGAGTTCGCCCCATGAGAGATCACTGCGGGACGAACCTCTGCGCGCAGGTCCTCCCGCACCCACAGAAACGCCGCACCCTTCGGGGCGCAGATCCACTTGTGCGCGTTGCTCGTGTAGAACGCCGCACCGAGAGAATCGAGATCGAGCGGGAGCATGCCGAACGCATGGGCTCCATCAATGAGAGTCTCGATCCCCCGCTCCCTCAACTCTCTGACAATTTTCTCGACCGGAAACACCAGAGCCGTCGGACTGGTGACATGATCGATCAACGCGAGCTTCGTTCGCTTCGTGACCTTCGCCATGATTCGATCGACGCACTCGTCCTCGCCCGAGACCGGAAACGGGATTTGCACATCGACCACTTCTGCTCCCCATCGCTCAGCGACGAAGGCGAGCGCGTTCCTCGACGCGTTGTACTCATGAGTGGTGGTCAGAAGCTCATCCCCCGGCGAGAAGCGGAGTGACCGCAGCACGGCGTTGACGCCGGTGGTTGCGTTCGGAACAAACGCGAGACCGGCCGGATCCGCTCCGACGAATGCGGCCGTCACATTCCTCGCATCGTCCAGGCGCTGCTCGAGCTCACGGACGAAGAAGCGGACTGGTTCCCGCTCAATGTGTTGGCGAATCTCCGTCTGCGCGTCGAGTACCGCTGCCGGGCAAGCCCCGAAGGATCCGTGATTGAGAAACACGACGCCGGGATCGAGCACCCATCTGTTCCGAAGCTCATTCACCCGTCGAGTGTAGCCGATCGCGGCACACTCCGCTGCGTCAGGTGCGGCGCGGCATTTGCGCTACACTTCTCCTCACGGAGGTCACGTGAGAGAAAAGCTTTTCAATGCCATCCAGACAGGCGACGAGGCGACCGTCGAGAAGATTCTCGACGATACCCCCGAGCTTGCGGAACTGCGGGATGAACGTGGCGTTTCGGCGCTCCTGACTGCGCTCTACCACCGGCAAAATGGCGTTGCCGCAAAAATCCTGGCCAGACATCCGAAGATGGACATCTTCGACGCTGCGGCTGCCGGTGATCTCGACCGGGTTCGCGAGCTCCTCGATGATGACGGCTCGCTCGTCACCGCATACTCCCCCGACGGATGGACCGCTCTCCATCTGGCCGCATTCTTTGGTCATCCCTCAGTTGTCGATCTCCTGATCGATCGTGGCGCCGGGATCGACATGCTCTCGACGAACATGGGCAATACCGCGTTGCAGGCTGCGACGGCGGGGGGCCAGACCAGCGCGGTGAAGCGCCTCGTCGATCGCGGCGCCGACCTCGATTACGCGACGGTTCAGGGGGGGCACACAGCCCTGCATGGAGCTGCAAACGCCGGAAACGAAGACATTGCGAAGTTGCTGATCGACTCCGGTGCGGATCTCTCGGCGCGCACCGATGATGGCCAGTCCCCTCGGGATCTGGCGGCCTCGCGAAATCATGATGAGATCGTACGGCTGATCGACGACCGATTGAACGAGGCTGGCAAACCGTGAACCGGGTCTCGTCCAATCTCGAGAGCATGATCGAATCGCCACTGCTCGACCGGGTCAATTCCGTGCTCAACGCCCGTCTCTTTTCGCTCGGGGCGAGCGCCATCACGATCGGAACGCTTCTCTACCTCGCCGTACTCGTCGTCGTCGTGCTGTGGACCGCGAGGAAGCTGAAAAAACTGTTTCTCGAGCGCATCATGTCGCGCAGTCAGATGGACATCGGCGGTCAGCAGGCCGTCGCCACGCTGTTCCACTACGTACTGCTTCTGCTGGGGCTGATGATCGTTCTTCAGACCGCCGGGATTGATCTGACGACGCTCACCGTGCTTGCCGGTGCTGTCGGCGTCGGTGTGGGTCTGGGGCTCCAGGACGTCGTCAACAATTTCATCAGCGGTCTGATCATCCTGTTCGAGCGGCCGATCAAGGTCAATGACCGTGTGCAGGTCGGCGACATCGACGGCAAGATCGCGGATATTCGGGCACGATCGACCACGGTCCTGACGAACGACAACGTCTCGATCATCATCCCGAACTCGAAGTTCATCACCGAGAACGTGATCAACTGGACACACAATGATTCCAGGCTCCGCTTCCGCATACCGGTCGGGGTGGCGTACGGAAGTGATCCTCAGCAGGTTCGCCAGGCACTGCTCGAAGCTGCCGCGTCTCACGATGGCGTCATGAAAGAGCCCGCCCCATCAGTATGGTTCAAGTCATTCGGGGATAGTTCACTCGACTTCGAGCTACTCGTGTGGACCCAATCCATGGTCCACAACCCAGGCAGATTCACGAGCGATCTCAACTACGCGATTCACGACAAGCTGAAGGAGCACGAGATATCGGTTCCGTTCCCGCAGCGTGATCTCCACTTGAAATCAGGACCGATCGACGTGCGAATCGACCGCTGACCGCCGGAAACGGTGAATCACGAGTCCTCGCGCGATGCCTGGTGACTCCCCCACCAGGATCGAGCAAGTATCCGGCCCCTCCCCGGAGCAGCCGAGAGTCCGTGTCTGACGAAAATGACTACTGACTCGAGGACCAATAAGACTAACGACAACGACCAACGACTATCGACTAATGACTGACTGCCGACGACTCTCTATTTCACCCACTCGTCCAACCAGTCGAGCACCGTGTCGTACCACAGGATGCTGTTCGCGGGCGACAAGACCCAATGGTTTTCATCGGGAAAGTAGAGCAGCCGGCTCGGGATTCCCCGCCGTTGCAGGGCCGTGAACGTGGCGAGCCCTTGTGTCTCAGGAACTCGGAAATCGAGGGCACCGTGGACGACCAGCATTGGCGTCTTCCACTTGTCGACATGCATCAGCGGGTTGTCCTTCTCGTACTCCTCCGGATTCTCCCACGGCGTCCCGAGATGCTCCCACTCCGGGAACCACAGCTCCTCGGTCGCGTAGTACATCATCCGGTTGTCGAAGATCCCATCGTGATTCACGAGCGCATCAAAACGGTCGGGCCACATTCCGGCGATCCAGTTGATCATGTAGCCGCCGTACGATCCTCCAAGCGCGCCCGCCCGCTCACCGTCGAGCCACTCGTACTTCTCGAGAGCCGCAGCAAGACCCTTCTGAAGATCGACGAGCGGCTTTCCTCCCCAGTCTCCGGTGATCGAGTCGGTAAAGGCCTGGCCGTAGCCGGTCGACCCGTGAAAATCGATCATGACCGCCGCGTATCCGGCTCCCGCGTACATCTGGGGATTCCAGCGGTAATGAAAATCATTGCCGAACGACCCCTGCGGCCCACCGTGTATGAGAAACGCGATCGGATAGCGTTTTGCGGGATCGAAGTCCACCGGTTTCACGAGCCAGCCGTAAACGGTCTCGTCATTCCAACCGGCGAACGTGAACTGCTCCGGCTCACCAAACTCGATCGACTCGAGTGCCTCCTGGTTGACGCTGGTCAGCTTTCGCAGATCGCCACCGTCGGGACGCATCGAATAGAGATCGACCGGATGCTGCAGGTCGTCCATCCCGAAGACGATTCTCTCACTGCGGCCTTTCCCCACTACCGCTGGCGAGCGCACCGTTCCGTCCTTGCGTACGGTACGAACAGCGCCGGTCTTCGTGTCGACGGCGAACAGTGAATTCTGTCCAAGGTTCCCTGCAGCCGCGTAGATGGCCCGTCCGTCCGACGACCAGACGATGGATCCAGGCGAGCGGTCCCAGTCCTCGGTCAGCGTTCTCACTTTCCCGTCAGGCCAGGATCGCAGCATGATGCGGAATCGATCGGCCTCGAACCCAGGTCTGTCCATCGCGAGATACGCGAGCGATTTTCCGTCGGGGGAGAAGACTGGCGACGTATCCCATGCATCATTCGCATCGGTCAGATTGACTGGGGCGGCGCCGCCGTCAATCGGCGCCACATACAGATCGAAATTCGTTGACCATGGCTCTTCCGCGCCCTCGTTCCGCATCGTGAAGACGATCGACTTCGAATCGGGCGTGAAGGTGATCTCCTCAGGGCCACCGAATGGCATCGATGGAACGTCGGCATCAAACCCGAGCGTCACGTCGACCAGATCATCGGCGCCGGGTCGCATCACGAACAGGTGCGAGCGCGTGCCGTTCTTCCACGTATCCCAGTGGCGGACGAAGAGCGTGTCGTGAATCGCTCCCGTCGACTTCTTCTCCTTCTTTTCCTTCAACGCTGCTGCCGTCTCGTCAATCGTCATGTCGGGAAAGACCGAAGCCGTGAAGGCGATCGTCTTGCCATCGGGCGCGACGACGAGATTCGAGACATCGAGCGGGACGGACGTCACCTGGATCGCCTCTCCACCGCCCGGATTGATCTGCCAGATCTGGGAACTACCGGACCTGGAGGAAAGAAAGTACAGAGAGCTCTTCGACGCCCACCGCGCCGCGTGATCGCTGGCAGAGCTCGTCGTGAGGCGCCTGGGCGCGGACGACCCGTCGGCTGCGATGAGCCACAGGTCTGTTCGTCCCCGATTCGCCTCCATGTCGGTCTCTCGGAGTGTGTAGGCAATCCAACTGCCGTCCGGGGACGGCTGAGGATCGGAGATCCGCTTCATGGTCACCAGGTCATGGGCATTGAAAGGATGGGTTGCGGCAGTCAAAGGAAGCGAGACGAGGATTGCGAGCAGAAAGAAGGCGGATCGTTTCATCGGATTTCTCCGTTCGAGCCCGAGTGGGCGAAAGATGTGAGGCAGGCTGCAGGATCGGCTCCTGCAGCCTGCTGTGCGATCAGAAGTGAAGAATGAAGCCCGCGGAGACCATGAGTGGATCAAGCTCGAGATCGATCTCGTCGAGCCCCTGATCGTCGATGGCAGTGGCGTCGAGAGGGATCCATTTTACATCCTACGCCGCCGGCGTCAATGCATGGCGGTCGAGCAACGAGCTGCCGATCGAGTACCAGGGGCTGGAGATCAACGATGTTGCGCCATGGTCTCCGGTCGACTCGGTCGTCATCGCAAAACTGATTGCATTCGGACTCTCTTTCGACCTCGATACCGACAACACAGTGGCCTTGCTCACCTGGCAGGGAGTCGGCGCGGCTGTCGGTTTCGACGGCACGACTCTTTTCTTCGAGGATCTGTACCGAGTCGAGCCGTTCGGTAGTGCCTCGACTGTCCCGGACGCGAGCAGTCTCGCTCCGGTACGGACCGCCGCCGCCAAGAGTGGCGACCCGTACATCGGAATCCGGGAGTTCACCCGTAACCTCGACCCCTCCGTTCTCGACCTCGCAAAACAGGTCTCGGCGACCTTCGGCACCAATCCCTACCTGGAGGAAGCGCTCGATACGGAGTTTTTCTTCGGGTCCAACGAGTGGGGCATCGGTGGATCGAACACGGCGAGCGGTCGTCCGATGATCGCAAACGATCCTCACC
This sequence comes from uncultured Acidobacteriota bacterium, assembly GCA_963829355.1. Classification (GTDB taxonomy): domain Bacteria; phylum Acidobacteriota; class Thermoanaerobaculia; order Gp7-AA8; family JAHWKK01; genus CAWHHZ01. The sequence continues at coordinate 96,329 of CAWHHZ010000016.1, forward strand.
TGGCGCTCGACACCCCTTCGACCTTCTATCCGATGGCCCTTCAGGGAGGCTCGATCAACGCGATCGGAATGGGATTCCCCGGCGCACCGTACGTCATCCTGGGACGTACTCCCGAGCTCGCCTGGGGAGCCACCACGAACCCGATGGACGTGACCGATGCCTTCGTCGAGGAGCTGGTGATCGATCCGAAGGCTCCGGCGGGTCTCGCGACGCGACACGGAGACGTCGTCGAGTGGCTCTTCCCGATCCGTCAGACATGGCGAGTGAACGTGATCGGCGACGGAGTGAACGACAACCTTCAGACGCTCCAGCCGAGCGCAACTCTTCCGGAGGCAAGCCTCATCGTTCCGAGAAGGAACGCACCGATCGTCGCTCTCGACATGGCCGCGGGTACGGCGATCAGCGTCCAGTACACCGGCCTGAACGCCACCCAGGAGGTCGAAGCGTTCCGCCGGTGGAACATGGCTTCGACGATCGAGGAGTTCCGCGACGCGTTGCAGTGGTTCGATTTTGGATCGCAGAACTGGGCTGTCGTCGACAGCAACGGGAACTACGGCTACTTCACCAGTGGTGAGATGCCGCTCCGCGAAGACCTCCAGGCCGGTGTGGTCAACGGACTGCCCCCCTGGTTCCTACGGAATGGACCGGAAGGAAACGACTGGATTCGTGACCTGAACCCGTCCCCCGCACAGGCGACACCGAACGCGATCCTGCCGTTCTCCGAGATGCCTCAGGTCGTGAATCCGGCGAACGGATTCTTCGTCAACGCGAACAACGACCCCGCGGGAACGACACTAGACAACAACCCTCTCAATCCGGAGGCGTCGAGGATCTTGCCGGCATGTCGATTCCCCGGCCGGGAAGCCAGGAAACGATGAACTCGCTCCGTCACTTCTTCGATACGTGGGAAGAGACGAAAGGGGTCGGTGCCTCGGGTATGACCTTCTTCAATCTCCCATCGGAGCTCGGCGTGAGCGATCGTGACGACACGAGGGACATCCTGATCCTTCAGAGCGTCGCCGATGCTCTGGCAATGATCACCAGCGAAGAGTTTGCACCTGCATTCGGCCGGTCGGCCGACATGAATGACTGGAACTGGGGAAAGCTGCACCGAGTCGTACTTGAACATCCCCTCGGCGGTATTCTCAGCATTCCTCCTGCAGGCGGCGGGTTCCCCCCCTCGCTGGATGGCCTCCCCGGCATCTCCACGGATGGTGGCTTCGGTACCGTCGATGCTTCATCTCACAACGTCCGGGCGGACGGGGTGAACGAGTTCATGTTCGGCAGCGGTCCCGTGAGGAGATTCGTCGCGGAAGGAGAGAGTGCGGGCATCAAGGCCGTGACCAGTCTTCCGGGTGGGACGAGTGGAACACTCGGCGATCCGAACTACGCCAACCTCCTCCCTCTCTGGCTCACGAACGAAGCATTTGACTCAGTACTCAGACCGATGCCCTACATACCCTGGATCAGGTAAGACGAGCATGAAGTGAAAGGGGGAACGCTGGAGTGAGAAGGGAGAACATCCCGACTCACCTCAGCCTCCCCTGACTCCCATTCAAGGGTTCAAGGGTTCAAGGGTTCAGGAGTTCAGGAGTTCAGGAGTTCCGGAGCCGTGGGTACTGTCATTCCGAAGGAGCGGCTTCATCGCGACTGAGGAATCCGGGCAGTGGACTGCACTACCCCTCCCAGATTCCTCCTCTCCCGCTTTGCGGGATCGTTCGGAATGACAGACCTGTCTCTCTCTCACGTGCGACGCCCCGCAGCTCGGGACAACAGCCCCTCAACCACTTTGAACCCCTGAATCTTGAACCTCTGAACTCTTGAACTCTTGAACACTTGAACTTTTGAACCTTTGAACCCTTCACTCCCCGTGTGCGCCCCGTCACAACTCCGTTTGAACCTCTGAACATCTGAAGCTCTGAACATCTGAACATCTGAACCCTTGGCCTCTTGATCCCTTGAACACTTGACCCTATACCCGCCCCCGTGTGCGCCCCGTCACAACTCCGACACAACCCCTTTCGCGTACACTTCCTTCATGCGACAGGTGATGAGATGCCGGGGATCGACTTTGTGAGTCTGGCCGTCGTGCACGTCCTGACTCCTCTCGGACTCGCACTTCTGCTCTACCACTTCTACGAGAAACACCACAAGGGATACGTCCGTTCATGGGCGTTGTACTGGGTATGGTCGGCCCTCTCGACCCTCTGCTCCTGGATCGTGTTCGTACTCCAGGCCGAACTTCCATTCGTCGATCCCCGTCAGTGGACGATCGTTCTTCTTGGAGCAATCGCCGGATTCGTAGCCCTCGGTCATCTCGTGGGAGGCAGCTATGCCGTTGTCAACAAGCGCCCGCTGAAGATCCGATTTTCGCGGCAGCTTTTCGCGGGCCTGGTGTTTCTCGGCGTACTCACGACCTTCTACCTGTTCTCCATCTCTCACCAGGAGGGACTCTTTCACCTCGGTCACGTGGCGATCTTCGCCTTCGCCTTTGGCCTCACCTATCTCGGCGCAGCACTCGTGTTCTGGCGTCAGACCAGGAGCGAGAAGACGAGCTGGATCCTGCTGTCGGTCACTTTTGCGATGTTCGGATTCGCGGAGATTCTGGGATTTCTCCTCGAGATTGGATGGATGGCCGACTCAGCTCCCGCCGAGCATCCGGACTCCGTCATCATTCTCGGCGCGTTTCTCCAGGGCATGGTCGGTCTGGCGATGATCATCCGCCTGCTCGATGACGAACGCGAAGCCGCTGTATTCGCGGCCTCACAGGTCGAGCACATGGCGTATCACGACAATCTGACCGGCCTTCCGAACCGGTCGCTTCTGTTCGACAGGATCATCATGGCCCTCACCCAGGCGGAGCGACGGCAGAGAAACCTCGCGATCCTCTTCGTCGACCTCGACCACTTCAAGACGATCAACGATTCTCTGGGCCACTCATTCGGCGATGCGCTGCTTCGCGTGACTGCCGAGAGAATCGGAGCGGTCGTTCGGAGAGAGGACACGGTCGCTCGTTTTGGCGGTGACGAGTTCGTCGTTTTGATGCCGGAGATCCGTTCCGCGGAGGACACTGCGAAGATCGCTCACAAGATCATCGAAGTCGTCAGTCAGCCCATCAATGCGTACGGGCGCGAGATGATCGTCACCTGCAGCGTGGGAATCGCGTTGTTCCCGGATGACGGGGACAATCCTGAAACGCTCGTACGAAACGCTGATACGGCGATGTACCGGGCGAAAGACAATGGCAGGAACCGGTGCGAGCTCTACACCTCAACGATGAACGTCCTCGCACTCGAACGCCTCGAGCTCGAGATGGGGATCCGGCGGGCTCTGGACAACAACGAGCTGGAGCTCCACTATCAGCCGCTGATCGATGCCTCCAGCCGCCAGCTCGCAGGATTCGAGGCACTCCTGCGCTGGAACCATCCCGTTCTCGGTACCGTCCTCCCCGACCGCTTCATACCAGCCGCCGAACAATCAGGATTGATCACTTTGATCGGAACATGGGTCATACGCTCGGCATGCGCACAAATCGCCGCCTGGAACAAGACCCTGGGGCGTCCCTTCTTCATCTCGATCAATCTCTCTGCACAGGATCTGATGAAGGACGATCTGGTGTCGACAGTCTCCGACTCGATCGCAACGAGCGGCATCGCCGCGTCCCAGCTGGAGATCGAGATCACGGAGTCGAACGCGTTTGCTGACAGCGAGTCGATCACGCGAATCCTGACTGAGCTTCGCAAGCTCGGAATCCGGATCGCCATCGACGACTTCGGTAGCGGATACTCATTCCTCGGACAGCTCAAGTCTCTTCCGATCGACGTGCTGAAGATCGACCGCCCCCTCCTTTCTGATCTGAACCAGCGTCATGATGCCGCAATCACCAGCAGCGTGATCTCGATGGCCCACGGGATGAACATCAAGGTCGTGGCTGAAGGTGTGGAGAATCTCGACCAGCTCGCGTTCCTGAGCGAGAGATTGTGTGACCGTTTCCAGGGCTATCTGTTCAGCCATCCCCTCCCCAGCGCCGAGATCGAACGGTTCGCCCTCGACTGTGATGCCCACTTCGTCTCGGTGGGTAAGGCCGATTCCGAACACTGAGGTCCTCGCAAATCAGCCCGGAGAAGGCGTAGCAGATCCTCGAACATGCATGACCGCCTCGATCCTGAGCACCTCAACCGGGCTGGCGGAACTGTCACACACCACACGAACCCTTGCGGGAGAGACGCTCAGGATTCGCAGGTCACCAGTCGTCTCGACGCTTTGAACCGGCCCTCGCGATTCGTCTGCCGGCCGGTTCGTGGACGCCGCCACGCCCCCGGTTCGGCGGCCCGGCCGTTCCGCTACCAGAACCTCCTGGGTACGCTCGCCCTCAGGCAGGGCGGTGGGATCAGGCAGCGTCGAGCGAACGAGAGCGTCAAAGGCGCTGACTCCAAGATTTCTGACGACCGCGCATGCTGAGCGGGACCAGTCGAAACCGGCGCCCACCGGAGGGTCGCTTGCGAGGATCGTCATGATCCCGAGCGCTAGAAGGAGGATTCGTCTGTTCTCGTTCATCTCGACGCTACCTTGTACATGTAGACGGCGAACGGAGCGGAATGGTTCGAGGACGGGCGCACTCATTCACAAGCTCGTCACATCCGGAAGCAAATGAAGAGCATCTTCTTACGTTTATGGAGGGTATGCAGCAGCCTCGGAAGGTTCAGGATCAGGCGTCCGACTCCGTAGGAATCCTCATCTCCTTCCTGTGAGGGAACGTGGCGAGGCGTTGTCCACATCTGTTCCGGACATAATCGGAGCCGGCGATTCGTTGCGTGCAGTCGAGAGCAGACATGAGTAGATTCGAGCACGAAGCAGATAGCGCCGCCGTGGCGGAGACCATCCGGGAGGTCGAGGAGCCGACTCTGTACAAGGTTCTCCTGCACAATGATGACTACACCACCATGGACTTTGTCATCTACGTTCTGAGGACAATTTTCCGCCACCAGGAAGCCGAGGCGGTCCGGTTGATGCTTCAGGTTCACAACGACGGACAAGGACACGCAGGCACCTTCACCCGCGAGATTGCGGAAACCAAAGTGTCCGAGGTGACGTCTCTCGCACAGGCGCACGAATATCCTCTGCTCTGCACGATGGAGCCAGCATGATTACTGATGATGTACGACGAACGCTCGAGGTTGCCCGGGACGAGGCGAAGTCGCGGCGCCACGAGTACGTGACGCTCGAGCACCTCCTTCTCGCCCTCTTGAGCGAGGACCGCGCGGTGGAGGTAATCGTAAACTGCGGGGGAGATCCCGACGAGATACGGTCGGACGTCGAGAGCTTTCTCGACAATCGGGTCGAGACGCTGCCCGAGGAGAGCGAGTCGCAGACACTCGAGACGCTCGCGCTTCGGAGGATCGTCGAGTACTCCCTGCTCCAGGCGACAGGATCGGGTCAGGAGAAGGTAGACGGCGGAAATCTCCTTGCGGCGCTCTACCAGGCGCGCGACTCCCACGCCGTCCATTTCCTCCGCAAGGCGGGGATCGAGAAGCTCGACGTTCTGAACTATCTCGCTCACGGAATTTCGAAGCTCGAGGAGTACGACGAAGAGTACGACGTCGACGAGGAGATGGATGACGAATCGTCGCGCGATCCCCTCGCCCGCTTCACCGACAATCTGGTGGAACGGGCCGCTGCAGGTGAGATCGATCCGCTCGTCGGCAGACAGGTAGAGCTCGACAGGACAATCCAAATCCTCGCCCGGCGCAGAAAGAACAACCCCATCCTCGTCGGTGAGCCGGGGGTCGGGAAGACCGCGATCGCCGAGGGGCTCGCCCTCCGAATCCACGAGAAGAACGTACCGGAGGCGATTCAGAGCGCAGAAGTGTACGCTCTGGACATGGGAGCAGTGCTGGCGGGAACGAAATACCGCGGTCAGTTCGAGCAGCGCTTCAAGGGCGTGATCGCCGCGCTCGAACAGAAAGACAACGCGATCCTGTTCATCGACGAGATCCACACCATCGTCGGTGCCGGCGCCACGAGCGGCGGTTCGATGGATGCGTCAAACATCCTCAAGCCCGCTCTCGGATCGGGCCGCATCCGCTGCATCGGATCGACCACGTATGCAGAGTACAAGGCTGCCTTCGATCGGGATCGCGCGCTCGCTCGCCGCTTCCAGAAGATCGAGATCGGCGAGCCGTCCGTCGGCGAGACCATCGAGATCCTCCGGGGGCTCCAGGAACACTACGAAAAACACCACGGCGTCAGATATTCGGAGCTCGCCATACAGAGAGCTGCCGAGCTCGCTGCGAAGTACCTCCACGACCGCCATCTGCCAGACAAGGCGATCGACGTGATCGACGAAGCGGGCGCCCGTGCACGCCTCCTCCCTGAGGATCAGCGGCCGGAGATGATCGAGCCGAGGGACATCGAAGTCGTCATTGCGACGATGGCGAAGATTCCTGCGGAGACGATCGAGGGGTCGGAGAAGGAACGCCTCCGGACGCTCGATTCAGATCTGGGCAGTGTCATCTTCGGCCAGGAACAGGCCGTCCAGAAGCTGGTCTCGATGATCAAGCTCTCCCGCGCCGGACTCGGAGCTCCGGACCACCCGGTCGGCTCCTTCCTCTTCTCCGGTCCCACCGGCGTCGGCAAAACCGAGCTCGCGAAACAACTCGCCCACTTCATGGGCATAGAGTTCCTGCGGTTCGACATGAGCGAGTACACCGAGTCCCATACGGTGTCCCGGCTCATCGGCGCTCCGCCGGGATACGTCGGGTTCGACCAGGGAGGACTGCTCACCGATGCAGTCAACAAGACTCCTCACGCCGTCGTCGTGCTCGATGAGATCGAGAAAGCCCACCCGAACCTGTTCAACCTTCTGCTGCAGGTGATGGATCACGCGACACTGACCGACAACAACGGCAAGAAGGCAGATTTCCGGAATGTCGTCCTCATCATGACCACGAATGCCGGAGCCGAAGAGCTCAGCGGCAAAGGGATTGGCTTCCAGAATGACTCGAGCAAGGGAAAAGGGCGCGCCGCAATCGAGCGCACGTTCAGTCCGGAGTTCCGGAACCGTCTCGATGCCTGGATTCCGTTCGAACCGCTCGAGTTGCCGACCATCGAACGAGTCGTCGAAAAGTTCCTCGATGAGCTCCAGCTCCAGTTGCGACCGAAGAAGGTCGAGATCATCACGACCCCGGAAGCGAGACTCTGGCTGGCGAAGCACGGATTCGACCGGCTGAACGGTGCGCGGCCGATGTCGCGTCTGATCCAGAAGGAGATCAAGGAGCCGCTGGTCGAGACCCTCCTTTACGGAGATCTCCAGAATGGTGGCGGGGTCACCGTGGATCTCGAGGACGACAAGATCGTCCTGCGGACAACCAGCGTCGAGAACTGATCGAGTACGTCTTGATCCGAGGCGACCTGCAGCCTCGCGTTGAAGGCGCTTCTCCGACTACAATCTCCAGAAGTGGTGGCATGACGCATACTGAGATCATCGACGGGTTCTCCGATGATGCCAGACCAGCGCGGGACGACATCCTGCAGCCGGGAGCGACACTTGACGATCGTTACGAAGTGCGCGACGTCCTGGGACAGGGAGGTTGCGCGGTCGTCTACCGGGTCTACGATCGCACCCTGAAACAGGAGCTCGCCCTCAAGCGCCTGAGGGTCGATCGTTCTGCCCACGACCAGTCGATGCGACTCCGACGAGAAGTCCGCTACGCACGGGAGGTCAGAAGCGAGCATCTGGTCAGAATCTACGACGTTTCGTCTGACCAGGATCAGCCGTACATCACTATGGAGCTGGTCGAGGGAGAGACTCTGGCGGATCGCATCCAACGGGAGGGTGCACTCGACGTGGACGAGGCGATTCGCATCAGTCGTGAGGTTCTGCTCGCACTGAAGGCACTTCACGATCATGGCATCGTTCATCGCGACATCAAACCGGGAAACGTGCTCCTGACCCGGAGCGGAGACGTCCGGCTGGGAGACCTCGGCCTGGCCCGAACGCTGGCCGGTGACGAGAGCGCCATGACCAATCCTGAATCGGTGGTCGGCACATGGCAATACATTTCGCCCGAGCAGGCCCTCGGAACCACAATTGTTCCGGAAAGTGATCTGTACTCATTCGGCATCGTCCTCTACGAGATGCTGACCGGTAGCCTGCCCTTCGACTGCGACTCGTCCGTCGGCTACCTCACCGCTCACCTGACTCAGCCTCCGCGGCGACTGAAGATGATGAGAGGCGACGGTCCCGGCTGGCTCGGTCGAATCGTTTCGAGGCTCCTCGAGAAGAAACCGCAGAACCGCTACCGGTCCGCGGACGATGTGCTCCGGGATCTCGCCTCTCAGCGTGCCACGCCGACGCCTCGGATCACCCGTCCCCTTACCGCTGCCGTCTTCGTCTGTCTTCTCGTGGCCGCAGCTGCTGGCCGGCTACTCATGGTGGGGCTCCAGGTTCGACAGCCTTTCCACCAACGAAGAAGGGCATCTCGCTGCGATCGATCGCCGTGGTCGTACGCTCTGGACCAGAGATGACATCCGGCCTGTGGTTGCGGCGTCCTTCGAATCACACGGACGTACCGCTGTCGCGGCCTTCGAGAACGAGCTCGCCCGTTCGACCCCCGAGAATCGAATGAAGATGTCGATCCTGGATCCGCAGACTGGTCTCAGAACCGACACCGTCTCACTCATATCCGGCGCACCCTCCTTCAGAGGGGTACCGGACAGGTTTTCAGCAAACTGCCTCAATGCTGTCGATATCGATCACGACGGCAACGACGAGCTCATCGCTGACTACTGCCACGACTACTGGCCCTCGTTTTCCACGGCCTGGGACTCCGCAACGGGCGAACACAGCCTGGTTCTCGTCGCCTCCGGCCATCACAGACTCTTCGGGACTGCCGATGTGGACGACGACGGAACCGATGAGCTGCTCTACATCGGCATCAACAACCTCATGGGGTGGAACCGGGCCATCGCGGCAGTCTCACCAGGCACGGCGGACAAGACATACTCCCAGGAGATTCGCGGCTCCACACCCGATGAGGATCGGACATTTGGCCTGCGCGCTGGGCTCGTGTGGTACGCCCTCGTGGGTCATGCGGCCGACGCCCTGCCCCAGCCGACGATCGACGCCGAGAGAAGGCTGATTCTCGTTTCACGCGGTAAGCGGCCTCCCCTGAAACTCGACTTCGACGGGTTCGCGCAGTCATGGGAGAGCTCCCTCACCGGGACTGCCCGCATGAATGCCCGTGCCGAAGCCTATGAGAATCTCAGAAAGGCGAATCGATCGATGGCAGCCGGGCAACACCAGGACGCCTCGGAGTACTTCACTCGCGCAATCGCATTCGCTGATTCTGCCGGAGCACCGGTCCTGCAGAACTGGGCGCGCATCGTCCGCCTTCAACAGCTCATCGCCACAGGACAATTCGACCTCGCCGAGCGCGAGATTGAGGTCCTCGTGGATACAGAGAACATTCAGCCATCCGACGTTCACTGGGAGGCGGCCCGCGCATACCACCTGCAGGGAGAGCTGCGGCGCGCCGTCGAGCACTACCGTTCGGGGATTGCGGGGAGGACACTCGATCGCAACCGGTTCACCCGCGAGTTCGTCATCGGGGGTGTCCTCGCGCTCGTCGAGCTCGATGAGTTTCGGGAAGCTCGTGAGCTCATCAACACCTATGAACGATCCGAATCACACGCGGCGGAAGACAGCCTGTACCTCAATCGATTCATCGACTGGATTGCCGGCGCCAGCCCCAGACCGCTGCCAGACCCGGCACCCATTCTCTACGAGTACGAGTACTGGCACCTCGAGTTCCAGAGAGACTCTTCAGATCCCGCAGCACTCCTCTCCTCGGTCGAGACGCTGCTTCGGAAGAGCGAGGGTCTCGAGCCGATGCTTCTCTCTCTGAAGGCGGACCTTCTTCACCAGCTCGGCAGGTACGACGAGGCTCGCGCAGCTTCAACCAACGCCATCAACACAATGAAAGCCGATATCGGACACAATATTCTGCTGAGAGCTCATCGGGAGCTGATCGAAGCGCGGAACGAGAAGATCATGCACGATACACCTGATTCCTGATCACGAACCGTCACAATGAACCCGATCGAGCGGCAGTGGCATGACAGGTGAACGTCCTGGTCAGGGATGACTGACGATGATCTTCTCCTCCCTGCCCACTGTCTCCAGGACCGTCTCGCGAACGCGCAGCTCGATCCGGTAGAGCTCTACACCCGCAGCCTAGCCCGCATTTCTCACCAGCTTTCTACTGCGTCGGCGGATAGCGGCGCGTCTGCTGCGTTGCGCTTGATCCGGCTCCTCGACATAGTGTCGACTATGCCTGCGGGGCCGAACCTTCGCGCGCCTTGCATCCACACCACTCTCCGCCGACTCGCCACGACATCTGGTGAGAAATGCGGGCTAGAGCGATCGAAACTGGTCGCTCCGCTCAACGCGTTTCGAGATCTCGAGGAAGACAAGGGCCGCGCAGCCGCGGAACGAAGTGCCTTCCGCTACCGCCGCCGCGCAGACCTCGGAAAGCTCGACGGCTTGCCGGTCGGCATCAAGGACGGTTTTTCCATGCGGGGCTCCGTTGTCATCCTGAGCGCAGCGAAGGATCGCGTCCCGTTATACTCACCCGCGATTCCTGCGCAGTCACGACCGAGTCAGGACGTACCCGATCCTTCGCTTCGCTCAGAGGCTGTGAAAGAATCCAGCGTACCCTGCGTTACGGGCGCGGCGACGTCGAGCGCGCGGAGCAGCGACGCAGCGATGTGGTTCATCGGAAAGGAGCTGCGACAACGCGATCGGCGACGCCCCGCCCGTAACCCTTTGGGCTGGTGGTGGTTACGGCCCGATCTCCGCGTCACTCGTCGTCACCGAGGAACCACCGCGACTCCTCCTCGTTCCTTGAGCTCGAACCGTAAGCACCACCAGCGCAGGGCACGCTGGATTTTTTCACAGGCGCTCAGGATGACAAGCTTGTGTTTCGTAGCAGCTACAGGACTCAGCGACACTTGCCCTACGAGTGCACTCCCGGCGCTTCCCGCCCCATGCTCTCGACGTACTCGACGTACGAACCGCCGTACTTGAGAGGCTCTTCGTGCTCCTCTCCTCCGAGCTCGAGCACACGCGTGGAGAGCCCTCGCAGGAATGTACGATCGTGCGACACGAAGATCATCGTCCCTTCGAACTCCGACAGCGCCTCGACCAGCATCTCTTTCGTGGCGAGATCGAGGTGATTCGTCGGCTCATCGAGAACCAGAAAGTTGGGCGGGTTGAAGAGCATGCGCGCCATCACGAGACGTGACTTCTCTCCACCCGACAGAGACCGAATCTTCTTGTCGACGTCATCGCCCGAGAATTGAAACGCACCGAGGAGATTGCGAAGAACTCCGGTACCTTCGGCCGGAAAGTCCTTTTCCATCTGCTCCCACACGGTCATACCGGAGTCGAGAAGATCGAGCGCCTGCTGTGAAAAATACCCCATCTTCAGACTTGCGCCGAGCCGGACGTTTCCTGAATCGGGAGTCAGGGCGCCTGAGATCATTTTCAGAAGTGTCGACTTACCTGCACCGTTGCGGCCCATGACACACCATCGCTCTCCTCGGCGGATGAGAAAGTCGAAACCGTCGTAGATCGTGCGCTCACCAAACGACTTCGAGACGTCTTCCAGCACAGCGACGTCCTCTCCGGAGCGCTGCGGCGATCGGAAGTCGAACTTCATCGCCTTTCTCTTCTTCGGCGGCTCGATCCTCTCCTGCTTTTCGAGCATCTTGACCCGGCTCTGCACCTGCGCCGCCTTCGCGGCGTGGGTCGAGAACCGATCGATGAATCGCTGCTCTTTCGCGAGCTTCGCCTGCTGCTCGCGAGTACGCCGCTTCCTGGTTGAGCTCGCGTTGCTCCCGCTCTCTGACGTAAAAGTCGTAGTCACCCGAGTAGCTGAGAATGTCACCGTCGTCGATCTCGACGATCTTCGTCACCAGCCGGTTCATAAAGTCCCGGTCGTGAGAGGTCATCAGAATCGTGGCGGAGACACCCTGAAGATACCGCTCCAGCCATACGATCGACTCGATGTCGAGGTGGTTGGTCGGCTCATCGAGAAGTAGAACGTCGAACTTGCCGAGGAGGATCTTCGCCATCGAGACGCGCATCTTCCATCCGCCCGAGAGCGCGCCGACGTCACCATCGATCTGATCGTCGGAGAAACCGAGGCCGTGAAGCACTTCCCGCGCCCGCGCTTCCAGCTCGTATCCACCGGCGTGCTGGTACTCCTCCTGAACGTTTCCAAAGCGCTCGATTACGCTAGTCGAGATCCTCGGTGTCAGGATCGGCCATGGCGTGCTCGAGCTCGATCAGCTCGTGGTGGAGATCGCCGAGACGTCCGCTGCCGGCAATCGCCTCATCGAGGACAGGCCGTCCGGACATGGCGTCGACCTCCTGCCGGAAGTATCCGATCGAGACATTCCGGGGAATGTTGACTGTCCCGCCATCGGCCGACTCCTCTCCCGAGATCATCCTGAAGAGTGTGGATTTGCCGGCGCCGTTCGGCCCGACCAGTCCCACTCTTTCACCAGGATTCAACTGGAAGGACGCCTCGATGAAAAGCACCTGCCGCCCGTACTGTTTCGTCACATTCGCAAACGAGATCATGCGGCGCGGTCAACAACGGAGGTGGGGCTGGATGTTCCTGAGGCAGTCGTCAGTCCTCAGTCGACAGTCGACAGTCGGCGAGTACGATCCCACGCGATCCTTCGACCGTCCTCCGCTGCGCTCCGGCGGCTGCTAATGACACCACTTCTAAACCCCTCAAAACAAAGGACTGTCATTCCGAAGCGAAGCGAGGAATCTGGGTGGGGACCGGCGGACGAAGCCCACCTTCCCTTCCCCCGCCCAGATATGAGCAAGGACTAATGACTAATGACTAGCGACTGTCGACTGATGACTGTCGACTGACGACTGTACACCTTTCTCCTGAACCGTCGTATTACCGGGCAAGGAGATCGAACCACCATGAGCATGACCAACCGAATGATCCTGATTCTGACCCTCTCTCTGGCGGCCAGCGGAGTGTTTGCCCAGGAAGATGCCCAGAACCCGGAAATGACTCAGTCTGCCACCACGACCATCGCGGAACAGGGCGAGACTCCCGATGATCCCGCCGCCGAACCGGAAGTGGCCGAGGTCGCCCCAGAGGACGTCAGTTCGTACGAGTTGCAAAGAGAGTTCGGAGATCTGCTGATCCAGCATCCGTACGACCTTGCGACCATTCTGGCTCTTGATCCGACGCTCATCAATGACGAGACATACCTCTCCCGATATCCGGAGGTAGCGAGATTCGTTGCCGATCATCCGGAGATTTCGCGGAATCCGTCGTTCTACGTTGCCAACTTTGAGCACCGTACCCAGCGAGGCGGGGTCATCGATGACATCCTCGAACCAATCATCATCTTCGCAGTCTTCGTGCTGATTGCGTATGCGCTGGCGTGGATCGTTCGGACGATGGTCGAGCAGAAGCGCTGGAATCGTCTGTCGCAAACCCAATCCGAGGTGCACAACAAGATTCTCGACCGTTTTGGAGCGAGCGACGAAGTGCTCGCCTACATCAAGTCGCCCGCAGGGGCAAAGTTTCTCGAGGCAGCGCCAATCCCGCTTCATGCAGAGGCGCCATCACAGAACAACTCGTCACTCACGCGAATCATGTTGTCAGTTCAGTTTGGCGTCGTGGTCGCCGTGGGCTCGCTCGGAATGCTGCTGGTCAGTTTCCGCCTTCCCGAACGAACAGGGGACGAGCTGTTCGCTTTCGGCCTGATCGCCTTCTGCGTCGGCGCTGGCTTCATCATCTCGGCAGGGGTGTCGCTCTTCATGTCACAACGGCTGGGCCTGTGGGACTTCCCCGGATCCCAGAAGGCTTCCGCCCCCTCCACTGATCCCGGAACTGTGAGATGATCGAGCGATGAGTCTGGAACTGGTGATCCGCGATGCGATCATGCCCGGCAGCCGTGAGCTGGACGAGACTCTTTCTCTGATGAACGAGGAGGAGTTCCGTTCATTTTACGAGCGCACTTCCCGGCCGCTCTGGTCTTATCTCTCCCGCATGACCGGCAGTCCCGAGGAAGCAGACGACATCCTTCAGGAAGCGTACTACCGCTTCTACCGGGCCGGTGCAAATCATGAGAATGAGGCCCACCGCAGGAACTCGCTCTTTCACATTGCCACGAACATCGTTCGCGACACGGCACGCCGGGCGAGGCGTCATCCTGACGTCCCGCTTCAGGAGGACGAGACCTTCTCCGACGTGCCACGCAGCCAGGCGCCCGTTCCGGAGCGGCAGGCGGAGATCAGAACCGATCTCTCTCGGGCGATGGAGCAGCTCGAGCCACTTCAGCGTCAGATGCTGTGGCTCGCCTATGCTCAGGGAGCGTCTCACGAGGAGATCGCCGAAATTCTCGGCCTCAAGGCAATCAGCATTCGGACGATGCTTCTGCGCGCCCGGCGCAAGCTCGCGGCCATTCTCACCCACGGATCGATGGAGGAGAGATCGTGAAGGGCGAGATCTGCCACCGGGAAAACGAGCTTCTCGACGCTCTCGGAGCCGGTTTCGTTGGAGACGAGCTGAGCTCGCATGTCGTTGTGTGCGTCTCGTGCAGCGAACTGCGTACGGTCGCCGGTGCGCTTCTCGATGAGAGCGCCGTGGCAATGGCCGAGGCTCATGTGCCTTCATCCGGGACGATGTGGTGGCGGATGCAGATCCGTAAGCGTCAGGATGCTCAATCGAGAGCTCAGAGGTCGCTGATCGTCGGACAGGCAGCCACACTACTCATCGCACTGGCGCTCGTCGCGACCCTCTTCGGTTCCGAGGTCGTGATCGGTGTCCGCGAAATCTTCGCGACGATCCGGCTCAGTACGCCTCTGGTCATTGCACTCGCCACATGGGTGCTTCTGGCGCCGGTCGCCGGATGGATCGCACTCCGGCAGAAGTGAGATCAGCTTTCAGTCGTCAGTCGTCGGTCGTCAGAAAGATCTGAGCAGCTTCGGGGGTCAGGTGCCGCCGCTTCGTCAGTGGGAAGAGAGGTCCCCTCCCAGATTCCTCGCTTCGCGTCGGAATGACAGCCGTGCGTGTCGGAATCCCTGGAAGTGCTGTTGCTGAATAATTAATCTTCGCACCCGGTGGTTCCAGCTCATCCGACTGTCGACTGACCGCTTCCTCACCCCTTCTTCTCGACCATCGTCCCGAGAATGAACGTCTCACGCTCTCCGGGAACGATGTCCATGTTCACGATCGTGTCGACCAGGCTTCCGTCTTTTCGCTTCAACGTCAGCGGATAGCTCGTGACCGACTCCTGGTTCATCAGAACTTTCAGGAACTCTTCCCGATCCTTGCGTTCCGGATAGAGGTTCCATGTCTCTTCACTGAGCATCTCCTCGGCTGAATCGAAACCGAGAATCCCGGCGATCGCGGAGTTGACCTGAATGACGCGACCATCTGTCGTTGTGCAGAACCCGCCGGCCAGGTTGCGATCGAAGAGCAGTTTGAAGCGACTCTCCGAGGTTTCCTTCGCCTCGTACTCGGCGGCATGTGCGAGCGCAGCGGCGATGAGTCCTGCGATCAGACGCATCGAGTAGGTGTCGAGATCGTCAAACTCTCCCGCCTTTTTCGACACGACTTTGAGCAGCGCCACGACCCGATCCTCGTACACGAGAGGAGCCACGATGATCGACTTCGTGCCGGTAGCACGAGAGATGTCACGGTTGACTCTGCTGTCGGCCTCCGTGTCATCCGAGCGCAGAACGTTCCTCGTGCTCACGGCCGTGCCGGAGAGACTCCCCTCCAGATCGAACACAGTTCCCTCGTGCTCGTGCAGAGTGCCGACAGCGCTGTGATAGTAGATCTCCTCCCCCTGAACGATCTCCACGACGGCTCCGTCGGCATCGGTGATCTCCCGGACTTTCTCTGCAGCGAGGCGCATCACTGCATCTTCGTCGAGTCTGAACCGCGCAATTTCTTCCTGAGCGGCGATGATGGTGGCTAGGCGTTCGGCGAGATCCAACACTGCCATGGCACTACCTTCTTTCGAAAAGAGGTTGTTCCTTGAAACCGAGGCTGAAATCGATATCACCAGTATATCGAATCGAATTCCGAATCCACACTCTCCGCCTCTGAGCCAGTGTGATCCCTGGCTTCCCCCCTTCCCGAGCCGTCCCACTGGTTTCCCTATTGCAACCCCTCCCATACATCAAGCTATCGAAAGGAATCCGCATGGACCGACTCAAAACAATTTTCTCAGCTCATCCCAATCCAGCCAGCGATGCAGGCGACGAAGCCTTCGCTCTGGTCACCGCGGCCGCCGAATGCAGCGCCGTGTGCAGCAGTTGCGCAGACGCGTGTCTCGAGGATTCAGATCCCGGCGACCGCCGCCTCTGCATCCGCCTCAACCTCGATTGCGCGGATATCACGGCAGTGACCGCGAGAATGATCTCGAGACCCGGCGAACAGGACAAGGGCGTGCTGAAGGCGCAACTGGAAGCGTGCGCAACCGCGTGCCGTGCCTGCGCGGACGAGTGTGACAAGCATGCCGCAAAGATGGAGCACTGCCGGATCTGTGCGGAGTCGTGCCGAAAGTGCGCTGAGGCTTGCGACGCGATGCTGAAGGCGCTGGTGGCCTGAGGAGGGCGGTTGTCGTCGCTCACCGCAAGCCAGACGTCAGTCGCATGCTTGTCATCCTGAGCGAAGCGAAGGATCGCGTACGTCCTGACTGTTCCGTTCTTTCCAAGCCTGACAGTCGGCTCCACGCGATCCTTCGACCGTCCCTCCGGCTTGGCTCAGGGCAGGCCTCCTCCCGCTTCGCGGGATCCGGCGGCTCAGGATGACAGTTCACTTCATTAGCTCGAGACCCGTCATTTATCGGAACACTGCGAGGTCGTCCACCTCGATGAGCCGGTGACGCTGCGGATCACAAACTGATCTGCAGCCCCTTGGTTCACCGCGCGTCGGATCACGTTAGCGCCACAATGATCCGCCGGTGCGGGCGCACCTACATGGACCACCGGCGGCGAATACGTTCAGGACTGATTACCCTCGGTACCATCGATGAAATCCGCTGAGAAAAGCGTGAACGCAATGGCCGAGACCATCGACGTTATACCCTCCCTCCTGGCAGATCAGAGTGGGAAGGTCCAGCGCCCCCAGACGGCGGCCGATCTCGCCGTAGTCGTCGAGATCGAGTTTGAATCCGCCGATCGGGTCATCCTTGTACGTGTCGAATCCTGCAGCGATGATCAGGTGGTCGGGTTTGAATGAGCTCATCGCGTCGATGAACCGATTCACTGCCTCGAGGTACGCGCTCCCGCCGCTTCCGAGAGGAAGTGGGAGGTTCAGATTCGTCCCTTCACCCTGTCCGATACCCGTTTCCCCCTCATACCCCCAGAAGTATGGGTACTCCACTTCCGGATCGCCGTGGATGGATGCGGTGAAGACGAACTTCCGCTGTTCGAAGAACTCCTGCGTCCCATTGCCGTGGTGGTAGTCGAGATCGAGAATCGCCACTGTCCCCTTCTCTGCCATCAGCTCGGCTGCCGTCGCGACGTTGTTGAAATAGCAATAGCCGCCGAACAGCCGCGGCCCCGCATGATGGCCGGAAGGACGGCAGAGAGAGTAGACGGTCTTCTCCGTTCCTTCCAGTATGAGAGACGCGCCCGTCAACGCAGTCTCAGCGGACGCCCTCGCGACCTCGTAGGTCTTCGCCATGATGGGAGTCACCGCATCAGTGCACCAGAGTCCGCCCCAGAGCGGCGAATCAACCCGTCGCGGAAGGCGTGCCCCGTCCCCCGGAAAGAGATCCGGATAGACCTCCTCCCCTTCCTCGAGCTTTTCTGAGATGTTGCGGATGTAGTCGTGATACGGGTGCAGTCGGGCGATCATCCGCTCGGGAAACTGGTCTGCCTTGATCAGCTCGAAGCGCTCATCCGCTTTCAGTCTTTCCTTTATGGCGGCCACCCGTTTCGGCGTATCCTTGACCTCGTACGACTCCCGGCCGAGCTGGAACTTCCAGTAGGGGTTGTGAAGACTGTCGTTGTATTTCTCAATGACTTTCATGAATCACCTTTCCGGTCTTGAGGATCTCGACGGCACGGTCATGTGGAATCGCCGGTGCGAACCGGCCCCCCCGGCCCGACATCCCGTTCGAGCAGAAGATTGCGTTTAACGCGGCTTCCTCCGTGGCTTCGATCACCGCCTCGTATACGACATCGATATGAGCGTCGGAGATGCACCGCAGCGATATGAATCTGTCAGTGTCGGAGGGACGCGGGCTTCGAATAGCGGTACTCACCGCGAGGATGAACTCGCCACTCGAGAACGCGGCGTACGACCCGGTACGGCCGAGCCCGATCGCCGCACGCTTTGCGATGCGATTGAGCTGACTCGAGATCAGCGGCACATCCGTCGCGACGACGACGATCGCCGAGCCCTCGGAATGGGCTCTCCGCTCGGAACGGTCGAATGAGGGATCGAGCTCACGACCGATCACCTTTCCGTCGACGGTGAGATTTCTCATTTTCCCGAAATTGGACAGGATCAGAACGCCGAGGGTAAAGGTTCCCTCCGGCAGGTCGAGCACGCGCGAAGATGTCCCGATTCCTCCGGCGAAGTCGAATGACATCATGCCGGTGCCGGCTCCGACCGATCCCTGCGCGACCGGCCCTCCCGCCGCGGACTGAATGGCGCGAACGGCATCCTGTGCCGTGGAGGTCCCGACTCTCACGTCATTGAGAAACGAATCGTCCGCCTCCCCGACCAGAGGGATGGCTACGTCGATCTCGGTGCCGAGTGTCGGGTACTTTTCCGAGAGATAGTTGATCACGCCCGAATGAACTCTTCCCACAGAATGAGAGTTCGTGAGCAGAATGGGAGTCTCGAGCCAGCCCCACTCCATCACCTGGTTCAATCCTGCCATCTCACCGACACCGTTCAGCACGAATCCCCCAGCGACGACACGCTTCGTGAACGCCCGCCCCACGGGCAGGATGGCCGTCACCCCCGTCCGCACAGACGTCTT
This sequence comes from uncultured Acidobacteriota bacterium, assembly GCA_963829355.1. Lineage (GTDB taxonomy): Bacteria > Acidobacteriota > Thermoanaerobaculia > Gp7-AA8 > JAHWKK01 > CAWHHZ01. The sequence continues at coordinate 115,379 of CAWHHZ010000016.1, forward strand.
CTCGACGAGCCCGGGAAGCTGTACCTCATCCTCGATCCTCGTCACGTGCCCGACCTTCACACCCTCGACATCCGTGATTGCGTTGTTCAGACCGCGGTTCATCCGGCCGATCCGGATGCCGAGCTCCCTCACCGTCGCGCGCGGCGGCGCATGCTCCACATCCTCTGCTGGAACTTTTCGAATCGACCGCGTGGCGAGCCCGTATCGACGAGCGGCGGAGCGAATGATGAGCCGGAACACCGCCTTCCGGTCGAGCCCCTTTTCGCGTGCGGCGACCATGAGTGAGGCACTCGGATGCAGACTCGGCAATGGATTGAGCTCGATGAAGTAAGGCTCTCCATTCTCGTGGAGGCGGATGTCGACGCGTCCCATGTCCGGACAGCTCATTACCTCGAACACCCGGCGCGCCATCTCGATCACCCGCTTCTTCTCCTCGGCACTCACCGACGCGGGACAGAGGACGCCCACGGCCGAGGCCGACTCTCCTCCCTGTTTCATGTCATAGTCGTAGACGTTGTACTTCCCACCGATTTTCTCGAGATCGAACGTGTGCTCGACGATCTCGAGGACCTGTCCGGGAAGACTCTCCAGAAGCGGAACACTCAGCTCCTTGCCATTGATGAACTCCTCCACGACCAGACCGGCTGGATAGCGGTCCAGCAGCGAATCAATTCGCTCCCGCGCGGCCTCCGGCGTTTCAACGACAGAGTCCTGCGTGATCCCTTTACTCGACCCCTCCTTGTTCGGCTTGATCATCAGGGGATACTGGAGATCATCGGGCAGCTCCTGTCCTTTCCGAGTGGCGAGAATCCCACGCGGGACTCGGATACCACGCGAGGCCAGCACGGTCTTGGCCAGGTTCTTGTCGAGATTCATGTGCAGCAGCGAGGCGTTCCCTCCAGTGAAGGGAATGCCCAATTGTTCGTACAGGCCCGGGTAGAACGCTTCCCTCGAGCTGCCGATCGTTCCTTCCGCCACGTTGAAGATCAGATCCGGCTCGCTGTCGAGAAGTCTCTCGACGACCTCATTCGGCTTCCCGGAAACCTCGACGGGAGTGACGGAGTGTCCGAGCGTGTCGATCGCTCCGGTGATGCGCTCCACGTCCTCGACCGTAAGCAGTTCCGCCGTCTCCTCGGAATTATCGGTTCTGAGGTTGTAGGCAACAGTGATCCTCATCTATGAGCTCGCTCTCTCTGGGATGGACAGGGCCGCACAACCCCTATGCAAGATAGGTTCTAGGGGTGCATTTCTCATCGGGTGTCGCAGCGAGACAGCGGAGAGTGGAAGCGGCGAGAGAGCCGGGCCCCGGCGCAGGGGCCTCTGGCGGAGCGGGACCGAATCGGCAGGCTCCATTTGCCTTCGATCCGGAGAGCTTCTGTGATGCGGCTAGTACGGAGGGAAGACCGCTGGTCCCTTCAACGGGACGGGGACAGGTTCCCGCTTTCTGGACACTTCGCGGAGAATCGTACCGGTAGTCCGGCAGGTCGTGCACAGGCAGATATCTGTCAGAGAGATGATTCCCACGAGTGTTCCACCGTCTCCAGTGACCACCGGCAGCCGCCTCACCTGCATTTCTTCCATGAGCCGGATCGCGTAGCTCAGCCGCTCGTCCTGTCGAATCCTGACGGGAGACCTCGTCATGATTTCCCCCACCGGGGTGCTGAAAGGATCCTTCGCTTCTGCGACGGCCCTGCAGGTGATGTCGCGATCGGTGACGACACCGACGAGGCGGCCATTTTCGGTGACCGGAATCTCACCGCACCCGTACTCCGCCATCCACCAGGCGACGTCACGGATCGGAGTATCGACTTCCGCGGTGACTGGATGAAGCTTCATCAGATCTTTGACTCGCATGGGGACTCCTCGCGCTCGGTTCTGCATCCAGCTTCGCGCCAAGCTCGGGCCGTCGCAGCGACCGCCATCACCCCCTCCTGTGATCGTGCGATTACCGTCAGCACCGGAGGCGCATGGAGTCATCCTGAGCGCCAGCGAAGGATCGCGTACGGGATGACTCGAAGTGATTGCGCCGCGAAGGATCGCGTACGGGATGACTCGAAGTGAGTTGCGCCAGCGAAGGATCGGGTGCGTCCTGACTGTCGCGCACTTCGGTCCTGAGAGTCGGGCCGTACGAGATCCTTCGACCGTCCTTCGCTTCGCTACGGCGGCTCAGGATGACGGGCTGTCGCTCACACTTCCTCAGCGCAGGCAAATCGCTCAGTAACTCGTCTACAGCTCTGAAGAACCGAACGGACCGGTCTGAGGGACGTACGGAGGGAACGCCTCGAGTGCCGTCGGACGGGGCTCATCAGAGGGATGACTGGTCGAGATTTCGCGGAGCAGAGTTCCGGCCGTCCAGTACGGCAGGTGTTGGCAGAGATCGGTCATGGAGACGATTCCGACGACGCGGACCTCATCGTCCACGACTGGAAGACGCCTCACCTGCGCCGACTCCATCAGACGAATCGCAGCGGTGATGCACCTCTCAGGACCAATGGTGGCCGGTCCCGCAGTCATGACCTCACGGGCGATGGTCGTGACCGGGTCTCTACCGGCAGCAACCACTCTGCACGCGACGTCGCGGTCCGTCACCACCCCGATCAGCCGCCCCCCATCAGTCAGGGGAATCTCGCCGCAACCCGAGTGCACCATGAGCAGAGCGAGGCTGTGTACCGGCGTATTCACATCAGCGGTTACCGGCGCGGTATTCATGATGTCTCGAACCTTCATTTCGGCTCCCGTCGTGAGATGGTTTTTCGTCTCTTCAATATGACGCGAGCTCGCCCGCTGCGCTGCGTGCTGCGTCACCCGATCCAGTGAGACCCACAGCTTCACATCGCAGCCAGGAGTGAAGTCGGCCGGCTTCCGGTTGAAGCGGGCGTGAAGATCAGAGACCGCGTACCGCCACACCGCGCACTGCGCTCGCCCTTCGCCAAACGTCGGACAACTCAATGGCTCTGACCGCGACCATCTACAGCATCGCTCTGCAGCTATCGGACGCTGATCGCGATGTGTACGAAACTGTTGACCTGCGTCTGGCGCGGCAGCCATCCGAAACAGCCGAGTTCATGACGACGAGGCTTCTTGCCTATTGCCTCGAATACGCCCCGGGAATCGCGTTCACCGAGGGCGTTGCGGCCGGCGACCAGCCGGCTGTCCTGATTCGAGATCTCACCGGGCGCACGACTGGGTGGATCGAAGTCGGCGCTCCGGGAGCCGACAGGCTCCACCGGGGAAGCAAGCTCGCTGAGCACACCGCAATCTATACGCACCGCGACTTGCGGCAGGTCACTGCTCAGCTTCTGGGAGCACGGATCCATCGCGCGGATCAGATCACGGTTCACACGTTCGACGGAGGCTTCATCGAAGAGCTCTCGAGCATGATCGACCGGCGGACCGATCTGGCCGTCACAGTGAGTGGCGGTCATCTCTACGTCGACGCCAACGGCAAGACGGTCGGGAGTGAGATCCACCGCACTTCCCTCGATCGACTGTTGGGCTCATGAATCGAAAGGCTGACGAGCCTCTCGAGGCTGATGGCACTGAAATACCGTCTCATTCCTGAGAATCGAGTCTCGCCATCTCCATGAGGGTGTTCACAGTGCGCCAGTTTCTCGCGGTGACGGGAACTCCGAGGATCCGTTCGACGCTGGCGGCAAGCTTTGATCTGCCGATCCCTTCCGGTGCATGAAGGTAGAAGACTTTGCCTACCCTCTCGTATCTCTCGCTGCTGCTCCGTTTCGCTTCGAGCTTTTCATCGTCAGCTTGCTCCGGTAACGCGCCGAGAAAGAAGAAGTGGAGAGATGTCGGTTCCTCGGTAGCACTCGGGAAAGGATTCGAGTCGATCACTGTCTGGAGCTCCGTCGCGGTCAGGACGATCACTTCCGGCTCAATTCCACAGCCCTCGGCGATCGCCTTTCGAACCTGCTTTGCAACCTGTTCCGAGCTCTTCAGCCGGGAACGAAGCACCACGTTGCCGCTCTGGATATAGGTCCTGACGTGTGAGAACTCGAACGATTCCAGGGCCGCGACGAGATCGGCCATGGGCAGCTTGCCCTTCCCACCCACATTGATGCCGCGAAGCAGCGCGATGAATGTGTTCATGACTCGGCTATCGTCTCCCAGGCGAGCGTGGGATTCAAACTACAGTGCCGTGAGAAGCTGGCCACCCAGCACGATGCCGAAGCCGATGCTGACGAGCCCGACGCCCCGGATGAGCAGCTTCTGTCCCCCGGCCCATCGGCGGGCACCGGTGGCAAGAGGAACCGACAGACTCGCCGTGACTGCGGTCATGCCGGCAATCGTACCGACGCCAAAGAGAACGAGGTACAGAATGGCGGCGGACACAGAGCCGACGAGTGGAAGAACCAGGAGCGCCACGGCCGCGGAACCGGCAAGGCCGTGAATAATGCCCACGATCACCGGCCGGGCGGCGTGGTAGATGCCGATCGAAGAGAGCGATCGATCGAGCTTTGCGAGCGGCGTGTCCTCTTCAGCGTGTCCGTGCGTCTCGGCATCATGACCGTGACCGTGCGTATGAATATAGTCGCCGTGCACGTGAACGTGGTCGTGAACATGAGCGGATCGCGTCGTCTGGTGGTCATGTTCGCGCGGAGGGAGGGTCGTGCGGATACTCCGTACTCCCAGAATGACGAGCATCAGTGCCACCGGGATCTCGAGCAGGATCTCGATCCGGGGAGGAACGCTCCATTGCAGCGCGATGATCAGACCTCCTACGAGCAGGATGGTCACCGAATGACCAATCCCCCACAAAACCCCGACCGAGACCGCATTTCTCACCGAACGTTCTCTCGACAGAATCGTGGAGACGGCGACGAGATGGTCTGCGTCGAGCGCATGCCGGGCACCCAGGACCACACCGAGGATCAGCAGTGGCGAGAGATCCATTTCAGCAAGATTAGCGCAAGCTCACCCGCAACCTGTGACGGATCTCACCAGGGTGCGAGAAGTCCGTCACACCGAATGGGTCGGGCATCCCGCCCCTATGTCGGACAGTGGTCCCACCGGCTGAGATCTGCACATGCAGTGAAAACAAAAAAGACGGCGGGGCAAATCGCCCCGCCGTCGAATTGAAACCGATGGATCAGCGTCTAGAAGACGACCTGCACCGTGTTGGAGCATGTTCCGCTCTGGCAGACCTGGTAGGTGTAGCTCCCAGATCCCTTGTTGCCGGTGTAGTCCGTGTAGCTGCTTCCGGAGACGGTCGCGACCGTCGCGCCGTTACGAATGACCGTGACGGAGCTCGCACCCGACCAGCTGAGGCTGACGACATGCTCGCCCTTCACTTTGGTACCAGACGCGCTCAGGACGATCCCGGTGCTCGGAGCCGTTACCGTGACGCTCTTGCTGATGCTGCTGCTGAGGCCGCCGTTGTCGGTGACCGTGAGCGTCACCGAGTACGTTCCGGCTGCCGCGTACGAGTGACTCGGGTTCGTCGACGTCGATGTTCCTCCGTCACCGAAATTCCAGCTCCGCGACGCGATCGTGCCGTCCGAGTCGCTGCTGGTGTCGGTGAAGCTCGCCGTCAGGTTGCTGACCGACGAGGTGAACGAAGCAACTGGAGCCACATTACCCGTCGGTGCCGTGACCGTGACGCTCTTGCTGGTGCTGCTGCTGAGGCCACCGTTGTCGGTGACCGTGAGCGAGACGGAGTAAGTTCCGGCGGCTCGTGTAGGTGTGGCTGGGATTCGTCGCGGTCGACGAGGCTCCGTCGCCGAAGCTCCAGCTCCGCGATGCGATCGTGCCATCCGAATCCGTGCTGGTGTCGGTGAAGCTCGCGGTCAGACCGTTCACAGAAGATGTGAAGGATGCTGACGGCGCGACGTTGGAGCCACCACCCTGACAGTTCGAAGGCACTCCGAAGGATTCGGTCACCGTGTAGTTCGGGCCGCGGACACGGACTTTGGCGCCCGTTCCGATTCCCTGTGCGGCAAAGCCCTTCCAGATCAGGCACTCGTGTCCGCTTCCTGCTGCGGACTGGAGGATTCCGTCGCGCATCTGGTCCATGGTCGGACCGGCCGGCGTGTAGTTCATGCCGTCGATCAGGTAATCCCACAACGTGTTCTTCGACACACCCGCAGCCTGGAAGTTCTCCCAGACTCTCCAGACGGCGGCGGCGTAGATCTCACCGTCGTTGTGGACTTCGGAGCCAGTGAAGCCACCATAGCTGTAGGGATAAGGATTGGTCACTATACGTCGCACGGCGAATTCCGTTGCTGTTGCTCGCGGAGTACGAACCGACCGTCGGCCGCTCATTCATCAGGATCGCAATGACGTCACCCATCCCTTCGCCGATGGCGCCTGACATCGCGCCGCTCATGCTGCCGATCATGCGCCACGTCAGACCGTGACCGTACTCGTGATAGACGATGTCGGAGTCGAGATCGCCATCTCTCATGAGCGGCGGATTCGGATTGGCAGAGATCTTCGTGGTCGTTGCGGCGTGCCTGATCGTCGAGGCCGTCACTCTGTCCGACGAAGATCGAAGGAATCGTGATGGTCGAATCGGTACCGCCCATCGTGAGGATGTCATCACCCGCGTTGTTCGCGACAATGGCGCCGACCGCATTCGCAGCCTGCGCATTCTTCACTTTCGTGACGAAGTCGCAGTTGCCACGGTCAATCAGCGCGATTTTTCCGAGCATGCTCGGCATACTCGTGCAGCCGTCGCCGCCCGCATACGACGACCGTGGTGCTGAGACGCCGGTGGTATTGAGCGCCGGGCCAAACTCCGCACCCATCGCGAGATAGGTGTTGCTGCCGACCACGGCGACATGATCGCCGAGACCGTTCCAGAGATACATCTGCATGCGAGGATTGCTGCCATCGGAAGGCGTGGAGAAGTTCGCGTTGTCCGTCCCACTGCCATCCTGCGCCTCGGCATTGACCGAGTCGCTGCCAAACCCGCCAGAACCGTAGTTGGTCTCCTGGAAGTTTCCAGCCGCCTCATTGAATCCGTGGCTGTAGAGCTTGTCGTGAAGAAGATTGTTGAGATAGAAGAGATTCTGCACCGCGACTGCTCGGTTGGTCGAGGTCGCCGGCGACTGGCTCATGTTGGCAGTGGTGGTGAAGTTGCCGCCCGTGACGGAGGCGCCACCGGAGTCGGGGGCGTTGTTCGCGTCGACATCGAGGTAGGCACGAACGTTGTTCCCCGCGATGTCGATGTTCCGCTGTCCCGAGGCGAAGAGCCAGCCGTTCGGAGAGCCGGCGCCTGCCGGATTGGAAACGGTCGTCTGCGGCGTCGTGGCCGGATTGTCCGTGAAGACGCTGTAGCTGTCGAACGCCGTGCGCAGCTCGACGTTGAGGACCTCGCCCTCACCACTGATCAGCGTGTGGTGCAGGAGGTTGTCATCCTGGGTCCAGGTCTCAACGAGGAAGCCCTCGTGGAGCGCGCCGTCGTTCATCGGAATTGCCACCCTGGTGATCTGAGGCGCCTGGTAGAGAAGCGGCCGGGCGTCGCCATACAGATGATTCATTGCGGCATTCAGAGCGTTCGGCCGACGGATTGTGGCAGGTTCGACAGCGCCCGGAACCTCGACCAGACGGTCGATCGCGTTGATGATGCGGCCCTGTTCATCGATCGCGACTTTCGAGTATGCGCCGAAAACGGGCATCCCCTGAACCTTCTGCTCGAATCGGTGGTGCGTCACGCCAGTTCTCTCGACGCGGTTCACCGACACCGGCACCATGCTGCGTACCGACTCCGCCGAGTGGCCTTTCATCCGCAGAAAACCTGCCGCGATCTCCGCGTGCGGAGCCGCCGAGGCCGGCGTCAGAGCCACCCCGTTCGACTGACCTGAATACACGGGCCGACTCTGTTTCGAGTGTTACCTGCCCCACTCCTGCGGCCATGACAGATGTCGAAAGCAGGAGCAGAACTGCCGCAACGAAAATTCGCTTCATAGATGGGTCTCCTTACTGCAATGTTTAAAGCAGGATGAGCTGCGGAACGCCCTGTCGCGAACGCCTTGCCCGAGCCTCCACCTGCCGTTTGGCTGAAGATGAAACAATGTAATATGGCTGAAACAATGTTGACTGACCCGTTACAAGAGCATGACGAATGCCATGTTTCACCAGAAACGTAAACACTCAAAGGAAAGCACTTAGCGCCGATCCGTCTTCACGAGATGGGTCAGACACCAGGCCGCGAGCGGTACCTGCCGGGTAAGACTATGCCCCACTGGTATCATCTGTGACCCGATTGGCAGTCACTCGGCTGCTCACTTGGCAGACGACGGGGACCACACCGATTCGGTGATTGCCGACACCCGAGAAACAGTCACCGAATCGGTAGAGTCGAGGCTGATCCGAGCCAGACGCTCGAACAGGAGGAGTCATGAATCGCCGAAGAGTTGTGATCATGGGGGCCGCAGGGCGCGACTTCCACAACTTCAACTGTCTGTTCCGTGACGACACGTCGCGTAATGTCGTCGCCTTCACCGCCACACAGATCCCGGACATCGCAGACCGCAGGTACCCCCGGGCGCTTGCCGGGCCGCTTTACCCAGACGGCATCGCGATCGCCCCTGAAGAAGATCTGGAGGCTCTGATCACGGACAACGAGGTCGACGAAGTCTGGTTCTCCTACTCCGATGTGCCACACGAGTACGTGATGCATAAGGCGAGTATGGTCATCGGCTGGGGCGCGAGCTTTGGCGTCTGCTCGGCGCAGCGCACGATGCTCCCCTCGAGCAAACCGGTCATCGCCATCACGGCTGTGCGGACGGGATGCGGAAAGTCACAGACAACCCGCTACATCTCACGCATCCTCAGTGAGATGGGCCTCAAGGTCGTCGCAATCCGGCATCCGATGCCGTACGGTGATCTCGCGAAGCAGACGTGCCAGCGCTTCGCCACCTATGATGATCTGGTGACGCACGAGTGCACGATCGAGGAGCGCGAGGAGTACGAGCCTCACATCGACAACGGCTTTGTCGTCTACGCCGGAGTCGACTACCAGAAGATCCTCTCCGAGGCGGAAAAGGAAGCCGACGTCATTCTGTGGGATGGTGGAAACAACGACACGCCTTTCATCAAACCCGATCTCTGGATCACGATCGTCGATCCTCACCGTGCGGGTCACGAGCTCTCCTACTTCCCGGGCGAGACGAACTTCCGGTTCGCCGACATGCTGATCATCAATAAGGTGCAGACGGCGGAGCCCGAGGACGTCGCCACGGTGCTGGCGAACTGCCGCGAGAACAATCCGTCTGCCACACTGATCCAGACACGTTCGGCAATCGTTGCCGCCGATCCTGATGCAATCAAGGGGAAGCGAGCTCTTGTCGTCGAAGATGGACCGACTCTCACTCACGGCGGCATGACATACGGAGCAGGCTGGTTCGCCGCGAAGGCGGCGGGCGCCGCGGAAATCGTATCCCCGCGACCGTACGCGGTCGGATCGATCAAGGCGACCTACGAGAAATATCCCAACGCGCGAAAGATCCTGCCGGCGATGGGATACGGTGAGACCCAGATCCGCGAGCTCGAGGAAACGATCAACGCGACGCCCGCCGACGTCGTGGTTGAGGGAACGCCGATCGACCTGAGCCGCATCATCAACGTTAACAAACCGATCATCGACGTCAGCTATGAGCTCGAAGAGATCGAGCCGGGCGTGATCGAGAGGGCGGTCAAGCAAGCTGTGAAGAAGACACCGGTTCCCGAGCTCCAGCTCGTCTGAACGTCGCCCACCCAATTCGAAGATGGACACGGCGGCGACGCCCGCCGTGTCCATCTCAGTCTCGTCTCGTGCATTCACTGAGCCCGCACCCATACGTCTTCAGCCATGCCGAAGCGTCGCGCGTCTTACGGCATCTCGACCTGTGTCAGCTCCGGCCGTTTTGCGACGATCCCATCGCCGGACGAACGGCCCCACGCGTGCCGCCAGATCCACGGAATGAAATATTCGCGAAGCCAGGCGGCCTCCGCGCGGATCGCATGCGAGAGACCACCGGGGGGCTTACCGGGAAGAGGCTCCGACCACGAGCGATCCGTTCCAGGGAGACCAGCGTGCCACGCGAGTGCTGCAGCGATGCGCGCGTGCCCTTCCGCGTTTGCGTGGAGGCGATCAGCCGACCAGAGTCGTGGATCCGCGGCGACGGAATACTGCGCAAAGTCGCAGACGATCGCACCACTCTCCGCGGACGCGTTCCGAATCGCCTGGTTCATCCGATGAAGCCGGCCACGAAGAAGCCGGCCGATCGGCATCACGTCGCTCAGATCGGGAAGAGTAAAGGTCAGCACCATTGCGCCGCGGGCCGTGAACGGCGCCTGCATCGCTTCCATGTCGTGCTGCAAAACGTGCTGATCAAACCGGAGCTGAAGAAGATCGTTCGTGCCGGAGACGATGATCGCGAGATCGGGATCCATCGCGAGAGCCGGCTCGAGCTGCTCGTCCCTCACCTGCCGTGTCGTTCTTCCCCGCACGCCGAGATTGGCGTAGAGGACCGAGCCCTGACCGTCTGCAATTCGGGTGGCGAGGCGATCGGCCCAACCCCGATAACCGCCGTTTCCATCCGGATCATCAAGCCCCTCTACAGTACTGTCACCGATGGCCACGTATCGTTCGAAACGCTTCATCGCTCGATGGTAAATGATGGGGATGGTTGAGTCATTGAGTCGTTGAGTCGTTGAGTCATTGTCATTGAGTCGTTGAGTCATTTGCCGGTCGCTGATCGATTGGATGCCACATTCATCGCGGGCTGTCGTTCCGAAGGAGCGCTGCCGGCGTGAGTGAGGAATTCGGGGGGCGGAAAACTCTGCCGTGTATCGCCCACCGAGCCAGATTCCTCAGTCGCAAAAAGCCGCTCCTTCGGAATGACAATCTCCTCGAACCGACTCAACTACTCAATAGCCCAATGACTCAATGACTCAATGACGACTCAACGACTCAATGACTCAATGACTCAATGACCAACTAAAGTACAATCCACATAATTGTTCGTTTTCGAAAGGAATGACGTGGAAAGTCTCGAAAAACGCAACCTCATCGCCCAGTGGGCATTCGATACCCGACCGGTCCTCCTCCGCTTCCACTTATGGCTCGAGGATGTCGAGGTGCATCGCTCGCAGGCCGAGCCCGTTTCCGCCCACTCCTTCGCGCCCCGAGGCATCGCGCGATGCCTCGCAATGACCTCCGCCGTCACCGCGTTCGGCACCCGGCTGTTCGGTGAGTTCGGGGCCGGGGCCGGCAAGGACAAGGCCACGCTCAACCAGGTGAAAAAATCTGCCGACGCCATCAGCGCATACGTCATGAGCGAAGGCCTCTGGCACCTCACACGAACCCTCCCCGAGAACCACGCCATCATGGTGAGCCTCGGAGAAGGACTCATGCCGAAGGCTGGCGAGTCACCGGAGATGGGGGCGAACCCTCTTCTCGGTTTCGGACGTGTCTACGCCCGCCCTGAGATCGCTCATCAGGTCGATCCGCGCGTACGACGGCTGCTCAACGAAAACGGACACTCCTTCGACCAGTTCTACGACTGGATCCAGGACCGCGGTATCACCATCTGGGGCGCAGCGGTCGACACGCTCGAGAACACCACCCGCTTCGCTGCCGGCGAGGATACTGGAGCGATGGCAGTTCTCCACCTCTTCGACTCCCCGCTCCGGATGGCCAAGCCGTACGAGTCATACATGGGATGCCTCACGGTGCCGAAGCGAGTTGCTGAAGAAGCTGAGCAGGCCTCGGTTCTCCTTCACTACCGGACGCCGAGGAGCAAGGTCGTCGAGTCGATCGAAGCAGCCTATCCCGGGATCCGGCGCGAAAACATTCATGTGTGGACGCTGCAGGGGAAAAGCCGGCACGGACGGCTCGGCGACCTCTGGAAAGAATGGCAGGAGCTCGGTGCCCATCTGGTGGAAGACGGGTGGAAGGGCCCGAAAGGCATCGCAGTCTTCACGGACTCCGGCACGTACGCGCCGACGTTCATGGTCGGAAGCTGGAACGACGAGCAGGGAGAGACGCACGTGTTCCTCTGCGACGGTTACGCGGCCACTGCCGAAGCGGTGCAGGCCTCGAGTCTCTCCGAGGTCCTCGACGTCGATGCCACCATGGCGCCGTTCTCCCCCGGGTTTGCGCTTCCATGTGCTGAAGAGGGGCGACTGATGCAACTCGACCCCGATCGCTCCGACTTTGCAGAGCTGGCCCGGGAGATTTTCGGCGATCGAGAGTTGGATGAAGCCGAGATCAGGACATACGCGGAAGCGATCCGCGAGGCAGAGGCCTCGAACATGCCCATGAGAAGGTCTGTTCTTCGCGCCGACGACTTCTCTCCCGAGAAGGACTGGAGCGTGCTGGCCTGCATCGGCTACATGAACGACGATCCCTACACCGGCTGCGAAGGCGTGACGAAGGTCTCGGATGGCGTGTACCGCGTGACCACACGTCTCGCGACGAGGAAGGCTTCGTCCGACATCACGTTCACCTTCCGCATGATGAAGTCGATGGACGAGACCCGGCACGTATTCAGCCCGCTCCTCGTCCGCTTCATGTCCGGAATCGACCACACGACCCGGCCCGTCAAGATCTCCGACTCCGGCAGGATCCGCAATGAGCTGCAGACGATGTTCTCGCAGGCCCTCGAGCATGATGGCGAGACCATCCGCGTTCACTTTGACCGCGTGGACGACACGGTGATCCCTCCGAAGAACCAGGAAGCGATTCGCCGCGCGCTCGAGTGGTACAAGGAGAACTACCCGGTCTGGTTCAAGTGGCTCGACATCGCCTGAGCGGGAACGCACCAGCTTCTGCCCCACTGTCATCCTGAGCCGCCGGAGCGCAGCGCAGGACGGTCGAAGGATCGCGTACGGCCCGACTGTCTGGGCGGAAAGAACGCGACAGTCAGCACCCACCCGATCCTTCGCTCGCGCTCAGAGGCTGTGAAAGAATTCAGCGTACCCTGCGTTACGGGCGCGGCGACGTCGAGCGCGCGAAGCAGTGACGCAGCGATGTGGTTCATCGGAAAGGAACTGCGACCCTTCGACTCGCTGACGCTCGCTCAGGGCAGGCGCTGCGATCGGCGACGCCCCGCCCGTAACCCTTTGGGCTGGTGGTGGTTACGGCCCGATCTCTGCCTGTCCTGAGCGGCGAAGGATCTCGTCGTCACCGAGGAACCACCGCGACTCCTCCTCATTCCTTGAGCTCGAACCGTAAGCACCACCAGCGCAGGGCACGCTGGATTTTTTCACAGCCTCTCAGGATGACAGCCTCTTCATTCAGCATTCAGCATTCATCGTTCTATGATGCGCTCATGAGGCTCCCGCATCTTCTCTTCCTGCTCTCCCTCCTCGGCAACTACGACATCGTCCTTCGGGGAGGGCGCGTGATCGACGGAAGTGGCAACCCCTGGTTCGCCGCCGACATCGCGATCCGTGACGGGGTGATCGCGGAGATCGCTCCGCAGATCGAAGGTAAGGGTGCTCGGGAGATCGATGCGCGCGGGCTCGTCGTCGCCCCCGGCTTCATCGATCTTCACACGCACGCCCGGGGCGGCATCTTCGAGGATCCCTCCGCGGAGTACTACATTCGCGAAGGCGTCACCACGATCTTCGAAGGGCCGGATGGAAGCTCTCCCCTGCCGATCGGCGAGTTTCTCGACCGCGTTCAAGAGGCCGACACTACAGTCAACTTCGGCACGTTCGTCGGACATGGATCGATTCGCGGTGAGGTGATCGGTCAGAATGATCGGGCACCTTCCACCGAAGAGCTCGAGCAGATGCGTGCGCTGGTGCGGCAGTCGATGAACGAGGGCGCTTTCGGGCTCAGCTCCGGTCTCTTCTACACACCCGGAGCATTTGCGACGACCGAAGAGGTCATCGAGCTCGCCAAGGTCGCGGGCGAGGACGGCGGGATCTACATCAGTCACGTCCGCGACGAGATGGGCGGTCTTCTCGAGAGCGTGCGGGAGACGATTCGTATCGGCGAGGAAGGCGGACTCCCCGCGCAGATCACACACCACAAGGTCATCGGCCGGATTCACGAAGGCCTCGGGACACGTTCGCTCGAGCTCATCGACGAGGCCCGCGCCCGCGGGGTCGACGTCACTTCCGACCTCTACCCGTATACGGCATCGAGCACCGGCCTCGGCTCCGCCATGCTTCCTCCCTGGGCAAACGAAGGAGGCCGAGAGCGAATGCTCGAACGCTTCGCAAATCCTGTAGATCGCGCGAATATCCGAGCCCACATCATCGACAAGATCGAGCAGGAACGAGGCTCAGGAGATCCTGCTGCCATACAGATCGCGGCGGCGGAGAAGGATCGGGAGATCGAGGGAATGAACCTGACGGAGATCATGATCGCCCGCGGAATCGAACCGACGGTCGACAATGCCGCGGACCTCATTCTCCACCTTCTCGAGCGCGGCCATGTCAGTGGGATCTTCCACGCGATCAGTGAGCCTGACCTCGAGAATATTCTCGTTCATTCCACGACGATGATCGCCTCCGACGGAGAGCTCGCCATCCCCGGCAAGGGCTCACCCCATCCCCGCTGCTGCGGCACCTTCCCGCGCGTCATCTCCGTCTACGTCAGAGAGAAGGGCATCCTGTCGCTGGAGGAAGCGATCCGGAAAATGAGCGCGTTTCCTGCGCAGCGCGTCGGTCTGCTCGACCGAGGGATTCTGAGGCCCGGCATGAAAGCTGACGTCGTGGTCTTCGATGCCGACGAGATCCGCGATCTCGCCACCTTTGAGGACCCTCACCAGTACGCGACCGGCGTCGATTACGTGATCATCAATGGAGTGCTCGTGCTCGACGACGGCACCATGACGACCGCCCGCCCCGGAACAGTCCTGCGGAAGTGACAGAGTGTGAGTGGGGTCGCGCGTCTCGCGCGCTCGTGAGGGCGTCCCGCCCGAACGTAGAGCAGCCATCACCGTACCGGGGCGAGACGCCCGGCACATCGGGCCAGAGGCCCGACCCACACGGGCTACCCCGCCTCTGCCACAAATCCATCATCCTCGAGCCGCTCATCGAGCTGTGCGGCCGCGACGGCGAGCTCGTCGCATCGCTCGTTCTCCGGCACCCCCGAGTGACCCTTCACCCATTTCATCGTGACCTCGTGCCTGTCGAGCATCCGCGAGAGCCGCTCCCACAGATCACGATTCTTCACCGGCTGACGGCCACTCGTCATCCAACCCTTCCGCTGCCAGTTCTCGAGCCAGCGATCGGTGACGGCGCGGGAGACGTATTTCGAATCGGTGTAGATAGTGACGTCGCACGGCTCGCGCAGTGCTTCCAGCCCGGCCACCACGGCGAGCAACTCCATTCTGTTGTTCGTGCTGAGCCGGAACCCCGCCGACAATTCCTTCCGGACAGTGCCGTACATCAGAACCACCCCGTACCCAGCCGGGCCCGGATTCGGAGCCGCCGCCCCATCCGTATAGATCGTAATCTTCTTCATCGGCGGACATTCTAGCGTGACCTTGGGGCCCCCCCATGTTGGTCGCGCGTCTCGCGCGATCGTGAGGGCGTCCCGCCCGAACGTTGAGTCGCGGACGCCGTCCCCACACCGTCATCCCGACCGAAGCGTCGGGATGACGGTGGCTCTACAACGGGTGGAGAGCACCTCGTCCCGTCTTCTCTCTAATGGCTGTAGAAACCAAACCCAGCCTTCCGGCGCCATTGAGCTCACTGTGGCATTATCATTGTCGCCAATGAACACGATGAAACACGATTCTTCACTCACGCTGGTCGAGCGCGCTCGCCGCGGTGTCCTCCGTCACGAGCCTTCGTCGTACGGCAGCTCGCGAGAGGGCGCTCCCCTTCTCGTCTGGCGTCCCGCCACTGCTCCGGAGATCCTGATCCTCGCCTCGATTCATGGAGACGAGTCGGAAACCACCGTCGTCGTGTCGGAAGCGCTCCGATCGATCAGGCAGGAGAATCTGAAGGCGGCAGTGATCCTCTGCGCGAACCCGGACGGGATCATTCGAGGAACACGCTGCAACGCCCATGGCGTCGATCTCAACCGCAATTTTCCAACATCAAACTGGTCTTCCGAGCCGGTTCACTACAAGAGCCGGGAGAGCGACGTGCGCGACATTGCCCTCAGCCCCGGACCCGAACCGGCTTCGGAGCCGGAGACGATAGCTCTGATCTCCCTCATCGACGAGCTCTCACCTCGTGCCGTGGTCAGTCTGCACTCCGCGCTCGCCTGTATCGACGATGCCGACAAATCACCTCTCGGACACCGTCTCGCGGAGGCGACTGGACTTCCACTCCAGGGAGATATCGGCTATCCCACACCAGGCTCCATGGGTACGTGGGCCGGTGAAAGAGGACTGAACCTCATCACGTACGAGGTCGAGCCAGCGCCACCATACGATCTGAAGGACCGGCATGTTCCGATCATGATCGATCTGATGACCGGTCGGATCCCGGTCCGGTAGCCTCCTTCATATGCACATACTCATCACGGATTCTGGAGTCGGCGGCCTTTCCGTCTGCGCGTATGCAGAGCGCTTCCTGCGGACCGGCGGAAGCCCTGTCGAGCCTGTGAGGCTGACCTTCGCGAATGCAGCGCCGGAGAATGACTACGGCTACAACTCGATGCCGACGCGAGAGGAGAAGCTTTCGACATTCAACCGGTTTCTGCACAATGTCACCGAGCGCTACGCCCCCGACCACATCTACGTCGCCTGCAACACACTCTCTGTCCTGCTGCCCGAGATCCCGTTCGCTCGTGACCGTGAGCTTCCGGTACGCGGGATCCTCGAGACTGCTACGGACCAACTCATGCGTCGCATCGAGCGTGGCCAGAATCAGGTCATCATCGTTCTCGGCACTCCGACCACAATCGAGACGGGAACCTACACGCGGATGCTCGCCGAACGGGGCTTTGACCCCGCTCGGATCATCAGCCAGGCATGCCCAGGGCTTGCTGACACGATCTCTGAAGACCGTCAGGGGGAAGCGACAGCTTCGGCGATCATGAACTGGGTCCGGAAGGCGACCGCGCGGATGCCGGACTCCGGCTCTACGGTTCTCGCCTGTCTCGCATGCACGCACTACGGATATCGGCGAGATCTGTTCGCCCAGGCATTCGCGACGCTCGGCATCTCTGCGCAGGTCGTCAATCCGAACGAAGACGCCGTCAGTGATCTGTGGCTTCCGGCGGTCAAGCCGTCTGCCGAGCCGTGCGACATACCAGTCGAGTTCATCACGCGCTACGCCGTACCCGTCGCGACGCTGGAGACCCTGACTCATTTCCTCGAAGAGATTTCGCCGCGTACCGTCGAGGCACTTCAGAACTTCACCCACGTGCCCGATCTCTTCTGATTGAGAGTCCGAGGCTGGACAGGCCAGACTGAAAACTCGGGCCGTGGGACACGTACTACTGCCGTCGGAGGGACTGCCGATACTCCCACGGCGGAACCGGTTCGCGATCCGCCCATAGACCGAGCCCTCCCGCGCGCGCACGATCTTCCGCCGCGGCGTACAGCTCCCTGTCCTTCCTCGATTGCTCCCCTGCGTAATGCCTGTAGTGCCATGCGAGCCCCGCGGCGATCTGATCGAGTCCGACATCACGTCCATCGACCGTCAGCTTCGCAACCACGCGGTCGTAGCGATCGCGCGTGTATGGCTCCACAACGAGCTCATCTTCCGAGAGACGCTCACTCAGAGCCCTGCGAGATGCGTTCGAGTACGGCTGCCGTCGCTCGGGTGCATCGATCCCGTGGATCCGGATCTCCACCTCGCCACCTCCCGCATTGCGGACGATGAGACTGTCGCCGTCGAGCACGCGAACCAGCTCAGCCGGAAAGGCACTGAACGAACTCTCTCCAACGCCCGTGACGGTTGCCGGCTCGTCGTCAGATCCCGGCCGCCAGTCCGTCGCGGCAAACAGGGCGAGAAGCACGACTGCCACCACCGGAATGATTTTGACCATCGCTCTCATCAACAGCAGCATACCGCCTCATACGCCCCACGTAAGCCAGACACTTCATTTCTGGCGTCAATCCGCCTCGGATTGTTAACCATCGCGGCTCGCAGACCGTAACAGGCCCGCAAAAGGAGGCCTCATTTGAATACAGGGTGATCGCGAGAGACCCCTCCCCCGAAGGACGCCGAGCCTACATGGACTTCTATCTGAAGGGACTCCAGCTGACCGGCGCCGCCCATCGCGCCGGAGTTCCCATCCTCGTAGGTACCGACGGGGGGGACAGTTTCATCTTTCCGGGCTCGAGCGTCCATGACGAGATGGAGGAGCTCGTCAAGGCGGGTCTGTCGACAGCCGACGTGCTCCGCGCGGCGACCGTCAACGGAGCCACATACCTCGGGAAGACCGATCGGTTCGGCACGATCAGCGAAGGGAAAGCGGCCGACCTCGTGCTGCTCGCCGCCGATCCTCTCGAGGACATCGCCAACATGCGAAAGATTCAGGGAGTCGTCTTCCGCGGAGAGCTTCTCGATCGCGATGAGCTCGATTCCATGCTTCAGAAGGCAGAGGAGACTGCGGCCCGGATCGGAACCGACTGAATCTGAATCGTACGCCCTCCGGGAGGGTGAGGCTCCCACCGGTCGAAGCGCAGCCATTCAGCGCAAGGAGGACCCGCCCCCGGGAGTCTCGCCTCCAGCAGTTCGACCTCGATCTTGCCCACCGGAGCTGAAGTGGACGAGGTGAAGCCGCAGTGGTCACCGCGCCCGCTCGAACAGAAGAAGCGATGGAATGTTCGTTCCGGTCGTCATCTGATCACCACTGTGCGAGATGAGACGATACTCGCCGAGCGCCTCGAGAGGGACACATGTCACAAGCGGACTGAGACTGATCAATCGCCGCTCCATTCCTCCTCCGGTCCCAGCCTCGGCCGACAGCGCCGCGTCGTAGCTGTCGAACTGCTCGTAGGAAACGAGGCGCCGCTTTCCCTCGCTCTCCCTCGTATCGGCAAACGTGCCTACCCAGTATCGCGGTGCGTCCGGAGCGCGCCCCTGATACAGGTAGAGCCGAATCGCCAGAGTGCGAAAGTAGTCGGGATAGAAGACATAGACGTCCTGCTCCGGCTGGCCTGGAGGTCTATAGCTGACGAGCTCGTAGAACCGCTCGACAGGCTCTCCACTCCATGTCGCGAGAGCCGGAAATCCTCCCTCCGTTCCCTCGCCCACTTCAGCTCCCGGAAGTACCGGCAGTCTGCCGTCCACCAGCAGGTAGCCCAGGTCGAGATCATCGGCAAGAGCGTCCGCACGAGCCGGGCTCGTCTCCAGATACAGCCGCGCCGCTGCCTGAGCACCCTCCTGCGTCGGATTCGCAATTGGCACCCGGTGGCTGATCGCCGTGATCCAGTACCCCTGATCCCACCATCCACCGACGGAGTACGACGCGCGATCCGACTGGTTTTCGTAAGGACTGAGATAGCCGAAGCGGTCGAAAGGCTCCGGCGACTGCCTCTCCAGCTCCTCGTACACGGCCCGATGTGCAACGGGAAGTGCGAAGTACTGCCCCGCACGCGGCCAGACGGCGACGGCGCTGAAGCCGATCACTCCCACCCACGCAGCCAGAGCCAGTCCTCGCCGCTCTTTCCACAGCCGCGAGATCCCGAGACCGAGCACCAGCGCCAGGCCCGCCTCTGCATAGTAGGCGAAGCGCACCTGGAACAGCATCGCCACAACCATCAGTAGCGACCAGACGATCAGGAGGATCTCGGCGTCAGCACGACGTCTGAATGATTCTCGCAACAGCCACGGAATGATCGCGACGAATATAATCCAGCTCAATCTCGCCTCGTTCCACAAAAATAATGGGGAATCGAGCGAGAACAGCGACGTCGCCTCCGATACATAGACGGTCGAGCTGTCGACGAGCACCCTGCGGAAACTGTTCAGCAACTGCCGAACCGCACTCTCCGCAAGAAACCACGCCGCAATCGAGCCTACGGTCACTACCAACGCTGCGAGAGCCACGAGTCGTGTCCGAGAAAGCGCGCGGACCCAGGCGCTCCGGGATGCCGTGAACAGTGCTGCGGACGCGAGCGCGATCATCAGCAGTTGAGGAACCTGTGTGCGAACGGAGGGAGTGCTGTCCCAGAACGGCGTGATGAGTGCCGCTCCTCCAGCACAGATGACCGCGATCGCAGCCACGGCCCGGCTGGTGCGATCGCGAAACGGGGTGACGTATGTCGCAATCGCGAGGACCCCGACCCCCATGATCGCGCTTCTCCACGACAGGAAGTACAGGGCAATGACGAGCGAGCCGGACACGAGGGCCGGCCAGAGCCTTTGAAAGGCATAGCGACTGCCCGGTTCGTCAGCACGGCCGTCCCGCCTGATGATGGATACGATCACCGCGATTGCGGCAAGCGAGAGCACGACCTCCACTCCATGATGATCGAAGTATCCCAGCGATGTTCGTGCGAAGAACTGTCCCGGCGTGATCGCCAGAACGAGCCCCCCCGTCACCGCTGCAAATCGGTCACGCAGGAACAGCAGAATCGCAAACGTGACGAGAACGCTCACTCCCCCGACGGCGGGGGGTATCCAGGCAGCGATCGCCGGTAGTGCATCGGCACCGCCCGACAAGGCAGCGAGTGAGGCCGCGAGAAATCCGAGACCGGGGGCGACAGGAACCTCCCCCATACGACCATGAATCAGATACGGGTCGACCGCCATCCAGCTCGGGTAATTCGCGAGAAGGTGCTCGGCGAATCGCAGGTGGTACCACGGATCGACTTCCTGGAGTCGAACACCACCGGCCGTGAAGATTGCGTCGGCGAGACGAACGGAGCGAAGTACGACAGCCAGTGCTGCGAGTGCAAGTGCGATCACGGCATCGCCAGCCGTCCACGTGGCTGAACGTTGCTGATCCGCTGACTTTCGGCTCCCTGTTCTCAGTTCCCGGTCCCTCACGAACGCCGCGATACGGCGCACAACAGCGTAACCCGGAACGCGCCACATCGAAGATCTGGATCTCGAGCCACTCCGCGTCCGGACGGGGGACGTCGATGAGATGAACCGCCTGCCGGTACAGAGTAACGGCAGGCGGTCGAGCTCAGACGCGCAGACGCAGGCCGCCCGCAACAGCCAGCAGCATTGCCATCACGATCAACATCCACTCGGATGCCGTCGGAATCGAAGCTGCCGGCAGGGGCGTGCCCGGACCACCTTGATCAACGATTACACCATCGACTCCGGTGTCATCACCCAGGACACCGTCAGCAAGGGAGAATCGGGCACGAGCCACCGTCGCACCGTCCACCGAGGTCGTGTCGAATGTGACGCCAGGCAGCTCGTACCACTTCGTCGTGAGCGCCTGTCCCGGCTCCTCAGGTCCGTATTTCCAGTAGCCGACTTCTGCGGTCCATCCGGCTCCCGCGTGGTAGAGAATGTCGAGATCCGCAGCAGAACACGGGATCAGAAACTCCACCAGCGCGTATGGAAACACTCTCGGAGCGGTCGGAAGCGCACTTGTCGCAATCGCCTCCACGTCTTTCAATTCACAAGTCGCGATGAGCGTCATCCAGCCATTCCCGTTCGCCGTCGGGAGCGTGACCACATTCGCCTGCGTCGAATCGGGTGTTCCATCATCGTTACCGTCACCGCCGTTCGGCCCGGCATCCTCGGTTTCGTCCGAGACCCCGTCACCGTCGAGATCGGCTGTCATGACAACCTGCTCATCATTGGAGAACTCGGACGTATCGCCGGTGCTGAGACGAGTGATCGTGCTGTTGACGTAGTGCCCGGCCGTCACGGGTGTCGGGAATGTCACCCCGTAGGTTGCGACACCCGCTCCGCTGGTCGTGATCGTCGTCTCACCGAGGAAGGTCCTTCCCTGCCGCTCCGCGACTGGGTTTGAGAAAAACTGCACGAGGTAATCGCCGTCACCACCATTGACATATTCGAACGACACTCCGGTCTGGGTCGACGAGCTGACCGCTTCAGTGATCAGTGGAGGCTGCTGCTTGTTGTTGGAACCCGCAGTTGCAAAGAAAATCCCGGCGGCATTCCCATGGAATGAATTGTTGAGAATCGTGATGCCTTTCGCCGGGGGCAGAAACGAGGTGTTCGCCAGGAGCACGCCGTAATCACGATTCGTGAACGTATTACCCGCCTCCGTTCCGATCAGGGAACCCTTGATCCCTTGTTCGACGAAAACGCCCGCGGTGTCACTACTCGTCACGTCATGCAGGCCGAAGAAATTTCCGTCGATCCTGGTGCCAGTACTGGAGTTCCCAAGGACCACGCCGCGTGCGACCTTACCGAACTGATTGCCATCCTCCGGGCCGGCACCACCGACGATCGAGTCACTCCCATACCGGACGTAAATTGCGATGTCCCGCTCGGGGTCGGTCGCGTCCGCACTGAATGAGCAGCCGGCGATCTTTGCCCGGTCGTCCCATAGATCGAGATACAGGTTCGCAAAGGCAAGTCCTCGAATCTCGACGTCAGGTTCATAAATTCTTATTGGGTACGGTCCGCCGGTACTATCAACAAAGATCTTCACGACGGGCGAGCCAGCGTAACCAGTCTGAGTCGTGCCATCAATCGTCACGGCCTCGGTCATGTAAGGCACAACGGAGAGATCAATCACATGAGGTCCGGCACCGGGAATGTCGAACTCGATCGTGTCAGCGCCAGCGTTGCCATTTGCGTCGTTGATAGCTTTGGCGAACGATCCCGCAACGACGCCGCCGTCTGTATTCGTGACGACATAGGTAGCCGCGCCGCTCATCTGCGCCGGAATCAATGCGAGAGCACCCACCAGAAGGAATCGGATGAATGCGGAAGCTCCTCTCGTCTTCGAGAGAGCGAAAATCGCTCGTGCCAGCCTCGTACTTTGCCCCGTCATCACTCGTCCAACCTCCATAATGATCCCCAGCGGATCTCGTCCTCTCGAAACGCCGTGTCCCAGTTCAAGCAAGCCTGTCGCGACGAAGCCTGAACAAACGTACCGCGACTCCATCCCAAATCACCTTAGTTTTCACAACTCGACAAGTCAATAAATCTGACCCTGAAACTGGCTGCATTACCCGCGCAAATCGAGCACAGCCTCAGCGATGAGCCCAGCGCTCCCCCGCCGTCCGAGGAAGGAGACTCTGCGACTCATCTCCGCCAACCTCTCCCGACCCAGAATGCGTTCGAGCGCGACCACGACCTCGTCCACTTCCCACCCGAGCTCAGTTCGTACCACGGCTCCTCCCGCCGCTTCGAACAGGTCCGCATTTCGTGCCTGATGGTCCTCGGATGCCGACGCCAGCGGGATGAGAAGGGACGGCATGCCCAGCAGCGCCAGCTCACTGAGTGTCGATGCTCCGCTTCGCGCCACTACGAAGTCTGCTTCCGCATAGAGATTGCCGATCTCCGAAACATGGGACGGGATGCTGACGTCGATTCCTTCATACGAACGACGCACGGCTTCAGTGCGATTCGCTGCCGCGACATGCACCACGCGGATGCGCCGGCCAGCAGCGACTCCGTTCAGAACCGGCGGGACGTTCTCATCGATGAACGACGATGATCGATGGGTATCGCCCAGTACGAGAATACGGACCAAATCGTGCGGTGCCGGCCTTCGCTTCACAGTCTCGATCGACGGCCGGATTGGAATCCCTGTCTTCCGGCATCTGGGGTCATCTCCCGCCCACTCGGTGAGCTGCCCCGTGAAGATCAGGTCGGCGAATCGGTTGGTCACGCGATTTGCCAGTCCCGGCTCGGCATTCATTTCCAGAATGGCAGCAGGAACCCCGGAGTGACGCGCGGCGAGAATCGGCGCGATCGAGCCGTAGCTGCCAAATCCCAGCACCACGCCGATGTCGAGTCGCCGCAGCATCTCGATCCCCCGGAAGGCCGAGGCCGCAGTTGATATCAGCGAACGTATCCTTCGCGCAGGAGCCGCGAGCTGCCAGGGACCGGCCGCGAGCTGGAGAGTCCTGAAGCCTTCGCCTCTGATCGTCTCCGCATATCGCTCGTCCGGCAGGGCGACCATTGGCTCCTCCCCCATCACCCTCAAGGCATGCCCTACCGCGATCGCCGCGTAGATATGCCCTGCGGTACCGCCGGTTGCGAGCAGAACGCGTCGAGATTCAGTCGACATCGGGCGCAGTGTAGCGTCAGATCAGAATCTGAGCGAACAGTTGCCTCCGTCGATTGGCGGACACTGCATGAACCGTCATAATCGCCCGCCGATGCTTCGCACTCTCGCCCAATGCTTTCGCTATCTGTCGTCACGACTGAAGAGGCGATGGCTCGCTCTCGCGGTCCTGCTCGCCGTGATCTCGCTCGCGGAGCTCGCCGCGGCGGTCGCCCTGTACCGGTTCCTGGGAGGTGAGATCCAGACGATCGGGCTTGATCACGCAGGCACGGGAGCATTTTCGAGACCGTTCACTCTCGTCATCGTCATATTTGTCGGCAAGAGCGTTCTCGGAATCGCAGCATCGGCGATGCGTGCCCGGCTGGTGGCGGACTCGACGCAAAGTATCTTCAGCGCACTGATCCGACGCGACATCGGACGCGAGCTCTCCGATTCTTCGTCGAGCTCGGCACAGCAGATCTGGCGGGCGATGGAAGTCTCCGACATCGCCTTCAGAATCGTTGCCTCATCCGGTGTGTCTCTCGCCGCCGAGGGACTCGCGGTGGTGGCGCTCGTCGCCGCAATGATCTGGGTCGCACCGTTCGCGGCGTTCGGTGCCACGATCGTGATCGGAGCCGTCTGTGCCGCTCTCCTGATCGGAACGCGCGGCATCACCTCCAGAGTTGGGGCCGAGAGTCACCAGCGATCGGGAGCACTCGCGGCGGCACTTCACTCGGTGTTCGGACTCAGGCGCGAAATACGGAGCAAGCGGCGTGAGGATCGTTTCGCCGATCTTCTCTCGGCTGTCCACAGCGAACGGGTGCGACCTCTCCAGAAGCATCTCTTTCTCCTGTCGTTCCCACGCCACGTCGTCGAGCTCAGTTTCGTCGCCGTTCTCGTTGCGATCGTGATTCTGATTGGAACGGCTGCGAGCCGCGAGGAGTTCGTCGCCCTGCTCGGGGTCTTTGCATACGCCGGATTTCGTCTCGTACCCGCTGCCAATCGAATCCTGTTTGCGGTCGATGAGATTCGCCATCAGCACGAAGCGATCGAGGAGCTCGAATCGTCATTGTCGATCCCAGCGGATTCTCGTATCGCTCACGATGAGAAGCTCCTCGAGACAATCGTCGTCTCCGAGGTCACTCACCGCTACGATGAAGCCGACCAGGACGCCCTTTCCCACGTCGACCTCACGATCGAGCCCGGATCGCGAGTCGGGCTGCTCGGCCGAAGCGGTTCCGGAAAGAGCACCCTGATCAATCTGATCGGCGGGATTCTGGAACCCTCAGCGGGATCGATCATGATCGGAGAAGAGACTGCATGTGAATGGCTCGAGGGCGGTGGCAGACTCGGACTCGTTCCACAAGGCTCACTGCTCCTCGACGGAACGATCCGTGAGAACGTCGCTTTCGGACACCCCGCGAACGACGAGATGCTTCAGCGATCGATCGAGACGGCAAGACTTCGGGAGATGATCGACTCACTCGCCGAGGGGATCGACACTCCCGTCGGCGAACGCGGCTGGCGAATCTCCGGAGGAGAACGCCAGCGGATCGCAATCGCCCGTGCGATCGCCGACTCTCCCGACCTCCTTCTGCTCGACGAAGCGACGTCCGCACTCGATGAACCGACCGAACGGGAGATCCTCGAGAATCTCGACCGCAACTCCAGGCTCACCATCGTCATCGCGGCTCACCGTATGCGAAGCCTCGCGATCTGCGACCGCCTGATCGTCCTGAGCGAGGGCCGCATCGTCGCCGAGGGCTCCCCCGCGGAGATATCCACCCACTCTCCCGAATTCCGCCGACTAACGCTCGAGAAGTGAGTCGTTCCTTTGCCAACTGCAGCGGTGAGCTCCCCGGACACTGAGACGGCAGGGCTTGTGTCGGGCGGTCGATTCGCCTACCGTTCATCGTGGACCCGGCACTCCCGCCGGACCACCTTCGCTCAACACCAACATCGAGAGCTCCCACACGCGACGCTCCGGTGAAACTTTCAGCCGACACACATGAGGAAGACACGTATGAGAAACGCCGCCAGCTCGATCGCAACGATCGTTCTCGTCATGGCAATCGGATGCACCACGACTACTCCCGTCGTTCAGGAAGATGTCTCGGCGAACCCGGCTGCTCAGGAGGATGTCATCACAGATTACGATTCCAACCCTCTGCTCGCC
>CAWHHZ010000017.1:0-38616 GCA_963829355.1 uncultured Acidobacteriota bacterium
TGCAAGTGCGGATCCTCACTTCGACGCGTTGCGCTCCTGGACTCCGCGGGAAGCTGGTAACCGGATGGAAAGAAGTCCGCGTTCGTAGTCTTCGAAGAGGGTGACAACACGATCGCGATCCTCGACGTCGATTGGAAACGTCGAAAGCGCATCCACATCACCACGGTCGACTGTCCGAGCCCTCCTAGGAATATAAGGCCGCTCGATCGTATCTGGGATCGCGCGGCGGAATCACCGATCTGTATCTCCTCGACGTGCAGACGAGCGAGGTGACGCAGTTGACTTCCGATCGATACGCGGATTTTCAGCCGCGCTGGTCGCCCGACGGCTCCAGAATCGCGTTCGTCACCGATCGTGGCCCGGGAACCGACTTTCAGGAGCTCACCTACGATCAGATGAGCCTCGCGATTTATGACGTCGAGCGGGGCGGGATCCAGGTCCTGACGATCTTCGACGGATCCAAGCACATCGATCCGAACTTCTCCCCGGACGGTCAGACGATCTACTTCGTCTCCGATCCGGAGGGCGTCAACGACGTCTATTCCTACTCGCTGACTGACGGTACCGTGCGGCGGATCACGGACGTCCGGACCGGCGTCAGCGGGATCACCGAGATGTCACCTGCGCTGAGTGTCGCGGCCAATACAGGCCGCATGACGTCTCGGTCTTCGAAGACACGAGGTTCAACATCTACGGATTCTCTCCCGATCTGGTGCCGTCAGAGCCGATTGCCCCAGTGGGTCCGGTGCACCGACGATTGCCGAGATCCGCCTCCGAACAGCCTCAATCAGGATTCATTCGTCGAGGCCTACCTGCGGAGACCGACGGCCGGCCTGCCCCCGGCGCTCGCCGATCTCGACGTGCAGGAATACGATCCCGACCTGAGCCTCGATTTCATCGGCCCTCCGTCGATCGGAGTCGGGACCGACAGATTCGGTGGCGTCGGCTTCGCGGCGCCATCAGCGCGTACTTCAGCGATCTTCGGCCGCCATCAGCTCGGCGTCGCCATTCAGACGGGAGGGTCGAGCGACACGAGCTTCCAGGATCAGATCGGGCTCCAACTGATCTACCTCAACCAGACCAACAGAATCAACTGGGGCGGAGTGCCACTCGCCTCCCGTACGTGACCGAGCGGACGGTGCGTGTCCGCCAGGACCAGGTGGAGATCGACGGGCAGCCCGTTTCCGTCACCGCGATCGACCAGTTGCGCGAAGTCGTCACGGTCGACGAAGCAGAACTGATCTCGCAGTATCCGATCTCCCTTAACCGCCGATCGGAAGCATCCGCATCGTATGTCCATCTCGGATTCGACAGCGAGATCCCGACGTACTATCTCTCAGGAAACCGCATCATCGGCCGTGACACGACCATTCCCAGGATTTCCCGAGCATCGGTTACTACTCAGGCAGCCTCGCCTACGTGGGCGACACCTCCACCTTCGGCTTCATCTCGCCGGTACGCGGACACCGGTACCGCTTCGAGGCGGAAGCCACTGGCGGCGATCTCCAGTTCCAGACGGCGCTCGCCGACTACCGTCAGTACTTCTTTTTCAGACCAGTGACCGTCGCGTTCCGCGGCATGCACTACGGCCGCTACGGGAGCGATGCCGAAGATCCTCGCCTCTCCCCCTCTTCTCGGACGCCAGACTCTCGTGCGAGGCTATGACACGGGCTCGTTCAGCGTCGACGAATGCACGACGGTGGAGGGATCAAACGCATGTCCCGAGTTCGACCGCCTGGTCGGAAGCAAGATTGGGGTCGTGAACTTCGAGGTGCGTGCCCCGCTCTTCGGACCCGAGGAGTTCGGCCTGTTCAACCTGGAGTTCCTCCCAACCGAAATGCTCGCTTTCATCGATGGCGGAGTCGCCTGGACCGACGACGAAGATCCGACCTTGGAGTATGCTGAGAATACGATCGAGCGGGTACCGGTATTCAGCGTCGGCGTCGGCCTGCGCACCCTGCTCGGAGGATATCTGCCCCTTCACTTCTACTACGCCTATCCGCTGCAGCGGCCGGACGCCAGCGGAGAGTTCGGCTTCACGATTGCTGCCGGCTGGTAGGACTCAGTCGACTGAAACGACGACGGCCGCGGGTGGGAGCCCGCGGCCGTCGATTTGGTAAACAGTGCGCAGATCGGGCGGTCAGGCGAATCTCAGAAAAGCTCGTCATCCTGAGCGAAGCGAAGGATCGGGTACGTCCTGACTGTCGCGTAATTCATTCCCTGACAGTCGGGCCGTTCGCGATCCTTCGACCGTCCCTTCGCTCGGGCGGCTCAGGATGACAGAGATCGGAACGATGAACGTAAGGCGGCCGCCGGCGACGCTTCACTCGAGGACGATCACGCCCCGGTCCCTCAACTGACGGAAGATCAGAAGACCGTCGAGCTCCCGGAGGGGCTGATCTTGATGATCGAGCCGATGTCCCAATGTCCATCGATCCGGGACAGGATGAATCCCTCGTTCGGCTGAAAGTTCATGTCGCTGATCTCTTCGATCGGCTTGATCACACGCGGCACCTTGTCGTGAAGGATTCCGTGCCCACGAAGACGCTCCCGGATCGCGTCCTCAGCGTTGCCCAGCACCGACTTCGCGCGTGAGTTGTTCGGCTCGACCTCCAGCGCCGCCCGGATGTACCGAAGCGACCTCTCGTAATCGTCAGACCGGAGAGCGGATTGCGCACGGTCGATCAGGCTCGAAATCTCTTCGTCGGGTGAGGGGATATCGTCCTTGGTAACAGACTCGTCACCGGTGGGCTTGACCAGTTTGACGTGCCCCCCCTTCACCAGCTCGAAGATCGTCTTCGCCACGGTGAACTTCACGGCACGACTCTCGAGACCGATCTCTTCGATCGATCGCCTTCCATTGATGAACTCGAGAACTCTCCGCTTCTCCGGAGGAAGCGAATTCGGATCGACTGCCTTCTCGACGACCGGAATATGGGTCCGGTCCGGGATCACCTCGTTGATCACGCTCCATTCATCTTTCCGTCTCGACCCTTCCATGATCAGGCCGGTGACGTCGACGTTCAGGGGGATCATCTGCATCCGCGGAAGCTCATCATCGGTGAACGTGAACTCGCCCTCGTTCCAGAGGAAGATGTCGTAGATCTCCTCTTCCGCCTTGATGCGCATCAGCTTCCGGAGATCCTCCTCGGAGATCACGCCAATGGTGACGAGGATCTTCCCGAGCAGCATGCCCGACTCCCGCTGAACCTGCATCGCCTTGCGGAGCTCTTCCTCGTTGATGTACCCATAACTCATGAGGAACTGTCCGAGGTAGTCGCGAGGATCGGTCGAGGCCGAAGAGATGAGCCTTCCGTTGCGGAAGTACACCTTTTTCTGCACCCCACTGTGATGGACCTCGAGCGCACCCGTCTTGCGGGCGAGACTCGCCCACTGAATCAGGTCGCCTGCATGCATCGTCTGAAGACTTCCGGAGAGTGCCATAGGGCAAAGGGGCTGCAAGTATAACCTGCCGAAACGGTGATGCGCAGCGCCCTGCCGCTACTATACTTGCTGCCATGTCACGAGAAAACGACGACAATCGAACCTACCGCACATCATCGGGATTCGAGATCCCGAACGCATACGAGCCGGAAGATCTGGAGAGACGCGACTTCGACGCTCAATCGGATCTCGGAGAGCCGGGAGAATTCCCTTTCACCAGGGGAGTCAGGGACACGATGTACCGCGGTCGTCTCTGGACCATGCGCCAGTACGCGGGATTCTCCACGGCCGCTGAGTCGAACCAGCGATACAGGTATCTCCTCGATCGTGGGACGACAGGACTTTCGGTCGCCTTCGATCTTCCCACCCAGATCGGAATGGACTCCGACGATGCGCGTGCGCGCGGTGAGGTCGGAAAGGTGGGAGTGGCGATCGATTCGATCGAGGACATGGAGACGCTGCTCGACGCGATACCCCTCGACCAGGTCTCGCTGTCGATGACCATCAACGCCCCTGCATCCATCCTGCTGGCGATGGTCCTCGTCGTCGCTGAGCGTCGGGGATTGCCGTGGTCCGCGCTGCGCGGGACCATCCAGAATGACATTCTGAAGGAGTACGCGGCGCGGGGCACCTACATCTTCCCCCCTCGCCCATCCCTCCGCCTCGTGACCGATACGTTCGAGTTCTGCGCCAGAGAAGTTCCAAAGTGGAACACCATCTCGATCTCCGGCTACCACATCCGGGAAGCAGGATCGACCGCCGTTCAGGAGATCGCCTTCACTCTGGCCAATGCGATCGAATACGTGAATCAGGCCGTCGAGCGCGGTCTGGACGTCGACAGCTTCGCGCCGCGCCTCTCGTTCTTCTTCAACGCACATAACAACGTCCTCGAAGAAATCGCGAAGTTCCGGGCTGCCCGGAAACTCTGGGCGCGTCTGATGCGGGACCGCTTCGATGCAAAGGATCCGCGTTCGATGACGCTGCGCTTCCATGCGCAGACGGCAGGATCCACCCTGACTGCACAGCAGCCGGAGAACAACGTCGTTCGCGTCGCCTATCAGGCGCTCGCTGCCGTGCTCGGCGGCTGTCAATCGCTCCACACGAACTCGCGGGACGAAGCTCTGGCACTCCCCACCGAGGAGTCGGTGACGATCGCTCTTCGAACTCAGCAGATACTCGCTTTCGAAAGCGGCGTGGCAGACTCTGCCGATCCCCTTGCCGGTTCTTACGCGGTGGAGGCTCTGACTCTCGATCTCGAACGTGAAGCAATGAAGATGATCGAGCGGATCGACGAGATGGGCGGCGCGCTGCATGCGATCGAGGAGGGATGGATCCAGAGCGAGATCGGGGACTCCGCCTATGTTGCGCAGCGCGACCTCGAAGAGCTGCGCAGCATCGTAGTGGGTGTCAATCGTTTCAATGAGAAGGAGCTGCATTCCCTGCCGCTTCTCGTCATCGACGAAGACGTCGAGCGGGAGCAGATCCAGAGGCTGCGCGAGTTCCGATCGCGTCGCGAAGCAGATCGTCAGCTCGCCACCAGCGCAGCCGCCGCATTGGACGAGTTGAGGTCGGCGGCGACAGGGGATCGGAATTTGCTATATCCGATCGTCGAGGCCGTAAGAAGTCACTGCACGATCGGTGAGATCGTCGACACTCTGAAGGAGACCTTTGGTGAGCACAGGGAGCACGGATTCTGATCGCAACAAGCACCTTCTGCGTATCGCACGCATCTCCCTCGGAATCGTATTTCTCATCCTGGGTATCATCGGTTCTCTGCTGCCGATCCTGCAGGGATGGATCTTTTTCCTTCTGGCGCTCATCGCGTTCTTTCCCGATCATCCGAAGGTGGAGCGCGTCCTCGAGAAGGCTGAACCGAAGTTCCCCCGCCTGGTCCTCGGCCTGCGCAAACTCGGGATCGGCGACGAGCCGGGAGGCAAAGACGAGACTTCGAGTCCAGAGACTGTGAACAGTGAAGCCGACCCCGGCGACCCGTCTGACAAAACAATATAATGGCCTCGATGCGTAGAGGACGACTCGTACTCGAAGACGGCTCCTGCTGGGAAGGAGAGGCTTTCGGCGCGGACGTGAGCTCCGTCGGCGAAGTGGTTTTCAATACATCGTGCACCGGCTATCAGGAGATCCTCACCGATCCCTCCTACAGCTTTCAGATCGTCACGATGACCTCGCCCCACATCGGCAACTACGGGCTTTCCGCCGATGCCGAGCAGAGCGATCGTCCTCAGGCCGCCGGATTCATCGTCCGGGAGCTTTCGCCGGACAGAGACCCCACCGCTCTCGAATCGCTCGCTCAGTACTTCGTGCGTCACGGAATCGTCGGGCTCACCGGTGTCGACACCCGCGCGCTGACCCGCCGGCTCCGGACGGGCGGCGCAGCGAAGGGAATGATCGTCACGGACGAGCGATCGATCGAGGACACGGTCCATGACATCGAGGCGGCTCCCGAGCTCGCGGGCCGCGATCTGGTCCGCGAGGTCACTGCACTACGGCCATACATCGTGGGCTCGACGTCCGGGTCCGCCACGCGGCGAATTGCGGTTTACGACTACGGCGTCAAGCGGGACATCCTCGAGCAACTGGCCGCACGAGACTGTGACGTCACGGTTTACCCCGCCTCGATTCACCCGGACGAGATCCTCAATGCCGGCTTCGATGGAGTCGTGCTCTCGAACGGACCGGGAGATCCGGAGCCCGTCACCTATGCGCAAAAAAACATCAGCCACCTGATCGGCCGGCTTCCCATTCTTGGGATCTGTCTCGGCCATCAGCTTCTCGGACTGGCGCTCGGCGGCACGACCTACAAACTGAAGTACGGGCACCACGGCGGCAATCATCCGGTGAAGGATCTGCGCACCGGCAGGGTCGAGATCACAGCCCAGAATCACGGCTTCGCGGTAGATCCCGACTCGCTGAAGGAGTCCGAGATCGAGTTCACCCATCTGAACCTGAATGACCAGACACTGGAGGGCTTCCGCCACAAATCGCATCCGATTCTGGCGGCCCAGTTTCATCCTGAGGCAGCACCTGGCCCCCACGACTCGCTGCACCTGTTCGACGATTTCTTTGAGGTCATCGAGCAGTTCCGGGAAAGCTCTCGCGAGTGAGCCTGCCCCTGACCCTTGCCTGGCGATATCTGCGGCGACCCACTGACCGGATCGTCTCGGCGGGCGGTCTCGTCTCATTCATCGGCCTGGTCATCGGAGTGATGGCGCTCGTGATCTCTATGGCCCTGATGACCGGCTACCGCCAGGATCTCGAGCGCAAAATACTCGGCGGAAACGCGGAGCTGATACTCTTCCCGGTCACCGGACTGATCGATCATCCGACCGAACACGTTCGCAAGATCGAATCACTACCGATCGTGGTCAGCGCAACGCCTTCGATCTTTCAGCAGGCCCTCGTAACCTCCGACAAGCACACCCGCGGCGAACAGGTCATGCTCAAGGGAATCGGCACACCTCATCCTGACGCATTGATCGTCAAAAAGATCATCGGCGAGGCAGGCACGTTCGCCACGGCGGAAGGTCCGACAGGCATTGCAGTCGGCAAGTACCTGGCCGACAAACTCGACATACATCGCGGGGAGATTCTCACCGTCACCGTTCCGAGCGAGGAGTCGGGCAGCTTCCTCCCCCGTACGCGCCGCTTTAAGGTGACGAGCGTCTTCAGCACCGGCTTCTTCGAGTTCGACGCCCGCTGGGCCTTCATCGACCTTGAAACGGCACAGTCGCTTCTGTCGATCGAGAACGCCGCAAACGTGCTGGAGGTCGACATCGACGACGATGTTCCGCTCGAAGAAGCCAGGACCACGATCGAACGATCGATGGGCGAGCTCTTTGGAGTGAGCGACTGGCGCGAGGCGAACAGGCAGCTCTTCGGGATGCTCGAGATCCAGCAGCTCGCTCTCTTCATCGTCATCGGACTGATCGTCCTCGTCTCGACATTCAATATCGTTTCGACGCTGATCATGACCATCCAGGAGAAGCGCAAGGAGATCGGGATCCTCGCCTCGATGGGTGCCAACCGGAAATTCGTACGGCAGGTCTTCGTCTGGTACGGCACTCTCGTCGGGGTTCTGGGCACTGCGGCGGGTATTTCGATCGGAGTCGTCGTCTGCTGGATCATCACCCGATTCGAGCTCGTATCATTCGGTCCCGAGATCGCGGAGGTGTACTTCGTCTCCTCGATTCCGTTCGTCACCAGGCCGGCCGACCTGGCCGTCATCGCCGCCTTTTCTCTCACCATCTCCTGGCTCGCGACACTCATTCCGTCCGTGCGGGCCGCCCGGCTCGACCCGGCTGATGCCCTCAGGTACGAGTGAACATCTCGCCTCTGGCGCGGCGATTGAAATCGGGAAGAGATGATGAAACAAGACCTCCCGATTGGAGTCTTCGACAGCGGTGTCGGCGGACTCACAGTTTTCAGAGAAATCTCCCGCAAGCTGCCGGCCGAGTCGCTGGTTTATCTCGGCGATTCCGCCCGCCTCCCGTACGGGACCAAGTCCCCCTCGACCATCCGGCGTTACTCGCAGGAGGCCGCCCGGTATCTGACCGATCGTGGTATCAAGATGCTCGTGGTTGCCTGCAACACGGCGTCTGCTGCCGCGATCGGCGTTCTCCGCCAGGAGCTCGATGTTCCGGTGATCGGAGTGATCGAGCCCGGTTCCAGAGCCGCGGTCATGCGAAGCCGAGGCAATATCGGCGTGATCGCCACGGAAGGGACGGTCCGTTCCGGCGCCTACCGCAAAGCAATTCTCGCAATGTCGCCCCAGGTCAAGGTGAGCGAGGCCGCGTGCCCGCTCTTCGTTCCTCTGGCCGAGGAAGGCTGGGCCAATACGCGCGTATGCCGCGAGATCGCAGAGATCTATCTCGGGCCTCTGATCGATGAGAAGATCGACACGCTCGTGCTCGGCTGTACCCACTATCCGATCCTCCGCAACACGCTCAAGCAGGTCGTCGGCCCCGACGTGGGGATCGTCGACTATGCCGAAACGACCGCCGAGCAGGTCATGAATGAGCTCACCCGCTGCGGCATGCTGACGAGGAACGAAAGGGGTGCGGCCAACGTCGAGTTTCTCGTCACCGACGACACCAGCCGGTTCCGCAAGATCGCCGGCGAATTTCTCGATCATGCGGTGACCAATCTGGAGCTCGTCGAGCTTCCCCCCGCTTCCCGTCGCCCTGGAGCTGGCCCATGAGTGAGATGAACTTCAAGGACCTCGAGGATCTCTTCTGTCGCTGGAACATTCTCCGCGACGGTCGGATCGCCTGCGGTGAGCTGCGGCCATCCGAGAGGGAGAGCACTTCATTCGCCGACTATCTTTCGCTCCTCGAATCGCTGAGCAAAGAGGATCGCTCGAAGTGGGAGGTTCGGCGGGAGACCATCGAGTGTAAGCTGGCACTCCCCCGATGCGAGTGCGGACACCCCGATGCGCTGCACGTGGAAGGAAGCTGCTTCGCAATCGTCGGATGCTCCACAGGCGTGCGAATGTATGCGCGCGTGATGCACGGCCCCTTCCTGAAGAACGGACTGCCATGAAACTGCCGAGCCCGTCCCGGATTCCCGGATTCGATCTGCCGTACGTCGACATTTCCACCTCCACGATCCCGCTCCGCTGCTTCACGTTCCCCGAAGGAAGCGAAGATGTGCGCAGGACGGTCCTCTGCATCCCCGGCATGGCCGCCTCGGGACTCTCCTTCGCCCGGCTCCGTCCGCTCGCCCGCGACTACCGTTTCCTTCTGTTGAGCGGTCCTGTGGAGCCATATCCCGGCGGCAGCCGCAGAGCATTCGCCCAGGCGGTGTGCGAGGTCGTCGACCTGAACGACCGTCCCGTGATTCTCGGCACCTCGTTCGGAAGCATGGTCGCCATCGATGCAGCGAGTCATCGTTGCCCCGCTCTCAGCGGTCTGGTGCTCACCGCCGCATTCGCAAGAAACCATGCATTCCCTCCACCGCTCCGGATTATTGAGAAGATCCTTCCACGCATGCAGTGGCTGGCAAAGTTCATGGCTCCGCTGTCGGCGAAGCTGGTCGGGGGATCAGGTCTCGACCGTCATGCGGCCGCCGAGGTGGCGCGGCAGGCCGCTGAGACAAGCGCAGGCGAGCGCAGACGAAGACTCGAGGAGGTCTTCGACACCGATCTCCGCGGGATGCTTCCACAGATCAGCGTGCCGTCGATCGTCATCCACGGAACCAGAGACGGCCTCGTTCAAACGCGATGCTCTCGAGCTCGCCGCGCTGATCCCGCACTGCGATTACAGGGAGATCAACGGGTCGGGACATCTCCCGTACCTCTCGCACTGGGAGATCTTCAATTCGATGCTCGAGCCGTTCCTCCGCCAGGTATTCGCGTGATGCCGATCCTGCGTTCCATTTCTGGTCCTGCCATTGCAATACGTTATTCGCAGAACGCGAAAACGGAGACCTACATGCAAACACTTTCAGACAGTGACCCCTCCTCGACTCTCGTGCGGCGAGGAAGCGACGCCGAGACGCTGCGCGAGATGGTCGAGTTCGTCGAGGAGATCGAGCACCGGCCCCTGCGCAAACTCGTCCGGGATCTGGAGGGCCTCGCATCGCTCTCCGATAGAAAATTCGAGCTTGCGTCTCATGTCGTGAAGCGGCGTCTGAACCGCCTGCCGATCAGCGAGCGCGAGCAGATCCGCGAACTCGGACGGGTGATCTACAAGGATCTCGCCGAGGACAAAGCCGAGCGCCTCCAGTTCTTCCTCGACTGACCCTGCCGTCCTGAACCGCCCCCCATGGGGGGTCGGGCCTCCAGGCCCGACTCGCGGAGGGCTCCAGCCCTCCGCAAAGCATCGCCACATTCATCACGTGCGGACGCCGCTTCTCCAGAACCGACCCGTTAGGCTCAGCCCTCCGGAAGCCCAAGATCACACCGAGGCCACTCCCGCCCAGCCGGCTCGCATCGCACGAGCGGCGTCAAGATGATGCCGCCCATGGCCAATACAGCTCGCGATTCCGGATCGATCACGATCTGGCGCTTCTACTCCTCATTGCAACCGCGCGGTTCGTCTTCCATCTTCTGACGAACGGGGCGTACGGCTTTCACCGGGACGAGCTCGCGGTCATTGACGATGCGCGCTATCTCTCGTGGGGCTACGTCGCCTACCCGCCCTTCACTCCCGTGATCGCGCGCATCGCACTCGAGTTGTTCGGCCTCTCGACCACCGGCTTTCGGATGTTCGGCGCACTTGCCCAGTCCGCCATCATGGTGCTGACGGGACTGATGGCGCGGGAGCTCGGCGCGCGTCGGCACCTCCAGATCATCGCCGCCGTTGCCGTCGCGATCGCGCCGATGTCGATGAACATGACCGCACTCTTCCAGTACGTCACCTTCGATGCGTTCTGGTGGGTAGTCGTTGCCTGGGCGGTCGTCAAGCTCATCAAAACCGACGATCCACGCTGGTGGGTCGCTATCGGCGCCGCCATCGGTCTCGGGATGATGACCAAGTACACCATGGCGTTCTGGGTACTCGCTCTCGTGGGAGGTGTGCTGCTGACACCGCTGCGACGACACCTGCGCTCCGGCTGGCTCTGGCTCGGGGTGACACTCTCGCTCGTGATTTTCCTGCCGAACTTTCTCTGGCAGTTCCATCACGACTGGGTTTCTCTCGAATTCCTGCAGACGATCCACGAACGCGACGTCTCGATCGGGCGGACGGAAGGCTTTCTGAGCCAGCAGTTCTACGTCAGCACATCCATCGTGACGATCCCTCTCTGGCTCGCCGGACTCTGGTACTTTCTGTTCGGATCGGACGGCAGAAGATTCCGAGCTCTCGGCTGGATGTACGTCATCGTGTTTGCGGTGATGGCGTTCGCTGACGCACGTTTCTACTACCTGACGCCTGCTTATCCGATGCTCATGGCTGGCGGTGTGATTCCTCTGCAGCGCTGGCTGTCATCGCCGTCAGCGCGTCTGCGTCGCGCGGCTTTCGCCTCCGTCTGGACCCTCTTCGCGGTCGGGGCGATCACGAGCGCGTTACTGATGCTGCCCCTCGCGCCCATCGGCTCGACCGTCTGGAAGGTGTCCTCCCAGGTCCACGACAACTTCAGCGAGCAACTCGGATGGCAGGAGCTCACCGGGGAGGTCGCGAGGATCTACGATTCACTCTCTCCGGAAGAGAAAGCGCGCGCGGGAATCCATGCAGGCAACTACGGCGAGGCAGGCGCGATCAATCTCTTCGGTCCCCGATACGGTTTGCCGACCGCGACAAGCGGCATCAATTCATACTGGTATCGAGGCTTTCAAAACCCTCCACCAGAGATCGTGATCCTCATTGGGTCGGAGCTCACCGACGCAGCTCCACTTTTCGAGAGTTGCGAGGTCGCCGGGTCGAACAAGAACCGGTACGGGGTCGAGAACGAAGAATCGCGAGATCACCCCGACATCCTCCTCTGCCGCGGCCCCCGCTTCGACTGGAGCAGGATGTGGCCAAAGGCCCGCAGTTTCGGCTGACGCCAGCGGAACTGCCATCTCGCCTCCGGCTGTCATCCTGAGCGGGGGAATGATGGGGACAGGTCTTTGGTCGGCGGTACCTTCTCGGTGATGGGGACAGGTCTTTGGTCGGCGGTACCGTCTACTGCTCGTAGAAAAATCCGCCGAATCGGCGATAAAGTCTACCGCTCGTAGATTCCACCGCAATCCAAAGACCTGTCCCCCGCTCCCCCGACGAGCATATTGGTCGACTTCATATGTTTGTGATGGGCGGGAGCAGCATAGAAGATCAGGGCCTCCCAAAGTCATTGCGAGGAAGATTCACGCACTGGCGGATCGACTCGAATCGCGGGTCGTTCTCGAGCTTGCGCCACCGCGAGTTCGCGTACAGAAAGACGAGCCCCAGATCCCGGTCGCGGCAAGCCTTCTCGAGCCAGAGGAATGCCTTGTCGTGATCACCCATCCCGACGTAGACGAGGGCCATCCTGGTCGGACGAACGTAACGCGTCCGCGAATCGGAAATCATCTGGTTGACGATTGCCTCTGCTTCCGCGGTTCTGCCGAGCACGCCCTGGACGTAGCCGATCATCATCAGCGCCTCTTCATTCGATCCCGAGAGCTCGGCTGCCTTCCTGAACTCCAGCAGCGCCTCTTCGGGCCGACCCTGCAGCTCGTACGCTTTTCCCAGATTCAGTTGCGCGAGCCAGAAGTCGGGATGATGCTCGAGAGTCGTGCGGAGAAGTCTGGTACCGGAACCCACGTCTCCCGCCTGAAGCAGAAACTGACCGGAGAGAGTACTGACGATCGGCGACAGTGGGTCGAGTCTCTGTGCCTCGAGAGCGTTTGTCCGCGACTCCTCGTGCCGGCCGATATTTGATAGAAGATGCGCATACCTGAGCCGCGTGAGAGCATTTCCACGATCGAGCTCAAGTGCGCGTAGAAACTCGCTTTCCGCTTTTTCCCAGTCCCAGTCATACCACAGCGCAACGGTCGCGAGTGCCGTATGGCCTCCGCTCGAATCGGGATCGATTCGCAAGGCCGTTTCGGCTGCGGCTTTTGCCTGAGGGAAACTGTCCTCAGGGCTGACGTCCGTACTTATCGAGAGACTGGCGTACGCCTCGGCGAGCCCCGCCCACGCGTCCGCAAATTGGGGATCGAGCTCGATGGCCTGCTGGTACGACTCGATCGCTCGCGCCATATCACCCGCCAGCACTCGCGTGAAATAGAACCGCCCCATCGCGTAGGCCCGATATGCCTCCATATTGTCGGAGACACCGGAGCGCATGCGCCGCTCCGCTTCCGGGCTCAATGACAGGGCGAGCGCTCCCGCGATGCGCCGCGAGATCGAGTCCTGAACTACGAAGATTCCACTGAACCGGTCGTCGAAGCTCGCTTCCCACAATTGCTTCCCATCCGACACACGGAGCAGACGAGCCGTAACCCGGAGCTGATCTCCGGATCGATGAATTCTTCCTTCCAGGACGGCGTCGACATCGAGCTGACGACCCGCTTCGATCGAATCCTGCTCGGCCCCAGCATACCTGCGCACCGCCATAAGCGGACGGACGGTCACTCCCTCGATGCTGCTGATCCGGTTGATCAGCGCGTCCGCCATGCCGAGCTCGAGAGCTTCGTCCCTCTCATCGCTCACGATTGGAGTGAACGGCAGGACCGCAATCACTCGGGATGAGCTCATCGTCGGGTGCTCCCGATCTTTCGACCGCCAGATCACGGCACCCGCGACGAACAACACGATGATTGCTGCCGTCGCGACGACTGGTACCGCCCATCGCCGCGTCTCCTCGATCTCGACCGTCGTCCGTTCCGTTTCCTCGAGAATGATCTCGCTGGACATCCCGACGATCGCGACAGGCCTGACGAACTGATACCCACGTCCGGGAATCGTCGCAATATAGTCGGCCCCTTCACCCCGCTCCCGCAGAGTCTTCCTCAGGATCGAGATCTGAAACGCGAGATTGCTCTCATCCACGACCGTGTCGCGCCATACCGCCAGGAGAATCTCCTCTTTCGACAGCGGCTCTCCTCCGCTCTCGAGCAGGACGCGGAGAACGTCGAATGCTTTGGGCGTGAGTGGTACGTCGGCGCCATCGAACTGAAGGCGCCGTCTCGAAGGGTCCAGCTCGTAGCGACCAAACTCGTATCGAGGCGCACTCGGGTGCATCTTCTAAGGAGATCTAATTCCATTCTAACCGCATCAAAGGACTTTCCGTCTCTCTCGACCCTACCTTGGGAGTCGAGCCCGCATCTCTCACCAGAAGTCGTCGCGAGGCGTTGGAGAGTGGTGTGGATGCAAGGCGCGCGAAGGTCCGGCCCCGCAGGCATAGTCGACACGGAGCCTGGGCTGAGCGAGCGGAGCGAGTCGAAGGCTCGAGGAGCCGAATCAAGCGCAACGCAGCAGACGCGCCGCTATCCGCCGCCGCAGTAGAGGGCTGGTGAGAAATGCGGGCTAGGACAAGACTCTGAGGAAGCGGCGGGTAAAGGTGACGGTCGAACGTGTGAGGCGGCTGACGATCCGGACGGCGGAGTCCCGATCGTCAGCACCGAGACCCGTTGATCCGGATGAGTCTGCCGAAGAGAGAGGATTCGCAACGAGCGAATCGAAGGAGAAACAATGATGAACTGGAAACGGGTAGTCGTACTGCTTATGGCCGCAATCGGTTCCGTCGGCGCACTCGCGCAGGCTGTTCCATTCTCAGCCGGATTCCGATCTCCCATAGAGGTCACCTTCACCAACGGCGGCAACCTGCTGGTGGTCGAGTCGGGAAACGGTCCCAACAATGGACGGCTGTCCCTCGTCGACCGCGCGACAGGTGCTCGCCGTACATTCATCGAATCCCTGCCGTCGGGCATACACCAGGGTCCAACGAATGCGCCATCCGGTCCATCGGCCGT
Organism: uncultured Acidobacteriota bacterium; assembly: GCA_963829355.1. Lineage (GTDB taxonomy): Bacteria > Acidobacteriota > Thermoanaerobaculia > Gp7-AA8 > JAHWKK01 > CAWHHZ01. The sequence continues at coordinate 14,834 of CAWHHZ010000017.1, forward strand.
GGCGCTGCAGGGGAACGTCATCTACCTGTTGATTTCCAATGGTGACTCGGTCATTCCGGGAACTGTTCCGGGTACAGAGATTCTGAACCCAGCGCCGTCGTCGCCAATCTTCAGCACCCTTCTCGAGCTGAGAACGGACCGTCCGCTCGATTCGATCGCCGGACCGTTTCAGTTTGAGCTCTCCCACCACGCGATCGTCGACAGCGGGGAGACTGCTGTGCTCGTCAGTCCGTCGGGAGAAGAGGTATCAATCCGACTGATCGTCGATTTTCCCGACGCCGTGCCGGAACCGCGGCCTGGCGCGCCGGAGCACGTACGACTGTCGAACCCGTTCGGCATCGAGATCGTCGGTCAGACTCTGTTCGTCGCCGACGCGAGCCTCAACCTGATCCGACGGGTCGACGCGCGTACCGGCGCATACTCGACCCTCACGACCTTCGCCAATTTCCCGAACCCGATCATGGGTGTCGGTGGACCGTTCGTCGAGTCGGTCCCGAACGCGCTGCGCATCCGAGGCAATGATCTGCTCGTGACCACGCTGACAGGATTTCCGTTCCCCGCGGGCAAAGCCGAGATACACCGGGTTTCTCTGGACGGCAACTCCAACACCACTCTCGTCAGCGGGCTCAGCTCCGCGCTCGACCTCAGACCACTCGGTTCTTCGCCGGACTCACCGATTGCCGTGATCGAGTTCAGCACGAATCAGATTGCCGGAGCACCGGGACGACTTCGTGTCGTCTCCCCTACCGCTGATCCGGTTACTCTTGTGGAAGGACTGATCACTCCGACCGGACTCGCGGTTGACCAGCATACGGGCGAGATCTTCATCACACTCCTCGGTCCGGGACTCGTGATGCGTGTGAACGCGGCAGCATCGATCCCGCGCTTATCTGCACCGGCATCCATTCCGGTCGCCGGCACGACCGCCGGGGCGTTCGGCTCCATGTACACCACGACTCTTCAAATCGCGAACCCCTTCTCGTTCCCGATCGCCGGACATCTCGTGTTCCGACCACAAGGATTCTCCGATGGGCATGACGAGGCCTCGATCGCCTACAGCCTCGCGCCATTCGAGTCGCAACGTATCGGAGATCTCGGTATGGCACTGGGTGTTGACGGCATAGGTGCACTGGATGTCGAGGCTCCGGTCGGTCAACTCCCCGAGATGGTCGCGACCATCACCGGGACCACGCCCACCGGCACTTCCTGGATTCACGTTCCGACGACCGATTCTTCCGAGATCCTGTCGTCTGGTGAGAGGGGAGTTTTGATCACTCCCGACGATCCGGCGGCCGCACGGATGAACATAGGAATCAGAACGTTCAGCACGCCCGCTTCCATGGAAATCAGCCGCTACGATGCAGGCGGTGGACTGGTCGACACAGTCGTCCGGAGCGTCGAAGCCAACACGTTCGTTCAGATGTCCGCCGCTTCGATTCTCGAGAGTGATCTGCAGGCTGGCGATCTGCTCTCGTTCATGCTGACCGAAGGCAGCGCACTCATCTACGGAACCACGACCGACAACGGAGGGACCGGGATGCGGCTCAGCGTCGCATCCGCCGTGGCGGAGAACTAGGGCTCCGCTCCACGGGCACCGTCCATCGGAGAGAAGCCGGGCGGGCGCGCCCGGATTGGCCGACTTTCATAACCGGAATTCGATCGATCCGGGCCGCCGACGCCCCCTTCGCGACACCAGTCAGCCGTCGGTCGTCGGCGGCAACTCGCTGGACAGCGATGTCATCCCGACCGAACAGCGAGTGGAGGGATCTCCCCTCTCTCGGATTCTCTGACGTCTGCCGACTGACGACCGACGACTGAAGACTGCTTCACCGCAGCTCGAGTGCGCCGTTCTCGACCCAGTACCGCAGAAGCCTCCAGACGCGGTAGGAGTCGACCGGAATCTCCGGCTCCCACTTCTCCGGCGGCTCCCCGGAGGCGGCCTTCAGCCATACCTCGCGGATCACCTTAGGGTCCTTTTCGCGAGGCTCATGAACTGGTTTGACCGAGGTCGGACCGAGGCTCGATTCAGGAGGCACGATCGCTCTGGAGAGCCTCAGCTCGTCGAAACGTCGCAGCCCCTCGATGATCAGTGGCGTCACTTGCATCGGCTCTTCTCTGCTCTCGTTCTTCGCGCTATCGGCCATCTCGACGAAGCTGAACGAGCCGGGACCGGCGTTCTCGAACAACTGGAAGAAGGCGTCTTTCCCTCGCAACTCCCCCGTGTGGCAGCGGACGATCTTGCCGTCCTCGTATGCCACCGCGCCGATTCTCTTCCCCTCGGTGTCCATGATCGTGAGAACTCCGCTCACCTCCATGCTCGCGAGGTTCTGGACCAGATTCGGCAGACCGAACAGTTCGAGATCGCCGCTCAGTTTGGGTGCGGTCGCGGTCAGGGCCGATCGACCCACACCCGACGCTTCGAGGATCTCCTGCGCCTTTTGCGCGAACGGAGCGTCTGGATACTTCTGCCGGATCGACTCCATCAACTCCAGGACTTCCGGCGCGTCCGTTCCCGACAGAGCATCGAGCAGTTTCTCCACATCGTCTCCCGACTTCCGCTGTACGACGATTCCGAGAACCTTCTTCGGGAGCCGATTCTGTACCGCTCCGACCAGGCGCTCGACGACCTGCGGTTTGTCGAAGAGATTCCGGTTTCCGAGCGCGGTGATGCGACGCAGCGAGTCACCGAGAGCGGGATCCGTCGAGAGCCCGTGATCGACGACTGCCAGGAGCGCTTCGTTCGAACCGATCTTGACGAGCGCCGCGACTGTACGATCGACAATCTGTCTCACTTCGCCAGGCGGATACGGCAGCTTGCCACCCCCGGTCAGCATAGCCTCGTACTCCTGAAGACGACGGATCAGAACCTCGGGGGCCCGTGGACTGCGCGTCTGCCCGAGCGTGGCGATCGCCTCCTTCGTGAGAAAGGGAGGATAGGAAGGTGAGCTGAGATTCTCCGCGAGCCGCATCTGACGGTCGTTCGACTGCTCCGAGGCCGGGATGCGGTTGAGAACGTACAGGAGGTTTCGAGCGAAATAGGGATCCGATTTCGCGAGGCGCTCGTCACCGTGCTCGGAAAACAGTTCGAGCGCAGCCTCACGGGCGTCTTCCTCGAACACCTCGACGAGGGCCAGCAGGAGGCGTCGGCGATCGCGGCGCTCCTGCGTCTTCAGCTCCTGGAGAATGCCTTTCGGCCCGAGTCCCGGAAAGAATCGCAACAGCTTTCTGAGAAGATAATGAGATTCAGGAGTCTCCGCCGTCTCGCGCAAACGGTTCGCGTCGAGATTGCTCTCGGCTGACCGGCGAATCGTTTCACCGTCCTCCGCGCCGACCTCTTGCGCCTCGATGAGCCCCTCGGCCAGACCGAGCATCGTGACGGCGCGACCGAGTGCTCCGTCGTTGAATTGTTCGATTGCAGATTCGACGAGCTGCCTGAAACGCCGCGACTTCTCCTGCGGACTGTCCGAGAGGGTCAGAAGGCGCTTCATTGCCTCGATCGGATGTGTTTCGGAGGAGGGAAAATCCTCGAGGTCCGTCGACATGCTCTCGCGTACGGGAACCGCCCACTCCGGCAGGCTGTTTCCGAGATATCTGAAGAGCAGTCGCGGGTCCACATCGGCTCCGGCCCGTCGGATCTCTTCCAGATTCTCGTCGAGCTCTCCCCCCGTGTGTGAGGCGGACACAGCCGTGGAGACAGCCTCCGAGATAATATGGCTGCGCGCCGGAGGCATGGTTCCCGACGGACCGGGTCGAGCCTGAATCCTGCTCAGACGATCCATGATCAGGCTCATCCGCTGATCGATCTCTGCCCGCCTGCCTTGCTCGTCTTTCGAGGTCGCCAGCTTCTTCTCTGTTCCAGGCTGCCTGTAAAGGATCTCGGCGCTCGAACCTCCGACCGGTGCAGGCTCCCCGATCATTTCCAGATTGTGCTCGAGAAACTGGCGATCACCCGGAGGGCACATCTCGAGAATCGGCCCTTTCAACGCGTGAAGGTAGCTCAGGATCTTCTTCTCCGGAACGAGCTGCAGCTCTGCAAAGTGATGAATCTTCTTAACGGCGTGAAAAAGGTAATCGGAAACAGGGATCTCTGCTCCCCGCCCCCGAAACTGGCCGCTGATCCATGACTTGATCTGACTGGCGGCGACGTCTGGCGGGAGTGCGATGATCGTCTCCACGGCATCGAGAGCCATGAGTGGAGCAAGCTCATCCGACAGGTATCGCTGAAAGTCGAGCAGGGCACTCCTGATCTCCGGAGTCAGGCTTCCATCTGACACTTCACTCTCCCGTCGCTCGAAGTTCAGGTACTCTGAGGAAACCCATCAGCGCCCGTTATGGCCCGCTGAGGGCATACTGAGTTTCATACCATTATGACAAAAGAAACTCATATATGGATCAAGCAACTACAAAGCTGACCGTATTGCTGGACCTCCTGGTGCCAGGAACCGCCGCGGTACTGATCTATTACTTTCATTTCCGGCTGAGAAAATTCTATCTGCAGGAGTGGTCTCGGTTTCTGGCTTGGCATCGTGTTGTTCAAGGCGGCCGCATGGCTCAGCACAGCCACGGTCGAATTCTCATCGAGCCTGATCGGATATGTTCTCCTGTGGATGGCCACTGCCGCCCTGATTTTCGCTTGCATCCATCTCGCCAGCGGCACTTTCAGCGCAATCAGGCTCCGACCTCAGGCCAAAGGCTCGAAGGATGCTGTACCTGTTTGCCGGCGCAGGATTCGTTGCCCTCTCGATTTTTCTGTTTTCGCACTGGTCGTGTCCATGGCGGGAGAGTCGCTTTGGTGAGTTTCCTCTACAATTGAAAGCATTGAAGGACGATACTCCAGATCCCTCTGCGTCGGATGAGACGGTTGCGCGTGCGCCGAGCGCTCCGGCGCCGACCGGCGAACGATTCTCCCCCGGCGACGTGCTCGACGACCGCTACCGGATCATCGCGCTCCTCGGGCGCGGCGGCATGGGTGAGGTCTACCGCGCTGACGACCTGAAGCTCGGCCAGCAGGTCGCGCTCAAGTTCCTCCCGAAAGGGACCCTCTCCGTGTCGGCTCTCGAACGTCTCTACGGCGAGGTGCGCCTCGGCCGAAAGGTCTCCCACCCGAACGTCTGCCGTCTCTACGACGTCGGCGAGTGGAAAGGAAATCACTTCGTCACGATGGAGTACATCGACGGCGAGGATCTCGCCTCGCTTCTCCGCCGGATCGGGCAGCTCCCCGAGGGGAAAGCGATCGAGATGGTCCAGGAGATCTGCGCGGGTCTCGCCGCCGCGCACGGTCTCGGTGTGATCCATCGCGATCTCAAGCCCGCAAACATCATGATCGATGGGCGCGGAAACGCGATCATCACCGACTTCGGTCTCGCCGGTCTCGCCGACGACCTCGCCCGGAAAAACGAATTCGCCGGTACACCCGCCTACATGGCGCCCGAACAGCTGACCGAGGGCAAGGCGACGCACAAGAGCGACCTCTACGCGCTCGGTCTGATCATGTACGAGATGTTCACCGGCCGCCGGCGATTCGACGGCCGGTCGGTCAACGAGATGAAACGGCTGCACGAGAGCACCGATCCCGCGAGCGTCTCTCGTGACACTCGCTCGATCGATTCAATCGTCCAGCAGGTGATCGCTCGCTGCCTCGAGCGAGATCCCAAGGAACGCCCTCGCTCGATCCACTCCGTGATCGCCGCGCTCCCGGGCGCCGATCCCCTCCAGGCCGCTCTCGATGCCGGGGAGACGCCTTCACCCGATATGGTCGCGGCGGCCGGAAAAACCGGAGACCTTTCACCAGCGATCGCGGGAGCGATCGTCGCCGCGATCGTCGCGCTCGTGATCGGTCTCGTTTGGCTCAAGCAACAGACCGAGCTCTACGGGGTGCGCGATCTGTCGAGGCACCCCCGCGCTCTGGAAAGCAAGGCACAGGAGATTCTCACGCAGGTCGGGTTCACCGGTGTGGCGGCGGACACCTATTATTACTACGCGGCGAACGATGGAGTCCGCGAGCTTCTCCGGCAGAAGAACTACGACCCATCGACCTCGCTCCCGTCACCGCTCAATCTCGTCTACAGACAAAGCCCGGAAAAGCTCGTGTCTCGGTATGGATTCGAGGGTGATCGGCGGATCCTTCCATCCGATCCCCCCAACACTCTGCCCGGAATGGCGCTGGTGAGCCTCTCGCCCGAGGGAGTCCTCGACGAGCTGCTGATCGTGCCGGATCAGAGCTATCTGCACGAGCCACAACCGAGTACCGAATGGGAGTCCCTTTTCGAGCTCGCGCAACTCGACTGGGCGAATGCGGAATCGATCCCGTCCTCCCGCCCAGCACCTGTCGACACCGACGAACGATGGAGCTGGCGAACGACGGTGACTGGCCAGGCGCAATCCGTGACGGTGGATGGGGCAGCGCTCGGAGGGCGGCCAGTCTGGTTTTCCACCACCGCCACCTGGCAGACCGAGCCGGACAAATGGCTTTCTTACCGCGGGCGAGAGCCCGATCGCCGCAGGGACGCTGTCGCGATCCTGATCGCTTTGATCACGATCGGCTCACTGGTCGTCGCGCGGCGAAACGTCGTGCGGGGACGTGCGGACAAACGAGGGGCGCTGCGGCTTGGTCTCGCGATCGCCGCCGTGCTTTCGATCTCGTTCCTCCTCAGGGCGGATTTCCACGGGCCCTTCTATGGCAACTGGGCTCAGATGACCGAGCTGGTCGGCCTGGCGTTCTACCGGGCGACCACGATCGCGGTGATCTATCTCGCAATCGAGCCCTACCTGCGAAGGGAATGGCCCGAGCTCCTCGTCGCATGGAGCCGGCTCCTGCGAGGCCGTTGGGATGATCCGCTCGTCGGAAGAACAATTCTGCTCGCGATGCTCGCAGCAGTCCCCCTCATGGCCGTCTATCCACTGCTGTACTGGCTGAATGGGAATCTCGACCCCGGAGGTTTTCAATCGACCCTCACCTCCGGGAGACAGGCTCTGGCGGCCACCGTGGCGCGGTTCGGTAGGCGGCTTTCTCCCAGGCTTTGGTCTGACGGCTCTCATGGTTGGAGCCTCCATTCTCCTCAGAAAGAGACTGCTCGGTGCGCTGGTGCCGTATCTCGTTCTTGTTACAGCAGGACAGGTCTCCGGGTATCCGCTCCTCGGCAACCTGATCTTCCCCGCTTTGATTGTCGTGGTCTACCTGCGCCTCGGTCTCCTCGGGGCCGTAGTCCTGTGGGGGATCATGGGTCTCGCGCCACTCCCTCTGACCTTCGACACCGGGAAGTTCTACTTTCTCTCGAGCGTGCCGTTCATCATGCTGACCGCAGGGCTTCTCGCGTGGGGGTTCTACGCCGTCACGCGGAATCAGACCGCGGCGCCTGATCCGTTCCAGTCCGCCGAATAGCTGTAGGTTCGGGGAGGCGAGCAAACCGGAGCGAAGCGAAGCGGAGGGATCTCTCCGAGTTGCGTACTCAGTATGCGAGGTGCGTAACCTGCGAGCCCCCTCTCGCGCGCCTTCGGCTCAGGCCCCCAACCATCCACACAGCAGTCCCAGGAGTCCCGGTTCGCAAGATCAGGACGATCTCGAGGCTGCCTGCTCACACAGACAGCGTTGAACTGAGGCCGTCCTGAATCGAGGAAATGGGGGGTCGGCTCTCCATGGCCGACTCGCGGCGGGGCTCCAGCCCCCCGGCAAAGCGAGAGATGTACGCCAGGATCCAGACTCGCGGCGGTAGGTCAGTAGTCGTGGATTTCGAGGACATCCCCCTTCTTTTCATTCGCCTGGCTTTGCGGAGGGCCGTGTCCTCGGAAGCGGCTCGGGTCTTTGCTTCGTGCTGGTCTACTACCCGTAGATTTTTCGCCCCAAACACCCTCAGATTCTACGATTGGTAGATCAAACCGAAAACCAAAGACCTGGCCCCAGCGTCGGCCCCCAGCGTCTCGCGTACCTCCGGAGTGCGCGCAACCTGCGCGCTGGAACGCGGGCGGCCCGCCCGCGAGCCGCAGGGCCCGACGATTGCAGAATCTGGTCACCTATGAGGTGGCCTGCACTACTTGCCCTCGCGCTCTTTTCCCTCGCCTGCAACGGCGCGGAGACGCCTCGCCCACCCTCCGAGACACCTGCGGCGCCGAATGACCACGACGCGTCAACTCCGAAGCCGGAGTCCGCCGGCCTCACGACTGATCATGATCGGTACCGGTTCGTCGATGGGCCGTATGGCGACGAGCTGACGATCCCCAGCACACTCACGGCGCCCGCCGGCCAGCCGCTTTACCTCGTGAACTGCAACGGCCAGATCTCCACTGGACTGCAATCGGAGAGCGACGGTGTCTGGACCGACGCATGGGTCGGCCTGATCAACCAGTGTCTGTCAGATCCGATCGTGATTCAGCCGGGCGAGTCCCATCACTACGACGTCCTCATCCGGCGCGGATCGGGAGGAATGACTGGCGGAGCCGGTGAGCTTCCCCCGCCAGGAACCTATCGGGTGGCCTGGCATGGAGTCCTCAGCTCCTTCAACGCTCAGCGCTATCCATTCGGCGAGCCGGTACCGGAAGAGCTGCGGACAGCGAAACCGATCGTGATCGAATGACGGCCGGCGGTCCGTCTGAGGCCACGAGGATCGCACCGGACGACATTTCGCTGGCAAGTATCCAGCTCAGCGCACCTGCTGGTTCCAGAGCTGGATGACTCGGATCTCACGCTTCCGGGCGAGGATGCTGATGGTTGCGGTGTCGAGACGGAAGAGTCGACCAGCTTCGATCGGGAGCCCGACCCAACGGACCGCGAGAGCGCGCAGCATGTGTCCGTGGCCGAAGATCAGAATCTCCCCGCGTGCTTTGCGAAGCCCGGCCACCAGACGGTCCGCCCTCTCCCGCACCTGTTCCGCCGACTCGCCTCCCGGTGCGCCGTCACACCACAGGACCCAACCCGGCTCCTTCTCCCTGATCGCCGCCGTCGTGAGTCCCTCGAACTCCCCGTAGTCCCACTCCCGAAGATCCTCGTCCACCTCGGCGATCTCTCCGAAGCCCGCGATCCGGCACGACTCCGCGGCCCGCTGCAGCGGGCTGGTGAGCACTCTCTCGTACTCCCGGTCGGCGAGGACTTCGCCGAGCCGCTCCGCCTCGCGTCGCCCCCTGTCGGTCAATGGAATGTCGCTCAGGCCGGTATGCTGACCCGTGAGGCTCCAGGCGGTCTCTGAATGTCGGGCAAGGAAGATCTGCATGTCTATGGCGTACGGAAAAACGACGCTGAGCACACCTCTCCTGCAAGATCCAGCCCCCGCCCGCCTCACGCCGGAAGCTTGCCGGAAGGTGCCGGTGGTAGCGCCGCAGGCACAACCACCGGTCCAGCGCCACCCACCCCACCACGCGGCACCCCGGCAAGGCTCGCGTGAAGTTAGGGTCAGAGCCAGAAAAGTAACTTAACGCGCCACGGATTTGCACCGTCGATCCCCGGATGCGGTCTCGACTGTGAAAGCCCCGGAGGGGCGACAGAAGGTAGCCGGGGGCAAGCGAGGAACGAGCGCAGCCCCCGGTCCCGAGCCACTTCAAAAACCACGCGAGCCCCGGCAGGGGCGACATAGCAACTCGAGATCGTCCGCCCCACGCTCGACCACGTTCCCGTTCTCAGGTATGGAGCTTGATCGCGATCTGGTTCGTCATCGTTCCGGAAGGGCAGAAGATCGCGGCCTCCTTCCCGAATATCGCCGCAGCCTTCGCCTCCAGTGCATTGACTGTCGGATCCTCCCGGAAGACGTCGTCCCCGACCTCCGCCGACATCATCGCGTCGAGCGTCTCCCGGGTCGGCCGTGTCACACTGTCGCTGCGTAGATCGATCATGGTCATCACGAGCGAATCATAAACGGACCGGCTTCGCCCGGTCCACGCCCCACCACCACCTGGTCCGCTTCTTCGATCCCACGAACCATGATCAGATCGGTATCGATCTCGGAGCCGAGGTGGAACTGGTGCTCCCCGACCGTCACGAAGCCCCACCTCTCATAGAACGACGTCGCGCGGGCGTTGTGCTCCCATACGCCGAGCCAGATCGTCCGATTACCTGCCGCGCCGGCCCTGGAAATCGACCGATGGCGGCGACACGTGGATCGAGCTGACCCGCAATCCGGGGATGCCGGAAGGCACGCTCGGGATCATCGGCATCACCGCCTCACCGAGCCGTTCCGACAACCTCTACGCGATTATCGAAGCGGAAGAGGGAGGCGTCTTCCGCTCACGTGAGGCGACGCTGGCGCGGTAAGGCTCGGTCCAGACCCGTGCGCCAGGTGCGGATGAAAAATCACCGCATCACCCGGATCGAGCGGTATGAGCGTTCGACCGCTCTCGTCGAAGGCGCCGCCATTCGTACCGGAAGTGCCGTACTCGAACTCGACCGCGCCGCCGGCACTGCGATGCCGCGTACATCGTGTCTGGATCGTGGGACCGCGTCCCTGCGTGGCGGCGACCAGACCGTTGCGCGTCAGATCCGGGCTGATCCGATCCCAGCTCGCACCTCCATCGGGATCCATCCACAGGAATGCCGATCAAGGGGTGGTAGTGTGCCGCAGCCGCCCCTGCACCGATTCAACTGCGCCGATCCATCACCAACCAGCCAAAAGCCATGATGATCGTCAGAAAGGAAATTGCCGATCCGAACAAAAGTGAAGAAGGCAGGTAACGAAGATAGACTTCATGAGTACCTCCAGGGACCGGTACAGCTCTGAACGCGAAGTTGGCGCGGAGGATCTCCACGTCTTCTCCGTCCACTGACGACTTCCAACCGCGGTACATTGTGTCCGGAATGTAGAGTAGGCCCGCCTTCGGAGCAACGACCGTGAAATGGAGCTCATCATGATTGTCGTGCGACTTACGCCGGACAGCGGCGTCAGCAAAGCGCCCACTCAGGAGTCGCGTCTGATCGTCCGCATGAATAAAAAGATGCTGATCAGCGTCGAATCTGCTGAGCACGAACGGTACGACATCCCGATCCTCAATGGGTGATGACTGGTGTGGCAGGAACAGCGAAACATTGCGGCTCGGCAGTGAGATGATTCTGTAGGTCTCACCCTCCTCCTCGACGGTCATCGCTGGATTCAGGCCCGTCTCCTCCTTCGTGAGAACCGCAGAGACACCCGCCGCCTTCAGTACTTCCCGCTTTCTCTCCCACGGAAGGATCTCGACAAGATCATTCAAATCCACAACCGCTTTGGGAGCCAGATCGTGGTAGTCAAGGTGAAAGACCACCCGGAATCCATATGTCCACGCGGAGTAGTCTCGCAGCAGAGACAGGTTCTGCCGGTGAAGTTCCTCGACTCTGTTTGTTTCTGACGTGATCCGTCGTGGATAAGGGTCCTTCGATCTATAGATCTTTCCCTGCCCGACCACATTCTCCAGCCCAGCGACGAGGGGCGGCTTCTTCCAGAAATCGCGGTCCGCGTATGCGGAGGAACAGGGCAGCGCCGTCCAGAGGTCGAGCAGGATGAGCATCGCCAAAACCGGCGCGGCCACCCTTGAGCCGGACCACGTCTATGTCATTCCTCCGGATCGCGAGATGACGATTGCCAGCGGCGTCCTGCATCTCAAACCACGTCCGGTGAAAGTGCCACACCGTCCGCTCGACCGTTTCTTCACCTCGCTCGCAATCGATCAGACGAGCCAGGCGATCGGCGTGGTGCTGTCCGGCAACGACACCGACGGCTCAGCCGGACTGCAGTCGATCCGTGACGTCTCGGGAATCACCTTCGCCCAGGACGAGAGCGCGAAATTCGATGTGATGCCGCGATCGGCCGCCGCGGCCGCAGATTTCGTGCTCGCGCCCGCAGAGATCGGGAAGCAAATCGTTCGCATCGCAGGCAGCCCCAGAGACCCGCGGGAAAAGAATCGTCCCGAGGACTTCGCAAGGATCTTCAGCCTGTTGCGCGAACGCTTCGATATCGACTTCGGGCAATACAAGTCGCCGAGCATCCACCGGCGAATCCTCCGCCGCGTTCTGCTCGACGGTCGCGGGTCGGTTGCGAAGTATGCCCGCGCGCTCGCTTTGGATGAAGAGCAGCTCGACATTCTCTACCACGACCTGCTGATCGGCGTCACCGCGTTCTTTCGCGATCCGAAGCAATTCACCGCCCTGCGCGATTCGGTCTTTCCCGAGATTCTCGAAGAACGCGAGTCCGATCCCCTTCGCATCTGGATCGCCGGCTGCTCGACGGGAGAGGAAGTCTACTCGGTGATGATCGCGCTGTTCGAGTACCTGCGCGGCAACGATATACGGGCAACCGTATTCGGCACCGACATCAACGACAAGGCTTTGGAGATCGCGCGCGCCGGAATCTACTCCGAAAGAGCTCTCGCGGATGTCTCACCCGAGCTTCGCGAGCGTTACTTCACTCCGGTTCCGGCCGGCTTTCGGATCAGCAAGAAGGTGCGTGAGCTGTGCGTCTTCGCGAAGCACGACGTAGCGACTGATCCTCCGTACTCGAACATCAATCTGGTGATGTGCTGCAACGTGCTGATCTACCTTGGATCCGACCTGCAGAACAGGACGCTGAGCTCCCTGCATTACGCTCTCGTCCCGGACGGATTCCTCGCACTCGGCAACGCGGAAAGTCTCCGTGCCTCTCCCCTGTTCGCGCCGGCCGACGGCAAACCGTGCTTCTATCGCAAACTGCCGTTCCGGAACGCGGCTCTTTCTCGCGTTCACGGCCAGCGAGAGACGTCATTGCAGCCCTCCCCGAATTGTTCGCCGAGGCCCCGGGCCCCGGCTCGCCCTTTCACGAGTCGGACATGTTCCTTTCCGACTACCTCGCGCCTTGTGGCGTTCTGGTTGACGGCTCGATGGAGATCATCCGATTCCGCGGCGACGTCGAGCCCTATCTCCGACTCATCCCGGGAGACGCGAACCTGAACCTGTTTCGCCTGATCCGTCATCCAGAGATGCTGGCAGAGCTGCGACCGGCACTGCACCGCGCCGGTCAGTTCGGAGACGAGGTCCTGAGGACCGATATCGCCGTCATGGAAGCGGGTGAGCGTCGCACCAATTCGTTCCGGATTATTCCATTCCAGCGGAGAATCGGGCCGCCGATGTTCTGGGTACTGTTCGATACCCGGAGCACGACGGAGGAATGGGACGCCGTCGACGCGACGGCCGAACAGGTGAGCGAAGTCGTCTCGCTACGCTCATCGCTCTCGGCGGCGGTTCAGGATCGCGAACGGCTGGCCAGCGAAGCTGTCGCCGCCGCGGAAGAAGCGCAGTCGAGCGACGAGGAGCTTCGGAGCACCAACGAGGAGCTCGAAACAGCAAAGGAAGAGCTTCAGTCCACCAACGAGGAGCTCATCACCCTCAATAGCGAACTGCTGGACCGGAACGCCACGCTCACCACCATGAACGACGATCTCGAGAACGTACTCTCCGCGATCGAGATCCCGATGCTGTTCGTCGGTACCGACGGCGAGATCCGCCGGTTCAACGAGCCAGCTGCGGAGCTGTTCCAGCTCGAGGCAGGGAATCGCAAACAGTCGCTCTCGGAGGTACGGGGCGAGATCGTCGGTACGGACAACCTCCCGCGGCTCGTTCGCGATGCGATCACCACGCGTACCACAGGCAGTCACGAAGTCCGCGACGAGGACGGACGATGGCGCCTGCTGCGGATTCTCCCCTACCTGACGAGCGACGGAGTCGTCGATGGAGGTCTGATCGCCATCAGCGACATCGATACGCTGAAACGCAGCGTCGTCGCGGCAGAGAAGTCGGCCCGTCTCAGCAAACTCAGGGCGGATGCCGGAACGCTGCTGGCGTCCTCGCTCGACTACGAAACGACACTCGATTCACTCACGAGACTGGCCGTTCCCAAATTCGCAGACTGGTGCGCCATCGACCTGCTGAACGAGGACGGCTCCATCCGGCACCTGGCTGGAGCCCACGCCAACCCGTTCATGCGAGACATCGCTCAGAAGTTTCAGCAGGTCGCCTGGAACGAAGCAGGAGCACCGTTCCCGACGTCGCGGCCCGCTGCACTCCGCGACCCGGTCCTCGTCACCGAGATCTCCAGCTCCGACTCCGACGTCAATGCGAAGGAGACCAACTATTCTCAGCTCGTCGACGCCCTGGGCCTCAAGTCTCTGATTCGCGTTCCACTGAAAACTCGAGACCGAACCTCTGGCACGATGACATTCTCGATCACCGAAAAAACCTATGACGACGAAGACCTCGAGTTCGCGAATGAGCTCGGACGCCACGCCGCCATGGCAATCGACACCGCGTTGCTCTTCCGAGAGGCGGAGGCCGCGAACCGCGACCTCCACGCCCTTCTGAGCACGGTTGCTCACGAAATCCGGACGCCGCTCACGACCATCCTCGGCTGGGCTCAGCTCGGAACAGAAGTCGCTGATGTGCAGGAAGCGCGCGCACGGGAAGCGATGTCCGAGATCGATCGCTCCGCGAAACTGCTCCGTGTGTTCGTCGACGACCTGCTCGACACCAAACGGATCGCGCAACGCAAGTTGCGCGTCGACAAGGAAGACATCGATCTGAAGAGCGTCGTGCGGGCGAGTGTGGACATCACCGCCCAATGGCGGAAGCACGGTCGATTCGGATGAACATCGAGACTCCCAGGTCCTCAATTCCTCTCCATCGGAACAGGCACGCCTGATCTAGGTCGGTGGAACCTCGTCAACAACGCCATCAAATCACGCCCGAGGGCGGCCGGATCGAGGTGGTGTGAAGAAAAACGGCCCGACGGCTCGCCTGTCGGTGCGTGACACCGGCAAGGGGATCGAGACCACATTGCTCCCTCATGTTTTCGAGCTGTCTCAGCAGGGTGACCATGGCACGGGACGCGCCACGGGACTCGGCCTCGGCCTGGCCATCGCCAGGGAGGTGGTGACGCTCCACAGCGGCTCGATTCACGCCGAAAGCCCAGGTCCCGACGAAGGCTCGACCTTCACCGTGATCCTCCCGATCGAACAACGACGTCGCAAGACCTCCAGAAGAAAATGACCTTCGGTTCCTCGAGAACGACGAGCAACTTCCCCTCCCGGTAAACACCTCGAACCGTTCGCACTCGAGGTCTCCGATTATCGAGCAGGTTCCCTGGCTTGATTTGAGTCCGACTCGCGGAGGGCTCCAGTCCTGCCAGAGATCAGGGGAACGCTGACATTTCGCCTCCGGCGAATGTCGGCGTCGTGAGGGTTGCCAGACCCTCGCATACGAAATGATGAAAAGGACGGGCGCCGAGGCACCGAGGAGACGCAGCCTCTCTCGCGGCGAGGGACCACAGGTTCTCACGACGCCGGTACTCGCCGGAGGCGAGATACGAGCGTTCCAGCGTAGACAGCGACACCATTTTTGCGGTAAAATCGGTGTCGATGTATACACGATCACTCGAGCCTCCAGGGCGCTCTTTCTTTCTGTTCGGACCACGAGGCACGGGCAAGAGTACCTGGGTTCGCGAGAATTACCGCGACGCACTGGTGATCAACCTTCTCCCCCCGGAAACGATGCTCCGCTATCAGCGGAACCGATCACTGTTCCGATCCGAGGTACTGGCGCAGCCCCGGGAGCGTTGGATCGTGCTGGATGAGGTGCAGCGTGCACCAGCTCTACTCGACGACGTTCATTTCCTGATGGAGGAGAAAGGTTACAAGCACTTCGTGCTGACCGGCTCCTCTGCTCGGAAGCTGAAGAAGGGTGCAGCGAATCTTCTCGCCGGCCGGGCAATCGTGAGGAACCTCTTTCCCCTGACGACTGCCGAGCTTGGAGGGGCGGTGTCGATGGAGCAACTCGTTCGATACGGGGCCATGCCTCTGAGCGTCAACGCAGCGGATGACGAGATGCGCGAGGATTTCCTCCAGGCATACGTGACGACCTACCTCTCCGAGGAGATCAAGGCAGAGGCGCTGGTGCGCGATCTCGGGCCGTTCAGCCGGTTTCTTGCGGTCACCTCACTCGCCGCCGGGCAGAAGACGAACATCGCAGGGCTCGCGCGCGACGCCGGAATCTCCCGTGACACGGCGCGCGGCTATTTCGACGTGCTCGTCGACACGCTCATCGGTCACTGGCTTCCAGCGTACCGACCGAGAGCGAAGGTCAAGGAGATCGGTCTTCCGAAGTTCTACTGGTTCGATCCGGGTGTTCTGCGGGCCGCCGCCGGAGGATTTGACCAGCCGCTGCCGGCGGACTGGGACGGAATTGCCTTCGAGCACCTGACTCATCAGGAGATCCGAAGCTATCTCCACTACTCCCGCACGAAGGGGTCGCTCGGGTACTGGGGCACGCCGAGCGGCTCTGAGGTCGACTTCGTCTGGTGGTACGGAGACCAGATCGTGCTGATCGAGGTGAAGCATGCCACGGAGTTCAGGAGGGAGCACCGGAAGGGAATCGCGTCATTTCTGCAAGGAAAGAAGGCGACGAGCTATATCGTCTATCGTGGATCCTCGGAGCTCGATGTGGAGGGGACACGCGTCCTCCCCGTCGGGGTGTTTCTCGAACGCCTGCACTCCGGCGAGATACTCGGCTGACGTTGCGCCTCGTCGTCCTGGCAATCGTGGGGAAGTCCTGAATCGAGGAAATGGGGGGTCGGCTCTCCAGGGCCGACTCGCGGCGGTAGGTCAGTCGTCGTGGATTTCGAGGACATCCCCCTTCTTTTCATTTGCCTGGCTTGCGGAGGGCCGGAGCCCTCCGCGAGTCGGAGCTGGAGCCCCGACCCCCACGATAACGGTTGGACGACCGTTCTCCTCCCCAGTGAAAGGGTTCACGGCGGTCTTGCTGTTATCCTTTCAGGTAGCGTCGCACACCGGAGGACCAATCATGGAAAGGCTGTTTCGAGATCGGACTGGGCTCGCCGCGATATGTGAGCGGCATGGGATCCGCCGCTTGAGCCTCTTTGGTTCCGAACTGAAAGGCTCCAGCCGCCCTGAGAGTGATGTCGACTTGCTGGTCGAGTTTGAGGCAGGACGAAAGCCCGGGATGCTCGGGATGGCTACGATCGAACAGGAGCTCTCTGAGCTACTGCGAGGCCGGCCGGTCGACCTGAGAACTCCGGATGAACTGAGCCGCTACTTCCGCGATCAGGTCATCAACGAAGCCGCGGTTCAGTATGCAGCGTGAGGACAAGATCCGGATCCTGCACATCCTCGACGGGTGCGAGACTGTCGCTCGGTTCGTCGAAGGGCGCGAGCGGAGCGCGCTCGATTCTGATGAGATGCTCCGCTTCGCACTGGTTCGCGCCATCGAGGTCATCGGTGAAGCGGCCACCCGAGTGTCTCCATCGGCTCGCGCGGAACTGTCTGATATCCCTTGGACCCAGATCAGCTCCATGAGGAATCGCCTCATCCATGCGTACTTCGAAGTAGATCACGACATCGTCTGGCAAACGGCCATCGCGGACATCCCGGACCTTCATCAAGCCTTGCGCTACCTGCGAGACTGACCTGCCGGTGAGGTGCGGTCACAGCCGGACGCTTGGTTGATCACACCCACCGCATGAAGGGAAACGTGGGGCCGGTCGGTCCGGGTCAACCACACGCAGACTTTTCACCGGCTCTAACTTAACTCGGTTGAGTCAGAATCCTGACCCCCACGAACAATCTACGACGACATCACGCCAGCCTGAACAAAATCGCCGCCCGGGCCGGAAGGCCTTCGCTCAGCTCGATCACCCAATCGGCCTGACGATGCGCAAGATCTCCGAGTACCTCGACACTAGACAAACCGTCTCCCGAATGATTCAAGTCGCTGATCGGCTCGAGCAACAAGACCCCGGATATCGCCGATCTCTCGCCTCGATCCGACAGAGTTAAGTTGATTTTCTGGCTGTGACCCCAACTTACCGTGGCGTGGAAGCCGGACCGCACCGTTCGCTTTATCATGGCTCGATGAGAACGATCAGTGTTCAAGAATCCGAAGACACTGCCGATGCACTCGAGCAGCGCGCGCGGCGCTGGGAGTCGCCGTGGAAGACCTCGTTCGCGAAGGCCTCGTCGAGATCCTTTCGCGAGATGACGAGGACTTTCTTCGAGCCGCAGAGTATGTGCTGACGAAGAATGACGAGCTCGACCGCCGCCCTCCTGATGCGGAACCTCACCGCGGAACAGATCGTACTTCTTCATCGCGCGATTATCCGGCGAACGGGCGGTCACGCCACGATCGAAACAGCCCTAGCACAGCCGCGCATGTCATTCGCTGGCGCAGACCTCTACGCCACCATTGACTCGAAAGCAGCAGCCATGGCGCACAGATTGAATCGGGTCACCCGTTCGTAGATGGAAACAAGCGGGTCGGACATGCGGCACTCGAGACGACGCTCGTCCTGAATGATCTGGAGATTTCAGCCAGCGTCGATGAGTAGGAGCGGGTGATCTTGCCGTCGCTGCCGGCCGGATGGACCGCGACGAGTTCATCCGTTGGGTCGAATCGCATGCCGTGCAACGTTGAAGCGAGCCACTGCCCGAGTCGATCCGAAGCAGTCAACCTGCTTTTCCGGACGACCCCAACTTCTTTCCGGGTTTAAGCAACAGCCTGCAAAGACATGGCCCAAGCCACTCCTGCCACGGAACGAGGCGCTTAAGTTGTTTTTCTGGCTCTGACCCCAACTTACCCGGGGTGACGACCCGTTCATTTAGGGCATTGATCATTTCGCCTTGACAATTAGTGAGTAAGCACTTACTTTTATAAGTATGGCTCATGTCCGGAAATCTGCAGAAACCAGAAAAGACGAGCTCTCCGCGGCGGCGCTGCGCATCGTCGGGGAACGTGGGCTCACTGCGCTCACGACCTCGACGCTGGCACATGAGGTGGGACTCACGTCGGGCGCGATGTTCCGCCACTTCTCGACGCTCGACGCGTTGCTCGACGAGATGGTCGCGCGCGCGGTGACGCGGGTGAATACGACGTTCCCCGATCCGGACGGCCCCCCGATGGACAGACTCCTCCAACTCGCCAGAGAGCGCGCCATTCTGCTGGTCGATGAGCCGGGCATCTCATGGATGCTGCGCTCAGAGCAGGCGCTGCTGTCGCTGCCTCCCGAGGGGGTGCGACAGCTCCGGGCCCTGGCCAGACGCTCGCGCGCGTTCGTGATCGACGCCCTGCGCGATGGTGCGCGCGACGGAACCGTCCGGAGTGACGTCGAGCCGGAAGTCCTCGCGGTTCCCGTCCTCGGGACGATTCACGTGCTCGCCGGTAGCTCGGGAGTCGCGAAACGGACCACCAAATTGAAGCACTCCGAGATCTCGCGAGCGCTCGAGGGAATCAAACGACTGCTGTCCCCTCCGGATGCGATCTGAACCGTCCGGGAAAACGAAATCAGAGAACTGATGAGGAGAAATGCGATGAACATCGATCCAACCACACCCGTCGGCCGCATTGCGGCTGAGCACCCACTTTCCACGCGCGTCTTTGCGCGGCACGGCATCGACTTCTGCTGCGGTGGAGGAAGACCTCTCGCCGACGTTTGCGAGAAGAAGAACCTCGACTCGACCAGCATCGTCGGGGAGATCGAGAAAGAGTTGAGCGGGAACGCCGAGAGTCCGGAACGGTGGGATGAAGCGCCGCTCGGCGATCTGGTCGAGCACATTCTGTATGCCTACCATCAGCCACTGTGGGAGGAGTTGCCCAGGCTCGAGGCGATGGCTCGACGTGTTCTCGAGGTGCACCGCGACAAGGACGCGGAGCGGCTCCCGGAGCTCGCCCGCCTCGTCTCGGCGCTCAGAGCCGACATCGAGTCTCACATGCAGAAGGAGGAGGAGATCCTGTTTCCGATGGTGAAGAAGGGCGATGATTTCATGGCCGACGGACCGATCACCATCATGGAAGAGGAGCACGAAACGGCAGCCGGAATCCTGCGGAGACTGCGTGAGCTGACCGACGACTACACGGTGCCGGAACAGGCGTGTAACACATGGAGAGCGCTCTGGCATGGACTGGGAGCACTCGAGTCCGGACTCCACATGCACATTCATCTCGAGAACAACATCCTCTTCCCCCGCGCGCTGGAAGCGTGAGCCAATGACGAATGGAAGGAGAGCAGACATGAACAGAATCGTCAGGTTCATCGCCGTAGGCTTCGCCGTCATCGTCATGACCACGCCGGTCTTCGCGCATTGCGATGCCGTCAACGGCCCGGTCGTCTCGGATGCGCGTGTCGCAATCGAGACCGGTAGCGTCGAGCCGGTTCTCAAATGGGTGGTTCCTGAAGACGAGGAGACGATCCGGAACGCATTCGATCGAACCATGGCGGTTCGCGACGACAGTGACGAGGCCCGGGCACTCGCAGATCACTGGTTCTACGAGACTCTCGTGCGTATCCACCGTGCGGCCGAGGGAGCGCCCTACACCGGCCTGCGTCCGGCCTCGTACGATCCGGGGGTCGCGCTTCGAATGGGGGACAAGTCGCTCGAGAACGGATCGGTGGAGACGCTCGAGGAGATGATCATCGAAGAGGTACGTCATGGGCTTCGAGAACGGTTTGCCCACGCGTCCGAAACCCGGAAGCTGCGGTCGCAACACGTCGAGTCGGGCCGCGACTACGTCGCGTCGTATGTGGAGTTCATGCATTACGTCGATCGTCTTCATCGGAACGCGACGACGAATGCGGTGAGTCACGAAGCGTCCAATGGGCAGGCTTCGCACGATCACTGACCGCGGCTGACACTCGGCTCCAGTTCTCTGATTGGAGCTCGAACGACCGGCCCGGGAGCTCACTCCTGGGCCGGTCTGCGCCGTCGCCGTCGGGAAGTCGGGTCAGAGCCAGAATTCTAACTTAACGTGATTTTTGATCATCGCACGGGTCTCCGAGACTGATCAGCGACTTCCTCCAACTTCCGGTCGAACTTTTCATCGAGACGTGTGAGGCGTTCATCGAGACCCATCACGCCCTCGGCCACCGTTTCGATCTTTCGATCAGAGTTTGGGCCACGAGACCGGGGAAAAGGGGGCCGGGTCTTTGCTTTTTGCTGGTCTACTACCCGTAGATTTTTCCCCCCAAACACCCTCAGATTCTACGATCGGTAGAATCAAACCGAAAACCAAAGACCTGGCCCCCAGTAGACAGACACGGCCGGCACAAACCGTCCGAGGAGCAGTGTGAGACCCCGATGCTACCTCGCGAAAAAGGGGGCCACGTCTTTGGAATCGGGGCACCTTGGCGGAAAACAGAAGACGTAACCCGTTTCACTACGATCGATAGAACGGACCGAAAACCAAAGACCTGGCCCCCCCGCGGTTTTGGCCCCCCCGCGGTTTCATTTCTGGCTCCGGCCCCAACTTAACGGCGGCCACGGTCGTCGAGGCGCAGGAATCGAGCTGCGTTGTCGTGAAGAATTCCAGTTCGCTGGGCATCGGTCAGGAACTCGATCGCCCGCAGCCGGGCGATGATCTTGTCGACCGGAAAATTGTCAGACCCGAACATGATCCGGTCAATGAGCCCTTCGTCGACGAACCGTTTCAACGCCATGCGATGGGATTCCTCGTCCCAGACACCATTCAGCACCGCCATATCGGCATAGACGTTGGGATAATCACGCATCAGGCTGATCGTCTCGTCCCAGTAGGTGCGGCCGCCCGGTGCCGCCGGATAGGGAAAGCCCGAATGCTGGAGCACGACCCGAAGCGTCGGAAACCGTTCCAGAACGGGCCGCATCAGAGCGGGATTGCCCATCTCGCCATCGAAAATAGGGACAGCAGTTCTGGTGGCGGCGGGGCCCCTTGCCGGGGGGCGGACCATTGTTTGTGTGCACCAGAACGGGGACATCGTATCTGGCGGCCAGTTCCCAGTTGTTAGGGATCCATCCGACAGTCGTGTACCGGCGAAATGCCGGCATAGTTGAACGCCAGCTCGCCAATCAGACCGATCCGGCCCGCCCGCAGTTCGCCTTCCAGCCAGTCGACATCAGGCCAGCCACCGCTCTCCGGAAAACAGAACAGCGGGCCCTCTTCGAGTTGCGGGCAGGGCAGCATCGGCCCCGCGATGAAGCGGCCCGGTGCGGTGGCGAGCCATTTGTCCATATCGTCAGTCGAGCTGATGAACAGCGTCGACAGGCCGATGCCGTTGGCATCCATTTCCTCGAGCCGTTCGGCTAACTCGACGGCGTCGTCTTCGCCAGGCCACGCTGCGTGAAAATGCATGTCGATCATCCCAGGGCGGTCAACTGTTTGAACGACCGACGGCGGGAGGGATCGGTGCGAGCACGCCACCGGGCGCAGGCCAATTGCCACAAATCCTATATGTCGAGTCAGAGCGTGCAATGGTTCTTCCTCCCTTTGATTCGTCTGTGCACCCGTGCTTTGGCGAAAAAGGGTCTTTGATCCAGCTCCGAGCCACAACGGAGAGACTCGGGTTGTCGGCTCTGTGGATCATGACCGGGTCTGACGTCATCGTATTCAGTTAAATTGGGGTAACAGCCAGAACATCAACTTGACGTTTGGCTGATCGTACCCCGGCCTGACGATGCGCAGGATGGCCCCTCCGGGGCTCAGGACGGAAATGACAGCCTGGCGATCCGTTATACTCGCCTCAATCATGAAGTCGCTGCCGGTGATCCTCCTTCTTTTGTTCGCGTCGTGCTCGACTACACCCCCCGCATCGTCGCCGTCTCGCGTCGTGACGACCGAGAGTGGCGACGAGCTCGTTGCGCCACGGGTGGTACGACGCGCGGATCCGGAGTATCCGGCGTCTCTGCGGAACCAGGGAGTGCAGGGGACTGTGGCGCTGTCCGCGGAAATTGGCGTGGACGGAGTCCCGCGGAACATCGAGGTAGTCAGCAGTTCTCATCCCGCCCTCAATCAGTACGCTGAAGCAGCGCTCCGGAAATGGCGATTTGAGCCGGGAACGAAGAACGGTGAGCCAGTCCCGGTGATCTTCACGATGTCGATCGATTTCGCGATCCACTGACCACGGAGTATCAGTCTCGACTCCTCACGATGACGACTCGATCGCATGGGCAACTCCCGCGACGAATCAGCGACGCGACTCTTCCCGCCGCAGTAAACGGCTCATCTCGGTCGATGCCGATCTCGCGCGCATACACGAACGCTTCGGTCCGCCTCCGTTGTGGCCGCAGCAGGCTGGCTTTCCGACACTCGTGCTCATGATTCTCGAGCAGCAGGTGTCGCTCGCCTCGGCACGAGCAGCGTACGACCGACTCGCCGGGCACGTCGAATCGCTCACGCCTGAGAACTTCCTCCAGCTCGATGATACGACCCTCCGCAAGATCGGATTCAGCCGGCAGAAGAGCCGCTACGTCCGCCTGCTCTCCCAGGCGATTCTCGATCGAAGTTTCGATCCGGACGCACTGGAAGGGATGGAAGACGACCGGGCGAGGCGCGAGCTCACGGCATTGACCGGGATCGGCACCTGGACCGCCGATGTGTACCTCCTGATGGTCCTCGGACGTCCGGACATCTGGCCCGTCGGTGATCGCGCCCTGGTCGTCGCAGCACGCGAGGTGAAGCGCCTCGATCACGACCCCACACCCGCGGAGCTCACCGAGCTCGCCGAACCGTGGCGCCCCCTGCGCTCCGTCGCCGCCCGCCTCCTCTGGCACCACTACCTCAGCCGGTGATGGAAAGTTCTCCCGTTGGGGGTTGGCCCTCCAGGGCCGACTCGCGGCGGAGCTGCAGGCCCCCGCAAAGGGAGATACACAGGGCAGAGTCTCAGGATCTGTGGGGGTAGGTCAGTCGCGGGATTTTTGAGGAGAACTTCTCCTCCACCATTTGCTTTGGCTTTGCGGAGGGCTGGAGCCCCGCCCCCATATCCGGTTTGTAGGCGGCAACCCGTATTCTTTGGTGTCATACTGCCCGTGTCCGGGGAAGATATCCG
>CAWHHZ010000018.1:0-8642 GCA_963829355.1 uncultured Acidobacteriota bacterium
CACCCGAAGACTACAACCACTTCAACAATGCCAGAGTGGCGGCTGAGCTTCAGGACGCCGGAGTCAAGATCCAGATCGGCGCGCACGGACAGCGTGAGGGCCTCGGTGCACACTGGGAGCTTTGGATGTTCGAGCAGGGCGGGATGACGAATACGAGGCCCTGAGAGCTGCGACCATCTCGGGCGCCGAGTACATCGGTCTCGATCGCGATCTCGGCTCACTGGAGGCGGGAAAGCTCGCGGACCTGATCGTTCTCGACGAGAACCCGCTCGAGAACATTCGCAACTCGGAATCGATCAGCTACACGATGATCAACGGCCGCCTCTACGATGCCCGGACGATGAAGGAAGTCGCTCCGCGGGAGTGGACACCAGATCCCTTCTGGTTCAGCGAATAGGAGGCCATTGCTCAGGGCACATTGAAACAGCAGATGTCATCCTGAGAGGCTGTGAAAAAATCCAGCGTACCCTGCGCTGGTGGTGCTCACGGTTCGAGCTCAAGGAACGAGGAGGAGTCGCGGTGGTTCCTCGGTGACGACGAGTGACGCGGAGATCGGGCCGTAACCACCACCAGCCCAAAGGGTTACGGGCGGGGCGTCGCCGATCGCGGCGCCTGCCCTGAGCGAGCGCCAGCGAGTCGAAGGGTCGCAGCTCCTTTCCGATGAACCACATCGCTGCGTCGCTGCTCCGCGCGCTCGAGACTCGCCGCGCCCGTAACGCAGGGTACGCTGGATTCTTTCACAGCCTCTGAGCGCAGCGAAGGATCGCGTACGGCAATACTCGAGGTGAATTGCGAAGAAATTCAGGACGAGTATGACGGAACGCGATCCTTCGACCGTCCTCCGCTGCGCTCCGGCGGCTCAGGATGACATTGTTTTCACGCGCGGGTACGGTACCCCTATCGCAGCTCGTCGACGATCTCGATCTTGTTTGACAGCGTTCGTGCGACGGGGCATCTGGACGCGATTTCGAGAATTCTCAGGCGCTGCTCGTCGTCGAGGTCACCATGGAGGGCGATGCTCACGACGAACCGGTGAATGAACTTGTTGGCGTCGTCGCAATCGACGCAATCCTCCGCGTGCTCGCGACCGTGCGAAACGATCACCTCGATGCTCTCGAGCGGCCACTTCTTCCGGTCCGCATACATTCTCATCGTCATCGATTTACAGGTCCCGAGCGCAGTCGCGAGAAAGTCGTACGGGCTCGGACCCCTGTCCGTTCCTCCCACGCGCTCCGGTTCGTCCGCGACGAGCTCGTGATGTCCCGCCTCCACCTGGCTCAAGAATGATCTGCCGGTTCTCACAACCACTGCTCCTGACATCGCTGCTCTCCTTCCGTCCTCGTCCCTGTGCCGTCTTCTGATTGATAGACTTCGTATAACAGGAACGATCTCCGCATCATCTCCGTACGACTTTAAGAAATCACGATTGAGGAGAGAATGAAAGCGATACAAGTGAAAGAATATGGCGGCCCCGAGGTACTCGAGCTGGCCGACGTGGAGGTTCCCGAGCCGACACTCGGACAGGTGAGGGTCGAGATCCGCGCCGCTGGAGTGAATTACATCGATACGTATCATCGTACCGGGCTTTATCCGCTCGACCTTCCATTCATCCCGGGACAGGAAGCCGCGGGATTCGTGCATGCGGTGGGGGACGGTGTCGACGATCTGAAGGTCGGTGATCGCGTCGCCTATGCGTCAGTCACCGGATCGTATGCGCAGTATCGGGTGATGCCGGCGGCGCAGCTCGTGAAGATCCCCGATCACTTTTCGTTCGAGCTCGCCGCGGCCGTCATGCTCCAGGGTATGACGGCGCACTATCTCGTTCACGACACGGTATCGATCGACAGTGGCGACACGATCCTCGCGCATGCCGCGGCGGGAGGTGTCGGGCTTCTGCTCGTGCAGATGGCGAAGATGAAGGGAGCCCGGGTGATCGGCACCGCCGGCAGCGCGGAGAAGGTCGAGCGGGCGAGGGCCGCGGGCGCGGACGAGATGATCGAGTACACAAGTGACGACTTTCTCGATGCCGTCATGGAGATGACCGATGGGGAAGGGGTGGACGTCGTTTACGACTCGGTAGGTCAGACGACGTTCGACAAGAGCCTCGAGTGCTTGCGGCCTCGAGGAACGATGGTGTCGTTCGGTCAGTCGAGCGGACCCGTTCCTCCGTTCGACATCAGACGCCTTTCGAAGAAATCCCTGAATCTCACGCGTCCAAAACTCGGCGATTACACCCAGAACCGCAATGAGCTGGCGAGGCGGGCGAACGACCTCGTCAACTGGATCGACAACCAGAAGCTCGACGTGCGGATCGACAGCACGTTTCCGCTCGAGAAGGCAGCGGACGCGCACCGTCGGATCGAGTCGCGACAGAGCTCCGGAAAGATACTTCTCTGCCCATGATCAGACATCTTCTGCTCGTCGTCGTCCTGGTGGTCTCGGCTCTTCCAATTGCCGCCCAGTCGGCCGATACGGACGAGATCGTTCTCCTTCCACTCGCGGCGGGTCTCGACAAGCCGGTCGAGATCACTCACGCCGGGGATGCGCGTCTCTTCATCATCGAACAGGAGGGACGGATCAGAGTCTTCAAGGGGGGCCGTCTGCTGTCCGAACCCTTCCTCGACTTGACTGCACGCGTCAGTTGCTGCGGTGAGCAAGGGCTTCTGGGCCTCGCGTTTCCCCCGGATTACGCGGAGACCGGAACCTTCTTCGTCAACTACACCGCGAGCGGCGGCGGCCATACCGTCATCGAGCGGTTCTCCGTCTCCGACGATTCCCCGGACAGAGCAGATCCCGACTCCGGTGAGATCGTTCTGTCGATCACGCAACCGTTCTCGAACCACAACGGCGGTCAGCTTCGATTCGGTCCCGCCGGGATGCTGTGGATCGGGATGGGGGATGGTGGAAGTGGCGGCGACCCGATGAACAACGCTCAGTCGCTCGACACGCTGCTCGGAAAGATGCTGCGGATCGACGTCGCGCATCTTCCATACACGATCCCGCCCGACAATCCATTCGCGGGGCAGGCGGGTGCGCGTCAGGAGATCTGGTCGTACGGGTGGAGAAATCCGTGGCGGTTCAGTTTCGATCGTCTCACCTCCGACCTCTTCGTCGGCGATGTCGGTCAGGGAGATTGGGAAGAGATCGATATGGAACGGCCGGGGGAGGGCGGAAAAAACTACGGCTGGCGAATCATGGAGGGCGTCCACTGCTTCAATCCCGGCATCGGTTGCAACACCGCAGGCCTCACACTGCCGATGATCGAGTACGACCACAGCCTCGGCTGCTCGGTCACCGCGGGATTCCGGTATCGGGGCGAGAGAATTCCCTCTCTGAAGGGCGCGTATGTGTACGGTGACTTCTGCAGCGGGATCGTGTGGCGTGCGGACGAGATGGCGGGAGAGTGGACTAGAACCATTCTGTTTCGGACGTCGATGCTGGTCACAGCCTTTGGAGAGGATGCCTCGGGAGAGCTGTACATCGCAGACTACGGCGCGGGAGTGATCTATAGTCTGGAGCGGGTGACCCACAGAAGGCGGGTAACCAGACGACCCTGACAGATGGACTACACCACCAGAGAGATCGCGACGATCCTCGGCCTGACCGAACAGCAGATCCGATCTCACGCAAAGAGCGGTTACGTCGAGCCGCGCCGGGGCCCACGCGGCGAGTATCTCTTCTCATTCCAGGATCTCGTACTGCTGCGGGCCGCCGTGGAATTGATGGACGCCGAGATTCCCGTCCGGCGCATCCGGCGCTCACTCGAGCGGCTCCGGGAACAACTTCCCGCGGGGCGTCCACTCACGGCTGTGCGGATCGCCGCTGAGGGGGATCGAGTCGTCGTTCAGGATGGCGGACGAGCATGGACTCCCGAGTCGGGCCAGTATGTCTTCGATTTCTCCGTCGCGGATCTCGCGGCCCGAGTGGCGCCGATGGCACGACGAGCTGCCGAGAGCGCAAAGACCCGCGAAGCTCTCATGAACGCGGAGGAGTGGTACGAGCTGGGCTGCGAGGTCGAGATCGGATCGCCTGATGATGCGATCGAAGCGTATGAGCGAGCAATCCAGCTCCACCCCCTCCACGCCGACGCTCACATCAACCTCGGAAGGCTCCTGCACGAAAAGGGACGACTCGCGGACGCCGAGAGTCACTATCGCGAGGCGCTGCGTGGCGAGTCCTCATCCGCGGTGGCGGCCTACAATCTAGGTGTCGTCCTCGAGGATGCAGGGCGAGTGAGAGACGCCGTGCTCGCGTACGGCAAAGCCCTCGAGATCGATGACTCGTTCGCCGACGCGCACTACAACATCGCTCAGCTCTACGAGAAGCTGGGGGAGAAGGCCGAGGCGTTTCGCCATCTGAAGCAGTTCAAGTCACTCGTCGGCTGAGAGAGCCGTCATCCTGAGCGGGGGAATGACGCCGCTTCGCTTCGCCAGTGGAGTGAAATGAACTGTCATCCTGAGCCGCCGGATCCCGCGAAGCGGGAGTAGGCCTGCCCTGAGCGAAGCCGAAGGGACGGTCGAAGGATCTCGTGGAGCCTACCGGCCCGAAGTTCGGCTAGAGTCAGGACGTACGCGATCCTTCGCTTCAGCTCAGGATGACAGTCCCTCGGTGTTTCCAGTCATTTACGAAGAGGTTTATTAGTGCGGCTGATATGCGCGTGCGTACCGGGCTTGCTCGCGTCAGCCGCGCCGTCTTCGTCCGCCGCTGACCAATGCGATGAGCGCGACGAACAGCGCTGCGCCGATGATCGACCAGATGATGGGGAATCCCCTGACGACGAACAACTCCGGCAGGCCGAGATTTCTCGCGAGGAATCCACCGAGAAGTGCGCCGATGAATCCTACAGCGATCGAAGCGAGACAGCCGCCGCGGGAGTATCCCGTAATGGCCTGTCCAATGGAGCCGCAGATTCCGGCAATGAGCAACATGATCAGGAGATCGATCAGATTCATCTGGAGTCACCTTTCAAAGCCTTGCGGGCTCTTGTCACCCGACCATTGCCACCCATGTGCCACGACGTGAGGCGACATCGAATTGGACCGGGCGCGCGGCACTCATCCCAACATATCGACCGCGACCGCCTCGGCGATGCGGATGCCGTCGATCGCCGAGGAGAGGATGCCTCCAGCGAAGCCGGCGCCTTCGCCAGCGGGGAACAGACCGGGAGTGCTGACGCTCTGCAGCGACTCGGAGTGGCGCGGGATTCGGATGGGGGAAGACGTTCGCGTCTCGACCCCCGTGAGGACTGCGTCGGCCATCGCAAAGCCGCGAAGCTTTCGATCGAACGCCGGAATCGCCTCACGGATGGCTGCGATTGCCCAGTCGGGGAGTGCCGAGTCGAGGTCTGTGGGAGTCACGCCGGGAGTGTAGGAGGGGATGACCTCGCCCAGGCCCGATGACGGGCGTCGGAGGAGAAAATCCTCGACACGCTGCACCGGGGCGCGGTAGTCGCTGCCACCCAATGCGAATGCAGTCTCCTCCCACGTTCTCTGAAACGATATGCCCGCAAGCGGATCTCCGGGGTAGTCCGTCGGCGTGATGCCGACGACGATCCCGGCATTCGCGTTGCGTTCGGTTCTGGCGTACTGGCTCATGCCGTTGGTGACCACGCGGCCAGGCTCGGAAGCGGCTGCGACGACCGTGCCGCCCGGGCACATGCAGAAACTGTAGACCGAGCGGCCATTGCTGCAGTGATGCGCGAGCTTGTAATCGGCAGCGCCGAGTCTCGGGTGGCCAGCTGCCTCGCCGAAGCGGCTGCGATCGATCAGACTCTGCGGGTGCTCGATGCGGAACCCGATCGAGAACGGCTTAGGCTCGATTCGAACCCCGGAAGAGTGGAGCATCTGGAAGGTGTCTCGTGCACTGTGGCCGACCGCAAGGACGACCTGGTCGGCGCGGATCTGCTCCCCACTGGCGAGAAGGACGCCGCGCAACCTTCCGTCGTCGAGATGGAGCCCAGTGACGCGGGCGCCGAACCGCATCTCACCGCCGAGGGCCTCGATCTTCGCGCGCATGGTCTCGACCATCTTCACGAGTCGGAAAGTTCCGATGTGGGGCTTGCTCGACCAGAGGATCTCATTCGGCGCGCCGGCTTCGATGAATTCGGTAAGGACTTTCCGACCGAGATGACGCGGATCGCTCACCTGGCTGTAGAGCTTCCCGTCAGAGAACGTTCCGGCACCGCCTTCGCCGAACTGGACATTCGACTCCGGATCGAGATCGCCGGTACGCCAGAATCCGAATGTGTCGACGGTACGTTCGCGGACCTTCTTTCCGCGCTCGAGCACGATCGGTCGCAGCCCCATCTGCGCAAGAACGAGCGCGGCGAAAAGACCACATGGGCCCATCCCGATCACCACCGGCCGTGGCTCGATCGTCCGCCCCGAAGCATTCGCCACGAAGCGATAGCTCGTGTCGGGCGTCTCCGACACCTCGGGATCATTCTTCATCCGGTCGAGGATCGCAGCGTCGTCCTGCGTCCGGACGTCTACCGTGTAGACGAGAACGATCGCCCGCTTCTTACGTGCGTCATGGCTCCGCCTGAACACGGTGAGCTCGAGCGGGGCATCGGCAGCGAGTCGGAGCCGGCGTCGAACCGCGGCCTCGAGTGCATCGTCGCCGTGATCGAGAGGAAGGCGTAATTGAGAGATTCGAATCAAAGCGTTGTCTCCAGAACTGAGGAGACGATCATAACGCCGGCAGCGCGATGCCGACGTCGGTTCTGGAGAAATCTTCGCCCTTGAACGTTTGCCGCGGAAACCCTCCGTACAGTCGCGGCTTCAATGGCGGGAGCAAAGATTCTGCGAACAGGATGGCCAGGATGGCCGAGCTGTCGACGATCACCGGGGCAGTCCCGACTCGTCGTAAAGGAGGTCTCCGTGATCGGAGGAATGGAAAGGCTCATTCATCTGCGCCGCACACCGGCGACCAATCTCGAGAAGTCGATCGGACAGCCCGGTCTCATCCGTGCTTCGACGCTGTCGCTCGAGGCGTTCCTCGAGCGCCTTTTTTACGACTTCAGTAAGGGATTCGCCGGTTTGGTCTGCGAGGCGCCTGGCCAATTCATCCGTCTTCCGATCCTTGATGCTGATCGCCATGATTCGACCTTTCTACCTGGACCAGGTGTCTTTCCGGAAGAACGATAGTCGCCTCGAGGCGATTTTCCTTCATTCGCGTCCACCGTACGACTCGAAGGCCCGGGTCGAACCCGGGCCTTCGAGTTATGATCTCAATCCGAGCTCAGCAGTCATGCGGCAAGACCCATATAAGCAGCGTCGGAGGGGGTTGTGTTTGCCGCAGGTGCTACTCGAAACTAACTCGGCGCACATCGCCGTTATGGATGTTGAAGAAGAAGCTGGGATCATTTGTCCGATTATCGGTGACGCTCCAATAGGTGAGTGCGGAGATCGAGCGGACGAGTATCACGTCCCCTTCCTGAATCTCACCCTCAAAGACCTCTTCGAGGGGAACCTGCTCCATGAATCCCGCAGGAGCTTCGCGCCAGACCGTCTCGATCAGCTCGCCGTTGCGCTGGATCGCCATTTGGACGAACGGTGTGTCCTGTGGATCGTAAGTGTAGATGTTGAAAAGATCCTCGAATCCAAAGTAGCGGAACCCGACGTTGATACGCAGGTGCTCGTAATCAGCAGGGATGATGATTTCCGAACGGGCACCCCACGCGAGCTCTGCGGCGGAAACGTGGGTTGCCGTATAGAAGCTGAGCTGTCGAGGAGCCAGATCGCTGACGAAGACTTCCCTCACATTCGTCCCGAAGGTCCCCGCATCGGAGTCATTCACAACCCTCACCTGGATCGTCGGGAAATAGCCGCCCAGGGCAGAAGGTCCCAGCGGGCTGACTTCGTCAGGAATGATGTCGATCGTCCCGAGGCCGGTTGCTCCCATCGCCGTCACGACGTCAGGCCACTGCTCGACCTCGCCCGGATCCAGCTGATAGCTCATCGACGGGTCCTGGTCCGAGGCGATGGCACCCGCCGGGTGAAAGATGATCGTCCCGCTCATGGGGCGATTCATGATGTTTGCCAGCGACATGATCGTGCGCCACTGCGAGCCGAACGCACCTTCGGTCGAGCCGGCCACCGGAATCACGGCACGGGCCAGGTCCCGGCGGAGCTCCGGATCGACCTGTACTTTAACGGTGAGATCTCCAGAGCAGAGCTCGGTCGTGTTGGTCACCGGCCCGGCTTCGGCAACGACTCTGATGCGAAGCTCGTCTTCGAAAGGGAACCTCATGGCGGGTAGCTCGAACCCGTTGTGTCCAGTCGTTCCGAGGACGTACCAGCTCCGACTGTGGGGATGGAGGATCTCGATCTGATACTGGTCGGCTCCATCGACCGTCTCGAACTCGAGTCTCTGCGACACGTCGGGATCGAGGGGTCCTTCAGGACTGAGCTGAGGTGTCAGACACTGCGCCCAGGCACTGCCGGCAATTGATGCGGTCGTCAGGAAGATGAGGATGGCTTTCATGGGAAGGACCTCCTTTTCAGCTGATCAGTACGTCGTTGACTGTTTTCTTAATCTAATCTAACCGCTGAACAGGAGAAAGATGTTACTGAATGGTGACCATTGGTTTTTGGTAAGCCCGAGGTTCCGGTCTCTCAGGCTGCGGTGGCCGGTTTGCCGTT
>CAWHHZ010000019.1:0-88301 GCA_963829355.1 uncultured Acidobacteriota bacterium
CGTCTCGGCTGGCACATCATTGCCCGAGGTGGCGACGTCGGTGATGGCGAGCATCCGAGGGGAGCGGGACATCGCAGTCGGCAACGTCGTGGGCAGCAACATCTTCAACATTCTCGCCGTGCTCGGCCTCGCTTCGATCGTCTCGCCGGACGGGGTGAATGTCTCTGCCTCAGCAATGGCGTTCGATATTCCGGTCATGATCGCCGTCGCCTTTGCCTGCCTGCCGATCTTTTTCACCGGGTATGCAATCTCGAGGTGGGAAGGAATGGTGTTCCTCGGCTACTACATGGCCTACACGGCTTTCTTGATCATGGCCGCGTCGAGATACGAGTCGCTCGATGAGCTGGGCCGGATCATGCTGCTCTTCGTGATCCCGCTGACCCTTTTGACGCTGGCAATCACGTCGTTCCGTGAATGGCGATCGAGACGAAGACCGTCTCTTCAGGCCCGCGAAGGCGGGCCGTGACAACCTGGCCCAGGGCGTCAGCCCTGGGAAGGAGATCTCCCATCATCGACGTGCGAGGCCGCGAAGGCGGCCGACACGATGGACCAGGGTTGAGAATCGGTGCCATTGTGTCGCCCGCCTTTGCGGGCTCGAGACTGCAGGGGACCCTCGTTCCCCAGGGCTGACGCCCTGGGCTACGTTGTTTCGCGCCGCCTGCGCGGCGCTGTAGGGCCGCCTGATCGGATCCTTAATTCAACGCCATTACGGCTTCAGCCGGGGTAACCGTCGCCACTGAGAACACGCAAGCCCGCGAAGTGGGGCGACAGAGAATGACGCAAGAGTCACCGCGTACGCGCCCCGAGGAAGAATGCTACTCCCGTTCGATCAACTTTCGGCCAGACCCTTACGACTCTCCTCCGCGGCTCGCAGATTCTGTTCGATACTGCGCCGGACAGCGGGGGTGTCAGCCTGCGGGGAGAGAGGAACCTGACCGATCGCCATGACGCGCTCCATCATCTCGCCAAGCTCTCCGACCGTGAGCTCCTCGAACACCTCGTACAGCCCGCCGGGGTTTTCCTCGAGCGGATTATGCAGCTCGAGAATGGACCGGATCGTTTCGACCTCTACGGTTGTCGGTGGAGGGACGAGGAGTGAGGCGAGGGCGGCATGATCGAGATGGATCTGCTGCTCGACGGCCGTCGAGCCGCGGCGGCGCCGGATCTCGGGAAGAAGAATCTTCTCCTCGATCGCGATGTGTCTCAGAAGTCCGCGCCGGAGCTCGTCGTAGATCTCCGCGTCGATTGTTCCGTTCGCGCGGATCGAGCTATCGAGAAGGGCGTCGAGTCGCGCGTGATCATCGGACAGATACTCGTAGATCTGAGCAGCCATGCCCAATGGTACAGGAGCGCCGGCAGAGTGCCAGCGCTCCCCACTGTGGCATCAGCCTGTTGAGACGCCAGCAGGTTCCTCCGTCCCTTTCCGATCAGAGTCACGGTCAGCCTCCTTCGGCACCATGACGGACATGACCGGGCAGGGGGCGTGGCGCGTCACACGCTCGGTGGTGGTGCCCAGGACGGTCGTGTTTGCAAATCTTTTGTGCTGCGCGCCGATCACGATGAGATCCACACGCTGCTTTTCTGCATAGGCGATCACCTCCTCGGCTGCGTTTCCTCGACGCACCAGTACCCTGAGGTCACAAAGTCTCCTGAGACTCTCGGGAACCCACTGATGGAGTCTGCGCGAAATGTCACCGATGTCAGCGACCTCCTCAGCCTCCAGCAGGTGAAGGGCCACGACCTCGGCTCCCAACAGCGACCCGAGTGTTCCGGCATGCATGAGTGCCTCGAGAGCGACGGTCGTGAGGTTGACGGGACAAAGGATCGTCATGATCTCCTGAGACTCCAGCGGATGCTTCCTTTGCGGAACGGTGATGACCGGCCTTGTGGTCCGGAACTGGACTCCCTGAACGACCGACCCGATGAGGAACGACATGAACGGATTTCTCCCGTGTGTTCCCATGATGATCAGGTCGGCATTTTCCTCGTCCGCGGTGTTGCAGATTGACGAGATCGGATATCCGGAGGCCGCCCTCGCCACCACCTTCACGTGGGGGGAGAAGTAATCAGTCGCCATCTCCTGCAGCTTTGCCTCGGTCCTCCTGGAAAGTTCATTCATCGCACGAGCCATTGTGTCGTCATCGAATGATCCATAGTCGACGAAGCCGATCGGTGAGATGGCGTTGAAGAGGATGACTTCAGCGCCCACGGTCTCCATGAGGTCCGCGGCGAAGGCGATTGCAGGTTCGGAAGCTGGAGTGAGGTCGGTTGCGACCAGGATCTTCTTCAGTTCGAAGGCGTCCATAGGAGTCTCCAAATGGAACGGGCTTCGGTGGCCGGAGACCAGAGTCCCGTCCTCACTATCAATGTAGGTCCGAGACTGGGGGGAGGCGATGTGTGTCAGCACAGGACGATGTGACGCAGAGCCCCAACTGTCATCCTGAGCGCCAGCGAAGGATCGGGTACGTCCTGACTCTAGCCGAACTTCCGGCCGGTAGGCTCCACGAGATCCTTCGACCGTCCTCCTCCCGCTTCGCGGGATCCGGCGGCTCAGGATGACAGTTCTCGCGGCGGCGTTCGGATCTCAGATCGAGACCATCTGGGCGAGGCGCTCGCGGTCCGTGAGGACGAACGTTGAACCGCGAACTTCGAGAATTTTCTTCTTCTTCAGGTCCGCGAGCGAACGCGTCACCGTCTCGCGGGTCGTGCCGATCATCTCGGCGATCTCCTCGTGCGTGAGAAGAACCTGGAACCGCGAGTCGCCGTTCGGTTGCAGCGAATGCTCCGACCAGTCGAGAAGGAGTCTGGCGAGCCGCTCGGCAGTCGTGGATGAAAGACCGAGGTTCCGGACGTCGCGTTGTGCGGCGTTGTATGACATCGCGAGTGACTGAGCGCTGTGCATGCACGCATCGACGTGGCGTGTGATGAAGCGGATGAAGTCGTCGCGGCGGACCGAGTTGACCTGACACGGCTCCAGAGTCTCACCGCTGACTTCGTACGCCCTGTTCCCGACCGTGGCGCTCAGCCCGAGAACCTCTCCCGCTTCGGCGATTCGCAGGATCATCTTGCGGCCTTCCATCGAAGAGGTGGTCAGCTTCACACGGCCGCTGCAGATGATGAACACGCCGCGGGCCGGTTCTCCCTCGGAAAAGATGACCGAGCCCTTCGGGTAGACCGAGGTGAACTTGATCGAATCGAGCTCCGCAACTGCCTCCTCACCGAGGTTGCAGAAGGGACGATCTTCACGAACAGAGCATTTGTTGCAGTTCGACTCGAGATTGAGATTGTACGGAGTAGGCATCTGATGATGTTAATTAAGGCCTATCCCGCGAAATTTCGCAAGTTAGTGATTGCGCCGGCACTTGCGCACGACGAAAGACACAATCCTGCTGTCATTGACCCGG
Organism: uncultured Acidobacteriota bacterium; assembly: GCA_963829355.1. Taxonomy (GTDB): domain Bacteria; phylum Acidobacteriota; class Thermoanaerobaculia; order Gp7-AA8; family JAHWKK01; genus CAWHHZ01. The sequence continues at coordinate 3,405 of CAWHHZ010000019.1, forward strand.
GTGACGTCCCATCACTTCCGGACGTGCCACTAAACACCTCGCGTGACCCGTCGATCCGCTATCGTTATCTCTGGACCACCGCCCTGACCAGAGAGGCGCTTGTCGAGCCGGAGGTGTCGGATGAATACCACGGGACGGTTGAAGGAAGTTGCGATCCAGGGGACTGGCGACCCGGATCGTGCAATCGACGCCGATCGCAATCCGCTCTGCTTCTCGGAGTTGATCCTGCTGATCGACGAGTTGGCCGAGATGGGGCATCCTCCGGAGGTCGTCAGGTTCGAGGACTTTCATCCGTCGTTCGACACCATCCGCCTGCTCGAGTACACGCGGGCACGCCGGCTGAGTCCCAGAATCAGACTGGCTTCCTCCCATCTGACCATCGAGGCGGTGGAGGAGATATCAGGGGAAACGGGCGCGATCGTCGTCATTCCGATCGAGGGTTCGGTCAGCCGGAGTGGAGGGGATAATCCGATCCGCGTGGCCGAGCATGCAGCATCGATCGGGATCGACGTCGAGATCGAGACATTGCTCCGGCCGCTCGATCTCAGAGGGCTGGAATCTCTGGCGCGGTTCGTCAAAGCCTCCGGATTCCGATGGTGGCAGCTCGATTTTCTCGGACATCCCTCCCGTGACGGGGGGCTATTCCGCGGGGGCGAGATTGCCCGCACATTTTCCTTCCTCAATGGCGTCCGAAGGCAAACAAAGGCCGTGCTCGAGATCAGGGAGGCCCCATCTTTCATCCGATTCATGGAGACGAAACGTATGAGGGGACATGAGGAGCCGGGAGGGATCCGGGTCGTGACGAGCCGCGACACACTCTTCATCAGTGCCACCGGGGAGGTGACGCCGGGTAGAGCGCTGAGTATTCCTGTCGGAGACGTCAGGGAAGCCGAGATCAATCGAATCTACAACCAGTCTCCTCTCCTTCTTGCTCTGCGTGATCCGGGGAAGCTCAGCGGCAGGTGTGGATCGTGTGAGTTGAATGCCGTGTGTGGTGGCTCCCGCGCACGTGCGTGGCGTGTGTCGCGTAATCTACTCGCGGAGGATCCGGGATGCTACAGAGCGAGATCCTCGAGAACCGGGATCTCTACCGCAGAGCTGAGCGCGGATCACGCTTGACGGTGTGGAGCCAGCCGAAGTGACTGCGTCGACTGGATCGTGCATTGCGATCGACGACCGCGACCTGACCTTCACGATCGATTCGGCGATTCACCTTCTCGAGCTCCGCCGATATGTCTTCCCAGCACGAAGACCCGGGACGAGTCGCCATGCACGAGGTTGACGCCCTCGATCTCCGAGAGATTGGTAAGGCCGAGGTCAGGGGTCATCTCCTCAGCCTTCCGCAGCTCTTTTTCCGTGGCGATGAGCACACCCTGTTTGTTGCGACGAGACCATTGGACGACGTCTTCGCCACCTTTCAGCATCTCGACTCTGCCCCGATCGAGATAGTAGACCAGGCTGGGCTCGGTATAGCCCACTGCCGCAACCGGCACGTCGGGGGAGGTCAGAGTATTCACGGCCTGGACGATCGGAGGAGTCAGCTTCATCTCTTCGGCAGCAGGTACGATGAAGAACGCGAGCATCGCCTGCATCAGAAATGCTCCGACGAGCAGCAGCCGGACCGTTCTTTCGAGTTGCTCCGGCTCTGACCGGAGTCCGAACAGAGTCATTGCAGTCGTGAGAATCCCGAGGCCGAAGAGCTCTGCGGCGAGACCATGAACCTGGAGAAACCACGCACCAACCAGGAACGTCGCGGAGAGCAATCCTCCACCGATACCGAACAGGATCCTTCCGGCTCTACCCGGCGCGATTGCGTCTTTTCCCTCAAAATCGAGTGATCCGGCGACCACCAGCGCCAGCGCAGGCCAGACCGGGAGTACGTAGTGTGGCAGCTTGGTCGCGACCAGCGTCATCAGGATCAACGTCGGGATGATCCATCCGAGAAGCACCGCGTGGCTTCGCGAGTCTGTCTCCCTCCTTCGCCGTAAACGCCGCAATGCATCCGGCAGATAGAGCGTCCAGGGGAAAAACGCGAGCGCAATGATCACCAGATAGTAGGGAAGGAAGAGAAAGAAATCGCCACCGTGAGACTCCAGCGGCTGCACCGACCGTTGCAGGACGTGATAGCCGAGACCACGCGAGGCGAGCTCACCCCCCGTTGCGCGATTCGCCGGAAGACCCCAAAGGAGAAGAAGGACGACTCCGATCAGCACAGCGACTGCCAGCCCGCCCCAGTCTCTCCGGTTCGAAAGGATGGCGGAGCGATCGAGCCACCAGGCGCCCGCGGCTCCGAGAACAACCACGGCGAGACCAACAGGTCCCTTCGTGAGCAGCGCCCCACCAAAAACGATTCCGAGAAGAGCGACCTGCCTGAACGAGAGGGAACCGGGAGGCGCCGTGATCAGAATCGCGAAAGCTCCGGTGATCCATGCGAGCAGAAGAGCGTCAGTCGTCGCTGCGGATCCGCTCACGAGAAGGAGCGGCGTACTCGCCAGAATGAGCGCGGCGAGGATTGCGCGCCTGGGACCGAAGAGCCGGCGTCCGATCAGAAACGTCAGAAAGCAGACGATTCCCGCTGCGAGTGGCGCGACACCCCGGGCTCCGAGCTCCGTCTGCCCGAAAAGGCGGATCGGAACCGACATCAGCCAATAGATGAGGATCGGTTTGTGCAGCCGCGGTTCGCCATTGAATGTGGGAACCAGCCAGTTCCCTGACTGCATCATTTCCACCGTGGCGCGTGCAAATCGGGGCTCGTCACGATCCCAGAGTGAACCGGCCGATGCGACGACGCCGTACCAGACGATGATCGCAAGAGCAATCGCGATCGCAAGGCGAACGCCGCCGGAGCGCTCAGCGCTGATCATGCAACGTCGCCGGTTTCCACGCCAGAACAAGCCCGACGAAGAGCAAGGCGGGGCCCCAGACCGCTCCGAATGTGTCCCAGTACCCGGTCGATTTCGCCCATACGATCCGCGAAGCAATGAAGAGCACGATCGCGAACACTCCGAGAGAAGCCACCATACGACCAGACATCTCGATCGTTCTGAACCGTCTGGTCATCGCGAGACACCCGCAGAGGAGCCCGATGAGGATCCCCGCCGTCACATCGGACACATGATGGTATCCACCCGAGACTCGAGCGAGTGAGACACCTATGATCAGTGCAGTCACAAAGGGAGCCGTCGCTGGAAAATCGACGACGACCGGAACGGCCACTGCCGCTAAGGACGCCACGTCTCCACTCGGAAACGAGCGATGGTCCGCTCCGTTCGGACGCTCGACGTCGATAAAGGCCTTCAGCGGAGTGACCATGGCCGCGACGAGGATCAGAGCGATGAAAACACGGCTCGTGAGACGGCGCCACCCGTGAATCCCGAGCATCAGGGCGAGAACGACCAGGATGTCGGCCTTCCCCCATGGCTTGAAAACTGTCTGAAGCGTGTGGGTGATCTCGAGGCTCATCGAGGTCTCGACCGACCCAGTAGCGGCTTCGTCGAGTGTATGCATCCGATGCCACACCTGCATCAACGTGTGCTCCCCCGCCAGCGGCAGCGCGATAACGGTGAGAGTCAGGACGAACAGGATCAGGTGCCGCCAGCGCTGCAACGCCGCCGCCGGATCCCGAGGGACCTCGGCGACCTGCTCTGTCTGAGTGTTCCTGCGGATCATCTGTCCCTCACGGACTGATCGACACAATGGGGGGCTGGGATGGTGAAGCCTCTGACTCCTCTATTCAAACGAAAAATATCGGACGGAAGATTCCGCCCGACACAAGCCGTATCCTCCACTGGCCCATGTTCAGGCCCCGGAGCAGTGGTTCTGCTGACGGTAGATAATCTGCCCGAATTTGTCCTCGGATGCTACTCCTCGTAGATTTGACCGCCGGCCAAAGACGTGACCCCGTTGGTTGGACGTTGGTTGAAGACGTGACCTTTGACTGGTGCAGTGGCGTCTCGAGCGGTTTCTGTTTTGCAGTATGTGTCCGATGTCCCCGTGCAGCTCAACTGCAACAGAAGGAGAAACTGAAATGAGATCCAGATACCTGATACTGACAACACTGTTACTGCTCATGTTTTCATTGCCGGCGTTCGCGTCCACTTACCAGGTTGAACTGGGTGGGGGCCTGTCGAATGATCCGGACGGGAGCGGGACGGCGATCCTCACGATCGAGGGAAACGCCATTGGTTACACGGTGAGCTACGAAGGGATCGGAACACCGGTAGGTGCCCAGATTCACGCCGGTGCCATCGATGTAGTGGGTGACGTGGTCGTCAATCTGATGCCGACCTTCGGTTCGACATCAGCCAGCGGATTCGTCGAGGCCCCGGCCAACGTGATCCAGTCGATCACCGACAGTCCGGGAGGTTTCTATCTCGAGATCAGCACCGATGAGTTTCCTGATGGTGCCATCCGCGGACAGCTCGAGCAGGTCGCGTCGGGTTCCGACTCGCTGACGCTCGTGCTCGAGGATGTAGATACTTTCCCGTCCCAGTGTCCAACGGATGCGACCGGTATCGTGACTCTCGATTTCAGAGCAAACGCCATCGATTACACGTTCCAACTGGAGAACGTTCCGAATCCCACGGCAGCGCACATTCATTCAGGCACGGAAGTCGAGACAGGGCCGGTCCTCGTCGACCTGAATCCCCACTTCACCGGAGGTATCGCCACGGGTTCGGTCCCGATCAGCTCCGCGATGAGGGCGGAGATTCTTGCGAACAGGGGCCGACTCTACGTCAACGTTCACACCGCGGATCATCCCGATGGAGCCCTGCGCGCGCAGCTTGGACACATGTACGTCCTGCCAGTCGTGGGACGCGCCGTCGGTCAGAACAATACCAACTATGTCACGGACCTCGTCGTGGCGAACCACGGACCCAGGACGAGAGTGGAGATCGACTTCTTTCCCTCGACACTCAGTGGTCTCGATGGTCCCGTTTCCACGCGAACCATCACGCTGCCGGAGAGCTCGCAGCTTGTCCTCAATGATGTCGTCGGCAGTTTCTTCGACGAGAACACACTCGGTGCGATGACGATCGTTTCCTCGGGATCGATCGAGGCGGTTGCGCGTGTCTCGAATGATCTCAGAGCTCAGGGACTTGGAACGAACGGATTCTTCGTGGAAGCCGAGGAGCTGGTGAATGTGGACGAGAAGGGTCTCCTCACGTTCCTTTCTCACGCATCCGCTGCCGAGATCCAGGCCCGCGAAGGGTTCAGAACGAACATGGGGTATTTCAACCCGTTGGACACGCCGTCGGAGCTCACGCTGACGATCCGCTCAGGGAGCAATGGCGCGGCGATCGGAACCACCACGATCCTCGTCGGTCCCTATCAGCATCTCCAGCGGAGCATCTCGCAGCTCTTCCCGGACGCGCCCGCCGAGGGTCTGGACAGCTTCTACGCAACCTGGACCTCCACGCAGCCGATGTATGTTTACGCCGCAGTGACGGACAACTTTACTGGAGACGCGATGCTACTGCAGGACTGATCCGCACCGCGGAAGAATCAGAGAAGCCCGCCGGTCTCCGGCGGGTTTTTTGTGCCCTCAGTGACCCCGAGGTTCGGGCCTTCAGCGGGAGGTCATCTCGTGACATAGTGTTCCTGCGGGAGAAACCCCGTCTCCGAGTCTCAGTTGACTTGATCGGCGTGAATCCGGCATTCAGCTTCTTGCTTTCGTCCGTTCGCTCACATCCGTGGGAGGGGAGTCATGAAATTTCGATCGATCTTCATCGCCGTCCTGGTTGCGTCCGCACTGGTTGTGGCCGCTTTGATGATCAATCTGCAGCGACCTCGTGTCGAGGTGGATCAGCCGGGGCCGGAGTTCGTGCGCGCGACCGGCAAGTGTGCCACCTGTCATGCGGAAGAGACCGGGGCGGTGGTTCACGAGTACGAGATGAGTGCACATGCGAGACGAGGTGTGACGTGCCTCGACTGCCATCGTGCGAATCCCGGACAGGAGGAGCTAGAACATCGTGGCTTCGTCATTACGGCGAAGATGACGGCGAACAACTGCCGACAGTGCCATAACACTCAGTATGAGCAGTTCCTGCGGAGTCGTCACGCGGCTCCGGCCTGGGCCGCCGTCAGGGGCCCGGACGATTTCACCGAGGAACAGATCGCTCGTGCCGAAGCGATTCACCCCGGCGCGGTACAGCGCCAGGCAAACGCGCTGGCCAGTCTCGAGGGCGGCGCGGCGATCTCACGCGGCTGTTCGCAATGCCACAACGTCGGCAAGCCGAACAGCGACGGAACGATCGGCACATGCACCGCCTGCCATGCCCGCCATTCGGCTTCCGTCCGTCTCGCGAGGCTACCGCAGACGTGTGGGCAGTGTCACATGGGCCCGGATCATTCGCAGATCGAGATCTACAACGAGTCGAAGCATGGCGTGCTCTTCAACGCTCAGCGAGACTGGATGGACCTCGATGCGGATCCGAAGACTCTGACCACGAGGGATATGCCTGTGCCGACGTGTGCGACCTGTCACATGAGCGGTATCGAGGGACTCAAATTCACCCACGACACGACCGAACGCCTGTCGTATTTCCTGTTTGCCGAGGTCTCTGACCGCAGACCGACCTATCAGAGCGGCCGCATCCAGATGCAGGAGGTGTGCACCAAGTGTCACACCAAGCCGAACATCGAACGGTATTACGAGGAAGCCGAAGAGGTCGTGGTCAGCACGAACGAGTATGTCCAGCGATCTCAGGAAATCATGAAGAGTCTCCGTGCGGAAGGGCTTTTGACGCCACAACCGTTCGACGAGCCGATCGAGTTCGTCGCGTTCGATCTGTGGCACTACTACGGTCGCACGGCCAAACATGGCGCCTTCATGGGGGGGGCCGACTTCGTTCAGTGGCACGGTTTCTATGAGCTGGTCGCGAAGCTCGACGAGATGGAGAGCATGGCCGCAGACCTGCGGCGCAATCGCGGGGCGTCATGAGGAAGTTGGTTCTCCAGTTGCGAGAGCCTCGCGCTCTCGTCGAGCTCTTCGCACTCGTCAACCTGGCCTTTCTGGCAGTCGACATCTGGTTCGCGCACTCCTACAACGACTTCCATGATCCGGCCGAGTGGATCCCGTTCGTGGTGTCGACTGCCGGGCCTTTCCTGCTCGTGGTGGGAATTGCCGTCTCACGATCTCTCCGGCCGAACGCCACAACCACGTCGCGGATCCTCGGATTTATCGTCGGCGGGACTGGAGTCGTGACGGGCATAACAGGGCTGCTTCTCCATCTGCGGGACACATTCTTCATCGAGCAGACGCTCGAGAACCTGGTGTACACCGCACCGTTCGCCGCTCCTCTGGCGTACAGCGGGATCGGAATGCTTCTGATCATGAACCGGATGGTCGAGCCGCGGTCGAGGGAGTGGGCTCAGTGGACGATCTTCCTGGCGTTCGGTGGATTCGTCGGCAATTTCGTGCTGACGCTGGCCGATCACGCGCAGAATGGCTTTTTCGACCCGAAGGAGTGGATCGCGGTGGTTGCCGCCGCGCTCGCCGTGGGGACTTTGCTTCTCGCTCTCTGGGACCATTCGAGGCAGTTCCTCATTTTCGCATCGGCGATGCTCGCGTTCCAGTGCCTGATCGGTTTCGTCGGATTCATTCTCCATTTCCTCGCCATCCGCTCCGGTCCCATGGCGACGCTGATGGAAAACTCGATCTTCGGCACTCCGATGTTCGCCCCGCTGCTGTTCGTGAATCTGGCACTTCTCGGCGCGATCGGGATCTACGCACTCTGGTGCCATGATCTCATCGAGGGGCCCGCGCGAACCGTCGCCTCCTCCGTGGATCTCGGAAAGTGAATGCTGCAGGATATAACCTGCGCGATCGGAAGACATTAGCAGGACTCGCTCGCTCGAGATGGTCGTCCAGGCTGGGCGCGTGCTCGGTCGCGAGCCGGCTCTCTCAAGGGCCTGGCCGAGGAGGCTCCCGAGGCTTACAATGACATCGATTCGGTCGTTGACGTAGTCGATCGGGCGGGGATCGCGAGCAGGATTGTGCGGCTGAAACCTGTTGCCGTCGTCAAAGATTTGAGCACACTTGTCACAGCTCAGCTGAGTACATGGCGCCTCCCTCGCATACCAGCAGCCGGTAGATCAGCAGAAATTTATGAGCGCGAGCGGTGAGCAACAGGCAGTCCCGGGGACTTCAGCCGAGGAGTACGATCTCCTCGTGGACGCGGTGCGGGACTACGCGCTGTTTCTTCTCGGTCCCGACGGTACGATCCGCTCGTGGAACAGTGGCGCGAACAGGATTTTTGGTTACAGCGCAGGCGAGGCCACAGGTAAGCATTTCTCGATGTTCTACTCCCAGGGCGACAAGGATGGAGGGAAGCCCCGCTGGGAGCTCGAGACGGCCGAGAAATCGGGGCGTGTCGAGGACGAGGGATGGCGGCTGCGCAAGGATGGAACCCGGTTCTGGGCGAATACCGTCATCACCGCCCTCTACGAAGAAGATGGAAGTCTGCACGGCTTTGCAAAGGTCACCCGCGATCTGACGGAGCGCAAGATCGCGGAGGAACGGCTGCGGCGGAGCGAGGAGATGTTCCGCCTCCTGGTCGCTTCGGTTCAGGACTACGCGATCTTCATGCTCGACCCTGACGGCGAGATCATGAGCTGGAACGAGGGCGCGCAGAGGATCAAGGGATATACGGCCGACGAGGTGATGGGGAAGCATCTCTCCATCTTCTACACACCGGAGGACGTCGAGGCGAACATGGCTGAGAAGCTCCTCGACATTGCGGCACGAGAGGGACGGGTCGAGCGGGAGGGGTGGCGCGTTCGAAAGGACGGCACTCGCTTCTGGGCTGACGCGGTCATCACGGCTGTTCGAGAGAGTGACGGATCTCTGCGTGGCTTTGCCAAGGTCACGAGGGACATCACCGACAGGAAGCGCGCCGAACAGATCCGGCAGGATTATCTCGAACAGCGGGAAGCACGACTCAAGGCTGACGAGCGACGCAGGCTCGCCGAGGCTTCGTCGCGAGCAGCTCAGGAGGCGAATCGAGTGAAAGACGAGTTCCTCATGATGCTCTCCCACGAGCTGAGGACGCCTCTGACCTCGATTCTCGGATGGTCCCGTCTTCTGCCCACGCTGGATCGAAACGACGAAGCGCTCGACGAGGGGCTCCGCGCGATCGCCCGCAGCGCGGAGCTGCAGGCAGCTCTCGTGGACGACGTTCTCGACATCTCGAGAATCGTTTCAGGGAAGCTGCGTCTCGAGCGGGAGCCGATCGACGCGGCCGAGGCGATCAGGGAGGCGGCGCAGCACGTGCGAGACGAGGCGGCAGCCAAGTCGCTCACGTTTCGCATCGAGCTGCCGGAGGATCTCGGTGTGGTGCGGGCAGATCGCGTCCGCCTCGAGCAGATCGTCTGGAATCTCCTGAATAACGCGGTGAAGTTCACGCCGGAGGGCGGAACCGTGATCCTCCGTGCCTCTTCTGCTGACGAGCGGCTCGAGATCAGCGTCGAGGACAATGGGATCGGAATCGACAAGGATTTCCTGCCCCATATTTTCGAGACGTTCCGGCAGGCGGATATGGGAGTCCGGCGGGGCCATGGGGGCCTCGGGCTCGGTCTCACCATCGTCCGTCATCTCGTGGAGGCGCACAGCGGGACGATCAGCGTGGAGAGCAAGGGACCCGGGAAAGGAGCCGTTTTCACAATCCGGATTCCGCTCATCTCTTCTGCCGGAGAAGAATGGCCCGCCGGTTCAATCCCTGAGCGGGACGAGCACCTGACCGGCCGGCTGGAGGGAGCATCGATCCTCGTCGTGGACGACGATTTCGAGGGGCGCAACTTTCTCGCGAAGGTGCTGCAGAAGGCGGGAGCGGTCGTGGAGGCCGTCTCATCGGTACCTGCGGCGCTCAACGTGTGTGCCGAGGAGCTGCCGGACCTGATCCTGAGCGACATCGGGATGCCGGATCTCAGCGGTCACGATCTTCTCCGGAGCCTACGGGAAGCGGAGATGAGAGTGAAGACACCCGTCGTCGCGATCTCGGCCTTCGACGCCCCGGCGATCGCCGCTGATGGCGGAGGGTTCGATGGGTTCATCCGGAAGCCGGTGGATCCGTTCGATCTGGTCAGTGCGATCGAGGACGCGCTGAAGAGCAAGCCGCCGGAAGACGAGGAGCGGCAGTCATCCTGAGCGCAGCGAAGGATCGCGTACGGGATGACTCGAGGTAACTTCGGGCGAGTATGACTTCACGCGATCCTTCGCTGCGCTCAGGATGACAGGGCGTTTGGTGGGGTGGTTTCGACGGGAGGCCGTACACAATTCCTCCGAGCGGGGCTCGCCCCGTTTTCGATACAATGCAGCCGCCGCTTAGCGGTCCACCTCGTCGCCCGTCTCGGCGCGACGCCTGTTGTGAAAATCTGGAGGTAAACGATGACGACGATCAAGGACTACAGGGTGCTGATCATCGGATCCGGCCCTGCCGGCTGCACCGCTGCCCTCTACCTCGCTCGCGCCGACATCAAGCCACTCGTTCTCGAAGGGATGCAGCCGGGCGGACAGCTCACGATCACGACCGATGTCGAAAATTACCCTGGATTCCCGGAGGGAATCCTCGGACCGAAACTGATGGATCTGATGCGCACTCAGGCCGAGAGATTCGGAGCCGAGTTCGTGATGGAGAAAGTCGAGTCGGTCGAGTTCGACAGCCACCCCTTCATCGTCACCACCGAGGACAAGAAATACGAAGCCGACGCGGTGATCCTCGCCTCGGGAGCCTCGGCCAAGCAGATCGGACTCGAGTCCGAGAAGGAGCTGCAGGGCTTCGGGGTTTCGTACTGTGCGACGTGTGATGGCTTCTTCTTCCGAGACAAGGAGATCGCCGTCGTCGGTGGCGGTGACTCCGCGATGGAGGAAGCGACCTTCCTGACGAAGTTTGCGAAGAAGGTGACTGTCATTCACCGTCGCGACGAGCTGCGCGCCTCGAAGATCATGCAGGAGCGCGCGCTGGAAAACTCGAAGATCGAGTTCATGTGGGACACTCAAGTCACCGAGGTGATCGGAAGCAAGGAGACCGGCGTGACGGCTCTGAAGATCGATCACCGTGACGGTGGCAATGAGCGCGAGATTCCGATGCAGGGACTGTTTGTTGCCATCGGGCACACGCCCAACACGGAACCTTTCCGCGACTCGGGTCTGCAGTTCGACGAGAACGGATACATCATCGCGAAGGCGGGTTCGACGGTCACTGATATCCCGGGCGTTTTCGCATGCGGCGACGTGATCGATCACGTCTACCGCCAGGCGATCACCGCCGCGGGTTCGGGCTGCATGGCCGCACTCGATTGTGAGAGATGGCTGACCCACGAGCGGATTACCGAACGCTGGGGTCTGGAGAAAGAAGAAGAGGCAAGAGTTTGACCAAGACTACGATTGCTCGACGTGTTCTCATTCTCGGTGGCGGAGGCATGGTCGGGCTCGAGGCGGCTCGCGAGATCGCCAGAAAACTTCGTCCCGAGACCATCGTCATTTCTGCTCTGACCGAAGCCGAGGTCGAGGAAGCCGTTTCCTCACTTCGGAAGGAAGGTGGGGAGCAGGGGTGGAGCCCGGAGTTCATCGCAGAGTCGGGCGACATCTTTCTTCCGAAGGCCCTGCAGGGCAAGAGCAGGCGCGAGCTCGTCACGGACCGCGAGCTGTTCAATGCGCTCTTCGAAGACATCTTTTCGTCCGACATGAAGGGCTACAGAACGTCGGGGCTCTACGGGCTGATCGAGAAACATCAGCCCGATGTCGTGATCGACTGCATCAATACGGCGACCGCGATCAGCTATCAGGACGTCTACTCCACCTCACGCAGGGTCAAGGTCTTTCTCGACAGGCTCGAGAACGACAAGGAGCTGCGGAGTGAGGACATCAACCCATTCGTCGAGTCGATCCGTGAACTTCTCATTGCGCAGGGAGTGCCGCAGATCGTCCGGCACATCCTTTACCTGCACCGTGCACTCAGCGAAACCGATGTGAGGGTTTACGTGAAAGTCGGGACGACGGGTACGGGCGGCATGGGCGTGAACGTTCCGTTTACGCACTCCGAGGACAAGCCATCGGCGACTCTGCTTTCGAAGTCGGCCATCGGTTTTGCTCACACCGGACTTCTGTTTCTGCTTGCACGGACTCCAGGAAGCGGTGCGCAGGAATCGGAGAGCCACGGCACCATGATCAAGGAAGTGAAGCCGGGCGCGATGATTGGCTTCAAACGTCTCGGCCGTACGCACGTCAGGATCAATGGGCCGAACGGCCGCAAGGAGCCGGGGCATCTTTACAAGAGCCGTACGGTGGCGGTCAGTGATCGCCTCGACCCGCGTGAGTCGTGGGAAGAGTATGGGCAGTTCGAGGATCGATCGATTCCGATCGAGATGGTAGGCGCCGACACGGGGGAGAACGGGTTCTTCTCCATCGGCGAGTTCGAGGCAATCACGTATCCGCGTCAGATGGAATACGTGACGCCGGAGGAAGTGGCGCGGACCGTAGTGATGGAGATTCTGGGATCGGCGACCGGGCGCGACGTGATCGCGGCGATCGATGGCGCCATCACCGAGCCGAGTTACCGCGCAGGTCTGCTCCGTCACCATGCAAAGCGGGAGATGGACAGGATCGAGACGCTGCTGCGTGGCGACAGCGAGGTTCTGCCCTCCATGGCGATCGGTCACCTCGGACCGCCTCGGCTCTCGAAGCTCATCCTGGAGGCTTTCCTGATGCGCGAGGCGGCGGGTACGACGAGTTTCGAAAGACTTCTTGCGATCGAGCCGGAAGAGATGCGGAAGAAGGTCGAGGAGTGGCTCGCCGCCAACGAGCGGATCACGAGTCTGATGACGACCGTCGGAATTCCGATCATCCGCAACGGCGAGGGTGGTGTATCGATCACTCGGGGGCCGCGGCTCAACATCCCGGTGCCGTCGCCGGATGGCTCGCCCGTGCCTCTCGACGACGCCGCGGTCGAGAAGTATGCGTCGCAGGGATGGGTTGATCTGCGTCTGGGGAACTTCCAGTCGTGGCGGGAGCGTCTTCAGAATCTTGCCGATGCCGCCCCGCGCGTGGCGGAGAACGGATCGGCGGCGTTCGAGCTGCACAGCTACATCGAGGACGAGTTCCGATCCGGGAGACATCGTCGGCTGGGTTCTCTCGAACGAGATCGACGACTCCGGCATGCCCGGCCATAGAATTCTGTAGGGAGTGTCGCTGGGACCGCGCGTCCCGGGGGTCGCGCGTCCGCGCGCGATGACCGGCGGCGTCCTCGCCCGCCGGGAGAGCCAGTGCGCAGATCGTGGTATCAGGAGCCGGGGGACGGCTCCTGACCATCGGGCCTGGAGACCCGACCCCCCCACGCGTGTCACTCCACCTTCGAAGCCTTTGTCTCGACCTCTCCCCCCGAGAGCAGGGTCATCAGATTGCTCTCCGCCGTCGTCTGCCCCGGTGCGAGTCGGACGACGACCTGATACGCCTCGATCGCTTCCTGAGTGCGTCCCAGCCTGACGAGGGTATTGGCGCGATTGAAGTGAGCGTCCGCAAAACTCGGAAGGATCTCAGTTGCGCGCTCGTACTCCATGACCGCCTCGGCGTCGCGCCCTTCCGAAGCGAGATAAACGCCACGTCCGTAGTGAGCGCGAACGCTGTTCGGAGCATCGGCGACCAGCGATTGGAAGAAACGATCGGTATCGATCCAGACGAGGCTTCTGTGAATCGTACGACCGCCGTACAGGAGCAGAATGACCGAGAGCAGGATCAGAAACCCGAAGCGGCGCTTGACGAACTTTCGTCGCGAGAGCCAGACGGCGGCGACGAGCGCCGCACCGGCGCTCGGTAGGTAGGCCAGCCGTTCGGCCATGATCGTGCCGATCGGGAAGAGCAGATTGGATGCTGGCAGGAAGAGAACCCACCACGCGATGACACCGGGGGCGTAGGCCCTCTTTTTCCAGATGATCCCCAGCGAGGCGGCGAGCAGGAGGAGGCCGGCGAGGGCGCGCGGATCACCCAGCCGAACGACGAGCGGGATCTGTTTATACGAATACTCGACTGAAAGATGGAGCGGAACATAGGTCTTCCAGAGATAGAGCGCTTGAACCCACAGAGCGGAGATCGCTCGCCAGAACGGGCTCTGAAGCGAAGCCGGATTGTCGGCGGCGGGAATCACATCGGCGCCGGTGCTTACGAGCGTCCGGATGACCAGAATCGACGCGATGATCGCAACTGCAGCGATCGCATCAGAGATGAATCTCTTTCTGGGAGCTGGCGCGGCCAGAAAGCCGATGGCGGCGAGTGCGGCGGCAGACTCCTTCGAGTAGACGGCAAGAGCGAATGCCAGCACGGCGAGAAGTCGATGGTCGCGGCGATGCAGGAGGAGCGCTCCCACGCCGAAACAGGCAGCGAGCAACTCCGCTGATCCGAACGCGGGCGCGACGGCCTCGACATGAATCGGGAACATCGCGAAGAGGAACGCCGCGAGGAAGGAGGTTAGAGGAGGGACGTCGAGCTCGCGGAGGTATTCGTGGATCAGCAGGACGACGGCCATCCCGAGGAGGAGATTGAAGAGATGAAAAACAATCGGAGCGCCACCACTCGAAGTCCAGAGGAGGACCCAGAAACTCCTGGTGATCGGGCGATAGAGGGTGAGGAGCGGTCGGTCCGGCCAGAACGGTTCGTTCCAGACCTCCCCGAGGCCTTCGAGCGAATGGAGAGTCTCGTTCTCGACGATGAGTGGGACGTCGTCGTAGATGAATCCGCCCGCGAGTGTGATCAGGTTCGGGAGGAGGAATGCGAGCGCGAGCCAGAGCCGGGGGCGGGGAAGCGACATGAGGGGAATTATGAATGCTGAACGGCTGAATGGTGAATGTTGAATGTCCTGATTTGCGGTGGCGCTGATGAAAATGCCCGCCGTCCTGTCATTCCGAAGGAGCGGCTTCATCGCGACTCATCGTCTCTGGGTGGCAGGAAGTGTCCAAGACCCCCTGCCCAGATTCCTCGCTACGCTTCGGAATGACAGGTCGTGCGAATGACGGGCCGTGGGTTCGGAATGACGGGCGTCTTCGGAATGAGGCTCTTTCTTCGGAATGACAGGGCCGTGTCGCCGGACGCTCGAGGGTGGGCCATCATCAGCCGCCCGATCGTTTGCCGTGACCTCAATCACGAGATATCGTGATCGACATGACATACTCTTTCTTCTTGCAGGATGAGGCGAATTGGGTGTATTTTCCAAAATTAAACGTATCCTGCGGCGTTTTGACGCCGTCGGTTGAACTTTGCTGTCCTCAGGGCAGAAAATCAGGGATCTCTTCCCGATTGAATCGATATTGAATCAATAAGGACCCGCACCGATGAATGGCCAGCCGAAAGACCAGAGTTTCCTTGACCTCTCCCCCCGCACACATGCAGCGATGATCGTCCTGATCGGTCTGCTGCTGCTCGGCGCATGGGCGCCCGGTGCCTATGCCGCGGTATGTCAGACCGCGCCGGTCGCGACTCCACCCATGTTCTGGACGAGCGCGGGGGACTGGAGCTGTGGGAAGGTCCCGGACGCTGGCGACGACGTCGAGATCCTTCACGACGTCTACTTCAACCAGTTCACCGGTGGCGCCAACAGCCTCGTGGTAAACAGCGGCGTCACCCTCGACCTCGCTTACAGTAGCGGAGGCACGCTCACTGTCAGCAATGGCCTGGTGGTGGACCAGGCAATCGTGGATACGTTCAGCTCCGGCGCTACGGTGGTCGTGAGCGGAGGAAGCATCTCATCGAGCCTGACCGGACTGATCTCGACTCCCGTGCAGATCTCCGGTGCTGTGTCAGTCTCCAGTGGTCTGGTAACGTTCAACAACTCGGTCCTCATCGATCCTGGTGTGACGCTGACCAACAATGGCGACGCGCGATTCAACAGTGGGATCAGTGGGAGCGGGACATTCGTCAGTGGTGCCGGCAGTACGACGCGGCTCGGAGGCGGTACGGTAAGCGTGACGAACTTCGATCCGTCGGGTGCGGGAAGCTCCTTCCGCTATCTGGCTGCGAGTCCCACTGTGCGAGGAGGTGCCGGGGTCACGTACGACACCCTCTGGATCCAGACCACCGGTACAGCGACGCTCGATTCGGCTGTTTCGATCGCAACGGCCCTCTCAATTCAGAGTGGCATCTTCAGTGACGCGGGATTTGCGATTGCGGCGACCGGCGCAAATCTCGGAATCGCGGCTGACTCCTCATTCCATATCTTCAACACGGCGCCGAATCCATTCCCCGATTTTGCAACCTTTGCGATTGCGGCCGATCCCGACCCGAACGCGTGCTGCAGCGCGGCGGGAGAAGTTGCCTACGTTGCCGAAGCAGCTCAGAACGTTCCGGGATTCACTCCCGGAGGTGTACAGATCTCTTATGGACAGCTCAGGATCGATTCGAACAACTACTTTGACAAGACACTGGTCTCGGGGCCGGCTCAGGTCAGAGACGACCTCATCGTTGACAACACGTACGACTCGGTGATCTTCGACTATGGCGCCACCTTCCTCATTGGTAGCGGGGTAGTGGAAGTCGGTGGATCGGTCGACGGAGGCGGTGAGATCTCGATGACGACCGGTCAGCTTCTGCTGGGCGGGGACTGGTTCGGATGGGGAAACCTGACCGCCGGAAGCGGTACCGTGACCTACAACGGTGACGGGGCGCAGACGATCGGGGAATTGACCTACTACAACCTGACGGTTGGACAGGGAACGGACCCGGACTATGTGTATGCACAGTACGGCAATGCAAATGTCTCGAATCAACTGCTGATCGACACTGGCGGAAAACTCGAGCTGCGGGGAAGCAAGATCACTCCCACCGACGCGGCGGGAACGCCTGCTCCGGGGACCGGCTCGTTGAAGATGAATGCGGGCGCGGAGCTCTATCTGGGGAGCAACTGCGGGAGCGCCGCGCCGATGCCTGATTTCGGTACGTTCTCGCTCGATCCGGCGAGTCTGGTGAGTTTCGAGGCCGAAGCAGATCAGCTCGTTCCGATCAGTCCGGTCTACGGGAATGTGAGAATCACCTCCGTTCCGGTGTGTCTTGCCGTTGGCCTCAGGGAAGAGATCGACCCGGAGTCGAGCCGACTCGGAGGAGCCGGCTCGAGCCGCCGGAGGCCGGTCCAGACTCCGAATCGCGAGTTCTCGCTTCCATTGAACGCGGTCTACACCAAGACGGCAGTCCCCACTCCTTCTTCGACGCTTCCCGGCGCGGCGGTTGGCACACTCACGATCGGAGGGGGGCTCGAGATCCTCAATGATCTCGGCCAGAACGACACGAACGCGCTCGACATGAACTCGGCTTCACTCAGCGTCGCAGCCGACATTTCCGGCGATGGCAATCTCAGCTTTACCGGAGCGAGTGACTCGATGACCGTGGGTGGCAATTTCACGGTCGATGGAATCTTTTCCCGGCCCGATCTGGTGACGATGACCGGCGCAAGCCTGAGTGGTTCCGGTCTGCTGCGCGATGGACAGTACGGCGATCTGGTCATCACGGGCGGAGACTACAGCCTCCACGTCGCAGACACTTTCTTTGCACCGGGAACCGTCCAGGTCGACGCCGGTGCCCGGCTCGATCTCGGCAGCTACAGTCCGTTTGTCATCAGCGCCAGCGTATCGGGAGAAATCGCCGGCACCAGCAATCTCAGAATCTCCAACTCCCTCTCGGGAACGAACGGGCTTCTGAACCTGCCTGTGACGATCGCCGGCTTTGGCGCGACCTCGACAGGAAGTCTTCAAGTCACGGGTGATCTGACGATTTTCTCCTCGAGCTCCCTCACCAACGGCGGAGTACTCGACGTCAATGGCAACATCGTAGACTCTTTCGCGGCATCACCGGCGCTGATCGCTGGCTCAGGATCGACCCTTTCCGTTGGAGGAGCAGCAGGAATCGATTCGGCCCTCGTTGCCGATTTCGCGACCAATCCGAACCTTCTCATTTTTGACGGTGGGAATCAGCCGATCCCAGGCATCGCCTTCAGCGACCTCCAGTTGAGCGGAAGCGGCATCAAAACTCCTGCTGGAAACCTCAGCGCCGTCAACCTGACGGTCGACACCGGTGTCACGCTCGATGCCGGCAACAATCAATACACCTTGTCCGGGGATCTCACAGTTCCCGGAACCCTCAATGCCGGCACCAGCAGTTTCGTGTTCTCAGGCGATGGCGCAAGTGGGGGGCCGGAGCTGATCACCGGAACACTCACGTTCAGTTCGCTGACAATCAGCACGTCCGACGCTGATTCATCGACCATCGATGTCGAGATCCCGGCGGGCTCTGCCGTCACGGTCTCGAGTTTCATTTCGCTCGCGGACGACGTGCTCAGAACCACCAGTCCTCTCGTCATCGGGACGGGAGTCACCTCGATTGCAGCGACGACAGGCTGGGTCGACGGTCCCATTCAGAAGACCTTCGGCTCGATCGGCGAGACCTTCGAGTTTCCGGTTGGAGCCGGCGGCGTGAAAGCGCCGCTCACGCTCACGGCGGACTCCACACCGATCACATTCACAATCGGTGCGATCGACGGACAGCATCCGAACGCGCCAGCGAACTCCCTCGGTATGTTCTGGAACATTACCTCGACTGGAGGCCAGGCAGACGCCGTGTTCCAGTACGACGATTCTGATGTCACAGGAACTGAGGGAAGCTACGTACTCGGCCGGTGGAACGGAACCGCGTGGGTCGTGCAGAACGCTGTGATCGACACGACTGGCAATACCGCGACCGTGAACAACGTCACGCAATTCTCGCCATGGACGCTGCTGCCGAACGCGGCCTGCCAGGTGGTCACGACGATCGACGGCGGAGCGGGCTCGCTCCGTCAGGCGATCCTGGACGCGAATGCCGGGACCTGCAACTCGATCACCTTCGCGATCGCAGGTACGGGTCCACACACGCTCGCACTGGCGAGCAATCTTCCGATCCTCAGCCAGGACGGTGTCACGATCGACGGATTCACTCAGTCGGGCGCTTCGGCGAATACCGCGGGATTCGGATCGGCATCGAATGCGAATCACCAGATCGTGATCACGGGGTCATCGCCGAGCATCAACGCTCTTCAGATCAATGGCTCGAACAACGTCGTCACCGGATTGTCGTTCGCCGGTCTCACCGATGCGATACTCGTCTCGGGGACGTTGACGAGCTCGAACGTCATCTCAGGGAACGTCTTCCACAGTTCCAACAGGGGCGTCATCGTCAACACCGGCTCAGGGAACGTCGTCGGCGGAGCTGCTGCGGCCGATAGAAACGTCTTCGACAACATGTCGGGTTCGTCGGTTCAACTGGACGGCTCCTCCGCGGGAACCACGGTGCGTGGCAACTACATCGGCTTCGACCCCTCGGGCTTCACACCCAGTGGCAACTTTGGCTTCGGCATTCTGGTCCAGGGTTCCGCGAACAACACGATTGAGCAGAACGTCGTCTCAAACAGCGGACTCTCCACGGGACACGGAATCGAGATCAACGGTAACAACAACACGATTACGAACAACCGCATCGGCACTACGCTCAGTGGTACCGGCGCAATGGCCAATGGTTCGTCCGGTGGCTCGGTCGGTGTTGCCCTGGTCACGGGAACCTCGAATACCGTCAGTGGCAACCTGATCAGCGGGCACGATCAGGGAGGCATTTCCCAATTCGAGAGTGGGATCTACGTCAGCTCGTCGAACAACGACATCTTCGGCAATCTGATCGGGACCGACGTTTCCGGCTCCGGATCGATCCCGAACCGCTTCGGAATCATCTTCGATACCGGCTCGACGGGTAACGTCGTCGGCGGTGGCCTCGGCGCCAACACCATCATGAACAGCGTCCTCGACGGCATCATGGCTGTTGGCGGCTCGGGCAACAAGTGGGTCGACAACGTCATCTCCGCTAATGGGGCGATGGCCGTCGATCTGAATGATGACGACACCATCAACGATGATGCCGGCGACGCGGACAGCGGGGCCAATGGACTTCAGAACCCGCCGACGATCACATCAGCGGTGCTGGCCAGCGGTACGCTCTATACGACTGTGAGTCTCGATTCATCGACGCCGAACCCGGGCGCTCTTCTGATCGAGATCGTACAAACGGATGGCGGAGGGCAGATCAACGCCTCGGTCGGAACGCAATGCGTCGCGGGTTCAGTTCTCGTGAATGCGCCGGTGAACCTGCCGGCCGGGGCGCTGACGAGTGGAAACCTGATCGCAGCACTCGCGACGAGCTACAGCGATGGGTCTTGCACCACCGTGTCCGAGGGTTCCTCCGAGGTGGGTACGAGCTTCACCGTAGTGGCCAACACGGCGCCAGTGGCGGGGGACGACATCCCATCTACATCGGAGGACACTGCCGTGACCTTTGCGGCAGGTTCAAATGATTCCGACGCCGAGAGCGGAGTGACGTTCGTGTCGTCGACGGCGGCATCCAATGGAACCGCCGACTGTTCGGCGTATCCAAACTGCACGTACACCCCGAGCGCGAACTTCAATGGTACCGACAGCTTTACCTATACGATTCAGGACGCCTACGGACTGACCGATACCGCGACAGTAACGGTGACGGTGAATCCGGTCAACGACCCTCCGGTGGCAGTGGACGACTCGGCGACTGCAGCGTTCGAGACGGCGATCACGATCCCGGTTCTCGCAAATGACACCGATCTGGATGGCGATGCGCTCACCGTCGCCTCTGCCGGTTCGGCTGCGAACGGAACAGTCGCGTGTACCTCGGCAGACTGCACATACACGCCGGACAGCGGATTCGCCGGGGCCGACAATTTCACTTATACAGTCTCCGATGGGCAGGGCGGAACTGCCGTCGGAACGGTGACCGTGACGGTCGCGGCGGCGACGGCGACTGATCTGCAGATTACCAAGAGCGGTCCCGCGACGGGCACCCGCGGTGAGACCGTGTCATTCACCATCGCCGTGAAGAACCTCGGCCTGGTCGACGCCGCCGGCGTGAGTGTCGCCGATCCGGAGCCGGTGGGGCTGACACATCTTTCCAATAGCGGCGATTGCACGACCTCGTTCCCCTGTGCTCTAGGGACCGTGCCGGCGGGCGCGACGAAGACGATCGTTGCAACTTACATGATCAAGGCATCGGCGCCTCGCACCGTGACAAACAGCGCCACGGTCACAACCTCGACGCCGGAAGCGACCCTGACGAACAACTCTTCCTCTGCGATGCTCAGCCTCTGTCCGCTGACGCCAACCGCGGTGCAACCCGTCGACGGCGCCGCCAGTGTCCCCAGGAGTGGTTCGCTCCAGTGGTCGGATGCTCGCTCGAATGTCTACGAGGTGTACTTCGGGCCGGCTGGCAGCGGCTGTTCGACGCTGGTGGCAAGAACCGCGGGAACTTCATTCCCGTACAGCGGTCTCTCGGAGGATCAGGATTACGAGTGGCGGGTCATTGCGACCGGCACCGGCTGTGCGGATGCCGCATCTTCCTGTCAGACATTCACGACCGGAAGTAACACGGGATGTCCGACCGACAGGCCGGAGCTTCTCGAGCCGGTTCCGTCTGCGACGGTTTCGAGTCCGGTCAGCTTCACGTGGACGGCCGTCGACGGAGCGGTTTCGTACGACGTCGTCGTCGACCAGGGAACGGGACCTGTCGTCGTCGCGTCGACCACGACTGCGTCGGCGTCGGTTGTCCTCACGCCCGGAAGCTTCACCTGGTACGTCGAAGCTCACTTCGAGGGTGGATGCTCGACCGCATCATTGAGCTCCACGTTCACGGTCGGCAACGGAGAGTGTGCGGAGGAGTCTCCTGTACTTCTCTCTCCCGCCGAGGGTGCGACGGGTCTCAGCTCGCCGCTGGAGTTCAGTTGGCTGGTCGTCCCGGGGGCAACGAGCTACCGCGTCTGGGTAGAGTCCGAGGGTAGTTTCCCCGTGGTCGTGGGAACGACGGCGGGAACGAGCCTCATCGCAACGGTGCCGAGTGGCGAGCTTCACTGGTACGTACAGGCCCTGTTCGATGGCTGTCCTCCGACGATCTCTGAGATCCGTACGGTTCATGTGGATGCCCGGGATGGTTGTTCCATCGCGGTTCCGGAGTTGACGGGACCTGCGTTCGACGTAGCGATCGACTCGCCCGTGACGTTCAGTTGGACGCCGGTTTCAGGCGCCATCCGCTATGCCGTGTGGGCCTCGATCGACGGTGATACCGAATCGATTATTGGCACGACCGAAGGCGAGGACAGCACGACTCTCGAGCGCGAGATGGATGCTGGCGAGATCGAGTGGTTCGTCGAGGTGTTCTTCGACGGCTGCCCGTCGACCAGAACCGAACCGAGCCGGTTCAGAGTCAATGACAACTTCGTCTGCGTGACCGATGTGCCGGAGCTGTTGCTGCCGGCGAACGGAGCCACTGGGCTGCCCGGGCTCGTGAAGTTCGAGTGGATGGCGGTTCCTACGGCGGTCGGATACCGGCTGTGGATGAGGACTGACGGCGTTGGGGAGTATGAGATGGCCGCATCCACTCTGGCGGAGACGGAGCTCTCGCTTCCGGTGCGCGGAAACATGGCCGAGTGGTACGTTGAAGCCGTGTTCCCGGCGCCCTGTCAGCCGACGCAATCGGAGGAGAGCAGCTTCCAGTTGAAGCCGCCGATTTCCTGTACAGACGATGAACCCGGGCTGATTGCCCCCGTCGGTGGAATCACCCTCGGCGACCGGCGCGTGAAGCTGATGTGGACTGGCGTAGAGGGCGCGGCGGCCTACAACGTGTGGGTTACGAGGGAGAATGGCGCACCCAGTCGTGTGGGCCTGACCTCGAGCGATGAGCTCTCGATCGAAGTCGATCTGGAGGAAGGGACTCACGAGTGGTGGGTGACCGCTCTGTTCGCCGGATGCAGTCCTGCCGAATCATCGCGCCAGACCTTCGTGGTGGACGAGCAGACTCCGGAAGGTTGCGAGAGCAATTCGCAACTGTTGCTGATCTCTCCTGCTGAAGGGGCAGCGAATGTGGTTTCTCCAGTGATCTTCGAGTGGACCGAGGTTTCTGGAGCGATCGGGTATCAGATCTGGCTGCTGGAGGGGGAGAACGACACGAAGCGAGCTCTCGGCGGCGTACGCGAAACGACTCAGGCCGTAGTGCAGACGGAAGTCGGCACGATCCGCTGGTACGTCGAGGCCTACCGGGAAGAGTGCGAGCCGGTGGTCAGCTCCATACAGCACTTCAAGGTGAAACCAGCCGGCCTCACGTGCGAGATTCCGGACAAGCCGCAGGTATACGTGCCGCAGAAGGTTGCGAGCGGAACCGAATACCGGATCTCCTGGGCTCAGGTCCCCGGTGCCACCGTGTACGAAGTGCAGGAGTCGACGAGCCGTGTCTTCCGCGATCTGCCCACACGTGTGGTGAGAGGGACATCGACGCCCTATATGCATACGCTCTCGTCGCAGGGAACCTTCTATTACAGGGTTCGTGCGATTGGTGACTGCAACGGTGAGCGCAGCTCCTACTCGCCCGTTTCGGTGGTGACGGTCGACCCGAACTCGAGCGGTCCGGAGGCCAGTATCAAACGTGGATATCATCTCTCCGCGGAAGATCTGGCCGGTTCCGAGATCCTGGAGCTCAACAAGGATGCGTTCTCACAGAACGGTGTCGAAGAGTTCGTCGTCGTTCTGCGCAGCTCCGGTGCTGAGCCTGAAACGGTTCGTCTCATCCCTGATCAGAGTTGGATGACGGTCGATCCCGAGGTTGTGACGCTCACTCCCGCCGGAGTCAGTGTCACGGTTCGCGCCCACATGGCGGCGTTGCCGCTCGGAACCAGCTCGGCGACGCTGCGTTACCAGACAGTGGATGGCGGAAAGGGAGCCAGCCAGGGAGGCGGCCTTCCGGTTTCAGTCTCTCTGGTCACTCCGGTCGCACAGGCCGGAAAGAACAAGCCGCTTCCGGAATCACTCGTGATCCCGGCGGTAGCCCATGCCGACGGAGCAAACTCCACGTGGCTCTCCGACATCCGGCTGACCAATATCGGCGCGGTGACACAGAAGTATCAGTTGAACTTCACGCCGGCGGGAGTCGACGGAACGCAGACGGGCAAGACCACGAACCTCGAGGTGAAGCCTGGTTCCACCGTCGCTCTCAACGACATCCTCGCCAACTGGTATGGCGCAGTCGGTGTCGAAGCGCAGCAGACGGGCATGCTCGAGATCCGTCCGATGAAGAGCTCCACGAGCTCGTCGATCGGTGGTCTCGCGGCGGTTGCGTCGGGCGGATTCACATCGATGGCCTCGTCCCGCACCTACAATTTCACCCCGAACGGAACCTTCGGCCAATTCATCCCGGCTGTGCGGTTCGAGAAGTTCGTCGGTGTCGAAACAGACGAGGACGGTTCGCCGCGGCTCAGCATGCAGCAGGTCTCGCAGTCGAGCTCGTTCCGGACGAATCTCGGAATCGTCGAGGCGTCGGGCAACGCGGTCGATGCGCTCGTCAGCGTGTTCGACCAATCAGGCTCGCTTCTCGGTTCGTTTACCGAGAGTCTCAAACCTGGTGAGCACAAGCAGCTCAACTCCGTGCTCCAGGCGCAGGGAATCAGCGTGGAGAACGGCCGCATCGAGGTGACTGCCGCGAACGGTCAGGGCCGCCTGATGGCCTACGGCTCGGTCGTCGACAACACCACGAACGATCCGCAACTGGTCCCCGCCGCGACACTCGGGACTGACAGTGGAACCAAGTGGGTGCTGCCGGGTGTTGCCGATCTGGTGACGGGTCAGGCGTCGTGGCGAACCGATGTTCGGATTCTCAATGCCGACTCGCAGCCGCGCGAAGTGAAGCTGACGTACTACCCGCAGAACAATCCAGGCGTTTCGAAGGAAGCGACTGTCATGCTGAATGCCGGTGAGATCGAGGTACTCGACAACGTGCTGAACGAACTGTTCGGTGAATCGAATACCGGAGGCGTCGTCCACGTCGAGACCGAAGCTTCGTCGAACCTCGTCACGACGGGGCGGACCTACAACCTCGAGGCGGATGGCGGAACCTTCGGACAGTTCATCCCGGCGGTGAACGCGGGACGTGCGGTCGGACGAGGCGAGCAGGCGCTGCAGGTCATGCAGGTCGAGCAGTCAGACCGGTTCCGTGCGAATCTCGGTCTCGCCGAAGTGACGGGGCAGCCTGCCCAGGTCGAGATCACGGCTGTGATTCCAGGCTCCAAGACCTCGGTCAAGGCTCTCGTGCCTCTCGAGGGGAACGAGTTCACGCAACTCGTCGGCGTCCTCAAGTCGCTCGGGATCTCCGAGGCGTACAACGCCCGAATCTCGGTCCGGGTCGTCAATGGCAGTGGGCGGGTCGTCGCATACGGCTCGATCATCGATAACGAGACGCAGGACCCGACCTACGTTCCGGCACAGTAGAGATGGAGGAGGGCGCGCCATAGAGCGCGCCCTCCTTTTCTCTCATGAGTGAGCTGGCGAAGATCGCAGAGGCATGGAGCAGTCGTCCGGAGGCCGCCCGTAAGGGTGCGCTGGCCACGGTTCTCCGGACCCACGGTTCAACATTCAGACGTCCGGGCGCACGAATGGTCGTCTTCAAAGACGGTTCAACCGTCGGTTCGGTCAGTGGTGGTTGTCTCGAAGGCTCGATCATCGAGTGCGCCGCTGAGGTGATGCGCACGGGCAAGTCTCAGTCTCTCCGCTACGATGGAGCGCGGGACGACGTCGTGCTCGGCGAAGGCGCCATGTGCGACGGAGAGGTCGCAATCAATGTCGAAAAGATCGACGAAGAACTGTCGAGATCTCTGGTGCGACTGGCGACGGAAGGGCATGACAGCGATGTTTCGTCGCGGTTCAGAAAACGGCGACGGGAGGAGCAACTCGCATCGATTTCGAGTTGCAGGAGATCGCATACCGATACGTATTGTTGCAGGAGAGAATTCAGCCTCCGCTGCAGCTCGTTCTCTGTGGGGCAGGAGCACTCGCCGGCGCCGTGGCGGAACTGGCCGAGGCGATGGGATGGAGAACTCTTGTCGTCGATCACCGGCCCCATTTTCTCTCCGGGATGAACGTGCCCACGCGAGAGATCGCACGAGGGGACGATCTCGCGGAGATCATCACCGGCGCCTCCTCGACGGCCATCGTCGTGATGACCCATCAATACGAGAGGGACGTCACGCTGGTCGAGTCGGCTCTGCGCCTCCATCCCATGTACATCGGGCTCCTCGGATCGCGCGGTCGCAGTGCCCGGATCGTCGATGAGCTCCGAAAGGGAAATGTGATCTCGATCGTGTCGAGACTTCACGCGCCCACTGGCCTCGACCTCGGCTCGGAGACGATCGAGGAGATCGCGCTCTCGATCATCGCGGAGATCCAGGCGGTGCGGCGAAATGCGCACGCGGGCTTTCTTCGCGATGCGGCCACACCAGTTCACGGTCGTGGCTCGGCGCGACGTCGCGGCCCTGATCCTGGCGGCTGGAGGTTCGAGCAGGATGGGCTCATCCAAGCTGCTGCTGGAGGGATGCTCGGAGGCGACTCTGATCGAACAGGCCGTCGAGGTCCGTCGGTGCGTTGGAGCTTCACGATCTCGTCGTCGTGGAAGGTGCCGAGGAGCTCGTCGGAGACGTTGCGCGTCGATGTGGCGCCAGAACCGTCGTAAACGACCGATGGAGCGAGGGGCTCGGCAGTTCGATCACCTGCGGGATGGGCGCGATCGGCGAAGACATCGACGCGGTGCTCGTGATGCTCGCGGATCAGCCTCGCATCGGCCGCCGTTGTCTCGAAAATCTCATCTCCGCGTGGCGTCGAGGTGCGGCGCCCGTCGTCGCGACGACATACCCGGAGGGTGGGGGAGTGCCGGCCGTTTTCGATCGTTCTCTGTTCGTCGAGCTTCGCCAGCTCGACGGGGATCGTGGCGCTCGCGATCTCATACGGTCTCTCGACGACATCGAGCTCGTCCATCTCGACACCAGAGATGTCGACGATCCCGAAAGCTACGCCGCAATCACAGGGAAGACGTTAAAGAAGTGACGTCATGATGAAGCAGCGTATGAAGCGAGCTCGGCCGGATCCTCGGGTCGGTTATCCTCTGAGAGAATGACTCCTCTCCCGATCGACGAGCGACTGGCGGAGATTCGGGAGGCGCTGGTCCGCCACCGGCACGCGATCATCGTCTCCCCTCCTGGCTCCGGAAAGACGACGCGTGTCCCCCCCGCGCTCATCGATGACGGCAACGTCATTCTTCTTCAGCCGCGTCGCGTCGCCGCCCGTTCTCTCGCCCGTCGCATCGCAAGCGAGCAGGGATGGCAGCTTGGCGAGACGGTCGGATGGCAGATGCGTCTCGACCGGAACTTCTCGACTGCAACCCGGCTATTGATCTGCACCGAGGGCATTCTGACGGCACGTCTGCAGTCGGACCCGCTGCTCAGCGGGTTCCGGACAGTGGTACTCGATGAGTTCCATGAGCGCTCGATCTATGCGGATCTGGCTCTGGCGATGCTGAGGGAGGCAGCGGAGGCTCGTGACGATCTGCGGATCGTCGTGATGTCGGCGACGATCGATCCGGAGCCCATTCAGAGATATCTCGGCGGGGAGGCGGAATGTGCAACGATCGAGGGGGGCGGCGGACTTCATCCGGTGGAGGTCGTCTACCGGCCAGGAGCAGGAGTCGCGGATGCTGTGGTCGAGGCTACCGCGAAGGCCAGCGGCGATGTTCTCGTCTTTCTGCCCGGCGTGCGCGAGATCGAGGCCGCTCGCGCGGCGATTTCTGCGCGGCGAGTCGCTGCGGAGCTCGTTGTCCTCCACGGCAGACTGACTCCTGCCGAGCAGGACCGGGCGATTCTCGCCGGTCCGCGTCGGAAGGTAATCCTGTCGACGAACATCGCGGAGACTTCACTGACGGTAGAGGGTGTCGAGGCAGTGATCGACAGCGGTCTTCACAAAGTCTTGCGGTTCGATGATTCGAGCGGCATCGACCGGCTCGTGACCGAGCGGATTCCGAAGGATGCTGCTGACCAGCGATCAGGGCGAGCCGGACGTCTCGGTCCTGGTCTCGCGATCAGGCTGTGGGACGAGCGTGATCTTCTCCGGGAGCAGCGGGAGCCGGATGTTCACCGGATCGACCTGAGTCCCACGATGCTCGACATTCTGCGGTGGGGCTCCGATCCGTACTCGTTCGGATGGTACGAGGCTCCCGAGAAAGGAACGGATCGACAGATCGCTCGAGCTTCTCCGGATGATGGAGGCGGTTTCGATGAAGGGCCCGGGCGGTGCGGAGTCGCGGCTCCAGTTGACACCGACGGGAGCTGTCATACAGCGGGTAGCCATGCCGCCGCGACTCGCGCGGATCCTGATCGAGGCGAAGGGTTCGGAGCTGGCTCTCAAAGCGTGTACGGCGATCGCCGACGGTCAGATCAGAGGTGTTCGCAGTGAGG
The DNA here is from genome assembly GCA_963829355.1 of uncultured Acidobacteriota bacterium. Classification (GTDB taxonomy): domain Bacteria; phylum Acidobacteriota; class Thermoanaerobaculia; order Gp7-AA8; family JAHWKK01; genus CAWHHZ01. The sequence goes on from CAWHHZ010000019.1 coordinate 31,748, forward strand.
AAGCCTCAGCATCGGATCTTCTGCATCTGTCCGACCAGGAGCAGAGCCGTCATCTCGCACGGTCGGCCGCGCAGTTGCGCTCGGTTCTCTCGGCGGGCGGAGTCGCCATCGAGGACGATCAGGACGAGCAGCGCTTTCTCGAGGCGGTTCTGACCGGATTTCCCGACAGAGTCGCGAAGCGGCGGGCAGGGTCGGATCGGCATTACCAGTTGGCGAGTGGACAGGGAGCGTTACTGTCGGATCGGAGCTCGGTCAGAAGCTCCGAGTGGATCGTGGCTGTCGAAATCAGCAGAAGCGATGGTGGTCGCGATGCGATGATCCATCTCGCGAGCGCGATCGATCCGGCATGGCTCTCTCCGACCGGCGTCGAAACGATCCACGAGTACGATACGGACGCGGACAAGGTGCGGGCGAGAGTGGTCAGGCGTTATGGAGAGCTGGTTCTGGGTGAGCAGTACGTCGCGCCCGATCCGGAGGAGGCGACGCGGATCCTCGTCTCAGCATTTCTTCGTCGCCGGATGAGCCAGGGGAACGAACATCTGATCGAACGAGCACGCTTCGCCGGAGTCGAGATCGATCTCGAGACAATCGCCGAGAATGCGCTGGCCGGCAGGAGCTCGATCGGGACGTTGACGATCGAGGACTGGCTGCCGTGGGAAGTTCGTCAGGCGATTGACCGCGAAGCCCCTGAACGGCTGGAGATTCCGAGCGGACGGAGCGTGGGGCTCGACTACCGGGAAGACGGTTCGGTCGTGGTCGCGGCGAAGTTGCAGGAGCTGTTCGGTCTCGAGGATTCGCCCAGGATCGGCAGGCGCCGGGTTCCGGTGACCTTCGAACTTCTGGCGCCGAACGGGCGGCCGGTACAGACGACATCGGATCTGCGAAACTTCTGGGAGACGACCTATCCCGAGGTGCGCCGGGAGCTGCGTGGCCGATATGCAAAGCACCCGTGGCCGGAAGATCCCTGGTCGGCGACGCCGACTGCCCGGACGAAAAAGCAGATCGAGCGAAGGCGGGAAGGCAGTGAATGATGACGGCTCGGCTGTCGACAGTCGGGCCGTACGCGATCTTTCGCCGTCCTCCGCTGCGCTCCGGCGTACGTCCTGACTGTCGCGTTCTGTCCGTCCTGACAGTCGGGCCGTACGCGATCCTTCGCCGTCCTCCGCTGCGCTCCGGCGGCTCAGGATGACAGGAACTGCTGCGGCTGATCACGCTCACGCCTTCCGCGATAGAATCCCGGTCTCGGAAACCCGTAGTTCAACGATTCAGGATGGAGGGATGTCCTATGCGTAACGCCGTAATTTCTGTTGCTCTGTTGATTCTCGCGTTGCCGGCCATGGCACAGATCGAGACGCCGCAGGTCAGTCCAAAGGCATCAGTGTCTCAGAGAGTCGGTACGACCGACATCACGATTGAATATCACCGTCCTGGGGTCAAGGGGCGGCAGATATGGGGCGGGCTCGTTCCTTTTGATCAGCCGTGGCGGATGGGAGCGAACGAAGCGACCACGATCGAGTTTTCCGATCCGGTGATGGTCGAAGGAAAGAGTCTCGCTGCAGGAACCTACTCATTCTTTGCGATTCCCGGGCAGGAGTCGTGGACACTCGTCATCAACAAGGACCCGGATCAGTGGGGAGCCTACGGCTACGACCAGGAGAAGGACGCACTTCGTGTCTCCGTCAAGCCGGTCCCTGCCGCCCACACAGAATGGATGCGGTTCAACATCGAGCCGACCAGCCCGGCATCGGCGGTTGTGACGCTGAACTGGGAAAAGATGGCGGTGCCGATGAACGTCGCGGTGCCGGTCAATGAGATCGTATGGAAGAGCGTCGACTCGGCGCTCGCCTCGGACTACGCGAGTGCGGCAGGGTTCGCCCTCGAGACGGGTGAGCGGCTCGAGCAGGGTCTCGGCTGGATCGATCAGTCGATCGCCATGTCGGGAGAAAGTGTTTTCAATCTCTTTACGAAAGCCAGGCTCCTTCAGAAGCTCGGGCGTAGTGGTGAAGCGGTCCCGATCATGGAGAAAGCCCTGGCCATGGCCGAAGGGAACGTCCCTGCCGACTTCATGAACCTTCTGAAAGGGAGCATGGCCTCGATCAAGGCCGACGCGCGATAAACAGCGGCAGAGAAGCGCGGCGGCTGGGACCCCGGTTCAAGCCGCCGCGCCACGATCTGTTTCGGCAGCTCGCATTTGCACGGCCATCCCTGTCATTCCGAAGGAGCGGCCTCATCGCGACTGAGGAATCTGGGCGGGGGAAGGTGGTTTCGTTCGGTCCACCCACCCAGATTCCTCGCTTCGCTTCGGAATGACAGCCCTTCGTAAAGCGCTGAAAACGATAGGTCGTCATCCTGAGCGAGGGAATGACACCGCTTCGCTTCGGCAGTGGAGTGAGATGAACTGTCATCCTGAGCCGCCGGATCCCGCGGAGCGGGAGGAGGCCTGCCCTGAGCGGAGCCGAAGGGACGGTCGAAGGATCTCGTGGAGCCTACCGGCCCGAAGTTCGGCTCGAGTCAGGACGTACGCGATCCTTCGCTTCGTTCAGGATGACATTCATTGGACGGGGGACTCTTCTTTGCCGGCTCGGCATCCGATTTGAACTCGAGCGGCTACAATGTCTTCGATGAAATCGTCCGACCCCAATTACGTTGCCGCCGCACTCGATCCGCTTTTCGCTCTTCCGATCGAATTTCAGCCTGACGTCGAAGAAGCGCTCGACCTCGTCGATCCCGATGCCGCCCGAAAATATCTGCTCGACAGACTCGCGAATGATTACCAGCGAGGCGATTGTGCCGTGTTCCAGCAGGTCTTTGACCGGCTGGGCGTGGAGCCTGTGGACGAGGATCTCTCACGGATCTTCAACGACCGTGATGGCCACATCGGGGCCCGGGCCTGTGCCGTCGATCTGATCGCTGGTACCAATCGAGAGAAGAGGGCGAGTCTCCTCGGCCGGCTCAGCAGCGATGAGCGGAATGCGATTGCTGATGAGCCGCTTCGGGAACTGATCGCGGATGCCATCGAAGACTCCACGGCCGCGATTGCAATCGCCTACATCGCCGAACATTTCCCGGAGTCGCGTCAGCTCCCTCTCGAGCAGCACATCGAGTTGATCCGCAAGAAAATGGGCGCGAGCGCGGCGACCGTGTACGAGCCGCTGCTGTGCTCGATGAAGCTTCGCTCTCTTCACGATGCCATGATCGAGGCACTGATCGAGGAGGCGGCACCGGACGCACGTCACGCACTCGAGTGTGCCGCGGAATCGTCTGACGATGAGGAAACCCGGAAGAAGTTCGAGGATGCGCTCGATCGGCTCGATGACGCCGTACCGGCTGGTCCGCTACCGATCAGTGCCAGACTCGGCCCGATCGATGGTCCGGGGAGGTTCGAGATCGCTCTTCTGATCGACAATCCGGAGGGCTCGACGACGCTGGCCTTTCTGCTGATCGACAACGATCAGATCCTCGATGGTTTTGTCGATTTCGCCCCCCCGGCGGAGCTGCTCGGCTCTGACCATCTACCAGAGGTCGAGATCGACGCTGCGGAGGCGGCGTGGGTCGTCGCCGAGGCGATGAAGGGGACCCTTCGTGATTCGCTCGATGGATTCACCCGGGCCGCGGTCAGATACTTCGAGCGCCTGCCTGCACCGATTGAGATGGAGACGCCGGAGCTTGCGCCGGAGGCGGATGACGAGCTCGTTGCCGATCTGATGGAGAGGCCCGAGTATGTTCTGTGGGCCTTTGCTCCGGAGGACTTTCACCAATGTGACATCCCTGAGCCGCCGCACGATCCGGATGAGAAGTGGATCCGGAGTGCGATGAAGTGTCTCGACCGGAAGCAGATCCGCGAGCGTATCAGGCGGGACATCGAGTTCATGAGCAGGTGGCATCACGCCATGGGTGAGACGCGGGAAGCTCAGGGGCTGGCGCGAATCGCAACCGAGATCGAGGGTGAGTTCCGCCGGCATCCGCTCGTGTACGCGATGGTGGAGCGTTCTGTCGAGTTGCTGCACGACCCGGACATCCCGGACGGCGAGATCGAGGACGACGACGAGCTGGTCGCACTCGATTCGATCCACGACCCCGATGTCATCCGGAAGGCGCTGCTGGTCGAGATCATCGACAAGCAGATTCGGGGAGAGGACCCGCAGGCTGCACCGGAAGTGTTCGCGATCTTAACGGGTCGGGGGCTTTCGGACCGCGAGGCGAAGGAGAAGATGGCCGAGGTCCTGAACGACGATCTTCAGCAGGTGATCGAAAAGGAACGTCCGCACGACCCGGCAGCCTATGAGGCAGCGCTGCGCAGTCTGATCTAGCAAGGTTGCGTCCGGGGTCGCGAAATGGGGTGATCGCACGACGTGTTGTGAGCAATCGGCGCGACGCCCTTGAGTCCACTCGAATCCTTCACCCCAAAAATCGTGTCCTGTTTCCGCGAGGGATATTCGCGCGAGAGCTTTGTCCGCGATCTGCTCGCGGGGCTCGTCGTCGGAATCGTCGCCCTGCCTCTGGCTCTGGCCTTCGCGATCGCGTCGGGTGTCGCGCCCGAGCGAGGTCTCTACACGGCGATCGTCGCAGGGTTTCTCATCTCGGCGCTGGGTGGAAGCAGGGTTCAGATCGGCGGCCCTACCGGTGCCTTCGTCGTCATCGTCTACGGGATCGTGACGAAGTTCGGCTATGGCGGGCTGGTCGTGTGCACCGCGATTGCGGGCGTGATCCTGATCGCGATGGGGCTCGCCCGCTTCGGCTCACTTCTGAAATTCATTCCTTATCCAGTCGTCACCGGGTTCACGGCGGGGATCGCGGTCATCATCTTTTCGTCCCAGGTCCGGGATCTGCTGGGTCTGCCGCTCGAATCGGTGCCGGTAGAATTCATCGATAAATGGCTCGCGTACGGCAAGGTGATCGGGGCGTTCGATCCTTCAGTCGTCGCTGTGTCGGCCGGGACACTCGCGATTCTGATCGGGTGGCCCAGGGTCACCCACCGGATACCGGCCCCATTCGTGGCGATGGTGGCCGCGACGGTAGCGGTTCAGCTTCTCGGACTCCCGGTCGAGACGATCGGGTCAAGGTTCGGGGGCGTTCCCTCGTCTCTTCCCATGCCGTCACTCCCGGAGATTCCCTGGAGCCGGATGAACGAGCTCATCTCGCCCGGCCTGACGATCGCGCTGCTGGCTGCGATCGAATCATTGTTGTCGGCCGTAGTCGCCGACGGTCTCATCGGCGGCCGGCATCGCTCGAACATGGAGCTCGTCGCGCAGGGAGTCGCAAACATCGGATCGGTGATCTTCGGTGGGATCCCCGCGACTGGAGCGATCGCCCGCACGGCGACGAACGTCAAGAGCGGAGGCCGGAGTCCGGTCGCAGGGATTGTTCACGCTGCCACGCTGCTATTGATTCTGGTCGTGTTCGCCCGCTGGGCCGCGATGATCCCGCTCGCTGCTCTCGCCGCAATCCTCGTGGTCGTCGCCTACCACATGAGCGAGTGGAGATCGTTCCGTAACCTGCTCTCGGCGCCGCGCAGTGACATCGTCGTGCTGGTTGTGACATTCGCGCTTACCGTCTTCGTCGACCTTACCGTGGCCGTGCAGTTCGGCGTCGTGCTGGCCGCTCTGCTCTTCATGAAGCGGATGAGCGACGTGACGTCGGTCGCCGGCGTTACTGACAGTGTTTTCGATGGCGAGGGAGAGGGGCTCGATACTCCCGTCGTTCCACGCGGAGTGCAGGTCTACGAGATCAACGGCCCCTTCTTCTTCGGGGCCGCGGACAAGCTCAAGGATGTGATGAGCGAGATCTCCGACAGACCGCGCGTCTTCATTCTGAGGATGAGGAATGTCCCTGCGATCGACGCCACCGGGATGCATGCGCTCGAGCTGTTCGTGCGCAAATGCCGTTCAGACGGGATCGAGGTAATCATTTCCGAGCTCGCTGCACAGCCTCGGCATACGCTCGTGCGATCTCCGTTGTTCGAGATGCTCGGCCGCGACCATTTTGCTCCCACCCTCGCCGACGCGATCGAGCGATCGCAGCGGATGTAAGGGGAGGCGGTTCGGGCGTTCGGGTTTTGGCGCGGACGCTGCGGGGGCGCGCGGGTCTCTTTCGTCCACTTCGCGGGCTGGTGGAGGGATGGGGGCGCCGGTGACCCCCGGCTGAAGCCGTAATGGCGTTGAGTTAAGGGTGCGACCGAGAATCGTCATGCCGAGCGGGCGGGTGGGTGGGCATGCGAGGCAGCTCGCGAGTTTCGTACTCAGTGACGTCTGGGCCGCTGCATGAGCGAGCGCCAGCTCCACGCCGACAGAGCACGTAACTTGCGAGGCGGCCCCTTCGGTTTCCCCCTCCCAGCACCCCTCAGGGCAGGCTCTCGCTTGCCCGCCCCACCCGCCCGCTCGGGGTGACAATCGCTTAACTCAACGCCATTGCGGCTGAAGCCGGGGGCGATTGTCTGGCGCCGCCTTCGGCGGCTGGGAGCAGCGCGCACTGTACGTTTCCGTATTTGAGTCTTGCCTTGGGACGGTTTCGGATCTATCTTACTAACTAGTTAGTTTAACTGGATGGTTGGGAGATGGAATGGTTGAGAAGACCGAGGCACGCGCCAGGATTCTGGAGGCCGCGGCTGCGGCGTTCGGAGAGCTCGGGTTTGCGGGTGCGAGAGTCGACGACATCGCTGCTCGCGCAGGAGTGAACAAGGCGACGGTGTACTACCACATCGGCGGCAAGGAGCAGTTGTATGCGACCGTCGTCGGAGAGGTGCTGGACCGGGCGATGGAGACTCTTGCGACGTCGCTCGAGGAAGCATCGAAGCCGGAGGATCAGTTCCGTGCGGTGATCAACACACTCGTCACCACGGCCTCCAGATTTCCGCACTTTGCACCGCTGATGCTCCGGGAGGTGGCTGGTGGGGGCTCGTCCCTGCCTGACGACGTCCTGAAGCGGATGGCGTCTCTGCTCGGAGTCGTTGCGGATGTTCTGCGACACGGAGCCGAGGAAGGAAGTTTTCGAATCGTGGACCCGCTCGTGACGCACATGATGGTTGCCGGCAGCACGTTTTTTCTGATCGCGGGAGCGCCTCTCCGGAGCAGGATGAGAGCGATCGCCGGCACGAAAGCAGTCTCGCGGGAGACAACACCCGCGGCGCTTTCCGACCTCATCGCATCACTCATCATCGACGGGCTGTCCTCGAGGTCAGCCACCAAGGGCGACGGGAGAGCAGGAAAGCGGAGGACGAAGCGATGAGGCAGGTCTCGATATCATTCTCCCTGGCGGTCGTTGTGACGCTCTCCGCCTTTCATGCGTTGGGTCAGAATCGCGTCACGATCGACGAAGCTGTGCGGAGCTCCCTGGATGCCAATCCAACCGTTGCAGCCGCCTCAGCCAGACTGAGGGGAGCACGCGCAGCCGTCGAAGAAGCAGAGGCGGCGAGGCAGCCACGGGTGAGTCTGAGCGCTTCGCTTTTTCAGTACGAGGACCCGATGGTCGTGACACCGATCCATGGGTTCGGTACCGGTCAGTTCCCGGAGTTTGACGACACGCTCATCCAGAGCGCCCTGAATTTCGAGTACCTGCTTTGGGATGGTGGCGCAAGGTCAGCTCGGATCGGGGCGAGTGAATCGCAGGCCGGGGTTGCCGATCTCACCGTGAGATCGGTCAGAGAAGCGTTGATGTTGCGGACCGCGGCTGTGTATCTCGGTGCGCTGAGCCGCGAGTCGGTCATCACGTCACTCGACGCGCGCGCTGCGGCCCTGGACGCGGAGGAGCGGAGGGTGCGGGCGCTGATCGACGTCGGGCGTGCGGCGGAGGTCGATCGTTTGCGGATCCAGGCAGCCATTGCTTCTGCCGAGGCGGAGCGTGAAGCGGTCGAGTCCGATCTTCGCGCATCTCTGCTCGAGCTCGGCAGGTTGATCGACCAAGCGGAGGTCCCTTCGGTGGTCGATGTCACACTCTCCGGGGACGCACTGAGCGACCGGAAAGAACTGGAGAACCGACTGCTGGAGAACAATCCGCGGGTGCGCCGGGCCCGGGAGATCGTCGGATCCCGGATTGCGGAACGAAAGATTGCTCGCGCGACGTACCTCCCGCAGGTGCAGGCGGCGGGGTCGTGGCTGCAGTTCGGCGATGACAGCCTCTCGTTCGATCACGAGTGGAATCTCGGTCTCAGGGTGAGGGTGCCGTTATGGGACGGCGGCGCGACGGCCGCACGAGTCGCTCAGGCGACGGCGGCCGTGCTCGCCGCGGAGGAAGATGTGCGAGTCGAGGAAGATCTTGCGCTCGATCACCTCGACCGGTCTGTGGCGGCGGTCGAGCGAAATCGTGCGGTGGAGCAGAGCCTCGAGGTTGCCGTGGACAGGTTCGAGGAGGTGGTCCGGATCGAGAACCTCCGTTTGCGCACCGGAGCCGGAACTCAGAGGGAGTATCTCGACGCGGAGGCCGATCTCTTTGAGGCCAAAGCAGGACTGGCAAACGCGCGTTACAACACCATCCTCTCGCGGATCGAGCTTGCCCATGTTCTGGGTGAGCTGACGCCGCAGTGGTTCTCCACACATCTCAGGAGTCAGTCATGAATCCGAAGCGTATTCTGCCAGTCATCGTCATCATTGCAGTTGGGGTTGCGGTCTGGTTCTGGATGAACCGGCAAACGGGCGACCCGGATCTGCTTGCGGTCTCCGGCACCATCGAGGCGACCGAAGCACGGCTCGGCTTTCAGGTACCCGGACGACTGGAGACGATCAGCGCAGAAGAGGGGGAGATCGTGCAGAGCGGCAGTACGCTCGCGCGACTCGAAACGTCCGAAATTGCTGAGCGACGTGAGCAGGCTCGAGCCCGTCTCACGGCGGCGCGCGCTCTTCTCGAGGAGATGCGGCAGGGGGCTCGACCGCAGGAGATCGCTCAGGCGAAGGCTTCCGTGGGTGCTGCCGAAGAGCAACTCGACGATGCGCGGAGGGATCTCTCCCGGAACCGAGAGTTGTACGAAGGGGGCGCGATCAGTCGGGAAATGCTCGACAAGTCCGAAAGCGCCGCCGCGATTGCAGCGGAGAATCTGAACCGGGCGAGGGAACAGCTCTCGCTGGTGCGCAGCGGAACACGAGCCGAGCGCATCGAGGCGCAGCAGGCGCAGGTCGCCGAAGCCGAGGCGGCCGTACGCGCAATCGATGCCGCGCTGGAGAACTACGTGATCTCTGCGCCGTTCACGGGACTGGTGACGGTTCGTCACCGGGAACCGGAGGAGATCGTCGCGCCCGGGCAGCCGGTCGTCACTCTGATGAACCCCGCTGACCGCTGGGTGAGGATCTACGTTCCGGAAAATCGCATCGGTGGAGTGCACCTCGGAACTGCCGCGGAGATTCGCTCGGACACCTACCCGGAAAAAGCGTATCGCGGCAGGGTCGTGCACATTGCATCAGAGGCGGAGTTCACTCCGAAAAATGTGCAGACGACCGAGGAGCGTGTCCGGCTCGTCTATGCGGTCAAAGTTCAGATCGAAGGCGATGACGTGATGGAGCTGAAGCCGGGAATGCCTGCCGACGTGGAGTTGTCGTTCGGCGAAGCCGTCAGGGACACCGAAGGATGATCCGTCTCGAGCAGCTCACGAAGCGATTCGGTGAGGTCACCGCCGTCGATTCTCTCACCTTCGAGGTCGACCGGGGGGAGTTGTTCGGTCTCGTGGGTCCGGACGGAGCGGGAAAGACGACGACGCTCCGGATGCTGGCGGGAGTGCTGCGTCCGAGCTCGGGAACTGCGATCCTCGATGACGTGGACGTGGTGGAAGAGCCGGAAGGCGTGAAGCATCGTCTCGCTTACATGTCGCAGAGGTTTGGTCTCTATACAGATCTCACAGTACTGGAGAATCTGAACTTTTACGCTGACCTCTACCGGGTGCCGAAGGAAGAACGCGGAAGGCGTCTCGAACGGCTGTTCGAGTTCTCCGGGCTGGAGCCGTTCCGCGACCGGCTCGCCGGCAATCTCTCCGGCGGTATGAAGCAGAAGCTCGGGCTTTCGTGTGCACTCATCCACGAGCCCCGCATCCTCCTTCTCGATGAACCGACCTTCGGCGTCGATCCGATCTCACGACGCGACCTGTGGATCATCATTCACGAGATGGTTGCTCGAGGCGTGACCGCGATCGTCAGTACTTCCTACATGGATGAGGCGGAACGTTTCGACCGGATCGCATTCCTCGATGGCGGGAGGCTTCTGGCCGTGGACGCGCCGGATCGGCTGCGTGCGTCACTGGACGGAGAGATTCTTTCGGTGATCGCAGGCGATGTACGGAGATCCCGAGACGTGGCGCGCCGGCTGCCGTGGGTCAGGAGAGCGGTGGTGTTCGGCGACCGGCTGCATGTCACGGTCGACTCCGCCGCGAATCGCACCGAGGATCTGCGCGCCGCTCTCGCCGGGGAGGATCTGCCGGTTTCGTCGATTGTGCGCATCGACCCGTCGATGGAGGACGTCTTCGTCGATCGGATCGGCAGGGAGCGGGTGCGGTGAACGCGGCGGTCCATGTCGAAGGGCTTCGTCGCACGTTTGGAGATTTCGTTGCGGTTGATGATCTCTCTCTCGATGTCGCTCCGGGGGAGGTATTCGGCTTTCTCGGTCCAAACGGGGCGGGGAAGACCACGACGATCAGAATGCTCACGGGGCTCCTTCTGCCGAGCTCCGGCACGGGAACCGTCGCGGGATTCGACATCATGACCGAGAGCGAGTCGATCAAGCGGAACATCGGCTACATGTCGCAGCTCTTCTCGCTTTACTCCGATCTCACGATCGAAGAGAACATCGCGCTCTTCTCCGGGCTCTACAATGTCGAGCGCTCCCGAAGGCGTGAACGCCGGGACTGGGTGATGGAGATGTCGGGACTCGCGGACAAGCGGGACCGGCTCGTTCAGGAGCTCTCACTCGGCTGGAAGCAGCGCCTCGCGCTCGGATGCGCGGTTCTCCACGAGCCATCGGTGATCTTTCTCGATGAGCCCACATCGGGAGTCGACCCGATCTCGCGCCGGACGTTCTGGGATCTGATCTATGAGCTGGCGGGCGAAGGGCGGACCATCTTCGTCACGACGCATTACATGGAAGAGGCCGAGTATGCAAACCGGCTCGCTCTGATGAACCGCGGAAAACTGATCGCACTCGATACGCCGCATGCGTTGCGCGACGCGATGACGGAGCCGCTTTTCGAGGTGGCGGTCGAGAACGGCGTGAAGGCAGTTCCGGTGCTGCAGGCGGACCCGGAAGTCAAAACGGCAGCACTGTTCGGACGGTCACTCCACGTGACGTTGGATGGGAGGTCCGGCGGCGGCAGCACGATTGAGGAGACACTCCGGCGAGGCGGGATTACGGCGAGATCGATCCGGCAGATCGACCCATCACTCGAGGACGTGTTCGTTTCTCTCGTTCGGGAGAGCGGGGGAGCCGTCGATGGGTAGGGTGCTCGATCTCACGCGACTTCTCGCCATTGCACGGAAGGAAGTCATTCAGCTCCGGCGCGACTACAGGAGCCTCGCGCTGGCGTTTCTGTTGCCCCTGCTCCTGCTCATCATTTTCGGCTATGCGATCTCGTGGGACATCCGGGATATCGAGACGGGAGTTCTCGACCAGGACCAGTCGGCAGTTTCACGAGATCTCGTCGATGCGATGGAGTCATCAGGCTATTTCTCGATCACGCAGCGGCTGACCTCACCGAACCAGATTGCTTCGATGATGCAACGGGGGGAGATCCAGATCGTCCTGGTCATTCCCCCCGACTTTTCTCGCGATCTCGGATCGGGAGCACAGGCGCGCCTTCAGGCGATCGTCGACGGCAGTGATGCGAACACGGCGACGATCATCCTCGCATACACGCAGGCGATCGTGCAGACGTGGTCGTCGGAGGTCGTGCTGGAGGGGCGGGTCTTCACCCTGCCCGTCAGCGTCGCAAGCCGGGTCTGGTACAACGAAGAGCTCGTCAGCCGCAACATGATCGTTCCCGGCCTCGTCGCGGTCATCATGATGATCATCGGCGCGATGCTCACCTCGCTCACGATCGCCCGCGAATGGGAGAGGGGCACGATGGAACAACTCGCCTCGACGCCCGTGTCCCGCCTCGAGGTCGTCCTCGGGAAACTGCTCCCTTACATCGGGATCGGCCTGATCGATGTTCTGATCACGACCATGGTGGGGATCTGGCTGTTCGGGGTGCCGTTCCGGGGAAACCCGTTTCTGCTGCTCATCCTGTCGTTCTTCTTTCTGCTCGGCGCACTCGGATTCGGCATCTTTCTCTCTGCGGTGGCGAAGTCGCAACTGGTCGCGACGCAGCTCGCGATGGTGACGACATTCCTCCCGGGCTTTCTCCTGTCCGGCTTCATGTTCGCGATCGAGGTGATGCCGCCACCGTTGAGGGCGATCACTTATCTGATCCCCGCGAGATACTTTCTGGTTGTGACACGGGGGATTTTCCTCAAAGGTGTGGGAGTGGAAGTCCTTCGGATCCAGGGACTGCTGATGATCGCCTTTGCGATTGCGGGACTCGCTCTCGCGACGCGGGCTTTCCGGAAGGAGATCGAGTGAAACTCGCCCGAAGCCTGGAGCGTATCAGGGAGATGGTGCGGAAGGAGTTTCTGCAGATCTTCCGTGATCCGAAGCTGCGGCGCATCATTCTCGTCGCTCCGGTGATCCAGCTCATCGTCTTCGGCTACGCGGTCTCGACCGACGTGCGCCAGACGACCACGTTCGTCGTCGACCATGATCATTCCCGAAGCTTTCGAGAGATCTGCTGGATGGTCTCACCTCGTCAGAGTACTTCCGGGTGGTGGGAAGATCGGATGACGAACGCGATCTCGAGCATGCTCTCGATCATGGTGATGCCGTGGTGGCGATCGTGATTCCTCCCGGCTTCAGCCGTGCCGTGGAAACGGACGCGGGAGCGTCGGTGCAGGTGATTGTCGATGGGACGAATTCGAACATCGCAACCATCTCGAAAGGGTACGCCGAGAGGATCATTCAGCGCTGGGCGCTGGCACATACCGACGTGGAGAGGGAGCCCCCGGTCGCGCTCGAGGAGCGGGCGTGGTTCAACCCGGAGCTCGAGAGCCGGAACTACAACGTACCCGCCGTGATCGGCGCGATCATCATGCTGATCTGCCTGCTGCTCACTGCCCTCGCCATCGTTCGAGAGCGAGAAGCGGGGACGCTCGAGCAGCTCATGGTGACCCCCCTTTCCGCCGGAGAACTGATTGCAGCCAAGACCCTGCCATTCGCGCTGATCGGGCTGTTTGATCTGGTTCTCGTGACCGGGATTGCGTTGTTCTGGTTCCGCATCCCGTTTCGGGGAAACTTTTTCGTTCTGCTGCTGGCGAGTGTCCTGTATCTGATCTCTGCACTGGGGATCGGTCTTCTGATCTCCACGATTTCGCGGACGCAGCAGGAAGCGTTCATGTCGAGCTTTCTCGTCTTCATGCCGACGATCCTGCTATCGGGCTTCATGTTTCCCGTGTCGAGTATGCCGCGGTTGTTTCAGGAGATCACCCTCGTGAATCCGATGCGGCATTACCTGGAGATCGTGAGGGGAGTCTTTCTGCGCGGAGCTCCGTTCGACGCGCTGTGGACGCAGTTCCTGGCGCTCTTCGTCATCGCCGCGCTTCTGATGGGATTCGCCGTCGGGCGATTCCAGAAGCGGGTCGGCTGAAGCCCAGCTGTCATCCTGAGCGAAGCGAAGGATCGGGTGCGTTCTGACTGTCGCGTTCTTCCCCTCCTGACAGTCGGTAAAATTCGCGATCCTTCGACCGTCCTTCGCTCCGCTCCGGCGGCTCAGGATGACAGCTGGGGTTGTTTAAGAGCATCGAAGGAACTCGGTCACGAATGCCGTAAGGTTTTTGGGGCGTCGTCTCAGAAGTACCGGCTCAATATCTTCTCTGCCTGCTTGACCCGATCACTGCTGACGATGGCAATGACGACCTCCTCTACGGGCGCAGTCGTGTCCTTCAGGACGTCGGCGATGGCGTCGAGCGATTCTTCAAACCGGAATGATGCATGGCCGCTGGCAAAGACCGGCATCGCGATCGATCGGCACGATGCAGACACTGAGGCCTCGAGTGCGCCGCGAACGCAGCTTCTGATCAGTTCGCGCGATGAGCTGTGTGACGAGTCGCTGGCGACGCAGTGGATGACGATTTCCGCTGGCAGTCGTCCCGCCGTCGTGGTCCAGACCGAGCCAGGAGGTAGCTCGTCCGATCCTGTCTCGTCGCGATGCCGCTTCAGAATCGCTTCACACTCGCGTTTGATTGCCCACCCGCCGCGGCTTCGGACGTCACCGCCGGAACCGGCCATGAGGGAGAGACGGCCATTGGTGGACGTGCAGATCGCATCCGCTTCAGCGCGGGCCACGTCACCCTCGAAAAGAGAGATCTTCATCGCGGCAGGTTCTGAGCGGTGCCACGTCCTGCGAACTACGTTGGGGATCGAGTCCCCATCATCGGTGTCGAGGTCGATGTCGAACAGCATGATTTCGGTCCTCCGGGGTCTGGTGATGGGGATGAAGATCAAAAATTGGCCTGTGAGCATTTGAACACGATGTCATCCTGAGCGTCAGCGAAGGATCGCGTGGAGTTATTTTCGCCGGCAGCTCAGTCGAGTCATGCCGTACGCGATCCTTCGCTGCGAATCTCGGTCGAGTCATGCCGTACGCGATCCTTCGCTGCGCTCAGGATGACTGAGATTCACCACTCACATTCAGGACTGCTCGGAGAAAGAATCGAGGTGAGGGATTGAAAACCACCACGCTGAAACTGGTCGAGAGAGGCAGCGGAATAGGTGCCCTCACCCCGATTCTTTCTCCGAGCCCTGGTTCATCCAATCACGAGCAGTTCACTGTTGGCCGAGGCTGAATGGAGAGCGGCCACCGCCTTCGCACGGCCGAGCGCAAACGCTGCCGTGGCCCCGGCATCGGCGTCCATGCAGGTATCGGCGAACACGGTGACGCTCACCCCGGTCCTGGCTACGGGCTCGCCGGTCGTCGGGTCGAGCAGGTGATGGTAGCGCCGTCCGTGGAACTCGAAGTACTGCATGTAGTCTCCGGATGTCGCGACGGCACGATCCGACAGTTCGAGCGTACGATCGATCTCATCAGGATGACTGGGAGACCGGAGGCCGACCTTCCATGGTCGTCCGTCGGGAGAATCGCCGAGCGCATAGAGATCGCCGCCGGCATTTACCAGCGCGTGCTCGATCCCGTGCCGCCTGATTGCTGCAACCGCCCGGTCTACGCCATATCCCTTCGCGATTCCTCCGAGGTCGAGAGCGGCATCGGCTGATTCGAGACCAACCATGGCCGTCCCGGATCGCGAATAGACCGTGACGTCCTCGAAGAAACGGCGTCCGGCAAATCGCTGGACCTGATGTTCCGTCGGCGGAGTGGTTCTGGAGCCGATGCTCCACAACTCGCTCGCTTTTGCCATGGCAGGATCGAAGCTTCCACCGGCCGCTCTGGCCCACCGTAGTGATGAGCTCACGACTTCGGCGGTCTCACGGGAGACCTCGACCGGATCGATTCCCGCGTTGATGTTGATTGTCGCAATCTCGGAGTCGAGCCGGAACCGGGAGAGATGCTCATCGGTCCAGCGCAACGCCGCGATGGCGTCATCGATCGCTGCCTGGGCAACCGAGGAGTCTCGGTGGGCGACGGCAATCTCGGCGATCGTTCCCATGACGGGGATCGTCCGCCGGAAAATCTCCTGCTTCCGGCGCATCGCGCCGAGAGGAATCGCGCTCACGACGAGAGCTCCGATTCCGAGTGACATGAATTCGCGGCGATCCAGAGTCGTCCGGCGGTGCCGCGGTTGTTGAGAGAGATCAGATCGCATCAGTTCTTCTCCTTGAGAGCACATGGAGTCGAGCAGGCGCCGCATCCGGATTCACATTCGGGTTTGTGCTGGACCAGCCCGAATGCGGCGAAGAGGATTCCGAGGCCGACGATGGCAATGATGGTCGTAGTCATCAGTTGCTCAGCAATCCGGCAAAGCCCATGAAGGCGAGCGAGAGACTTCCCGCAATGATGAAGACCACACCGATTCCGCGAGCCAGTCTCGGCAGATCCGCCAGATCGAGCTGGACGCGGATCGATGCCATCAGAATCAGGGCGAGGGTGAAGCCCGCTCCTCCGCCGAGTGCGAATGCCAGGCCCTCGGCGAATCCGTAGCCGCGGTTGGTCTGGAAGATCGCGAGACCGAGGATCGCGCAGTTCGTCGTGATCAGCGGGAGATAGATACCGAGCTCTCTGAAGAGAGTCGGGCTCATCTTCTTGATCACCATCTCGACGATCTGGACGAGCGAAGCGATGACCACGATGAACGAAATGATTCGGAGGTACGGAGCGTGCGGGAGGATGTACGCGTTGAGAAACGACGCGCAGAGCGATGTGATCGTCATGACGAACAGCGTCGCACCCCCCATGCGGAGTGCCGTCCCGATCTTCGATGACACGCCCATGAATGGGCAGAGACCGAGAAAGAGTGACAGGACGAAGTTGTTGACCAGCAGTGCGGAGATGAAAATCCAGACCAGATCGCTCATGCGGCGGGCCCTCCCAATGCGTGCTTCTGTTCCTTGCTGAGCGTCGACATGGTCGGCTGTTCCTTGCCGGCCTTACGCTCTTTCCACCAGCCGAGAGTGAGCAGCACCATCCCGAGCGTGAGGAATCCTCCCGGGGGCAGCATCATCACGACCCAGGGCTCGAAGCTGCTCCCCATCACGGGGATGTTGAGGAATGTTCCGTTTCCGAGAACCTCCCGGATCATGCCGAGCAGGAGAAGGGCGATCATGAAACCCGCGGCGGTGCCGAGGGCATCGAGGATCGAACGGCCGACCGGGTTCTTCGACGAGAATGCTTCCTGACGGCCGAGGATCATGCAGTTGACGACGATCAGCGCAATGAATGCTCCGAGTGCTTTGTGGATATCGGGAACGAGTGCTTCGAGAGCGAAGTCGGCGACGGTGACGAATGTCGCGATGATCAGAATGTAGGCCGAGATCCGGATCTCTCCCGGGATGAATCGTTTCAGTGACGAGACCAGGATGCTCGAGCAGACGATCACGAACATGGTCGCGATTCCCATGGCGAGACTGTTTGCGACGGTATTCGTGACGGCGAGGGTGGGGCACAATCCGAGCGTGGAAACGAGGACGGGGTTCTCCTTCCAGACGCCGCGCATCAGGTCGGCGATCATCGGGCCTGAGGGCTGTTTGGGTGCCGTGGGAAGCTCCACGATGTTGCTCATGATCTGCTCCTTCCTTCCCAGGTCCGGATCTCGTCTTTCCACGTGTCGACGCCGAGGTTGATGGCCCGGATGACTGTTCGGGAGGAGATCGTTGCTCCTGTGATGACGTCGACCTCTCCCGGCGCGGATGAGGTCCCTTCCTTCACACCGACGAGGGGGGCGGTGACGCCACTGAACCCGTCGATGAAGGAGCTTTGCGTTTCGACCTTCGATCCGAGTCCCGGCGTTTCCTTGCTCTCGAGGACCTTCATGCCGAGCACCTCTCCGGTTGCTGCGTCATAGCCGAAGATGACGCCGACCTTATCCATGAAACCGGGGGATGCGGTCGGGATTGCGTATCCAGCCGGCGAACCGTCCTCTGCCAGGCCCATGAAGATCTTGTCGAGCTTCTTTGCGTCGACTCCCGCCGGCAGTTTCTCCACGAGCTCATCCTCGTAAAGATAGAGTGGCGTGAATGTTTCTGCGTCCGGAAGCACTTCGAAGATCGCCGCCTCGAGTCTGGCGGCGCGATTTGCTTCGATCGACGGCAGCGTCAGCTCGAACGCACTCACGATCAGCAGTCCGGCGATCATCCCCGAGATTCCGAGGGTGGCGAGAAGTTTGATGGAAGGTGTTCCTTGTGCGCGAGCAGCCATCGGATGCTCCACGACCTGTGCGTTATCGCTCATTTTGATGCTCCCGCCGCAGGCTGGGGAGCCTGCGCTCCGCCGGCAGGGGTGCCGGCGCTCCGCCCTGTTCCAAAGACCCGCGGTTTGGTCGCCCTGTTGATGAACGGCACCATCGCGTTCATCAGAAGGATCGAGTACATCACCCCCTCGGGGAGCCCTCCCCACAACCGGATCACGACCACGATCACGCCGATTCCGAATCCGAAAATCCAGCGTCCTTTGTGGGTGATCGGGGAAGTCACGAGATCGGTCGCCATGTACACGGCCCCGAGAATCAGGCCACCCGAGAAGAGCATGAACATCGGTCCCGGAGCATCCGGCTTGACCATCCGGATCGCAGCAGACAGAGCCGCGACGGTGACGAAGATTGAAACGGGAATCCGCCAGTCGAGGAATCGACGCAGCGCCAGATAGCCGCCGCAGAGCAGGATCAGGATCCCTGCGGTTTCGCCGACCGATCCTCCGGTCGATCCGATCATCAGCTCACGTACGCCGGTCGTCGCTCCCTCGAATTTCATCAGTCCGAGAGGAGTCGCCTCGGTGATGGCATCGAAGCCCGGCCGCATCAGCGGCAGCGCAAGATTGTCTCCTCGGAGCTGAAAGAAGGCCCCGCCGGCAGTGGGCCACGTGGTCAGGGCCTTCGGAAATGCCGCCATGAGAAATGCGCGTCCCAGAAGGGCCGGGTTGAAGATGTTGTAGCCGAGTCCGCCAAAGACGATCTTGCCGAGACCGATGCCGAAGGCGCCGCCGAGCACGGCGATCCACACGGGGAGTCCGGGCGGAAGGGTGAGTCCCAGCAGCAATCCCGTGATCGCTGCCGAGCCGTCGCCGATCGAACCGCGGCGCCCGAGCGCTTTTTCAGTCCCGACCGCGCCGATGACCGCGCCCGCGATGACGAGCAGTGCGCTGATGCCGAAGAACCACGCCGATGCGATGACGATCGGCACGAGACTCCCGACGACATTCCACATGATGACGGGAGTCGAAGCCGGCGCCTTGAGGTGAGGAGACGCTGTGACGACGAGCTGATCGCTCATGCCGCACCTGCCTTCAGCCGTCGCAGAGCTGATTTGCTCAGCGCGAACATCTGTGAGAGTGGGATGTTGGAGGGGCACACGTAAGCGCAGCTTCCGCAGAGCATGCAGTCGGCGAGATTCTCCTCCTCCATGCGCTCGTACTCGCCGGAGCGCGCCATGCGACCGAGAATGGATGGGTTCAGGAAGACCGGACACGCATCGACGCAGTATCCGCAGCCGATGCAGGAGAAGCTCTCCTGCGCACGGATTTCCGTCTCGTTCAGGACGACGATTCCGGTCGTTCCCTTGAGAAGGGGAGTATCGGGATTGGCGACCGACATTCCCATCATGGGACCGCCGAAGAGAACCTGGGCGGCGTCGTCGGTGATGCCGCCGCAGAACTCCAGGATGTCCTTCAGTTTGACGCCGATCGGAACCAGCAGATTCGAAGGCTTCTTCACGCCGCGTCCGGTGACCGTGACGATCCGTTCCACCAGCGGCAGGCCCGTTTCGAAAATCTCACCGATCGTGGCGATCGAGCCGACGTTCTGGACCACGACTCCGACCGATACCGGGAGCTTTCCGGATGGGACCTCACGTCCGAGCACCGCATGGATCAGCATCTTCTCGGCTCCCTGAGGATATTTCACCGTCAGAGGAAGAACCGTGACGTCGAGATCGTCGGGAAGCGTTGCGCGGAGAGCTTCGATCGCGTCGGGTTTGTTCCTCTCGACGCCGATGACGGCCTTGTCGACACCTAGCGTGTGCATCATGACGCGAACGCCGAGCTGCACCCGCTCCGGATACTCGACCATGCTGCGATGGTCGGTCGTGAGGTACGGCTCGCATTCGGCGCCGTTGACGACGAGTGTATGGATCTCCGATCCGGGTGGCGGGGAGAGTTTGACGTGAGTCGGAAACGCGGCGCCGCCGAGTCCGACGAGCCCTGCATCCTGAACGATGCGAACCACGTCCTCCCGGCTCAGACCGCCCCACTCCGGGACGATTCGCGGTCGTGGGATCTGTGGGGAGTGGCGATCGACGGCGATTCTGACCGCGAGATCAGTACTGCCGTCCGGATGAGGCCAGTAGTCGATTCCGGCGACACGTCCAGCGGCGGAGGCGTGGATCGGGACCGACACGAAACCGTCGGCCACGGCGACCTTGTCGCCACGTTCCACGCGATCTCCAACCTTCACGATCACCTTTGCGGGCTTGCCAGCGTGCTGGCGGACCGGCAGGATCACCTCGTCGGGGAAAGGCATCCGGCGGATCGGTTTCGACGCCGTCAGTGCCTTATTCTCCGGGGGATGAATCCCGTGCCGGAACCCGAACGACCGCAGCGAGTCCGCAGCGGCGCGCCAGGGAGCGCTCAGTTGAAACGTTCTGCTCGTGCGATCCACTTGTCGAGGTCCTTTTCTTTCGGGTTCAGCGGCGTTCCCGGATGGATCAGCTCCGCGGGACAAACCTCCGCGGCCTTGACCAGCTGGGCGAACGTTCCCGCCTTCGGGTCCTTGATGTAGGCCTGCTTGTTCTCGTCGTAGGCGAACATCTTGTTGTTGAGATTCGTGCATTCGTTACACGAGGTGCATCGCGCCGTCTCGATGTATGGATCCATCGTCAGCTCGTCGTCCTCGTCCTCGGCTTCAGGCGCCGGTGCCGGTGTGGCCTGCGCGTCCTGTGTGGGTCGCGCGTCCCGCGCGATGGTCGGCGCCGTCCCGGCGGCGACCGGTGGAGCTTTCGGCTCGGCCACGGGCAGAGTCACATCCCCAACTGCCGGCAGCGTCCCCGCGTTCTGAAGCAGCGGTCCGAAGGTATCCGCACCGACCGCCTTCATCAGGCCTTCCGCCATCTTCCTGGCGATCGCCGCAGGATAGGTCGCCTTCAGCTCGGCGATTTTTGCCTCGTACTCGGAGCGGAGAGCCGTGAGACGTCCTTCCATCTCCTCTTCGAGCTGTGCCGAGACGCGATCCCGCACGGTATCGGACACTTCGACTCCGGCGAGCTGTCGGAGCTGTGACCAGAACCGCTGCCGCTCCTCGGCGAGAAGAACGATCTCTTCGCCGACCATTGAGCGAGCCAGCTTTCGATTCCTGTCGAGGGTCCAGATGTACGGCGTTTTGCTCTCGCGCTCCTCTGCACTCATGTGGACGTACTCGTGGAACGGCGCGAGGGTATCCTCGTCGGTATCCGCCGGAACAGGACGGAACGACTTGCGGAAACGCCCTTCGGTCGCTGCCCAGTCGGCGATGGTCAGCGGCAGCTCGAGGGTCGAGGTCTGGCCGTCGTCGGTGATGTACTCGAGGTTGTAGATCGGCCACTCCTGCTCGAGATCCGGGTTTCCTTCCAGATCGAAGCAGTCGGCAAAGCTGCTGCCGCCGTCCGGATCGTAGGTGATGAACGGGAAGGCGCGGCTCTCGAGAGCGAGTTTGGCCGCTCTCTGCGACCAGTCGTCTGCGAGACCGTGCTCGACCGGGCAGGGTGTGTAGATGTTGATGATCGCGGGGCGCCTGGTCTGCATCGCCTTGAGAACTCCGGAGATCAGGTGCGTCGCCGAAGCCTGGGAGGTCTGATGGACGAATGCGCCGCGGTGTGCCATGGCGATCAGGGCGAGCTCTTTCCGCTCCTCCTGCTTGCCGTGGTGTGCCTTACCCCACGCGGCCATGTCGGAGACCTGGCCGGTGAAGCCGCTCGTGCACGCCTGTCCGCCCGTGTTCGAGTAGACCTGCGTATCGAGAACGATCACCTTGAGTGGCTTGCCCGAGGCGAGCAGGCGGGAGAGGTTCTGGAAGCCGATGTCGAGCATCGCTCCGTCGCCGCCCATCGCGATGATCGGGGGGCAGAGGGCGAGCTCGTCGTCCGTGAACAGGGTCCAGTCGAACTCGGTGAACTGCCGCTCGTGAACCTCTGGATCCCACGAGTCCGACACCTCGAGCTCGGCCTTGCGGACGGCAGCGAATCCATCCGCCATCTTCCGCATGTGCCCTTCGAAGACACCGATCGCGAGCGATGGGGCATCCTGGAAGAGGTGGTTTGCCCACGGGAACGGATACGGGTTGTACGGATAGGTGCTGGCCCACACCGAGGAACAGCCGGTCGAGTTGGTCATGCCGAGCGAGGCGCGGCCACGGCCTCCGGGCCCTTCGTTATAGCGCCACCGCAGATCGCGGAGCTGCCGGACCAGGGCTGAGATCCGTTCGACGCGCTGCTTCTTGTCGCGGCTCAGCGGTACGACGACCTGATCGGAATCGCTCGTGCCTGTTGCGTCCAGGTTCGCATCCGAGGCGAGCAGCTCACGAGCCTTCCGATCGAGCGATTCGATGAGGCCATCGAGTTTCTCGACCTGCTTCTTCACGCGCGGCCGGACGAGTGCTTCGACCGAGGAGAGGACGAGATGGACGGCAGTCTTCTCGCCGCATCCCATGCAGGCGCCGTCGCCACCCGCGAGGGACATGTAATTGTCCTTCTTGAGCAGGATCGACGAGAGCGTGCCGATCCCTTCCTCGAGGTTGTGAACATTGATGTACCGGTCGGGGGTGTCCGGGAGGTACTTCCAGAACTCCCAGTTGCGACGCAGCTTGTCGACCGCGTCCTCGTCCTGGCGGACGGTGACGAGTGCTCCATCGGGGCACGCTGCAACACAGAGATTGCAGCCCTTGCAGGTTTCGGGATTGACGGTGATCGAAAGCAGACCGCCCATTCCCTTTTCTTTAGAGTCGGGCGAGTCGAAGAACGGTCCTGTTTTGGCGAGCGGGAACTCGGAGAGAATCGCGTAGACGGGTGCGAACTGACTGTCGAGCTCGGCGCGCTTCTCAGCGTCCCAGTTGAGCTTTTCGACGAGTGTTCTGTACGCGGTGGAAACGACCTCTCCAAAGCTCGTGAAAGGAACGCCCTTCGTGATCTTGTAGGCCTCCTTCGAGAGGTTCCGTGCGACCTGCTTCACGCGATCGACCGGAACGGATTCTCCGGCCTGCGCAATCGCCTTTTCGATCAGAACATCGACGGTCGTGACGAGTCCCGGAATTGCGGAGTCGGGGCACTGGACCCAGCACTGGCCGCAACCGGTGCATTTCTCGGCGATGAACTCCGGAATCTCGAACCGGACGCTCGTCATGTCGCGTATCGCGCTGGAGGCCGCAGGCATCGCGGAGATCGCGGCGAATGGATCGGCGATACCGTCATCGCACAGCTTGCAGAGAGTCCCGACCTGCTCCCAGAAACGTCCCGGGTCAGCGATGCCGCCTTTGACGTTGGCGGTCGCCATCGCGCTCGGAATCTTCGGGATATCGTTCTCGAGCTCGTCTGCAGCATCTTCCTTGACGGGGATCTCGATGGCGTGCATCTCGTCGTAACCGCGGCGGATGACCCGCAGGTTGTCTTCGACGACACGGTCGCCGAGATGACCGAACTTCTTCTGGAACTGCTTCTTGATTCCCTCGAACAGCGCGTCGCGGCTCAATCCCTCCCGCTCGAGCAGAGGGGAGGCGGAGAAGAATGCTCCGAGGAATGCCGCGCCCTGCATGCGATAGCGCAGGTCCGCATCGGAAGCTTCCTCGCTGGCGATCTTGAATGCGTCGAGTGCGAAAACCTTGATCTTGCGATCACGGATGGCCCGCCGCGCCTTGAACGGGAGGGTTCCCCAGAACTGCGTCGGATCCTCATCGCTCTGGATGATGAAGACGCCCCCTTCGGCGAGACCCGCGAGCGGATCGGAGTTCCGGAAGACGTTCGGATCGGGAGAGAGGACGACGTCGACATTCTTGAGCTCGCAGTTGAGCCGGATCGGCTCCGGGGCAAGAGTCGCGTAGAACGTCGTCGGCTGGCCCTTCTTTTCCGAGCCGTACTTGGGGTTGGCCTTGACGTGAAGACCAAAGAGCTCGAACGCGGTCAGGGCGAGATTCTTGCCCATCGTGATTGCGCCCCAGCCGCCCACCGAGTGAATGCGGACCGAGAGCGATCCCGTGGGCATCAGGTTCACATTGCCGGTGCTTTTGAGGGCGAGGTCAGGGAGCTGCGGGTATGCATCGAGAAGCTGCTCCTGCCAGACCTGGAGTTTCGGCAGCCTGGTACCACCGCGGACGAAGTCGACACCGAGATAGAACTGGCGGCGTCCCTTGCCACCGGGAAGCATGTTCTCGACCGCGGCAATGATGTCGCCCGGCTGGAGATCGCGGCTGCCGAGTCCGAAGCAGCCGGAGTAGAAGTCGGGGATCTGTTCCGGAGTGAGTGCGCTCATCGACGGGTAAGGGAGATCCTTCCCGTTGGTGTCATTGCTCTTTCTGAGCTTGAACGTCCCCTTTTGCTCGGAGGGGAACCGTACACGACCGTTCTCGGTGGCTTTATTCATCGCGGCGCGCATCTCGCGCAGCAGGGGAAGGTCGACGGCGAGCGGCTGATCGGTACGCTCGAGGACGACGACGCCCTTCTTGCCCGCCAGCATCGAGACGATCAGGTCGGTGGGGAAGGGGCGGAACATGACGAGGTTCAGCACGCCGACCTTCAGTCCCTTTTCCCGCAGATGGTCGCAGACCGCTTCGGCGTTCTCCACGACCGAGCCCTGACCGGCGATCACCCATTCTGCATCGTCGAGCCGGTAGCCCATCGCCCTGGCGTACTGGCGGCCGGTAAGAGCGCCGTACTCGGCAAACGCCTGGTCGGTGAGACCCTGGATGTGGTCGAAATAGAAGGGGCGCTGTGCAGCGATGCCCTGGGCGTAGCTGTCCTGGTTCTGGACGACTCCGAGCATCGCGGGGTAGTCGACGTCGAACATCTCGGGGATGCGCCGGCGTGTTTCACCGAAGACGAGCCGCTGCGCGGGCGTCGGAGACTCGATGATGTCGGCGGGGTCTCCGAGGTACTCGCGGATCAGGTCCCGTTCCGGAAGACGGATCGACTCGATCACATGACTGGTCAGGAACCCGTCCTGTGCGCAGATCCCGGGATTGAGTGAGAGCTCGGCGATCCTGTGAGCGATGAGATTCAGGTCCGCGGAGTCCTGGACGTTTTTCGCGAAAAGCTGAAAGAAGCCGGTGTCGTCGACGGCGTGATAGTCGTCGTGTCCGGCATGGACGTTGAGCGAGTGCTTGGTCATCGCGCGAGTGGCGACGTTGAGAACGTAGGTGAGTCGCTTGCCGACGGCGGCGTAGAGCGACTCGTGCATGTAGGCGATGCCCTGGCCGCTCGAGAAGTTCGTCGAGCGGAGTCCGGTCATGCTCATACCGGCGGTCACTGCGGCGGCGGCATGCTCGCCTTCGGGCTCGAAGAAGATCAGGCGCCGGCCATTGACGTTGAGCTTTCCTTCGGCATAGGCGAGGGCCCATCCTTCGCCCATCTGAGTCGAGGGCGTGATCGGATAGGCGCCAGCAGCTTCACTCGCGGCCGTTTCCATCTCGACGACGGCGGATGACCCGTCGAGAGCCTTCGGCTTACCCGGATACTTCGCTTCAGGAGTGACATTCGACTTCCGGCCCTTCTTCGAGTTACTCATGGCCGGGCGTGCACTTTCGGCGGCTGCCGGTGTTGCACTCTGGGCTTCGAACTTCCTGCTCTGATCTCTCTCTTTCATGCCGTGACGCTCCTGTCCGTTGGCTGGATATTCGAGTTCGCTGTGATCGCGATGGCTCCGTGGGTGAGCGGGAACTGCATTCCCTCGACCCACACGATCGCGTTGGTGGGGCATCGCGTGATCGCTGACGCGTCCGCGAGCTCGTAC
Organism: uncultured Acidobacteriota bacterium; assembly: GCA_963829355.1. Taxonomy (GTDB): domain Bacteria; phylum Acidobacteriota; class Thermoanaerobaculia; order Gp7-AA8; family JAHWKK01; genus CAWHHZ01. The sequence continues at coordinate 57,375 of CAWHHZ010000019.1, forward strand.
TTCGAGTAGTCGATGACGGCGAGGCCGTCCCTGATGCTGATGAGCTCGGGTGCCGCATCGGCAGCACACCGGCCGCATCCATTGCAGGCCACTGCGCAGAGCGCCTCGGCGGCGTCTCCTTCGAGAAGGCTGCGGCATTGCACGATCAGACTCTGCTCAGAGGGCATCAGCGTGAAGAGTCCCTTCGGGCATGCATCGACGCAGTCTCCGCAGGCGGTGCAAAGCTCGGGGATCACGACCGGGAGTCCGACGTCATTCATCACGATCGCGTCGAACGAGCAGACGACTTCGCAGTCGGCGAGTCCGAGGCAGCCCCAGGTGCAGGCCTTTCCACCGCTCGCCACTGAGGCCGCCGCCGCGCAGCTCTTCAGGCCACGATATTCGGCCTGCTGGACGGCGACATCGCTGCCGCCTGCGCAGAGAAGACGGGCGACGCGCCGATTCGATTCCCCGGCATCCACACCGAGAAAGGACGCGACGTTGGTGACATCGTCCTCGCCCATGACCGTACATCCGGCGGGCTTGATCTTGCCTTCGATCACTGCCTCTGCGAACGCGCGGCAGCCGGCCTGACCGCACGCCCCACAGTTGCTGCCGGGGAGCATGCCGGTGACCTGATCAATCCGAGGGTCTTCCCAGACCCAGAAAACGCGATTCGCGATTGCGATCAGCGCACCAAAGGCGAGCCCGAGTCCGCCGAGAATGGCGACGGAACCAATGATAGAACTGAACAACTTGGTGCTCCTCTCTCGACATTGCTGAAGGGTGAATGCTCTTCACCTGCTTCACTCGCAACATGATCGCGCCGGAGGGGAGTCCGGGTCCGGGTCACCAGTCACGGGCAAGTGTGAGCGTCGTCACATGGTGGGGGTGGGGAGGGGGAAGGCAGGCGATGCGACGGGCCGGCCCCCTTTCCCTCTGGGAGAGGGAGGAGGGGCCGGTGACACGAGAAATCAAGAAACGGTGGGGCTGGCGAGTAGAGGGAGGGTTCGCCAGCACACCACCGTTCTTTGAAAACTTAGCTCTTCGAAGCGTTACTGAGCCTGCTGCAGAAGCCAGGAGGCCAGTCGGTCGACTGGGTCAGGAGCAGCTTCGGATTCCGTCTTCTGTGTCTCCTCGCCCATTGCCGCGCCGATCGTGACCGGAGCCGTCGCTTTCTCGCTCAGGACATCGAGGAGCTTGAGATCCTCGGCCTGCTGCGAGGCGCTGAGGCCTCCGAGCGCACGTTTCGGCTCGCGGTCGGGTCTGTGAGTCACTTCCAGACGCTCCCACACCTGCTTGCCAGCGGCAGGGTCGTGGATGAAGGTCGCGCTGCCTTCCGGCATCACGGCCGCGATCGCAGGACGGATCGTCTCGACCGCCGGCGAAAGATCGGCGACTGCGGTCGTCTGCATCACGAATGTTCCCGGCGTGATCAGCCGTGCGAGCGGCGCCGGTGCGGATGGCTCCCGCACGAGAAGAAACATCTTTGCGGTGCCGTCGAGATATTCACCGAGTGATGATGCGAACAGATCACTGCCGTCCACCTCGATGACGAGCGGGGGTGCCAGCCTGCGCTCGGCCCGGTTCCAGGTGCGGAAGGGGAGCCGGTCGAGGAGACGGTCGTGGTCACGCGGCTCGTACCGGCCGGTTCTCACGAGGTCGACGATTCGCGCAGCCCCGAAGGCCCGTCCCGCAGAGGCAAAGGCGTCTTCCACGATGGCCCTCAGATCACCACCCGGTTCGACAGCGTGCACGAAGAGATCATCTCCGCAGGAGTCGAGCTCCTCGAGCACCTGAAGAGCACGCTCGACCGCTCGTACTGATCTGGCCGGCGGTGTGGTCCGCGCGAGGAAGAATGTTGCGAACTTTTCCGGATCGACCCTGCCGCGGCCGAACTCGCCGAGCTCCGTGGCGGCACGTCCTGCGAGACCATCGGACCCCTCGCGGCATGCGGAGAGATAGCCGCGAACCTGCTCTGCAGCGAGTCGCAGGGCCGCGTGGTAAGCGTCTCGCGAGCTGGAGAGCTGATCGAGAATGGACTGGATTCCTTCGCTATACTGCATGACGTTCAAACTCCTGATTCAGCAGGTCGATCCGCTCGCGCGCCGTTCTCGGTGCGGTCATCTGGACATCCTCGTACCGCGGTTTGTCCTCGTTGCGATAGAAGATGCCGAGTCGGACGCTCTCACTCGGTGCAGCGAGCTCTCGCGCATGATTCATGTCGGACGGGTCATGGACAATGCGATTCTTGTAGACGTTCTCGAGTGATGGGACATCGACACCATCCTCATGAACCAGCATCTCGATCTTGGCCGGCTCCTTCGCGGCCGCCTGGAAGACTTCCGGCGTATAGACAGGGCAGCGCTGCAGGATGCGCACGAACGAGAATCCGTTGTGATGATACGCAGCCTGGAGCGTCGCGTAGAGATGAGCGGGAACCCACTCGGCCGTCTGTGCGACGAACGAGGCTCCCGTCAGACCGAGAGAAATCGTGAGCGGATCGAGTGGCTCGAGCATGCTGCCCCGGGGCTGCGTGTTGCTCTTGAGGCCCTGCGGGGTCGTCGGTGAGGTCTGCTTCTTGGTCAGCGCGTAGATGTTGTTGTCGAGCATCAGCGCCGTCATGTTCATGTTGTAGCGCATCGCGTGCATCCAGTGGCCTGCGCCGATCGATGTGCAGTCACCATCGCCCATCACGACAAAGACGTCGAGCTCGGGGCGGTGGAGTTTCACTCCGGTCGCGAGCGGCAGAGCGCGCCCGTGGAGGCCATGGAAGCCGTAGGTCTTGAGGTAGTGCGGGAAGCGACTCGAACACCCGATCCCCGAGACGAAGACTGTTGTCTCTGGCTTGAGCTGCTCTGCAGCGAGCAACCGTTGCACGGACGTGAGAACGGAGTGATCGCCGCAGCCAGGGCACCATCGTGCGACGCGCCCCTCGTAGTCGGACATCTCGAATTCGCGCTCGTCGTCCGTCGGACTGGCGAGCAAACTACAGTTCAGGGCGCTCATCGTGCTCTCTCCTTGTTCTGAAGCTTGGTGCGGATGCCCTCGAGTATCGATCCCGGGCGAAGTGGCTCGCCATGGGCGCGGGTCCAGCAGTCGACATCGACCAGCGTGTGGGCCCGGAGCATCCAGGACAGCTGTCCCCGGCGCCGGTTTTCTTCCGTGATCCACGGGTCATCCGGATCGTCGCTGTAGTTGATCTCGACGGTCATGACCTTCTTGAATCGCCGGAACATCTCCTGAAGGCCCGGCTCGAATGGCGAGAGGAACGTCAGGTGTGTCGACGCGATATTGAGCCCCTCCGCACGTCCTCTTTCGATCGCTTCCTCGATCGCGCCGCGGGTACTGCCCCATCCGACGACGAGGAGATCTCCTTCTTCAGCACCGTAGAGCTTCGGTGGCTCGAGCATCGACTGCAATACCGCCATCTTCCGGCTGCGCATCTGGTTGCCGCGATGGTGGATCTTCGCCGTGTAGGCGACGCAGCCGCTATCCTCGTGGGCGAGGCCGGTTGCGGTGTATGCGCCATTCTTCCGGCCCGGAATGATCCGCTGCGAAAGGCCCGTCTCATCATCCCAGTCGAACGGCTTCGTTCCCTCGGGAAGCGGTGACAGGTCGAGCGCCGGTGCCATCCACTGCTCGGTCGGTTCGGGACGCGGGAACGGCTGAACGCCGGTCGCGAGGTTCGCGTCCGTCAGGACGATGACGAGGCAGCGGAACGCCTCGGCGAGGCGCCGGGCCGTGATCATCGTATGGAAGCACTCCTCGATGGTCGATGGCGCGAGAACGACGTGCGGCGCATCTCCGGTCTGGCCGTAGACGGCTGCCCACATATCGGATTGCTCGACCTTCGTCGGAAGCCCCGTACTCGGGCCGCCGCGTTGGACGTTCACGACCACGAGCGGAGTTTCCGTCATGACTGAAAGCCCGAGGAACTCCGTCTTCAGAGCGAGTCCAGGTCCGGATGTGATCGTGAAAGCGACCTTGCCGGAGTACGAAGCTCCGATGGCCACACCCGCAGCGGCGATCTCGTCCTCGGCCTGATGCAGGATACCGCCGTAGTTCCGGAAGATCTCGCCGAGGTAGTGCGACGATGATGTGGCCGGCGTGATCGGATACATGGCGCAAAGCTCCATACCGGAGGCGATGGCGCCGAGAGCCAGCGCTTCGTTGCCGTTCATGACGAGCATCTGCTGAGTGGAGGGAACTGCCGCGATCTCGACCCGGAAGTCGAGGTGCTGTTCTCCCCACGCGTAGCCGAGGTTGAAGAGCTCGACGTTCGTCTCGTAGACCTTTTCGGACTTCTTTCTGAACTGGTGCGCGATCTGTTCCTTCACGCGCTCGACGTCGCGGCTGTAGATCCAGGAGAGCAGACCGAGGGCGAACATGTTCTTGCCCTTCCGGGGATTGTCGACGATCTTGAGACATTCGGCCTGCATCGGGACCGGGATGATCCGGTAGTCGGAGGACTCGAGCTCAGCCATCGCGTCCGCCCATTGCTGGCGGATGACTTCGTCGGGATGATCGGCCCACATGTTCTCGATCAGAAGTGTGGCGTCGGGAGCCAGTGCGCCGATGCGGTGTCTGGTGAGGAGGACCTGCTCGTTGAATGCAATGACGAGGTTGGTGTCATCTCCCCAGTTTGTGACTGCTCTGCTGCCGATTCGGATGCGGTTGCCGCTTCCGCCATCGGGTGTGCGTGGAGGTGGCTGGATTTCCGCCGGAATGATCTCGACGGTCCAGACGCCGTTCCCCATTTTTGCGGAGACGGATCCGAAGATCTGCCCGCATTTCTGCGCACCCTCTCCGGAATCTGAAACGATCTCCACAGTATGTTCTGGGAGCTTGTGAATGGCAGGTTTGCCGCGACTCGTCTCAGGACGAGCTTCCTCGAGTACAGTTGTCATAGATAGTCCCTCAATGATGAATTCATCAGGCAGCGCGCCCTCCGGATGATTGTCGCGTCGGGGGCCGCGTCTGTACGCAATGGCAGTCACACGCCATTGTGAGGTTGATCACATGGGCGCCGCCTGGAGGTCAAACGGTGGACGGGCGTGGACGTGGTGGACAGAAGCGTGGACCGAGACGTGGACGAAAGAGTGGACATGACGCAGTGACTATGGTTCACGCTTCTGTCCACTCTTTCGTCCACGCTTTTGTCCACTACGTCCACGCCCGTCCACGCCGTCCACGCCAGTCCATGCAGTCCACCATTTTGAACTTTGAACTTTGATGTGCCCGCCTAGCTCTCCGGGAGTGTGAACTCGGGCGCCTGTTCTTCAGGGGCGGGAGCGCCGGTGATTGCGGCGACGATCCGGTCGACGTGAATGTGGCTCGTTTCGATGAACTCCTTCACGCCGCCGATCTGGGTGCCGGCGCTGGCCGTGCCGGCGACGTACAGCCCCGGAACGTCGGTCTCCATCGTCCGCTGATCGAAACGAGGCTTCTGTCCCGGTCCCTCGAGCGTCACGCCCGCCTGCTCGAAGAGCGTCGAGTCCTGTTCGTATCCAGTGAGGAGAAGAACGACCTCGGCAGGAACCCTGAGCTCCTCGACCGAACCGTCCGCCGCGGTACGGGTCAGCAACACGACGTCCCGCTTGATCTGCAGGACATTCGAGCGTGGCAGAAACTCCAGACGGCCGTCCCGGATCAGCGCTTCGATCTCGGGGAGGAGCCAGAACTTCACGCGGTCGCGACTGAAGTCGCTCCCCCGATACGACAGCGTCACCCGGGCTCCGATTCGCACGCAGCGGATCGCGGCCTCGACCGCCGAATTCTTGCCCCCGACGATCAGCACTCTGCGACGGAAGTACTGGTGCGGATCCTCGAAGTAGTGAGAAACGTGAGGCAGAGTCTCTCCCGGAACGCCGAGCATCCTGGGGCGATGCATGTCGCCGATCGCCAGAACGACCGCGGCCGCGGACCATGTGCGGTCCCCCCGGCCTCCCCGGCTCGTCACGATGAGTCGATCGTCTCTCTTTCTGATCGACATGACCCGTTCGAATGTTGCGATGTCGAGGTCGTACTGGAGAACCACCGACCGAAGGTATTTCAGGTACTCCTCCTTGGTCGCTTTCGTCTGATCGAGAGTCTGCAGTGGAACGCCCGCGATCTCGATCCGTTCAGGTGACGAGAAGAAGTGGGTGTTGGGGGCGTACCACGAGATCGTGGCGCCGATCTGGCCGGCGTCGAGATGGTGGTAGTCGATTCCCTTCTTCTTCAGAGCGACGGCGAGCTCGATGCCGATTGGCCCCGCGCCGACGATCAGAACGTGCGTCCGCTCCATACGCCCCGAAGTCTATCAGCATGGGAATGCTGAATGACGAATGCCGAATGCTGAATGGGGAATGGGGAAAGGCAGTCATCCTGAGCGCGAGACTGTGTGAAAAACCGATCGGCTTCGCGACCGTCTTTTTTGGAGTGCTGAGCTCGCCGAAGGACGAGCTCAGCTTTACATCACGCCGCCTTACGGGCTGCGGCGGGTTGCAAGCTGCAGTGGAAATTTCCTGACTGGTCCCGATTGCGGCCTCGATGGTGGTTGCCACGGGATCCAAAGCGGCGCTCGTCCTCCGGCGAGCACCGCACTCCAAAGTCACAGCCTCGATTCACGAGGCGTTTTCACACAGTCTCGCGTACGCGATCCTTCGCTGCGCTCAGGATGACAGTCATGGCGATTCAGGCAGGATCTTCTCCACCGACGCCGTATCGATCCGCGAGAATTTCCAAATGGTGGCGGAAGTGTCCGGCTGTCATGAAGGCCAGTGCGCGGACAGACACGGGAGAGCCGTTCGCGTCACCGAGGTTCTCTGCTGATCCAGGCGGCAGATTTTTGAAGACGTACAGGTTTGATCGCCTCACCGTGATCAGCTCGTCCACGAGTGACGCGAGCGTCCGCCGATCGTTTCCCGCTCTCTCGACATACGTACCTTCGTCGAATCCGGGAAGAGCGGATCGATCGCCGCGGCTGATACAGAAGGCGCGATAGCCGAAGACTCTCTCCGCATCGATCAGGTGTCCGATCACTTCTCTTACGCTCCACTTTCCCTGGTCGTAGCGGTAGGTCTCCATCGCAGGATCGACCGATGTCGCGAGATTGTGGAGGATGTCGATCTGCTGCTCGAGAAGCTCCAGAATGTCGCCGTCACCGATCTCATCGATGTAACCCTTGTAGAACTCGTGATACTCGTTCTCGCCTGGTCGTTCCATCGTCATTTCCGCCTCTCCTGTGGTCCTCGTTTCTGATTCGAAATCGAATGCAACAAACTGTGACTCCGATCGGTTGAAACGAATGATGCCACTATTCGAGTACAGATGTAGCGACTGCGATCATCGATTCGAGGCGATCGTCTCCAGCGGAGACACGGTCCTCTGTCCGCTCTGCGAAAGCGAGAAGCTGGAACGGCTGATCTCCACCTTCGCCGTGCGTGGCGGATCGGTCTCGCGCGCCGAGGCTCCGGCCGCACCTGCCGGCGGGACGTGAGGAATCCGAGGCTCCGGGGGCCGGAGCTGCTGATTCGCGTTTCGACCGGCATGGACATGGCAGTTCCCACAGTCCATGGGCTCATGGATCATCCAGACTGTTGAATCGATGGGAGCCTGGGGCGTCGGATTCCTGATGCTCCTGGAGAATGTCGTACCACCGATTCCATCAGAGTTGATCATGCCGCTCGCCGGTTATCTGTCGGACAAGGGCTCGATGTCACTGTGGCCAGCCATCCTGGCCGGATCAATCGGATCGCTCGCGGGCGCGACATTCTGGTATTACCTCGCCCGGCACTTCTCGAGGGGCCAGTTCCGGCATTTTGTCGCTCGCCACGGCGTCTGGCTCGGAATGGACGAGGGAAGTGTGGATCACGCTCAGGAGTGGTTCCATCGCCACGGGACGAAAGCAGTATTTCTCGGCAGGATGGTGCCGGGACTCCGGACCCTGATCTCGGTACCGGCAGGGCTGAGCGGCATGTCTCTGCTGCCGTTTCTCGCCTGGTCGGCAGTCGGAACCGCAATCTGGACGATCCTTCTCGCATACGCTGGGAAATTGCTGGGATCACAGTTCGAGAAGGTCGACAAGTGGGTGGGTCCTGTGAGCACCGTCATTCTCGGCGGGATGCTGCTCTGGTATGTATACCGGGTCTTGAGTAAGTACAGAGCTCGATCCTAAGTGACCCAGGCGCGGACGTCTCTCATCCGCGTGCCGGCTTCCCATCCCAGCCGGCATCGAATCCAGGAGAAACGATGAACAAACAGAATGAAATGATTCTCACTTTCCCCGGCGGTGTGGCCGTGAATGCCGAGTGGAAGGGGCACCAGATCAGGACCGATCAGCCGGAAGGGAGCGGCGGCGAGAATGCGGCACCCTCTCCGTTCGACCTGTTTCTCGCGTCGATCGCGACCTGTGTCGGATTCTACGTCGTGCAGTTCTGCCGGTCGCGCGAGATCGATACCTCTGATCTGGGGATCCGGATGACGCTGACAAAGGACGCGAGCACAAAACTCGTCGCGACAATCGATATGGACATCAATCTTCCCGCTGCATTTCCCGCAAAATACCGTGACGCGGTGCTGCGCGCTGCGGACCAGTGCACGGTGAAGCGACATCTTGCAGATCCTCCTGAGATCAGGTTGAACCTGGCGGAGGTGTGATGCCGGGAGAGGATCAGTATTCGCGATTCGAGTACCGGCGGCTCATCGGCTGGTCCTCGAGAATCGAACGCGAGTGGCCCTTCCTCCGTCGCGTGCTGGAGGAAGTGCCTTCGAACAGATTGATCGATTTCGGTTCCGGCTCGGGAGAACACTCGCGATTTTTGGCTTCGAAGGGTTTCGACGTCAGCGGGATCGACGCCTCGGAATCGATGGTCGCGAAGAGCCGCGAGATTGTGGACGATGGGGAAGACCGGGGTCGAGTCGAGTTCGTGCTCGGGGACCTGCGCGAGGCCGCGAATCAACTGAGCGGTACCTTCGGCGGCGCGATATGTCTGGGCAACGTCCTGCCGCACCTCGATGAGCACGACGATCTGACTCGTTTTGCACGGTCGGCGGCGGCACTGCTCGAGCCGGGCTCGCCGCTGGTCGTGCAGATTCTCAACTACGACAGGATCGAGGCAAAAGGTGAACGCCACCTTCCCCTGAACTTCCGGCCTGATCCGGATACGGGCGGCACGATCGTATTTGTCCGCATCATAGAAATGCAGGGCAACGGAAGGGTTCTCTTCTTTCCGAGCACATTGCTGCTCCATCCTGAGCGGGACGAGCCGCTGGAGCTCGTCGCATCGAAGCGGGTCGAGCTTCGCGGATGGCGCGCGGCGCAGATCGAGCGAGAGCTCCTCGACGCGGGATTCGACCGCGTGGAGTTGTTTGGCGGTTTTGACGGGAGTCACTTCGACCGTGAGGAATCGCGGGATGTCGTCGCCGTCGCCCGGCGCTGATGGGGAGGCGAAGCGGAGGGATCTCGCGAGGCTGTGACTTGGAGTGCGGTGCTCGCCGAAGGACGAGCACCGCTTTGGATGGCGTGGCAAGCGCCATGGATGTCGCAATCGGCACGATAAGAGATTTCCGCTGCAATTTGGAACACGCCGCAGTTTGCAAGGCGGCGCGATGTAAAGCTGAGCTCGTCCTTCGGCGAGCTCAGCACTCCAAAGAAAAGTGAATGCCAGCCGTAGTCTTTACTCCGTCAGGGGCTGGACGCCAGCGTCGTTCTCTCGCGGTGCCGGATTGCAGCGATCGAGAGATCGTCCTGCGGTGGGGCCAACCCGATGAAACGGGTCCAGTCCTCGAGGAGCCGGTTCACGAGCTCCTGCGGACGTGATGGCCCGGCGTTCTCGATGATCCGGATCACCCGATCGAACCCATAGTCCAATCCGTCCTGGCTCCTCGCCTCGGGGAGACCGTCGGAGTGGAGCAGTAGCGATTCTCCCTGGTCAATCCGCGACTCCAGGACCTTCCATCGGCGGTCCTCCCTGATTCCCATCGGATAAGCGCCCTCTCCGATTCGTTCGACGACACGTCCAGTGGAGTCGAGGCGCAGGATCGGCGGATGGCCGGCGACGACGGTTCTGAATTTGCCGTCCGGCTCCAGCAGGATGTAGATCCCGGCGAAGAATGATCGTGGTCCGCCCACTCTCATGAGGATGCGATTGAGCGACTGGATGATCGCATCCGGCTCCGGATCGATGTCGAGCTGGGTGCGGAATGATGCGTGGGCCACCGCCATGACCAGACCGGCGGCCATGCCATGTCCCGAGGCATCGCCGAAAAGCACGGCGATCCGGTCGTCCGGGAGACGCACGAAATCGTAGATGTCGCCCCCGACCATGTTCGCGATCCGATTCGTGGCGGCAAACTCGAAGCCGTAGTGATCCGGCAGCAGGTCGGGAATGAGTCCCGCCTGGAGCTCGCGCGCGAGCTCCAGCTCATCCCGATACTTGAGCTTGTCGATCAGCTCGAGACCGAGCAGTGTCATCCCGAGGAGGAAGGAGACGAGAATCGCCGCGAGGTTCAGCACCGTCAGTCCATCGATCGAGATTCGGATGATGCCTCCGATGAGCAATGCGGTGGAGATGGCGAGAATCAGGCGTCTCGCTGGAGTCAGTCGCTTGACGAGACCGTAAAGCAGCGCGCTCAGTAGCCGCACATGCCGGACGACCTGACGTCGCTCACTCGCGATCTCGTGCTCGTGTTCCTGTATGAGGGAACGCTTTGCCTCCGGCCACTCGAGCGAATAGAGCCCGCTGACCTGCTTCCCGTCGAGGGAGCGGATGGTGGAGTCAGCGAGTGCGAGCCAGTCTTTGAGTTGTGCCACGACTCTATAGTGTACGCCGCGGCGCCGGGGTTGTTTCCCGGTTCCTTTCCAGAACATTCTCTACTTCGCCCAGATCTTCGAATTGGGCCCATCGATTGCAGTTTCGCAAATAACTGCAACTGAGGGCACGCATGTTTGCGGCCCGATGGAGGTGTATCTTGAAGCATTTTCTTCTCATGTTCGTGACCGTGGCGATGATCGTGTCGACCTCGCAGGTCTCAGCGCTTCAGACGGAGGAGGTTCTCGACGTCGTGGCGATGCCGCTGGCTGTGGCCGCGGTGTCAGAGCTGTCCGGTATTCCGGCCGGAGATCTGACTCAACTCATCACTGCGCTCAACGATACGGCGGTGCCGCCAGCCCAGTTCGTTGAGATCGTTCGCTACAGCCCTGTGCTTCTCGTTGACCCGGCCACTGGTCCGAACGTGGCCACGTTCGTGACGAATGAGGCGGCGAGGGGAGTGACCGGTGAGGAACTGGTCCTCGCTCTTCGTGACCGCATCCGAGCAAGCGGAATCGAAGAGATCGATGTGAGGGATCAGAGGCGGATCGTGCTCGATCGCAGGGAAATTGTTCCGCAGACCGTCATCCGGCACGTCGATGAGGTCCGCAACCACCCGCATGGCGGCCCTCCCGGACAGCTCAAGAAGGAGATCGGGGTTCAGACTGGGGCCGAGATCGTTCACGGGAGTGATCCAGTGAACGTTCGGGACAGAGACCGGACCGTAGTTCAGCGGAGCGACGAAGTACGGGAACAGGGATCGAGTGTAAAGGACAAAAAGCAGGGTCCTCCGGATCATGCAGCAGCCGGGAAAAACAAAGGTGGCGCGAAGTCTGGCGGCCAGAACCACGGCAAGGCAAAGGGCAAGGACAAGAATCGAGGTGAGCGATGAGAGTGAAGAGTGGAGTGATCACTGGCCTCATGATGATGATGCTTCTTGCCGTCGCCTGCGGCGGTGAACAGGAGTCGGTTGCGGTCGTCGATCCGCCCGCAGAACAGGTCGTTGAGCTTTCACCCGAGGAACTGGGTGAGCTGGGCGTGCGGCTCGAAGCGGAGCAGGACCGGATGGAAGAGGTTCTCGCCGAGCACGGTCTCACTCTCGAGACCTACGAGGCCGCCATTCGCCGCGTTACAGAAAACCCGGGCGAGGCGCGGCGGTACGCCGAGGCGTATGAGAACGCGCGAAGCTGAAACAGTTTCGGGGGCCGGCGAGCGGAGAACTTCTCGCCGGCCCGCCATCTCCGTCTGTCGGCAGTCCCACTCCTGATCTTCCTTCCCCCACAGCGTCGGCCGGTAGCGAATGTCTGAATCGACCGATTCGTCCCATCACCGCGTACGTCTCCGTCCCGTTTTCAGCGGCGTCAATCTGCAAAAATCATTGGATTGGGGTTAGAATCACCGGAGTCCAAGTTCAATGAACCGCAGTCGAGGAGGAAGTGTGATGGGAACTGGCAATTCGCAAAAGGCGAGATTTTTTGGGTTACTGGTGCTATTCCTCATGATTGCCCCGCTGGGATTTGCCCAGCAGACGGGTGCAATCGTCGGGAAGATCACTTCAGGAGACGGACAGGCTCTTCCGGGAGTCACGGTCGTCGCAACGGCGCCGTCGCTGCCGCAGGCGCGCGTCGTCACAACCGGCTTGAACGGTGATTACAGACTGCCGCTTCTGCCACCCGGCACCTACTCTCTCGAGTTCAATCTCGCGGGAATGGAGACGCAGACGCGAAACGTGCGGGTCCAGCTCAATCAGGACTCGACCGTCAACGTGAAGATGGCGCTTGCAGGTGTCGCGGAGACCATTACGGTCACCGCGGACTCTTCTCTGGTCGATCCCACCTCCACGGCGATCCGCAGTGCCGTCACCGAGGAGATGATCGAGCAGCTCCCCGTCGGACAGGAGTATCGCGACCTTCTGAAACTCGCCCCGGCAATTCAGGTCAATGAAGCCGGCGTTCGCGGTCCGTCATCGGGTGGTAGCGAGCAGGACAACGTCTATCAGTTCGACGGCGTCAATGTCACGCTGCCACTGTTCGGAACTCTCGCGGCCGAGCCTTCCACCCAGGACATCGAGCAGGTCTCGATCATCAAGGGTGGTGCGAAGGCAATCGACTTCAACCGCTCTGCCGGATTCACGATCGACTCCGTGAGTAAGAGCGGAACGAGCGAGTGGTCGGGAGTCGTCGAGTACCAGCTCCAGTCGCAGGATTGGGTCGCGGACATCGAGGGCGCGACAGGAAAAGTCTATGATCGCGACAAGGACTGGGCGACCTTCGGTATCGGTGGACCGCTGGTTCAGGACATGTTGTTCTTCTACGGTTCCTACTACCGTCCCACCGAGAGCGATGCCAACAGCGCAACGAGGTACGGTCCTGTTGGAGACTATGACAGCACCCGGGACGAGTTCTTTGGTAAGTTCACCTTCACGCCGGCGAGCAATCTGTTGTTCAACGCCAGCTATCGTGACTCGGACCGGGAAGTCAAGAACGCCAGCATCAGCGGTTCAGAAAATCCGTCGTTGTCGACTGGAGAGACCTCCGGGCAGACGATCGGTATTTTCGAGGCATCCTGGATCATCACTGACAACAGCTACGCCACCTTCAAGTACAACGACTACGAGCTCCTTACTTCGGCCCGTCCGGACAACATGCTCAGCGTAGTGCCGTCCGGCGCTGTGGGTTCAATGCTCGATCTCGACAACCTCGATCAGATGGGATACATCGACATTCCTTCGTTCGATCCGGATGAGCCGGCTTTCAACCAGTTCATCACGCCGTTCGTCGCACGCTACAGCTACGACCCTGCGGCCGGCGGCGGTGCCGTCGGCGGTGCTTCGCAGATCAACAACAATGACTTTTATCGGCAGAGCATGCAGGTCGAGTACGACATGTCGTTTGGCGACTTCATCACCCACGATCTGCACTTCGGATTCATGCAGTACACGGACGAAGAAGATCTGTCGCGTTTCTCGAACGGATGGGGCTACGTCACCATCCCCGGCGGTCTCGCAACCTTCGAGGATCAGCCGGTCTACTTCCAGGCTGAGTTCCAGCGATCGAACCAGGGCAATGACCCGGGTCAGGTCATTCATTCGGAGTTCGAGTCGAACAACTTCGAGATCAACGACACGATCCGCTGGAATGACTGGTCGTTCAACGTCGGCGTCCTGCTCAGCAACGACATCCTTTATGGACAGGGGCTCCGCGAGGATTCGTCGACGATCTCCGGATACGTCGCCGACCCGGGCAACCAGTACAAGATGTACGAAATCGACTGGCAGGACCAGATCCAGCCGCGTCTCGGCGCAACCTGGGCCTACAACGGTCTCGACACTGTCTACGCGTCTTACGCGCGTTATAACTCGGCAGCAAGCTCGCTTCCACGCGCTGCCTCGTGGGATCGCAACACTCTCGGCCTCGTCACTCGTGCCTACTTCGATGAGAATGGCGAGCTCTTCGCCAGCGAGCAGTTGAGCTCGAGCTCGGGCAAGCTCTTCGCCGACGATCTCGATCCGCGCTACACGGACGAGATCGTTCTCGGCACCGCCAAGCAGGTCAACGATGACTGGTCCGCGCGCGTCTATGGGCGTTACCGTTACTCCGCCAACTTCTGGGAGGACACGAACAACAATGCGCGGTCACGTTTCAACCCGCCCGCCGGTGTCCCGACGACCGACTACATTCCGGATCTCGACGAGAAGCGTGATCAGATCGGAAGCGGCTCGTCGTACGTCATTGCGGAGCTCGATGGAGCCTTCACCAAGTACTACGAGGCCACCTTCGAGTCGGACTACCGCGCGACGGATAATCTGTTCCTCCGCGGTTCCTACACCTGGAGTCACTACTACGGCAACTTCGACCAGGACAGCACGAGCACGACGTACGATTTCGCGACCTTCATCGGATCATCGAACATCGCGGACGGGGCCGGCCGCCAGATCTGGGACAACAAGTACGGCAATCTGCACGGCGATCGTCGTCACCTGCTCAAGCTGTTTGCAATCTACGACCTGAACTTCATGCCGTGGGATGCCTCAGTCGGCGTCTTCGGTCTGTATCAGTCGGGTCACGCCTGGGAGGCCTGGAGCTACGAGCCTTACTCCGACCTCACCGGCTCGACGAGTGACACGAACCGGTACGCCGAGCCGGCCGGCTCGAGGACGACTCCGAGTCACTACCAGGTCGACATCAACTACACGCAGAACATCCCGATCGCCGGACTGAATCTTCAGCTGGTCGCGGACATGTTCAACGTCACCGACAACCAGACCGGCTACTCCCCGTATCCGGCGAGTCCACAGCTCGCTGTTCGGAGATCCGCGCCTGCAGCACGCACCGCGACGCTTCCAGCTCGCAGCGCGTCTGCAGTTCTGATTCGGTATACAACGTAGACACGAGGCCCGGCGGGAAACCGCCGGGCCTTTTTTTGTCAGTCGTCAGTCGTCAGACATAGAGCCCGCGAAGCGGGCGAAAGGTAATAGCCCCCCGCTTCAGCCGGGGGTGACCGTTGGACCCCACCCACACGCAAGCCCGCGAAGCGGACGACAGACGGTGTGCTATGGGAAACGGTGCGCGAAGGATGACCTTGGCGATCAATCATCGTCGCGCCCCACGCCGCCCATTTGCCGGGATCCCGCGCTTTTCTGTCGCCCGCTTCGCGGGCTCGGGATTGTGTGGGAGACGGACGCCACCCCCGGCTGAAGCCCGGACGCCACCCCCGGCTGAAGCCGGGGGCTATTACCTTTCGCCCGCTTCGCGGGCTTCTGTCGACTGATGACTGACGACTGACGACTGAAGACTGAAGACTGCCTATTGAAACAGGCTCTCGCGCTCGATCAACTGCGACGTCACTTCGTCAGCGTGCTCGCGGGCGAGGGCGATGCGACGGGCGCTGTCGGGCTCGCGGAGAAGGACACTCACCTGCGCGCGCTTGAAGAGCGCCATCGGATACGCCGGATGCGATGGCGGCACCTCGTCGAGCGCGGCCCTCGCTTCGGAGAGTCGCCTGGCATCCATGTACAGGACGCCGAGCTCGAGATTGTGGGTGAATCGCTCTCCCTGCAGCGCCCGGAGCTCCTCATAGGCGTCGATCGCCGTCGGCGTCATCCGAAGTTCCATGGCAAGTCGGGCTCTCCGCTCGAGATCTGTCTCGGAAGCACGTTTCATGGTCAGCACTTTCTCGAGTAGCTCGAGGGCCTCCGCCGGACGTCCTTCCTTCTCTCTTACCTCGGAGAGCGCTTCAAGGCTCGGTAGCCTGCCGGGGCTCTTCTCCAGCACGCGCTCGAGCAGCGGGCCTGCCGACCGCCAGTCGCCGCGGCCGAGGTGATGCATCGCGAGATAGTGATCGACATCGAGCGATTCCGGCGCAATCGCGCGTGCCTTCGCAAACGCCTCCATCGCGTCCTCGTGACGCCCGAGTGCCGAATAAGCGGCGGCGAGACGCAGGGCGGTCATCAGGTTCGCGGGATCCTTCTCGAGGATTGCCTGAAGCAGCGGAAGGGCCTGGCGGTATTCTCCCGCCACGAACAAGCCGGAAGCGCGGTCGAGCGTGCCGAAGAGCTCAGTCATGTCGGCAGGCCGGGGTGCGTCGACGCGCACGACCGGCTTGGTGTCGGAACTGACGTAACCGAGACTCGCGAGCTGCTTTCGGTCTTCCTCGGAGAGTGTCCCAGTGGACACAGGCGGTTCGAGCGAGGGGAGTGGGTACTCCCTGATCGCCTGGCGCAGATCACGCGAGAGATCGATCTCATTCGCCCGATCGTTTCGCTCTCCCGGATCCGAGGAAAGATCAAAGACGGCGACTCGTCCCGCGTGGATCGCTTTGACCGGCCCTTCCACCGCCATGATCTGGGGCTGCCAGCCGTACTGCAGGAACGGCTTCATCGCCTCGCCGACGACCACCTCGGTTGCTCCGGCCCTCAGGAGGCTCTGAGATTGATCGACTCCGGCCCAGTCGAGAATTGTATGGAAGATGCGACGATTGCTGACCGGATGCTCATCGATACCCGGCGTCACACCGGGTCCTTCCAGGACCAGCGGCACGAGCATCGTCGACTGATAGACGAGGTTTCCATGCTGTTGCTCGCCGTGGTCGCCGAGCCCTTCTCCGTGGTCGCCGACAGCGATCACTGCTGCTTGATCGCCGGCCGAGGAGCGGAAGGACGCTACGAGTCTTCCGAGCTGTTCATCCATGGCCGCGATCTCGCCGAGATATGGATTGTCACGATACTCCGCATCGAAAGGAGGTGGGGGATCGTAGGGGTAGTGTGGTTCGAAATAGTGAACCCAGAGAAAGATGGGCTCGTCCTGTTGCTGACTCAGCCATTCGATAGCCCGGGTCGTCGTTGCGTCGGCACTGCGCTCGGCGTTGCCACCCAGGTCGTCGTCGTAGATGTCGAAACCGCGGGCAAGACCGAACTGGCGGGCGAGCGGGTAGGCGGAAACGAACGCCGCCGTCCGATAGCCATTCTGCTGGAGGATCTCGGAGAGAAGTCGCGCGGTGGCCGGGACGTATCTCGCATTCTCGTGCACGCCGTGTCCCGCCGGATACAGCCCGGTCATCATCGAAGTGTGGGAGGGAAACGTCTCGGGGACCGTCGCATACGCCTGTGTGTAGAGGCGGCCTCTCTCGGCGATCGCGTTGAACGACGGAGTGTCGATCCCTTGCGCCCGAGGGCCGATCGAGTCGGCGCGCGTGGTGTCGAGCGTGACGAGAAGGATCGACGGGCGCGGGGCCGCAGGAGGTTCCTCCTGAGCTCGCTCACGCTCACCACACGCGATCAGAACAAGGAGCGCAACGACGGCCGCCGTGCGAATTGTTCTTCGTGTCATCAGAAGCTGTTTCGAACTTCCCAGAACAGTCGGGAGATCTCGGCTACGGTCGCGGCTGCCTCATCGTCGTTCGCCCCCTCCGTGAGGACGACCAGCACGTAAGGTGAGCCGTCCGGCGGATAGATGATGGCTGCATCGTGATAGATGTCGGTGATCGAGCCAGTCTTGTGCGCGATCTTCGTTCCGGCTGGAACGCCTGCGGGAATCCCCTCATTGAACTCCTGATGGGCGAGGATCTCGATCATTCCGTCGGCCGGAGTCCACTCCGGTCCTGCTGCGCGTTCGGCAATCTCCCGCAGGACGACCATCAGGTCGTGAGCGGTGGCGGTGTTGTTCATGTCATGCCGGTACGCCTTGATGTCCTCGACCCCCCGCAAGACCTTCATGTCCGAAGCGCCGATGTCCTGCATGACCGCCATGACGCTGTCTGCGCCCACGAGCTGGATGACGATGTTCGTGGCGAGATTCGAGCTGCGAACGATCATTCGCCGGATGAGCTCCTCGAGTGGAAGCTGCTCACCGATATGGTCGTAGAGGCCGGGATCCGAATCCTGGTCCGCCGCAATCGAGAAGGTCGATCCGTCGTAGATACTGACGAACTCATTGGTCACCGCCACGGGCTGATCGAGTGAAAGCTTCCCCTCTTCAATGGCCCGGAAAAGCGCCATCATCACCGGAACCTTCATCGTGCTTGCGGCGTGAAAAACCTCGTCCGCACCGTGAGACCAGGACGCACCGGTCTCGAGCTCGTACCAGGCGATACCGACACGGGTCGCGGTGCTTCTTTCGAGCACATCTTCGATTCGCTCATCAAGAGTCATTCTGTTCGATGATGCGCATCCGGTGAGTAGGGCCGTCGTCAGAAGGAGAGTCGTCAGAGCTCGCATGTGACGATGGTAAACCAGGTGGAGCGTTCCGTCATGAGTCGCTGTTGCTGGACGACCAGGCAGGACCCCGTCAATCTGCCGTCTCACTCGTCCCAGGTGAAGTCCCATCGGCACTCGTGGTCGCCGCGGGCGGCACACACAGCGTGGTCCACCTTGATATTTTTCGCTCCCGCTCTCTCACCGATGACGGCGAACCATCCAGTCGCGCGGCTGCAACCCGCCACTTCGGAGGGAAAATCGGTGACGTGGATTCTCGCGGATCTGTCTCCGGGCTCGACGATCATCGTGCCTCCGTCGTAGACGCGGGACCACATGAGTGGCGCCTTCCGAAGGACCGACTCGATCGACATCACCATCATGACGAATTTGTAGACTGTCTTGATCCCCTGTTCGGCTCCGAAGCGGCCGGCACGGGTGGCGAATGTTTCGAGCGGCTCGCCCTTCTGTGCGGCTGCTGCTTCGTTGAACCGGTTGACCGCGGAGTAGGGGATCTGCTGATGGGCGAGCAAATGCCCCGTGAACCATCCCCGTTCTTCCGGGGGCAGTGACTCGATCGCGGCATGGAACTGATCGGTGCTGAGCTCGGACTGGACGAATGTGACGAGCCCGTTCACTGGGACGGCCTTCACATGGAGTTCCTTCAAGACGCGCTCCTTTCGCTGATCGGCTGAGTCCTTGTTTTCCGAAGAACACTCCGGAACTCAACGACTCAACTTCCCCACGACCTCAACGCTTCAACGACCCAATAACTCACCGCCTCAACGACCCAATGACTCAATGACTCAACGACTCAATGACTCAATGACTCAATGACTCAATGACTCAATGACTCAATGACTCAACGACTCATAACAATGCACGATCGCTTCCGCCGACCGGGCGATGTCGTCGTCGGAAGTCGCCCAGTTGCTGACTGAGATCCTGATGGCGGAACGTCCGAGCCATTCCGTCCCACTCAGCCAGAGAGTGCCCTCCTCCTGAATGGCACGGATCAGCTCACCGACAAACGCGTCGTGATCCTTACCGTCCGGCGGCTTGAAATCGACGAGCACCTGATTGAGGACCACGTCGTTGAGAATCGTGATCCCGTCGACTTTCGCGAGCCATTCGGCGATCGCGGACGCGTGGCGACAACCGCGGGCGACCAGCTCCGCCACCCCGTTGCGCCCGAGATACATCAGCGCGGCGTAGACGGTCGTACCGCGAGCGCGTCTCGAAAACTCGGGGGTCCAGTCGAGAGGGTCTCTCGGCGCATCGCTCGTTCCGCCGGCATGGATCAGGTATGCGGCTCTGACCGAGGTCGCCCCGAGATGGGCGGTGCGTTCTCGCACGATCACGATCCCGTTGTCGTACGGCACATTCAGCCACTTGTGCGCATCGGTCGCCCAGGAATCCGCGAGCTCCGCGCCCTTCGCCAGATGTCTGTACCCCGGTGACGCCAACGCCCAGAGACCGAATGCGCCGTCGACGTGGACCCATGCTCCATGCTCGTGTGCGAGCGGGACGATCTGGTCGAGCGGATCGAACGCGCCGCTGTTCACGTTGCCGGCCTGAACGCAGATGATGGTGGGGCCTTCGATCTGGCCGAGTACCGACCGAAGCGCCTCGGGATTCATTCGTCCCTGATCATCCGCTTCTACCCGGATGGCACCGGCCTGTCCGAGACCGACGTAGCGGAACGACGTGTAGATCGTTGCGTGCGCCTGCGCTCCGACGATCACGTTGATTTTCGGCGCACCTTGCAGACCCTTCTCTTCAACATTCCATCCGACGTTCCGGAGAACGGCATGACGGGCTGCCATGATCGCGGTGGTATTGGCCATCTGGCCGCCCGTGACGAACCCGATCCCGCAGTCCTCGGGGAGTCCGAGAAGCTCGAGCACCCACCGTGCGGCGACTTCCTCGGTCATCGACGCTGCCGGGGTCGCCGAATAGAGCCCGGCGTTCTGGTCCCACGCGGCCGCGAGCCAGTCGGCGCCGACAGAGACCGGAAGACTCCCTCCGATGACGAAGCCGAAGAAACGGGGACCGGGCGAGCCCATCAGTCCCGGACGGGACCCATCGATCAGATGACGCATCGTCGTCTCCGCGTCGGCTCCGTCGTCGGAGAGTGGCACGTTCAGCGCGGTACGGAGCTCCGGGACCGTGCAGTCCGGGCGGACCTTGTCGTGGGGCAGGGCGTCGATCCAGCGGAGGCTCTCCTCGTGGGCGAGACGGAAAACTCGTTCGAACTGATCACGATCCCAGGAGAACTTCGAGCTCATCCGGAAATCATCTCACGAATGTCGAGTCAGTGAGTCGTGGAGAGTTCAGGATGCCGGGGCTTTCTCCCTCTCCCTCTGGGAAGGGTCGGGGGAGGGCCGAGGACGTGCGTTCAGCGCGAAACGTCAGTACGTTGGAGGACTCGTCGAAGAACGGCATCCGCTCACTCGAGACACTGCACTCTCTCCAACTGAAGACGGCTCTCTCTGGTTCGTTTCGCCGTCGGCAGACCGGTACATTGTTACCCGTTCCAGCGCCCTCGCCCCAGCCCTCTCCCAGAGGAAGAGGGAGAATTCATTGAGCCTTTTTCGCCTGGAGGGGAGCGATTGCTCGCTCCCCTCCACATCCTCACTCGTTGCCGCTGAGAACGGCGACCGTATAGTCGTCCGTTTCCAGATACTTCGCCGCCACGTCCTTCATCTCTTCGAGCGTGATCGATGGCATCGTCTCGACGAGGTGATCGGTAAAATCGAGACCGAGCTCGTACATCCACTTCTCGGCCAGATCGTCGACATGCGATGAGCTCGTCTGTCTGCCGATCTTCGTCGATCCTGCGAAGTACGCCTTCGCGCGCTCGAGGTCGGCTTCGGTAATCCCATCTTCATCGAGCTTCCGGAACTCTTCGACGAGAGCTTTCCGCGCCTCCGCTTCTTTGGACGCATCACTGGCGATGTAGCCGAGGAACAGCCCCGCTGCACGTCGGGATGATTCGCCCGCGAACACCGTGTAGGCGAGCGAGCGCTTTCCCCGGAGCTCTCCGAAGAACGTACCGGCGAGCCCGGAAGTCACGTTCTGGAGCAGCCGCAGTTTCGGCCAGTCTTCGTGGCCCATCGGGACCGTCGGATATGCCATGGCCACGGCCGACTGCTTCCGCTCTCGGTACTCGACCGTTTCGATCCGGCTGTCCGGGGTCGTCAGCTTCGGCGTCGTGGGGATCGAGCCGGTCCGTTTCGGCAGCTTGCCGAAGTGTGACGTGATCAGCGCCTTCGCACTGTCACTCGAGATGTCTCCCGCGACGACGATCAGAGCGTCATCCGCGGTCACCCATGTCTTCCACCAGTTCGCGATCGCGTCGCGGTCGATCGTCTCGACAGACGTCACGAATCCGTCCGAGGGGAGGCCGTATGGATGATTGCCGTAGAACGTGCCGTAGAGAAGCTGCAGAGGGCGCTGTGTCGCGGAGTCGTACGAGCGCTTGATCGACGCCATCTGCAGGTGCTTCTCTTCGCGGATTCCGTCCTCCGGAAACGAGGGGTTGAGGACGACGTCCGCGAGCAGGTCGAGGCCCGGCGCGAAGTTCTTGCGCATGATCGTGAGCTCGAGTCCGAAGTAGTCGGCAGGACTCGTCGCACCGATCTGCGTGCCGAGGAACTCGATCTGGCGGTTGATCTCCTCGGCCGATCGCGACGTCGTCCCGCGCCGCATTGCGCGCGTCATCAGTTGCGTGATGCCGGCGTTGCTGCTGTTCTCACCGGTGCGACCGCCGCGGAAATAGATTCCCATCGACACGACCGGCGCTCCGGGGCGTTCCTCGACGATCAGCGTGGCGCCGTTGTCGAGCTTCATCTCGATCGGATCGCGAAGAGATTCCGCACCCGCGATGCCTTTCGAAACGGCGGGGAGCTTCACCTCTGGCTCCGCTTCGAGCGTTTCTGCGGATGCCGTCTTCACGAGCTTCAGCGCCTGCTCACGTTCGATCGCTGTCGAGCCTTGTGGCTGGTAGTGGTAGAGCGTGAGGTTGTCCTTGTTCAGATACTTCTTCGCAACCGCCTGGATCTTCTCCGGCGTGAGCTTGTTGAGCTCGACGAGACGGGTGCCGAGCTCACGATAGCCGTAGTTCGCTTCCGCGTACGCGAGTGCCTGCGCCTGTCCGAGGACGGTCTGGAGTCCCAGAGTGAAGTCCGACTCCTGCGAGTTCTTCGCGACCTGGAGCTCGTAGGCTGTCGGTCCGAATTGCTTGATCCGCTCGATCTCTCTGATGACCCGGCGATCGACCTCGGCGCGCTGCGCCTCGTCGAACGATGCCTGAACGATGAAGATGCCGACATCGTCGACCGACCAGTTGAACGCACTGGCGCTGCTTGCGGCCTCGGGACCGATGACATTGCGATAGAGCCGCGACGATTTGCCGGAACCGACGATGTTTGCCAGCACCTCGAGCGCGATCTCGTCCTCGTGTCCGACACCAGCGGTGTGCCATCCGAACACGGAGTAGCCCTGCTGGATATCGGCGGAAGACTGGCCGAAGCGGAATTCCTTCTGCGTCGGTTCCTTCGGTCCGCGCTCCTTTTTCATCTCTCCGCGCGGGAGCTCACCGAACGTCTCCGCGACGACCTTCTTCGCGTGAGCCGGATCGATGTCGCCGACGATCGTCACGATGATGTTCTCCGGGCGATAGAGCGTCTGGAAGAATGCGATGAGATCGTCGCGGTCGATGCTGCGAAGGACCTCATTCGAGCCGATCCGCCAGCGGCGCATACGATGCTTCTCGAATGCCGTCGCGAACATCCGCTCCATCGAGACGGGACCGGGGTTGTCGAGCTTGCGGTTCGACTCCTCGATGACGACTTCAGCTTCCTTCTTCAGCTCCGCAGGATCGAACAGCGGGTTCATGACGGCATCGGCCTGGATGCTCACGCCGCGATCGAAGCCTTCGGAGGGGAGAACGAAATAGTAGTTGGTCGAGTCGTAGATCGTTCCAGCGTTCGTCTGACCGCCGACACGACTCAGCTCCTGCGCGATGTCTTCCGCTCCGGGGAAGTTCTTCGAGCCCTTGAAGAACATGTGCTCGAACAGATGTGCCATTCCGGCGACCTCGTCCGGCTCGTGGAAGTACCCGGCTTTGACCCAGGTGTTGATCGCCACGACACCGGTGTCCGGTTGCTGACGGACGAGAAGCGTCAGCCCGTTCGGGAGCACCGTCCGTTCGACCTCAGTGAGAAACGGGTCGAGGATCGATCCAGTCGGCTCGAATCGCCCGCCCTGTGCAAATGTGGTTGTGCCTGTCATCAGAATCATGACCGTGAACAGTAGTCGACGAATCGCTTTCATCAAAATCCTCCTGATGCTCCCTACGATAGCGAATCGTACTGGTTCCATGTTCAGGGACGAAACACTCGTCCCGGGGGACGAGCTCGCAAGCCGGTCGATCCGCAAGCCCCATCACAGATGGTGCGAACTGCTCCTTATATACTCTGTCGAATGAGACAGATTCGACTAGGTCGCACAGACGCGCTCGTATCTTCGGTCAGCCTCGGCACGTGGGGACATGGTGGAACCAGAGTCTCGGACGGGAACTCGGTAGGGTGGTCGGGACATGATGATGATGAAGCCAGGAAGGCGATCCTCACGGCATTCGAGCACGGAATCAATCACTGGGACACGGCCGACGTCTATGGGGACGGCAATGCGGAGCGGCTGATCGGCACCGTATGGGACGAGGTCGACCGCAGTCAGGTGTTCCTCGCCTCGAAGGTCGGATGGGACCGCGGGGACCACTCTCACTTTTACCATCCCGAACTGATCCGCGAGCGTCTCGAGCGGTCACTGAGTCTCCTGAAGACGGATCACATCGATCTCTACTACTTCCACCACTGTGACTTCGGTCCTGATGACCGGTATCTCGACGACGCGATGGAGGTGTTCGCCGAAGCGAGGGCTCAGGGAAAGATCCGCTGGATCGGACTATCGGACTGGGACGCATCGAAGATCACGCGTCTGGTCAGTCGAGTCGATCCGGACGTCGTGCAGCCGTTTCGGAATGTTGTCGACGACGACTGGGACTCCAGCGGTCTGCGTCGCGAGGTCGAGGACCGCGACCTCGGGGTAGCTTTTTTCTCACCGCTCAAACATGGTCTTCTGCTCGGCAAGTACGATGACCCGACGGAGTTCCCGGAGGGAGATTTCCGTAGCGGGATCGCAGAGTTCCGCGATCCGGAATTCATCTCGCGGATGAAAGATGCGAAGCATGCCGTGGAGAATCGCTTCGCCGGATTTGAAGAACCTGTCCTGCATGCGCTGGTGGGAACACTTCTGGAGGATGCCCCCACTGCGTGCGTGCTGCTGGGACAGAGAAATGAGCGGCAGGCCCTGGCGGCGGCGAAAGTCGGAGATGCCCTCTCGCACGACGACGCCGAATGGGTGAAGCGCCTCTTCCGCGGCGAGAGCGAATGAAGTGACATTGCGGTTGGACCGCTTCCAGCCTCTTGTTGTACTCTAATAGTTCGAAATACTGGCTCCTCAGAGGTTTCAGCCTCCAAGGGCGATGTGGACGTGGAGAGTAAGAGGCGGAGGTAGGTATGCGGAAATTGGCTCTCATTTTGACCATGGGCCTTCTTGCTGTGGGTGCCGGAGCGCAGACGGGCGACATCGTGACGACCGATCTGAGTACGCTCAGCCCGGAACAGCTTGGTGCGACGCTCGCCGGCGCGGGAGCAACAATCTCGAATGTGACCTATACGGGAGATCCCAGTGCTGCCGGGACTTTCAGCGGTGGTCTGGCCGCGGGATTTCCGATCGAATCGGGTGTGATCCTGAGCTCGGGCGATATCGCAGAGATCATCGGTCCCAACGATGCGTCGGGAGCAGGAAGCGGTCTGGGGCAGCCCGGCGATGCTGATCTCGAGGCGCTGATCGACGACAACACGAACGATGCCGCAGTACTCGAGTTCGACATCGTCACAGTCACGTCGGATCTCGTCATCAGCTACGTATTCGCCTCCGAGGAGTACAAGGAGTACGTGAACAGTGCCTACAACGACGTGTTCGGCTTCTTTGTGGACGGTCAGAACATCGCGTTCGTCCAGGGTGATCCGAGCCAGACGGTGTCGGTCAACTCGATCAACCACCTGAAGAACACGACGCTTTACGTCGACAACCCTCAGGAGTCGCCGCTGGCGAATACCCAGTTCGACGGCTTCACGGTACGGATCACGGCAGTCGCGACGCTCACGCCGGGTGTTACGCATCATCTGAAGCTTGCGATCGCCGACACATCCGATTCAATTCTCGATTCCGCCGTCATCATCCAGTCGGGTGGTATCACGGGCGGAGCCGCTGATGTCTCGCTGCAGGTCACCCCGGCGAACGTCGAGGCTCTCGCTCAGGAAGCGGTGGAGCTCGACGTGAAGGCGTATGGACTGCCTCCCGGAGACGAGATGGAGCTCGAGGCGGTGATGGTACCGGATGGATGGACCGTGGAGTTCGAGCCGTCTGTTCTGGTTGGCTTCCCGTTCAATGACGACAACAGCCCTCGACCGATCCCGACTGCCGTCATGACGGTCGTTTCACCTGATGATGCGTTTCCCCGCTCATACGGCGTCGAGGTCAAGGGGTCCGGTCTGGCGACTCTGCCGGGAGAAGATCCCGAGAACGACGACGCCAAGGTCGAGTTCCAGGCGTTCGACGGTGCGCGGATCGACATCCTTTGCAATCCTCCGATCATTCTGGGGCTGCCGGCGCATCAGCCTGCGAGCCAGATGGTGGCTGTCGGTGCAACCGCAACGATGGAAGTCGTGGTCGACGGTGGAACACCGCCGTACTCGTACCAGTGGTACGTCGGACCGACCGGAAGCACACGCTTCCCGATCCTCGGAGCGACCGGCTCGTCGTACACCACGCCGTCGATCAATCGCGTCCTGCAGTACTGGGTGCGCGTGTCGAACGGATGCGGCGACCGCAACAGCTGGACCGCGACGATCACCCCCGATGGTGCCGCGCCCCCCGTCGAGCAGAAACCCTCGCGCTCGCGCGGCACGACGCGACCGGGCAGCAACTGATTTGGCGCAGGAGCTCGCGAGACGCGGGCTCCTGCGCGGTTTGCGAGCTCAGAAGCGTGAAGAATACTCGCCGGAAGTTAGAGCCAGTCATGCCGTACGCGATCCTTCGCTTCGCTCAGGATGACACCTGACTCAACTGAACCTCTGAACTTCTGAACTTCTGAACCTTTGAACCTCTTGAACCCTTGAACCCTCATGAGCTCTCGCCGCGAATACACCGTCCATGGCCGCTCGACCGACGTTTTTGGTCGGGTGATGATCGATTCGGGGCCGCACCACTTCGTGGTCGACGGGCCTGTGCAGAACGGGTGTCCCGGCGAAGAAATCACTCCCGTGGAAGTCTTTCTGTCGAGCGTTGCCGCGTGCGGTGTCGAGCTCGTGCAGGTGGTGGCGAAGGCGGAGGAGATGCCTCTCCGAAGCGTTTCGGTCTCCATCCGTGGCGACTATGACCGCGAGAACCCGGTGCGGACGGACTACACCGTATTCAGCACAGTGGACGTCGATTTCACCCTGACGGGAGTCACCGAGGCCCAGGGAGAGCTGCTGGTCGAGGCCTTCAAAGGCCGCTGACCGCTCTTCGGCACAGTCGCGGTCGCGGCTGGAAGCACTCACGTGAAATTGAAAATTGAGAATTGAAAATTGAAAATGAGAAACGAGCAGCGCGGTGCTACGCCGACGGGCGGGCGGCGGCATTTTCAATTCTCAATTTTCAATTTCAGAAATACTGACGCCTTTCTCCCTCGTTTACGCTGTCGCTTAGGCGCTTAGCTCAGCTGGTTAGAGCACCACCTTCACACGGTGGGGGTCAGCGGTTCGAGTCCGCTAGCGCCTACCAACCGCCATTCATTCACGGCGCTCGGATTCATCATCCGGGCGCCGTTTCTTTTTTGCGTCGTGTGGATCGCCCGAGACGCGCGACCCACACGGCGCGACCCACACTCAGCTCTCGTTCTCGTCGCCGTATGTGCGCGGCAGGATGACGCGGAAGGTGGTGCCCTGTCCCGGCTTCGTCGCCAGCTCCAGGCTCGCGTCGAGAAGCTCACACAGCCGCTTCACGATTGACAGTCCGACACCCTCTCCGTGTTTCTCGGAGCTCTCCGTTGATCCGTTCGACTCGGAAGGGACTGTCGGGGCGCCGGCCATGTCGCGGCGACGGTCCTCGCTCGCGTCGCGAGCATCGTCGGAAACCTCGGTCGCGTCCTGGAGATCTTTTTCGATGGTGGCGGCTCGTACGTCATCGATTCCAGGACCGGTGTCCTGGACGGAGAATGTCCAGCGATCGGTATCTCTCGTCGTGTCGACGTCCCAGCTCAGCGAAACCCCGCCCTTTTCGGTGTACTTTATCGCGTTGAGAAGGAGGTTCTGAAGGATGCGAAGGATCTTTGCACTGTCGCCTTCTACCGGGAGCGTGCCAGGGCCGTCCATCTTGAGGTAGAGTCCTCGATCCGTCGCCGCAGTCTGCGACGCGGAGCCAAAGTCGCGGATCAATACGGCGGCGTCGAACTTCGAGACCGAGCGCTGCTCGTGACCTGCTTCGAGGCGAGCCAGGCTCAGCAGGTCGTTGAGCATCTCGTGGAGCGAGGAGACGCCCTTGCTGAGCATGTCGGCCACCTCGGCCCGGTCCACCTCGGGAAGGCCGGCGCCGCTCGCGTTGAGAGACGCCGCCCCTTTCACAACCGTAACGCTGCCGCGCAGGTCGTGCGCCGCTGTCCGCCACGCCTCGGCTCGGGTGCTCTCCATCGCCTGAAGCGTGCTCAGTGCACGCTCGAGAGCAGTGACGTGGCCGGTCGACTCGGTCTGCTGAAGACGGCCGTATTGCGTGGCGCTCGACGTCACGCCATCGGCGCAGAGCAGCGCCCAGACGCGGCGTGCCGTCGGCATCACGCTGGCGTGGAGGTCGGAGTGATCGACAGCATATCGCTCGAGCTCCGCGGCGACGCACATCTGAAGGTACCCCCATTCGCGGAGAACCTCCTTGAGCGAATAGCCCTGCTGCCAGCGCTGAAGCCCGTGTTCAGAAACTTCGTCGGAGACCAGGTCGTCAGTGGGCGCCGCGGACCCGTCGGACCATGTTTCAAGAGTCCGTGACAAGGCCTCGAGCACGCTCGGGATGTGGTCGTTGAACTGTACCCGGGAGAGCGATTCCGCGATGTTTCGCCCCGGTACGGCGTCGCCGTACGCGCGCCACGAATCAAGGATCGTGTCCCGTCGCTCCCGGAGCTCGGCCGCGAGCGCGCTCAGTTGCTCGCGCGCGACGTTGGGAGGAAATTCGACATGGATATCTTCGGCCGGTGTTACCCGCTTCCGAGCTTTCGGTTTTTCTCCCGCCATGGACTGTTCCCTTCATTGCGCTGCGGCGAAACCCGCCACCTCGTGTGGACATGGTCAGGATGAACCCGTCTCACCAGCGAGCTCCGAGGCCGGATTGTCGTGGACGGTTCTGAAGGGATGCAAGAATATGTCTGCGGGATTAATTTCAGCACGCCTTTACCGAACGGATTGCAGTCGTGCCTTCTAATTCACATCCAGGAGCCGCCGATCAGGATTCCGCTCCACGGCAACACCCGCGAGCCGCGACAGAACTCCCGGATGCACAGTCCCGGCGCCGTTTCTTTTTGCTTTTCGTTTTCGAGCACTCAGGCAGTGAGCCGGGGTACGCGTGCCCAGGATGTGCTTCGCCGCCCAACTCTACCGGAGGTCGAGGGAGATCCTCAGAGCGCGATCGAGGTCTCGGAGCGTCGAGCTCTGCAGCGCTCCGATCCAGTCGGTCAGCATGGCTTTCGGCAGACTCACGAGCTCGTCGCAGTGGATTGCGCTGTCGTGCTTGAGCCCTTCCCCGGAGCCGATATCCACCTGCGTCGCGAGCCCGTGGCGTACGCTGTAGACAGGAGCACACACAACCGTCGAGAACGCGGAGTCGATGAGCGCCTGACGGCTGACGACGACAAATACCCGCGATCGCTTCGGATCACGCGAGGAGGGGCGACGCACCCGGTAGAGGTCCCCTCTTCTCACGGGATGGTCTGGTACCCGAGCACGTCTTCAGCTTCCGCATTCAGCTCATCGGCATGTTGTTCGATGAGCTGGATGTCCCGTTCGCTGATTTCGCGACGATCGAGCTGCTCGATCATGAGGGCGACGGCTGTTTCGATCAGCTCGGAGCGATTTTTCTTCATCATCCGCGCTCGTTTGTCGAGACGGTCAACAAGCTCTTCGGACAGTGTGACGGACGTCTTCACTTTCATACCACCATTATCTTCCAGGATAAGCCTCGAGACAAGAAAGTCACAAGAGATAAACGCTTTCCCGTCGAGCGGATCTCATCAGCGCGCCCCTTGGTTCTCCGACGACTTCCGCCGACCGATCGATGTCAAGCAAGACTGAGCCACCCAGTGCGGGTGTTGCCGTCATGACCTGATGTGACTATATTGTAGTCATGACGGGTATAGGTGTCGCAGAATTGAAGGCTAAGCTGAGCGAGAATCTGGCGAAGGTGCGCCGGGGTGAGACGATCACGGTCCTCGACCGTAAGCGACCGGTCGCGCGAATCGTTCCGTATGAGTCGGAACATGAGCCGCTGAGCGTCCGCAGGGCGGCGGGGAAGCGCTCTCTCGGTGCCATCCAGTTTCCGCCGCGGGTACGCACGGGCGAGGACATCGTGCATCTCCTGACCGAGGACCGCTCCCGACGATGATCGCGTATATCGACTCGTCAATCGTGCTCCGCCTCGTTCTGGGTCAGCCGGGACGCCTCTCCCGATGGAACGAGATCGAACGCGGGGTATCGAGCTCGCTGATCGAGGTCGACTGCCTCCGGACGATCGACCGTTTCCGCGTCGAGCGAGGGCTCACCGACAAGGATCACGCCAGAAGACGCGCGGCGATCTATTCGGTCATCGATGAGCTCGACATCGTCGAGATCACACGCCCTGTCCTCTCCCGCGCCTCACAGCCGATGCCCACGGTCGTCGGCACACTCGACGCGATCCACCTCGCGACGGCTCTCCTCTGGAGAGAGCAGTCGACGAGTGATCTGATCTTCGCGACCCACGACGATGCCCTCGGTCGCGCAGGAGAGGCTTTCGGATTCGAGGTGATCGGCACCTGAGACGCAGAGAAGACGAATCGATGTGCGGATCTCGTCAGTGCCCTCTCGTGCCGCGTCGGCGTGGCAACTCGCTCGTTCCTCTGGCTGAATGCACCTCACCGCGCCAGCGCCGTCTCGTCGCCCTGTGGTTCATGGGCGGGCCGCTCCTCAGTACGAGCGCGAAATAGGAGGCCGGGCGATGCTGAGATAGTGCGTAGGCACTGGCGATCTCGCAGAAGCGTTCAAGTGCCACCCTGAGGCCATTTTGATGGCGGCTGCGTTTTCCGCGCCCGTCCAGAGACGATGCTTGTAA
>CAWHHZ010000020.1:0-70637 GCA_963829355.1 uncultured Acidobacteriota bacterium
TCGTCACGATCACGGTATCGCGATTTACTGCACCACCACCGATCGAGATCCAGGAGATGGTGGAGTCCGTACGCGTCCCTAGAGGAGCGCGAGCCGCACTCGAAGCACACTGAACAGTCGCCGGTCGTCAGTCGACAGTCGTCAGCAATGAAGAGCGGCTGGCGACCGGCACACTCGAGTCTGGGAGTGGCGCGAGGCGCCAATGCACAAAGCCAAGTGACCATCGACAGTGACAAACGAGCAGTGACCGATGACACTGGGACCAACGACCATTACCAATAACTCTCCCGTCTGACGACTGACGACCGATGACTGTCGACTGACCCCCTTATGGAACCAAGAGAATTTCTCGAGAAGCAGCCTCCATTCGACGGCTGAAGACCAGGGCAGATGCGGCGACTGGAGCAGTCACTGAAGGAATCGCATGGGTCTCGCGCGGCGAGGTCAAATTTATGTCAAACGTACGGCTCCCCCGAACCAGACTTTTTCGTGATTCGGAAGGGTGCCGTGAGGCTGGAGCGGGATGGTCAGATCGTCCAGATGCTGAAACTGGAGATCTCTTCGGATATCCCTCTCTGCTGGGAGGAACGAGTCCGACCGTGGATGTGATCGCGGAAGAGGACTCGCTCTTGTACCAGGTTCAAAGAAGGTTTTCGATCAATTCGGTCGATTCCCGGCATTCCGGCGGGAAACCCCTCGAGAAACTGGGAAACGGCTGCGCGCCTCCGTCGAGACAGCGTCGAGCTCACTGACGGGAAGTCTGTCGAGACCTGTTTCGGATCTTATCCACAAGCTCCCGTATTCGTCGCGCCTGATGCAACAGTCGTCGATGCGGCCCGGATGATGAGCCGCGAGCGGACGAGCTCGGTACTCGTCTCAAGCACTCCCCCCGGCATCCTGACCGATCGTGATCTCCGCAATCGGGTTCTCGCAAATGGTGCTGACGCAATGACTCCCGTCAGCGGGGTGATGTCGTCACCGGTGATCACCATACCGTCGAAGATGACGTTGTTTCAGGCGCTGGTTCTCATGCTCGAGGAGAAGATCCACCATCTGCCGATCGAAGAGGATGGCGAGATCATCGGTGTGGTGAAGGACACCGATCTGCTTCGGCACCAGGTCAAGAGTCCGTTGTATCTGTTGCGCCTTCTCGAGCGTCTGGAGAAGCCAGAGGACTTTCCCGGATTCGCTTCCGAGATGATGGCCATGGTCGACATCCTGTATCAGGGCGATCTGGATGCTCTCGAGATCGGCCGTCTGGTGGCGAGCCTTCACGATGCTGCCACTGCGAGACTGATCCGCGCTGCCGAGAACGAGCTGGGGGAGCCACCCTGCGCGTTCTCCTGGATCGTCTTCGGATCCGGCGGACGAATGGAGCAGGCGCTTCTCACCGATCAGGACAATGCTCTGGTGTACCAGAAGGAAAGCCCGGAGGCGAAG
This sequence comes from uncultured Acidobacteriota bacterium, assembly GCA_963829355.1. GTDB lineage: Bacteria > Acidobacteriota > Thermoanaerobaculia > Gp7-AA8 > JAHWKK01 > CAWHHZ01. The sequence goes on from CAWHHZ010000020.1 coordinate 1,441, forward strand.
CAGTACTTCGAGAAGCTTTCGGAGCGTGTCGTGGGTGGGATGGTGAAGCTCGGGGTCCCTCGCTGTCCAGGCGGATTCATGGCGACCCGCTGGAGCATGTCACTACGCGAGTGGGAGCGGCAGTTTGGCGATTGGATCCGGACACCTGATGAGGATGCACTGATCGACGCCGCCAACTTCTTCGACTTCAGGCCCGTTTACGGAGCCCTGGCGGTGGAGACGCTTCAGGCCATCATCGATGATGCCCGGAACCGCGATCTGTTTCTCGGGCGGATGGCGAAGAACGCCGTCTCCTTCAGACCTCCCCTGGGACTCTTCCGGCGCATTCGGGAGGAATCCGAGGGGATCGATCTGAAGAAAGGGGGCGTGATCCCGATCGTCGCGATGGGACGCCTCTATGCTCTCGAGCATGGGATCCGTGAACGGGCTACGGTGGACCGCCTCCGCATCGCCGCGGAAAGAAAAGGCGGACTGTCGAAAGAGGGAGAGGAGCTCCTCCGAGAAGCGTTCCGATTCATCCTTCACATCAGGCTCTCGCGCCAGCTTCAGGCGCGGCGCGAAGGGGGAGCCGTGAACAATCTCGTCCATCTCGACGAGCTCACCCCGTTGCAGCGCAGGCATCTGCGCGATGCCTTCGTCGCGATCGCGGAGCACCAGAGCTCGATCTCCCAGAGGTACGGAACCTCGCTCATTTCATGAGAGCATGAGTCGGGATGAGGCTCTTTCGTTCCAGACCCTGGGATGAGCTGGTCTACTGGGCTCTCGATCTGGAGACCTCCGGGCTCGATCCCAGATCGGGCTTCATCTTGTCGGTCGGCATGGTGCCCATCCGCAACACGACGATCCGGTGGGGAGAGCGCTACTACAGCCTCGTGAGACCGGATGTGTCGGACTCCGCTGCGACCGATGCCATTACGATCCACCATATTCTGCCGGCGGAGCTCGAGAACGCTCCCGGTCTTCCCGCCGTGATCGGTGAGGTCGCGGAGCGGCTGACCGGAGACGTCGCCCTGCTGGTCCACCATGCGCCCCTCGACGTGGGATATCTCCAGCAGGCTTTTCGCGCGACGGGGCACCGCTGGCCGAAGCCGCCCGTTGTGGACACGCAGGCGCTCGCTGCCCGCATCGAGCAGCGGCGGCACATTCTCGAGCCTTATGCCCGGCCCCTTCCGAGAGGTCTCGCTTCGCTGCGCTCCACCTTCGATCTCCCGTCGTTTGACGGGCATCACGCCTTGTCCGACGCCCTCGCTACCGCCGAGCTGTTCCTGGCCATGCGCGCCAGGTTGGGAGCTCAAACGCTCCGGCATATTCGCCGGCGCTGAGAGCACAGATTCATTGCCTCCGGCCTTCGCCGGCTTCGTGAGGATTTCCCTGCCCTCACCTGCGAAGCCAGAGCGAAGATGCAGGAGGCCACACAAATACGCGTAATGCGCTCAGTTTCTAACTGGAGAATGACTTCCGCCATGGTGTCCTCCGCGCTCCCGGACGAGCGCAAGTGGCGTGCCCGGGAGGTGGCACCCGGAGGTGGTCACGTTCCTGGAAGCCACCGACCTCTGCTAGTCTGATTGCATGAATCGCTCGATGATTTTTCTGCCGCTTCTGATGCTGTCCGTAGTCACTCCCGCACTCGCGGAGCTCCCCACCGGGTACTGGCCTCTCGAGAAGAGCCAGACCATTCTCGACAATACCGAGGAGCTCGTTCTCTCGCCGGATCTGTCGGGGTTGACTCCGGGAGAGCGCGAAGCCGTACAGCTCCTTCTGGTCGCTGGGGGGATCCTCCACGATATCTACGAAGACGCCAATCACCATCAGGCTCACGCTGCCGAGCAGAGGTTGCTGGAGATTCATGAGAAGAAGGAGTCTCCGGAAACGGAGAATCTCCTCCGGCTCTATCGGCTTTTCGAGGGTCCCGTTGCGACGACGCTCGACAATCAGCGTGAGCCCTTTCTCCCCGTCGACCCTCCCGTTCCGGGGAAGAACGTCTATCCATGGGGAATCGAGAAGAGCGAGATCGAATCCTTTCTGGCTGCTCATCCCGATCAGCGTGCACAAATACTCGGTGAACGTACGGCCGTGAGACGAGCCAGCGTGGAGAATCTCGACCGCGACCTCGGGGCGATCAGGAAGTATCCTGCTCTCGACACGCTTCATCCCGGGCTCAAGACCCGGCTCGCAGAACTGCGGAAGTCGCCGAATTCCGAAGTCCTCTATGCCGTCCCGTATGCGGTGGCGTGGGCGGATCGCCTTCACGAGGTTTACGGTTTGCTTCGCGCGGCCGGCGAAGCCGTCGGGAAGGACGACGCGGAGCTGGCAGACTATCTTCACAACCGCGCTCGCGATCTTCTTTCGGGCAACTACGAGAGCGGTGACGCCTCCTGGGTGACGGGCCGGTTCAAGCATCTGAATGCGCAGGTCGGTTCGTACGAAACGTATGGAGACGCACTGTACGGCGTGAAGGCGTTCCACTCGCTCAGTCTCCTGCTCCGGAACGATGAGGCGACGCGGGAGCTGGAAAAGGGGCTGGGAAGTCTCCAGGCGATCGAGGATGCTCTACCGTACGACCATCACAAGAAGGTTCGTGACGATATCCCGGTGGGGGCGTACGAGGTGATCGCAGACTTCGGGCAGTCGCGGGGGACGAACACGGCGACGATCCTGCCCAACGACCCGCTCCATTCGAGACGGTACGGCCGCACGATTCTCCTGCGGGAAAACATCATGCGGCATCCGCGCATCTATCAGTCGCAGCAGCAGGTGTGGAATGCTGCCGTCGCCGAGGGGTTCGAGAATGACCTTGATGACTCGGGCAATTTCTACCGGACCCTGTGGCATGAGGTCGGGCACTACCTCGGCGTTGACCGTGACAGGGAGGGGAGGGTGCTCGATGTGGCACTCGAGGACTACGCCGACTCTCTCGAAGAGATGAAGGCAGATCTCGTCTCCCTCTTCACCGTCCATCAGCTCGCGGACGAGGAAGTGATCGGAGCGGAGCAGTTGCGGGCGATTCAGGCAAGCGGCATTCTGCGCACGCTACAGAACAACCGTCCCCGTAACGACCAGCCGTACCAGAGAATGCAGCTGGTTCAGTTCAACTGGTTTCTCGACCAGGGCCTGCTGTCGTGGGATGGAAGCGAGTTGTCCATCGACTACGGTCGCTATCGCGCCACCGTGACGAGTCTTCTCGAGGAGGTTCTCGAGATCCAGTACCGGGGAGATGTCGAGAAGGCAGCCGGGTTCTTCGACCGTTGGACCCGCTGGGACCCGAAACTTCATGGCGCTCTGGCCGCACAGATTCGCGACGCTCAGACAGTCCGCTACAGGCTCGTGAGATATTCGGCTGAGCAATTGCAGCGCTGAGAGCCGTCGACCGAACTCATATCAGGAGGAGATGAACTGATGACTGTCCCGCACGAGAACGTACAGAGCCCGCCACCGCCCGTCCAGGGGCTCAACGACGAAGCGCGAAAGTGGGCGATGCTCACCCATCTGTCGGCGCTCGTTGGCCTGCTCGGCAACGGTATCGGGTTCCTTCTGGCACCGCTCATCCTGTGGCTCGTAAAGAAAGACAGCGACCCATTCATCGATGATCAGGGCAAGGAGGCGGTGAACTTCCAGCTCACCATGTTCATCGCGGCGCTCATCGCGATCGTGCTTTCGTTCGTGCTGATCGGCATTCCCCTGTTGATCGTGATCGGACTGATGGCCGTGATCTTCCCGATCATCGCAGCAGTGAAGGCGAATGAGGGTGAGTACTATCGCTATCCGCTCACGATCCGCTTCATCAAATAAGGGAGATATCGGGGGCGCAGGACTCCCGGTGAGCCGCCTGCGTCGTGGTTGCCATCAAGTGCTCGAGTGCATTGCAAGGAATCCGGACGGGGGATCGGAAAACACATCTCCCCCCGCCCACATCCCTCAGTCGCGATGAGGCCGCTCCTTCGGGATGACAGCGACGACAACCGCAATCACCTGTTGACAATCGTGAACTGATCACCAACGACGAACATCTAACATCTAAATCTAATGAGACTGACGACTGACGACTGACCCCTATGACCATCATCCTCTTCATCATCGGAATCGTCCTGCTCGTCGCGGGAGCCGAGCTGCTCGTCCGCGGTGCCTCCCGGCTCGCGGTGGCCGTGGGAATCTCCCCGCTCGTCATCGGGCTGACGATCGTCGCGTTCGGGACGAGTGCACCGGAGATGGCCGTGAGTGTTGCATCGGCACTCAGCGGTCAGTCGGGAGCCGACATCGCGATTGGAAACGTCGTCGGAAGCAATATCTTCAACGTGCTTCTGATCCTGGGAATCTCCGCGATGATTGCTCCGCTCGTGGTGTCGCAGCAACTGGTAAGAGTCGACGTTCCCATCATGATCGGGGCGTCAGTCCTGATGTTTCTGTTCTCCCTCGACCACCATGTGGGGCGCGGAAATGGCCTGATTCTCTTTTCAGGCGTGATCGCGTATACGGTCTTTGCCATTGTGAAGGGGAGGAGAGAGAGTCGCGCGGTCAGGGATGAGTACGAGACCGAGTACGGAGCCAAAGAAGAGCAGAAAACGTCCCTCGGAACGAACCTGTTTCTGATTCTCGTGGGCGTCGTAATGCTCGTAGTCGGTTCGAACTGGCTCGTTGACGGAGCGATCGCGATCGCGAGGGCGCTCGGTGTGAGTGAGCTGATCATCGGGTTGACGATCGTCTCGGCTGGCACATCATTGCCCGAGGTGGCGACGTCGGTGATGGCGAGCATCCGAGGGGAGCGGGACATCGCAGTCGGCAACGTCGTGGGCAGCAACATCTTCAACATTCTCGCCGTGCTCGGCCTCGCTTCGATCGTCTCGCCGGACGGGGTGAATGTCTCTGCCTCAGCAATGGCGTTCGATATTCCGGTCATGATCGCCGTCGCCTTTGCCTGCCTGCCGATCTTTTTCACCGGGTATGCAATCTCGAGGTGGGAAGGAATGGTGTTCCTCGGCTACTACATGGCCTACACGGCTTTCTTGATCATGGCCGCGTCGAGATACGAGTCGCTCGATGAGCTGGGCCGGATCATGCTGCTCTTCGTGATCCCGCTGACCCTTTTGACGCTGGCAATCACGTCGTTCCGTGAATGGCGATCGAGACGAAGACCGTCTCTTCAGGCCCGCGAAGGCGGGCCGTGACAACCTGGCCCAGGGCGTCAGCCCTGGGAAGGAGATCTCCCATCATCGACGTGCGAGGCCGCGAAGGCGGCCGACACGATGGACCAGGGTTGAGAATCGGTGCCATTGTGTCGCCCGCCTTTGCGGGCTCGAGACTGCAGGGGACCCTCGTTCCCCAGGGCTGACGCCCTGGGCTACGTTGTTTCGCGCCGCCTGCGCGGCGCTGTAGGGCCGCCTGATCGGATCCTTAATTCAACGCCATTACGGCTTCAGCCGGGGTAACCGTCGCCACTGAGAACACGCAAGCCCGCGAAGTGGGGCGACAGAGAATGACGCAAGAGTCACCGCGTACGCGCCCGGAGGAAGAATGCTACTCCCGTTCGATCAACTTTCGGCCAGACCCTTACGACTCTCCTCCGCGGCTCGCAGATTCTGTTCGATACTGCGCCGGACAGCGGGGGTGTCAGCCTGCGGGGAGAGAGGAACCTGACCGATCGCCATGACGCGCTCGATCATCTCGCCAAGCTCTCCGACCGTGAGCTCCTCGAACACCTCGTACAGCCCGCCGGGGTTTTCCTCGAGCGGATTATGCAGCTCGAGAATGGACCGGATCGTTTCGACCTCTACGGTTGTCGGTGGAGGGACGAGGAGTGAGGCGAGGGCGGCATGATCGAGATGGATCTGCTGCTCGACGGCCGTCGAGCCGCGGCGGCGCCGGATCTCGGGAAGAAGAATCTTCTCCTCGATCGCGATGTGTCTCAGAAGTCCGCGCCGGAGCTCGTCGTAGATCTCCGCGTCGATTGTTCCGTTCGCGCGGATCGAGCTATCGAGAAGGGCGTCGAGTCGCGCGTGATCATCGGACAGATACTCGTAGATCTGAGCAGCCATGCCCAATGGTACAGGAGCGCCGGCAGAGTGCCAGCGCTCCCCACTGTGGCATCAGCCTGTTGAGACGCCAGCAGGTTCCTCCGTCCCTTTCCGATCAGAGTCACGGTCAGCCTCCTTCGGCACCATGACGGACATGACCGGGCAGGGGGCGTGGCGCGTCACACGCTCGGTGGTGGTGCCCAGGACGGTCGTGTTTGCAAATCTTTTGTGCTGCGCGCCGATCACGATGAGATCCACACGCTGCTTTTCCGCATAGGCGATCACCTCCTCGGCTGCGTTTCCTCGACGCACCAGTACCCTGAGGTCACAAAGTCTCCTGAGACTCTCGGGAACCCACTGATGGAGTCTGCGCGAAATGTCACCGATGTCAGCGACCTCCTCAGCCTCCAGCAGGTGAAGGGCCACGACCTCGGCTCCCAACAGCGACCCGAGTGTTCCGGCATGCATGAGTGCCTCGAGAGCGACGGTCGTGAGGTTGACGGGACAAAGGATCGTCATGATCTCCTGAGACTCCAGCGGATGCTTCCTTTGCGGAACGGTGATGACCGGCCTTGTGGTCCGGAACTGGACTCCCTGAACGACCGACCCGATGAGGAACGACATGAACGGATTTCTCCCGTGTGTTCCCATGATGATCAGGTCGGCATTTTCCTCGTCCGCGGTGTTGCAGATTGACGAGATCGGATATCCGGAGGCCGCCCTCGCCACCACCTTCACGTTGGGGGAGAAGTAGTCAGTCGTCATCTCCTGAAGTTTTGCCTCGGTCCTCCTGGAAAGGTCATTCATCGCACGAGCCATCGTGTCGTCATCGAATGATCCATAGTCGACGAAGCCGATCGGTGAGATGGCGTTGAAGAGGATGGCTTCTGCGCCCACAGTTTCGACGAGGTCCGCCGCGAAGGCGATTGCAGGTTCGGAAGCTGGAGTGAGGTCGGTTGCGACCAGGATCTTCTTCAGTTCGAAGGCGTCCATAGGAGTCTCCAATGGAACGGGCTTCGGTGGCCGGAGACCACAGTCCCGTCCTCACTATCAATGTAGGTCCGAGACTGGGGGGAGGCGATGTGTGTCAGCACAGGGCGATGTGACGCAGAGCCGCAACTGTCATCCTGAGCGCCAGCGAAGGATCGGGTGGGTCCTGACTGTCGCGTACTTTCCGTCCTGACAGTAAAGCCTTACGCGATCCTTCGACCGTCCTTGCGCTGCGCGCTCCGGCGGCTCAGGATGACAGTTCTCGCGGCGGCGTTCGGATCTCAGATCGAGACCATCTGGGCGAGGCGCTCGCGGTCCGTGAGGACGAACGTTGAACCGCGAACTTCGAGAATCTTTTTCTTCTTCAGGTCCGCGAGCGAGCGCGTCACCGTCTCGCGGGTGGTCCCGATCATCTCGGCGATCTCCTCGTGCGTGAGAAGGACCTGGAATCTCGAGTCGCCGTTCGGTTGGAGCGAGTGCTCAGACCAGTCGAGAAGAAGTCTGGCGAGCCGTTCGGCCGTGGTCGATGAGAGTCCGAGATTTCGAACGTCCCGCTGTGCAGCGTTGTACGACATCGCCAGCGACTGTGCGCTGTGCATACAGGCGTCTACGTGTCGGGTGATGAAGCGCAGGAAATCGTCGCGGCGTACCGAATTGACCTGACACGGCTCCAGTGTTTCGCCGCTGACCTCGTACGCCCTGTTTCCTACTGTAGCGCTCAGCCCGAGAACCTCACCGGCTTCCGCGATCCGGAGGATCATCTTACGGCCTTCCATCGAGGAGGTCGTCAGCTTGACCCGCCCACTGCAGATGATGAACACGCCGCGCGCAGGTTCTCCCTCGGAGAAGATCACGGATCCCTTCGGATAGACGGAGGTGAACTTGATCGAGTCGAGCTCCGCCACGGCCTCCTCGCCGAGATTGCAGAAAGGACGTTCTGCACGGACAGAGCACTTGTTGCAGTTCGACTCGAGATTGAGGTTGTATGGAGTGGGCATCTGCTGGTGTTAATTAAGGCCCATCCAGCAAAATTTCGCAAGTCAGCGGCCGCGCAGGCCTCTCGAGTAAGACGAAAGTTCTGCCTGCCGCCGTCGCCCCGAGGTGATGTCGGATCACCTCCGGACGTGCGACCTGACACCTCGCATGGCATGTCGACCCGCTATCGTTATGTCTGGACCACCCGCCCTGACCAGACAAGCGCTTTCGAGCCGGAGGTGTCGGATGAACCCCACGGGACGGCTGAAGGAAGTTACGATTCAGGGAGCTGGTGAACCCGATCGCGCGTTCGGCGCCGAGCGGAATTCGCTCTGCTTCTCGGAGTTGATCCTGCTGATCGACGAGTTGGCCGAGATGCGCCATCCGCCTGAAGTCGTCAGGTTTGAAGGCTTCCGGGCGTCGTCCGACACGATCCGCCTGCTCGAGTACACGCGGGCACGCCGGCTGAGTCCCAGAGTGAGGCTGTCTTTTTCCGATCTGTCCGTCGAGGCGGTGGAGGAGATCTCAGGCGAAACGGGCGCGATCATCGTCATACCGATCGAGGGCTCCATCGGCCGGAGTGGAGGGGACAAACCGATTCGCGTGGCCGAGCATGCAGCGTCGGTCGGGATCGACCTCGAGATCGAGACATTGCTCCGGCCCTTCGATATCAGAGGGCTGGAATCGCTGGCGCGATTCGTCAAGGCATCCGGATTTCGCTGGTGGCAGGTAGACTTTCTCGGGCACCCGTCCCGCGGCGGTGGGCTGCTTCGAGGACGTGAGATTGCCCGCACGTTCTCATTTCTCAACGGACTCCGAAAGCAAATGAAAACCGTGATCGAGATCAGAGAGGCCCCCTCCTTTATCCGGTTCATGGAAGCGAAACGTGCGAGGGGACATGAGCAGCCGGGGATGATCCGGGTCGTGACCAGCCGCGACACACTCTTCGTCAGTGCCGCGGGGGAGGTGACACCGGGCAGAGCTCTGAATCTTGCCGTCGGAGACGTCAGGGAAACCGAGATCGATCGTATCTACACCCACTCTCCTCTCCTGATTGCTCTGCGCGACCCTGAGCGCCTCAGCGGCAGGTGTGGATCGTGTGAGTTGAATGCCATCTGTGGTGGCTCCCGCGCACGAGCATGGCGTGTCTCGCGGAATCTACTCGCGGAAGATCCGGGATGCTACAGAGCGCGGTCCTCGAGCACTGCGATCTCCACCGCAGGCCTGAGAGCGGATCACACTTGACGACATGTGTCGACAGCCGCAGTGACTGTTTCGACGAAGTTTCCGCACTGGGATCAACGACTGCAACCTGAGGCTTACGAGCGATCCTGTGATTCATCTGCTCGAGTCGCATCGAGATGCCGTCCCAACACGAAGACACGGGACGAGTCGCCGTGCACGAGGTTGACGCCCTCGATCTCCGAGAGACTGATGAGGCCGAGTTCCCCGGTCATTTCCTCAGCCTTCCGCAGCTCTTTTTCCGTGGCAATGAGCACACCCTGTTCGTTGCGACGAGACCATTCGACGACGTCTTCGCCACCTTTCAGCATCTCCACTCTGCCCCGATCGAGGTAGAAGACGAGACTCGGCTCGGTGTACCCCACTGCGGCAACGGGCACATCAGGGGAGGTCAGGGTATTGACGGCCGCGACGATCGAAGGAGTCAGCTTCATCTCTTCGGCAGCAGGCACGATGAAGAACGCGAGCATCGCCTGCATCAGAAACGCTCCGACGAGCTGCAGCCGGACCGTCCTTTCGACCTGACCGGGACCGGACCGGAGTCCGAACAGAGTCATTGTGGTCGTGAGAATTCCGAGGCCGAAGAGCTCCGCGGCGAGACCATGGATCTGGAGAAACCACGCCCCGACCAGGAACGTCGCGGAGAGCAATCCGCCACCGATACCGAACAGTATCTTCCCGGCTCTTCCCGCCGCAATCGCGTCGTTTCCGTCGAAGTCGAGTGATCCGGCCACCACGAGCGCCAGCGCAGGCCAGACCGGGAGCACGTAGTGTGGCAGCTTGGTCGCGACCAGCGTCATCAGGATCAATGTCGGGATAATCCATCCGAGAAGCACCGCGCGACTTCGAGAATCTCTCTCCCTCCCTTGCCATAAACGCCGCAAAGCACCCGGCAGGTAGAGCGTCCAGGGGAAAAAGGCCAGCGCAATGATCACCAGATAGTAGGGAAGGAAGAGAAAGAAATCGCCACCGTGAGACTCCAGCGGCTGCATCGATCGTTGCAGAACGTGATAGCCGAGACCGCGCGAGGCGAGCTCACCACCCGTCGCGCGATTCGCGGGAAGACCCCAAAGGAGAAGAAGGACGACTCCGATCAGCACAGCGACTGCCAGCCCGCCCCAGTCTCTCCGGTTCGAAAGGATGGCGGAGCGATCGAGCCACCAGGCGCCCGCGGCTCCGAGAACAACCACGGCGAGACCAACAGGTCCCTTCGTGAGCAGCGCGCCACCAAAAACGATTCCGAGAAGAGCGACCCGCCCGAACGAGAGGGAACCGGGAGGCGCCGTGATCAGAATCGCGAAAGCTCCGGTGATCCAGGCGAGCAGAAGCGCGTCAGTCGTCGCCGCGGATCCGCTCACGAGAAGGAGCGGTGTGCTCGCCAGAATGAGTGAGGCGAGGATTGCGCGCCGGGGTCCGAAGAGGCGGCGTCCGATCAGAAACGTCAGGAAGCAGACGATTCCCGCTGCGAGTGGCGCGACACCCCGGGCTCCGAGCTCCGTCTGCCCGAAAAGGCGGATCGGAACCGACATCAACCAGTAGATGAGGATCGGCTTGTGCAGCCGCGGTTCGCCATTGAAGGTGGGAACCAGCCAGTTCCCTGACTGCATCATTTCCACCGTGGCGCGTGCAAAGCGCGGCTCGTCACGATCCCAGAGCGAACCGGCCGATGCGACGACGCCGTACCAGACGATGACCGCGAGGCCAATCCCGATCGCAAGGCGAACGCCGCCGGAGCGCTCAGCGTTGATCATGCAACGTCGCCGGTTTCCACGCCAGAACAAGCCCAACGAAGAGCACGGCGGGGCCCCAGACCGATCCAAATGTGTCCCAGTACCCGGTCGATTTCGCCCATACGATCCGCGAAGCAATGAAGAGCACGATCGCGAACACGCCGAGAGAAGCCACCATACGACCAGACATCTCGATCGTCCTGAACCGTCTGGTCATCGCGAGACACCCGCAGAGTAGCCCGATGAGGATCCCCGCCGTCACATCGGACACATGATGGTATCCACCCGAGACTCGAGCGAGTGAGACACCTATGATCAGTGCAGTCATAAGGGGAGCCGTCGCTGGAAAATCGACGACGACCGGAATGGCCACTGCCGCTAAGGACGCCACGTCTCCACTCGGAAACGAGCGATGGTCCGCTCCGTTCGGACGCTCGACGTCGGTAAAGGCCTTCAGCGGAGTGACCATGGCCGCGACGAGGATCAGAGCGATGAGAACACGGCTCGTGAGACGGCGCCACCCGTGAATCCCGAGCATCAGGGCGAGGACGACCAGGATGTCGGCCTTCCCCCATGGCTTGAAAACCGTCTGAAGAGTGTGTGTGATCTCGAGGCTCATCGAGGTCTCGATCGACCCCGTAGCGGCTTCGTCGAGTGCATGCATCCGATGCCACGCCTGCATCAACGTGTGATCCCCCGCCAGCGGCAGCGCGATAACGGTGAGAGTCAGAACGAACAGGATCAGGAGCGGCCAGCGCTTCCTTCCAGCCGTCAGCGGATCCCGCGGGACCTCGGCGACCTGCTCTGTCTGAGTGTTTCTGCGGATCATCTGTCCCTCACGGACTGATCGACACAATGGGGGGCGCTGGGATGGTGAAGCGTCTGACTCCTCTATCGAAACGAAAAATATCGGACGGAAGATTCCACTCGACACAAACCGTCTCTTTCGTTGCTCTCGGCTATACATCCTCTGCTGGATCGGAAGACGATCGCCCGGAGTCGTACGATGGAGGCTCCCGCCCGGGCACCTCCAGGTCGGGTAATCTTCCATCCTCTCGCGGAAGATCGGGATGCTGCGGGCCATGCCCACGAGGCTCGGGTTTTCGGTCGCTGAGCTCAGACCCGGCCACTCCTGAGCTGGTGTACGGGCAGGCGATCGAGAAATGCCGGGGTGGCGCCTCGAGCGGTTCCTCTTTTGCAGTATGTCATCCGATGTCCCCCTGCAGCTCAACTGCAACAGAAGGAGAAACTGAAATGAGATCCAGATATCTGATTCCGACAGCCCTGTTACTGCTCATGTTTTCATTGCCGGCGCTCGCGTCCACCTACCAGGTAGAACTGGGTGGAGGCCTCTCGAATGATCCGGACGGGAGCGGGACGGCGATCCTCACGATCGAGGGAAACGCGATCGGCTACACGGTGACCTACGAGGGGATCGGAACGCCGGTCGGTGCGCAGATTCACGCGGGTGCCATCGATGTTGTCGGTGACGCGGTCGTTGATCTGACGCCGAGCTTCGGTTCGACTTCCGCAAGCGGATTCGTCGAAGCTCCGGCCAATGTGATCCAGTCGATCATGGACAGCCCGGGAGGTTTCTATCTCGAGATCAGCACCGGAGAGTTTCCCGATGGTGCCATCCGCGGTCAGCTCGAGCAGGTCGCGTCGGGTTATGACTCGCTGACGCTCGTGCTGGAGGACGTGGATACGTTTCCATCCCAGTGTCCGACGAACGCGTCTGGTATCGTCACGCTCGATTTCAGAGCGGACGCCATCGACTACACATTCCAGCTCGAGAACGTGCAGAATCCCACGGCAGCGCACATTCACACAGGCACGGAAGTCGAAACGGGACCGATCCTCGTCGACCTGAATCCCCACTTCACAGGAGGTATCGCCACGGGATCGGTCCCGATCACCGCCGCAATGAGGGCAGAGATTCTCGCGAACAGGGGCCGTCTCTACGTCAATGTCCACACTGCGGATCATCCCGATGGAGCCCTGCGCGCGCAGCTTGGACATATGCACGTCCTGCCAGTCGTGGGCCGCGCCGTCGGTCAGAACAACACCAACTATGTCACGGACCTCGTTGTGGCGAACCACGGACCCAGGACGAGAATACAGATCGACTTCTTTCCCTCCACGCTCAGCGGACTCGATGAGCCGGTCGCCTCCCGAAGCATCACGCTTCCGGAGAGCTCACAGCTGGTGCTCAATGATGTCGTCGGCAGCTTCTTCAACGAGGCTACGCTCGGTGCGATGACGATCGTTTCGTCCGGATCGATCGAGGCGGTTGCACGTGTCTCGAATGATCTCAGAGCTCAGGGACTTGGAACGAACGGCTTCTTTGTGGAAGCCGAGCAGCTGGTGAATGTGGAGAAGAAGGGTCTCCTCACGTTCCTTTCTCATGCATCGGCCACCGAGATACAGGCGCGTGAGGGGTTCAGAACGAACATGGGGTACTTCAACCCGTTGGATACGCCGTCGGAGCTCACGCTGACGATCCGCTCAGGGAGCAATGGCGCGGCGATCGGAACCACCACGATCCTCGTCGGTCCCTATCAGCACCTCCAGCGGAGCATCTCTCAGCTCTTCCCGGACGCGTCCGCCGAGGCGCTGGACAGCTTCTACGCGACCTGGAGCTCCACGCAGCCGATGTATGTCTATGCCGCAGTGACGGACAACTTTACTGGAGACGCGATGCTCCTCCAGGACTGATTCTCACTGAGGGGCTGTGAAAAGATCTGGAAAGCCCGTCGGTCTCCGACGGGCTTTTTTTGATCGATCTTCATCGCCGTCCTGGTTGCGTCCGCATTGATTGTGGCCGCTTTGATGATCCAATCTGCAGCGGCCGCGTGTCGAAGTGGATCAGCCGGGACCGGAATTCGTGCGTGCGACCGGCAAGTGCGCCACCTGAGTGATCTCCGGCGTGCTCCGAACAGTTCCTGACTACGAAGCGTCATACGCCTGCCTGAGCCAGGCGACGAGCTCCTTGTCCACCTCGGACTTCGACTCGAGTCTCACACGGTGACTGACCATCGCGTTGAAGCTTCCGGAGGCTTCGAGGCGGTCAGTCGGCTCTGCGCCCTTTAGGTTGATCCCGACGTCGACACGCGTTGCAGTCGATGGCTGAATCAGTCCGAACTGCTTGCTGCGGCGGAGACTGACATAGCCTTTCTTCGGCGCGATCTCGACATCCGATCCGAACGTCTTCACCTTCGCGATCAGAGCCTCGTAGATCGGGCGCAATTCGCTCTTCTTTCCGGAGTACTGCGCGTCGACCAGATCAGCGGACTCCGAGAAGGACGCATCGCTCTCGAGCGCTCGATGCGCCACCAGATTGGCGTATCCGTGCGTCAGGCCGTGATCGCTCTTGAGCATCTTGACGATCTCGCCATGCTTCTTCCCGCCGCTCTTCCTGACGAGTGAGACCCATTGTGCAATCGTTTTTCCGGTCTTCTCTTCGAGGTTGCGGATCATCGTGTCCGCTGCGTCATCCATATTTGCCATTGTTCAATCACCTTTATGTCGTGAAGGTTTGGGCGTAGGAGTCAGATCGTCTCGCCTCACGCCCGCTGGGGCGCCAGGGACTCTGCTCTCCCGTACCGCTGGGTGACCCACCCGACGATTGCGCCGAGAGCGCCACCGGGCAGCATGATTGCGAAATAGTAGTGCTCACCCGTCTCTGAAGGCATCGCCGCGACGAGGAAGGCCAGGAGCAGCCCAACCGCGAGTCCGAATACTATGCCTGCAGCGGTCGAGTGAACCTTCCTGGCGAACCAGCCGGCGAGCGCACCCGCGATCATTCCTTTCATCGTCGAGCCGATGACGATGCCGATCATGTAGGGGCGAACCTCCGGAGTGAACCATGCGGTGAGTCCGTCGAAAATACCGAGAAAGCCTCCGAGCAGCAGTCCGAGTACGATCTTGTTCATGATGAATCTCCTCTCTTTCTGAATGTCGCTTCTGCTCTTCTATTCGCGTTTCACGTTGGATCCTTTAACTCGTTTGAAAAAAATTTTCTCCTCACGTCCGAAACACCAGAAACAGGATCAGCCGCATCAGAAGGTATGCGGTGACGACCGTGATGGCGGCCTGATTGCGAGATCCCCATGTCATCAGCCGCTCGATGGGTGTGGGTCGATGGACGCTCACCTGATCTCCGTCGAGCAGACGCTTCACGTCAGCCGCGAGAAGCGCGACCGAACCGTAGCGATCTGCCGGATCATCAGCCATGGCTTTTGCGAGGAGGGGCGGCCAGAGGCTTTCGGGTACGTTTCCAGTCCGACGGGTTGGCTGTCTCCACCCCCTCCACCAGGAAGCGGAGTACGGCTCCCAGGCTCCACACATCGGTCCGTTCGTCGATCTCGTCATTTCGGCCGGCCGCCTGCTCGGGAGCCATGAATCCCGGCGTTCCGATCACGACACCATCCGCGGTTACTCGTGAGCTCGCGGGGGCGTCGGAATCAGATGATTCCGGGTCCGCTTCGGTCAATGCTCGTGCAATCCCCCAGTCCATGACGAGCACTTCACCGAATGGCCCGACCATGATGTTTGCTGGTTTGAGATCGCGATGGATGATCTGCTTCGAGTGTGCGAGCTCGATCGGCTCGCAGATGCGAAGAAAGAGGCGGAGGCGCTCCGCCAGACTCCCTTCCGGTCGTCGTTGTGCGATCGTGAATCCCTGCACCAGCTTCATCGCGTAGAATCGACGACCGTCCGGAAGCGTGCCTGCGTCGTGAATCGGAACAATTCCGGGATGCTCGAGCAGCGCGAGTGTTTGCGCTTCCCGTCGAAGGCGCTCCGCCGCCCGCCCAACTCCTGTGACGTTGCTCAGCACCTTCACGGCGACGTCGCGCTCGAGCAGAAGATCGTGGACCTGATAGACGACACCCATTCCGCCGCGGCCGAGCTCCTGGACGAGTTGATACCGCTCCCCGCCGAGATCCGGGACCGCAGCGATTGCTCTCAGGTGCTCGACAGACGATTCCGGGATGTTCATGGGTCGACTCCGAGCAAGTCGCGAGCTTCGCTGCGGAACTCGGCGTCGCTCGCGGTCAGCGACTCCAGCGTCTCGAGCACAATCGAGCGAAAGCGCCGTCGCGTGGCCGCGAGCCAGTTCGTCACCGATGTCTCCGGGATCGCCAGCTCCTCAGCCAGGTCACGATAGCTCCGGTCGGTTCCCTCCAGATCGTAGATCCGGAACAGTGTGAGGTGCTGATGCTTTCCTGCCGCTCCGAGCTCTGCCTCGAGGGCGCGAACCGATCGCTCCAGAACGCTGCGTACCCACTCCCGTCTCAGCAGCTCATCGGGCGCGCTGTCCGCACCGGACTGCTGCTCGGAGAGCTCGACTTCGGCGGCTTCGAAATCGAGCTCTTCCAGACCTCCACCGCGTTTGATGCGACCGGAGCTTCGGAGATCGTCCGTGACGTGCCGGTCGATCAGCGTCCGCAGCCATGTGCGGAACGTTCCGCGTCCCGGATCGAAGCCGCTCAGAGCTTCCTGCTCGATAACCGTCGTGAGGAACGCCTGGGTCAGGTCCTTCGCTTCTTCGTTGCTCTTGTGCCAGCGGAGCCGGACGTACTTGTAGAGCGGCTTCCAGTAGATAGCGATCACCTCTTCCAGCGCCTGCGAGCGCACGGCGCCCTCGCTGCTCTGCACGCGATCGATCAGCGTGTGCCGCGTCGAGGGAAACTTACCCCTGCGACCGCCGATCGCCGTATCCGGATCAAATGGACTCATGGAACTGGAGGAATTGTACAGTGGGGGTCGGGTCTCCAGGCCCGACTCGCGGAGGGCTCCAGCCCTCCGCAAAGCAAAAACACCATGACCCCAAAGATCCGACCCGTAACGCCAGCCGTGATTCTGCTCGACCGCTTCTGGTCTCACATGTCGCGATTCTTGTTGGGGGGTCGGGTCTCCAGGCCCGACTCGCGGAGGGCTCCAGCCCTTCGCAAAGGAGAGCTCGGCGTGCTCGCTCAGTCGTTCCAGCTAGCGGCGCTGAGCCCCGGCACTCCGCTCGAATTTTGCTTCTCTCGACCGAGCAACCTGGCGCAGCGCAGCCTCCACGGTGGCTCTCGCCGTCGACTCGCCGAGCACTTCTCTCGCCCGATCCAGGAGCTCCTGATCAATTTCGATTGTCGTGCGCTTGATCATGCATACATATTTACCCGGCTATCCATATGCCTCATTCCGGAGCTCGAGTGACGAGTGAGTCGGCTCTGGGGGCGTCCCGACAGACCGTAGAGAGTGTTTGGAAGGTGATCGAAATTCGTCGGGCGCGAGTAGGCACGCTCCGACAAGGAAACCACCGCCGAGCGCAGACCTGACCCCAGCCTCTGCGACAAAAGACGTGACCCCCCAAGACACAACACTCCATTAAACCACCGATCGAACAGCCCGAAGAGATGTGACTCAAGGCTCATCGTTGAAAAGTAATCTCATCATGGCGTCGGAGTTGCGATCGGAGTCACACACGTACTGTTCGCCACGGTAGTGATTGTTCCGGCCGCAAAGACACTCGCCGCAGCCGGATTGTTGGTCAACAGCACCGTGGATGCCGGGTCGCCGAGATTAGCGCTGCCTCGCTCCAACTGCGCCGTACCACCAGTCCGGATCATCCCGAGGGCATCGGCATTAACCCCGCCGCCAAACGCATCCGCTCCACCAAGCGCAATCGTATTCGAGGCCGCCGCAACGCAGAGAGAGCCCGAAGTCGTCTGAAACAGAACGTTCTCGAAAGCAGTGGTATCCCCGGGCTGCGTGGCCACATTGTTAGAATTGAACGTCACGTCCAGGTCGGCGGAATTGTTCGTATTGAAGAAGGCTCCCTGCTGGTTGTGGTTCGAGATGGTATTGCCCGTAACGAGCACCCGAGTGACCGAATTGTCATCTGCTGCCAGTGGTGCCTCGATTCCGAAGCCGAACTTCGAGCCGGTGATCGTGTTTCCGGTGATCCGGCCATCCACCTGGGTAAAGTCATTGGCGCCGATGAGAATCGCCGAGTTCGATGATGAATTCATCTGGTTGCCATTGATCGTATAGCGGAGGCGCGGTCCGTTCGCCAGACTGGTTCCTCCCGTCGCGTTGAGCTCGATCGCGTTGTCACTACGCATGTTGGGCGCGCCATTGTCGAATCCCGTAAACGTATTGCCGTCGATCGTGATGTTCAGAATCGCGCCAGAGTTTCCGCTCGTCGTCCCCATGATGCCGTCACTCTCGAGGTTCAGGAACGTCGAGGACCCGCCGATGCTGGCCGTCGTCTGCGCCGTGCCGAGAACCTCGATCTGGAGCCCATCCTCTCCGAACATCAGTGACCCGGTATTGGCCGTCCCCGAGAACCGGCTTCCCGTGATCGTGAGAGCGAGTGTTCCGCTCGAGTTCTGAACCCGCATGCCGAACTCCACCGCGGCATCGACCGTCGTGTTGCTGACCGTCGCTGTGCCGTCCAGGTTGTTGAAACCGACGCCTTCGAACGAGATCCCACTGTCACCGTTATCGTTTCCGGCGTTGTAGATCTCGCTGTTACTGATCGCGAAGTTCGTGACATCCGTCCCATCGATGCCGTGGTTATTCGTTCTCGCAATTCGCATGTTGGTGAATACGACGTCATCGACGCTGACAAGATCGATCCCGTCTCCACCGATGTTGTTCGTGGCGTCTTTGGGCTGGCCGAGAGTGGCTGTTCCGTCACCCAGCACCATATTGCGTAGAGTGAAGCCACCCCTCACGTTGTTCACGCTCACCGCGTCTCCCGTGGTGGACTGAATCGTTCCACCCGTTCCGTCGGTGGTTCCTGTCCCCGTCACTTCGAACGCCCCTGTCGACCCGGTGCCATTCAGAACGATTCCGTTCGCCGAGCCATTCGCCGACACGTTGCGGAATGTCACGTCGTCGCTTCCGATGGTCGTGCCGCCAGCGATGTTGACCGCGACGCCCGTGGCGAGCGAGGTGTCCACGTCGTTGCTTCCGGTGACGTGCACGGTGCCACCACCGGTTGCCTGGAAGCCCTCTTCGGTACCGGACGCGGCTGAGGTGTCGATGTCCATGCCGCCGTCGAAGCGCAGGATTGAACCTACATTGTTCTCCAGCCGAATGCCGAAGCCGTTGTCGTCGATGAAGCCGTTGAAGTCGACCGTCCCGCCCGTGTGCGTGGTCACTTCCACCGAGCGTCCGGTCGAGGTGGTGCTGATCGAGGCGTCGACACGGACATCTCCGTTTCCTCCGGAGATATCGACACCGCGGTTGGTCTGGTTCGCCAGGCTGCCGCCGAGGGAGGTGAAGTCGCCGCTCGGTACGTTTGTCAGGAGGATCCCGTTCGCCCCACCAGTCGAGCTCGTCGAGTCGAACGTCACGCCGCTCGCACCGATCGTCGTACTGCCGATGAAGACGACGGTGCCCGTCGTCGTGTCCGCCGTCGTCGAGACTCCGCCCGAGGTGACATTGACCGTACCGCCGTTGGTCGCGTTGAACGCTGTGCCCGTTCCAGTATCCAGGTCGAGACCACCGGTGAAGTTCATTGTGGCACCCGCACCCTGACCATTGCTGTCGAGCAGGATGCCGGAACCGTCGTCGTCGATGAAACCGCTGAACAGGATCGTCGACGCCGCGGCTCCGCCGTGATTGCGGATGTCGACGGAGTTGCCCAACGTGTTGGTGATCGTCCCGGCGTACGTGATGTTTCCCTC
The DNA here is from genome assembly GCA_963829355.1 of uncultured Acidobacteriota bacterium. Taxonomy (GTDB): domain Bacteria; phylum Acidobacteriota; class Thermoanaerobaculia; order Gp7-AA8; family JAHWKK01; genus CAWHHZ01. The sequence goes on from CAWHHZ010000020.1 coordinate 21,070, forward strand.
GCTGCTGAGGGAGTTGAAGGCATCTCCCGTCGTTCCGCTGATCGAGCTCGTCGCATCCGCAGCCGAGAAGGCACCGGTCAAATCGTCAAGCGAGACGCCCTCGCCGCCGGTGGTCGCGATCGCGAGCTGGCCGGTGAAGGTCACGCCGACGCTCGAGTCGGTCACGCTGACGCCATCGCCAGCGGTCGATCCGATCGTCGTGGTTCCGGATACCTGGAAGCTGCCCGAGGTGTTCAGCAGATCGAGACCCGTCGTGCCGCTGTTCTGTGAGGTGACCGTCGTCAACGCGAAGCTCTGCAGGTCCAGGTCGTTCACATCGATTGCCGGCCCGTCGATCGTGTCGATCGTGCCCGCATTCGTCGTCATCTGGAACCCGGTACCCGCCGCCGCGTTGAACAATCCGTTGCCACCCACTTCGAGCGCCGGCTCGTCGAGTCCGCCTGCCGTGCCCGCCCAGACGTCGAGCGCCCCGAGGCTCAAGTCGCCGGTCACATTGAGGAGCTTCAGCCCGGAGCCGCCGACGCGATTCGCCGCGGAACCGATCATCGTTCCCGTTCCGCACGCGACCTCGTCGCCCGTGAAGTCGGCGTCGGAGGGATCGGCGTCGAAAATCGCGCCGGAAATCACGATCCCGTCACCAACTGTGTTTCCGGAAACCGTGTTACCGCAGAAGGACGTCACGTAGAGTGTGCCGCCTGCCGCAACCAGGTTGACCGCGGTGACATCGGATTCGATGTCGACGTTGTCGTCGATCGCGACTTCCAGCGACCCGCCCGCGGATGTGACTGTCAGAGCGACGGCAATCGAGTCCAGGGTATTGTCGTGGATCGAGCTCGTCATCGTTCCGGCCGTTGTTGTCACCGCGACCGCATTCGCATTGCTCTCGATGTCGAAGCCCGCGAGCTCGACGCCAGTCAAGTCCGTGATCGTGAACCCGTTCGACGCCCCGCCCTGAACAAGCGGCTTGACGTTCGCCACGCTGTCGAAGAGCGTCTCCGGTCCCGACCCGAGGTCGACGACCAGATCGACTCCCTCTCCGAGGATCGTCTGATTCGCTTTGGCCGTGTAGCCTCCCACATAAGGATCGACACTCGAGTTGCCCGCGAAGACGTAGATCACGTCACCCGACAGCGCGGCATCCTCGGCGTCGTCTGCAAGGGCGTCATCGGGTCCGTCCTCGTCGACGAGGCTCGTGAACGGATCCGACGAGGTGCCGATTCCGGTGTCGTCAGCGCCGCCGTTGTTGGAGTTGTCGACGAACCAGACGCACGTCGACCCGACATTCAATGTCACCGTCGCCGTGTCCTGTCCGCCCTCGGCGTCCTCGATCGTGTAGGTGAAGCTGTCCGCCACGCCTCGGTCTCCACTCTCGGGCGTATAGATGAACGAGCCGTCAGCATAGAGTGTCACCGCTCCACCCTGGTTGGTCGTCACGGTGAACTCGGGGCCGGTCGTGTCGTTCGTCAGGCCGCTCGCCCCGATGAGCGTGACCGCGGTTCCTTCCACCGGATCCGAGTCACCGACGAGCACGTTGTCCGAGATCGTCCGGGAAACCGAGCCCGAGGCTGTCGCGGTCTGGCCCGCACTCGTCTCGACGACGATCTCGATGTTGCAGGTTGCCGAGATCGTCTCGTCGTCCGCCACCGGAGCATCGTTCACCGGATTGACCGTGATCGTCACCGTCGCCAGGTTCGAGTCGACCGAACCATCGTTTGCACGGTAGGTGAAGCTGTCCGAGCCGTTGAAGTTCGCATTGGGCGTGTAGCTGAACGACCCGTCCGCGTTGAGCGTCAACGAGCCGTTACTCGTCGTCGTGTCCAGAACCACCGTCAGAGCCTCGACATCGATATCGGTGTCGTTTGCGAGCACACCGGGCGCGGACACGATCAGCGCGTTGTCCTCATCGGTCATGTAGGCGTCATCGATCGCTACCGGCGCGTCGTTCACGCCACTGACCGTCACCGTCACGGTCGCCGTGTCGACCCCGCCGTTCCCGTCGCCGATCGTGTAGGTGAACGTGTCGGCGACCATCTCGGTGTCGTCGAGTGCCTGGAGCGCCGCCGCGCCCGTCGGGTCGTAGCTGAATGAGCCGTCCGCGTTGACGTTGACCGCGGCGCCCAGCGCGCTCGTCGCGTCGAACCCCGTCACCGTCAAAGGATCGCTATCGGGGTCCGTGTCGTTGGCCAGGACGCCGGTCGCCGGGATGTTGAGTGCGGTGTCCGAGTCCGTCGCGTCTGCGTCGTCAACCGCGGCCGGATCGTCATTGAGCGCGTTCACCGTGATCGTCACCGTCACCACGTTCGAGTCCAGTGTGCCGTCGTTCGCGTGATACGTGAACGAGTCCGCCCCGTTGAAGTTCAGGTCCGGCGTGTACGTGAACGAACCGTCCGCGGCCAGGACCAGCGTCCCGTCGGAGACGTCCGTGTCGAGCACTGCCGTCAGTGCGTCGCTGTCCGGGTCCGTGTCGTTGTCGAGCACGCCTGGTGCGGCCACGATCAGAGCCGTGTCCTCCGGCGTTGCGTACCCATCCAACACCGCCACCGGCGTCTCGTTGACGTCGGTCACGTCGACCGTGATCGTCGCCGTATCCGTCAGGTTCCCGTTCCCATCATCGGTCACCTGAACCGTCAGGACGTATTGCGGGGTCGTCTCGTAATCGAGCTGCGTACCGTCGGCCACCGTGATCTGACCCGTCATCGCATCGATCGCGAACGCGCCTGAGCCGTTCCCGGCCGTGATCGCCCAGCTCAGCATGTCTCCGTCCACGTCGCTCGCCACGACTGTTCCCACGACGGTCGTGTTCGGACTGTTCTCCGGAACGCTCAGCGTCTGATCAGCCACGACCGGAGCCGTATTGTCGTTGACGACAGTGATCGTCACCGTCGCGATGTTCGAGCCGAGCTCACCGTCATCGACCGAGAAGGTGAACGAGTCGGGTCCGAAGTACCCCGGATCGGGCGTGTAGGTCAGATCCGGAGCCGTTCCGCTCAGCGCTCCGTTCGTCGGAGAGGTCTCGATCGTGTACGTCAACGGATCCCCGTCCGGGTCCGTTGCAGTCAGGGTGATCGCCACTGCTGTATCCGAAGTCGTCCCGACCGCCTGGTCGTCTGCGATCGGTGCTTCGTTCGCGAAGTTCACGATGTCGTAGCGGAGGAACATGATGTCAGACTCCACACCCGCGAACGCCGCTGCCAGATCTCCCGCTGGTGCGTCGCCTGTCGCATCCGTCCCGAGCTGTGGCTCACCGGTCCAGTCTCCCGTCATTCCGTCGAGCACGAAGCCGGCCGCGTACGCCACGGTCGCGCCGCCAAGCATCAGGACGATCACCATCAGCGTCCGCGTCTCCGGACGGTTGCGCATCACCACCAGTGCCGTGATCACCAGAAGAAGCCCGAGGAAGATCAGGCCCCACTCTCCGACTGTCGGGATATTCGCCGGAGCGACAGCCAGCACGATCAACATCGGGTTTCCGCCGCTCAGCAGCAGCGCGTCGAGATCACCACTCGCCGCCGAGCCAGTCTCGAAACCGACGTGGATCACGTTCCCGCTCGTCATTGCCGACAGCGGAAGATAGCTCTCGACGACGAACGATCCCCCGATTCCGTTGCCGATCCCCACTGGCCATGGCGGAGGATAAGGCGAGGTGATCGCGACCGGCGGACCAAACGTGTCAGTTCCCGGGTCGATACAGCTCCGTGTCTCCACTCCAGTGACCGTCGGCAGACCACCCGTCGCGTCCACCGTCGTCGTGTGGATCATCTCCACACCCGCGAATGCACCGTCCACGGTCATCACGCTGCAACCGGTTGCAACGTCATTATCCAGGTCGAGCAGCGCCCGGATCTCGGTCGTCGCCGCCGAGGCGGCGTTCGTAAAGACGAGGAGAACGATCAGCGTGACGGAAAGGCGCGCGAAGCGGTGGCCGTGAGGCATTAGCAGTCTCCTGGTCGATGAGTGAACCGTAGGGGGAGACACGAGTCTATAACAGGATTCGCCTGTCCATCCTTTCGACAGGTGTCCTGATAGTGGATATGAACAGGAGTGCCTGGAAAGACTAAGTGTTTGTTTGCAGGCAGTTTGTACGTTGGCTCGAATCTGGCGTTTTACTCTTCGCAGGGAGAACGATCATGATTGCCGAAATCAGCGCCGCAGAGCGACCGACCAGCGTTCCACGATTCGTGGCGCCAATCGAGCCGGAGCTTTATGAACATCTGATGCAGCTCGTCTCAGACGGTGTCTATGTCGTTGATCGGGATCGAAAAGTTCTTCTTTGGAACGCCAGAGCCGAAGAAATGACTGGTCGAAGCGCACAGGACGTGATCGGAAACCATTGCGCGGATCGCGTCCTGAAGCATTGCGACAGCTCCGGAGAGATCTTGTGCGGCAAGAAGTGCCCAATGGCAGCAACGATGCGAGATGGAAAGCCACGGTCGATCGAGGCTTATTTTCTTCACAAGGAGGGACGGCGGGTTCCTGTCGAAGTTCGCTCGAGCCCGATTCGCGACGAGTTCGGGGCGATCATCGGTTGCGCTGAGCTTTTCACGGATCTGTCGGACCGGAACGCTCTTCTGGAACGGCTCGACACGGCACACGACCACGCGCGTACTGATCCGTTGACCGGTATCGCAAACCGGCGCTATCTCGACGAGCTGCTGAGCTCGATCGGGGGAAGACGAAACGACTCCGACGTCGGCTTCATCTTTGTCGACATCGATCACTTCAAGCGGATCAACGATACCTGGGGGCACGACGTCGGAGATCGGGTGCTGGTCCAGGTTGCCCGGACCATCAGGGACGTCGTTCGCTCCTTCGATACCGTCGGCCGGTGGGGAGGTGAAGAGCTCGTGGTCATCGCGCCGGATACGAAGCTCACCGAAGCGGTGGCACTTGCCGAACGAATCCGCGCCGTCGTGGGACAGATCGAAGTCGACGTTGCAAACGAGATGGTCCGCCCGACCGTGTCGATCGGGGTTACCACACTCCGGAATCACGAATGTGCTGACGACGCCATGGGTCGGGCGGACCAGCTCATGTACGAAAGCAAGCGGAATGGCCGGAACCGGGTCACCGCCGGATCGCCGTATCCGGATCCAATGAACTCATGGGACCGCACGAATTGCAGCGCCTCGCGCAACGAGCACGCGCGATCGTTCGCCGCGGTGTAACGGTGGGGGTCGGGCTTCCAGGCCCGACTCGCGGGGGGCTCCGGCCCCCAGCAGGAAAAGCCTCCGATTGTCTACTGTGCGTCGCCGGATCGCGGCGCATCTGCTGTGTTGCGCTCGATCCGGCTCCTCCACCTTCCACTCTCCCGCGTCGCGGGATCGCTCGACTATACGGATCTCCAGTCAAATACGTCGTCTCGATCATCACGCTCAGCGAAGACACCAGGGGTGTCGAGAGCACCGCCGATCGAAGACTGACACTCGAGAGGCTCGCGCAGCCACAGTCACAGCGTGATCCGGCGTATCCTCACGCCTGCGGAGTCAGACTGAACGATCGTGAAGTCGATGATACCGATCGTCTTCCCCTCTGCCGACTCGGCGCGCACTCGCCATCTGCCGGGGGCGGCATTGGCTTTTGAAGAATATCCTCGATACCCGTCGGCCCGGCCACTTCGAATCGTGAAGGGAATCACGTCCGAGGTGACCCATTTGCCGGTGACTTCATCTCGTTTCTGCCAACGGTGCCGGACCGTGGTCTCGAGTCCACGCGGAATGAAGATCGATGAGAAGCAGAAGACCGGCTCCGAGCCCCGCCGGTGGAACACGGGTGAAGAGCGAAGCCAGAACCGTCGGTGACGGGACGGCTCGATCTGCGCGGTGTAGTGGCCGGCGCGTTTCTCGACATGATGCGCGATGAAAAGCTCCTTTTTCACCAGCGGGACGGGAGGAAGGATGTTGGCGACGTGGAGAAGCAGGAGTAGTGCACCGACCGCGAAGGATGGAAGGACCGATGCCTTCTTCTTCGACAGAAGCCACAGGACGAGTGTCGCGCTGAGCGCGACGCCGGTGCTCACATAGAACCACGTCGACTGCATGCTGCGGAAAGCATGGGGGAGTGCGAAGTTGAAGAACATGATTCCGCAGGTCGTAAACAGCGTCCAGGAGAGCGTGAGTCGGGAGTAACGGTGTTCGACAAACTCGTTCCCGATCAGAAGGCCGGTCAGCCCCAGCACGAGTATGAACCCACCAATCTCACTGGAACTGAGAAAATAGAAGATTACGAGAGCACTGAAGATCCCTCCGAAGAAAAACTGGAGCGCGACGTTCTGATAGTCCTTCCATCGGTGCTCGATCTCACGACCGATAACGAAGAGGATGGTCGCGGCGATCAGGTAGTAAATCGTAAGGACGACGAAATCGATCGGGACGATCCGGCGGCCCAGGGTGAAGGCGTCGAAGACGAATCCACCGAAAAACGATATTGCGGGAAGTGTCCGCGCAAGACGGGGATACCGCTGGCTGAGTTCGTCAAGGTTCAGCATTCAAGCCCCCGATTGTAACCGGGGAGCCGGCCCGAGCCACGGACGTTCGAACCAGCACACCGGAGGAGTGCCGGATTTCCCTTTTCCGTCGGGAACCATCACTTCACGGTGGAAACGCGTCAATGTCTCGAGATGGTCGTGAGCAAGCAAGAACAGCACACCGGAGGTGTGCCAGAAGGTAGAGTGGTAGCGCCGGAGGTGCAACCACCGGTTCAGGTCCCCCGCCCGACCACGCAGCACCCCGGCAGGGGTGCCGGACCTCGGACGCCACCACAAAACCGCTTGCGGGCTGACGCATCGCAGATTGCCGAGTATCTGAGCATCTCTCGATCTGCCGTCCTCCCGATGGGGTCGTGCGCTGTCCGCTCACCGTCGATCGTTGGCGCTCTTTCGGTCGCCCGGGTATCCTCGGCCGAGTGGATCTTCGCTTTTCTGTGGGGTCTACGAGGAGTAGATTATTTACCGTAAATGGGTACTGATTTCCAGGATCAGTGGAATCTATCGAAACCAAAGACCTACCCCCACAGCCGAATGCCCCCACAGCCGAACCGAGCTGAAATGTGACGCATTTGCGCTTCCGTTTACGTCATCAAATGTGCAAGACCATCAAGCAGCGCGTGAAGTTCAAGGCCTCGCCGGCCACAATCTATGATCTCCTCGCCGACTCGGAGAAGCATTCCGCCGTGACCGGAAGAAACGCGATCATCAGCAATGAGATCGGTGGGCGGTTCTCGACGAGCGACGATGAGGTCACTGGCATCAACGTCGATCTCGTTCCGGCCAAACGTATCGTTCAGGCCTGGCGTCACCGCCGGTTCCCTGAAGGCGTGTTCTCGATGGCGGCGGTCACACTGACACCGACGGCAGGCGGGACCCAGCTCATCCTGACGCATCGCGGTGTTCCGAAAGAGCTGATTCCTGAGACCGAGCAGGCGTGGCGCGATCAGTACTGGTCGAGGATCAAAGCCTGGATCGCTGACGAAGAGCGAAGCTGAGCGAGAGGTCGCCGCAGTGCGCGGTTCCGGAACGTCACCCCGGGCCACGCGGACTCATCAGCCGCGTATGACAACCCCGTTGCGGAGCGGGAAGAAACGGGGTGCCTTATGGGCTCTCGATTATGATCGTGAGCGGCGCGGGCGGCAGCGGAACTTCGGTTGCCTCGAACCACGTTCCCGAGGGCGACGTAACGAAGCATCCGCTGACTTGAGCACTGAATACGGATTGGATCGTGACCGCAGCTGCAGGACCGTCACCGATGTAGAGGTGTGGCTCGCCGTCGGCGGGGTAGCCCACAACCGCAGCGCGACGCGGTTCTCCTCCCGGGACGGCATAGTAGGGAGGGAGGTAGGGGGTGCCGGTACAGTCGTTCGACTCGAAGTACAGGGAGTCGAACGATCTCCAGACCCATTCCCCGTCGTTGTCCGGGCCGAACTGAAGCGGCAACCGTGTGCCGGCGATCTCGACGAACGCAATTCCAGTGTTCATCGAGGTCGGCATCGCTGGATGGCTGTTCGACGCAGCGTCAACGAGGCGGAACCACGATGGACCCGCCGGACCCTGGACACCGTCCATTCCCGGAGATCCTTGCGGTCCCGTCAGTCCCTGTGGTCCTGGGGGGCCTTGCGCGCCATCGGCTCCCGTTGGCCCTTGCGGTCCCTGCAATCCCTTCGGTCCCGCGGGTCCCTGCGGGCCGGCTGGCCCCGCAGGGCCCTGGGCTCCTTCGAAGCCTCGCGGCCCGCGCGCCCCTTCGGGCCCCTGTGGTCCGGTAGGTCCCTGCGGCCCTTCCGGGCCGATCAGCGATGAGGTCGGGAATGTCATCTCGAAGACACTCGAATCGTGGCTTTCGTTCGTGATGAGCGAGCCGATTCCGACGAGGCGTCCCTCCCCCTCACGTACCGTGAGCTCGACGACGGCTCTGTCGATCGTCAGACCGGGAAGCAGGGCGCCGACCGCCTCGAGCCGCTGCTCGAATCCCTGCACGAAGATCGGCCACGTCCCGAGAACGACGTCATCGAGCGTGCGGATCGTCAGGTCGGCCGCAACGGCCGATCCGGTCGTCTCGACGAGGAAGATGTTATAGCGGAAGTCAGCGTTCTGCCGGACGCCCTGGATGGTCGCCTCCTCGCCCTCGCGGAGCCCGAGGGAAGCAGGGATTCCTGAGATGGCGACGCCGTGCGTTGCCGCCTCGGGGCTCCCGGAGGTGCGCTGAAACACACGTGCGGTAACGAGAAGCCGGTCCGCCGAACTGACGCGCGCGGCCCCAACTGCCGCGGTCACGCCGAACAGCTCCTCTGCGAAGTTTTCATAGACGCGGGTCCCGTGCGCGGGAATCGACTCGTGCACGATCGGGGCGAGTGCATGCCCCTTTCCCTGTTCCAGAAACTGAATCGCGACCGCGGCGGTCTCGCTGCCTGGATTCGTGATCCAGAGCGTCGAATAGAACTGCGAGCCACCGAGCCCGCCCGTACGTCCGGTCGCTGGAACGATCACGTCCGTTGCGGCGAAGGCGCCGGAAAGTGTCGATGCGCAGAGGAGGCTGAGGGCAGTCAGGGCTGTGGCCAAAAGAGATTTCATGCGTCGCTCCGAGTATTTACCGAATTTGAGGGAGTGACTATAGAAGATGCCGGAGAGCGGAAGCAAACTCCCAAACGCTCCTCACGACCTCGAGCTAGGTCGGCTCTGACCGCATTTACCCGCGGTTACCCGCCAGACGAGTTCGGTGCGCTGATATCGAGTGAGAAGTCTGAGGATCATGCTCTCCGCTCCTGTGAGACGGTCGTCGGAAGATCGTACCGCAGAGGCGCCGTGATTCAGTCGTGCGGTCTCGCGCTCATATGATCCAGATCATATGAAAGCGGCATCCGTCCTTTTGCTCCGCTACCCGGCATGTATGATGAACAGACAGCTCGATCGGGCTTCTACGCGTCTTCGAGAGAGAAAACATGCCTTCTTCTTTACACAGAGTCGGTCGTGAACGGTGGATTGCTGCAGCGTGGGGCCTTGCATTTACCATTGTTCTCGCAGTCCTGATCGTCGTCGGCTCGCGTAATCTGCAGAATTTCGATGCGGCGCTCGTCGGCTACACGTTCTCGGTTCTGTTCGCGACCTTCGCGATCGTTTATCGCTACGCGATGTGGCTTCAGAAGCCTCCGACGGCCCTCTACTGGCGTCGCGGGTGGCAGATGTTCTTCAAGCGGGGCTACCTGATCCGCAATGTCAGGCTCTGGTTTCAGCGGGTCACCGCGGATTTCGCGCTCAACCGGTTCATCTTCCGGCGACGGTCGAGCCGCGGACTCGCTCACTTCTTCATCATGTGGGGATGCATCCTCGGTTTCGCGATCACGTTTCCGCTCGTGTTCGGCTGGGTGCACTTCGAAACCGTCCCGGGAGATCTCGAGTCCTACAGGACCTTTCTATTCGGGTTCCCGACTACGTCCTTTGTGATCCACTCGATCGTGGCGTTCGCTATTTTCCACGGTCTGGTCTGGTCCAGTTTCATGGTGATTGCCGGAGTCATGCTCGCCATGCGGAGACGGATGCGCGACCACGGTGCCGCGGCAGTGCAGAAGTTCGGCGAGGATTTCCTGCCGCTCTTTCTCCTCTTCGCAATCAGCATCACGGGGCTGATGCTGACGGCCAGCTACACCTGGATGAAGGGATACGGCTACGAGTTCCTCTCTCTTCTGCACGCCATCATCGTCATCTTCACGCTACTCTATCTTCCGTTCGGAAAGTTCTTCCACATCTTCCAGCGTCCCGCCCAGCTCGGCGTGAGCTTCTACAAGGACGTGGCGGCACAGGAGGCGATGGCAACATGCGCCCGATGCTCATCCGCATATGCCCCACTCCAGCAGATCAACGATCTGATCGAAGTCGAGCGGAAGCTCGGCTACAACTATGAGACGACCGTCCCGGGAGTCGACCATTACCAGCGGATCTGCCCCGCGTGCCGCCGGACCATGCTCGGCGTCGCGCAGGGCGAGCTGTGGGCCGGACCCGCTTCTGCCCGACCCATCCCGTCGGCGAGAGGAATCGATTAAATGGCGAAGTTACCAGGAGAACAGGACGCAATTGCTGATGTCTGGGGCCCTCACCTCAACAGGATGGAGGGGTCGCGTCTCGATCCGGGTGTCGAGCCCGACAGGACCGTCTCGACGCACTGCTGCTTCTGCGGACAGCAATGCGGGATCAATCTGAAGGTCAAGGACAACACGGTCATCGGCTTCGAGCCCCGCTACGACTTTCCATTCAACCGCGGAATGCTCTGCCCCAAGGGGGTGAAGCGCTACCTGCAGGGCGCTCATCCAGACCGTCTCGTCACGGCGCTGCGTCGCAATCCGGAGGCCGAGGGCGGTTTCTCGGCAATGCCGTACGACGAGGCAATCTCGAAGGTCGCCTCGGAGATCGAGCGCATCCAGTCGCAATACGGTCCCGATGCGTTTGGAGTCATGAGCGGCGCGAGTCTCACTACCGAGAAGAGCTATCTGATGGGCAAGTTCGCGCGGGTCTGTCTCAAGACGCGCTACATCGACTACAACGGCCGGCTCTGCATGGTGAGCGCCGGCGCGGCCAACAAGAAAGCCTTTGGAATCGACCGCGGCGCCAACCCCTGGAGTGACATTCTCGGAGCAGAAGTCATCATCATCGCCGGCTCGAATACCGCGGAGTGCTCCCCGATCACCACAGACTACGTCTGGCAGGCACGGGAGCGCGGCGGAAAGGTGATCGTCGTCGATCCTCGAATCACGCCGATCGCGAGAACAGCGGATCTCTTCCTGCCGGTCAAGCCCGGGCGCGATGCTGCTCTGTTCAACGGCATTCTGAATCTGATGATCGAGAACGACTGGCTCGATCATGAGTTCATCCGGACCAACACGGTCGGATTCGAAGCCGTCGCGGAGCACGTACGGCAATGGAATCCGAAGCGAACGGCGGAGGTCACCGGCATCGCCGAGAGCAGAATCCGCGAGGCGGCCGAGCTCTGGGGAACGGCAAAGACCAGCTTCCTGATGCACGCCCGCGGGATCGAGCATCACTCCCACGGTGTGGAGAACGTCCTGAGCACCATCAACATCGTTCTGGCGTCGGGTCGTATCGGACGGGAGAATTGCGGTTACGCCACGGTCGTTGGCCAGGGCAATGGCCAGGGCGGCCGCGAGCACGGCCAGAAGGCCGAGCAGTTGCCCGGCTGGCGCGACATCGAGAACGAGGAGCATCGCAACTACATCGCCGGCGTGTGGGATGTGGAGCCCGACTCACTCCCGAGAGCCGGGGTCGACGCCTACGAGATGATCCGGAAGATCGATGCGGGTGAGATCAAGGGGTTGCTGTCGATCTGCTTCAACCAGAAGATCTCACTGCCGGACAACAACTTCGTCGCCAGAGCGCTCGACAAGCTCGAGTTTTTCGTCGTGATCGACTTCTTCCTGAGCGAGACGGCACACCATGCGGACATCGTGCTTCCGGGCTCGCTCCACGAGGAGGACGAGGGAGTCGTTGCCCAGGTCGAGGGACGGGTCATCAAGATCAACAAGGCGGTCGATCCCCCCGGAGACGCGACGCAGGACTGGCGCATCATTCAGGACATCGCGAAGGCACTCGGCCGGACGCACGGCATGACCTTCCAGAATCCACGGGAGATGTTCGAGGAGCTTCGCATCGCGTCGAAGGGTGGCGTGGCGGACTACTACGGCATCACGTGGGAGAAGATCGAGGCGCAGAACGGCGTCTTCTGGCCCTGTCCATCGGAGGACCATCCCGGAACGCCGCGACTGTTCGAGCCTGGTTCATGGAATGTCGTGGCGGACGGTGCCGGTCCCTTTTACTTTCCGGACGGCAAGGCGCGTTTCGTGGTTCCCGAGTACCGGCCTCCCGCCGAGGACGTCGATGATGAGTATCCGGTGATTCTCACGACGGGTCGTGTGATCAGCCAGTTCCTTTCCGGCACCCAGACACGCCGGATCGGCCCGCTGGTCGACCAGTATCCGGAGCCCCGCATGGAGATTCACCCGCGTCTCGCAGACAAGTACTCGATTCGCGACGGTGAGTGGGTCGAAATCGCCTCACGACGAGGCGCGATGAAGTTGCGGGCGCAGGTCGTCACGACGATTCGCCCCGACACGGTTTTCATCCCTTACCACTGGGCCGGCCGCAAGTCGGCCAACCAGTTGACGATCTCCGCGCAGGATCCGGTCTCGAAGATTCCGGAGTTCAAGGTATGTGCGGTCCGCATCCGTCCGATCGATCCTCCCTCCGACGCGTCGATGCGCGGGGCGGAAGGACCCGGCTCATCCGGCTCATTCAGTTCGAGCCCCGAGAGCGACGATCCCAAAGAACGCATACAGCAAGGAAGGTGAGGGGAGTGAGTCGTCTGAATCAGGAGTTCTTCGTCGATCCCAATCGCTGCATTGGCTGTCAGTCATGCGTGGCTGCATGCAGTGAGTGCGACACTCATCGCGGGCATTCGATGATCCATCTCCAGTACGTGGAACGACCGATCTCGGTCCAGACGGTGCCGGTGATCTGCATGCACTGCGACTCGCCCACCTGTGCGGAGGTATGCCCGGCGGATGCAATCAAACGTACCGATGACGGCGTGGTGCAGAGCGCGAGCGAACCTCGATGCATCTCGTGCAACAACTGCGTTCTCGCATGTCCCTTCGGCGTTCCGAAGATGCAGGTCGAGTTCTCGCTGATGATGAAGTGCGACATGTGTTACGACCGCACCTCGGTCGGCAAGAAGCCGATGTGCGCGAGCGTCTGTCCTTCAGGGGCGCTCTATTTCGGTACTCGTGAAGACCTGGCGGCCATGCGGCCCCAGTCCGAGCCAGTCAACAGCTTCAGGTTTGGCAATCAGACGATCACGACGAAGGTGAACATGATGGTCCCTGAGAAACAACCCGTCCAGCAGATCGACGTCCTTTCCGCGATGGAGGATGAGCCCGTGGGCCGATCCAGTACGCTGGAGAGCGTATTCGACAACGTTTTCGAGGACCTCTGAGGCGAGTATGAAAACGACACCGACGACTCGCGCCACCCCGGACCAGTTGACCGTTCCCCCCGACGGCAGGCCGTTTCACGACCAGCCGCAATGGCGCAACGACTTTCCGATCGACAAGCCGCAGGATGACTACGTCTCACGACGGGACTTCGCCAAGTTTCTGGTGCTGACCTCGTTCGCATTCGTGGTGGGGCAGGCGTGGATCGTGGGACAGAACTTCTTTCGCCGGCGCCGTGGCCTTCCCGAGGTGAAGAAGATTGCAGCGCTGAAGGATCTGCCTCCGATCGGTGCTGCAATGGTGTTCAGCTATCCAGACGAGGGTGACCATTGCATCCTCGTTCGGACGGGCGAGCAGTCGTTCGTGGCCTATGACCAGAAATGCACTCATCTGTCCTGCGCGGTGGTGCCGCAGTATGCCGAGAACAGGATTTACTGCCCCTGTCATCACGGCTTCTTCGATCTCCAGACGGGAAGCGTGCTCGCAGGACCGCCTCAACGGGCTCTCACCCGGGTGACTCTCGAGATTCGTGACGGTGTCCTCTATGCGACCGGTCTGAAGGTTCATACCTCGGAAGGAGGCTCTTCATGAGAGGACTCTTCTCGCGCGCGCAGAAGTCGACCATTGCTCTGGGCATTCTCAACATCGTCGTCGTGATCGTCATCCTGCAGCTCTGGCTGCTCACGGCCACGATGCATGCATTTCTCGGCGGCGAGGAGGCTGTGATCATTCCGGCCGCGCTCGTCAGCGTCGTGTGCTTCGCACTGAACGCGGGCTTGTTGTGGTACCTCTACAAGCTCGAGCTGGATTGAGCGACGTGACCACAGGCTCGACGAAAGAGGGGGCTCCGAGCTCAGGGTGGAGACGAGCTGTGGAGGAGTTCTCCGTCGCCAACTTTGCGATGGTCATGGCGACTGGGATTGTCGGCATTGCCGCGGATCTGCTCGACTGGCCGGTAATCCCTGCGGCCCTGTTCTGGATCAACATGGTCGCCTTCATAGTCTTCTGGATCGTGATGGTGGCACGAGTCGCCATGTTTCCGCGGCGGGTATTTTCCGAGTTGATCGGGCACGGCTCCGGTGCGGCGTTCTTCACGACTGTCGCCGCGACCGCGGTTCTGGCGACGCAGATCCTCCGGCGCTCTGCCGACTACGAGGTTGCACTCGGCTTATGGATCTTCGCTGTGCTGCTGTGGCTCGGCATCACCTACACGTTCTTCGCGGCCTTGACGGTCAAGGAGGAGAAGCCGTCACTCGACAAAGGGATCTCCGGAGCCTGGCTCGTCGCGGTCGTCGCGACCCAGTCGATTGCGATTCTCTCGACTCTCATGGCGGCCCACTGGACACAGCCGTGGCGTATGATGGGGAACTTTCTAGGTCTCTCGATGTGGCTATGGGGCGGGATGCTCTACATCTGGATGATCTCGATGATCTTCTACCGCTACACCTTCTTTCGTTTCTCACCCGCTGATCTCACCCCGCCGTACTGGATCAATATGGGGGCGATGGCAATCTCGACGCTTGCCGGATCGCTCCTGATCTTCAACAGCCAGAACGGATCGCCCTACCTCGCGTCGCTCCAGCCGTTTCTCAAAGGATTCACGGTCTTTTACTGGGCGACGGGAACGTGGTGGATCCCGATGCTGGTAATCCTGGGATTCTGGCGTCATGTGTATCGCGGCTTTCCGCTTCAATACGATCCACTCTACTGGGGGGCGGTCTTCCCTCTCGGCATGTACACGGCCGCGACGTGGCAGATGTCACGCGCAATGGACCTCGTTTTTCTTCTCGTACTCCCCCGAGGATTCTTCCTCATTGCGATTGCAGCGTGGGTTGCAACCTTCTTCGGACTCCTCCTCGCTCTGTTCAGACACAGGGGGATGGCCTTCTCCGCCCGGGGCGGGGCCAGGGACTGACAGTCACCGAGCGCGTGGCGCGCGAAGGTGCCTTTCATTTTACGGCGTCCCGTACCTTCGATATGCGATTTCGTCGAATTCGGGCGAACTCGTCCCTGCCCGAGTCCGCTCCAACCGCGGCGATCGCCCACATCACGTCCGGGTCGTCCGGCTCGCGCTCGAGTTCGTACCAGTGAAGCTCGAGCGACCTGGTGTCGCCGTCGTACGCTTCGGTTGCCACTGGAAGAAGCCGTTCATCGTGACTCTCCTGTGCGACACCTTGTGCCGGAAACCGACAGCTCATGTCGAATCGCGACACCGCTTTGCGAAGTAAAGTTAAGATTCTGGCTCCGACCCTAACTTTACGCGCGGTGGGGCTGCGACGCATGTCATCCACTCCAGCACGTCACGCTTGTACGCCGAATCATACTGAGTCGTCAGCGTGTAGCCGTTGACGGCCTGCACGACACTCATCAGCTCGATTCTGGGATCGATCCGGACCTCCCCCGCGCGGGGAACCTCCGCCGTTCTCGCGTCCGGCGATCTCACGAAATCCGTCATGAGCGACAGCGCGTGGCGGGAGACCCACTCGCGCTCCGGGTCCACCAGCATGTGCCCCATCCCGGGAAGGACGACCGCCGAGATCCGTCCGTCGTTTCCGGGCCGATCCTCGAGCTCCGCCAGGCGACCTACGCTCGTCGCTACCGGCACGTTGTCCTGCTCGTCTTCTGCACCATAGAGGACGAGTGTCGGAACGGAGTCACTGCCCCACGATCGAATCGGATCGTACTCGCCAACGCGCGCCCACCATCGCCAGCGCCAGTCATCCGGCTCCGAGGGCATGACCTCAGCGAACGGCGCCGCCGGACCCTCGAGCGCCGCTTGCCTCGCCTTCTCGTAGTCGATCCAGGAGAGCCGGCCAAGCGCGTGTTCCTGAATCAATTTCTGCAGGGCCATCGCGCTCGAAATCGCCTCTTGCGAAAATCCCTTCCCCTCCATGGTGTTCCGAATCTCGAAACCGATCTGATCGAATACCGGGACCGCGGCCGACGAGATGCTCACCACGAATCCACCACGACCCGAGAATCGAGCAGCCAGTGGTGCGATCCAGCCACCCTGACTCAGACCCACCCAGCCGGTGTTCCCGGGATCGAGACCGGCCGTCTCCACCAGGAGATCGAAACCGGCAACGGCGTCGCGAGCCAGGGCATCGAACCCGACCTCCTTCCAATCCCCTTCCGAGTCGCCCGAGCCCCGTTTGTCAGGGAAAAGAACGTCGACTCCCGCCACCGCCAGCGCATGCGCGAACGTGTAGGCCCACACGTTGTCGCGGTCGCTCGATCCGGACCCGTGGATCATCACTGCTCCCCGACCGGCGGGGCGTGAGGGCCGAAGCAGGATGCCCGCCAGGCGAACCCCGTCTGCGCTCCGAAACGTCACGCTCTCTACCTGATACGGTGCGTCCGGATCACGTGTCCATCGAGCACCATCCGGACTTACGAGCACCGCCTCTCCCTCAGCCGGCGCAATCCAGCGGAACGCGTTTTCCTCGTCGCCGATCTGGATGCTGCCGAAGGACGCATGATCAAAATCCAGACGTCGATGACTACCTCCAGGGCCCGGCGAGACGAGAACAGATGAGCCATCAGGCGTGCGGTACCAGCCGATCGGTGACGTCGCGCCTTCACCGTTTGCGGAGATCGTGATCGACGACAGCAGGGAGAAACAAAGGATCTGGAGCAGAAATCGCTTCACTTCAGTAACACCTCATGGGACGTGAATTCGGACAGGACGGCAGAGGACCGAGCCCGCATCAGGAGCGTGTCCGGATCGGTGCGGCAGCCGACGATCCAGCCCCCGCGAGTGTGCGTGATCTCAGGTGCATTGTTTTTCTCGAGATGTGACTATTATCATAATCTGGTCATAACAGTCTAGGGAGCTAAACCACGTCGGTCAACCCTTTCGCGCTGCGGGCGCGCTCCTGCTCCAACGGAGATGTCATCCAGGACTCAAGGGCCCGGCGTTTCTCAACTCGCAAGGCCAGAGACGAGGAGTCTCCCGAGAGCCCTGGCCCTTTTTTCGACTCGCGATCGGCTTCCGAGATCCTCGGAGTCGAGGTCGAAAGGCAACAGACTATTCGTTGCGAGTACGAGTAGCTCAGCGACGTCCTCTCCGTGATTTCTCTCTTCCAGAACAGTCTTCAATACGTGCGCTTCTCTCCGGAAGTGCTCCCTGCGTCGCTCGAGCAGATCAGGACGAATCGCCCTGAGCAGATCGTCCAGAGAACTCTCGTACTGAGTCACGGCCTCGAACCGAACCATGACACGGGCGGTGAGCATCCGTTCCAGGCGCTCAGCCCAGGGTGTGTCCTCTCCGGCAATCCTCTTCATCCGCTGAATCACGCGTTCCACGATGCCGTCCACGTGAGTGAGAACCAGTTCTTTTTTGCTGGAGAAATAGAGGTATATGGTGCCTTTGCCGACCCCGGCTCGATGGGCCACGCCTGCAACGGTCAATCCGTCGTAGCCCCTCTCGATGAGAAGCTCGCCAACTGCATCGATAATCCACGCTCGGATATCCTCGCGTGGCGCCACGACTCTCTTCTTCCGCTCTCTGATCGGGATCCCCTTCCGTCGTCGGTCCTCGACGAGATCCGCTCCTCGCCGAGCTTACGGCTGGGATATCGTAACCCGTATAGGTGAGTCGAGAACCGCCTTAGGAATTGCAGCCGTTCTTGGCCGGGCGCGGGGACGGTCTCGTACGTTGGACCGGTCGATCGTATGAACTCGGGGTCATGCCGAATCGCGACACCGCTTTGCGAAGTGAAGTTAGAATTCTGGCTCTGACCCTAACATTACGGGCTCTAACTTTACCCGTACGAGTAGAGTTGTCGGTCTGAGAGGCGGGCTGTCGCTGATCCGCCTCTCCCGCGGCGACACAAAGGTCATTGATCCCGACGACTGTGGAAAGGGGAGCGGTACAGCCGAAGTGCGAGACAATCGCATCCAGAGCGCTACATTGCACTTTGGGTGTCCCCGGTTGGTGAGCACTCACCTCCGGTATCGCCGCAGCGCCTCGATGCTCTCGGCAGCTTCCTTCCGCGAACGGTACCCGTAGTCGATGATCGATACAGAGTCTGCTCCTACCGCGGCGATCGCCCACATCACGTCGGGGTCATTCGGTTCGCGCTCGGTGTCGTACCAATGAAGCTCGAGCGAGGTGGTGTCACCGTCGTACGCTTCGATCGCAATCGGCAGGAGCCGTTCGTCATGATCCGACATCCCGCGATCGTACCTCGGCGACCTGCGGTTCTACTCCTCGTAGAATCCGAGATCATCGTCAGGGTCTCGAACCAGCACACTGGAGGTGTGCCGGAAGGTAGCCGGTGGTAGCGCCGGAGGCGCAACCACCGGTGCAATGTCACCCACCCCACCACGCAGCACCCCGGCAGGGGTGCCGGGACTCGCGGCCTGGGAAGACAGTTCATACCGCAGAGCGACACCTCATGCCGGAAACCGACAGCTCATGCCGAATCGCGACGCGACTTTGCGAAGTAACGTTTGGATTCGAGGTCTGACCCCAAGTTTACGGGCTAATCGTAGGCTTTGCTTCGGTGGCGAATATAGAGAATGTCTACGACCTTCTGTGTGTCGTCGATCGAGAAACGATGCGGCAGTCACCGGCCCGTAGCCTCCATCTCGCCGGACCTCCCTCGAGCTTCTTGACTCCGCGAGGACGAGGATCGAAAGAGAGAGAATCAATCTTCTTCGTGACGCGGGAGGCGACACTCGCTGGCAGCCGGTCGTACTCCCTGGCCGCCGAAGGTTTGATCAGGACCTTGTACTCAGCCACGCATCTTGTGCTTGTCGCGCTTTGCAGCGCCACGCTTCACCGTCTCGAACGGAACGCTCTTCTCGTGCTCCCTGGACGATGCCACGAGCTGGTCGTGGAAGTCTTCCCACAACTCGCCGTGGCGCTCGAGATCGATCTGCACGGCAACCTTCCGGCCCTCTTCATTCGTGACGTAGCGAATCCCTTCCATGATCTATCTCCTGGGTCAAGGATAACCGATCGTGTTAGGAGTTTGATCCCGACGACCGGGGAACGGGAGCAGTACAGCCGAAGTGCGAAACATCGCATCCAGAGCGCTACATTGCACTTTGAGTGTCCCCGGGTGGTGGGCACTCACCTCCGGTGTCGCCGCAGCGCTTCGATGCTCTCGTCAGCTTCCTCTCGCGAACGATCCCCATAGTCGATGATCGACACCGAGTCCGCTCCAACCGCGGCGATCGCCCAGGGTTCGACCATTACATCTTCGTCGAGCAGCGGAAGGATCGTTGTCGGGAGCTGGAGGAGCTGAGAACGGAGTTCCCGGAGCAGGCGGCTGAGATCGAGATCAGACAGGGCGATGCGAATCAGCAGATTCAGGATCTTTGTGGCAAGAGCTGTCAGAGCCATCGTGCGGTGCTGTTCCTCGATCCTTATGGCACCCAGGTTCACTGGGAGACGATCGAGGCTGTCGCCAGAACGGAGGCGATCGACATGTGGCTTCTGTTTCCGCTCGGCATCGGCGTCAATCGAATGCTCCCGCCATCTGGAGACGTGCCTCAGACGTGGAAGGAGACGCTGACTCGGCTCCTCGGTACTTCAGACTGGTACGATGAGTTCTATCGTGTGGAGCATGACGATACGTTGTTCGGGCCGGAGGAGCGCGTGGTGAAGGCGAGCGTCGATGTCATCGGGCGTTACTTCAACGATCGCCTGAAGCAGATCTTTCCTGGTGTGGCGGAGCAGCCGGGCGTGCTGCGCAACTCCGCGAATTGCCCGCTCTATCTCTTCTGCTTCGCGGCAGGGAACAAATACGGCGCGCCGATCGCACTGAACATCGCGAATCACCTTCTGAAGGAGCTGCGCTGATGGCTGCCGGGACAGGAATCGAGTGGACCGAGGCGACGTGGAATCCCGTGACGGGTTGCACGAAGATCAGCCCGGGGTGTAAGCACTGCTATGCCGAGCGGATGGCGGAGCGTCTGCGGCTCATGGGGCAGGCGAACTATCGAAACGGCTTTCGGCTCACCTTGCAGCCCCACATGCTCGAGCTTCCGCTGAGGTGGAAGAAGCCTCGGACCATCTTCGTCAACTCGATGAGCGATCTCTTTCACGACGGCGTGCCTCTCGACTACATCCGGCAGGTCTTCGACGTGATGAAGCGCGCATCGTGGCACCGCTTCCAGGTGCTGACGAAACGAGCGAAGAGGCTGGCAGAGCTCGACCCTCACCTGGAGTGGCCGGAGAACGTCTGGATGGGCGTCAGCGTCGAGAGCTCTTCATACCGCCATCGCATCGACGCCCTCCGCCAGACCGATGCCCGCATCAAGTTTCTCTCCCTCGAGCCGCTCCTCGGCCCGCTCCCCGACTTGAACCTCGACGGCATCAACTGGGTGATCGTCGGCGGCGAATCCGGACCCGGCGCCCGTCCAATGGAGCCGGACTGGGCTCTCGACGTGAAGCGTCAATGCCACGATGCGTTGGTTCCTTTCTTCTTCAAGCAGTGGGGCGGGACAAACAAGAAAAAGGCGGGGAGAGTGCTGGAGGGGCGGACGTGGAATGAGATGCCGGCGGGCATGTCAGGCAACCCAGCATTCGCTCAGTCTTCATAGCGCGGTCTGGTGATCAGTCGCCGGCAATGGGCAGCTTCCGAACTCGGATGCGACTGCGCTCGATCACGATGACTGATCCCTCATCGACTGCGTCTTCGATGCTGGCCAGGTTCGTCAGGATCAGCATCACTTGATGCGGCGGGCGGTGAACTCCCTCGCCTCGAAACAGGATCACGGAAGGTATCGACGCTTTTCGTCCGGACAGGATCGCTCCGAAGTCGGTATCGGCTGAGATCAGACATCGCCGCTCTCGCGCTGCCAACTCCAGGACCGCCGGATCAGCGGCCGATGCCAGTCCGAGATCGCGGATGTGAACTGCGTCGTGACCGGCCGTGCGCAGACCCTCTGCCACGACAGGAGACAGTGCGTTGTCGACGAGAAACTTCACCTCGGTTCGAGAACGGGAAGCTGACGCTCCCTCAGAGCCTCGGCGGCAAAGCGGAGTGCTTCGCGCAGATCCTCCGCCTCGAGGTCCGGATAATCACCGAGGATCTCCGCTTCAGTCGCCCCCTCGGCAAGCATTCCCACGAGGGTCGCAACCGGAATGCGCAGCCCCCGAATGCACGGCACACCACCCATCTTCTCGGGCTCAATCGTGATTCGCTCAAAGCTCATCTGAGAAGGATAACCGATCGTACTCAGGAGATTGATCCCGGCGAACATGGAGATCCGGGGTCAGGTTTGTGACCGACGGTGGTTCTACTGACCGTAGAAGTTTTGGCGGAATCGGCCTCGGATTCTACATCCCGTAGATTTGACCGCCGACCAAAGACCTGACCCCAAGGCTCCGCAAAGCTCCGCAAAGCTCCGAAAGCTCCGAGGTCCCTAACTTCCCCTTTTTACTGACGATCTTCCGAAAAGAGAACGGTCTCGATCCGCTCGACCCGTGATTCGATTCTAGCATGCGCCCATCGGGTCTGTGCGCCTGCGGCTGTGGGTCGGGCAATGGGCGACGCTCGGTTCGTGACTCGATCGTAGAAATCTGAGCGGAATCGGCTTCAGATTCTACATCTCGTAGATTCGACCGCCGACCAAAGACCTGGCCCCAGATGGTCTGGCCCCGGTTCTACTGATCGTAGAAATCTGAGCGGAATCGGCTTCAGATTCTACATCTCGTAGATTCGACCGCCGACCAAAGACCTGGCCCCAGAGGTCTGGCCCCAGAGGTCTCTGCTACAGCCACACAATTGCGAGAACGAGAATCGCGATGTCGGGCTCTGTCGGCAGGCGAGTTCACCGCGAGCACTCAAAAGTGTGATGGCTTGCCCTGATATTGTGTCAGGAGAATGATCCCCACCAGAGATCTGACCTTCTGAGGCTTGAGGGCCGGAGGAGTGACGCGCGACGGTTATTGGCGTGTTCCGCGGTTGCCATCAATCTCGAACGGGCCTTCTGTACAATCGGAGCATGCCAGCGAAAAAGGAGCGGGAGTGGGTACTGCGGCGGCGGCAGCGAGAATGGTTGTCTGAGGGTGGGAGCGCCGTGCCCGTGATTGAGCTTCTTCTCGAGATGGAGCGACCGGAGGAGGCAGCGACGATGGGCCGTCTGGCGCTGCGGATGGAAATCTCTGCAGCGGATCGAACGCGGGTCGAGGCGCTGCTCTGCACGATCGAGAGCACGCCGCATGGCTGGTCTGAAGCACTCGGCCACTTCGCGCGGTACCCGTCGCGCGAGACCTGGGACGCGATCATCCGCTTTTCACCTGAGGAGCGAGTCTATGACTGGGCGGAGCGCGCCGTACGGGATCTCGTCGAGATGGGCTGCAGCGGGGATCCCATCATTCTTTATGCGAGCCAGACCGGTCTCACACCCGGCATGATCGGTCTCGTCGAAGAGGGGCGGGTATCGGTCGACGCCCTTCTGGAGAGGGGGCGGCGAACCGAGACGGCACGCGCCATCTGGCTTGGATTGGCTGCTCAGGCCGCCTACATCCATGGCGATCGGTTTCGCACCATCGCACTTCTCCGCGAATCACGCTCGCACGAGAGCTCCCTCGCATCGGCCGCCGGAACCGTTCTCTGGCTTCGGGAGATGGCCAACGAGGAGATGAAGGAGATGATGAAGAAGGCCGGCGTGTGGGATTTACTTTAGAGAAGAGAGCCTGGGGCCTTCAGCATGAACCGCCGGAGGCTGAGAAAAATCGCCGCTCCCGAGACCACGAGCAAAGCAGGGTAGATGAGAAGCAGATCGATCCTGATGTTGCACTCACCCGAGCAGAGAACACGCGCTTTCATCCCGTATTCGTACCCCGCATACAGGGCCCACATCACTGCGGCGGCCAAGGACGACCGACTCCGCGACGACACCCAGAGAAAAATGAAGAGGCCCGCAGGCAGAAGTGCGAGAAGCGGGCGGTCGATCAAGCTCGTCAGACTCGGCATGGCTGTGGATGTAGTTTAACCAGAAGATGTTCAGTCCGAGCGAGAACTTCGGCGGTACAGTTCCATCGCCCCCGGATTCTACCCTTCGTGGAATTGACAGCCGACCAAAGACCGGGCACTGCCAGAAGGGGCCTACGCGAGTCGGGCCTGGAGACCCGACTCACCGCACCGCGACAGGCATAGGCGGGGCTCCGCATATAATCTCCGCACACAATGTCGACAATCGAGCTGGGGCCGGGAACCGTGCTTCTCCATTACCGTCTTCTCGAGCCTCTCGGCGAAGGCGGGATGGGAGTGGTGTGGAAAGCAGTCGACACGGCGCTCGATCGTGAGGTTGCGATCAAGGTTCTTCCCGCGGCCTTCGCGGCCGATCCGGGACGCCTGACGCGATTCGAGCGCGAGGCGAAGCTGCTCGCGTCGCTCTCTCATCCCAACATCGCGGCGATCTACGGTTTTCACGAGGCAGAGGGTGTGCGCTTTCTCGCGATGGAGCTCGTGCGTGGAACGACTCTGACCGAAGAGATCTCCCGAGGACTGACACCGATGCGTGTCGTCGAGCTCGCCGCGACAATCGCCGATGGTCTCGCAGCGGCACATCGCGAGCACGTGACGCATCGTGACCTGAAGCCTGACAACATCATGATCGACCGAGACGGGCGGCCGAAGATTCTCGACTTCGGTCTGGCAAAGCTCGGATCCGAAGCGACGTCGGACGACGCGGAAACGGCACTCCGAGACGCAACGATCACTCGCCAGGGGACAGTACTCGGCACGGTCGCCTACATGTCGCCCGAGCAGGCCCAGGGCCGTTCCGTCGGGCCGCGCTCCGACATTTTCTCTCTCGGCATCGTCCTCTACGAGATGACGACGGGCAAAAGACCTTTCACCGGAGACAACAGCGTCTCGATCATCACATCGATTCTTCGTGATACGCCAGAGCCGGTCACCAGGGTCGTCCGCACCGCGCCGACGCCGCTCGGCGACATCATCAGGCGCTGCCTCGAGAAGAACCCCGAGGACCGCTACGACGACGCATCAGGAGTGCGCGACGATCTGGTGACGCTGCGCGATCAGCTCGTCTCCGATCCGGGACGTATCCGCCTCGGGGCGCCGCGATCGAAACGAGCCCTGATTGCTGCGGCAGCCGTCCTCGTCCTGCTCCTCGGGCTGGTCGGGAACTGGTGGTTCAGACGGGAGGCGAAGCAGCGATGGGTCGACGAGGAGGGGCTTCCGCGACTCGAGGCGATGGTCGACAGCATTCAGGGGCTGCAGGAGGGCCGCGAGAGCTGGGACTCGTTCGTGCTCGCAAGGCAGATCGAAGAGATATCGCCGGCCCACCCGCTGGTCGAGCGGTTGAGGTCGAGGTTCTCGCGCGAGATCGCAATCAACTCTGAACCCGCGGGGGCGAAGGTGTTCGCACGTTTCTACGACGACCCGGACACCGAGCCACTGTTCATCGGCACGACCCCGATCGAGACCATCCACTATCCGCTCGGCATCACACGCATCCGTTTCGAGATCGATGGAAGGCGTCCCGTCGACGACGTCGTCTGGAACCTCGGATACTTCGCGGGCGATGAGATTGACGTGCAGTTCGCCGACGACACGAGTGTTCCCACCGACATGGCGTACGTTCCTCCCGGGGAGTTCGGCATGTTCATGCCGGGTCTCGATCATCTCGATCCGGAACCGACGACGGCGTTCCTGATGGATCGGCACGAGGTGACGAATGCCGAATTCAAACGCTTCGTCGATGCGGGCGGTTACACCAAACGCGACTACTGGACCGAGCCGTTCCGCGACGGAGAACGCGAGATCGCATTCGAGGAGGCGATGAGCCGCTTCACCGATCGCACAGGGCGTCCGGGCCCGGCGACGTGGGAGGTCGGCGTCTATCCAACCGGACAGGACGAACACCCCGTCTCAGGCGTGAGCTGGTACGAAGCCGCGGCCTACGCCGAGTGGGCGGGGAAGCGGTTGCCGACGATCTTTCACTGGAACCGCGTCGCGTACACCGTTGCGAGCTCGAGGATCGTGCCGCTCGCGAACCTGGGGGCGAGCGCGCCCGTTCCCGTCGGAAGCTCACGCAGCGAGAACCGTTTCGGCGTGACCGACCTCGCGGGCAATGTGCGCGAATGGGTCTGGAACGAGAGCGACCGGCAGGGGAGATTCATCCTGGGCGGGGGCTGGAACGATCCCGATTACGCCTTTGTCGATGCCTACGCGCAGCCGGCGTTCGACCGCTCGGTCACCAATGGATTCCGCTGCATCCGACTCCTCGAGGACGAACCGCACATCGCGATTCTCGAGCGCAGCATCGCGCTTCCCTTCCGCGACTTCTTCGCGGAAACACCAGTGGCTGACGACGTCTTCGCGCAATTCGTTCGACAATTCGCCTACGACAAAACTCCGCTAAATGCGAAGATCGAGGATGAGCGGCCCGTGGAAGGCGGTACGCGCCAGAAGATCACGTTCGATGCCGCGTACGGCGATGAGCGGATGATGGCCTACCTCTTCCTTCCCGATGCGGGACGTCCCCCGTTTCAGACGGTCGTGGTGTTCCCCGGCTCCGGCTCGATCGGCATGAAGTCGAGCGATTCGCTCGAGCTGGGACGCGTCGACTTCCTCCTTCGAGGAGGGCGCGCAGTCATCTGGCCGATCTACAAGAGCACCTACGAGCGCGGAGACGATCTGAGCTCGGACTATCCTGAAGAAACCACGTTCTACAAGGATCACGTCATCATGTGGGGCAAGGATCTCGCGCGCTCGATCGACTATCTCGAGACGCGAGAGGATGTCGACTCTGATCGCATCGCGTACTACGGCCTCAGCTGGGGCGCGGCGATGGGGGCGATCCTGCCGGCGATCGAGCCGCGCATCAGGACGAATATCCTGTATGTCGCAGGGATGACCTTCCAGCGGGCGCTCCCCGAGGCCGACCAGATCAATTACGTGACGCGTGTCAGGCAACCGACGCTGATTCTTAACGGCGAGCTCGACTTCTTCTTTCCCACCGAGACGTCACAGAAACCACTGTTTGAGCTCCTCGGCACGCCCCCGAAAGACAAGAAGCGGCTCGTCTACCCGGGAGGCCACTCGGTGCCCCGGATCGAGATGGTCAGAGAGTCGCTGCAGTGGCTCGACCATTATCTCGGGCCGGTGAGCTCGAGCGGCTGAAGTCGCACCGACACCAGCCAGCCTTCCGCGCAGGAGACGTCCTTCATTTTAGGCGGAAGGATTGCCGGTCAGAGACGTGGCCCTCGAGGAGCCAGTGCGTCGTCCGAGGACAGTCTGAGCACACCGGAGGTGTGCCGGAAGGTAGCGGTGGTAGCGCCGGAGGCGCAACCACCGGTGCATGTCGCCCACCCCAACACGCAGCACCCCGGCAGGGGTGCCGGACGTCGCCCTGGGAAGACAGTTCATGCCGCAGAGCACACTCAGCCGGAAACCGACAGCTCATGCCGAATCGCGACACGACTTTGCGAAGTAAAGTTACGATTCTGGCTCCGGCCCTAACTTTAGGCGATTCTGGCTCCGGCCCTAACTTTACAGCGGCCAGGGAACGAACTGACGTATTTGATCTCGAGGTGTGATCCCAAGTCAGTCCCTGCAGAATCATGTGGCTCCCGTTCCTGTTGCCGGGGGAAAGCCGGTATCATGAAGCCGTTGAAGCATGACATGCAGGGGGCACGATTCGATGAGTGACTGGAGAGAGATGATCGTCTCGGATCCGGAGATCGTGGTTGGCAAACCAGTGATCGCCGGGACCCGTCTCACGGTAGAATTCATTCTCGAACGGCTCTCCGACGGCTGGACGGAACCAGAACTGATCGAGAACTATCCCGGTCTGACGATCGAGCAGATCCACGCGTGTCTGGCATACGCCGCCGAGGCTCTGTCCGAGGTGCAGGTCTACTCGATTCCCCTGAGCCGGCACGGCGGATGAAGTTTCTTGCCGACGCGAATATCCCGCGCCGTCTCGTCGATCGTCTTCGTGCGACAGGTCACGAGATCTTCTGGGCCTACGAGGATGCCGCGCCTGGAACTTCTGATGAGGATCTGATCGGACGCGCGGCGGCCGAGGATCGCGTCATCCTTACCTGGGACAAAGATTTCGGTGAGCTCGTGTTCTCGCACGGACATCGAGTCGGAGTCATTCTGATTCGGATGCGGAACGTCAGCCTGAAAGTGCTGGTCGACACTGTGGTGGACCTGGTCCAGAGTAGCGACGAACTACAGCATCTCTTCGTCGTGATCGAATCCGGCCGCGTCCGCCGCACCCCCCTCCCTCATTGATGACCCTGCCGTAATTGTCGCTCTACGACAGTAAGCTCACACCTCCTCTAAAGTATGCCCCAATGTATCTCTCCTTCCGAAGACCCCGCCTCGAAAACTTAACTTTCTAGCTCCGACGTTAAGTTTTCCGACCCGTCGCCATTCGCGGGCTGGTGTCTGTCCTAAACATCTGAGCATGATCTTCTCTCCGGACAGAAAGATTCTGGAGATCGTCGGTGACATAGAACCGGAACCGCTCGAGCTGTGGGTTGTGCTTTTCCATTAAGCCGGATGGCTCGATCATTAGGGCTACCGCAATGCGATTCTTAGAGGTACGATTGAGCCATGGCCAGCGTGCAGGTTGAGTTACCGGAGAGCGTTCTCGCGGCATTACGGAAGGCCCCTCATGAGGTTGGCCCGGAGATGCGCATTGCCGCAGCAATTCATTGGTATCAGCAGAGCTTGATCTCTATGGAGAGGGCGGCAGAAGTCGCGGGGATGAACCGAACCGAGTTTCTGGCGGAGCTGTCCCGTCGGCGGGTCGATGTGTTCGTGGTAGATGATGAGGACCTCGCGCGAGAGCTCGAGAATGCCTGATCGTCTCGTCGTCAACGCTTCCCCATTGATCTTTCTCGGCAACGGCAATCGGCTCGAGCTGCTGCGAGATTTCACTGAAGGACCTGTGATCGTACCCGGGGTCGTCCTGGACGAGATCCTGTCAGGCGGGCATCACGACCGGGCGGCCGAGGCGGTGAGAAAGTCGAGCTGGCTTCAGGCAGGCACTCCCGACTCAATGCCGCCAGAAGTGCTGGAGTGGGATCTCGGTGCGGGTGAGTCCGCCGTCATCGCGATCTCACTGGAGACTGAAGGTGCGAGGCCAGTGATCGATGATCTTGCTGGCCGCCGGTGTGCGAGAGCGTTCGATCTGGACGTGATCGGAACTCTGGGTCTTGTGATCGCAGCGCATCGTCGCGGAACGGTCGACGACCCTCGGAGAGTTCTGCTCGAACTGAGGGATGCCGGAATGTGGCTCTCCGATGAGGTATTGGAGAAGGCCCTCAAGAAGAACGACTAATCGCTTTTCGACAGGTCGCTCTCCTATCGTCCTCCCCACCACGGAAGATCCGGCGGAGGTTTTTGCTAGACAGTGGTTCTACTGTGTGTAGAAGTGTGCGCAGAATCAGCTTCGGATTCTACGTCTCGTAGATTTGACCGCCGAACAAAGACCTGGCCCCCAGCCTCGAAGTGGTCGGAGTCGACGGAGGAGTTCTTGCCGTCTTTCAATGACGATTACGTCGCGGTTCAGCTGGAGGCGATGGATTGGAATCTCGTCGGAGTGACGAATTTGGCTCAGTGCTCTCGCCACGGCTCAGAATAGCAATGATGTCAACCTGAAGATTCTCGAAGGCATCTGAAAACTTATATTTTGAGCTTTGAGGTTAAGTTCTACGATCGCAATCGGCAGAAGCCGTTCGTCATGATCCGACATCCCTCGATCGTACCTCGGCTACCTGCGGTTCTACTTCTCGTAGAATCCGAGATAATCGTCAGGGGTCTCGAACCAGCACACCGGAGGTGTGCCGGAAGGTAGCCGGTGGTAGCGCCGGAGGCGCAACCACCGGTTCAAGACGACCCTCCCCAACACGCAGCACCCCGGTAGGGGTGCCGGGACTCGCGGCCTGGGAAGACAGTTCATGCCGCAGAGCGACACCTCACGCCGAATCGCGACACGACTTTGCGAAGTAAAGTTTAGATTCGAGGTGTGACCCCAAGTTAAAGTTTTCCTTCTCGTAGAGTTCACCGCAGACCAAAGACCTCGCACCAGGGGTCTTCGGCTCGAAGACCCACAGCGCGCGAGGAATTCCTGAAATCACATTAACCTTTCGTGTTAATGTATTCTGGTGCAAATTGAATTCGCGTCGAAGAAGTTGGCGAAGGAGTGCAATGATTTTCAGCTTCTCCGTCGACGTTATGGTGACCGCCGGGCGAAGGTGCTACGCCGCCGTCTGGACGAAATAGACGCCGCACGCACCATGGCCCAGCTCGCTACTCTGCCCGCAGGGCGCTATCACGAGCTCGTCGGGAATCGGAAACGCCAGATTTCAGCCGATCTCGATCATCCGTACCGCCTGATCTTCAAACCGGCCGACCCGGTGCCTCTGCGAGCTGATGGGGGGCTCGACTGGGAAGCAGTCACTGTAGTCGTTATTTTAGAAATTGCCGACACGCATGAATGAAAGGCAAAACATGATCAGCTCGACCCAGTATCAGCCTGACTTTGTAACCCCGCCCGGGGAAACGCTGCAGGAAACGCTCGAGGTCCTCGGAATGTCGCAGGCAGAGGCGGCGAACCGAATGGGGCGCCCCCTGAAAACGATCAATGAGATCATCAAGGGCAAAGTAGCGATTACACCCGACACAGCCCTGCAACTCGAGCGGATCACTTCTGTTCCTGCGTCCTTCTGGAACGCCCGCGAAGCGCGGTATCGCGAATTCCTGGCCTCCGAGGCTGAAAGGGAGCGGCTCGAGCGGCAGGACAAATGGCTGAATCAACTCCCGGTTTCGAAGATGGTGAAATTGGGATGGGTGGCGAAGGGGCGATCGAAGGTGGAACAAGCGCGTCATCTGCTGACCTTCTTCAGTGTCGCGACACCCGAGCTGCTCGAGCAGAGAGTTCACGTGCAGTTTCGTCAATCAGTCAAACGGAAGGCGAATCCGTGGGCTCAGCTGGCCTGGCTCCGCAGAGGAACGATCGAGGCCGGGCAGATTACCTGCTCGCCGTATCAGCCGGATCTGTTTCGTGTCGCACTTCAGGAAGCGCGGACACTCACGAGTTCCGACCTCGGCAACGCAACCGAAGCCTTGAGGGAGATCTGTCGTCAGGCCGGAGTTGCCGTCGTCTACGTCCCCGAGCTTCCCAACACGTGCGCCTGGGGCGCGACTCGGTGGATTACCTCAACCAAAGCGCTGATCCAGCTCAGCATGCGTTACAAGACCGACGATCACTTCTGGTTCACCTTCTTTCACGAAGCCGCACATGTGTTGAAGCACGGGAAGCGGGACGAGTTCGTCGAATGCGACGCCGATGACGCAAATCAGCAGGAAAAGGAATCGGAGGCCGACCGTTTCGCAGCCGAATTTCTCATCCCCTCGGCACGTCTGAACGAGTTTCTTGCTGAACGATGGAAGTCAAAAGCCGCGGTAAATCGCTTCGCGTCTCGAATCGGCGTCGCGCCGGGGATCGTGGTGGGACGCCTCCAGCATGAAGGCCACCTGCCGCACAGTCACTTCAATGACCTGAAGCGTCGGATGGAGTTTTCGAGCGGTTCTACAGTCTGAAGCCAACCGGATGCGATACAGGTAGAAGCGAGTGCGGTCTCAAGATGACAGCTCATGCCGCAGGGCGACAACTCATGCCGGCAACCGACAGCTCAGGCCGAATCACGACACCGCTTTGCGAAGTAAAGTGAAAATTCTGGCTCTGACCCTAACATTAACCGCGCGGCTCACGATCATCCATCCGGATCAGATCGTACCTCGGTCGCCCAATGATCCACTCCTCGTAGACCCAGATGGACGACTCAACTCATAAACCGCATGACCATGTGCGGTCGTGTGCCTCAGTACAGTTGGCACACGTGATTGTACCTCGGGAGGTGCTTTCCACCCCGGAGAGGAACAGCGAGCCGCTGGGGCGCAGCCCGACTTTGCAGAGTAAAGTTACTTTTCTGGCTCTGACCCCAATTTAATCTTCCCACATCCCGTAGATTTGACCGCCGACCAAAGACCTGACCCCAAAGCTCCGCAAAGCTCCGCAAAGCTCCGCAAAGCTCCGAGGTCCCTAACTTCCCCTTTTTACTGACGATCTTCCGAAAAGAGAACGGTCTCGATCCGCTCGACCCGTGATTCGAGACTGGTGAGGCGCTGGTCCAGTGCAGTGTAAGAGAGTTTGATCATCGAACGAGTTTCCCCGAACTCGCCCCGAGTCTCCGCGTGATGTCGGTCGACCTTCGCGTCGAGCAGCGAGATGGCTTCGAGGATCCGATCGAACTTCTGATCGTTCGCTTCCGCGAGAACGTCGAAATGTCGTTTCAGTTCCCCGTCATCCATTCGGTTTCCTCCGCCGGATCGTCGAGAGGCTGGATCCAGAGATCAGTTTACCATCCCATCGTCAGGTGCAGTCCCCTGCGTCGGATGGTGGATTCCACCGCAACAGACGCCGCCAGAGTCGATCTACTCCGATGAGGTATGAGAGGAGGCCCTCCAGGAGAACGACTGAATCGCTTTTCGACGGCGGCCCTCCGACCGACCTCCACAACACAGAAGATCCGCCGGGGGTTCTTGCTCGACAGTGGTTCTACTGACCGTAGAAATTTCAACGGGATCGACTTCGGATTCTACCTCTCGTAGATTCGACCGCCGACCAAAGACCTGCCCCCAGAGGTCGAGGTATGAGGTGCGAGGTAAGAGTTTTTCAGCCACCTCGCCGGCCAGTGGAAGATTTCGCTGCTGCTCCCGCGCAGCTCTGACACCCGTTCAGAGGTCGTTCGGTGACCTGCTCGTTGCGCTATTATTCCACCCAGCAGGTACTGGATGGCAGTCACTTACTCAGACAGCGACATCTCGCAGCTTCTCATGGAGCGAAAGCCATTACCCGCTGACTGGCGCGCTCGTCTGACTCTGCGCGACAAACGGGGTCACAAGGAGCGTGATCTCCAGATCGCCGGCGATGCGGGCAACGAATTCCGAATCATTCTTCGGCAGAACAGTATCAATCATCTCGATTTCTCCGTCATCCTGACAGTGAGAGTTCCGAAATCGACAGCCTGGTTTCGCCTTCGCAGGTACAACGGGAAGAGTCATGAACACACGAACCAGATAAAGGACCAGACATTTTATGGGTTTCACATTCATACGGCGACGGAACGCTATCAGGATCTCGGGCCTCGGGAAGACTCGTATGCGGAGCCGACTGACCGATATGGCGACTTTCACGGTGCAATGCGCTGCCTGATCGATGATGCAAATCTGACGGTTCCGCCCGAGGCTCAGGAGAGCCTGTTTGGAGAGATGTAGTGTCTAGCGAAGTCATTCAGGAGCAGTTCCGCGAGAAGGTGTCCGAGAAGATTCGGATCGCGGAAGAGGGCGTCGAGCGCTTCCGGGTGTTCACCCCGTTCCTCTTCGACGACGGAGATCATCTGGCGATCGTCGTGAAAAAGGACAACGGGCAGTGGGTCCTTTCAGACGAGGCACACACCTACATGCACCTCACGTATGACATAGACGAGCAGGATCTGCATAGGGGAACACGCCAGAAGATCATCAGCAACACGTTGTCGACGTTTCGAGTCGAGGACCGGGACGGCGAGCTTCTGTTGAACGTTCCTGACGAGCGCTACGGAGATGCGCTCTATTCGTTCATCCAGGCGCTTCTGAAGATTACCGATGTCTCCTTCCTCTCTCGAGAGCGTGTGCGTTCCACCTTCATGGAAGATTTCCGGGCGCTCGTGAGTGAAGCCGTCCCGGAGGAGCGTCGGAGCTTCGACTGGCACGATCCGGAGCTCGATCCCCACGGGGTCTACATGGTCGATTGCAGGATCAACGGCATGCGTCGACCTTTCTTCGTACACGCCTTGCCCGGCGACGACAGAACGAGAGACGCCACGATCACTCTCCTCCAGTTCGAGAAGTGGGGTAAGTCATTTCGCTCTCTCGGGATTTTTGAAGATCAGGAGTCGATCAACCGCAAGGTACTCGCGCGTTACACTGACGTCTCCGAGAAGCAGTTCTCCAGTCTGACCAGCAACCGCGACCGGATCACGCGCTTTCTGCAGGATGTCGTCGAGGGGTGAGAATCAGGCTGGGGACTGGCAATTCGAGATAAGGAGATCATGACTAGTTCACTTCAGCGAGTGGACGAAGACCGCGTTCTGCTGGGCCCCGCATCGGCATTCCCCGTGACCTTGTTGGGGGTCACTCCGAGCGCAATGGAAGATCTGGAGAAGGTCTTCCAGGACATGTCGGCCGTTCACGATCCCAGGACACTGAATCGTGGCCTGGCCGGTGTCATCGCGCGATTTGCGATTCGTTGCGCTGAGGTTGACGATTACGTCGATGCGAACCGGTCTTGCTATGACGCAGCGAGCGATTCCTTCATCGACGATTCCGGCGCGCGGAACGGTGCGCGGCACACTCTTCATGTGCGCCTTGACGTGGATCTGCAGGTACTGTTTGCCGCGGAGCATCCCGACCCCTCACGGCTCGCAGCGATGGTTCGTGAGTTCGGCTTCGAGAATGTCAGCTTCTACTCCCGAATTGCGCGACATCGCAACATTCTTCGGGTACCCGTGGGTCATCGAGACCGCGCAAGATCCGAGGATCTTCGCGAGGTGGGCCTCCTGGATCGTTCGTCCGAGATTTCAACGGATGAGCTGATTGGCGAGATGCCACTTCGGGAGATCAACTCGATCGCGACGAATTCAGTTAAAAAGCCTTACACCCGCAAAACCGCTTTGAGAAGTGACCTCCGAACTGATCCCGAATTCGCCATCGCGTTCCGGGCGGCACTCGACAGGCTGGACTACTGCAGGGCCGCACCGTTCGCCGGAGAGTCCATCGGCATCACTCTCAAGGATCTCACTTCTTATCTGGCTCGCTGCCAGGTTGTCGCGGAACTTGTTGGACGCACTTTCTATTCGGCGCAGGTCTGGCGTGCCCCCGCACAACAGATGGATTCATGGATACCATTCGCTCAAGTCCTGGGCGTTTCCGACGACCGCATTTGCAGCCTGTGTGCTGATGAGAACGGCAAGGTCTACCTTGCCACGGCCACACCACTGCGTCCTTTTCACCTGGCTTGTCGATGCACACTGTCCCCAATTCCGTACCCCGAAGCCATCCGAATGGGACTCGCGGCTCGAGAGGGAAACCGGATCAAGATCCTCAACGCGAACCCAGGGAAGATCGATCATCGGTAAGCTGCTCATCGCTCGACCACGGGTACAATTCGGAGTCAAGACAGAGCCCTCGACGACCAACGGATCGTCCGACCGACGCTCGAGCACGTGATCGATCTGGTGATGGAGGAGTTCGCGGAAACGCTCGAGACTCTCCGTCGGAGGAACCCGTCGCCCCGGCCGAAAAGCCTTTGCGCTTCTCGCCCACGAGGAATGCGGACTGACGCATCGGATGATCGGGGAGTATCTGGGCATCTCTCCCTCAGCCGTCTCCCAGATGCTCCGGGCGGCGACCGAGCTCGAGCGGAAGGACCGGCAATTCGGCGAAGCAATTCACCGAATCCGCGCCTCGAAAACTTAACTTTCTAGCTCCGACGTTAAGTTTTCCCCGATCTGAACCTAGACGGCATCGACTGGGTGATCGTCGGCGGTGAATCCGGCCCCGGAGCCCGGCCGATGGAACCGGAATGGGTTCTCGACCTGAAACGTCAATGCCACGATGCGTTGGTTCCTTTCTTCTTCAAGCAGTGGGGCGGGACGAATAAGAAGAAGGCTGGGAGAGAACTGGAGGGACGGACCTGGAACGAAATGCCGAAGCATACGGTAGAGAGCGTGGCGGGCGGTCCTCCTTCCTAGGGGCGGTGCTGTCCAGTACCTCGATCACGAGGGCACGGCTACCGCAATGCGGTTCTTAGAGGTACGATTGACCTATGGCCAGCGTGCAGGTTGAGTTACCGGAGAGCGTTCTCGCGGCATTACGGAAGGCCCCTCATGAGGTTGGCCCGGAGATGCGCATTGCCGCAGCAATTCATTGGTATCAGCAGAGCTTGATCTCTATGGAGAGGGCGGCAGAAGTCGCGGGGATGAACCGAACCGAGTTTCTGGCGGAGCTGTCCCGTCGGCGGGTCGATGTGTTCGTGGTAGATGATGAGGACCTCGCGCGAGAGCTCGAGAATGCCTGATCGTCTCGTCGTCAACGCTTCCCCATTGATCTTTCTCGGCAACGGCAATCGGCTCGAGCTGCTGCGAGATTTCACTGAAGGACCTGTGATCGTACCCGGGGTCGTCCTGGACGAGATCCTGTCAGGCGGGCATCACGACCGGGCGGCCGAGGCGGTGAGAAAGTCGAGCTGGCTTCAGGCAGGCACTCCCGACTCAATGCCGCCAGAAGTGCTGGAGTGGGATCTCGGTGCGGGTGAGTCCGCCGTCATCGCGATCTCACTGGAGACTGAAGGTGCGAGGCCAGTGATCGATGATCTTGCTGGCCGCCGGTGTGCGAGAGCGTTCGATCTGGACGTGATCGGAACTCTGGGTCTTGTGATCGCAGCGCATCGTCGCGGAACGGTCGACGACCCTCGGAGAGTTCTGCTCGAACTGAGGGATGCCGGAATGTGGCTCTCCGATGAGGTATTGGAGAAGGCCCTCAAGAAGAACGACTAATCGCTTTTCGACAGGTCGCTCTCCTATCGTCCTCCCCACCACGGAAGATCCGGCGGAGGTTTTTGCGCTCGACAGCGGTTCTACTGACCGTAGAACTTTGAACGGAATCGGCTTCGGATTCTACCTCTCGTAGAATTGACCGCCGACCAAAGACGTGGCCCCCAGCCTCGAAGACGTGGCCCCCAGCCTCGCTACTAGAACCCTCGAAGCACCCGGAAACTCATATTTTGAGCTCTGAGGTTAAGTTCTGGGAAATGTCGCGCATAACGTCAACGTTGACATCAACATAAACGGCATGCACATTGTCTATATCTGCGGGATACGTAGTCTAAATTGACAACACGCTGAGCGTCTTCAGAAAACAGGAGGACTAATGGCTGGGATCGTGGCCGAACGGCTCGATAGCATGAGGAAAAAGACTGGCATCACCGGCCGGGATGTGGCGCAGCTTCTGGATACGACGCCTGAGACGGTTTCCAGATGGAGCTCCGGAAAGGTCGAGCCGCAGAGAGATCGGCTGCACAGACTGCTGGCTCTCGAATTCATTCTCGATGAGCTGCTCGAGTTCTACAGCCGCGACGATGCCAGACTATGGTTGTTCACGCCTCACCGTCTGCTCAGCGGTCGGACGCCGGCGGAAAAGATCTCCGAGGGGCAGGATGATGAAGTACGAACCATCATCGCGCAGCTACGCGACGGAGCGTACGTCTGAGCGTGATCTTCTCTCCCGATCGCAAGATTCTGGAGGTCGTCGGTGCCATTGAACCGGCACCTCTCGAGGCGTCGGTGTTCCGCTGGTGCTTTTCCCACGTCGATCCGCTACGGCCGAATCGAAGCGGAGCGCGATGGAACCCACCAGACGTCGAAGCCCTTTATGCGAGCCTCGAGCGGGACGTCTGTCTGGCGGAGATGAACCATCTTCTGGATCTTCACTCCATACCGATCACCAAGAGCAGGGTTTTGTGCACCATAGAGGTCAGCCTCCAGTCGGTCCTCGAGCTGACTG
This sequence comes from uncultured Acidobacteriota bacterium, assembly GCA_963829355.1. Taxonomy (GTDB): domain Bacteria; phylum Acidobacteriota; class Thermoanaerobaculia; order Gp7-AA8; family JAHWKK01; genus CAWHHZ01. The sequence continues at coordinate 58,164 of CAWHHZ010000020.1, forward strand.
AAGACACTCTGGCCGAACTGGGTTTATCTGCAGACGTGCTGAGCAGTGTCGATCTCAGCAGATGTCAACAGGTTGGCGGCGCAGTGCAGTGGCTCAATCATGACGGCTTGCTCGTCCCGTCCGCACGCCACGAGCAAGGTCGGAACCTCGTGATCTTTCAGACAAATCACGATGAAGAGTCGATCGTCGAGCTCACCGACAAAGCTCCCCTCGAATGACCTGCGCGTTACGCCAATTGCGTCGCGGCGAGTCAAGTTACTTTTCTAGCTCCGACGTTAACTTTACTTAGCGCCATTCGAACTGAACCGACATTCACACGACTTGCACAGGAAGTAGTCGGCTACTTGCGCAGACGTAGCGGCGCTGACGACAGGGTTGACGACGACCGGGTTAGGGTTCTTTTGGCCATCCAGATCGATGGCTTTCCTCAGCCGCTTGTAAATCGACTTCGGCACCAGATGGCTGTTTTGCAGGTCGGCAACCGTGCGAACAAAGACCACACCTTCCCAGTGGCATTATCCAATCCTACCTCGTTCGTGATCAGCGCGTGGGTAGGTGGGCAGGTCTGTCGTCCAAAAAACAGGTCCGGAGTCAAGTCTTTGGTCGACGATGTGGTTCTACTCAGAGTAGAGTTCGCGCGGAATCGGCTTAAAATTCCACATCTCGTTCCCTTCTAAGACCTGACCCCAGAGGTCCCTTCTTTTTCCTTAAATCGGCCGGATGTATCCTCGGCGTCCGCGACAGTCGTAACCTTGTAATCCTTGTGAGGACGAATCGAAGAGTCCGGCTTCACTCGCTCGAACTCGCGACCACACTGCTGACACTCCACCACATACTTTGCTCGAGACGATCTTCTCGACCTTGCGGGTCGGGAACCGAAACCGGAACCTCCGACGATCGGTGGTGTTGAGACGCGTCCGGAAGAGGAAAACTCTACTCGAAAGACCGGTGTGAATGACTGGTTCATGACCTCGATGTTTTCAATTCGGTCGAGGCGATACGCCCGGATCTGCCCGTCGGTGTGCCGCCGCGCGAACAGCAGAACGTTGCCGTCCCTGCTCTCGCGCAACGAATACGGTTCTATCGGTCGACGGCTTCCCTGGTATCCCAGATTGATCAGCAGCCGGTTCACTCCGGCGAAACGAATCCGCTCGATGACAGAACCAGAGCCCCATGATCGGATCGTCGGCGGAACATGGAACGGAACTGCTGACGACGCACTGGGGACTCTCATCTCGGTGAGCGCCTCTCGCGGTAGCGGTGTCCCATTCAGCCAGTCGAAGAGGTTCTCGAGCTCCGACCAGTAATCGGTGAACGGGGGCAACGCGGGAAGCTGGTGCGCGAGCATGTTCTCCCATTCGGTCTCGAGCAGTTCCCGCGCAATCTCGGTGATCACTGTCTCAGGTGAAGGCAGGGCGACACCTTTCGTTTCGCACTTATCCTTCAGGATCGACGCAATCTCTGGACCGCGAAGCTCAAACTCTTCGCGTCGGTGAAGGGTCACGATGTCGAAGAGGTCGCGTGGTCGCCCACGTTCGCCCATCGCCCGAATCTTCTCGGCGAATACCCCTTCGAGACTGTAGCAGAGCACCGTCGCCGGATCGGGCCAGGCATCCGGATATGGGTGAGTGATCTCACGCCGCACTGTCTCCCGCACGACGACCTCAGCAAGCAGATCGAGCTTGATCGAGAACTCCATTTGCTGTCCGCCGAGGCCGCGGTAGTAGATCTTTCCCTGAAGGCTGCCGGGGCCTCGCGGCTTCAACAGCGGAGGACGGGCGAGAAGCTGGATTCCGGACTCCTCTTCGATCTCGCGAAGAACCCGTTCCAGAAGGGGTGCGACGGCGTCGGCGTCGATTGGACCATCAGGTAGAACGGTGAAGTCGAGATCCTCGGAGAAGCGGTAGGTCTCGATGAAACACTTCTTCAGGCAGGTGCCGCCCTTGAATGCCCACGAACTGCCGAGAACCTCATCTCTGCCGATTCCCCACAGGAGCCATCCGATGACCCAGTCCTTCTCCACCACTTTTTCGGCGAGCTGCCACTCGACCGCTCGATCCTGCAGATCCAGTCGTGTAATCATGTTGAAGTCCCCGCGCCGATCTCGACATTCACTCTCAGATTCCACTCCTTGGTGATCGTTCCCTCGAGATTCACATCCGGATCGAGGTAGGTCAGGCCCTGGCTGATCCTCTCCTTGCAGGACGCGACCAAATCGGGAGCATCAAACGCGAGGCTGGTGACGAGGTACCCCATACGCTTGAAGACGGTCTTGTTGCCGAGCCGGTCGCCATAGCTGACCAGAAGGTCGTCGTCGCGGTGTTCGCTTTCCAGGTAGTTCGTCAGGATGTCCGACGCGTGGCGAATTCCTCCCCCCATCCATGGCTCGTCGAGAATGTCGATGACGGTGCGGGCAGGATCCGATACGTTCACCCGGTTCTGACCGCGCCACACGCGTTTCAGTCCGAAGTGCATCGTCTCCTGACGGAACTTCAGTCGTATCGGGCTCTGCTGAATCTGGTCGGTACGCGATCGGATGTTGGCCGCCGTGACGACGACGATTCCGCGGAACAATTGCTCCGTCAGTCCCCAGTGATTCGCCGCACTCCATCCACCGATGTAGCACGGCTCGACTCGACTGAAGCGGCCACCCACGGATCAGCGAGCCATGCACCTGGATCCTTGGTGCCCAATGGGACGGTGCCATATAGCCCCTGCTTGACCCGGGTGAGCCATCCGCGCTTCGTCAGGTACGCAAGAAGTCGCCGGGTACGGTCCCGTGGCAGATCCAGCGCGCCGGCAGCCTCGGCAGCCGTGAAGGGTCCGGTGAAAGCCCTGTGTAGTGCGTCGAGCCGAAGCCGATTCTCCCGTTCGATCCCTTGAGGTACATCCATAGTGCGAATTATCTCATACAACGGGTAATATTGCACTGTGGCTATACCGAGTAACTCGAGGGTCCTTTTCTCGTGCTCGAAACGACTCGGCTCCATCACGATTTCCCATTTCGGGACTGATCGTACCTCGGTCGCCCGATGATCCACTCCTCGTGGACCCACGGGCTGAGTCCACTCATCAACCGTATGAGCCACGTCTGGCCAGGCGGTGCCGTAGACTCGACCGCCTACCATAGACCGGGCACCGAACGTCTGTGCGGAATCGGCTTCGGGTTCTACCTCTCGTAGATTGACCGCCGATCGCAGACCTGACCCCCAGAGTTCGCGGAGATTGATCCCGACGAATGAGGATCCGCGAACGCTCGGGTATTTCAGGCCGGTCGTCCAGAACCACGACATCACTTTGCGAAGTAAAGTTAAGATTCTGGCTCCGGCCCTAACTTTACTCTTCCAATCGTTCTCGCCAACATTGCGACGCTGATCTCCGGCACGTTGCGCGGAAACATCACGCGCTGATGAGCTCGAACCATCTGTTGCGGTGCTCGACTCCGGATCGAGAGGCTCTCTCGTAGCCACAGTCACAGCTTTATCCGGCGTATCCTCACACCTGATGAGTCAGACTGGACAACCGTGAAGTCGATGATACCGATCGTCTTCCCCTCTTCCGACTCGGCGCGTACTCGCCATCTGCCGGGGGCGGCATTGGCCTTCGAAGAATATCCGCGATACCCATCGGCCCGGCCACTTCGAATCGTGAAAGGAATCACGTCCGAGGTGATCCATTTGCCGGCGACTTCATCCCGTTTCTGCCATCGGTGCCGGACCGTGGTCTCGAGTCCACCGGGAATGAAGATCGACGAGAAGCAGAAGACCGGCTCCGAGTCCCGCCGGTGGAACACGGGTGAAGAGCGAAGCCAGAACCGTCGCGGCCGGGACGGCTCGATCTGCGCGGTGTAGTGGCCGTCTCGCTTCTCGACATGATGGGCGATGAAAAGCTCCTTTTTAACCAGCGGGACCGGAGGAAGAATGTTGGCGACATTGAGAATCAGGAGTACCGCACCGACCGCGAAGGATGGAAGGACCGATGCCTTCTTCTTAGACAGAAGCCACAGGCCCAGCGTCGCCCCGAGCGCGGCACCGATGCTCACATAGAACCACGTCGGCTGCATGCTGCGGAAAGCATGGGGCAGTGCGAAGTTGAAGAACATGATTCCGCAGGTCGTAAACAGCGTCCAGGAGAGCGTGAGCCGTGAGTAGCGGTGTTCGACAAACTCGTTCCCGATCAGAAGGACGGTCAGCCCCAGCACGAGAATGAACCCACCGATCTCACTGGAGCTGAGAAAATAGAAAATTACGAGAGCACTGAAGATCCCTCCGAAGAAAAACTGGAGCGCGACGTTCTGATAGCCCTTCCACCGGTGCTCGATCTCTCGACCGACGACGAGGAGAATGGTCGCGGCGATGAGGTAGTAAACCGTGAGGACCACGAAATCGATCGGGACGATCCGGCGGCCCAGTGTGAAGGCGTCGAAAACGAATCCTCCGAAAAACGATATTGCGGGAAGGGTCCGGGCAAGACGAGGATACCGCGGGCTCAGTTCGTCCGGGTTCAGCATTCAGGGCCCCGATTGTAACCGGGAAGCCGAGCCATCGTCCGGGAGCGTTCTGGCCCCAACTTAAAATCGTCCCGGAGCGGTAAGCGCTTTGTGAAGTAAAGTTTAGTTTGGAGGTCCGGCCCCAACTTAACAGCGGGAGATGGCGAAGCTCGTCAATCGTTACCCCGCGCTTGCTGGGCGCCGGCAAAGGCCGGAACGCCGCCGATCCATGGGTCATCGCCCTGGCGAAAATCGATAGACGCGACGTCGTGACCTACGAGACCCGCTCGACGAAAATCGAGAAACCAAAGATCCCAGATGTCTGCGACGCCGAAGGAATCGAGACCATCGATTTGATTGAGGTCGTCCCCCGCGAAGGCTGGAGCTTCCGGTCGGGGTGAGATGTGCGGATCCGAAGACCACCGCCTCGAAAACTTACCTTTCTAGCTCCGACGTTAAGTTTCCTTGATCTCCGAGTATCTGGGCATCTCCCAGCCCGCCGTTTCCCAGATGCTGGAGACGGCCAGGGCACTCCAGCGAAAGGACGAGAAGTTCGGTCGAGCGGTTGAAGGCATCCGAAAACTTATAATTTGAGCTTTGAGGTTAAGTTTTCCCCTCGCTGCATCGCCCTCGGTCGTCGTCACGGCTGCAAAAACGAAAGGCAAAAGACAAAGACGCACCTAGGAAAATACAAAGGCAAAAGCAACTACAGATCTACCCTACTTGACAGGGTCACTCCATATCAGCCGGTGGTGGCGCCGGAGGCGCAACCACCGGCTCAAGGCCCCCACCCGACCACGCAGCACCCCGGCAGGGGCGCCGGACTACGGACGCCGCCAAGTCGGGTTCGAGTCCTCACCCCGCGGCATGTACGTCTCGTAGATCAACCAAAAACAAAAGACCTGGCACTGAGGTCGGCTTTTCGGTCAACTGCTGACATCCGCAGAAGTCGGGTCAGGAAAAGGCCAGAATTCTACTCGTTAGACTCTGTCGCAAAATCGAAGACCTGACCTGCGTTTGCACGTAGCTTCGGAAGGGGCTGCACGGGTCATTCTCTCGGCCTGCTCGTGATACGCCTAATCAAAAGGTACAGTCCTGTTCCGACGACCGTGAAAATACTCAGAATGATCAGCAGCTCACCAAACCCGATACCGGGCATATATCACCTTTATCCTACGCTCCACACGCTTCGCCGGAGATCCCTCCCATGCAGAAATAATCGCCAGCGCCGCACAAAGCATCACACATCCCGTGCTCGCAACATCCGGTGCAGTACCGGTTCCAGCATTTGAGGTTGACATTGTTTTTCGCATCATAGCAAACCTTGCTTCTGGTGGATGCGATGATGGCGTCACTACGGTACCAGCCTCCGGTGCAGGATGCCCCAGGATTCCAGTCGCCACCATCCGGCCAGTCCTGAACAAGCTGCACCGTTATGATCGGGCTTATTACCACTGATCCATCGCCGATTCGCCGATCCGATTGAGATTCAACCGGCCCGCGAGAGTCTTCAACTACTCCACTACTCTCCAAGTCGCCCAGGATCGCGCCCAACAATTGTACGATCGAGTCATACTGGTCGAAAAGGTATTCTGCTCCTGATTTTCTCCACTCCATCGTACTCTGGTCGAAATCCATGCGCGCCTTCGCGTTCAGGGACTGAATTTCGATTGAAGGCGCCGACGCATCCCACTTCAGAAGAAGCTTTCGGGTTGGAAGTCGCCAGGTCCTCGTAGTGAATGAGCGAGACCCTCGGCGCTTTTTTGATGATCTTCATTTGTCCCACGGGCTCGCCCTCGCCATTCAGCAGCCGCACCTCGGTGACTTTGTCGCTTAATATTAGAAAGTCGTAGGCGATGATTCCTTTTGAAATCACGTCTGGTGAGGGGCGTTTTGTTTCAGCCTGTAGACCGGTTGCAACGAGGACGGTCAGGCACAGCAGCAGTAGCTTTTTTTTCATGATACGGCTCCTTTTCTCGTATAGCTGCAAAGATGCGTGAATTCTAGAGGCCGGGGCGTTAGGAACTCTACTGACATTTTCGGGCAACTCTCGCACGGCAGCAGAAGAGGGGACCCACGGTTTGTTGATCTGAAGAACGAGGGAGGCTGCCCGGTCACAATTGCGAAGGAGCGATAGAGCTGACGTTCGGTGCCATAGCCGCAGAGGGTTGCGATTTCTCCGATCGGCATAGTGGTGCCTCGAAGGAGGCGAATGGACCGGCGAACTTGCTCGAGCTGCATTGCTTTCTTAAGCGACATTCCCGCTGATCGAGCTTTTCGCCGAACGGTCCACACGCTCCCAGGCAGCCGATCTGCCAGCTCTTCAACCCGTGCTGGCGTCCTCGCGGTTGCGCAGTAGTCCAGGTAGTGAATCACTTCCGGAAATAACTCTTCCATATAAGAAGAGTTGCGCGAGCGGCCAAATCCTTATCATCACGTCGAAAACTTTTTTGGATTCTCCAATTTCCCAAGGCTGGCGTTCCCGAAGGTCATCGCGCTGCCTTCCACTGTTTCGGCTCTCCGAAGCTGATGAGGAGGCCGAGGGATTCTAGGGAGTCGAGGGTTTCGGTTAGTTGGTCGGGGCGGGCTCGGCGGAAGCGTTTGGTCAGGGTCGGGAGGTCTAGGGGGGTGTGGTCGGTGAATTCGTCGCGGACGGCGGTGAGGCGGCTGGGGAAGTCCTTGGGCCAGGGCTTCTTTGCGGCTTTGACTGCTGGCGTGTCTTTCCCGGCTCCTGGCTCCTGGCTCTCGACTCCTGCAAGAGCTTCCTGGGTGGCGGCTCGGGTGCCTTCGGGGTTCTGGAACTCGGGGCGGAGCCAGCGGATGAGGCCGCGGCTCTCTTCCTCGGCGCGCTCGGCGTTGAGGGCGACGAGGCGCTCGAGGATCTGCTCGTCGGTCAGGTCGTGCGGCCAGCCGTACGCGTCGAAGACCGCCGCGTCGAGCTCGTCGTGGATCTGCCTGAGCACCGACACGAGCCCCTTCTCGTGAATCTCTTTGTCCTTCTCGGTCAGCTCCTCGCCGGAGCGGAGCTTTTCGAGGACGTTGTACATACCGGTGATGGTGAGGTCCTCAAACAGATCAGTCCGTTCTCTTCGGTGACTGTCTAGAGCTTCAGCAAGCCGCCGGATCGCCTCGACCGGGGCGTCGGGGAGTGGAAATGGGAATGGATCGAAGCAGCGGGTTTTCGTGTATCGCGGATCATTGCCGACTCCCAACCGGCCTCCTGCTGCGAGAGCCCACACGAGATGAATCCGGCTTGACATCACACCTAGGAAAAAGGCGTCGTCGAGGCCCACGTTAACCAACATGTTGTCGGGCAGAATGCTGTGATCGAGAAAGAAAAAGCACCGATGCTTCGAAGTCTCTGGGGTTGAAATGTATCGAGACAGTCCTCGAAGTGCCGCGCGCAGCTCAGTATTTCGACGTCCAAACAACCACCAATTGTCACGCCGGTACTTCTCGGCATTGAGGTCGCGTTCCGGCTTCACTCGCTCGAGAATCCTTTGATACACCTCAGGGAAAGAAGCTTGTACCTCGCCGGATGACAACCCTTCTAGGTCGATGACCATTACGTCGCGAGAAGTCTGCACAAGGTCCTTCCCGTGTCGGTAGTGGCGAATATGATTTTCCAGTCCCTCAATCCGACCTAGACCCAGGCGCTTGGCTTCATCCTGGGTTACGATGAAGCCCTTTCCATGCAGCTTAACGCCTGGAGAGCAGAGGTTTTCATTTGCCTTGAGCGAAACTGTGGAGGCGACGTCCGCACCTATCGTCAAGTCTGGATAGATGAGACCCTGCCGCTTCGAAAGTACGACCTCCAGGTGGTTCTCATCATGGTCCTGCTCTTGAGAGACTTCTTGAAGAGAACCTTCTCGCTCTCCCCGCACCCCCACGGTCATCGCGATCCTCACGTCCGCGCCGTCAACCGAGTCAACCCAGGGATGGTCCGGGATAGCGAAGAGAAGCGAGAGCGGAGGTTTGGCAGCAAGGTGCATCTCCGCGACGCGGCGAGCAAACTTCTGAGAGAAGCTGTTGGTGGTGATGAGACCGAAACGTGCCGCCCCCTCCAATCGCACCAGTTCGGCCGCGCGATGCCACCAGTACATCACGTAGTCGATATTCTCAGGCAGCTCGGAATAGGTTTCCCTTAGCGCTTGAACGTAACCCTGTCCCAGTGCGGTTCGCATTCGCCAATTGCCAACAAACGGCGGATTCCCCACGATGAACTCCGCCTCCGGCCACTCAGCCTTTCGGGGGTTCACGTATCTGTACACCGGCGTCCTCGCGCTCTCATCAGGGATCTCTTCGCCGGTGACGGGACTGAGCTTCATGGTCTCGCCGTCCCAGCGGGTGACGGGGTTGCTGTTGTCGTCGAGGAGGGGCTCGATGGTGTCGTAGGCGAGGACGGCGTCGCGGCACTCGATGTTGTGGTAGTCGCGGAGGATCGGCTCCTGGGGGTTGGTCTTCCAGCCGCGGGTCCGGATCTGCCACTGGAGCCAGCCGATCCAGAGCACGAGCTCGGCGATCTCTTTCGCCCACGGCTTGATCTCGATCCCGAGAAACTGCTCGGGCGTCACCATCCGTCCGTGCTGGAGGAAGAGCGCTTCATCGCCGAGGTCGTGGAGGAGATCGAGGATCTCGTTCTCGAGTCGCTTGAAGAGGTCGAGCGCGACGAAAAGGAAGTTGCCGGAGCCGCACGCCGGGTCGAGCACGCGCAGGTTGCACAGCTTGTCGAAGAAGGCGTACACCGGCTTCCGCGCCTCGACCATCGCCTTCCGGTCGTCGTCCGCCTTCCCCTTCTCGATGATGTTCCGCACCTCTGCCTGGACGAGATCCCACTCCTCGCGGAGCGGCTCCTCGATCGTCGGTCCGACGAGGCGCTCGACGTACGCGCGGGGTGTGTAGTGCGCACCGAGGCGATGGCGTTCCTTCGGATCGAGCGCGCGCTCGAGCAGCGTCCCGAAGATCGCCGGCTCCACCTCGGACCAGTCGGCCTCGGCAGCCTCCAGCAGAACCGCGATCTCTTTGTCCCGGAGCGGGAGCGCGGTGCAGTCGGCGAAGAGGCCACCGTTGAACTTCCACACGTGGCCGACGCCGTAGAGCGTGCCGCCGGCATCCATCGTCTTCCACAGATGCTCGAGCTCCGGCACGAACTGCCGCGGATCGTCGTACCACCGCTCGAGTCCCTTCCTGAATGAGTCGTCCGGAAGCAGCTCGACGTCCTCGGCGAACATGGTGAAGAGACAGCGCATCAGGAACTTTGCGACGAGCTCCGAGTCGTGCCCGGTCTCCTCGAGTGTGCGTGCGAGACGGGCGACGTGACTCGCGATGTTCCGCGTGACGCGCGCCGCTTCCTTCGATGGGTCGAGCGCGTGCGGATCGGTGAAGATCGTCCGGAACAGGTTCGCGTGTGTCTCGAGGCTCTGGAGATAGAAACGCGAGTCGGTCGCGCGCGGGAAGGGGCGGTAGTCGCCGCTGCCGTCGAACGATGCGTAGAGGTCGAAGCAGTAGCCGATGTCGGTGACGATCAGGAACGGTGGCGGCTCGTCGAGGGTTCGGGCGTACCCGAGCGCCTGCCCGTACGCCACCCGCATGGCGATGTTCCATGCGGGGGTGTTGCGGCGCGCGGTGCCGAGGCGGGACGAGCCCTGTTCGGATCCCTGCTTCGCTTCGAGGAGGAAGTGATGCTTCTTGTAGAGATCGACGAAGCCGACGGTGTGGCCCCCGGACTCTTTCGCGAGGCGGACGGGGTACTCGAAGACGTAGGTGTCTTCGTCGGGGTCACGTGCGGGGTGTGGGGGCTCGACGCCGAGGGCGTGGCAGAGGTCGACGAGGAAGGCGTCCTTGTTGGCGCGCTCGGCGCCCTGGGAGCCGGACCATCTGGTGATGAAGTCGGGGAAGAGCACGGGGGAAGTTTAACTGAACGATGAACGATGAACGATGAAGGATGAACGAATGCTGAATGCTGAATGCTGAATGCTGAATGCTGAAGGAGGATCGAGGTGACGGATGACGGGGGGGATTGTCGTGCCGCGTCGGTCCGGTCTCGGAGGATTCCTCCTCGCTTCGCTCGCTCGGAATGACAGGTTCCGCTCCCGTCTGTCATTCCGTGGGCGCTCGGAATTGTGGTGGTAGGCGCTGCCTGGGAGGCGACATCGTGGAGTGCTCTGCTACCTGCTCTGCAGCGACGCGTAACCGCGAATCGAGGAGCGCGAGCTGGGCGCCTAGCCTGCGATGTTTGCCGATCGTGCTGGAGACGGCCAGCTCCCTGCATGAAAGGACCAGAAGTTCTCCCGTGCGATCGAAGGCATCCAAACTTGTATTGGAGGTGGGCATATGGAGCATCGGATTTTCGGGACCAGGTTCGCCGGGGTGTACCCGCACTACGTTCAAAAGGCGGAGCGGAAGAATCGTACGAAGGAAGAGGTGGATCAGATCATCTGCTGGTTGACGGGCTATGATCAGGAGGGGCTTCAGAAGCAGCTCGAACAGGGCAACGATTTCCGCACCTTTTTCGAGCAGGCGCCCGCACTTCACCCGAACTCGGTGCTGATCAGGGGCGTCGTCTGCGGCGTGCGCGTCGAGGAAGTCGAAGATCCGCTGATGCAGAAGATTCGCTGGCTGGACAAGTTGATCGACGAGCTCGCGAAGGGAAAATCGATGGAGAAGATTCTGCGGCAGTGATCAGCTGTGGTTTCGTCACGTTTCTCGATGATTCGTCCCTCCGGATGCGATCACCGCTGTCTACGTGACCTTCGCTCCCAGCCGATTGGAGCTCGCTACCAGGAGCCGGTCCTGCGGGTTAACGATGCAGGGCCGTGTCAAGCAGCTCACCCGAGCTGACGAGGCCTGAGCGGACGTGCTGACGATTGCTGCCGAGGAGGCGATCGAAGTTGACGAATGTGGAAGGGAGGCCTTCCGCGTCGGTGCCGGGTCCGTTCTGCAGCTCGAAGTGGAGGTGGGGAAAGAGCGCGCTTCCCGATGCTCCGACCGCAGCAATCACCTCGCCCTGGCTGACCTTTTGTCCGGGATGGACACGGGAATTTCCCTGCTGAAGATGACCATAGAGACTGAATTCACCGTTTCCGTGGTCGATGACGACGTAGTTGCCGAAGACCGACATGGAACCCTTCTCGGCGATATCCGCAGGACTGAAATGGCGGTCGTCCGGTGTCTGGCTGTGCACTGCCACGATGACACCATCGCCAGCGGCGCGGACCGGAGAGCCGAAACCGAACCAGCTTTCATTCTTCTCCACCGGACCGTTCGACATTTTTCCCTCGCGGTCGACCGCGACGAAGTCGTAGCCGTAGCGCATGAAATTCGTGTGGAAGCCGAGAGCGCGAATCGGTGCAAGCTGATAATCCCAGCGCCGGTGGTGCGAGTAGAAATCGTGGCCGTCGTACACGATCTGCGGTCCCTGCAGCGGAAGAGTCAGCCTGGTCCGGTTGCGGTAGATCACCGGGTGCACCTCGGTCGATGCTTCGTAGCTCCGTTCGCCGTCTTCCGAGCTGAGCCGGACGGTGAATTTCAGGGTGTTGAGGTCGATACCGGCATCGAAACGTTCGAAGGGGTTGAAGATCAGGACACCCGAGCCAGGCGCGACGGACGCCACGTCCGCCGTTCGGATGCTCGGCCGGACACCGTTGTCGTCGATGAACCGGCGCAGCACGAGCTTTCCGGAGCTGTCGAGCACGGACATCTCGACTGCATCGAGCTCGAGGACCTCTTGCGCGTCGTTGTTAACCAGAAGGTCGAGATTAATTGACTGGCTCTGGCCGTCCGTTTCGACGTATACGGGAGCGGGGGAGACTGCGACGCTGACAACGGGCGTGGAAGCCGCCGCAATCACCGCAAGAATGAAAGCAGTAGTGAACAAGAAGCACCTCTATGATTTATGGTTTCGAAACCCGATACGTCTTTTCGACGTGATCGGTTAACGAGCTTTTGTGAGAATGCGGCCTACACCTCGAGGACTGTGATCGTCG